>CAWFXG010000021.1:0-174294 GCA_963819745.1 uncultured Acidobacteriota bacterium | reverse complement strand
AAGCTTCTATACTGCCATTGTACGACGCCCGCTCGTCTGACGTAGGTCATTATACATAATCGGGATTGGCGGGGAAAACGACTGCGACAGAGCGAGAACCGCAGCCCATCCGGCGCGGTCCGCGACCATCGTGGGTTCCGTCTGAAACCCCACTCGATCCCAGGCTCTGCGCGCCAAGGCGTTAGCTATTGCACAGCGCAGTTTGGGCATTCGGTTGACGCATGCATCGCCGTTCGCTAGCGTGAAGTGATGCCGAAATTCCGATTGGTTGGCGGAAGTTGGCTGCCACACTCTTTCGAGTTGGAGAATTGCTTGTCGAACGCCATCATCACCCTTACAACCGATTACGGAACGAATGATCATCTGGTAGGAACCCTCAAGGGGGTGATCCTCAAGATCAATCCGGAAGCGATGATCGTCGATATTACGCATCACGTAGCCGCTTTCGATTTGCTAGACGGAGCGCTGGCAATCGGGGCCGCGTTTTCGTATTTTCCGCCTCGCACAATTCACGTCGTGGTGGTCGATCCGGGTGTAGGCACGGAGCGGCGGCCGCTGCTGGCGACCGCGGACAACCAGTATTTCGTGGCGCCCGACAATGGGGTGCTCTCGACGGTCTTTGAAAGTGATCCGAATGTAGTGGTCCGTCACGCCAACGCCGAACACTACTATCTTCAACCGGTCAGCAAGACGTTTCATGGGCGCGACATTTTTGCGCCAATCGCCGCGTGGCTTTCCAAGGGCTGGCAAACCGCGGCCATGGGTGAGGAGATCACCGATTACAAGAAGTTCGCGCTACCGCGGCCGAAAGCCGGCGGCGACGTGGTCAAAGGCACGGTCATGCGCATCGATAGCTTCGGAAATCTGGTAACCAATTTTCGGGCAGAAGACCTGGGCGATTCCGCCCTGAAGAACGGCTCAGTAAAAATGCAGATAGGTTCGCATGAAGTGACGCGACTGGTGCATACCTTTGCGTCCGGTAATGCAGATGAACCGATCGCTTATATCGGTTCCAGCGGATATGTAGAGATTGCCATCAACAAAGCGAACGCCGCGAGAAAACTGACGGTTGGACGCGGCACGCCAGTAGTTCTTTCCCATCAATAATTCGGTGTTTGTATTCCCTATTCGCTACGGAAACCTTATTTCACCGATGAGTTTCCAGCGCGACCATTTGTGAGCGGGTACGCGGATCCAGCCAGTCACGCCAGGCATCTCCCAATAGGTTGAATGCCAGCACCGCCGTCATCACGGCCAAAGCTGGAAAAATGACCAAGTGCGGAGCGTCCAGCAAGTGGCTGCGAGCGTCGTTAAGCATTGCACCCCAACTGGGGACGGGAGCGAGCACGCCCAAGCCAAGAAAGCTGAGTGTAGACTCCGCCAGGATGGCTCCCGCCAAACCGACCGTGGCTTGGACTAGAACTGGTTGCAGGATATTGGGCAATAAATGGCGAATCATGATTCGCCAATGCGACGCGCCCAAAGAGCGCGCCGCGAGGATGAACTCCAATTCCTTAACCTTTAGGGTTTGCGCTCGGGCCAGGCGCGCATAACCCGCCCAGCCGGTAATCACCAGCGCGAGAATCACTTTCCCGATTCCGGGCCCAAGAAAGGCCGCGAAAGCAATCGCCAGCAGGATTCCGGGGAAGGAAAGGAAGGCGTTGATGAGCAGCAAGTTGACCACGTTGTCCAGCCAGCCGCCTGCATAACCAGCCAAGGTTCCCGCCATGAGTCCCGTCAAGCCGCACCCACAGACCACCGCGAAAGCTACAAGCAGCGAGACTCGCGCTCCATACAACGTGCGCGAGAAAGTGTCGCGGCCGAGTTCATCAGTACCCATCCAATGCGCAACCGACGGCCCCTGCAGACGCGCCGCGAGTTGCTGCGCCGAAGGATCGACCGGGGCAATCCAGGGCGCGAGCAAAGCGACGCATATAAGCAGCACCACACAAGAAAACGAGACCCGGGCTACCGCACTATGCCGGAGAAATTGGCGCACCATCTCGATAAGGATCATGAGGTCCGCACCCGCGGATCGACAACTGCATAAAGTAAATCGGTGACGAAATTTACCAGCACGTAGGAGACGGAGATAACCAAAATACAGCCCTGGAGCAGGGGATAATCGCGCGCAGAGATCGCTTGCACCGTCAATCTGCCAATACCAGGCCAGGAAAAGATAGTTTCGGTAACAATGGTGCCGGCCAGAAGCGTTCCAAACTGCAGGCCGAGAATGGTGATGATCGGAATAAGAGCGTTGCGAAAAGCGTGGCGGAAAAGAACGACGGCGGAAGAGAGGCCCTTAGCGCGGGCGGTGCGAACATAGTCACTCGACAGTTCTTCCAGCATGGCGGACCGCACCATGCGCGTCAGAATGGCTGCGAGTGCGGCTCCCAGAGTGGCGGCGGGAAGTACATAGGCAGCCGGTCCACTTCGGCCGGAAACAGGCAGGATTCCGAGTTCAATGGAGAAAATCAGAATCAGAACCGGCCCCAGCGCGAAATTCGGAAACGCCAGTCCAAAGAGTGTGAAAAAGCCAACCGCTCGATCCAGCGCCTGGCCCCGCCGGTGAGCCGCAAGGACCGCCGCCGGGATTGCCAGCGCCGCACACGCCAACAAGGCAAGGAAAGCTAAGCTCAATGTGGCTGGATAGCGTTCAAAAATTATGCGCCGGACAGGTGCCTGAAATTTGAAAGACTGGCCAAGATCGGCGCGAGCGAGCTGCAACCAATAGGAACCATATTGCACGAGCAGCGGGCGATCGAGGCCCAGGGCGTGACGAAGCTGCGTGACTTGGCCAGGCGCCGCACCTTCTCCGAGCATTTGTTCGACAGGATCGCCAGGAACAATATGGATCATGAGAAAAACAAGAGTGAGCACAAGCCACAGCGCGGGCAAGGTACGCAACAAGCGGTAAAGCAAGCGTCGAATCATCAGCCGGCTTTCGCGGGCGAACCCGTCTCCGTCGATTTGGTTGCACTCTTCGGCTGGGCCGTGTCTGTGGCGACGGCTCCCTTGCGGTCCCGGATGCCAACCCGCTCGATCTTTACACGCGCGACGCGCTTTCCGTCCATCTCCACGATGGTGAAAAAATGATTGTCGTACTCGAAACTTTCGCCGCCTCGCGGTATAAATCCCAGTTGATCCAGAACGAAGCCACCGACTGTCGCGTACGCGGGATCCTCGGGCAGGGTGATGTTGTATTGCGTATCTAGGTCTCGCACATTCAGGGCCGCATCAAAAACGACGGCACCGTCCGCAAGCGTAAGCGGACGCTCGACAACATCAAATTCGTCGTAAACCTCGCCGACCACTTGCTCGAGGATATCTTCGAGGGTCACCAGGCCAAGAATGCTGCCAAATTCATCCACCACCAGGGCGATTCCCACTCGACGATTCCGCAACTCGGCAAGAGTCTCGCCGGCCGGCTTGGTTTCTGGAACAATCAAAACTTCCCGAAGAATGCGGCGCAGATCAAAAACCGAGGGCGCGAGGTGTTCCTGAATGCGGCGCTCTCGATCCAGCAAGATCCACAACATATCCTTTATGTGGACAAAGCCCAGAACCTGGTCCGGGGTACCCCGATAAACGGGGATTCGCGATCGCTGTGTCATCGCAAATGTGCTCATTACCTCGTCCATCGTAGCTTCCACAGGAAGCATGTGCATGTCTGGACGAGGCACCATGATTTCGCGTACCTGCACCTGCCCTAATTCAATCGCGCTGACGATGAATTTTTCCTCGCCGGGCGCAAGCAAACCTCGCTCGCGAGCTTGCTGAA
This sequence comes from uncultured Acidobacteriota bacterium, assembly GCA_963819745.1. Lineage (GTDB taxonomy): Bacteria > Acidobacteriota > Terriglobia > Acidiferrales > UBA7541 > Acidiferrum. The sequence goes on along the minus strand of CAWFXG010000021.1, from coordinate 170,513 downwards.
TTTGAATCTGGAGCTCTTCGGTGGAATGTACGGCCGTATGGACCTGGGCCCCGGACACTCCAAGAGCCTTGACGATGACGCCTGAGACTCCATCCAATAAATCGATCGCCCAACGGAACGTCTTCAGGAAAAGACTGAACGGGCGCGCCAGCAACAATGCCACGCGTTCCGCTCGAGCCAGGCTGAGTGTCTTCGGAACCAGCTCGCCCACGACTACGTGCAAGGAGCTCAACAAAATAAACGCGCCGGCGAAAGCTATCGCATGCGTGAAAAGAATCGCCCGCGCACCACCGCGATGAACCGGGAAAATTGCCTGAAGAAGAAACTCAACTGTGCTTTCACCGAGTGCCCCTAAAGCCAGGCTCGTCAGGGTTATGCCCACCTGCACACCGGAGACCACACGATGCAGATCGCTCAAGAGCCCTTCGACAACCCGGGCCCGCGGCTCTCCTTTTTGCACCAATTGCCGCACGCGAGACAACCGCACGGCTACCAAGGAGAATTCCGCCGCCGCGAAGAACCCATTCAGCGCAACCAGCGTTAGCACGCCGATCAGCCGGACCAGAAACATAGGAGCGCGTCATGAACCTCTGGCTGGCATTGTAGCAGCAGCCAGGATTCCGGCGCGAAATCGTTCCTGGATGCGGCGCCAAGTTGCTTACGCCAAGCCTGTCCTCTACACTGATTTTTCAATCTTGCAGGCGGGAGCTGGTTTGCGAATTGTCCTACGCGTGTTTTCCTGGTCTCTTGTGATTGTACTGGCCTCCGCTGCAGCAATCCTTTGGTGGTATGTCTATCGCCCCCTTCCGCAGCTTGGTGGCTCAATAACTCTGCCTGGGCTCCAGAAGGAAGTAATTGTGGAACGTGACGGATGGGGCGTTCCGCACGTTCGTGCGGAATCCGTGGAAGACCTCGTGGAAGCGCAAGGCTACGTAATGGCGCAGGATCGCCTGTGGCAAATGGATTTGCTGCGGCGGGTATCGAGAGGACAGCTCTCCGAAGTTCTCGGTCCAGTAACCGTGGGTGTGGACAAAGAATTTCGCACTCTCGGGTTCGGCCGGGCGGCGGATAGGGACCTGGCGGCCATGGACGCAGCTTCACGCGCAATTTTTGAGGCTTACGCCCGTGGCGTGAATCACTTCCTTCAGGACCATCGCGATAGCCTTCCGATTGAGTTTTCTCTGTTGAACTATAAGCCGCAACCTTGGTTACCCTCTGATTCCCTGGTCATCGTCGGATATATGTATCAGACACTGACGAATACCTGGGAAGACGAAATTGATCGCGCCAAGGTGACGGAAAGAGTCGGATGGGAACGTGCGCGGGTGCTCTTTGCGGAGGATGCCGCGATGGACCACTTCGTCGTAGGCGATCCGAATGCAGCGGATGACGGCTCGCAACGTTCGCATGATGATTCGGATGACGACGACGATGATGACGAAATGCAACCGGACTCGGTGCTGAAAGCAGGGGGCCGTGATGACGGAGAGTGGGCGACTCCTGACAATCCTCCAGATCTCACTTCCGCGTTGAGTGTTTCGGTAAAGGATTTTCTGATTTGTTCCCGCCGGGAGATACGCAAAGGGTTAGGGAGCAACAATTGGGTGGTTAGCGGAGATCATACGGCGACGGGTAAGCCACTGTTGGCGAATGACACCCACTTGGAACTATCGATACCTCCCATTTGGTACGAGGTGCATTTGACCGCGCCCGGCTGGAACGTGAAGGGATTCACGCTCCCGGGCGCCCCATTTGTGGTGATTGGTCACAACGATCGCCTGGCATGGGGATTCACGAACAATGGCGCCGATGTGCAGGATCTCTACATAGAGAAGTTCAACCCAAAAGCCGCTGATGAGTATCGCGTCCGCGGCAATTGGACGAAGGCCCAGGTATTCGATGAAGTGATTCACGTAAAGGGCCACCCCGACGATCACCTTGCTGTTACGGTAACCAGGCACGGCCCTATCGTTCATCGGGAAGAGGACAAGAGTTTCTCGTTGCGCTGGACCGCGCTGGAGCCCGGCGGTCTCGTAAACGCCTACAACCTGTTGGGCAAAGCCCAGAACTGGGATGAATTTCGCAACGTGATGAGAAAGGTCTGGGGGCCTGCGCAGAATGTCGTGTACGCCGACGTGAAGGGAAATATCGGCTACATCATGGGTGCCCGCGTCCCGGTCCGAAAGAAAGGGCATGGAGAAGTGCCCGTTCCAGGCGATACAGACGACTATGAATGGACCGGATACATTCCCTTCGACCAGCTCCCTCAGGCGCTCAACCCGGACAGTGGCTTGATCGTAACGGCAAATGCGCGCGTGGTTGGTCCAGCTTACAAACCTTATCTTACCGACCGGTGGGAAGAGCCCTATCGGACGGCACGCATCTACGATCTACTCCGAGACAAACACGATCTCCGGCCCACGGACATGCTAAAGGTCCAAACGGATACGTATAGCTATCCGCATTTATTCCTCGCGGACCAACTCGTCGCGGCTGCCAAGACCGTTCAACCTAAAGACGCCCGCGCGAAGAAACTCGTCGAAGGACTGAAGGACTGGAATGGCATTGCAGATGCGAACTCATTAGAGGTCCCATTCCTGACCGGAACCAGGCGGGCGGCGCTGACGCTGATTCTTGAGCCTTACCTGAAAGACGAGGTAAACCTGTATCAGTGGCGCAGCAACACGTTCCTCCAGCGCATCCTCACAGATCGGCCCGAGAAGTGGCTTCCGCCCGGCTTTCACCGCTACGATGAAGTGCTGATGCAGGCAGCTGACCGCGCAGTTGCGAAGTTAGCTGCGGACACATCCAGCGGCAAGGTTGAAGATTGGCGATGGTCCCGTTTCAATTCCTTGGACATGTTTCATCCGCTGGGCCACGAAGGACTCTTGCGGAAACTCCTGAGTATCACCGGAAAACCGCAGGCCGGCACGCAATACAGCGTTCGCGCGGCAACCAGGAATCACGGGCCGGCGATGCGCTTTGTGGCGAACTTGGGCAACTGGGATGAGTCGATATTGCTGATTCCCGCTGGGGAATCCGGACAGCTGGGGAGCAAGCACTATAGCGATCAGTTCGCGTACTGGTATGAGGGACTCCCCATTTTTCAACCTTTCAGCGATGCGGAGGAGACCAAGGCGCGTAAGCACAAGTTGACGTTGAAGCCCGCGCGCTAGGGGAACCAGCCGTATTCTTCACCAATCGATCTGGGCTGCCACGCCGAACACAAACCGATTGTTTCGGCTCAGTCGCGTGCCTTAGAATGCCCAAGTGCCGAGATAGAACTGGTTTCACCAGGGAACGGACGCACAGGAACCAAGATAGGGCGATTTCTTGAACTCAACTCCAGCAAAGAAGACCGAGCCGTACAAGAAGCCTGAGTTTGAACGTTCGCTGTCGCGCCTGGAAGAGGTCGTCAGGCGCCTGGAGAGCCCGCAACTGTCGCTGGACGACGCAATGAAGCTGTTTGAAGAGGGCGTGGCATTGTCAAGCGAGTGCCAACGGCAATTAGAAGAGGCTGAGGGCCGGGTGGAAATCCTGCTCAAGAAAGCTGATGGGAAACTAGCCGCCGCTCCTTTTGATCCGGAGCGCGAGGGCGATTCGTGACGACCGCTAATTCTTCCGCAAGCCGCGCTTCGCAGACCGTTCCGACCTCGCCACCTGATTTTTTTGAACAAGATCGTTTGGATGTGGACCGCGCGCTGGAGGGGTTGCTACCTGCCAATACGACGACGCCGGCAAGCATTCATCAGGCGATGAGATACAGCGTATTCGCCGGAGGAAAGCGGATCCGCCCGATCCTTTGCCTGGAGACCGCGCGCATATTCGATCAAGCTGTGGCGGCCATGTATCCCGCCTGTGCCATCGAGATGATTCACACCTATTCGTTGATTCATGACGACCTGCCGGCTCTCGATAACGACGATCTGCGCCGCGGCAAGCCAACGTGTCACAAGAAATTTGGCGAGGCGGCTGCCATTCTAGCTGGCGACGCGCTGTTGACCCTGGCATTCAAGACCATCTGCGAAGCCCCGGTTCCCGCTCCGCGGGCAGTGGCAATGGTTCACGAAGTCGCGGTGGCTGCTGGCACCGTCAACGGCATGGTTGGCGGTCAGGTCGCCGATCTGGAAGCTGAAGGTCACAAGGTTGAACCGAAAACTTTGGAATTTATTCACCGTTCCAAGACTGCCGCGCTGATTCGCGCGTCGGTGACGACCGGAGCGCTGTGCTCCGACGCACCAGAGGAAGAAGTCGGCCGATTGCGCCGCTTCGGAGAAAATATTGGCTGGGCCTTTCAAGTAACCGACGATATTTTAGACGTGGAAGAATCCTCCGAGGCATTGGGTAAAACGGCTGGTAAAGATGTGGCTCAACAGAAGGCAACTTATCCTTCCGTGTATGGTTTAAGGAAATCGCACCAGATTGCGAAGCAGTTGGCGACGCGCGCGATCGTCGAGCTCGAACCTTTTGGCACGCGTGCTGACAGACTACGCGAGATTGCCGAGTATCTGGTCCTCCGCCGGACTTGATCGACCGCAGTATTCCATGAAACCCAAAACTCCAAGGAAACGCCTCGATGCTGTTCTTGTCGAGCGCGGCCTGGCGCAGTCTCTCGCCAAGGCGCAAGCCATGGCGCTTGCGGGCGAGGTGCAGGTAGACGGCGTGCGCGTGGACAAGGCTGGTGCATCGATAAAGGCCGATAGCCGAGTCGAGCTTTTTGATCGACTTCAGAAATATGCCAGCCGCGGCGGCTTCAAACTCGAAGGCGCACTGTCGGATTTTGGGCTCTCCGTGACCGGCCGCGTGTGCCTGGACGTGGGCTCTTCCACCGGGGGCTTTACCGATTGCTTGCTGCAGCAGGGAGCCCTGCGCGTGTACTGCGTTGACGTAAATATCAGCCAGCTCGCTTGGAAGCTCCAGCAGGACCAACGCGTCCTACGCGTCAAACGCAACGCGCGAGACTTGCAGCGGAAGGACCTTGGCGAACAGATTGAATTGGCGGTAGCCGATGTGTCTTTCATTTCTGTCCGCAAGATTCTGGGTCCCGTCGCTTCAGTCTTGAAACCTGAATCGGACTTTCTGGTGTTGGTAAAGCCTCAGTTTGAGCTAAGACGCACAGATGTGCCTTCCGGGGGCATCGTGGAAGATTCTGCGCTTCAGCGGCAGGCCGTCGAAACCGTCCGGGCCGAGTGCGAGTCTCACGGCCTGAAAGTGCTGGCAGTTTGCCCGAGTCACCTGGCCGGCGCTGAGGGTAATCAGGAATATTTTCTGCACACGTGCAAAAAGCCACTAGAGTAGAATCGCATTCACACATGCCACTCCCAGCCGCCTTTCGAACAATTGGCATCATTTCCCGCCCCCGCAGGTCTCATCTGGCGGAAGTCGTGCCGCCCCTGCTGGATTGGTTTCATGCCAGAGGCATCGCCGTAATTCACGACACCGAGACGGCCGGGTGTTTGCAGGATCAATCGAAAGGACAAAGTCGCGCCGCAGTCGCGCAAGGCTCCGACCTTCTGCTGGTGCTGGGCGGTGACGGCACCCTTTTGGCCGCCGCTCGTGTGGCTGCTCCTCTGGGTATCCCGATTCTTCCCGTCAACATGGGCAGCTTGGGATTTCTTACCAGTTTCACTTTGGAGGAAATGTATCCGGCCCTGAACGACGTCATGGCCGGCAATTTTTCCTCTAGCGAACGCGTGATGCTGGAGGTCGCGCTGTTGCGCCAAGGCAGCGCGGTCGAGCGACAGACGGTTCTGAACGAGGCGGTAATCAATAAAGGTACGTTGGCGCGGATGATCGAGATGGAATTGGCCGTAGACGCGGATTTTGTATGCCGGTATCGCGTGGATGGCTTGATCGTGGCGACGCCCACCGGCTCAACCGCCTATTCGCTGTCAGCCGGAGGACCTATTATTCATCCTGCCGTGGAATCCTGGGTGATCACGCCAATTTGTCCCCACACGCTGAGTGGCCGGCCGGTCGTGGTCCGCGATTCATCTTCCGTCGAAATTACACTGTCTTCCGGCACAGAGTCGGTATTCCTCACCCTCGACGGTCAGACCGGAATTCCGATGCACGCCGCGGATAAGGTTGTGTTGCGTCGCGCCGCTCAGAAATTGCGTTTGATTCAGCCGCCCAACAAGTCATATTTCGAGATCTTGCGGAACAAATTGAAGTGGGGCGAGGCGTAAGAAGCGCCACACAAACTAAGCCAGTACGTCGCAACGTATTAGATCTTCCGAAGTCTCTCTTCGGCGAATAAGTCGCGCGCGAGTTCCCTCCACCAGCGTTTCCGCCGCGCGATATCGCGCGTTGTAGTTCGAACTCTGGCTCATTCCATAAGCTCCGGTTACCCAGATCACCAGAAGCTCACCCGGCGCAACCTCGCCCAGAGGCCAATCCCTCAAAAAGCAGTCGGCGCTCTCGCACACCGGACCAACGACATCCACGCGTTCGAATCTTCCTCGTTTTCGGTCGGCGCGGGTTGCCCTTGTGATTGGGTGGATCGCACCGTACAGCGCCGGCCGCATTAGATCGTTCATCGCGGCATCCACAACGACAAACGTTTTGCGACGGTTGCGTTTGACGTAAAGCACGCGCGTCAAAAGGACTCCTGCGGGTCCCACGATGGTCCGGCCTGGCTCCAGCAAGAGATGAAGATCGAATGGCCGAACGCTTCGAGCTATGGTTCTAGCGTATTGCTCGCGCTCGGGAGGCCTCTCGTTCGTGTATCGAACGCCCAGTCCTCCGCCAACATCCAGATAGCGAAGAGACACGCCCTCACGCCGCAGTTCGCGCACATAGCCGGCAAGGCGCTCAAGTGCGTCACGGAACGGGCCTAAGGTTACGATTTGGGACCCGATATGAACACTGATGCCGTCCCATCGGATCCACGGTGATTCTCGATGCGCAATATACAAGCGGCGAGCATCTGACCAGTCCAGCCCGAATTTGTGTTCGCGCAGCCCGGTGGAAATATGCGGATGCCCGCCTGCCAACACGTCCGGATTCACGCGCAGCGAAATTCCCGGGCGGGAATTGGAGAGCTTCGAAACCTCGCCCAGCAGAACTTCCAATTCCGCTTCCGACTCCACATTGAAGAGCAGAATGCCGCGTTGCCCTCCACGACGCGGTGCTGGATAACGCAGTGCCTCCCGTATTTCCTCGCGCGTCTTTCCTACACCGGAAAACACAACCCGTTTCCCGGGTACTCCCAGTCGTTTCAGCAGTATCAGTTCTCCGCCGGAAACAACGTCGAAACCGTTGCCACTCTTGGCCATGTGCCGAAGGATTGTTAGATTCGCGTTCGCTTTTACGGCAAAACACAGCGTGTGCGGCAACTGTCCCAGTCCCGCATGTAACTGACTTTGCGCTTGGTCTATGGCCTGCCGGCTATAAACGTACGTCGGTGTTCCGAACTTTGTAGCGATTGTCGCCAGGGGGGTCCGCTCGCACAGCACTTGTCCAGATTTGCTCTCCGAGAAGCCGGGGGTAAAAGTGGAAGGGTCTACGAACACAGGACGGTGAGAATTAGGTCTGATGACATCGCTCATTTTACTTTAAGGACCACTAAAGTGCGGTCATCGGACAAGGGGGCGCTTTGCGAAAACCAGTCCACTTCATTCAAGATACGGTCGGCAAGTTCCGTAGCGTTGAGATCGTGCTGATCCTCAATCAGCTTCCGTAGTTTCTCCGTACCGAAAAACTGGCCCTCCGCATTGGCCGTTTCGGCAATACCATCGGAATGGAACACGACGATATCCCCGGGATTCAGCGTCACGCTCCACTCCTCGTAGCTGACTTCCTCAAAAATTCCCAGTGGGAAGCCGGTCAATTCTACTTTCCCGCAACGCCCTTCCTTATAAAGCAACGGCTGCGACTGTCCGGCATTGGCGATGCGCAGCTTGCTTCGCCCCTTCTGCCAAGTCGCAAAGCAAGCCGTCATGAAGCGGCCTTCCACCCGGCGCTCGCCTACGATCTGGTTCATCTGCCGTAACAACTCGGCAGGCTGCAGTTTCTGGGGTGTTAGGCTGCGCATGATGCCGATGGCCACCGCACCATACAGCGCCGCCGCGGTCCCCTTTCCGCTTACATCGCCCAGAACGATACCCAACTGTTGCGGACCGTAACGCAGGAATTCATAGAGGTCGCCGCACACTTCCCGCGCGGAAAGGTAGCGAGCTGCAAGATCCAACCCGTAGTCCTCCTGCGGTACCGGCCGCAGCAGCGCTCCCTGAATGCGTTTTGCGGCTTGAAGATCGCGCTCCAGGCGCGCTTCATCCCGCGCTACCTTCTCGTACAGCCGTGCATTTTCCAGCGACACCGCCAGATTCGCCGCCAGTATCGAGAGCGTTTGCACATGGTCTTCCGTGAAATAATTCAATTGCGGACTCTCTAGATCCAGGACTCCGATCACCTTTCCCTTGTGCATCATGGGTATGGCCAGTTCCGACCTGGTTTCCGGATTCACCATGAGGTAGCGCGGATCCAGACTTACGTCGGGAACCAGGACAGGTTCTTTCAAAGTCGCCGCAGCCCCCACGAGCCCTTCGCTCGTCGCCACGCGCAACTTTCCCTGCACGCTTTGGCCGTGCTTCACGTCCACTCGGTGACGAAATACTTTCTGATCTTCGTCGTAAAGCATGATGCTCAGAATCTGGTAATCGATGACGCGCTTGGTCTGCTCTGCGGCTCGCCGCAGCAACTCTTCGACATCGAGGATGGAGCTGGTCTCGCGTCCCACCTCATTGAGAAGCAACAGGGTTTCCGCTTGCGCGCTCACTTTCTGGAAGAGCCGCGCATTTTCGATCGCCACCGCTAACCGGCTGGCTAGCAGCGTCATGATGTTTTGTTGTTCCGGCGTAAAATATTCGGGATGCCTGCTCTGAACGTCGAGGACACCGATGCACTTCCCTTGCAGCATCAGGGGAACTGCCAGCTCGGATCTCACGTTCTCGATAGCATTGATATACCGCGGTTCGGAGTGGGTGTCGCCGACTCGAACGGAGTGCCCGGTAGCCGCGGCTGTACCCGTAATTCCCTGCCCCACGGGTACCCGCAGGTGTTCCACCAGTTCTCGCGGATAGCCGATGGAAAAGCGGTGCTTGAGGTAACTGCCGTCGCCCTCCAGCATCAACACGCCAAAAATTTCGTAATCTACATGGCGCTTCACGAGCGCGGCGGTGCGCGACAATACTTCGTCCAGATCGAGTGAGGAGTTCACTTCCTCCCCGATCTCCGTCAGCGTTGCCAAAACCTCGGCGGAGACGGCCGAGGTCGTTTGTTCTTCCGAATGAGCTTGTGCAGGGTTCATGCGGTCTAATTATTATAGCAGGTGCAGCTGCGGCCTCCGGCTACCGGCAAGTCCGTCCTTGGACCATGCTCAATCGAGTTTGCCGGTCGAAGCCAGCTCCAGCACTCCAATATAGGGCAGGTGGCGGTAGCGTTCGGCATAGTCGAGACCGTAGCCGACTACAAACTCATTGGGGATCGGAAATCCGACATAGTCGGCGTGTACCGCGGCAATCCGCCGTTCCGGCTTGTCCAGTAAGACGGCGACTCGTAACCGTTTTGGCTTGCGCTGTTCAAAGACCCGCAGCAGGTATTGCAACGTCATGCCGGTATCGAGGATGTCTTCCACCACGATGACGGTCTTCCCTTCAATGCTGGTGTCCAGGTCTCGCGTCAGTCGAACTTCGCCCGAAGAATGCGTACCGGATCCGTAACTCGAAACCGCGATGAAATCGAGAGACACATCGCCAGAAATCTGTTTGGCCAAGTCCGTCAGGAAAAATACGGCTCCCTTCAACACACCCACCAGGTGAAGGGGCTCTGCGGGAAAATCTTTGCGGATCTGTCGAGCCATCTCCGTCACCCGGCGCGCTAATTTGCCGCGATTGATCAAGACACTCACACGCTCACCCGCAAGTCCGGGTTTCTCCCCCTGCTTCTTTCGAGCCATGCCTCTCCTCAGAACCGTTCGAGACTCTAGCCCAGCATCGCTCGTTCGGCAAGACTATCCATTCCAGCTTAGAATCTTCATTTGGCGTGATCCCCTCAATTTGCAAGCAAAGGACGTACATGTCTGACACCGACAATTCGCGACGAATGCCTTCTGCCCCGTCACCTCCCGAGCCCTGGCTGCGCGGCACCCTGCAGGAAGTGCTCGCCGTGCCTCGCGCTGTCCTCCACGCTTTGGAGTTGGCGGACGAGGACTTGAAACAATGGTGCGCCGATTTAACCACTGACGAGTTAAATGCCCGGCCTGCAGGATTGCCTTCCGTGGCATTTCAACTTCAACACATCGCTCGAAGCATCGACCGCCTCCTCACCTACGCCGAGAACTGGGCTCTCAACGACACACAAATGGATGCGCTGCGATCCGAACATCAACCGGCTGGCAATGTTCATCAGTTGTTCGCCGAATTGAAGCTGAGTTTCGACAGTGCCGCGAAGCGCATACTCATTCTCGAACGAGCCGATCTGGAAGCAGCCCGATCCGTCGGAAGAAAGGCGCTACCAACCACCCTTTGCGGTCTGCTGGTTCACATCGCCGACCACACGCAGCGCCATGTGGGCCAGGTGATCACCACATGCAAAGTCATCGCCGCCCGTCGGTCTTGAGCTCCTGCGGCGGGCTGGGCACCCACGCCACAGGCCTTTGCTTGTGAGTGCTCGCTCCTCGGATATACTCCGCATTCTGCCTTTCGAGGGGCTTCGATGCTTGAAGTTCTAAAAACCACCCTTCTGATTATCACCGCGCTCTTTCCGATCGTGAACCCTCTGGGCGGTAGCCCCATTTTTCTGGCGCTGACCCGCCAATATTCTCCCGCCGCTCGCCGGTTGTTATCCCAACGCATCGCCATCAACAGTTTCGTTCTCCTGATCGGTTCGTTCGTGATTGGAACTCACATTCTTACTTTCTTTGGTATCTCTCTTCCCGTTGTCCAGGTCGGCGGAGGCTTGATCGTTATTTCCTCAGGCTGGGCCATGCTGAATCAAAAGGAGGGACTCGACCGCAGCGATGCCGTGCAGAGCAATGTCAATGCCGAAGACATCTTTCGAAACGCATTCTATCCCCTGACGCTTCCCCTGACAGTCGGGCCCGGATCCATTTCCGTAGCGATTACTCTGGGCGCCAATGAGCCTCGTCATTTAGGTCCCAATTTGCTCGCTATTCTCGCCGCCATTCTCGGTTCCGCGTTGATCGCCGTCAGCGTTTTTATCTGCTACGGCTTTGCGGATCGTTTGGCCAACTTGCTGGGGCCGACGGCCATGAGCGTGATCATGCGGCTCTCTTCTTTCTTGCTGGTGTGTATAGGAGTTCAGATTCTGTGGAACGGGCTTCAAGCCCTGTTGAAAAGCCTCTGACGGAAATAGACCATGGTCGCCGGCCGGCTTCAGTGAAAATCGTGTGAGCTGGTTTCGGCACGGGTCACTCCTAATGGTTGAATGTTTTCCGCTTTGACGGAAATAACGTTATCCATGTTTTGTAGAACGCCCTCGATCAGTAAAAACTGCTGATGGACTACCGTCACATGCTCTCGTTCGAATAGCTGCGGTGTAATAATGGCATTGGAGATTCCTGTTTCATCTTCGAGGCTGAGAAAAACAAAGCCTTTCGCTGTTCCCGGGCGTTGGCGTGCAATCACCGAACCCGCGACTCGAACCTTTTCTCCATCGCGAATCTTGTGTAAATCGATAGCAGAGAGAATGCCTCTTTCCTTCAAATATTCCCTGTGAAAAGCCAGTGGATGAGGCCCCACGGTCATTCCCGTATTGCGGAAGTCCGCGACCAGCCGATCTTCTATTGTCATGGGCAGCAACGGGGAACTTTCCGTGCTGCCTGCGCCTCGCTCCTCTTCCAGTCCATCAAAAAGCGGGCCGGCTCGCCGTGACACTCGTTCGATTTGCCACAGAGCATCGCGCCGGTGCGTGCGAATTCCCTTCTCTATGAAATTCAAAGCGCCAATTGCCGCCAGGGCTCCCAGTTCCGGTTTTTGCAACACGGGCACCCGCCGCTTCAGATCATCAATCGAGCGAAACGCGCAAATACCTCGCTGGCGAACGATTTCCCGGCCAGCATCTTCCCGCATCCCTTTGACATAACGAAGTCCCAGGCGAACCGTCCATTCATCGCGACTCTCTTCCAGAGTACAAAGCCAGTCCGAACGTGTTACGTCGATTGGACGCACGCGCAAACCATGGCGCTGCGCATCCTTCACTAGTGTCGCCGGATGATAGAAGCCCATTGGCTGGTTGTTCAACATCGCCGCGGTAAAAGCATCCAGATAGTGGCATTTCAAATAAGCGCTGGCGTACGCGATTAGCGCGAAGCTGGCTGCGTGCGATTCCGGAAATCCGTACAAAGCAAACGACGTGATGGAGTTAACAATGGTGTTCTGAACTTCTCCGGTGATTCCTTTTTTGTCCATTCCCTGTCGGAGTTTTACCTCTACATCTTTCATGAGCTTTTCGGAACGTTTGAACCCGAATGCCCGGCGCAGCTCCTCCGCTTCTCCACCCGTGAATCCCGCGGCAATCATGGCCATTCGTAGCAGTTGCTCCTGAAAAAGAGGCACGCCTAACGTACGCGCCAACACCGGCTCTAACGAAGGATGCAGGCACTCTGCCGCTTCGCGCCCTTGCCTGCGCTTCAGATAAGGATGAACCATTTTCCCCACGATAGGTCCCGGCCGGATGATCGCCACTTGCACAACAATGTCATAAAAACATTTTGGCTTCAGGCGTGGTAAACATGCCATTTGCGCGCGGCTCTCGATCTGAAACATTCCCACCGTATCCGCTTTTTGCAACGTTTCATAAACCAGCTTGTCGTTCGCAGGAAGGTGGCTTAGATCGATTTCTTCACAACGGTGTTCCCGAATTAGTTTCAGCGTATCTTCCAGCACCGCCATCATGCCCAGGCCCAACAGATCTACCTTCACGATTCCCATGTCCGCGCAATCTTCTTTGTCCCATTGCACGACCACTCGCCCGGGCATGCTCGCCGGCTCCAGGGGAACCACCGCATCCAATTGTCCCTGGCAAACCACCATCCCTCCCGAGTGCTGCCCCAGATGCCTCGGAAGATCCTGCACTTTGATGCACAGCTCAAAAAACTTTCGGATTTTGGGATGCTTCAGATCAAAACCGGCATCGTGGAAATGCCGCTCCAGCGTATCTTTCTCGTCCCTATACTCCCACGCGCTTACCAGCGTCGCCAGACGCCCGAGCGTTTCGGGATCAAAGGACAGTACTTTTCCGATTTCGCGAGCCGCGGAACGCCCTCGATAAGTAATGACATTGGCGGTCATCGCCGCTCCAAGTTTTCCGTAACGTTCGTACACATATTGAATGGCGCGCTCGCGCTGGTCGCCGCTCGGAAGATCCAGATCGATGTCTGGCCACTCTCCGCGCTCCTGCGAAAGAAATCGTTCGAACAGAAGCTCCATGCCCACGGGATCGACGGCGGTTATCCCCAGCGCATAGCACACCGCGCTGTTTGCCGCCGACCCGCGCCCTTGAACAAGAATATTGCTTTGATTGCAGAAGCGAACGATGTCCCAAACAATCAGGAAATAGCCCGGCAAGTCGAGCTTTTTGATAAGCGCCAATTCACGATCGATTTGCTGGCGCGCCTTTTCGTTCCCAGAACCGTAACGCGAAATCATCCCTTCATAAGCGCAGTCCCGCAAAAACTGCATCTGTGTCTTGTTCTCCGGAACCGGATATTTGGGGAATTCATATCCCAGGTCTTTCAGGGTAAATCCCAATCGTGAAGAAAGTTCCTGTGTATTGGCAATCGCTTCGGGGAGATCCGCGAACAAATCCTCCATTTCCGCGGGTGATTTCAGCTGCCGCTCCGAATTGCGCGCCAATAACCGCCCCGCGGTTTCCAGATGGCGATGTTGTCGAATGCACGTGAATACATCGAGAAGTTCTCTCTGCTGCGGCAAGGCATGGCAAACATCATTGGTAGCCAGCAAGGGCAACGACAACCGGCGCGCAATCTCCACCGCCGCTTGGTTGCGCGCTTCTTCCTCCCGGGAGTAGTGCCTCTGCAACTCCACATAAACATTTCCCCGCCCGAGCATTTCGCACAATCGTCGCACGCATTGCATCCCTTGCGTGATCCCGCCTCGTGACAATGCTTCGGCTAACGGCCCCTCCTCCCCTCCCGTAAGACAGACTAGTCCTTCGTGCATTTGTTCGAGCTCGGCTTCTTCGATCTGCCCTTCGCCTTTTTTGGCTCGCAATTTCATGCGCGTAATCAGGCGGCAGAGATTCTGATACCCTTCGCGTGATTTCACGAGCAAGGGATACCGCCATCCGGAAGACGAGGTGACTTCTGCGCCGATGTGTGCTTGCAAGGGAATTTTTTGCGCGGCTTGATAAAATCGTGGCGCGCCATAAAGTCCGTCGCGATCCATCACCGCAATCGCGGACATGCCCTTTTCGACGCATACGCTCACCAGTTCTTCCGGAATGGTCGCGCCTTCCAGAAAGCTGAAAGCCGACCGCGCATGCAATTCCGTGTACATCAATCGTAGAACCCTCTCGCAAACCAACTTTGACGGATCGCATCGTAATAAATCCGGTAGACCCCGCCTTGCCGTTGTCGCTTCTTGTGCCCTTCCCGGGAATCCGTGGAATTGCCGAAATCAATTGCCAAATCCCATTCATCCTGATGCCAGGAGTTTTCTTGCCACCAATCTCCCGAAGTCCTCCAGGGTCCCGATGCCGCCACGACTTCGCCGTATTCCCCATGCAAACAAACACGCGTAGGCAATTGAGCGCGCAGTTCTACGGTTAAAGGCGCTGCCGGCCGTATCATTCGAAACCCCATTGTTGGACTGGATTTATCTACCGGTTGGCTGGAGCTTTCTTCCGCTATGTATTTGGCGTTGTTTCCCGGTTCCTGAAACCTTTTCATCTGGAAACTTCCCGGTCGATAGGTATCCAGCAATTCTGCCGAACCAACATTGCCATCACCCACCAGTTTGGCCAGCCGCGCAAGGGTCAACTCCAGTTTTTCCGGATCGGGAGTGCAAGGCGCAAACAACCCTCCTTGCGCCACCCGGGTACCCGCGGGCTCTACGCGTAGCATCATTTTCTGGATGGGCGCTTTCGGCGGGTCTGCTTGCAACTGCAAGCGCAGCAATTTCAAAAGCATTTGGGGATCCCGCATCGCCACCGGCAGCGTCATGACTTTCACATATTGTTTTGTCGCGACTTTTTTCCGCAGCTCTCCCGTGGCTGTTTGAAAATCCTTTTCAAACGAAGGCTCCAGCTCGAATTGAACATAAATTGCCTGTACCGCCAGCGCCCGCGTTTCCAATCGCGCGCACAGTTGGTGCAGCAAGCGTCCCAGCAAAAAAGATAAGGGTTCCAGGTCGTCAACGGAATCTTCCAGCTCCATTTCCTCTTCAAACCTCGAAGAGGATTCCGCCAGAACCAGTGCTCGCAAATACGTCCCGCTGGCCAGCTGATGTAGTCGTACCCCTTCTTGCCCCAACCTCGTGGAAAGCTGCAGGATGGGCAGCGCCGCCAGGGCCCGCAGCGTATTCACACCCCAGCTTTCGAATGTTTCCAGAATCTCCTGGTTGGTCGAAAGCACGTGCACCGGTAAATCCGCCAGACGCTGGACTTCTTCCCTTTCCGGTAATACGGAAATCCCCGGTAAACCCCGCGCCGCAGGAATGGCCATTTCGATCTGGGAAGCCACCGCAATCTGTGGCGCTAACCCGATACGGGTTACGCGTTTGGCGATTTGCTCCGCGATATTTTCTGTCGATCCCCACAAAGATCCGAGACCTTCCAGGTCCGCGACAATCGTATCCGCCGCGCTATCCTCCACGCGAGGCGATATGCTCCAGGCCACGTCCAGTAGCGCCGCATGGGCGGCTTTTTCTTGTATTTCGGATCGCTGGCGGATTTGTACGCCGCAAAACTCCGCGGCTTGGGACTTGGTCATACCCAATTGAATTCCCGCCTGAAGTGCAGCCGGATTCGCAGCCATCACGTTACCCAGGAGCGTAGGCTCATCAATCAGTGCGATGGCGCTATCGCCAAGTGCCGGCTCGACACGAACCACGGATTGCAACCGAAAATTCGGGACGTAAATGCAAACAAATGGCATACCAATTCTGATTTCCGCTGGATCTCTTTATCTTTCCCTGGCTGGTTGGTTGAGTGTTTTTTCTTTCCACAAAACTTGGTTTCGAAAATTTACTCCTGCCTTTGGTGGCACAGCTATTCCTGGCTGTGCTTCCGTTCCCCCAGAAATATTTTTGGCGTTCTCGCCATAGCCGGAATTAGGACCGGGCATCGCCTGCAACCGCGAACGGTTGATTTCACTTTGCACCTGGAACCCTTTCAGCAGGCGTGTAAATGGATAGCGAATCAGGTTTTTGACCGGGCAGCTTTCCGACCATTCCGCCGGCTGGGCAATCACATGCAACACCAGTGAAGCGCAGGTTTTGGCGTTGGACTCTTGTTCCACCAGCATTAACACCGTGGGGCTGTCTTCCACCGCGCGCCGAAAACGGAACCATGCGTTCAATGGCACTTGGCGAACGGTCCTCGGAAGGACATCAGCCAGATCCACAGCTACCAACCCAAATCCTCCGCTTTGAATCAGCAAATCCGTGGCACGCAGCGCTTGATCGATGTTTTTGCAGCGCACCCACAGTAACTGTTGCAAGACCACTCCCGCCGTTTCGGCGGTATGCGGGTCGAAACTGTCCTGCGCATCCACCAGCGCGCACTTTTCCCCTTCTTTCGTTCGGGAAGCCAGTGCCGCCAGTAACAGGCTGGTGCGTCCCGAGCACGCCGGTCCGCAGATTTCCGTCAGCGCTCCTCGCGGCCAACCGCCCACCAGCGCGTCCATTTCCGGTATTCCCGTGGAAACCAGTGAAAAAGAATGCCGGTCGCGATAGTTAAACGGTGCAAGAACACGGCCACGCAGGTCGAACTCCACTTGAGAACGCAAGGTTGCGAGAGACGCGGTCATAGCTCACAATGTATTTTCGCTTTTTATTCGCCTATGGCGATTCTCCCCCACTTCTTCCGTCCTTGTCAAGATGGGATGAGCAGGTGAGCTTCGATTGCAGTTAGCTTCCAGACGGAGTCAATGCCCTAAACCCCGTTTGGCAACGTGCGCCTCAACTTCACTAATGTGGTGTCAGTTCTTGGCGATGTCCCCGTGATCCTTCTTCTCCGGGAACAGTGCCCGCGCCGGCATCTTCGCGTCAAACACCAGATTGAAAAATCCTACCATCATCTCGTCCCAGCTCTGCTGGCCCCAGATGACCGTCTTCGTTGGATCCGGGTTTTCCGGATTGTCTGCGGAGTTGTCGAAATGCGCCGTGCACTCGATCTTCGTACCCTTCGGAAGATTCAACGGTTCGGCCAGGTTATACCAGAGCTGCCAGCGCCAGTTGTATTTCGGCACTCGCAATATCGTCTCGGTTTTTCCATCCGGATACACGATGCGGTACTCGAAATCTTTCCCGCGCGTGTGCATGTGCGGGTGAATCGAAGCCAAAGTCACATCCGTCGCCACTTCAAACGTGGCGTCCACGCGATAATCCGGATCACCCGGCGGAATCTTGAAGGTCCCGTTGCTCGCCGAAAGCGTCAGCACCCGCTCTTTCGGGGGCGTCTTGGCAAATATCAGGCCCACACGCGTTTGATCGGTGGTCGCCACGCCCATCGCCATGTAGTGAACTTCCAGCACCAGGTCCGATCCCGCCTTCACCAATTTCGCTTCTCCCGGCGGCAATATCTCCACCGGCTGTCCTGGCGCGTATCCGATCAGGAAATCGCTGGGCAGCGCGCTGGTATCTGCCTTCTCGTCGGTCTTGGCCGGAGGCGCCACAAAAAATTCTCCAATTTTCTGATCCTTGAAGTAGCTCGATCCCGGCTCCCGTATGTACGCAATAATGTGATGCACCATCGGCCGGTTCGTCGGCCGGGCCTCCGCCATTTGTACCCATTTGTCTTCGGTGAACCCCGTGGGGATGATCACGTACTGGTAGTCGATCGTACCCGACGCCGGAATTTGGAACGGTTTCGGCAACTGGAATATCACGTCCGGCTTCGGAATGCCCCACCCTTCCAGCCAGTTGATGGGCCGGGGCAAGTCTTTCGGATCGCCTTCCGGCG
Organism: uncultured Acidobacteriota bacterium; assembly: GCA_963819745.1. Lineage (GTDB taxonomy): Bacteria > Acidobacteriota > Terriglobia > Acidiferrales > UBA7541 > Acidiferrum. Next base: position 152,348 of record CAWFXG010000021.1, on the reverse strand, counting down.
CTCCGCCATTCACCCACGCCACCAATGTCGCAATCTCCGCCGCGGACATCGACCGGTCATTCGAAAAATGCCCGAATTTCGGATCGGCAAACCACGGCGGCATGATTTTTTGACTGACCACCCGCTTGATGCTCGTCGACATCAGCTTCGCATCGCTGTACGTCAATAGCGGAAACGGACCCCCTTCCCCGGGGCGATGGCAACTCTGGCAGTTTTTTTGCAGAATCGGCGCTACGTCTTTGCTGAACGTTGGCGGCGGCGCCTGCGCCAGAAGGCTCGCGGCCGATGCGCCTTGCAGCACTATCGCTAGACAGATTCCCTGCAGGGTCCGTAGTGCCATAAATAGTGATCTTCCTTGGAGCCGCGCTCCACAAAATCGCGAATTTCCCTTCACTAAACCGTTTTAATCCCGAATATCCTGCTTACTTCATAAATCGCAACGAATGTACACCGATTTCCTCTGCTTGCACAAGGCAACTGTGCGCGGTCGCACACCCTCGACACTCGCAGTTTTAAGAACACGTCGACATCAATCTTAGTTAGAATCTCGGCCACGGTCCCTGCCATGAGTATGCAGCCTTGACGGATGACACAGATGACTACGCCGGCCACTACCACCATCGGTCCGAATGGAACGCGAGGCGGTTTTATCGGCCGTCATCCTTTCGCTATGTTCCTGACACTCACCTTTGGCATCCCCATCCTTCTCGTCGGCTCCCTGCTGCTCACTCCGCAATTCTGGTCTTGGGTTCACGGTGCACCGTTCGACTACTTCGCCGAATTTGAACGGCTGAGCAGCGCTCTCGGTCTCGCCAATCTTCCCGGTTCCTCACTTTATTTGTGGCTCCGTCTTTCGCTGGCCGAGCCGATCTTCTGGTCCGGCAACATCTACGTCGCCGCTCCGGCTATCGCCGCCTTATTTGTTGTCGGCGTGACGCGCGCCAACGGAGGCTTGCGCGACTATGTCCGCCGCCTTCGCTTCAGTCAGGGGCTTGGCGCGGCTCACACGCTGCTGTGGTACGCAATCGCCTTCGCTGTAATGCTCCTCTGCAACTTGTGCATTCCGCTCGTAATCGGAATCCCGCTCGTCCCCTGGCAGCATTACCTTACCCCATCGTTTGCACTGATTCTGCTCGGCGGCACTTTTTTTGATCAAGGTGGACTCCTCGAAGAAGGCGGCTGGCGCGGCTTCGCGCTCCCTTATCTGCAACGCCTCTCCAACAGTCCGCTGAAGGTCAACCTTCTTGTAGGCCTGATTTGGGGTCTCTGGCATGTTCCGCGCGATCTCGCGCTAAACTTTGCTTCTTCTTCCGGCTACCTGCTCGGCATCATGTTGCCCTTCATTCTCGGATGCATCACTCTGAGTGTGATTATCGCCTTCTTTTTCTATCGCGTCGGCGGCAGCGTCTGGATGGGTGTTATGCTCCACTCTCTTTCCAACAATACCGCCGGAATCGGCTGGAACGATGCTCTTCTCAAGCAAAGCATGTCGCGCTTTAACTGGGCCTCATTCGCCAGCGAGTCCGTCATCGTCCTCGTCATCGTGCTGCTCTACGGGAAAAATATCGGACTGCGTCGAGACGCCGCCGGCGCTCCGATTGTGTGAGGCCTCGTGCCCACACGCACTACCAACCTCCCTGCTCAACGGCTAACTGAGTCTCAACCCGGTTAGTCGGATACTCCACGAGGCACATTTTCTCAGGTATGCACATTCTCCAAATTTCGAACACCCAGAATCAATCCCTTACGACCCGGGTAGGAGTGGATGCCTCACCTTGGCCCGCGATTCCTTTCACCAAAACGATCACCGCCTTCGCTCCGGCCTTTCGGTCCTTCGCAATCTCCAGATAATCCGGCGACTCGGCCCAATCAAGAAACGACGCCTCATCCGGAAACGAAACCACGACCACCTTGTCTCCTTCCCATGTTCCTTCGATGACCACCGGATTTTCGTCCGCCACCAGCACCCGCCCTTTGTATTTTCTGAAGACATCCATAAACCGCGCCACGTATCGCCCATATGTCTCGGGATCGTGAATCCACAATTACGCAATCGCGTAAACGCTCATCGATCCTCCTCGCATGCGGGCTGCACCACCAACTAGTCGACTCTCGCAAAGAACACCCAAAAGACTAACGCTTCGATCTCGGTCCGCTCGCGAAATGGATCTTCAGAAGCTCGGTCGGGGGAAGTTGCGAACTTGTACGCAAGTCTATAGCGATCGGGCGAGTCTTTGTTAGACTGGGCGGCCATGAGAACTAGGAAGACATTGCTGCTTCGAACGCTTCTCGTTTTTCTATTTCTAGCGACTTCGGCGGTTGGCCAGGAGGTTATTCCTCTCTATCAAGGCACGCCGCCGGGTTCGACGCCCGAGAACTATCCGGAGAAAGAATATTTTTCGAAGGTCTGGAACACCGAAGTCGTCAGCAACGTGACCAAGCCGAGTCTCACGCTGTTCAAGCCCTCGGCCGACTCCAAAAACGGATCGGCAATCGTGATCTGCCCAGGTGGCGGATTCATGGCTCTGTCGATCGACAGCGAAGGAAATGATGTCGCCAAGTACCTGGCGGAGCGGGGCGTCACGTCCTTTGTGCTTAAGTACCGCGTGGCGCACACCGGCGACGACGCCACCCAGGAATTTGCCACGCTCTATGCCGACCGGCCCAAGTTTCAACAGACTGTGGGGACCGTCATACCTCTCGCGATTGCCGACGGCTTGGCTGCGGTTACCTATGTCCGCCAGCACGCGTCGCAATGGGGGATTTCGCCTGACCGCGTTGGAATTATCGGTTTCTCCGCGGGAGGAACCGTTGCGGCCGGAGTTGCCTTCCGTTACGCACCCGAAGGACGACCAGCGTTCGTTGCGTCCATTTATGGCGCGGCAGGCCGGCTGAAGGACTTTCCCGTTCCCGCTGACGCGCCGCCGATGTTCATTGGGGCCGCCACCGATGATCAGCTCGGTCTGGCGCCCGACAGCGTCGCGCTGTACGAGAAATGGACGGACGCACACAAATCGGCCGAGTTGCATATGTATGCGAAGGGCGGCCACGGTTTCGGAATGCATAAGCACGACCTTCCGACCGATCATTGGATCGACCGGTTCGCCGACTGGCTCGAGCTGCAAGGGTTTTTGAAGAAGTAATCGCGATCGCATCGCTCTGACGTCGCCAGATTCCGCTGTTGCGAAGCGCGCAAGCGACTGGGGTGATCCTCCGGAAATGATTCGATCCGCCTTTCGCAACTATGCTCCGGGACCTGGAGCCACGCTGGAAAACTACAGAAGCCGTGGACTTGGTTTCCGTATAGCGCGCAGCCTCGAATAGGCATCACTTAGTGATTCTTGGAGTCACATCCATTGCGCGGCGCACGTCGAGATTTGTCGACTTCCTGGGATATCACACGGGCCGCTCATTCGCTTTCAGCCCCCGTCGGAAATCCCTGCTTCGGTTACCTCGTTGATCGGGACTTGGCGTAGGCTACGCTGGGGAATCCGGGTTTTCCTGCAACGCGCCTCTCGCTGGTATAGAATCCACGCGCGGAAAGGACTAGGAGGCCTAGGTGAATCTTCAAACATACTCGAGGATCGTTGTTTTGTGTACGGGTCTGTCTTTACTGGCATTGCCGGGGATCACTGGACAGGTTGCCGACTTGCCTATCAAACCCGGGCTTTGGGCTACACGCGTAAGCCTGGACAAAGACGAGCCCATCGAAGATGAGGTTTGCTTTTCTGCCGGGACGACCCTGAAGGACTATCTAACCGCAACCAACCAGGGCGCACCAGGCGCAAAGTGTGAAATAAATAACAAGACTCCAGACCGCCCATGGAATTTCGTTTGACACTGTTTGTACGAGGCGGGACTTAAGTTCCAAAGCACACGTTGATTTTAAATTCTCCGATTCAGAACATTTCAGCGGCAGCAGTCAGGCAAAGTTATCCGGTTCTATTAAAGGCAAGCCCGTGAATTCGGTCATCAATAAGACATTCAGCGCGAGCTTCGTTAGGTCGGACTGCGGCAGCACGAGAGCCCTTGGTCCTGGCTCCAAGTAAGTAATTACCGAAACCGGATATTTTCAATCCCCATTTGAAATGCGTAGCCACAGCCCCATCACGACTACGCTAACCGAGGGGACCCGGACGGACCTGAGATTCTTCATCTAGCGATCTACGTTATCGAGCATCCAGATATTTCCGGAGACTTGCGCCACGGTAACCACCAGTCGATCTTGCGTGAGAGTGAGGGCGACGGGCGCTATATTCAGGGGAATCATCTGGCCAGGGTGTTCGAATCGAGACACTTGGAACGGCTTTCCCTCTGGCTTTCCGTGATTAGAGTCAAACCGTGTTCCCCATACATTGAAAAATCCGCCGCGACGGGAAAGAAAATAGATCGTCTTTCCATCCGGTGACCAACGAGGTTTGTCGTCCCACTGTTTGCTGTCCGTAATTTGAACCCACGGGTCCGCCGGAGGTGGATTTCACAAAAACAGTCGATTCCGCGCCCGTGGAAATGCCTCGCGCAGCCTCAAATATAATCCAGTGCTGATCAGGTGAGAACTGAGACTGAAAAATATCGTAATCGGAACTGGCAATCGTCTTTTTTGAGCCGGTTTCAGAGTCCACCGAGTCCGCAACGGGCATCGTCCAAATTTCCTCACGCTTGCTGGCTACGCCAGTTATTCCCACAAGCAAACTGCGTCCGTCAGATGACCAGTCGAACACCAGTGGCACATCTGTGCCGGCGAACGTGGCCACTGGTCGTTCGGTGCGATCTTGATCGGACCACTGCATGATTTGGCTTTGACCCGAACGAGAGTTAATTCGCGTATAAACCAAATGAGTCCCGTCGGGAGACCAGTGCGGATAGATCCGACGGTCGTCGTCATAGACGACGGGCGCCTCTCGGCCATCCACAAGCGATTTTTCTCTCATTTCCCACTTGCCCGCCCGAACAGCAGCAAAAGCGAGTTTCTTGCCGTCGCGGGAGAGAGTTCTCCTCGAACGAAGTCATTCCGGCTGAGGTTATGGTCTGGCCGACACCACTAATGCGGCCAGCATTCGCGTCGAAATTGAACAGCAAGCTTCGGATCTGCTCCGACTGCGACGTAAAGGCCAGCCGCTTGCCATCTGGCGAGACCGCCGCGCCAGCGTCGGGACCTGGGCCTGCCGTCATTCGTTCGATAGCTGGTAGCCCGGAACGCCACTCGGATCAATGCTCATCCTCCAAATGTTTCGTGCGCCACGGAAGGTCTGATCGTAGTAGACGGCGTTACCGGAAGGCGCCCATGCGAAATTGGAACTTCCAATTGAAAATTCTCGCCGCTTCCATCCGTAGCAATCCTGCCGAGCTCCTGCCGAATCGCTGGACCGATCTCCAACCTCTGCTCGGCGCCTTCGTTGAATGGAATTTTCCACGAATCCGGCAGGCACGAGCAATTGACGGTGATTTCCTCAGGCCCTGCTCCCCAAACGGAAAATTGCTTACCGTCAGGCTGCCAGACTGCAACTTCGGGGGTGATGTCGTGCTTTGACAAAAAATCCGCCAGAACTCTCGCGGGGTGGTAGCGCCGTCGAGCCCGGTGACATAAAACCGGTGGTTGCGGAACAACGGGCTAAACTCTGCGTCGAACAAGATTTGAGTTCCATCGGGAGACCAATGCGGGTGAAAGCCGAACGACGCGACTTTACGTTCGCAGACCACTCCTCCCAACGCAGGAATGATAAACAGACCGCCTTCACCTTCTTCCGAACGATAGGCAATGTATTTTCCGTCGGGCGACCACTCTGGTTGCCAATTCTGTCCCGGCCCTTTTGTAATTTGGACCGGGATCGCCGCTACTGATTTGCTGCACCCAGATGTCAAATTTGCCGCCACGATCCGAGCTGTAGGCGATGAAACGACCGTCCGGCGACCAGGTGGCACCGGTCTGAAGCCCTTCGTCGAAGGTGAGTCGAGTGAGTGCCCTTTGCACCGGCATCACTGGACTACGCTTTAACTTATATACCGCGATTCCGCCGGCAACCACTACTAGAACTACCGAGATGAGAATGGCGGGGCGAGTTAGCCGAGTTCCCTGAGTTTGGACTCGCGGCTTGTTCGGGCACAGGAGGAGTCGACACGGCACCTTCAACAGGTGCGATAAAACGGTAACCGCGGCGGGGAAGAGTCTCGACGAAGCGAGGATTTTCCGCGGAATCGCCGAGCGCCTCCCGCAATTTGTTGATGGAAGCGTTGAGCCCATTATCGAAGTCCACGAAGGTATCGGAAGTCCAGAGCTGAGCGTGCAGTTGCTCGCGTGTGACCACCTCGCCGGGATGCTCCAGCAGCATCGCTAAAACGCGAAACGGCTGCTCCTGTAGCTTGACGCGGCGACCTTGCCTGCGTAGCTCACCTGAACCGAGATCGACCTCAAAGGTCGCAAAACGAATCACCGGGATATCCTGAATCGTTTCCCCACCATCAAGCCCTCAATTGCCGACAGTCTATCATCGAGCAAATGCCCCGGCGAATCGAGACAGCGGCACTTCGTTAATCTGCCATTGATCACTCGGGGTTAGTCGCGCTACCCGAAGTGGGTCGCTGGGTTGCCAGGTGAGTCTTGACCGGGTCTGAGGGCCGATTATTCAGGTTGCCGCGTGGATCATCCTTACCGACGTGCCGCATCCCGCGGCTTTCGGGTCAGGATTTTGACTTCTCTATCCTCAGCTTAGCCACGTCGCTACCGATCACGCCCGCCCTCCTGCAGCCCTCTGCTAGTGGCGCTTGATGATGACCACGGTCTTGTCGTCAATGCGGTCTTCCTCGCCACTCTGGCGAAACTCATCGTCCTTTTTTACCGCGTAATCGAGTAAGGAATTGCAGATTTCCTTCGCCGACAGCCGATAGTGCTGATGCATTACTTCTTCCAGCTGCCTGCGTTCCTCTCTATCGGCGCCGCTATAGACGCCATCGGTATACAGAAAGAAGATGTCCCCGGTATTCATGAGCGTAAGCTCGGCCACGTCCGAAGATTTCACCCGTCGCTTCCGGTAGTCCAAAGAGAGATAGCGGTTACGGTCGGGATGATCTTCGGGGATTTGCAAGCCCAGCGGGAGAAACTGCACCATCCGGCTCTTGTCTAATTCCACGAACTTGCCAAATTCCGCGGAGTAAACCAGTGGCGGTGGATGCCCAAAATTCACAAATCGAAAATTTCCGGATGGCCGGATTTCGCCATACAGCATCGTGGCGATCTCCTGTACTCCATCCGTCAAGCTCCGCCCGAGCGCGTTGCGCGCCGTGGAGGATTGCGCCAACCGTAAGTTCATCCTCTCGAACAATTCCGGGCTGGTCTTCCCGCGGTGATCGAGCTCCGATAGCATCAGCGCCTGAAACGTGTCATGCACCGTCGAGGCGATTTTGGCGGCTATGATCCCGTGCCCTTCGGCGTCCACCAGCAGGACTCCGGCGGTGCTGCGTAATTCGCGCAAGTCTTCAGCGACACGCACTTGCTCCGAGCTTCGCGCTTCCCGGTACGCCGCTTCCTTGTCCGCGCTGAAGTCCGCGCGAGATCTCATCCATTTGACATGGTCGTCAACGGAATTCCGGGGCGATGCACTGGCCCCCAGCCTCTCCAGATACTCCTTCGAGCGCTTCAGCGCGAGCTGGATGCGGCCGTCAATGTCGTACCGCTGCTGAAAATTGATGTATTCAAACAGGTCCCCGCCCACCGCTCCGGCGGGTATCGAATTGCCGTACATCTCGATTCCCGGCAATTGAGGAATTGCCCCTTCTACCGGCATCAGGCGCTTACGCAGGTATTCGTCAATATTCGCCGGGATAAAGGGGCTTCCCATCCCGACCACTCTAACGCACCTCGCACTCCGCTAACCACGCAACCTCTAAAAAATCCAATAGCCGCGGCACCCCTTTGTTCCCAGGCTCCCAAGCGCGGCGTGCGAATCGTGGCGAATCCCCATGCCGCCTTTCCGGTTACCGTTGATCGGGAGTTAACCTCCATCTATGATCCTCGATGAGATTTTGCGAAAGGCTCGCCTCTAGGCCCGACGACGAAGGTGCTTCGCCGGCCCGCCGCAAATCGCGGGAAGCCTTCGGACTAGGCCGGATTTCACGACAGCCGGTTACGGACGCACCTCTTCGTCGCGCAGCCCAAGGAACAGCAGCACAATCCCCGCCACGCAAAACATTCGGAACGCTGCGTCCTGCCCGTTCCAGGTCTTCGATTGCCACATCGCAAACCATTCGCCGCCCACGCTCAAAAATGCGGCCAGCCACATCGTGGCGCTCAAGGTCAGCCCCGCGATGGCCCATTTCTTCGCCACCTCAAACTCCGCCGCCCTTCCCTGCAGCCGCCGGCCCATCTGCGCCGCCCCCATCCAGAGCAGCGCCATCGTCGCGCATTCCCACAGGATGGTCGCCGCATAAAATATTGTGTGTATGGCCGGCGAATTTATGGCCCGCCACATCAGGTGATTTTCCGGAAACGTCGAATCCATCATCAACACGTGCCGCACAAACTGGTAATTCGAATCGTAATCAGTGATGTTATTCAGCACCACCAGCGTGTAGTAGAACGCCAGCGCACCCACCAGCGCGAATTTCGCAACCCGCTGCGTCATCGCTTGCCCTCTGGCAAGAAAGTCTTGAAATACTCGATCAGCGCCCGCATCGTCGCGTCGTCATACTGCGGGCTCGGCGCCATCTGCGATTTCGCATTTACTTCTTGCGGATTCCGCACATACGCCGCAAATCGTGCCGGTGAAGCCTCCGCCCACGCCGCCAATACCGGCCACGGCCGTCCCGATTTCTTTCCGCCTTCTCCGTTGCTGTCGTGGCACCGAAAACAATTCTGCTGCGCGATCACGTAGCCGTTTTTCACACCTGCGTTGTCCGCGTCCGTTCCGCGCGGCGCAATCGCCGCTAGCACCGCTGCTTCCTTGCGAAATTCCAGCCGCACCACTCCCCACGGAATCTGCGGCTCATCTTCGTGCGCGAGTATCTTGAAACGCGGCGTGAACTTCGCATGCGAAATCAGGAACGGCCCCATCGCTGCGCCGTGAACTTCCGCATTCGTCGGCCAGCTCGCAGGCGGCAACCCGTTGATCTTCAGCGCCAGCACCGGCTGGTGCGCTTGCACATATTCTTCCGGATAGTGCGCGTGGTATTGGTCGACACAGATCGCTACGACTATCTTTCCCGCTGGCGCCACGCCAAGCGCTTTCATCAATTCCCTCAGCAAAACCCCGCTGATTTCCACCCTGCCCGCAAAATTCGCATCATCATCAACCGCATTACTCACTTGCGGCAGCTTTAATAATTCTTCGCGCGAAATGTAGCGCACGCTACCTGCGGGGAAACCAGTCAGTTCACCGCTGATCTCCAGATCCAGTTCAGACTGCCGGTCCGCCGCTGTCTTGACGGAAGCTGTTCCGTCTTTACCCGCCGCCCTCGCCTCTCTACCCGGAAAAACCGCACACGCCAAAAACAATCCGCACGCCACAACAGGCCAGGTCCAGGCTTTGTGCATGCGCCATGCTAGCCCACATTTCTCATGCGGCTGAACAGAATTGTGGATTTGGTCGGGAGACATACCCGCCTCGTCGGCATCTGGAATCACTACGCTTGCTTGGCGCCGACGGCCACGTGTCCCACCGGATTTCGCCAGGCATGCAGGCCCGCTCGCTGCAGCACGGATACCGCCCGGTCGGCGAACTCTCTCTCGATCGCACGCGCCATCTCGTGGTAAACAGGAAGCGCCCGCGCCGCGTCGATGGGGTCGGGTGGCTCGGCGAGAAACCCGTTCTCGTCCCGAACCGCCATCTTATTTTCCGCCAGGAGCGCGTCCAACCTGGCATCGTAGTCGCGCAGAAACTCCCGATCCGACCGCAGGATTCCCAACAGTTCCGCAAGCCGCCAGGTCTCCCGCTCGCCATCGTGGAGGGCAAACCACACGGAATGACGGACTGTGTCTATGCCGAACGCAAATTCCTTCTCAACCAGCCGGCCGCCCTCGCTGCGGTATACCGAATAATGAGCATTTAGCGATTCCGAGTCATCCCGGCCGCATACGAACAGCCCTCCCGGACGCAGGACCTTCGACACCCATTCTTCCGCCTTCTGTCGAAAATCCGCATCGTAGTAAATGAGCACGTTGAAACTGCGCACCACTCCCGCTTCCGGCAAGTCGCTGCATCCAAATCCCCCCTGAACGAACCTGAGGTTGGATCGCTCGTAAGCACTCATTGGGTGGCGGATCAGACGCCTGCCGCCCTCTTCCACGGTGGATAGGGTTCCGTCATCGGTGGCAAGACCGGGGAGCAGTTGCGCGAACGCCTGCGAAAACCGCTGGATTGTACCCTCTCGATCCGAGTACAGGCGGAGAAACTCTTCCGGGCGACTGGCTTGAAAATACCGCAACCTTCCCGTCCGGTCGATGCATGCATAGTTCTCGCGTTCGTCGTACAGGAGATATTCTTCAAAAGTCGGATCGGCGCCCACGATTCGCCATTCCGGAAAGGCCTCGGCCGCCTCCATGGAAGTCTGCGGAGGAAACCCGCATCCCACATCCAAAAAGACCGTCCCCGGCTCGAAGTCCGCCCATGGATTCGAGCGCAAATAGGCGTCGATTTTCCTGTGCCGCCCCGCCAGCGTGAAAGGTGGCACCATTCCTCCCCACGCGCCAGGCAAGATGCCCGGCGCTATCACTGTGAAAAAGCGTGCCACGAAGGCTGAAAAATCGTGTGGGTCAGACTTCGAGATCGCCATCAGCCGAAACGCCCGCTCTACAAAATCGCGAACTTCCGGCCGTTGTTGTTCCACGTTCCTGAGCACTTGAAGTGCAGCTTCGGACGGGTGCCCGCCCAGGTACCGGTCGCATAGTTCTTCGACCTTGTTCCATCGCTCCCGCTCCGGAGTCCCGGTTCTGCTGGATGCTTGACTCATGAATCAAACTCCCCCTGGCCCATCGGGACCCTCCAACCCTAAGAATACGGTACTAGCGTTTACTTTTCTGGTTTGCGCGTTATTTACGTAGGAAATAAATTTATAGCCCACTGAAATACGATGTCTGCGCTCATGGAGTACCCACCCGATTAGCCCAATTGCCTCTTGACTCGCGGGCGTCGGCCGTCGTATAATTACTATCAGGTAATTTACCGCCTAGGTATCGCGACCCTATCATTTTCCTGGCTAACTCCTTTAGAATGCGCACTTGCATAAGTGTATCAATCTAAAGAACTTTAACTCCCTTTAGACTCCGCACTTATGAGCAACGCCCCGGGGGCCAGCCCAGTGGTTATCGCCGCCCCTTGCCGATCGGCCATCTCCAACCTCGATCCTTATCAACTCAGCCTGTTTTGAGGTTACACTGTCGCCCATCGGCTTGACGTATCTGGCCGTTTCGCCTATAGACACGGTTCGGTGACATTTCATCTTCCGGAGGAGCCACATGAAGACCGAGCGGGCCGCAAAGACTCCACAAGTTCTGGTCATCGATGTCGGGGGCACCAACGTCAAAATTCTTATGTCCGGTCAAAAGGAACCCATAAAAATCCCGTCTGGTCCCACTCTCACCGCCGCCAAAATGGTCACTGTCGTCAAAAACGCCACCAAGGGCTGGAAGTACGACTGCGTCTCACTCGGCTATCCCGGCCCCATCATTAACGGGCATCCACTCCGCGAGCCTCATAACCTCGGTGGAGGTTGGATGGCCTTCAACTTTCAAAAAGCGTTCGGTTGCCCCGTGAGACTGATGAATGACGCGGCCATGCAGGCCCTGGGAAGCTACAACGGGGGCCGGATGCTCTTCCTCGGACTCGGAACCGGACTAGGTTCAGCCTTCATTGTCGACGGAGTTTTGGAACCGATGGAGCTGGCCCATCTTCTTTATCGCCACGGGAAAACCTACGAAGACTACGTCGGCCTGCGGGGATTGGAGACCTTGGGCAAGAAGAAGTGGCGTCATCATGTGGCCAAGATCACCCACCAACTCAAAGTCGCTCTCGAAGCCGATTACGTGGTTCTCGGCGGCGGCAACGCCAAGAAGTTGAAGGAGTTGCCGGCCGGAGCGCGTCTGGGAGCCAATGAAAACGCCTTCGTGGGCGGTTTTCGCATGTGGAAGTCCTAGGCCTGACGGATATCCGGTCTCGAGATTTCCACCGAGCATTGCGGAACTAATTTTCACATTTTGGACCTTTTCGGTGTGGAATTCCTGTGCGCTCAGCGACCCGCGGTTTCTTACCGCTCCGATCAAACCGGCAGCCGCACCCCGAAAAACCGGGGAAACGCGGAGTTCACTTTGTGCGCCTTCGCCAGACATCGTAGTTAAACATAATATATTCATAAACTTACAGCGATCACTAACTTCCGCCTTCCCTTTCTTTGGCCTCGGAATCCTCCTTGGAAATCGCAACATTCGCGCCGTCAGACTGGGTCCGGCCTGCAGTCCTGGATTGGGACTTTGGTACTGACTTTGCTGTGGTTTGTCCCAGAGGAAGTTTATGTCCGACCCGCTCGCCATGCACTCTCGTCTATGCTGGTGCCAGGCCTCCGTACCTCAGGAGTTGGAGGTGGAAGCCCTGTGCGTTCAGCACTTTATACTGAGTGTGGAACATGATTGCGCGGACCTCCGCCGGGAGACTGCCGTAGGCACGGCTCCGGCCCGGCAATTGGAAATCAGCGCCTACATCAAGACCACCGCCATGAAGCTTACGCAAGTGGCCATGGGGCGCGTGCGCCTGTCCGATGAATACAAGAAGCGGATCTTGACTACTTTCCTGACTTTGATGAACTTGCAAGAGAGCTTGGAGCGCTCCGCGAGCCGCCCTTCTCCGGTCCGCGAACTGCGCACTCCCATCGTCCTCCCGGCAAGCTAACGCGAACGAGATTTGTGCCATTCGTGCACGATATTCCCGGCGTTCCTACAGGACTCACCTTATTGTCCTCAGCCAATGGGTGCCCTAGCCTACCTCCAATCACAAGCGTTCATAGCGAGACCGACCCTCGCTAACGGGCGGGTGCCTGCTCCTCACACCGAACACAGGCACCTGTCCTCCCTCTCCCAACTGCTTATTTCTGAATGATTTATTTCGAGCCGGCTTATTTTGCTTAGGGCAGAGGCACGAGCTATCGAGGATTTGGCAGATCGACCCACGCCGAGTTCCGCTTGGACGACTCCAGCACGCCGGCGATGAACTGAACTCCCGCCAAACCATCCTGGACCGTCGGCACCAACAAGGACTGCGGCGCTGCGGGCCGTCCAGCATTTCTCGCTTCAATCTGGTCGGCAATATCGGTGTAGAGCTGGGCAAAAGCTTCCAGATAGCCTTCGGGATGTCCTGACGGAATTCGGGTGGCATGCTTGGCGGAAGCCGATGTTGCCGGCCCTCCCCGACTGACGATCACCGGTGCCTTCCCATACGGCGTAAGCCTCAGATAATTCGGCTCTTCCTGGTGGAACTCGAGACCCGCCTTCTCGCCATAGATCCTGAGCCTGAGGTTATTCTCGTTTCCGGCGGCCACCTGGCTAGCCCACAACATGCCGCGCGTTCCCCCTTCATAGCGCATGAGCATCTGCGCATTGTCATCCAGACGACGCCCCGGCACGAAGGTGGACACATCCGCTGCTACCTGCTCGCAGGCGAGCTGCGACACGAAGCACGCCAGATTGTAAGCGTGGGTTCCGATATCACCGAGGGACCCGGCCGGCCCGCTCTGCGCCGGATCCGTCCTCCACACCGCTTGTTTCTGGCCGGTGGACTCGACTGCGGTCGTTAGCCAATCCTGGACGTACTCGACTTGCACGAGCCGGGGTTTTCCCAACTCCCCAGCCGCGACCATCTCCCGAGCCTGACGCACCATGGGGTACCCGGTGTAGTTGTGCGTCAGCCCAAAAATCAGCCCCGTCTTTTTTACCATTCGGACTAACGTCTCGGCATCTTCTACGGTGGTCGTAAGTGGCTTATCGCAAATGACATGGATCCCGGCCTCCAGGAATGCCTTTACCGCGGGGAAATGCACATGGTTCGGCGTCACGATGGAGACCGCATCGATGCGCTCCGTCCGGCTCGCCTCTTGCCTCGCCATTTCCTGAAAACTGCTATAGGCGCGGTCTGGTGCGATGTGGAGTTCCTGCGCGCCCGCCTTGCTTTTTTCTGGATTGGAAGAAAGCGCCGCCGCCACCAACTCAAAGCGGTCATCCATTCGCGCGGCAATGCGGTGCACCGCTCCGATGAATGCGCCCGGCCCTCCGCCTACCATTCCTAATCTAAGCCGCCGGTTTGCCGTGCCTGCCGTGCTTCCCGTTATCGCCATGAGCCCCTCTTACTCCAGTCCAAGCATTCGGCGATTCGCCTTCTGGTCCGTGCCCGAGCTGGCAAAATCGTCGAAGGTCGTCTTCGCCGCCTCAATAATGTGCCGTTGAATAAACGGCGCGCCTTCCGCGGCTCCTTGTTCGGCGCTCTTGATACAACATTCCCATTCCAGGACGGCCCAGCCGGAAAAGTCGTATTGCGTGAGCTTCGAAAAGATGGCCGCAAAATCCACCTGGCCGTCACCCAACGACCGAAACCTTCCTGCCCGATTTATCCAGCTCTGGAAGCCGCCATAGACGCCCTGGCGTCCACTCGGACGGAACTCCGCGTCCTTTACGTGGAACATTTTGATTCTGGAGTGGTACAGGTCGAGATACTGGAGATAGTCCAGTTGTTGCAGGACGAAATGGCTGGGATCGAAGAGGATATTGCAGCGCGGATGATTCCCCACGCGCTCCAGAAACATTTCGAAGGTCGCGCCATCGTGCAGATCTTCGCCAGGGTGGATTTCGAAACAGAGGTCGACACCGACGCGGTCAAAAGCGTCGAGTATGGGCCGCCAGCGCGTCGCCAATTCCCCGAACGCCGTTTCGATCAAGCCGGCAGGCCGCTGCGGCCACGGATACAGGTAAGGCCAAGCCAGCGCACCGGAAAAGGTGGCGTGCGCCTTCAGATTGAGATTAGCGGAGGCCTTGGCGGCATTTTGCAACTGCTCGACGGCCCACGCCTGCCTTGCCCGGGAATTCCCTCGCACCGAGGCGGGCGCGAATCCGTCAAACGCGAGATCGTAAGCCGGATGTACGGCCACCAACTGCCCTTGCAGGTGCGTGGAAAGTTCCGTAACCGCCAGGCCATGCTTAGACGCGACACCCCGGATGTCATCACAGTAGGCCTTGCTCTCCGCCGCCAACTTCAGGTCAAACAATCGCGGGTCCCATGACGGGATCTGCACACCTTTGAAGCCGAGTCTTGCCGCCCAGCCCGCCATCCCGTCGAAGGTATTGAATGGCGCCGAATCTGCCGCGAACTGCGCCAAGAAAATTGCCGGTCCCTGAATCGTTTTCATGCCCGTGTTGTTCCTCGCTTACCTTAACCCGTGCTTAGCTTAAACCCGCATCCACAATGAAATCTTGAGCCGTGCATTTGGAAGATGCCTCGGAAGCCAGGAACACGGCCATGTTGGCGAGGTCCTCCGGCAGAATCTTCTCTTTCAGGCATTGCAGCCCCAGCAGCTCTTTAGCCAGCTCCGGCGTATACCACAATTTGATCTGGCGTTCCGTCCAGGTCGCGCCAGGAGAAAGCGTGTTCACGCGGATGCCAGCAGGGCCCAGCTCGCGGGCGAGCACGCGTGTCAAACCGGTGATGGCGGCCTTACAAGTGTTGTACACAGGAAGGCCGGTCTGTTTGATCCGCCAAATCACCGATCCCAAATTGATGATCGAGCCGCCTCCCAATCGCTTCATTTGCGGTGCCACCGCCTGGGCGGCAAAGAACATGGGTTTCAGGTTCACCGCGATACGTGCGTCCCAATATTCGGGGGTCACCTCTTCGAAACCGTGACGGTCATCGTTTCCGGCATTGTTGACCAACACCGAGATGTCACCTAGTCGCTGTTGCGCCGATTCGATGGCCTTTTTCAGTGCACCCGTGTCGCGAATATCGCACGGCAAGAACAGCGGCAAGATTCCGTTGGCCCTGGCGATCGTTTCGTGCAGTTGCCGGCTGGATTCCTCTGAAATATCCACAAACGCGACGCGCGCTTGCTGCATCGCCAATGCGAAGGTAATGGCCGCTCCAATGCCGCTTCCGCCGCCGGTAATGAACACCACTTTTCCAGCCAAGTCAGGATAAATGGGTGCGTCGCTGGTGTTCATGGGCTCGAAGGCGCCAGCAGGTTACTCCACTCAATGGCCATTGCAAAATGGATTCTGGCATACAGGAATCAGGGAGTTGCCTGCGACACGTCGAGCAGCGGCGCTGCGCGATTGCGGCAAACTCCTTACCCATTTTTTTGATAACATTTCGCCACGCCTTAACTCACGCCTTAACTAAGGATTACTCGATGAAATTGGTTTCGTTCCACTCCCAAGAGCGCGAAAACAGGATTGGCGCCATCACGCCGGATGGCAGCATCGTGGACCTGAATGCGGCCTACGCGCTCTATTTACGCAATGTCGAACGAGAAGGCGCTTTTTATGGCCTGGCCGACGCGCGCGTGCCTGGGAACATGCGCGGCCTGTTCGAAAATGGCGATCGAGGTCTCGATGCCGCCAGGCAAGCTTTCGAATACGCCTGCAAGGAAGGCCCCGACACCAAGGGTGCTTCAAAAGAACCGATTTTCTTTAAACCAGGCGCCATATCCATCAAGGCTCCGATCATCCCGAAGAAATTCTTCCACACCGCGGGTAATTTTCGGGAGCATCACGAAGAGGCGCAGAAATCCGGATTCTCCCACCCGGTGTTACCCTGGATCGTCTTTTTCCAGAATATCGACGCGATTATAGGTCCCGGTGAAGCCATCGTGTACCCCGAGCACCTGACGCAGGAGCTCGACTATGAGTTGGAACTCGCGGTGGTCATGAAAAAGTCCGGAAAACATTTCGAGGCCGCCTCCGCGCGCGACTATATCGGCGGATACGTGATCTTTAACGACATCACCGCTCGCGATATTCAGCGTCAGGAGATGAAATCAGGTGTGTTCAGCTTCTGCAAGGGCATCGATACCTTCTGTCCCCTGGGCCCGCACATCGTCACCGCCGACGAGATCCCCAACCCGAATAATCTGGCGATGGAACTGCGGGTGAACGGCAAGCTGCGCCAGCAGTCCCACTCCAGCAAGATGTCGGTGACCATCCCGGAGATCATCGCGCACTACTCTTCGATGGGTTACTCCGCCGGCGACGTGCTCTCCACGGGAACGGTGTCCGGCGTGGCTGCGTTCAGCGACGACCCTAAATCGCTGTATCTCAAGGTAGGGGACGTAGTCGAGTGCGAAATCGAAAAGATCGGCGTACTGAAGAATCCGGTGGTTTCCTACCGCGAAATCCACGGCGGAAGTTCCGTCGCGGCCGGAACAGGAAGCCCGCGATGACCGAGACTCCCCAGAACGGCTTGTGGATCAGTGACCTGAATCGCCGCGCGGGGGTGCAGCGACCGTTTCCCATGAGCAGCAGTGGCGTGCGGTTTTACGACACGACACTGCGCGACGGCGAACAGAGTGTCGGCGTGGTGCTCACTCCGCAGCAAAAGCTGGAGATCGCGCGCGCGCTGGATGACCTGGGTGTTAGCCGCATCGAGGCCGGCTTTCCGCGGGTTTCCGCGGATGATGCGGAAGCTTTTGGACTGATTGCCAAGGCTGGGTTGAAAGCCGAAATCTGGGGATTCGGGCGCGCGCTGAAAGCCGACATCGATGAACTTCTCCGCCTGGGCGCGCGCGCGACGGTAATCGAGACGCCAACCAGCGCCATCAAGTTGAAGGCTTACGGATTAACGGTGGAGGAAGCCAAGCGCCGCGCCGCGGATGCCATCACTTACGCGCAGGAGCACGGCGTGCGGGTGGCATTTTTTACGGTGGACGGCACGCGCACCGATCTCGAAATCTTGCGGGAGTTCTATCGCAACGCGCTGGACGCTGGAGCGGAGGAGTTGGTGGTGGTGGACACGATCGGCGCCTGTGGCCCCGAGGCCGTTGAATTTCTCGTCGCGCAAGTACGCGAGTGGGTCGGCCCGAATGTTCCCTTGCACTTTCATGGACACAACGATTTTGGACTGGCTACTGCCTGTGCGGTTGCCGCGGTGCGCGCCGGCGCGGCATGGATTCAGGGAACGATTAACGGCATGGGAGAGCGAGCAGGCAACGCGGACCTCGGCGAAGTAGCCATGGCGCTCTCCGGCTTGTACGGAATTCCCACGCATCTGAACCTGAAGAAAATTCGCGAAGTGTCGGCGCTGGTGCGGCGCACCGCAGGCCACGAATTGGAACCATGGAAACCAATCGTCGGAGAGAACCTGTTCATGCGAGAGAGCGGCGCCGTCGCCAGCCAATTCCACATACCGGAAGCGATCGAGCCCTTTGCAGCCGATCTGGTTGGCGCCACGCGAGCGATCGTCCTCGGCAAGAAGAGCGGCCTGGACAGCATCGCCATCAAGGCCAAGGAACTTGGCGTTTCGCTCACTCCGGAACAACAACAGAAGGTGTTGACCGAAGTAAAGCGGACCGGCACGGAAGCGCGGCGGCTGGTTACCGACCGCGAATTTCTGCAGATCGTCGATCGCGTAAGAGTTTCCGCCTAGTCATCGACAGGGCCGGAATTGAATCGTCTATTTTCGAAAATGCGGCAGGACTTTCTCTCCGAATAAACGCGCTTGCTCCGGCCGGTTCTCTCCCCAGAGTTCCAGCATGATATGGGTGCATCCGGCGGCCTTATATTCTTCCAGCTTCTCGATGCATTGGGACGGTGTCCCGGCAATCGCGCAGGTCTTGTCCAATACGGTGTCGGACACCGCGCGCGCCGCCGCCTTGCGGCCGCCTTTTTCCATGGCCTCCGCGATCGGCCGAATTTCATCCGGCGACAGCCCGGCACATTCCAGCAGCGTGTCCGCCGATCCCCGAATGTTCTGAACTTTGTTGGCCAAGTACATCGCCGCCATTTCCCGCGCGCCCTCCCTGGCGGTCTTGGGGTCGGTCCCGATGCTTCCCACGATCACGGAGCCCAGGTCAAGGTTCGACGGATCCTTTCCGACTTTGTGGGCGCCTTCTTCCATCATCTTGCGCGAATACTGAACGAATTTTGGGGTGGTGATGCTGGCGGTCAGCAAGCCGTCGGAGTGCGAGCCTGCCAGGCGCTGCAGCACCGGCCCGGTCGCGCCCACATAAATCGGTACGCGCCATCGCGGGACGTGAGCATCGTCTTTCAGCGCCGGCGAGTAGGCTTGAAATGCTTTGCCCTCATATTTGACTTCTTTTCCGCCCAGCATGGCTTCGACGATTTCGATGCTTTCCCGCATGACCGTGCCTGGGCCGACTTCCTTCCCCTTTTCGCCTTCGCCGATCTCTTTCATGAAGATTTTGGACGCGCCAAGCCCAAGCAAGAAGCGGTCCTTGCCGGCGGCCTCCTGAAGGACGCGCGCCTCCATGGCGATCTGCACTGGATGCCGGGTATAGGGCGAGATAATTCCCCAGCCAATTACAATTTTTTGGGTTTCGCGCGCGACGATAGCTGTGACCGCGGTCGAAGATCTCGCCTCCATGGAATGCTTGCGCCACCACGGGTAGGCTTCCGCCAACCAAAACGTGTCAAAACCCGCGGCATCGCAGGCTTGCGCCATGCCAACAGTTTCGTCCAGCGGCTCCATGCTCAGTTGCAGTACGCCAATCTTGAAGGGCACGTTCATCGCGTTCTTTTCTCCATAAAGATGGGTAGGGATTGCCTGCGGCGGACTTCTTTTACGCCGGGTCTCCCCAGGAATGTTCCAAGCCTTTAATCAATTGCCACACGGCGCGATTCAACGGCGTGGGAACACCCATTTTTTCGCCCCAGTCCGCGATGGCGCCGTTCATGAAATCCACTTCGGTCTGACGTTTGGCCAGAACGTCCTGCAACATGCTCGCCTTGTGCTTGCCAGGCGCGTTCGCTCCTTTTCGGACGAGCGCGCGCGGATCCCCATGCAATTCAATTCCCAGCGCGCCGGCAACCGCTTCGCCTTCGGCGATCAGCGCGTTGAACAAGTCGCCGGTTGGCGCGAAGCGAGTGGCCGCTCCGTGGTGCAAAGAGGTCAGCGCACCGACTGGATTTGTCGAAGCATTGAAGATGAGCTTGGTCCACTGGGCTCCTCGCGCGTCTTTTAAGGGCTCAACTTTCAATCCCGCGCGGTTCAGCAGCCCTGACAGTTGTTCTACCCTGGCGTAGTCGGTATTGGTCGGCTCAAAGGGTCCGATCCAGGTGTCACCATTGATGTCGAAACACACGTGGCCAGGCGCTACGATGTGGCCTGCCGGAAACGTGGTGCCGCGAATCACGTAGCGAACGTGCTTGGCCAGTATTTCTTCGTTGCCGACGCCATTTTGCACCGAGCACACCGCGCTATTTTCGCCGAAGATTCGCGCGGCCTCGGCAATGGCCTTGCTGGTGTGGGTGCTCTTGGTGGCCACGATGCCAAAATCGCATCGCGGGACCGTTTGGGGGTCGCAGGTCGCGCGCAGTTGCGAAGTAAAGTCCGCGGCGCCGCTGATGCGCAGCCCGTTTTGGTTTATGGCGTGGACATGTTCGGCGGAAACGTCGTACGCGTGTACTTCCACATCGGGCAAGCGCGCCAGATGTGCCCCGAAAATACTACCGATGGCCCCGCAACCCACGATGCAGACTTTCGTGCTCATGCCGTCTTGCGCGCGTCCTTCCCGGTGTAGAAGCGCCATGGCACGTTGGCCAGGCACTCGCCTTCCTTCTTGCCGACGCGATAGGTGTCCTGGGTATACAGACAAACTTTACCGTCCTGATCGACGACCTGCGGGTGAAAACTCAGCACCATGTTTTCCTTCAGTTCGATCTGAGTGTTGGCGCCGATGGCCGGATGCTCGATCATGGTCATGCCGATGGAGTGCCCGGTGAGGTGCCCGAGCGCAAAGCCCGCCTTGCTGAACACATCCGCGGCCGCCTTGTGCACCTGGTTAGCGATGGCGCCATCCTTCATCTGCAACCGCGCAGATTCCATGGCCTCCGGGTAAACGTCGCTCATGGCTTTTGTTCGATCGCTGATTTGACCGCGAATCAATGCGCGCGAAAATTCGATCCAGTAACCCGCTTCGCCGGTAATCTCCAACGAATAGAGCAGCAAATCGTCGGCACCGACCCTTCGAGTGGACGAAGGCACCTTGAAAGAGGCTTCCGCTTCGCCGCCGGTGCCGCTGAGCACGATGTTCATCATGCGCGGTCCAGCGCCGCGCGCAAAAAAACGCTCGACCGCCGGGGCCATGATTTCCGCTTCGGTTTTTCCGGGCTCGAACCCTTTCAGCAGCGCATCGAATCCGTCCAGGATGATGTCCATGCTGTCCCGGAAACCGGCCAGCTCTTCTTCGCTCTTGACCGCACGGGCCATGTCGAAATGAAAATCGAAGGGCACAATTTCGAACGATCCTCGCTGTAGCTCGCGGAAGTCCCGGACGGCCATGATGTAGTCCAGCCCATAGACGGCCACGCGCTTCCATCGCAGCTTTTCCGCCTCATCGCGCAACCACTGACCGGGTATTTCCGCCCACACTTTTTCCTGCACGAAGGGCGCTCGCTTGTCTCCGATCCAACGGGCTTCCCGCGGGAAAACCAGCGTCGGTGTTCCGGCCAGAGGCAGAAAGACGTACACGTAGCGGTGCACAATCTCGAAACCGGAGGTGTAGCGCACAGCGCCTTCGAAACCGGTGTACTGATTGCCGCATACAATCAGCCCGTCAATCTTTTCCCGCTCCATAGCGGCGCGAATATTGGCGTACCGGCGTTCGATTTCCTTCTGACTGGTCATCGTTGCTTTCCCTTTTCCCTATTCTGCGCCGCAGATCTCCGCGGCGGCCAGCGCGTACACGCGAGTTGTATTCATGAGCGTCTCGATCGCTACTTTTTCGCCTTGCGCGTCTCGCGGCCCACTGGATGGACCATAGTTCAAGGTCTCGATCCCGAAGCGCGTCATTACCGAGGCATCGGAATCCCACAACACGGTGGCGTACTTCGGCGCCGCTCCCAGAACGCGTTTGTGGCATTCCTCAATGGTCTTGACGAGTTCATGTTTTCTGGAAATCTCCGCCCCCGGAACCGAGACAAATATTTCGTACTCTATTCCGTATTCGGGATGTTTCTTCCTGAGGTCCAGGACCAACTTCTTGATGGCGATGCGCGCTTCCGTCAATGCCATCGTTGGGGGCACGCGCACATCCAGGAAAACATCGGTTCGGTCCGGCGTGCGGCTCACGCGCCACGGAAATCCTCCCCGAATGCAGCCGACGTTCACCACACCGGGCTGGCCATCGTAGGAAGCTTTTTTCTCCCAAGCGGCAATCCATTCGTAAATGGGATCGAGAATTTCCTTCATTCGGAAAACCGAACCATGGTCCTGTTTGCCACGGGTAAAGGCGGTGTGCACATAATGTCCGCGCGTGGAGAGTCGTACCCAGACCGTTCCGTAGTGGCCCAGCACCAACTGCATATCGGTCGGTTCGCCGAGGATACACATGTCCGCGAGAACACCGTGATTCACCATGTGATGCGAGCCGACTCCGTATCCCCGATATTCCTTGCCGACAAATTCGTCGCTCCATTGGGTCTTCTCGATTTCTCCCGCGACGGCCGCGATGGTCACGTCTCCCTGCAGGCGCAGGCCAGCGCGCATCAACGCTTTGACGGCTTGCGTATAGCACACCAGCGCGCCTTTCATGTTGTAGATGCCCAGGCCGTAAATCATGGCGTCGCGCAACACTGCTTTGGGCTTGTAACCAATGCCGGTGAGGAATGATTCCTGCCCGGTGTTCGAAGTATCCATGTGGCCATTGAACAGCAGGCTTTTTCCGTTGCCCGCTCCTTCCCAAAGCCCGATGACATTGGCGCGACCCTCTTCGATCTCTTGCCAGGACACGGTCAGCCCGGCGTCTTCAAACGTGCGACGCATGTACTTGCCCATCTCGAGTTCTTCGCCGGTGGGGCTCGGGATGTTCACCACGTCGCAGCACATCGCTACCAATTCCTCTTCCCGAATCTGCGACAGGATTTTCTTTGCCAATTGCTCCTTGATCATTGCGAGGCCTCCGCCTCATGCGTGCTGGTCAATCGCGTCCTAACAATTTCGAAAGTCGTCCGGATAGGAACACAACTTCTCGCACCCGGCTTGCGTCACCAGGAAATTGTCTTCCAAGCGAAGCCCACCGCCACCTTCCCAATAAATCCCCGGCTCGATCGCCCACACCATTCCCGCCTGCATCTTCCCGGGAGCTGCCTGGTGCGAATAGGGCGGCTCGTGTGCGCGGGCACCCACACCGTGCGCCACCGGATGGGAAGGCTGTCCCGGATATCCCGCTGCGGCAATGCCCTCGCGGATGATGCGATCAATGTTGCCCATCTCTGCGCCATCGCGAACGCAGGCCACGGCATCGCCAAAAACTTTCAGTAGCTGGTCCAAGAGCTTTGCATACTTCGCGGACAATTCGCCGGGACAGATATTTTTGGTCAAATCCGTCCAATAACCGTCGGCGCATACCCAGATTTCGAAAAGAGTGGGCTGGTTTTCAACGACGGGCCGGTGGCTCGTCGCGGTGAAGGTGGCAATGCCCGGACCGGACCACACCAGAGAAAAGGCCCGCGCCATTTCCACTTTTCCCTGATAGCCAACGCCCACGGAATGCACGTGACCTTCGAACATCGCCGCCACTTCACTCTCGCGCATGCCCGGCCGGATATTGTTTTTCACGTACTCCATGCCGAGCGCCGCGAGTTCGTTGGCAAGCCGCATTCGCTCGATTTCTTGAGGTGTCTTGATCATGCGCAACTCCGCGAGCAGCGAGGCCGCATCGGCCACTTCGGCGCAGCTGGCCCGGAAGGCATCGTAAAATCCCTGCCAATATACAGTCGGTTCCCCCACCATGCGATCGCAGATCTGCGAGTTCTGTGACAGCTCGATGCCGACTCTTCGGGTAAGGCGCCGCTCGCGCAGGACTTCCACCGCCATTTCGACGGCGCGGATCATCGGCGGGCGCGGGTCCTTCGGATGGTAGAACGGGAAATACCTCACATCCTTATTCCAGGCAGTACGCTGCGCCTCGCGGAATTGTGGTTCGATTACCACCAGGGTCGGATCGCCCTCTCTCGGGAAAATTGCCAGGTCGTATCCCTTCATCGTCCAATAGTTGGTCAGGTAGAGAACATTGTCCGGAGCACGCGCTACGACTGCGTCCAGGTCGTGGTGTTCCATCATCCGGCGCATCCGCTCCCACTTCAATTGGTCCAGGGGATATCCCATTTGCTTTGCCTATTGTCTCGTCGCGTGCTGCTGTACTGAATAGGTCCAGGAGTCTTCTTTGGCGCGGATCAACCGGTATAGCGCGGTGTGCAGCGGCGCTGGAAGGCCTGCGCGATCCGCCTCCCTCGCAATCGCCCCGCCCAGAAAATCTATCTCGGTCTTCAACCGGTTGCGCACATCGTACAGCATGGAGGGAGGATGATTTGTCCGCGCCCCAATTTTATTCATCTCCCACGGATCGTCGTGCAGTTTCACGCCCAGACCAGCGGCAACCCGCTTCCCTTCGTCGATCAGGTCGTGCAGTAAATGACCCAGGTCATCGAATTCCAGCTCTTCCGCGAAATGCGGGCTATGCACCAGCTCCGTGAGCGCCGAGACCGAATTCACCGAAGCGTTGAAAATCAGTTTCGACCACTGCGCGGGCCTGGCATCCTGCAATGCTTCTGCCTTCAGCCCGGAACTCACGAGCAAATCCGCCAACTCTTTCACCATCGCAAACGGAGTATTCGTCGGCTCGAACGGCCCCATCCAGGTGGCCGTATCCAGTTCGTACTGCACGTGGATGTCGGAGTGCCGCGTCCCACTCATGAACGTCGTGCCTCGAATCACGGACGTTCCGGTAAGCTCGGCGACAATCTCCTCACTGCCCAGCCCATTCTGCGCGCATAAGATTGCGCCTCGTTGGAACAGTCGCGCCACCGGACGGATCGCGTCCGCGGTCTGCGTGGCCTTACTGGCAATGATCCCGAAATCGAACTGGGGCAACTCCGCCGGGTTGCATGTCGCGCGCAGCTTGACGTGAAACTCGTGCGTTCCCGAAACGCGCAACCCACTTTCGTTGATCGCCGCCGCGTGTTCCGGCCGACGTACGAATGCGAATACTTCGCCGACGCGCGCCAGGTGGGAGGCATAGAGGCTGCCAATCGAACCGCAGCCGATAATGCAGATACGTTTCAAGCCGGCCTAGCCTCTACGCGCGTTGTCGCGCAAGGGCTGTCAGCCCGGTCGGGTCGCATCAGTTGGGAATAGACCTGCATCTGGCTTGGCGCCAATCAGCGCTCCACGTGCACGGTGCTGGCCCGCGTACCGTTTCTTGCGCCCTGTATCGCTTGAAAGATCGAATCTCCCGTATTGTGCGAGTCATCGACAATCACGTTGCTGGAAAACAATGCATCTTGCAACGCTGCGCACAGGGTATGTACCGGAGCCGCTCCGCCCTCGCCCATTCCCTTCGCGCCGTTGTACGAAAATGGCGAAGGAGACTCGGTGTGCCCGTACAGCAGGTCCGGCATGTTCATGGCGGTAATCGGCGTGTAGTCGCTGAACGTCGACGCCAGCAGGTTCCCGTCGCTGTCGTACGCGCAATTCTCCAGCAAAGCGGCGCCAATCCCGTGCGCGGTGCAACCGTGCACCTGGCCTTCGACAATCCGGGGGTTGATGGTTTTGCCGCAATCGTCCACGCAGGCGTAGGCCAGAATCTTCGGCTGGTAGGTCTCGCGGTCCACCTCGACCACGGCAATGTGTACCTGCGCCGCGTACGTCAGGGTCAAGTTCCCGTATTTTTTCGCCACATCCGGAAGGTTGAAGGGCGCGTGATACACATAGCGGCAATTCAGCGTCACATCCCAGAGCGATTCCGGCATTCCCGCGTTGTTTACATTCACGAGATTGGCCAGCGCCCAGTAATTGATTGATTTCTTTGATTTCTTATCGCGAATCTCCGGCCCTTGTGCGCCGATTCCCAGGTCCAAGTCCTTGACTCTCGCCTTCAACGCCCAGGCTGCCAGCCGTTTCATTTCCTCGCGTAGCTTTACCGCCGCGCCATGAATTGCCGACAAGCCGGTCACCGCAAACTGGCTTGCATACGTGCCGGTGTGGCCGGTGTAAACGTTTTGCTCCGAGTCGAAGCCGGGTTTCACTTTCACCATGTCGGGCGAAATTCCCAAGACATCCGCTACCACCTGCGCCGCCGTGGTTTCATGTCCTTGCCCTTGCGGCACGGACCCGAGACTCACTACCACCTCGCCGTAGATATCGAGTTTCGCCAACGCTGCCTTCGACTGTCCGGAAAATGGCGCGCCAGGATTGATAATCCGCGCCTGCCCAAAGTTGTTCGTTCCCGAATCCAGCGTCGAGCCGATCCCCACGCCCAGCCAGCGACCTTCTTTCCGCGCCGCCGACTGCTTTTTCTTCCACTCTTCCCACCCGACCAGCTTCTTCGCTACCGCCAGCATATTTGCATAGTCGCCGGAATCATAAACACACCCGTTTGGCGTGGTGTACGGCATTTCCTCCTTGCGAATGTAGTTCCGCAAGCGCATTTCATCCGGAGCGATACCCAACGAATGGCCGCAAATGTCGAGCACGCGTTCCATAAACCATAGCTGCTGCATCCGCGAGTACCCGCGATTCGGTCCCACCGGACACTTGTTCGTGACCACCTGGTTCATATCGATGCGCACGTTCTTCACGCGGTAGGCGCCGGGCAGCACTTGCGCCCAGATCACGCACCCCAGCGGTTCATAGCGGGGGTAGGCGCCACAGTCATCGACGTGCCTCGAGTCAATCGCCGTGATTACTCCATTCTTGTCCAAGGCGACGCGGGTATCGAAAAATGTGCGTTCGTTCCCATGGGCGCTGGCTTGCATGTGTTCGGTGCGCGTCTCCGACCACTTCACCGGACGGTCCCCGGCCTTGCGAGAGGCCAGTGCGCACACCGCCATGTACGGATAATTGGTGATCTTGATTCCAAATCCGCCGCCGATGTCGAAGCTCTTCATCAAGATCTGATCAATGCGCACACCCAGCGCGGGTGAAAGGAACTGTGCCGCGAACGCCGGGAACGAATTGTTCGACCAGAATTCGATGCGCTCCGATCGCGAATCCCACACGGCCACCATCGCGTTATTTTCCAGTGGCGTGCTGGAAAACCGGTGAAAATGGAGCCGCCCGATTCGTATGGTATGCGCGGCCTTGCGGAATGCTTTCTCCACATCGCCGTATTCGAACAGACCATGCCAGTTCCGGTTCGTTCCCATTTCCGGATGTACCAGGCTCTCGTCGGTCAGCGCTTGTTCGGCGGTCATTACCGGCGGCAGGGACTCGTACTCCACTTCCACCAATTCCGCCGCATCTTCGGCAATCAAGAGAGTTTCCGCGATCACTGCCGCTACCGGCTCTCCCTGGTACACCACTCTGTCCACCGCCATCGGATAATCGGCGATCTTTTGACCCACGTCCGGTCCGATCTCGATGAACGGCTGTACCATCCCTTTCACTTCTTCGCCTGTCAGCGTGCACACTACTCCTGGCAATTCCTGCGCCTTGGAAACATCCACTCGCGTCAGCTTCGCATGGCCATACGACGATCGTACAAAACGTATATGCAGCATTCCCGGCAATTTCTGATCGTCGACGAAAATCCCCTTTCCGCGCACCAGCCGGTCTTCTTCTTTTCGCCGGATCGGCTGCCCCACCCATTTCACCGGCGGAGCTGCGGCCCTTTTCGGCTTTTTCGCGGTGGCTTTCCTCGATTTGCTGA
The DNA here is from genome assembly GCA_963819745.1 of uncultured Acidobacteriota bacterium. Classification (GTDB taxonomy): domain Bacteria; phylum Acidobacteriota; class Terriglobia; order Acidiferrales; family UBA7541; genus Acidiferrum. The sequence goes on along the minus strand of CAWFXG010000021.1, from coordinate 124,505 downwards.
TTGCCTTTGCCATGTTCTCGCGTCCTACTCCAGTGCCTTCTGCAACCCGTCGATCAGTTTCTGCACATTCCGTTTTGCCAAGGGCTCCAGCATTCCACCAGCCAAAGAAGCGATCCGGCCCACCACGTTCGAGTGGCCCATCCAGATCACTTTCGTTCCGCCGCCCGGTGCCGCTTGCAGATCGAATCCCGCCCGTAAACTCGCGGATCCTCCGGGAACATCGCCTTTCCCCTCATACACCGCGCGCGTCGGACGCTCCGCTTCCGCCAAGGCCATCTTTACCGCCGCCGTTCCACGAATATGCGAAATCCCCACGCTCAACTTCACCAGAAAATTCTTTTCGTCGATCACCTCCATGCTCTGGTAATCCGGCAGCAGCGGACAGAAGCGGTTGGGATCCACCAGAAAATCGTAAACTTCCTGCGGCTTCTTTTTCACGGTGAAATCGCCGCCGACCTTGATTTTCATGGCTTAGCGCTTTTCCATTTCGCTAGCCGCCATGCGCACTGCCTTCAAAATATTCTGGTAACCGGTGCACCGGCAGGTATTGCCCGCGATCGCTTTGCGAATCTGCGGGTCGGTCGGCCGCGGGTTCTCGTTCAACAGGTGCAGCGTCGAAAGCAGCAGCCCTGGCGTGCAATATCCGCACTGCAATCCGTGACATTCCGCGAAAGCGTGCTGCACCGGATGCAGCTTCCCGTCCGTCGCCAGGCCTTCGACGGTGGTAATCTCCGCGCCATCGGCCATCGGAGCAAACAGAGTGCAGGACTTCACCGTTTTTCCGTTCAGCATTACCGTGCACGCGCCGCAATAGCTGGTATCGCACCCGATATGCGTTCCTGTCAGATTCAGGGATTCGCGCAGAAATTCCACCAGCAGCGTGCGCGGTTCCACTTCCGCTTCGCGCATCTGCCCGTTTACGCGGATTCGCACCTTCACTTTGTCACCGCCCCGCATATTCATGTCCGGCTTCTACCCGTTCCCCTCGCGAGCGCCTCGCGGCGATTCCGATGGCCCGCCTCACCAGCGCCGCGGTGAGCACCCTCTTGTATTCGGCCGAGCCGCGCATATCGCTTTGCGGTTCTGCGGCTTCGCGCGCGGCCTCCGCGGCACGCTGGATCGCTTTTTCCTCGAACGCGCTGCCCTTTAGCACCGCTTCCGCCGACGTCGCCCGAATCGCATTCAATCCCACGCAACCCAGCACGATGCGCGCGTCCTTGCAATGTCCTTTGCCGTCAGTGGTCACTTGTACCGCCGCGCTGGCCGAAGCGTACACCGGTGCGCTCCTCTTGAACGCCACGTACGCTCCGCCGCTATGTTTCGGCGGCTTTTTCACGATTACTTCCTGCAACAGTTCGTCGTGCGCCAGCGCCGTGGTGTACGCGTCCTTCAAAAAGTCCCCCAGCCGCAACGTCCTTTCGCCGGATAACCCGAAGCATCGCACTGTGGTGTCCAGCGTCAGCAATACCGCGCCCCAATCTCCGCTCGGATCTGCTTCGGCCAGCGAACCTCCTACGGTTCCCTGGTTGCGAACCTGGACGTCCGCGATTCCGGCCGCGCAGTCATGCACGATGGGAATCATTGAGGCCGCGGCGGATTTGGCAATCGTGGTGTGCCTGGCTAATGCCCCCATTCTCAGGTCACCGTTCTGCGTGCGAATCTCGGCGATTCCGGGAATGAAGTTGATGTCAATCAAAGCGCTGGGCCGCGCCATCCTCATTTTCATCAGGGGAATCAGGCTTTGGCCGCCCGCGATCAAACGTGCTTCATCGCCCAACTCTCGCAATAGCTTCGCCGCATCTTCCAGGGATTTCGCCCGGTGGTAGGTGAACGAATGAGCGTACACGGAAGCGACCTCTTTCGTAGTGCCCGCCTGACGAATAACTATGTGGGCCCGCGCATTTTAGTGCCTTTCCGCGTCGAGCCGCAAGGCGGAACCATTGCTTCGCTCGCGGAATTTGTCGGCACAGCACGGTCTTTCGCGTTACCCTCGTTTATTCTTCGAGAGCTTCACCCACACAACGTGCCGAAAACGATCGTTCCCGTCATCCTGGCTGCTGGACCATCTCGTTTGCTGCCGCTGCCAAAGCCGCTGGCCGTCTTCGGAAGCAAAACCGCCCTTCAACTCGCGATCGAGACCTGCTCGGCGATCGCCCGCCCGATCGTCGTTCTTGGCTGTGACGCCGCCAAAATTCGCCGCGCCATTCCACGAGCCATTCCTCGGAAAGTCCGCGTAGTGATCAACCGCCGCTGGCGTCGCGGCCAGCTGAGTTCCCTTCTGTGCGCTCTCCCGCTGGTTCCCCGGCACAGCGCGATCCTTATCTATCCCGCGGACCATCCTCTTCTTCGTTCCTCCACCGTAGCCGCCCTGGTCCGCGCGTACCAAAAGCGCCATCGCGGATTGCATATTGTCATGCCCAGGCACGCGTCGCGGCTTGGGCATCCCATTATTCTGTCACCCGCTCTTCGCCGTGAACTGTTCACCGCGAAGACCGCTCGCGAGATTGTGTACCGCGATCCCGCGCGTAATTTGGTCTTACCAGTCCGCACCGAAGCCATCTATATGGATTTCGACTCGCCTTCCTCATACCGGAAGTGTCTGCGCAAATTTCGTGCTGCTCGGGCTAACCGCTAGCGGGCGCTCTCGCGCGAGCCACTCCCCAAATAACCGCCGCAAGCGATGCGATCACCATCGCTGAGCCCGCCACCGCCAGGACTTGCGGGCCACGCCCGTGATCCATGATTTCCAGCAGCACTCCCAGCGGGAATAAGGCCGCACCGGTCAACAGGGTTATCGCTACGAGCAGGCCCGCTTGCCGCGACAACGCCACGCGCTCCCATGCGATTCCCACGACGATCAGCAGCATCGCCAGCCCAATCCAGTGACCGTGTACATCTACTTGTCGCTCGTACACATACTTCGCTTCGCGGTAGTTCTGCAGCGTGGCCTCGCTGGTTTCGCCATTTCGCTCGGCCGCAGCGCTGAAGCTAGCCGCCAGAGACGTTCCAATTGTCTCGAGCGCCTGGTGCTCCGCGAACACGGCATACCATAGCCCGTAGCACATGCCCCACACCGCGAGCGCGATGCCTCCGATCAGGAGCAATCTCCGAGCCGCGCTCATATTCCGGCTTCCTCGCCTGTGCGCTCTCCGGTTTGTGCATCCAGTTCGCCGGTGTACCGCAAGATCCCAATCCACATGGCCAGCAGGGCCAGCACCACCAGGAAACCGCCGATATCGGCCAGGCCTCCGGCGAGAAGTCCGTACTTAAGCTCCAACAATACGCAGCCCGGCAGCAAGAAGGAGCCAAGCAATAACATCCGCGCCCAACGCATTTTCCAGCGAGTGGTTAGCCCCAAGTAAGGCTGAAAAAACGCCAGCATCACCGCAAGCAGGCCGAACTCCACAAAATGCGCATGGCCAGCGATATTGACAGCCTTTTCGCCCTGCAACTGTCCATACTGTTGCAGCGACGATTCCACGGCGGGCACATCCCGCGACGCTGCGCCTGCCGTCATGCGGCTCAAAATGCGGTAGTCGCGAGCTTCGTGCTCATATAACGACGTTGCGGCGTAGTACGTTCCGTGAGCAAAGCCGACTAAAATTAACGCCAGACCTCCGGCGAGCAGCACTCTTCCAGCGGCGCTGCGATCGGACAGTAGGGCATCGTTACGCGCGGTGAGATTTTCCGGCCGATCATTGCGCTTGCACAAACCTGCCAGGTAGATTGCGGTGCATGCCAATACCAGGAATCCACCAAAATCCGCAAAAATGCTGGCCCAACCGATGGCCTTCAGTGGACTGTATGCGAGCCCAACATAGTGAATCAGGAACACGCCCACCGGGAGCAGCGCAGCTCCAACGAGAAACACCTTGGCCAGCGCTCTTCGCGTCCTTTCGGTAAGACCGATCCACGGCTGCAGGATCGCCAGCATGAGCGCCAGATAGCCGAAATCGATCATGTGCACATGCGTATCGACCTTGGTGCCGCGGTTCTCCAGGAAGGCTCCGACATCCTGGAAACTCCGCATCACCCGTGTCGCGTCACCTGCTACCGCCGCGTGCGCTGCGTCCGATAAGCTCTGGCCCACTCTCGCGGCGTTTTGATGCAGAACGAATACCGCGAAGATGTCGCCGAAGATCATTCCGACCAGGATCAGGCCAATTCCGCCCAGCAATAAGAGGCGGCGCGCGCTCAGCGGCGCAAAGTTGCGCTCGGCTTGGCTGCCGGGCATGCTCATCGGGCGAGTCGTGGCCATGGAGTGATATCGAGCGGCGTCGCAGGTCCGATTACGGCACTGTGCCAGCCGGATGGCTCTGTGCCGAGTCTTGGAACGCCATCTAGAAGTTAAATTTTACCGCCAACTGGATCTGCCGCGGATTGAACACCGCACGTGGCGTCCCGTAAAGCGGATTCGGGGAGCCTTCCAGGTTGTTGTTCGCGCCAGCGCAACCGAACGCCGTCGGGTTTACCGGGCAGAAGTCCGACGCGCCATAGACGGTGTTGAAGAACCGGATGTTCGTGGTGTTGAAGAGGTTGAACGATTCGGCGATGAACTCAAAGCTCTTCTTCTCGTGGAACGGAATCGTTCGCGAAACGCGGAAGTCCACGGTGCGCAGGTTGTCTCCGACAAAGGTGTTCCTCGGCTCGATTCCTACGCGGTCGTTGTTCCCGAAAATGTCTCCGTTCGCGTCGAACCCCGCGAACTTCGTGAAGCGTGACGGCGATTGAATCGTCGCGATCGTTGCGAACAGAAAATCGCGCGCGAATACATTCCATGTTTTTGGCGTGCTCAGGGTTCCGTTCAGCACCAGTCGCTGCCGCACGTCGTCCGAGGAGAGCGCCCGCTCCTCTCGGAAGTTCTGGCTGTCTTGCGGAATCAATACGAAGCTCGGATTCGGTCCGTCGTCGATCGATTTCGACAGCGTATAGCTGATGCCGTACCCGAAGTTGTGGGAGAGCCGCTTGTTCACGTTGAGCAGGAATCCGTCATAAACCGAGTCCCATCGCGATGTTGCTTCGAAATAAATCGCGATCGGGAACGTCCGAACGCCCGGATTGAACACGCACGGTACCGGTCCCACCCCGCAATACTCGTTCTTCAAGCCGGTGCGGCCTTCCGAGTCATGCACGAGAACCTGCTGCGTGGGATCCGGCTGGTTCACGTTGAAGAAGCTTCCCAGATGCACGCCACGTACATGCAGGACACTCAAGCTGACCGTGGTGTCCGGCAGCGGCTGGAATTCCAGCGCCAGACTGGCCTGGATTCCGTACGGATTCTTGTGATCTTGCACAAAGCGCACCACCACTGACGGCCCGAAAAATCCGCAATTGGTGATTGGCTGGCATCCCGGAAATGGATTCGTAAAGGGGTCCGTCGGATTGTCCGGGTAGGCGCCATCGTTAATGAGCCCCTGCAGGGCGAGGCCGGTAATCGCCGGCGAACTCGCGAATGCGAACAGCTCGGTCTTGGCATCCAAACCGTTCTCAAACGGGCGGCCCGGATATTTGCCGATCGTGCCTCCGCACGAAGGCTCCTGGCAAGCCAGCAGCGGCGACGGAATGATTCCGTGGAACAATCCGAATCCCGCGCGCACGACAACATTTTTTTTCGTGCCCAACCCGTAGGCCAGCCCCACTCGCGGATCAAAGTTCTTCCATTGCGTATCCAGAACATGCGATGGCCAAGTCTCCCACTCCCAGCGGATTCCGGCGTTCAGGGTGAGCCGGCTCGTCGCCCGCCACTTGTCCTGGATGTACAGCCCGTCGTAGGTGTGGTCCAGCGATCCTTGCGCCGCATTGCGGATCGCCGAGCTGATGCGCCCGCCGGCAAATACAGCCGGGTCAATGCTCTTCTCGTCGAAATTCGGGGCTTGAAAGCGCTCAAAGAAAATCACGTTCGGATGCTGGCAGCCTGCGGGCCCCGGGCCACCCGGATCACCGGGTGCGGAAACGCAACCCGGTCCGTTGGCGGTATCGTTCCCCAGAAACGCTCCCAGATTCGGGAAGTCCGCCTCAAACGGATAAAACAACGGGAAGGACTCAATGGTCCTGACAAAATTGTAGTTTCCTCCGAAGCTGATGGTGTGCCGGTCGTGACTCGAAGTCACGTTGTCCACCAGTTCGAACCGGGATTCCCGGTAGAAATCCGGATTGCCGCGGTTCACGCCGGTTGTGAACGTGTTGGAAAGCTCCAGGTGGGGCTGCGTCGACACCGTAGGAAAATCGAACGACCTGCGCGCAAATTGCATCCGGAGTTCGTTGACCAGTTTCGGGCTGAACACGGAAGCCAGTGTTCCCGCCACGGACTGGTCCCGATAGAAATTATTCTTGAACGCCGACGGTAGATCGAATCCGTCGTTCAACGGCGACTGGTTCAACAGCCGCCCGTCGTTCACGAAGTACCTGACAAACAGGTTCTCGGACTCGCTGAACTGGTGATCTACGCGCACGAACCCGTTGTCCGTGTCATTGGTTCGCAGCACGCTTCCCAACGCCGGCTCCGGCAACAATCCATAAATCGCTTTCACCTCGTTGATAGCGTGGATATTCTCCAGTACCGCTGAGTTGTAGAACGGTGACTCGCCGCGGCGCTGCACCTCGTAATTCGCGTAGAAGAAAGTCTTGTCCTTCTGGATCGGTCCGCCGATCGCGGCCCCGAATTGATTCTGGCGCAGGTTGTTCGCCCCGGTCGCCTGAAGCAGGTTCGTGGCGTCCAACTTGTTGTTTCGGAAATACTCGTAAAGCGTTCCGTGCCAGTCGTTGGTTCCGCTCCGCGTGATGATGTTCACGATCCCGGCGCTCGCCCGCCCGAATTCCGTCGAGTAGTCCGTATTGATTACCCGGAATTCCTGGACCGACTCCTGCGGCGGCGTACCCCGCTGGATCCCGGACGCCGTCGAAATATCGTCCGCGCCGTCCACCGCTATGAAGTTGTAATGGATGTTTTGCCCCGCGAACGATAGCTTCGTCACCGGTTCCACGATCACATCCGTGTTTCCAGCGGTCGTGTCGCCAATGGTCACCGCCGGCGACAGCAGCGCGAAATCAATGAACTCCCGTCCGTTAACCGGCAGATTCATGATTTGTCGCTCGGTGATTACCGTGCTGACTTGCGTCCGCGTCGGTTCCAGCAGTTCGGAGGTCGCCGACACCTCTACCTTCTCCTCCACGCCTCCCGGTGACAGCGAGAAATCCAGCTCCGCCGCCTGACCCACTTGCAGCGTGATGTTCTTGCTTTGCTTTCCGAATCCGGCGAACTCCGCGGACACCGTGTAGTCCCCGGCGGGCAGCGCCGGTATGGTGTACTCGCCCGCGTCCGAACTCTGTACGCTTCTGGTGAGCCCCGTCGAGCCGTTCGTCGCGGTAACCCGTGACTTTCCAACGCTTCCGCCGGACGTGTCGCTGATTCTTCCGGACAGGGTTGCGGTGATCGCTTGCCCAAACCCCGCGGGCGTCACCATGCCGGCCAACGCTATCAACACGAAAATTGAGAATGCCGCGGACACACGGCGACGCAGGATCTTGCTCATCAGAACACCCCCCAGAACTGCTTGGACGCAACGCTTGTCACTCGGTTTATACCGCCAGTCCGGGGGTGTCAAGGTTTTCCGTCGCAGTCCTTACCCGCCTCCACATCAGCTCGTACTAGGACAGTGTCCGCCTACTGGCTACTTCTCTCAGGCTACTTCGCCGCCTCCCGCAACCCCATCCTCTGCAAACGCGGCAACACCTCATCCCGGAAATAGGGAAACTCCTGAACGTAATTCACGAACGTGATCGTCGTTCCGATAAACCCTGCTCCATGAATCTTCGCCAGCTCCGACGCCACATCATCGGGGCTTCCAATCAATGGGTAGACCCCATGTCCTCCGAGAAATCTTTGCCGGAACGCACGGAAGGCCTCCGGCGGAAACGATTGCGCATGTAATCCCTGGAGTTCCATCAAGTGCTCCGCCGCTGCAAAGTCGCCCATCTTGGTCGTGTAATATTCGTGATATTCCTGCGCCTCTTTCCTCGTCGGCCTTACCACCACGTAGGAGGTGGTAAACACTTCAATGTTCCGGCCCGCCGCTGCCGCGATGCCCTTGATGCTCTCTATGTCTTTCTTCCCCTTCTCCAGGTCGATCAATACCGTAAACAGGAAATCGCAGTTCTTGGCACCGAACGTTCTGCCTGCTCCGCTGGACCCCGCATTCATCACCACCGGCCGCCACCGGTACGGTTTCGGCTTACCAACCACGCCCCGCAATTGGATAAACCGCCCTTGATAGTCAAACGGCTTCTCTTCCGACCACACCTTCTGCACCACGTCCCACCATTCCTGCCCGTACTCATATCTGGTGTCGTGCGCTCTTTGCTCGATTCCGAACATCTCAAACTCATCCTGGTTCCATCCGCACACGATATTCAGCCCGAATCGTCCTTCGCTTACGTGCGACACCGTCACCATCTGCTTGGCCGCGAAGATCGGGTGCACCAGCGGTGCGTGCACCGTCCCAAACACGGTGATCTTCTTCGTCTTCGCCAGCAGCCCGCAGGCCCATGTGATCGTCTCGAACGTGCTTCCTTCAAAATCTGTCTCTCCTCCGTACCCCTTCCATCGCGCGATCGGAAGCAGGAATTCTATCCCCGCCTCGTCCGCCATTCGTGCCAGTTCCAGGTTGTGCTCCCAGGACGCATCCCAGCGCTCCGGCACTTTTGTGACCGCCATTCCGCCTGAACAATTCGGCGAAAATATCCCCAGTTTGAGCTTGTTGCCGTTGAACATCGTCGTCCGCGGCTTGCTCTCTGCACTCATCTCGCGCTCCTCTGAACTGACGGTTTCTGGCCAGCCCGCGGCAGGCAACCCGTGCGGTTTATGACCCTAATTTCTCGTCAAAGAACTTCGCCATGAGCTGCAGGGTCTCGGTGGTCTCCGGAAGTTCGAAGTGATACCAGAAGGCATGCGGCAGCGCCTCGAACACCACGAGTTCCGCATCGTCTCCGGCTCGCAATAAGGCTCGGTGGAAAATAGAGGTCCCGCTCAATAGGATGTCCCGCGTGCTGGTCACCAGCAGCGTGGGCGGCATCCCCTTCAGGTCCGCAAACAGTGGCGACAACACCGGATCACTCGGATTCGTCTTCCCGACGTACTCGTTTGGCTGCGGGTGTCCGGGGTCCACCACCGCTACCTCTCCCGCCAGTCCGTTCAAGGCGTACATCATGTAGGAATCGCCTACCCGGGTGAAATCCGCCAGGCCAGAAAAAATCCCCAGCGCGCCCGGTAGCGGTAATCCCAGTTGACGGAACCTCACCGCGGCCTCCCCGCTCAAAATTGCTCCCGCGGAGGTCCCGAAAATGCCGATATTCTTGGCTTGGTATGTCTTCAACAACTCCCGGTACACCGCCACCACGTCATCCACCGCCGCCGGAAACGGATTCTCGGGCGCCAACCGGTAATACACCGACACCACCTTGATTTTCGCCAGGTTGGCTATGGGCACTCCCTCAATCAGCGAGCCGGAGTCCGAGTTGAACCCCCCTCCATGCAAATTGATCAGTACGCGCTTCTGGTTCGCCGCCGGCGTTTCCATCGGGGTGATCACATCCGTGCGCACCCCGGACATCATTTGCTCCTGCACCCGCACCGGGAAAAGTTTCTTGGCGACCTCGGATTGCCGTGAGCGCCACTCATCGGTTCTGGTGCGTCGCTCCGCCAGCGACTTGTCTGGGGCTCCTCCATGCGACAGGGATGCCAGCCACTTCTGCGCCTCGGGACTGATCGTTACCGGCGGATGGATCACCCTGGTCAAATGGGCTGTGCCGTCGGCATCGAACGTGACGCTGTTTTTGTCTTGCCCTGCCCTGGCGGGCGACCCGACAAAAACCACACTGGAAATCAACATCCCGGCGATCCAAAACTTTCCTCGACTCAATTTAGTCCTCCCTTTTTTCCGCGATCCTGCTTACTTCATTGCAACAATGTTCTGGTTTCGACGAAAAAAATTCTCCGGATCATACTCCCGTTTTATTGCTAACAGCCGGTCCCATCGCGCGTGATACGCCTCGTGCACTCGCTCCTGCTCATCTCCGCTCATGAAGTTAACGTATACACCCGGTGTCATCGCGGGCCGCAACGCCGCAAACAGCGCCCGGATCCACTCTCGATTGGCATCGTCTTCCCGCGCGTCGCTCCAATTCCCCAGGAGATTCACGATAAAGGGCGAGCTGCGGTCCCCGAATGCCGTCTCGCCGGTACTCACTCTCCCTGCTGCCCCGCCCAGGTACGCCAGCTCAATTTGGCTCGCCGCCGACGGCATGGTTTCCAGCGACCCAATCATCGTCTCGATGCTCTCGTCCCTCAATTCCGCAAAATATCCCGCTTTAGTGTAATACCTTCGTCCGTGGGGAAACTCGTGGTCGGCCATGGTCTGCAATTCCAGGAACGGCATCTCCTTGACTCTCCGCGCGATCGGCTTGCCAGGAGACAGAACTCGATCCAGCCAGAGCCTTCCTTTTTCCAAATCTCCCACCCACAGTGCCGACTCACTCGCTACCGGTTTGCCTCTCCACTGCCTCGGCACCTCCTCGCTCTCCGGCGCCTTTGTCAGCGAGATCCCCCACCTCAAATTGTCTGGCGCTTCCTTCATAAACTCGCGCCATGCTCTGAGCGACCTTCTTATGTCATCCCCGGCCCGCAGGCAGGTTCCCAGCAGAACGGCCCGTACCGGGTACAATTTCACCTCGAATTCGCACACCACTCCAAAATTTCCGCCTCCGCCCCGTAAAGCCCAGAACAAGTCCTCATTCTTCCTTGCGTTTGCCCGCACCACGGAACCATCCGCCACCACGACCTGGAATCCCTCCACGTTATCGCAGGATAGTCCGTGCAATCGGTTCAGCCACCCGGTTCCTCCGCCCAACGCCAGTCCCGCCGCACCCGTGTGCGACACCACCCCCGCCGGAAACGCCAGCCCTTCCCGCTGCGTCGCCCGATCGATATCCCCTAACAAGCAGCCGCCGGAAAATTTCGCACGTCTCGCTGATGCATCCACGGTCACCGCTCGCATCGCCGAGAGGTCAATCACCAAGCCTCCATCGCACGTGCTGAAGCCTGCCAGACTGTGGCCCCCGCAGCGCACCGCTGTCTCCACTCCAGTTTCCGTTCCCGCGCGCACCGCTTTTTGCACATCCTCCATGTCTGCGCATCGCGCAATCAGTCCGGGCTCCTTGGCCACCATTCCGTTCCAGATCCGCCGGGCTTCCTGAAACCCCGGATCGTCGGGTCGAAACAGTTCTCCCTTGAATGCTGTCCTCAGGGCTCGATATGCTTCTTCAACCGGTATATTCATCTCGCTCTATCTCGCGATCCCGCTCTCCGTCAGTTCCGCTGATCCGACCGCCCGCAGCTTATCGCAAACTGCTTCCGCAGCGATGCTGTTCGCTGGGGTCCTTTGCAGAGCTTTCTCTTCCGGTGGTACGGAAGTACCTCTCGGCCTTAGCATTCCTGGGTCACGCCAAAGTTACACACGTACCATTGGCCAGGGCCCTTCCCCCCTACAGAATCCCTCGAGTCGTCGGGCGTCTCTTCCCTACGCGGCGCAGTTGGTAACCTTTTGAAACGGTCCGCTGGCTGAGACTCCCTAAGAACAAGCTCCGCGTCGTTACTAGATTGATTCTAGGCCACTTAGTGGCGCATCTCCTGGCGGCTGGCATGCACCAGGAAAAGCCCAGAACGGTAGCCATGGCTAACAAGAGAGCAAATTGCAGCAACAATCAGGGTGGGTTCACCCTGGTCGAGACGGTGGTCGTCGTCGCCGTCATCGCGGTCGTGCTGGCTGGCGCTGTTATCAGCACCCGCAGCGTTTTGCCTGGTTATCGCGCCGACTCCGGCATGAACCAAGTCGTTTCGGAGTTGCGTTCGGCACGCCTGCGCGCCATTTCCCAGCGCCACGAGGTGCAAGTGCAGTTCGTAGGCACCAACAAAATCGTCGTGACCGACATCGTCCTGAAGGGTGTCGCTCCACCGCCCGTCAATATCAACTTTGAAGGCGGCGCTCAATTCGCTCTGGTTCCCGCGTTGCCCGACACTCCCATGGCTCTTGGTGGTGGCACGCCTACCGCTCCCCCCATCGCCGCCGTTTACTTCGGCGGCATTCCCGGCGGACCTCCGATCATGAAATTTACGACCACCGGTGCGTTCATCGACGCTAACTCCAATTTCGTCGACGGCACGGTGTTCCTTTCTCTCAACAACCAGCCCAATACCGCCCGCGCCGTCACCGTTTTGGGTGCCACCGGCCGTGTCCGTCCGTACCACTACGACGGCACGAATTGGCAGGAGTAGCTGATGCAAGCCATACGCATTCGCAAGCGCTCGCAAGCCGGCTTCTCGCTCCTGGAAGCGGTAATCGCCATGGTCATTCTCTCGGTCGGCATTCTGTCTCTTGCCGCCGTGTATGCCCAAGGCATCATCACCGCGAACCTCACGCAACTCGACTACATCGCCGAGAAAAAAGCCCAGGAATCCGTCGAGACCATTTTCGCCGCTCGCGACTCCGGCATCCTCGCCTGGACCAACATCCGCAACGTCACCGGTTCCGGCGGCGCCAATGATGGCGTCTTCGTGGTGGGTCCGCTTCCGCTCCTTGCCGCCGGAACGGACGGCCTGTTCGGCACCGCCGACGACGATGCAAGCACTCCCGACGTGGTGATCGCCGGCCCCGGACCAGACGGCGTCCTCGGTACCTCGGATGACGTCGTTACTCCGCTGACCAACATGACCCGCACCATCACCATTACCGATGTCTCGGGAGAAACCGGCCTCCGTCAGATCGTGGTCACCATGTCTTATACCGTCGGCTCACAAGCGCGACAGTACACCCTGGTCAGTTACATCTCGCAGTATTCGTAACCATGCTCAGGAGCTATTGTTCATGAAGAAGCAGGCAGGATTCACACTCATCGAAATCTTGGTCGCCATGGGCGTCACCATGCTCGTAGTCGGCGGCGCGGTCCTGCTTTTCCGCGATTCCACAAAAGCGCACAGCTCCGTGACCCAGTCCTCCGACATGAGCGACAACATGCGCGCCGGCCTCAACTTTATCGTTCAGGACTTGATTCAGACCGGCACCGGCATTCCCACTGGCGGCATCGCCATCCCCAACACCACGGATAAGAATGGCTGCAACGTCAGCCTGCCCGTCAATCGGCCGCCGGCTACCCTTAAACTTTCCTTTCAAGGCCCCACTCCCTTCCAGCCCGGTTGCAACGTGGTGTTGCCAGCAATCGAGCCAGGGCCCAGCCTCGGGCCGGTCGTAACTAGTCCCGACGGTACTTCCGCTCCCCCGTCTGACGTCCTTACCATTCTTTATGCGGACAACACGCTGGCTCTGAACGAAAAACCTATCAATGGCGCTACCTGTCCCAATGGCGCCATTGCCCCGAACGGTTCCTCCGTCACCTTCGATCCCGCCTGCGTTGTTCTCGGCGGTGCCGGCATTCCCGTAAATCCCGGCGACCTGATCCTGTTTGCCAACGCCAACGGCAACTGCTTGCAAACCGTTTCTACGGTCGCGGGCCAGGTTCTGAATTTCACGGCGGGCGACACCTTCAACCTCAACGGCCGCACCACCACCGAGACGGCCGGCACCATCCTGCAATTGCAAAACGTCACCGCCGGCGCACCGGACGGCACCTACCCCGCCACTTCCGCTACGCGGGTTTGGATGATCACCTACTTTCTGGACACCACCGCCGATTCTCGTCATCCCCGTCTCATGCGGGAAGTTAATTTCAATCCCCCGCAAATCGTCAGCGAAACCGTCGAGGACCTGCGCTTCACCTACAACCTGGTCGATGGTTCAACGCCCAGTCCGGTTAATCAGAAAAACGTTCCTAAGAACGACAATGAAAACGAGATTCGCACCGTGAACGTCTACGTCGGTGCCCGTTCCGCTTCCATTTCCGCGGGTAACGGCAAATACGTTCGTTCCAATCTTTCTACTCAAGTGGCCCTGCGCAGCATGGCTTATTTCAATACTTACAAGTAAGGAACCCAACCATGACGCCCCGTCCAAAACACACAAAACCCCAATCGGGCATCGCCCTCCTCACCGTCTTGCTCTTGATGGTGCTCATGTCCGCCATGATGGTCGGATTCATGATCATGGTTCGCGATGGCCAGCAACTCTCTGGCATGAACAAGGACCAAACGCGCGCGTTCTACGGCGCCGAAGCTGGAATGGAAAAATTTACGGCCGATCTCGGCACGCTGTTTAACTCCACCTACGCTCCCTCCGGCGCGCAAGTCGACGCGTTGCAAACCGTTCCTCCGGATTTGTCCGCCACCACCAATATCAGCTACGTCGATTCTCAGGGTGTTCCCGCTTACACCATCACTTATCCTCGCGACAAAAACGGCAATCCGGCTACTTCCTTCGCGCAAATCACCTCCGGTTCCAGCCCTTATCAGGGCATGACGGCGCTCGAAACTCCGTACACTCTCACCGTTACCGCACGCACCCCGGTGGGCTCCGAGGTCAAGCTGCAGCGCACTCTGCAGACCGTGGGCCTCCCGCTATTCCAATTCGGCGTCTTCTCGGAAACCGATCTCAGTTTCTTCGCCGGCCCCAATTTCAATTTCGGTGGTCGCGTCCATACCAACGGCAATCTGTTTCTCGCCAGCGGAGGTCCCGCCGGTGCCACCCCGGTAGACGTCGGCAAAGTCCAGCTCTGGCTTTCTCAACCTGTGACCGTTCGCGGCGACGTCATCCGCAACACCTTGTCCAACACTCACGTCCTCGACCTCAAATCCGAACACCCTGGCAGCGTGGAAATCACCACCGGTGGCGGGGCTTTCCAATCTCTTCTTTTCGGTCAGGGTAGCCAGGTCACCGGGCTCGGTTCCGGCGCCAACAATCCCACTTGGCAGCAGGTCACCGCTTCCTACAACGGCAACCTTCGCAACGGCGTCAAACAGCTTCCCCTCGGCATCGTTCTCGTCGGCAATGGCACCGCCCGCCCCGTGGACATCATTCGCCGTCCTCTTCAGGGCGAAGACGCCACCAACGGCGCCGTTCTCGCCGAGCGCTATTTCGCCCAGGCCAGCCTCCGGATTCTTCTTTCCGACAACAAGACCGACATCACCAGTCTTCCTTGCGTCAGCGGCGGCGATCCTGTCAACCTTGGCGACCTCGCCCAGCCTGTCGCCAAATGGGCTAGCGCAAACGCCACCGCTATCAAAGCGGCCATGACCGCCGCAGGCACCGTTCCTTTGCCGCTCGCCGCTTCCGGAGCCCCTGCCGCCTCTGGTGCCTACACGCCCGGCACCGGCGCTCCCGTATTGCCAGCTCCACAACCCGGCGACGGTTACTGGGAACCCGCCAATACACCGATCATCACCGGCTACCTCAAGATCGACGCGCAAACCACGTATGGCAGCCCCTGCGGCGCCTCGGTGGACGTCACGCAGGAAATCCTCAGCCTGGGTTACGCCGGGAAAAATCTGAATCCCGTCGTGCAGTCCATCGACGGCGTCAAGGTCGCCGCCAACTGGACCTTTACCGGCGCTCAGGACGGCATCTCTCCCTACACCTGGCTCCCCTCTCTTCCGGGCGGCGCTCTTCCTCCTTCGGCCTGCCTCGATCCTCATCCCAACGCCGTCATTCGCCTCGAGCGCATCCGTGACAACGCTTCTTCCGCTTCCTATAGCCAGCCGACCGGCGGCAAATGGGCTCCGCCCGCCTCGAATCAGGCGCAAGCTTGCGGTGTCGATCCCGCCACCGGAGCTCCGATCGCGGGCTGGACACCCCTACCCAGCGATTTCTGGCCCAACGCGCTATTCGACACTCGGGAAGGCGCTCGTCGTGGCTTCGCTCCTCCCGCCCCGTACAACAAGCTCATCACCCTGGGCGGCGCAATGAACTACATCGAGCTCGACGTTAACAACCTTGCTCGCTGGCTCTCCGGCGCTATCGGTAAAACCGGGAAGAACACTTTCGATCCCGCCGTCGCTCCCAACGATTTCGCCATCTACATTTCCGACCGCCGTGGCAACTTTGTCGACAAGCCCGTCGGAGCCTGGCCTCCCGCTTCTCCTTCCGGCCACGAAACCGGCGAGTATGGCTTCTCCGATTTCGTCAATCCCAATGACATCAACGCCTGCCCCAACAACGCGCTGGATCCCGGCGAAGATCTCGATTCTCTCGGCGCCACAGGCTTCTTCTCTTACGGCGAGATCTCCTTCCCTCCTACTCTCGTGGACAGCACCGGCAAGATCGTCGCCAACCAGCTCTTTCCTAATTCTCTCCTCGCTACCCTTGACGATCCCAATTGCAAGAGCCCCATCGCTCCCGGTATTCCCTGGCCCGGCACTTATCTTGCCGTTCCTAACGAAGCCCGCCAGAATCCTCTCCCGCTCTTCCGTCGCGGCGTAAAGCTCGTCAACGGCAGCAATATCGTCCTCCCCGCTTGCCCCGGCGGCGTTTCCTGCGGCCTTACCATCGCCACCGAGAATCCCCTGTACGTCAATGGCGATTACAACTCCAACTCCGCTGGCGGCGGCTGGGCGGACCACAACGTTCCCGCTTCCGTGGTCGCCGATGCCGTCATGCTTCTTTCCAGGAATTGGAACGACGTCAACTCCTTCTCTTCTCCCTTCGCTACCGGCGGCCGCACCGGCGCGGACACTTGGTACCGCATGGGAGTCGTCGCCGGTAAAGGCGCTTCCTTCCCGATTCCCGCCTGGGATTCCACTGCCCTCGACGGCAGCCAGGACTTCGGCACCGATGGCGGCGTGCACAACTTCATGCGCTTCCTGGAAAACTGGGGCTCTACGCTCCACTACCAGGGTTCCATCATCAGCCTCTTCTACAATCGCCAGGCCATTGGCCTCTACAAAGGTGGCATCGTCTACTCTCCTCCCACCCGCGACTACCAGTTCGATACCAACTTCCTGAATCCTAGCCTGTTGCCGCCGCGAACCCCCATGCTTCGCGACATCAACACCACTGGATTCACGCAACTCCTTCTGGCCAGTCAGTAGCCGGGGCTCAGGTCGGGAGGTTCAGGCGCCAGCGCAGCCGTCTCGCTGTGCTTCTCAAATGAACACGCTCCCCCCTGATGTGGCTTCGGAATGCGCTAATTCTGTGTTTTATTCGATGGTAGGCCGGCTCGCGGTGGGGGAGATTTTATGGCGGACAATTCGGCGTCCGGGGACGCTGCTTTCTCCAAATCGTTTCTCTGGATGTTTATCGCTCTGTTTGGAGGCCTCGCCGTTCTTCTGGGCGGAGCTCTCTTCATGGCCACCCGCGTCGTTCACACTCTCGAGCTCAGCTCCGCCACCGATCCCAAGACCGTTCGCACTCCTATCGGCGATTTTCGCTTTGAAAAGGCCGGCCAGGTCGGCCTCGGCCTTCCCGTTTACCCGCGCGCTGCTCTGATTCTCCCCGGCGCCGATTCCCTTCCCACTCCAACTCCCAAATCCCCGCGCCAGGTCCTGACCACCATCTATCATTCGAACGATCCGCGCGACTTCGTCGCCAGCTGGTATGCCAGACATCTCGACACCGAATTTACCCGTCACACTTCGGCCGACAATCCCTTTGCCGCTGTGCTGCAAAACGCGCGTGTGCCCGTTCCTGAAGTTCTCTTCGTCGGCGAGCGTGGCGACCAGATCCGCATCGTCTCCCTCAACGAAGACTCTTCCGGCACTCGCATCACTTTCCTGCACTTTAATAAGGGCGAAGCGCAATAACCGCAGCCCATCCTCGGCTTCAGTTCACGCTGCGAATATATTTCTCCACCTGTTCCTGCAACAGTTCCAGCGGTAGTGTGCCGTCCCGCAGCACCGCTTCGTGAAACGCCCGCACATCGAACTTCGGCCCCAGCTTCTGCTCCGCTTCTTTCCGCAGCTCCACGATCTTCAGTTGCCCCATCTTGTACGCCAGCGCTTGCCCCGGCCACGAGATGTACCGGTCGATCTCCGCTAGCGACGCCTCCGGTGCATGTTCCTGGAAGTACGCAATCGCCTGCTCCCGCGTCCAGCCCATCGCATGCATCCCCGTATCTACCACCAGTCGCACCGCGCGGAATCTTTCGCTCGCCAGCCTCCCGAATCGGCTGTACGGATCACGGTACAATCCCAGTTGCCCTCCCAGCGACTCCGCATACAACGCCCAACCCTCGCCATAGGCGCTGTTCCCGTAGAATTTCCGGAACTCCGGCAAATCCTGCTGCGACCTCGCCAGCGACCCTTGAAAGATGTGCCCCGGCACCGCTTCATGCAGCACCAGTGCCTCCTTGTCGTACTTCACCTGCTTCTCTGGCTCGTACGCGTTCAAGTTGAACCATCCCGGCACGCTTCCGTCCGGTGCTGGTGATTGCGCGTTCGATGCTGTCGCCGCCTCCCGGTCCTCTGGTATCGCTCGCACTCCGTACAGTAACATCGGAATCCGCTTGAACAACGTCGGCAGCTCTGGCTCGATTATTTTCGCCGCGTTCCGGCAGTACACCAGCATCTCTTCTTTCGAATGGAAATGCTGCTCCGGCATTGCCCGCAATTTCTTCTCGAAATCCGGCAGCGTCCCTGAGAATCCCGTCTCCTTGGCCACCGCCAGCATGTCCGCTTCCAGCCGCGCCACTTCCAACTCGCCCAGGTTGTGAATCTCTTCCGGGCTCGTGTTTGTGGTCGTCAATCTCCTTACCAGGATCGCGTAATCCTCTTTGCCCTTCGGCAAGCTGCTGATTCCGATTCCCGTTCGCGCTTTCGGCGCATACGTCGTCCGGTAGAAATTCAGCAGTTTCATCCACGCGGGCACAAACTCTTTTTCGTACGCCTCTGTGGCTTCATCCTTGCAGTTTCTTTTGTTGTTCCGCGGGGAAATTCCGCGGGAAACCTCCGAAACGCCGCCAGCAGCGCCGAGTTCTCCGCCGTCCTGCTCCGATTGTGCCTGCACCTGCTTGAGCACCAGGTCCGTCACCACTTTCGGCTGCGTCAACCCGCTCTGTACCGCCTCATTCAGGATCGCAATGTTCTGGTCCACATACGCGGGGACTCCCTGCAACCGGGAAAGCAGGTTCGCGTAGTCCTTTTCGTTCCGAGCCGGCATCCGGTCGAACGCCAGGTACACCCGCGTGTGGAACCCGAACAGTTGCCCCACTCGCAGCAGATGTATTTCCAGGTCCATCGCGTCCAGTTGCGTCTGCAAGTCGTATTGCAACAACCGCGCGCTCACCTGGTCTTGGTCCGGCAGCGTCTTCAGCGAAAACTTTCCCAGTTCTCGAAGGGTCTCCTCTTCCCGCGTTCGCAGCGCCTCCCTTCCGCTCTTCGACCAGTCGTTCCACTTTCCGGAATTCTCATATCGCCCCACCGCCGTAGCGAACTCCGGCTCGTCCCGCACCTTGTCGTCAAAATACCGTTGGAACAATTTCTGAATCGCTTCATGCTCTCCCTGCGCCGCGGCCCGCCCCGGCCCCAGCCACGCCATCGCCACCAACATCGTCCCCAGCATCGCAAAAGTTCGCTTCGAGCTTCTTGTCATCGCTCCCCCAGTCCCTCACTAAATCCGAATCAACAGAATCGATTGATCGTCGAACTGTGCCCCATGCCGCGCCACGCTCTCCCGAATCGACCGGCTAATCGACTGCAGCGGCTCCCGACCATTTCTCTGCAATTCCGCCCGCAGCCGCTTCACGCCGAATTCCTCACCGGCGGCGTTGGCTGCCTCCAGAAATCCATCGCTATACAGCGCAAACACCGTCCCGGTCTCTGCCTCCACTTCGGACGTCACAAATTCTCCCTCCGCCAGGATGCCCAGCGGCATGTTGGGACATTCGATTTCCGTCACTTCCCCGGTTGCCGGCGAAAACTGCAGCAGGGACGGATGTCCCGCCAAACCCACGCGCACTCGGTTTCCGCTGGCCGCCACAAAACCGAACGTCGCGAACATATCGGGTTTCTTCAACGGATACAGCACTTCATTCAACCGCGCCATCAGCCGCTCGCTGCCTTCTCCCGAGCTCAACAGCATTCGCGACGCGCTCTTCACCATTCCCATCACCAACCCTGGCGCCACTCCATGCCCGGACACGTCTGCCAAGTACGCCACCCATTTCTCGTCCGTACCCGCCAGATCGATCAGGTCCCCGCCCACTTCTCCGCTGGGGGATGAGAACCCGTAAAACTCATGCCTGCCCATCTTTTTATCGATCGTGGGCACCAGCACCCTGTGAATCTCCTGCACCAGCGCGATCTCCGCGTGCGCCCGGAAATATCTACGCCCTTCCGTGATCGACGCGTACACGAAGCAAACATAGCCCAGGCTCATCGCCGCCATGATGGCCACCGCGTCCGTGTTCAGCCTGGAATGCAGCGCCGCCAGGCGCTCGGCGTTCAGTTCTGCCGGCAATTCGCGCAACGGCTGCCAATTGGTCAGAAAACTCATCACCAGAGAATGTACGGCGACAATCGGAATCATCGCTTTCCAGGATTCCCCGCGTAACGCGAATCCCGCGGTCGCGTAAAAAATTGCGAAGATTCCTCCCGTCACGATCGTCAGTATCAGTCGCAATGCCGGCTCTTGCCCCAGATGCGCAACGTCTCCCGCCAGCCCCATCGTTCCAAACAAGAAGAAAACGCCCAGCAGAAAAATCGCCAGCGACCTCTTCGGCATCGTGCTGATAAACGACTTCTTCCATCTCATCCGCTGACCCTCAAGAGCCGCCTACTATATCAACTTAGCGAATCTCCGGCGTACTTCGACACGCATGGCGCCCTTATCCACGCGCTTAGCCTCGGGACTGGCTGCGCCGCTCACCCACGTTCAACCCTTCGAATACGGACGCCCCAGCGTCAGAATACCATCTCAGTTATCCAGTTATAGTTAGTAATATCCGTGTGATTCTCCTGTTTTCCCATGGCCGACCGGCTCCCCCTCCCCAGCCGCCTGCTTCTTCATCTCTCACCATCCTCCTTTCCCATTGCGACCTTCCCCTAACTCCCATCGAATCACACACTTTCATCAATTCTTCCCGTAAGTGCCATCGAATCATACACTTTACAAATAACCCAGGGGGGGCCCCCTCCGATACATATTGCCCCCCTCTCTCTCCGTCCCGGATTTAGCGGTCTCACAGTACAATGGCCGGACTTGGGCCGTCTGGCACTGGGCCCTACGAGGGAGCGTATGCCGCTGAAAATTAAGCCCAAACCTGGCGCTCGCTGGGACCTCGTCGCCCTCGGCGAAGTCATGGTCCGCTTCGATCCCGGCGATCGCCGCATCTGGACCGCGCGCTCGTTCGACGTCTGCGAAGGCGGCGGCGAATATAACGTCGCTCGCGGCCTCAGGCGCTGCTTCGGCATGGACACCGCCATCGTCACCGCTCTTGCCGACGATCCCGTGGGCCGCCTCATCCAGGACCTTGTCTATCAGGGCGGCGTAGACCAAACCCTCATCCGCTGGGTGGAGCACGACGGCGTCGGCCGCAGCGTCCGCAATGGCTTGAATTTCACGGAGCGCGGCTTCGGCGTCCGCGCCGCCCTCGGCTCTTACGATCGCGGGCACACCGCCGTCTCCCAGCTCAAGCCCGGTGACATCGATTGGGAAGATATCTTCGGCAAATCCGGCGCGCGCTGGCTACACACCGGTGGAATCTACTGCGCGCTCTCGCCGTCCGCGCCGGAAGTCGCTCTCGAAGCCATGCAGGCCGCCCATCGCCACGGCGCTGTGGTCTCCTACGATCTCAACTACCGGCCGTCGCTCTGGAAATCGCTCGGCGGCAACGAGAAAGCACAGGAGGTCAATCGCCGCCTCGCGCCCCATGTGGATGTCATGATCGGCAACGAAGAGGACTTCTCCGCAGCGCTCGGATTCGAGGTCCCCGGCTTGGAGGCAGATCACTCCGCCTTTGAAGTGCGCGGCTTCCAGCAGATGATTGAAAAAGCCGTAAAGGAGTATCCGTTCCAGGTGGTGGCTACGACTCTCCGCAAAGCCAAGACCGCCACACAGAACGACTGGAGCGCCATCTGCTACGTGGGCGGCAAATTCTTTCAGGCTCGCGACCGGCAGAATCTCGAAATCTTTGACCGTGTCGGCGGTGGCGATTCCTTCGCCTCTGGCTTGATCTACGGCTTTCTCTCCGGCAAGGATCCTCAGTGGGCCGTTGACTGTGGCGCCGCGCACGGTGCGCTCGCCATGACCACTCCGGGCGACACCAGCATGGTCACTTTGAAAGAAGTCTTGCAGGTCATGAAAGGATCGGGCGCGCGTATCGCGCGCTAACTCAACAACGAATAGGCTGCCGAATCATGGATAAGCACCAGGTCCGCGAAAAAATACTCGACGTTGGCATCATTCCCGTGGTGCGCGCCGCTTCCGCGCGTGACGCCCAGGCCGCCGCTGAAGCCGTCTATGCCGGTGGCATCTCCATCGTCGAGATCACCATGACCGTTCCTGGCGCCGTGGAAGTCATCCGCGAACTCACCAGGAATTGCTCGCCGGACGTCTTGATTGGCGCCGGTACGGTGCTCAACGTGGACGCCGCTCGTCAGTGTCTCGATGCCGGCGCGCAGTTCCTGGTCAGCCCCGGCCTCTGTCTGGATACCGTCAAGTTCGCCGCCCGCGAAAAAGTCCTCATCCTGGCCGGCGCTTTGACTCCCACCGAAGTCATGGCCGCCTGGAATGCCGGCGCCGATATCGTCAAAGTCTTTCCCTGCGGCAATGTAGGCGGCGCGAAATACATCAAAGCCTTGCGTGGCCCCTTTCCGCATATTCCGTTCGTGCCCACCGGCGGCGTGGATCTGGCTACCGCCGCGGATTTTCTTCGCGCCGGCGCGGTGGCACTGGGTATTGGCGGCGAGCTCGTCTCCGCGGAGGCGCTGAAATCCGGCAAGCTGGAAATCATCGCTGAGAATGCGGGAAAATTTCGCGCCATCGTAACCGAAACACGCGCAAGCAAGAATGCGCAGACCCAAACGACCGGTTAAACTACCTGAGCTGCGTCAACCGAATGCGGATCGAACAATTTTCGTTTGAGTGAGGAAATTTCGATGGGTCATCCTTCTCTGGATCTGACAGACAAAACCGCGGTCATCATCGGCGGCACGACCGGCATAGGGCTTGCCTTGACCAAGGGCCTCGCCCGCGCCGGAGCAAATGTCGTGCCCACCGCTCGCCGCCCCGAACAGGTCAAAGCCGCCGCCGCGGAAGTTCGCTCGGCGGGCCGCAAGACCCTGGAACATCCCAGCGACGTTACCGACAATGCCAGCATCGAACAGCTTCTCGCCGCGGTCCTGGCCGAATTCGGTTCCGTGCAAATTCTGATCAATTGCGCCGGCCGCACCAAGCGCATGCCCACTCTCGATTTCCCCGAAGCGGATTGGAATTCCATCATCGACACTAATCTCACCGGCACCCTGCGCGCCTCCCGCATTTTTGGCCGCCACATGATCGAACGCCGCTACGGCCGCATCATCAACATCGCCTCCATCGCCACTTTTGTGGCGCTCTACGAAGTGGCCGCTTATTCCGCCAGTAAGGCAGCCGTCGCGTCGCTCACCAAGTCGTTGGCCATTGAATGGGCCGGCTCCGGCGTTTGCGTCAATGCCATCGCTCCGGGCGTCTTCCGCACCGATCTCAATGCCGGACTGCTCGATGGAACCGAGCGTGGCCGCGAATTTCTCGTCCGCACGCCCATGAAGCGCTTTGGCCAGTTGGACGAACTCGCCGGCGCCGCGATTTTTCTTGCCTCCGACGCGGCCAGCTACGTTACCGGCCACGTCTTGGCCGTGGATGGCGGGTTCCTGGCCAGCGGCGTGAATCAATAATTGGTTTTCTGGAAGGCTGCAACAGAGCGAGGTGCGCCGAACAAAAATTAAACCGTGGCGGAAGCGGGTACCGGCTCCAGCTTGGGCGAAAACAGTTGCATGATCCCGAGTGCGATCAGATACACGGTACCGGCGATAAAGAACGGCACCATGTAGCTCCCAGTCCACTGCAAGGCGTACCCTACGATTTTTGCAATGAACATGCCGCCAATCGCTCCGGCCATTCCGCCGATTCCCACCACCGACCCGACGGCTTGCGCGGGGAACAGGTCGGAGGCGAGCGTAAACAAATTGGCGGAAAATCCCTGGTGCGCCGCGGCGGCCAGGCCGATGAGCAGCACCGCGGTCCACAAATTTTCCGTGCGATACGCAAAAATAATCGGCACCACGCAAATCGCGCAAACCAGCATCGCCGTTTTTCGGGCCACGTTCAGCGACTTTCCGCGGCGCAGCAGCGACGAGGAAATCCAGCCGCCGCCGACGCTGCCAACATCGGAAATCAGGTAAATCACCACGATCGGCAACCCAATTGTGGTCAGCGTCAATCCGTGCCGGCGCTGCAGAAAATCCGGAATCCAGAAAAGGTAAAACCACCAAATGGGATCGAGCAGAAACTTTCCGGTAATGATGGCCCAGGTTTGGCGCAGCGGCAGCAGCTTCCAGAAATCGATCCGGCCCGGCAAGTTCGCCGGATCGCTGCGAATATATTCGAGCTCCGCCGCCGATACGCGAGGATGCTCTTCCGGCGGGCGATACAGAGCGAGCCAGAATGCCAGCCAGACAAATCCCAGAGCGCCGGTGGCGATGAAAGCCATCCGCCAGCCCCAGCGCACGGTGATCCACGGAACAAACAGCGGGGTGAGCAACGCGCCGATGTTGGTGCCGGCATTGAAGATTCCGGTCGCTAGCGCGCGCTCCTTGCGCGGAAACCATTCGCCCACCGTCTTGATGCTTGCGGGAAAGTTTCCCGCTTCGCCCAGGCCCAGGGAAAACCGCGCCAACAGGAAAGCGTTGAACGAACTCGCCAGCGCGTGGCCCATCGACGCAACGCTCCAGAAAGCCATCGCCAGCGCGAAGCCGACCCGCGTGCCGAGCCAGTCGATCAACGGGCCGACCAGCACCAGCCCGATCCCGTACGCGGCCTGGAACGCGAACACCAGATTGCTGTAATCAATTTCATTCCAATGCATTTCACTTTGCAGGGTGGTTTTGAGAACGGCGAGGACCTGGCGATCCATGTAGTTCTTGGTGGTGCCGAAAAACAGCAACGCGCAGATGATCCAGCGGAAATAGCCGATGCGAGCGGGACTGGCGCTCTGCGGCACGTCTAGAGCGAAACTCCGCGCTTCCAGGGAATGAAATCGTCCTGGCGCAGAATTTCGGCTTTGGTTTTATATTCGCCGCCGGCGACTCGAAGGGTGAAGTCGAGGATGCGTTCGCCCATCTGCTCGATGCTCGTTTCGCCGGCAATGACGCTGCCGGTGTCAATGTCGATGATGTCCGGCATGCGCGCGGCCAGTTCGGAGTTGGTGGAAAGCTTCACGACAGGAGCGATGGGATTTCCCGTCGGTGTTCCGAGCCCGGTGGTGAACAAGACGACGTTCGCGCCGACGCCAACCTGGCCGGTCACGCTTTCGACATCGCTGCCCGGCGTGCAATGCAGGTTCAAGCCGGGCGCGGTGGAATATTCCGCGTAGTCGAGCACACCTGTCACCGGAGAGGTGCCGCCCTTTTTGGCGGCGCCCGCGGATTTCATGGCGTCGGTGAGAAGGCCGTCGCGAACATTCCCGGGGGAGGGATTCATCTCGAAGGTTGCGAAGACGGCTTTGGCGCGCGCGGCATAATCGCGCATGAGGTAGGAAAAGCGATCAGACACTTCCTTGCGCGTGGCGCGATTGATGAGTTCCTGCTCGACACCGCAGAGTTCGGGAAATTCCGAGAGGATGCCGCGGCCACCGAGAGCGGCAATGAGATCGGAGGCGTGGCCGATGGCGGGATTGGCGGAGAGGCCGGAAAATCCGTCGGAGCCACCACACTGTAAACCGAGACTCAGATGCGAAAGCGGTGCCGGAGAGCGAACGGCTTTGTCAGCTTCGACAAGACCCAGAAATGTTTCGCGGATGGCACGCGACATCAGCGTGGATTCCGAACCGATTTTCTGCTGTTCGAAGATCAAAAGCGGCTTGGAGAAATGCGAATCGCGCTTTTTGATTTCTTCAAGGAGGATGGGAACTTGCGCGTGCTGGCAGCCGAGACTGAGCACGGTGGCGCCGGCGACGTTGGGATGGTGAATATAACCAGCAAGAAGTGCGCAAAGATTGTGGATGTCTTCCTGCGTGCCGCCGCAGCCTCCTTCGTGGAAGAGAAATTTGACGCCGTCGATATTGCTAAAGAGCCTGGGAGCAGTTGGAGAAAGCGACTCCGCGGCCGAGGGCGGATCGGAAAAGCCGGAAGTCTTTCCGGAGCGATACTGGCGGGCGAGATCGGCGACCTGGCGGCGATAGATTTGTGGCGGCGCAAAGCCGAGTTCTTCCTCGAAAGCCTGCTTGAGGACGCTGAGATTGCGATTTTCACAAAAGACCAGAGGGAGGACGAGCCAGTGGTTGCGGGTGCCCACCTGGCCGTCAGCGCGGCGATATCCGAGAAAAGTACGGTCGCGCCAATGGGCGACGTCCGGGGGAGTCCACTGGAAGGCTCCGGAGCGATCGTGGAAATCGGCAGCGGCGTGGCGAAGATTGCGGGTGGAGAGCAAACCACCCCGAGGAATAGCTTCCACGGTTTTGCCGACGAGGACTCCGTACATGTAGACGGGGTCGCCGACAGCAAAATCGCGGGTAACAAATTTGTGTTTAGCGGGAATATCGTGGACGAGAGGAAAAGTATCGCCGTTGAAGTGGATTTGCTCACCACGGGGCAGAGACGCAAGGGCTACCAGGGCATTGTCACGGGGATCGAGTTGGAGGAATTTGTGCACCATCGGGAGCTGTATCGCAGCGTCGAAGCTCGACTCCCACGACTATAGGAATGTCGCGCCACAGTGTCAAACGGAGCGGCGGGGTAACACGCGCTGGGGGAAAATTACTGATGACGTGCGGAGAGACGAATGAAAGCGTGCCGACGATGAACATCAATTCACGCGGGCGTTCCAGAAAGACAAACGACAAGTTCGAGCCTGGATGCAATCAGGCGTCGCACCCTCACAGTGTTACGCTCATCATCCTCGGCGCTACGCTAGATTCAGCCTTTCACCCAGCGAGGCCTTCATGGGAACCCTCAGTCGTATTGGAGTGTCGCTAGATTCGGAACTGCTACGCCAGTTTGATTCGTTCATAGCGGACAAAGGGTATGAGAACCGTTCGGAGGCGTTTCGTGATTTGATTCGCGACCGGCTCATCGGCTCGGTCGTTGTCTCCGGAAATGCGCTCGTTGTGGGCACGGTTACCCTCATTTACGATCACCACACCCGTCTACTGCCGGAAAAGCTTACCGATCTCCAGCACGAGTCTCACGCAATCGTCATTTCAACCCTACATGCGCACCTCGATCATGAAAATTGTCTGGAGGTAGTGGTGCTTCGCGGCAGGTCTAGAGAGGTCCAAAAACTAGCGGACCGGCTCATAAGCACAAAGGGCGTACAGCATGGCCGATTGGTCATGAGTTCGCCCGAGACCGTCTCGCGCCCGCCCCACGCGCACCGTTGATTCCACTACGGGGAATCCCCTTAGCAAGAATCAGGCGCGGACCTGTATAGGCAAATAAGTTTCCCGCAGAGCCATCACCGGGCTCACGAAATTGTGCTAGCGTGTGACACGAAATTTAAGGACGTGCTAACGGCTGGTAGCACGAACCTGGAGAACATAGCATGCGAAGGAATTCGCGGAGGCGTAATGGCGAGACGAGACGTGGTGTCGCGATAGGCGTAACCCCAGCACTCGCCTTATTGCTTCTTGTTCCCAGGCTTCTATTCGCCCAAGGAAGCACCCAGCTATCGGGGACGGTAGTTGACATTTCTGGCGCGGTGATTGCCGGGGCTACCGTGCAGGTTCGAAGCGCGAAAGGTGCTGTACAACTAACGACACAGTCGGACACGCACGGCTTCTTCACTATTGCGGGACTCCCGGCAGGTAATTATCGACTCACGATATCCAATGGCGGTTTTGAAACCAAAGAAATCCTGATCATCATTGAGGCCACTCAGGGGGCGGCCCCGCTGCGCATCGCTCTGGCGGTGAGTTCCGTGAACACCACCATAAACGTGCAGAGCCGGGCGGATAGCCTCATCGGAATTGCCAATTCCGCCACCCAAGGAACGGTTGGCGCGACGGAAATCCAAGACCGTCCGATTCTTCGTTCGGGAGAAGTTTTGGAGACGATTCCCGGTGTCATGATCACGCAGCATGCGGGCGGTGGCAAGGCCAACCAATATTTTCTTCGCGGCTTCAATCTGGACCACGGCACGGATTTCGCCATTTTCCTCGACGGTATGCCGCTTAACCTGCCGTCGCATGCGCACGGCGAGGGGTACGCGGACATGAACACAGTCATCCCGGAGTTTGTGGAGCGGGTGGACTACGCGAAAGGTCCTTATGCCGCTGATATCGGCAACTATGGCTCTGCGGGATCCGCCCACTTGGTGTTTTTCAAGACGCTGCCCCAAAACTTCATCACGGTCGAAGGGGGCATGTATGGCTATGGGCGGGCCGTTTTCGGCGTATCACAAAAGGTCGGTTCGGGCACTTTGCTCTACGGTGGAGAGGTGGCCCACGATGACGGCCCATGGAAGCATCCGGACGGTTACTATAAATTCAACGGTTTTCTAAGCTACAGCCGGAGAGGAGAGGCCAACGGTTTCAGCATCACGGCTCGCGGGTACCATGGAAAATGGGATTCGAGCGATCAAATCGCCGCTAGCGCCGTGTCGCTCGTTGGTTTTTTCGGCACTCTGAACCCGAGCGACGGCGGAAATTCGGAGCGCTACAGTCTGCAGACCGAATGGCACCGTCAAGGCGCGAATTCCGAGACGAAGATCATAGCGTACGGATTTTATTATGATCTCGATTTATTTTCTGATTTCACGTACTTCCTGACGGACCTCGTTCGCGGCGACCAGTTCGAACAGAAGGATAACCGCTGGGTAGCAGGGCTGGACGCACGCCACACGATTCTCAGCCAATGGTTTGGCCACAAAGTGGAAAATACGTTTGGCCTGCAGGTCCGCAACGATTGGATCCACAACGGCTTATTCCAGTCGGAAGCTCGCGCGCGCGTGGACAAAACGGATTCCCGCACCGGCAACACCTTGCCCTCGACTGCAGAAGCGGATCGCTTTACGGACACGCAAGCAGGTCTTTATGTGGAAAATAAAATCCAGTTGGCGGAAAAAATTCGAACGGACCTGGCCGTGCGCGGAGACCTTGAATACTTTGACGTCACCAGCCTCGTTAGCTCGGCCAATTCCGGCAGGGCCAGCAAGCTGCTGCCCAGCCCGAAATTAAGTTTGATTTTCGGCCCGTGGTCCAATACGGAGTTCTATGTACAGGGCGGATTCGGTTTTCACAGCAACGACGGGCGCGGGACAATGCAAACGGTGGAACCAATTTCGGCGGACAATCCCTTCCCCAATACGCCCGTTTCGAGAATTCCAGCCTTGATCCCAACCAAAGGCGGGGAGGTCGGAGTACGCACTCTCGCCGCCCGGCACCTGCAAAGCACCCTTTCGTTCTGGTATCTCCACAGCGCTTCTGAACTGCAACAGTCCGGCGACACCGGAGGCACGACCGCTTCACGGCAACCTAGCGACCGCTATGGCGTCGAATGGGCGAACTACTACACGCCACTGGAACATGTGGCTCTTGATTTTGACGTTGCGGACTCCGCCGCCTTTTTTACGAGCGTAGACGGAGATGATGCGGCGCCGGGCAGTCCGGGCGGCAGGCGCGTTCCCGAAGCGGTTGGGCTGGTGATTTCCTCGGGCATCACGCTCCACGATCTCAAGAGCTTTTCGGGGAGTTTGCGCCTG
The DNA here is from genome assembly GCA_963819745.1 of uncultured Acidobacteriota bacterium. GTDB lineage: Bacteria > Acidobacteriota > Terriglobia > Acidiferrales > UBA7541 > Acidiferrum. The sequence continues at coordinate 94,680 of CAWFXG010000021.1, read as the reverse complement.
CGCTATTTTGGCCCGCGTGATTTGACCTCCGATGGAATCTATCGCTCAAAGCTAACGGCGTTGCTCAACGCGGAGGTCGGTTATCGCATTAACGAGAGCTGGCGCGTTTCGGCCGAATTTGTGAATTTGCTCAACCGCCGCGATCACGACATCGACTACGCCTACACTTCCCAAGTAACGCCAACAGCCAAGCCGGCATTCACGGACGTTTTCCACCCCGTCGAACCGCTTCAGGCGCGATTCGGTTTACATTACCGATTTTAGAGCAATTGATGCACATCATCGGGGGTAGGGATGCGGCCGCACGAGGAGATAGATTCATGAAGGAGGCTTTTTCTCTGCTTGAGCCAGAGCAAGCAATGAAATGGTTGCAAGTTCAAAGCGAAGAAATGACTTTGGCCAGGGCCGCGGCTTTGGTTTCGTCCATGATCGCGGAGGCGGCATTTTTGGACAGCCAGGCTAACTGGGAAAGATGTTCTTTTTGCAGCGCCGCCGGCTCGACCTTCAAATATTTCATCTGCCTGGCAAAAAAGGGTTCGGTCGCCGGACCCAGGTAGGCCTTACTGCTGTTGATAACCTGATCGTATAAGCTCACGATTCACTCCTTACTTCGACGGGAACGTCTTCGACAGCGCTGGAAGCTTCCATGCGGAAGAATTTGACGGCGGTGACCATGCGAGAGAAGGAGTCCGCTAAATCGCCAATTTCATCGTTGGAATAGCGTTTGACAGCGATATCCAGGTTTCCAAGACTAACGTTCTCGGCAACCTGACGCAGGTGGTCGACGGGTATCAGGATGGCACGCAACAGGGTAAAGCAAGCAACCGAAGCCAATAGCAGGCCGCAAAGAGAGATGGAAATTACGAGGATAGGGGTGCGTTCACTGATGTACGCGATGGCCTGCTGGGAGGTCTGGCTGGAATCACGGCCGACCATCTCGCCATCTTCGGCGCTTTCGTGAAGATGCTCCGCGGCAGCCTGATAGGCGGCATAGGAGACCGCACGCTGCGGAGGCGCGACGCGAGGCTCCGAAGCGTCGATGGCGGCACGCAAAGCGGTGTGGTAAGAGTCGAGGGCCTGGCCAAGGGCTTCGAACTTTGCGCGTTTTTCAACGGTGGGCGCAAGCTGAATCGCTTTGTCGGTGAGGGATTGGATTTCGTCAATCTCAAAATCGGCTTCATCCAGATAGACCTCGCGGCCTTTCTCCGGACCCAGTGAAGCGACTTCGCGCAGATAGCTGTTGACGCGGCGTTGCGCTTCCAGATTGTGCACCTGAATCTCGAGGGAGATAGCATTCAAGCGATCGCCGATGCGAGTAGCCTGCAAGGCACTATAGCGCAGGCGATACACAGCGTAGAGGCCGATGGCGGACACGAGAACCATGAGCAGGAGCAGCCCGCCAAATCCAAGAAGCAGCTTGTTTCTGATCGTGGGCTTCATCGCACGTTCCCTTTCACGGAGCTCACAGGTCGTACCCAGGATCGCCGGGTGCCTTTCCGTTGACGCGCATAACTTTGACGGAGCCCGCCAAGGAGGCGACCGAGGCGGCGTCGATAACCGCAATAGAACCGTCCGTGCCGGCGATCATCCTTACGGCAGTAGAATCGGAGTCGGCGGTGTGAATGGCAACGGGCTCGTCTCCGCGGAACTCGGCGTTCATGATGTAACGCTTGTATTCCGCGAGGCTCAAGCGTACGACGTTGGAAAGAACGCACTGAAAGGTCTTGGTGTTCGCGTCTCTGGCGACCAAGACGATGCGCTTCTTGTCCGGCCACACGCGGACGTCGCCGAGGACGATCTTGCGTAGTTGCGCGGGCGAGAGGCTTTCGGTGCCGTTGCCTTTGTTCACGACAATCGCCAACGATTTCGGATCGCACTGTGCAGACGCCCGGGAAGCAGCCAGGAGCGCCAGGAGAACGGCCGGCAAGATTAGCTTTCGCATCGAGTGTCTCCTCCAGACCATAAACCGCTAGAACGTAAAGGCGACTTGCATGTCCAGACCATTGCCCGGGTCGAGGTTGCGCTGGTAAATCCGGTTGTACTGCACTTTGAGGGCGGCAAATTCAGTGAAGTCCATGCGAAGGCCGACAGAAGGGCCATGGAGTCGGCCGGTGTAGATATTCAACGGATCGGTGGAAGGCGAATTCAGGAATTGATATCGAAAGTAGGGGTGGTAACTGCCCAACTTGCGCGCAACCTGGGTGTAGCCCATGGGAGTATTGAAATCGCGCGCGAGTACGTCCAAATGGTTATGCAGGAGTACCACTTCGTTCAGAAATTCCCAGGATGAATTGTTGTAGACGACGTATAAGCTGCCAATCGTTTGATTGACGTGGGGAATGCCCGCGGGAACGAAAACGTCGCGGTAATACGAGCCGCCCATCTGGAGACCGGGAATTACCTGCGGGCGCACAAAAGCGGCAAGGTTGAATGCTTTGTGATCCTTGTCTGCAAAGAAGTTCTGCACCGGAGCTGCGTCAGGATTGGAACTGCGACCGTTGCTCACCTCGGCAATCCAATGAAGGCCAAATTTTCCGTTCCGGGAACAAGACCGGTGGCGGTTATGCCGACACTGTGAACGGGCAGAATCCCGCCACTATCTTCGAACAAGAACATATAGGGGCGGCCGGTCGCGTTCTGGAACCAGGTTCCGTGGTGAAACTGGGTGTTGTAGTAGCCAATGGACGTGTGATAGCGGCCGCCGCTTATCTCAAAGAAAGGGCTGGCGCGAAGAGTGATTTGCAAGCGTTCGATATCCAAACCCCATTCGTTGGTCTGGTCGGAGCCAATTACGACCTCGCCGAGGAAGGAAAGGCACCTGGAAAGACGGGAACTGAAGAAAAGATCGAATTCGCCACTTTGGAACGTCGTATGAACAGGAGCAGGCAGAGGAAAGATCAAGGGGTTGGCGACGGATCCGACTCCCAGGTTGAAATCCGCAAAACCTCGAATCTTCATGCGCGGACCACCTTCGGACATGTCCATGCTGTGCGAGGACACATCGATGGTTTCCTTATGCGAATCCACGTCAGGAGGAGTGGATGAGGGCGATTGTGGCGCTGAAGCGGAACTGGAATCGTTCGCAGGTTGGGCGTTGGTGGTGGCGTCGTTTGGCGCGGGTGCTGCTGAGTTCGAACCAGTAACTTCGGTTGGCGCAGAAGTGCGGGAGAGGCGCGCCACTTCTGATTCCAGTTGTTTGATGCGAGCCTCTTGCGCGCGCAGCTCCTCCACAAGGCGCGCAACAGAATCCGCTGAGGGTGGGGGGGGGAGCCTGCTCCTGGGCGACGGCGTCGGAAAACGCTAACAGGCAAGACAGCAGCAGCAGACAAGGTTTCGGAAAAGCCATCGTGTGTCCCTCCGGCCAGTCTATCGGCGCAATCGGTGGACACTTTAGGTGCGCGAGGGCAAAAGCAGAGTGCAGGCGAAGAGAGGAAAGAACGAAGAAGTTAGAGAAGGAGCGTGGTGAGGTTGCGCTAAAGGTGGCCGTTCGATTGGGGCAATCCGACACGAAGCAGGAGGTTCTGGAGGCGCGGGTCCGAGCGAAGAGAGTCCATGCGCAGATCGGCTTTGAGGAAGTAAGGGAGATCCGGGGAGCGCTCCTGATAAGCTTTTTCCAAGAATTCGAATGCGTTTTCCCGCTGACCCATACCGACATAAATTGCAGCGATCATGTAAGGAGACACATATTCGGTTGTGGATTTTTGCTGCAATTCGACGAGGATTTTCCGGGCGTCGGCGGTCCGGCCGACAAGAGCATAGGCATGGGCCAGGCCGGAGGTCGCATCGGTGTCGCCATTCGACAACTCGACGGCCTGTTGATAGTCCGGAATGGCCTCCGCGTGGCGAAGACCTCTTCGCAGAGAGCCGAGGTGACACACTGCGGCAGGATCTCTCTGTCTGTGTGAACAGCTATTGGCCGCCGGCGCGATTGTTCGCGCAGCCGTGTAGGATCGGCGGCGACTAGCGCCGACGTCAGGCTGCCGGATGCTTCAGGATGTCGGCCAGCGCACGCATGCGTGATGCGTCTGCTGGAGTCTGAGCGGACGCGGCACTGGTCTCCACTCCCGGCGCAAATTTTGTCAACTTGGCCAACTTGCCCTTGTTACCGTGCGAAGCTTCCGCGGTTTGAATAACCTTCCGGAGGTCGGCGATCTGGTTGGCAGGCAGGGCCTGCGAGCGGGACAACTGGTCCAAGTAGGCCTTGGCGACGAGCAACTTCGAGGGCCACTCGATCTTCTGCTGGTTCTGCACGTTCAGTTCCGACACGTGAACAGACTTGGCGGCATCGATTTCGTTCTGCGTCAGGAACTTGGTGGGTGTCAGTTCGAAAATATCCAGGCCCCTGGCGATCTCCGAGGCGTAAATATGGCCGTTGTACCAATAGGCGGACCACTCTCCGCCCAGAATGAGGATCTTCGGGTCGATAGGTCCGCGATCAAAGTAGGCGATCTCGAAGGGCTTGGCCGGGTCCGTGAAGTCCACGATGGAAACGCCGCCCTGGTACCAGGCCTGCACCTCGATATCGCGGCCGGGAACGGGGAGCAGCGAGCCATTGTGCGCTACGCAGTTCTCCGAGTCGCCCTGTGCGGCGGGCAGCTTGTAGTAGTTGGCGAAGGCCAGCTTGTTGTCCTTGAGATTGAAGATGGCATCAGCGCCCCACTTGTTGGGGTCATTCCCGCGGCAGCGCGCGCCCAGCCCACCGCCCCACTCGTCAGTGAAGAGGACTTTGGTGCCGTCGTTGGAGAACGAAGCGGAATGCCAGTAGGAATAGTTGGGATCGTTGACGGCATCGAGGCGCTTGGGATTAACGGGGTCCTTGACGTCGAGCAAAATACCGTTACCGGAACAGGCGCCCGCAGCCAAGCCAATTGCGGAGTATACGGTGATGTCGTGGCACTGGTTGGTGTCTGCAGGCTTCTCTTCCCCCTTGCCATGGCTGCCGCCGTTGTTCAAACCATTGATCGCGCCGGTTCGCGGGTCGATGAACACGCGAGGGCTGGAAACGATCTCGGCGTCCTGCGGAGCCGCCAAGGGAACCTTAATGACATCGATGCGGAAGAGCGCGGTATTCGGATCTTTGTCCGGTTTTTCACCTGAGCAGCCTGCCAGTTCTTCCGGCTGGCGCACAAACGAAGTGCCGGAAACGTAAATGTAGGCATCGTTCTTGTCGTTGGGATCGAGCACCAGAGTGTGGGTGTGAGACCCGCGGCAAGTCTGTACCGCGGCTACTTGCTTAGGATTCTTGATGTCGGAAATATCGAAGATGCGGACGCCGCGGAAACGGTCCTTTTGCGCAGCCGGCGGACGGTTTTTCTTTTTCTCGCCCGCGGGAGGCGGAGGCTCCGGCGGAAATCCCTGAACGCCGCAATCGAGGCGGCCATTGGGCATTTCCACGGACATGAACATCAAGTTTTTGTAGACGGACACATCACCCTGGCCGCCTGGGCAAACGAGGGAAGTGAGTAAGGAGGCGTTCGCCGGGTGGGTAATGTCAAAAATATTCACGCCATGAAAATTGCCCTGGAAGAGATGGTTCCCCTGAAACGCCATGTCGGAGTTCGCGAAAGCCAACTGCGCGACGGGCAGCAGGATCTCCTTGGGCATTTTGGCGGTGTTGCTCATGCCCAGCATGTCGAGGGTCTTCTTTACTTTCGGATCGTCGGGCTGAGTGGCGCCAAGTTGAAAAGCGTCGGGTTTCTTGAGGAGCAGGAGATGCTTGATGCCCATGGCGGACTCGCCGGCGTCATACAATCCGGGAGTCAGCTTGGCGCGAGGATCGTTGGCATCCGAACCGCTCATGCCGGGAGGGAGAGTGGGGGCGGGCTCGGGAGTGAACGGATTCTTGTCGTCGTCCTGGTCTTCGTTGGCATCGGGCTTGGCATTGGGGGATTTGGCAGCATCCTGAGCGGGCGGTTGTGGAGCGGGGTCCTGAGCGTACACCCGAGGGACGCCACAACAACAGAGAATCGCAGCAACGGCCAAACGAAAAACAATACTGGGCACTCGATTCATCGTTTCTCCTCGATCGTGTTTTTGTCCAACATATCCTGCATGATATGGATTTCGGCGCGTTGCGAATTGTCGGCATCGGTAGCAAAATCAAACAAGCTGGCGTCCTGGCCGGCGCCGGCGGTGTCGAACAAAGCCTTCACCATGGTCAAAGCGCCGCCGTGATGCTGAATCATGCCGATCAAAAACAAACGATCGAACTCAGCGCCCTGGGCTTTGTGCAGCGCGTCCATCTGCTCCGGTGAAAGCATGCCGGGCATTAGCGGCATCGAATGATGAGACGCATCCGAGCCAGACATCTCCGGCATGGGCATAGAAAGGGATTCGCCGCGAAGGGCGAGCCAGCGCTGCATAAATTTGATTTCGCTTGACTGCGAACTGGAGATTCGCGCGCCGAGAAGGCGAAGTTCCTTGTTTTCGGTGTGCGATGGAATCAGCGCGGTCATCTCCACGGCCTGCGAGTGATGCATGATCATGCCCTGCATGAACTCAACGTCCGCCTGGGAGCGAGGCGGAAGTGTGCCGCGGGTCGATGGCGGAAGAGTCCTGGTCGGCTTGCCCGGCGCACCCGGCTGCACAACAACAGGAGCAGCAGAGGGAGCCTGCTGTGCGAGCGCACCGGAGGGCAGAAAAAGAGCGAACGTGGAGGCGGCAAGGAGAATACCGATGGAGATCGCCGACGATCTGGCGTAGCGAACTCTGCGCTCGTGGTGAAAACGGTCGAGCTTCCACGTAGTTGCGTCGTTACTCATTTGTGGGCTCTCCACCTCCACGGGAGAGACGCCCAAGAACAATGGCCAGTAAGGCCGCGCAGATTCTACACCTTTCCGAGCGTTTCGCCGCATCGGAATTCGAATCACCCGACGACCGCTTCTGAGGTCAGATGCCGACCCCATTTCGGGGACGGTTGCGGCGCACATTGTCGGTGTCCTGACGCGGCTCGGCGTCGCATTCGATGGCGAGGGTCGTCACGGGCTGCTCGGGTGCGTCTTTGGGCAAGCCAGTAAAGCGCACGCGGAATTTCCCCTGCTGAAAATTCACATTTTGCCCAGAAGCGAACAGGCGCGCGGATTTGACGGGAGTCAAGAGTCCCGCCAAAGCCACGGTATCCCCCGGCCAGAAGTGCACGTGCATATATAAGGTGTTGCCCTTGCGGGTGAAGTTGGCGAATTCCGAGCGACGCACCTGGCAGGGTTCAGTGCCGTAAACGGTTTCGCCGTTGCGTGCCATCCACTGGCCGACTTCGTGAAGGACACGCTCGGATTCTTCGGGAACGGAGCCGTCGGGCTTGGGGCCGATGTTTAAGAGGTAGTTGCCGGTGTCACGGGAGCAAGTAATGAGATTGCGGACGATGGTCTTGGTGCTTTTCCAATTGTCGTCGGCGCGGTGATAGCCCCAACTGTCATTGAAGGTCATGCAACTCTCCCAAGCGCGATCGCCTTTTGCGGCGACAATTTCCTGCTCTGGAGTGGAGAAATCGCCGGGGAGCTCGTTGCGGTTGTTGACGATGATGTCCGGCTGGAGCTCGAAAACCATCTTATTCATGCGTTCGGATTCCCATCCGGCGGCGTCGAGAGGCCAGGCAACGTCGTACCAGAGGACATCGACCTTGCCGTAATTGGTCATGAGCTCGCGAATAAGGCCGTGGGTGTATTCGACGAAGCGCTTGCGCGCGGCTTCGTCAGTGGCGCAACGAGCGCCGTCGGGATGATGCCAGTCCATCAAAGAGTAGTAGAAGCCGAAGCGGAGGCCTTCGGCACGCGCAGCTTCCACGTATTCGCGAAGGAGATCGCGTCCAGCGGCCTGCTTGGGCGCACAGTAATTCGTGAGCTTGGTGTCGAAGTTGCAGAAGCCTTCGTGATGCTTGGAAGTCATCACCATATATTTCTGGCCGGCTTGCTTGGCAAGCTTGGCCCAGGCGCGCGGGCAGTTGAGTTTGGGATTGAACTGTTTGGCGAGCTGCTCGTACTCGGTGACCGGGATTCCTTCGTTTTCCATGGCCCATTCGTGGCGACCGAGGACACTGTAGAGGCCAAAGTGAATGAACATGCCGAAGCGGGCTTCGTGCCACCACTTCATGCGGGCAGCACGAGTAGCCTCGCCGGCGGGAGCGTTCGCTTGAGCATGCGTTACGAGCGAATTACGGGGAAGCGGATCGGCGCCGAAAGCTCCGGTGGCCAGGCCTGCGAGCGAGGCACTGGTGCCGAAAAGCCAGTCGCGGCGTGGGATCGAGTTTGGTTTCATATCGGTACTCCCGCGGTTCGGTGGATTTCGCGAAGAGCGTTCGGCTCCCGCGGATTCATGTCTCCAGCTTGAAAATCTGCTGCATCAGACGCCATTTTTCCCCCGGTTGCGAGCCAGGGAGAGGCTGCTGAAGCTTCCACATCAGTTCTTCCCACTCGCGCACCTTGGGATTGACGAGATCGGCGCGAGCCTTGGCGTCGAAGGAAAAGTTGTCGTCGACTTCCATGATCATGAAGAGGCGCGCGCCAAGCAGATAAATCTCCATGTCCAGAATGCCGGAATCCCGGATACTGCGAGTGATTTCAGGCCAGATTCTCTTGTGATAGCGCTGGTATTCGGCGATCAAGCCGGGATCATCCCGCAAATCCAGCGTGAGACAGTAGCGGCGGCTCACCGGACCTCCAACGCAGGGGAAGGTTCGCCGGTGACGGCAGGATTTGGCTTGTAACCGGAGACGGCGAAATAGATCACGTAGGCGTAGCAGATTAGCGGAACGAGAAAGGCCTTCTGAATGTCGCTGACGTCGGAAATTTTTCCCATAGCCGCGGGGATGAGCGCACCGCCAATGATGGACATTACCAGAAGCGAGGAACCGCGCTTGGTAAGACCTCCGAGATTCTTGAGGCTGAGAGCGAAGATGGTGGGGAACATGATCGAGTTGAAATAGCCGACGAGCACGATGGCCAGCACGGCAAACAGTCCAGTGGAGGCGATGCCCACCATCACGCAGACCAGGGCGCCTACACCGAAAACCGCAAGAAGGCGAGGCGCCGCGATGCGCTTCATCATCCAGGAGCCGCTGAATCTGCCGATCATGAATCCCGTCTGGTGAGCAACGAGAAAGAGCGCGGCCATCTTTTCCGGAGAATTAGGAACGAGATGCGCGAGCACCCCGGCGCCGCCGCGAGCGGACACGAACTGCGAACCCCATTGCGCCATGCCCTGCAAGGAGTCCGGCATGGTGTGCTTGACGAAGCGGATGACGAAGCTGCCAATGCCGACCTGCGCGCCGACATAGAAGAATTGCGCGATGACGCCCTTGAGAAGATGCGGATGACCAGAAATGGTCTGGGCGCCGGGCGCAATGGAATCCGTGGGCGCGGCCGAGCCATATTCGGATTGGGCTTCCGGCAAGTGGGCAAGGTAGATGAGGACGGCGACGAGCAAAAAAATTCCGGTAATGATCAAGTAAGGGACCTTGACCATGTCGGCTTCGAAGGCGACGTAGGACTGAATCTGGTTTGACGTCATGGCGGAGCGCTGGGAAGGCGTCAGTTCGATGCCGGAAAGGATGAAAGCAGCGCCAAAGGTAGGTACGAGCGCGGCGCCGACGGCGTTGAAGGACTGCGCAAAATTGAGGCGGCGCTCGGAGCTCTCCGCGGGGCCCAGAATGGTGACGTAAGGATTGGCGCCGACTTCGAGAAAGGATTGGCCGGAGGACATGACGAATAGCGCGAGCAAGAAGAAACCGTAAGCGCGGGAATTGGCTGCGGGAATAAAAAGGAGGGTGCCGGCGGCGCAAATAACCAGGCCGACGAGGATGCCCTTCCGGTAACCGATCTTTTCCATAAGACGACCGGCCGGCAACGCGGCGAGGAAGTAACCACCGAAGAAAGCGACCTGGATGAAAGAAGACTGAAAGTCCGACAGGTCAAAAGCTTTCTTCAAGTGGGGAATGAGGACGTCGTTAAGGTTGACGCCGATGGACCACAGGAAAAAGAGGCTGGTGACCAGCACGAACGGCATAAGGTAGCGACGTTCGGTTAGCGGGGCGCCTGCCGGCATTCGATACCTCCTGGGGATTGCGCGCGACTCAGGTGAGCGCGCGATCCAGATGAACGTAGCCGCCGTCCACGAAAAGATGCTGCCCGGTCAAGTGGCTGGCCTGAGAGGAAAGGGCGAAGAGTACCATGGCGGCGATTTCGTCGGGACGGGTCATACGCTGGCCAAGGGGAATTTTGGCCACGATCTGAGCGCGCTTGGCTTCGGGATCGGCGAAGCTACTGAGCCATTTCTCATACAGCGGGGTAGCGACTTCCGCGGGGACTACGGCATTGACGCGAATGCCGTGCGGCAACAATTCCGCAGCCCACTCGCGAGTGAGAGCGAGAATGCCGCCTTTAGCAGCCACATAGCCGGAGGTACCGCCTTGTCCGGTGACGGCGGTCTTGGAGGCGATGTTAACGATGGACCCGCGCGATCTCTTCAAGTCCGGCAAACAATAGTGCGCCAGGTTGTAGTAGTGCAAGAGATTTCGCTGGAGCGAAATGATAAATGCTTCGGGGGTGCCGTGCTCTAGGCCAACACCGTCATTGACGCCAGCATTGTTGACTAGGGCATCGATATAGCTGAATTCCCGGCGGGCAATCTCGACGGCCTTTGCGCAGGCTTGCGTGTCCAACAAATCCGCATGAATCCAGCCGCAGTGTCGCCCGCTTGCCCGCAATTCGGACTGCAAGCGCGGACCGCACTCGGCGTCCTGGTCGATGATCACCGGCACGGCTTGCTCGGCGGCGGCGGCACGAACGATTGCAGCACCTATGCCTTTGGCACCGCCGGTGACCAGGATGACCTTACTTGAGAGTTGGAGATCCATGAGGGATGGATTTTAGTCCATAAAAGCGGGCTGCGTTGGCACCGAATATTTTTTCCTTGTCGGCTGCGGGCCGCCCGTGCAGGTAATCCTCAATAATCTGGACAACTTGAGCGTACTTGCCGGCCACGAGACACACCGGCCAATCGGAGCCGAACATGAGCCGATCCGGGCCGAAGGCTTCGAAGGCGACATCGAGATAGGGGCGAAGGTCATCGGCGGTCCAGGCGCGCCAGTCGGCTTCGGTGATCAGTCCGGAGAGTTTGCAGTATACATTCGGATTCAGCGCCAGCCGCCTAAGAAGCGCGGCCCAGTCACGGATCTCTCGGGCGCGAATGTCCGGCTTAGCGAGGTGATCCAGAACGAAGGGCTGATCGGGAAGCTTGGAGACAAGTTCAGTGGCGGCCGGGAGCTGGCGCGCATAGATAAGAATGTCGTAGGTGAAGCCGAATTCATGGAGGCTCGCGACGCCGCGGACAAAATCCTGGCGAGCGAGGAACCAGTTTGTCCGGCTCAGCCTGGGCCACGTGGCGGAACCCGCGTAATTTCTCGAACTGGCGAAAGTGCCGGAGCCGGTCGCGGAGATCGCTGGAGCGTAGATCCACCCACCCTACAACGCCGACGATTTGGGGACGCCGCGCGGCGAGGTCCAGGAGGAAGAGAGTTTCCTCCTCGGACTGATCCGCCTGGACCGCGATGGAAGCGTCGAAGCCAGGCGCATGGCAAACCGTTAAAAGATCCTGGGGGAGAAAATCGCGCCGGATAACAGCCATATCGGGAGTAATCCAGGAATCGCGTACCGGATCGTAACGCCAGAAATGTTGATGGGCGTCGATTTTCATGGCGCAAAAAGCTTCCTTGCCAAACGTATTAGCCGCGCAGATGGAAATACCCGCCGTCCAGAGGATAGTCGGACCCGGTGATGAAGTCGGCTTCATCGGAGCACAAGAACAGCGCGAAGAAGCAACTTCGTCCGGGCGACCCATGCGGTTCATCGGAGCGGAACGGGCCAGGGTCTCATACATCTCCTTTCGCGGCCGGGATAATTTTTCTTGAGGTAGCCGTCGACGAAGGGAGTGTGCACCCGAGCGGGAGAAATGCAATTGCAGCGTATTTTCAGCGACACGTAGTCTTTCGCGGCGGAGAAGGTCATGGCCACCACGGCGCCTTTGCTCATGGAGTAGGCAAAGCGATCCGCGAGGCCGGAAGTGCCGGCTATGGAGGCCATATTCAATATCACGCCGCCACCGCTCGATTTCATATGACCGATGGCCGCATACATACAGTTGTAGACGCCTTTGACGTTGACCTGGAAGACGCGATCGAAGTCGGCTTCCGTGGTGGATTCGAGCTTGCCAATGTGCGATATGCCCGCATTATTGACCAGGATATGAACGCGGCTGAGCTGCGTGAGGGCGAAAAACACTTGCTGCACCTGAGATTGACTGGCGACATCGCACTGGTGTGAAGTGGCCCGGCCGCCAGCGGCGGCAATTTCCTGAACGGTCACGGAGGCGACGGATTCGTCCAGGTCGAGGACACGGACCTCAGCGCCTTCGCGGGCAAAGCGATGCGCGATGGCCCGGCCGATGCCGCTACCGGCGCCGGTTACAACAGCGACCTTGCCGGCGAGGCGCGGCTCCTTCGAAGCGGATTGATCGGTCAAGAGCATCCTCCTTTGTCGGCGAACGCCGCTCGAGCGCGGCAACCGCAAGAATCGAAGTTTTCATGCCCGGCGGACGGCATTCATCAGCGTTCCGATGTTTTCGATGACGACGCGCACCTCATCGCCATCTTTGAGCCAAACCGGCGGCTTATGGGCCATGCCGACGCCATGCGGGGTGCCGGTGAAAATAAGCGTACCAGGAAGCAGCGTGGTGGACTGGCTGAGGAAGGCGATCAGCGAAGGGACATTGTGGATCATGTCGCTGGTGCGGGCGTCCTGCATGGCACGGCCATTAAGGATCGTCTGAATGCGTAGATTGCCTGGATCACCAACGGAATCGAGTGTGACGAGCGCGGGGCCGAGCGGCGCGAAAGTGTCGAAGCTTTTTCCGCGGCACCACTGGCCGCCGCCTTTTTTCAGCTGCCAGTCGCGAGCACTGACGTCGTTGCCGCAAGTGAAGCCTGCAACATGGTCGAGCGCGCGATCCTTGGAGACGTCCTTGCAAGACTTGCCGATCACAACGACAAGCTCAGCTTCGTAATCCACTTCGGAGCTGCCGGCGCCAGCGGGAAGAACGATCGGGTCGCCGGGATGCTGGATAGTATTGACGCCTTTTGTGAATACGACGGGATGCTCGGCGACGCCCATGCCGACTTCGTCGGCGTGCTGGCGATAGTTCTGCCCGATGCACCAGATCTGTGGAGGAGCCACCGGCGCGAGGATTTTGCGAACGTCGGCGGGCTCAAGGGTGTCGGTGAGCCGGTCGAACAGGTGGCCGTCGAGACGCCGATACTTTCCTTCAAGGTGCTCCATCGCGTAGTGAATTTTTCCGGCGGAGTCTTCGTAGCGGATAATTTTCATAGGATTCTCAATGATTCGCGGAAAACAGTATTCCCGAGGAGGTGCCGGCGAACAAGGATTGTTTCCAAATTGGGGCGGACGTGGATCTGTGCGGGCCGCTAGCGCTTGGCAGAAGACCTGGCCTCGCGCTTCGAGAGGAAGAACATAACGAGACCAAAGGCAAGCAGGACGAGGCCCCATATAAGGTTAATGTTCACCCCACTGTATTGGGCGAAGTGCGAGGTATCCACCGCAAGACCATAGACGGCAAGGATGGCTCCGAGAAGCGAGAATAAGATACCGATGGGGAGGCGGATGTCGATTCCCATGATTTTTCCCTACCAAAAGATAATGTTAAGCACAACCGTTCCCACGATAACGATGACGGCCAGGGAAGCAGGCTTGGCGTACCACGCTAAAGGCTCTTCCGGAGGTCGCGGAGTAAGCGAATAGACCAAACCTTTCAACCTGGACTCTTCGGGCGCGGTAGTGACCAGGCTGACCAGGATGGTGACGACAAAGCAGGTGGTCCAGGCGTAGATGGCGGTCCAAAAATTCTGCGCCATCTCACTGGGGTAGGTATGGATCATGCCGATCCAGCCGCCCTTGATGCCGGCACTGGCGCCGGCGGGCAAGGTGAGACCATGGTGGATGGCGGCAGCCGTTGTGCCGGCAAGAAGTCCCGTGAAAGCGCCGTGGCCGGTGGCGCGTTTCCAGAACATGCCCAGAAGGAAAGTGGCGAACAGCGGTGCGTTCACAAAAGCGAAGACCAACTGCAGCATGTCCATGATGTTGTTGAAGTGGTTGGCCATGTAGGCGGCAGCGATGGAGAGAGCGATGCCCGCAACGGTCGAGACCCGGCCCATCCATAAGTAATGCTCGTCGGACGCTCCAGGCCGGAGATAAGACTGGTAGATGTCGTACGTCCAGACGGTGTTGAAGGCAGTGACGTTTCCAGCCATGCCGGACATGAAGCTGGCGAGGAGAGCGGTAAGGCCCAGCCCGAGCATGCCCGGCGGGAAATAGTGCAGGAGCATGTTGGGAACTGCCAAGTCGTAGTCCAGTTGCCGTTTGCCGTCCCTATCGAGTGCCAGTTTGCCGGTGGAGGCATCTACCTTGTAAGGAATGATGCCCTTGCCTTCCTGTTGCGCAGATGTAGTGACGCCGGCGGGAGTGACCGCTGGCTGCGTGGGAAGAGCGACCGCGATGAGGCCTGGCAGAATCACCAGGAAGGGAAACAACATTTTCGGGAGCGCCCCGATGAGCGGCGTTCGGCGCGCGGCGCTCATAGACTTGGCAGCCATGGCGCGCTGGATGACCAGAAAGTCGGTGCACCAATATCCGAACGACAGAACGAAGCCAAGGCCCATCACCAGCCCGAACCATTCAACGCCCAGTGGGTTCGTGTGGGCATGGCCGAGGCCTACCCAAGAGTGCACGAAGCTGGGGTCAAGTTTGGCCTTGAGTCCGGACCAGCCGCCGACACTGCGCAGACCCAGCCAGGAGAGCGGCAAGAATCCGGCGACGATGAGAAAGAATTGTACGACTTCGTTGTAAATGGCACTGGTGAGGCCGCCGAGAAAAGTGTAGACGAGCACGACGATGGCGGAGACCAGAATGGAAAAATCGAAAATCCAGGAACCGTTGATGCCCAGGCGCTGGAAGATGCCATCGAAGACGTGCAGCGTCTGAATCAATTTGGCGATGGCGTACATGGAGATGCCCGAAGAAAAAACGGTCATGATCGCAAAGGAGATGGCGTTCAGGCCGCGAGTCTTCTCGTCGAAGCGCAGGCGCAAATATTCGGGAACGGAGCGGGCGCGCGAGCCGTAATAAAACGGCATCATGAACAGGCCCACGAAAACCATCGCCGGAATGGCTCCGATCCAATAGAAATGCGAAGTGGCAATGCCGTACTTGGCGCCGGATGCGCCCATGCCAATGACTTCCTGGGCGCCCAGATTAGCGGACATGAAAGCAAGGCCGCAAACCCACGCGGGGATGGCCCGGCCGGCAAGAAAGAAGTCCGTGCTGGTCTTCATCGAGCTTTTGAGCGCGGCACCGATGCCGAGCACGAAGACAAAGTACAAGCACAGAATCAGCCAGTCGATACCGGTCATGCGGATCGCACTCCTCTCATGGTGCACGTTGCGGCGGCATCGTCGCGGACGCGCCGCAGGGCCAGATTACTGTGTTTCGAGAAGCACGGAGCGTACCTGATGCGGGAAGATGCCGCAAGCACTACTGTCGGGAATAACCCGCAAGGGATGGCTCACGCGGCCGAACGTGACGCCTAGCTCGGGCGCAGACCTGTGAATTTTTCCAGGTTGCCGCGGAACATGCGGGTGACATCGTGGCGAACGTCGTCGCGGGTGATAGCGCGGCCATCCTCCACAGCAAGGCGGTACGTGTTGACCAGGACCGGAGTGAGAATGCGGCGAGTATTTTTCCATTTGTAGATGACTTGTTCGAGGACACGGGCATCGGAGTGCTGCGGGATGAAACCGGCACCCAACATTTCGATTCTCTCCCGCGTGATTTCCTCGACTACTGAGCCATTATTCAGGAACCACCAACAACCGAATGGCATCAAGTTAGCGAATTTTCTGGCATAAACACAGAACTCATGCTGATTCTCGCGGCTAAGGATACTCGCGAGAAACTTATTGTCCGGAAAGGAGCGGCAGAGATGTTCGAGAGCGCGCAGGTCGGCCTTTCCCGCGGCATCTCCTGCCAGGCGGATGGCCGGGTTGACCTGACGCCGCACCCCAATCATCAAGGACATGGGGATGCGCAGCTCACGGCAAGCGGGCAGGACGGCATCGCGAAGGATCGTGCTCGTAGGCGAATCGTCGGGAAAGCGGAAAGTATCTTCCAACGATACCGCCATGTACAACGGCAGCATGCGCTTGTGCCAATCGGCAAGAAAGCGGCGAATTTCGGAAATGCACTTTGCGGATAGAGCCCCATCGACCTGGTAGCCGTCGGCTGCGAGTTGTCGCCAATGCTCCTTCCATCCCCAGAGAATCCGGTCCAACCGCAGGGCGGCGTAAAACTGCGGATGGCCGTGGCCGCCGTTCAGCCAGACCGCTCGCTCAGCCGCATCCAAAGGGTCATTGGTCATGACCACGTGGGTGATGCCGGCCATGGCGAAAACGCGGGGGACGTGCTTTTCGATTTTTTGCGCCTCAAAAAATTCGCGAGCTTGGCGCAGGTCGCGAGTATTGCTGTCCAGACCGAACGCTTGCAATACGGCTACGATTCCGCGGGTGGCCTCGGAGATGGGAGCATTTTCGACGAACAAGGCCTTCCAGATGGCGTCAGCTTGCTTGTGCTTGGAAAGTTTCCAGTATTCCACGGGAGCCATGTCGGATGAGCGGAAAAATTCCGCCTCGAGATAATGATAGGTAAGCAAATCATCGATGCCCCACAAGCCTACTTTGCCGAACGCCGGCGGAAACAAATGAGTGTGCACGTCGATGAAAGGGATGGAGGAGAGACCATCCTGGACCGCAGGTTCGATCTGGGCGAAGGAGAGCCTGGCTGCGGAGCTTCGAGATGATTTCCGTTCTATTTTTGGCGGCATCCCATTGGTTTATCCCGGCTGGTGCGATGCTGTCAATGTCTCGCGCTCGGTGCCGGAAATGCTCGCTGGAAAAGGCGTCGTTGCCGTACTATTAGGCCGTCCGGTTTCCAGATATACCGAGGAAAATCAGAGGCGAGCATCGATCATGAAACTTTGCGCGTTTTTCGGCCTCACCTGCCTCATGGGTTTGCTGGTGACGGGCGTGTATTCGGTGCTGGCCGGCGGAGACGGTGAGACGCAACCGGTTCAGGTAATTGCCAGGGAAGCGCAGCGGCGAGTCGATGTGCTGATGGGCGGTAAGCCCTTCACGACGTACCTCTGGCCAGAAACTCTGGACAAGCCGATCCTGTTTCCGTTACGCAGCGCACTGGGCGCCATAGTGACCCGGGGTTTCCCCCTGGAGCCGCGTCCGGGCGAGCGTGTGGATCACCCGCACCACGCGGGACTGTGGTTCAACTACGGAAGCGTGAACGGAATCGACTTCTGGAATAATTCGAGCGCGATCAAGCCGGAAGATAAACCAAAGATGGGCAGTATCTTTCAAGGCGCCATCTTGCAGGCCAGCGGAGGCGCGAAAGAGGGCAAGCTGGAGGTGGAAACGGACTGGAAGACGGTGAAGCGAGAAATCCTGCTGAAAGAAAGAACGCTCTTTATCTTTCGTGGCACGCGGACATCGCGCACCATCGACCGGATCACAACTCTGACCGCACAGGAAAATAAGGTGGTCTTCGAGGACGACAAGGAAGGACTAATGGGGATGCGGGTGGCGCGATCGCTGGAAATGCCGTCCGACAAGCCTGAAGTTCTCACGGACGCCAGCGGGCGGCCGACCACCGTACCGAAACTGGATAATAGCGGAGTGAATGGAAACTACCTGACGAGCGAAGGCAAAACCGGAGACGCAGCCTGGGGTACGCGCGGGCGATGGTGCAATTTGAGCGGCAGCGTGGGTTCGGAAGAGGTCACGGTGAGCATTTTCGATCATCCGCTGAATACCAACTTTCCGTCGTATTGGCATGCGCGCGGCTATGGGCTGTTTGCGGTGAATCCACTGGGACAGAAAGTTTTCAGCAACGGGACGGAACCGGCACTGAATTTCAGGCTGGAGCCTCACGCCAGCGTGACATTCCGCTATCGCGTGGCCATCGACGAAGGAAAGCTGTCTCCGAAAGCAACCGAGAAGATCTATCAGGATTTTGCCGGGCGATACCGCGAACCGCGGTAAGCCGGATTCATGACGATGCACATCGGCCTGATTGGCGCTGGAAATATATCGGAAACGCACGC
Organism: uncultured Acidobacteriota bacterium; assembly: GCA_963819745.1. Lineage (GTDB taxonomy): Bacteria > Acidobacteriota > Terriglobia > Acidiferrales > UBA7541 > Acidiferrum. The sequence continues at coordinate 76,455 of CAWFXG010000021.1, read as the reverse complement.
GCGGGCGGCCAGTGAGATAGCCGGCACGTCGATCAGCGCAATTTACGGGAGTAATCCAGCGAAAACCTCGCGGCTGGCAAAAGAATACGGCGCGCAGGCGTACAGCGACTATCAGGCATTTCTCATGCATCGACCGATGGAAATAGTGATCATCGGTAGTCCATCCGGTCTGCATGCCAGCCAGGGCGTTTCCGCTGCACAGCATGGGCTGCACGTGCTGACGGAGAAACCTCTGGATATTTCTACTGCTCACGCAGGTGAGTTGATTGCGGCGGCGGATCAGGCTGGAGTGAAATTGGGCGTACTGTACCAGGATCGCACCAAGCCGGACATCCGCACACTCAAGAAATGGATAGAGGAAGGCCTACTCGGAAAGCTTCTGCTGGTGAACGCCCAGCTGAAGTGGTACCGGCCGCCGGAGTACTATGCCGAGTCCAAATGGCGAGGGACAACAAAGCTGGATGGTGGCGGCGCGCTCATCAACCAGGGATCGCACACGATCGATCTGTTGCTTTGGCTATGTGGCGAGGTAAGTCGCGTACAAGCACACGTGGCTACCGTACTCCATTCCGTTGAGACCGAAGATGTCGCCGTTGCCGCTCTTGAGTTTGCCTGCGGCGCTGTTGGCACCCTGTTCGCCACGACCGCTGCATTTCCCGGTTATCCGAGACGCGTGGAGATTACCGGGACGAACGGAACGGTGATTTTGGAGCACGATCGCATCGTGGCGGCGGATCTCCGGAAACCGCCGACCGATGCGCTGGCCAGTGCCGGCGGAGACACCAACAACAGCGCGTCCTCGGCAGTAGTCAGCGATGTAAGCGGCCACCGGGCATTGATAGAGGACTTCGTGGCGGCGATCCGGGAAGACCGGCGGCCGCTGTGCGACGGTCGCGATGGACTACGGAGTCTGGAGCTGATCGAACGGATTTACCGTGCAGCGAAACAGGCAAGTTAGGCGGGCCGATTAACGTGGAGGTCGGTGCCAAGGCGAAGAGCAGTCGGGGGCTGAAACGCTTAACCCTTGACAAACACTACTTCCCTGCCGATTCTTGGGGCGGTTCCAAGGTGTCGCCACTGATTCCTCGCTGTTTTGCATATGGAATCTGCATCGCGGCCCCATAAATTCCATACGCCGCCGGCTTGGTGCTCGCGTCGTTCCAGATTTCAGACAGTCAAAAAAAGGATGACATCCATGAGCGGATTCCGAACCAAGGCGATGACTGCCGCATTGCTTTTCTTCGCGGGCGCAGGCGCAAGCATCGCACAATCCAGCTTCGATCTGCGTTCACCGGATGGGCGAATCGAGGTGCGCATCCGCACGTCGCAGACGATCACTTACGACGTGGTGCTGAAGGGCCGGGAGATTTTGCACCAGTGCGCGATTTCGCTGGATGTAGACCACAAGAAACTCGGGTTGGCGCCGAAAGTACTGCGTTCCAAAGCGGACAGCCACAACCAGATCCTGGAACCCGTCGTGCGCCAGAAGTTCGCCAAGATTCGCGACAACTACAACGAGAGGCGAATCGAATTTGACGGCGGCTATGCGGTGACTTTTCGCGCGTACAACGAAGGCGTGGCGTATCGGTGGGAAACTTCCCTTCCCGACAACGAAGTGAAGGTCTATGGCGAAGAAGCGGCCTGGAACTTCACGAGCGATTCGATTGTCTTCTACCCCCAGGAAGACAGCTTCATGTCCCATAACGAACGCAAATATCTTCCGCAACGTTTGTCCGACATTCTTCCTGAGTTCATCGCCAGCTTGCCGGCCGTGGTCAATGTGGGCGACGGGGCCAAATTGGCAATCGCGGAGTCCGACATTGAGGACTATCCGGGACTCTGGTTAAGAGGTACCGGCGGGAATGCTCTCGTTGCGACGTTTCCACCTTATCCCCTAAAAGAGAAGTTGGAGCACGATCGCGATCTGCATGTCACCGAGGCGGCGGACTACATTGCGATCACCATCGGCTCGCGCTCGTATCCGTGGCGAGTTGCCGGCATCGTGGACAAGGATGCAGATCTGCTGACCAACCAACTGGTGTGGCTGCTGGAAAAACCATCGCAAGTGCAAGACACTTCCTGGATCAAACCAGGCAAGGTCGCGTGGGACTGGTGGAACGCGAACAATATCTATGGGGTCGACTTCAAGGCGGGAATCAACACCCAGACATACAAGTACTACATCGATTTCGCGGCCAAGTATGGCCTGCAGTACATCATTTTGGACGAAGGCTGGTACAAGCTGGGCAACGTGCTGGACGTGGCGCCGGATGTGGACATCGCGGAGCTGACCGCGTACGGCAAACAAAAAAATGTTGGCGTCATTCTGTGGGTGGTGTGGAAGTCACTGGATGACCAGCTCATTCCCTCTCTCGACCAGTACGAGAAGTGGGGCGTGAAGGGCGTCAAAGTCGATTTCATGCAGCGCAGCGACCAGCAGCTGATGAACTTCTATACTCGGGCCAGCCGCGAAACCGCCAAGCGCAAAATGCTCATCGATTTTCATGGCGACCAGAAACCTGCGGCGCTGACCCGCACCTGGCCCAATCTCATCAGTGCGGAAGGCGTGCGCGGCTTGGAGTGGGACAAGTGGAGCGCGGAGACCGATCCCAAGCACGATGTCACCCTGCCCTTCACGAGAATGTTTCTGGGCCCTATGGACTTCACTCCGGGAGCCATGCTGAATGCGCAGAAAAATAGTTTCGCGGCGATCCACATGCGGCCTATGAGCCTCGGAACGCGATGCCATCAGCTGGCCATGTATGTTGTCTTCGAAAGCCCGCTGCAGATGCTGGCCGATTCTCCTTCGAATTATCTGCGGGAGCCCGAGGCGATGGAATTTCTCGGCCCGGTGCCGTCGGAGTGGGACGAGACGCGGCCGCTCGACGGTAAAGTTTCCGATTATGTGGTGGTGGCCCGGCGAAATGGCCGCGCTTGGTACGTCGGCGCCATGACCGACTGGACGCCGCGCGAGCTGGAACTTGATTTCTCATTCCTGCCCGAGGGAAATTTCACGATGGAGTCGTATGAGGACGGCGTGAATGCGGACCGCCAGGCTAGCGACTACAAAAAAGTCAAATCCGCCGTAAACAAAGGCACCAAGCTGAAGATCAAGCTGGCCCCCGGCGGAGGATGGGCGGCGCGGATCACTCCGTGAGATCCGAGCGCAGAACCGTGCCTCCGCGGATAGCGTGACGTGGGAGGGAAAAAATCATGCCAGAGCCTGACGTCGACGTACGGGATCAAGTCGTTGCGTTCAAGCGCAAACTGGCGCCGCGTCGCGAGGCCCTGAAGCGCTCCTATGCCGATGTGCGGGACCACATTCGTCGCGCCGTAGACGCCATCCTGCGGGAGGTCTCCGCGGGACATGCGGTGATACCCGAGCTTGCCTATCGCGACATACGAAGTGGCACCGTGCCCGAAAGCACCCGGCAAAAGATCCGGAAGAGCGGCTGCTTGGTCGTTCGCGAGGTTTTCCCCGCCGAGCTCGCGCGCGACTGGTTCGCGGAAGTCGGGGAGTACCTGAGGACGAACAAGTACGAAGATCGTGAGGTTGAGAAGCGCAGCCTCGATAAGTACTTCTCTCAGTTGAAGGCCGGGCAGCCGCAGGTCTTTAACGTCTACTGGTCCAAGCCGCAGGTCCTCGCGCGGCAGGACGCGAGGCTCGCCGAGACTCGTGCTTTTCTCGATCGCCTCTGGAAATACGAAGGGATCTTCGATCCCGACAAGCAGTGCACCTACGCGGACCGTGTGCGCCGGCGGCAACCCGGAGACATGACACTGGGACTTTCCCCGCACATGGATGCCGGCACGGTCGAGCGCTGGATCGACCCCGGGTATCAGAAAGTGTACGAAAATATCTTCGCGGGTGACTGGCGAGGCTATGACCCGTTCGACGGGACGCATCGCTTGCAAACTCAGGAGATCCCGTCGCCCGCGGTGTGCAGCATGTTTCGCACCTATCAGGGATGGACGGCGCTGACTCGCCAAGGACCAAAGGACGGCACTCTACGCCTCATCCCCATGGCCGAGGGTATCGCGTATGTGCTCCTTCGAGCGCTGCAAGACGACGTGGACGAGGCGGACCTGTGCGGCGCGGCGCCAGGCCGAGCACTAAGCGTAAGCCCTGATTGGCACCCTGATGTTATTGGCGGCCTGGTCTCGATCCCGGAAGTTATGCCCGGCGACACCGTCTTCTGGCACACCGACATCTGCCATGCGGTCGGAGACAAGCACGAGGGCAGAGAATACGCCAGCGTCATCTACATCGGCTCCGCACCGGATTGTCCGAAGAATCGCGCCTACCTTCCCAAACAAAGGCTGGCGTTTCTGCAAGGCCTATCGGCGCCCGACTTCGCAGCCATGGACTTCGAAGTCGACTTCCAGGGTCGCGCGACCGAGAAGGACCTGACGGACTTGGGCCGGGAGCAAATGGGTTTCTGAGAACCCGTTGGATAGAAGGCTGGATGCTTCCCAATTGCGTAATCATGTCTGCAAAAGGTTGCAAGACGGCTGTCGCCGAACCTTCACTTACTTGATTGTCGACTGATGACTCGCAACACACTGCCATTTTCCACTTGGCATCTTCACCCATGTATCGGTCCAACGCTCATTGACATCCAGTGGCTTTCCCGACTCATCGGTTCCTTTCAATCTCTCCGTTCCCGTCGCGATCGCCGTATTGCCAAAAACAGTCACCTTCACATCACCGTACTCGGCACGGCTGTATTTGTTTGATTTCGAAGTCGCGAGCATCTCCGATTTGCTGGACACTTTGCCTTCACTCGACGTGCTCACGAATTTGTCCGCGAGTTCCGGGGCGATCAGATCAGGATTGTTTGTCTTTTGCGATTGAAGCCATTGTTCTTCCAGTGCGGCAACGGCCTTCTCCGTCGCGCCAGTTGTCTGCGCTTGCGACCATGCGGCACCCGACAATAAGACGAAACCGATTAGACAGAATACTAGCGTTCTCTTCATAGAGCGTCTCCTAGCTGTTTGGAATCCATAGTGAAATTAGCCGATGTACGACGCAATTGGATACCCGACGGCTGAGGATGTCAATCGATTGACCTGCAAGATCAGCAGAGGAATCTATAACAGGAGCGGTATAAAGGTCAGACCGACTGTCTACCTCCAGACCACCCACTTCAACCAGCCCTCCCAAACGTCGGACCACGCATGGACGATTAGTTTGCTCGCAGATTCCTGCGCCATGCGGCCAGCGCACCGAATAACACTCCAAGCACGCAGATCACGATCACATTCTTCCAACCCTGAGGGAAGTGAGATCGCCACATCGGCTCGGAGGCTTGGTAGCGCACGACGCAAGTTGGTCGCCGGATGGGGAACAGATTGTGTATGCCAACGGCCAAGGTTTGTATCTGTCGAAAGGCGATGGGAGCGATGTCCGCAACCTCGCCACGGTCGCGAGCGGGAAGCCGTGGTGGCCCCGCTGGTCGCCAGACGGAAGGCGGGTGCGGTTTACGGTTCTGGAGGCATTGGGTCACACAAGGCGTGGGAAGCCCGGGCAGACGGGAGCGATATTCGTCCATTATCTTCCGGCAGAGCCCACAGATCGACGAATGTTGCGGTAGTTGGACTCGAGACGGCGGGTATTTTGTCTTTCAGTCCGAAGGTCAGTTGTGGGCTATTCGGGAGGGAGCGGGCTTTCTGAGGAAAGACCGGTTCCGGTTGAGCACTGGTCCGATGAATCTGGCCTCTCCCTTGCCGAGCGCAGATGGCAAGAAGATTTTTGCCGTAGCCGTAAGGCAACGGGGGCAGTTAGTGCGCTACGATGGAAAATCTCGCCAATTCGCGCCGTTCCTTTCCGGAATTTCCGCGGGTGGAGTCGATCTCTCAAGAGACGGCCAGTGGGTTACTTATGTCGTCTTCCCCGAGGGAACGTTGTGGAGGAGCAAGGTGAACGGCAGCGAACGGCTACAGCTGACGATGCCGCCGATGGAAGTTAATCTGCCGCGTTGGTCTCCAGACGGGAAGCGTATTGCGCGCAAATCAGCGACAGAAAAGTTGAGGAACTAACGACCTTAGATCCACGAATCTTAACCTGGGCCACAGCGGGCAAGTGGACGGGTCTAGCGCCAGATGACTCCCCTCTTGTGCTACGGGACACCAGCGTTGAGGAAATCTACGCCCTCGACTGGGAGCATTGATCAAGCCTTTCCGTTGACAATGGCCTAGCCCCACTGCAAATTTGACCGCATGCTGAGCGTCACCTATACTTTAGTTTCGGTTCCAGGGTGCTTTCTCGCCAGTCTGGCCTTTTTCCAAGCTGGAATTTTTCGGATTTGCGAAGTGGGCGCGCTTGAGGGAGACCTGCGCGATGTCCCGCCGACTATTTGAACGAAATATCCCGACAAGTCTCCCCGTTGCACGCGAAGAAAGGAACATTGCATGGCTGAAGCTACTTGCCGCCGCGAACTCGACCTGGAGATTCCCGCGGACGAAATATCGAAGAAAATCGAAAGTGTGGCCAAGGAATTTGCGCGCGTTGCGCGTGTACCCGGATTCCGCCCAGGTAAGGCTCCCGTGTCCTTGATCCGGCAACGCTTTGCGGAGGACATAAAAGGCGAAGTGTTGCAGTCTCTGGTCCCGGAGCGCGTGGAAAAGGCAGTCGTTGAGCAGAAGCTCACGCCGGTCTCCCAGCCGCAAGTCGAAAAGCTGGACTTCACCGAGGGCCAGCCGCTGAAGTTTAAAGCGGTGTTCGAGGTGCTTCCGGAGTTCGAGTTGGCGAATTACAAAGATCTGGCATTGGAGATGCCCGAACTGGAAGTGAATGACGAGGACGTAACCAAGACACTGGAGGACATGCGCGAGCGGGCCGCCGCGTTTGCTCCCGTCGAGGGCCGCGCCGCGGAAAACGGCGACTATGTGCAATTAAAGCTAGCAGGCACGCCCGCCGGCGGGGGCGAACCGGTCCAGGCGGACGACGTTTTGTGTCATTTGGGCGCGCAGGAAACCATGCACCCGTTCAACGAGAACCTGCGGGGCGCGAGCTCCGGCGACCACAAGGCATTCGACGTCGAGTATCCCGCCGATTACCCGGACCAGAAGTTAGCGGGCAAAACGTATCACTATTCGGTCGAAGTGCTGGGAATCAAGAACAAGAAACTCCCGGAGCTGAATGACGACTTCGCCAAGGATGTAAGTGAGGCCGCAACGCTCGACAAGCTGAAAACAAGGATCCGCGAAGGCCTGGACCATGCGCGCGACCACAAGCGGAAGGAACTGCTGCGGGAGAAGGTGTTGGCCGCCATCGTGAAGTTGCACGAGTTTCCGGTCCCCGAATCGCTGATCGAACAACAGATGGACGTGCGGCTGGAGCGGGTGGTGCGCTCCCTGGCGGCACAGGGTGTGGATCCGCGCGCGGTGAATGTGGACTGGGTGACGCTCCGCGCCAGGCAGAAAGAGCGGGCGACGGACGACGTAAAGGCGGAATTGATCGTGGACCGCGTAGCCACCGCGGAAAACATCGAAGCGAACGACGAAGAGCTGGATCACGAGCTGGAACATGCCGCTTCGCATAGTGGCGAGTCCGCACAGGCAATTCGCGCTCGTTTGACAAAGCAAGGCACGCTCGATAGGATGAAAGCGAAGCTGCGGAGTGACAAAACTCTCGACTGGCTCGCGCAGAATTCCCGGATAACTACCGTACCCGCGGAGCAAACCAGGCCGGACGGTTCGGGCTCCTGAGCGCGCAACATCTAAAACTCATGAAAAATTTCAACGACCCAGGCTATTACGCCACGACGCTCGTACCCATGGTGGTCGAACAGACCAGCCGGGGCGAACGAGCTTACGACATCTACTCGCGGCTACTGAAAGAGCACATTATTTTTATCGGCACGCCAATCGACGACCACGTCGCGAATCTGGCTACCGCGCAAATGCTCTTCTTGCAGGCGGAAGATCCGGAGCGGGACATTCAGCTGTACATCAATTCGCCGGGCGGCTCGATCACCGCGGGTTTCGCGATCTATGACACCATGCAGTTCGTCAAGCCGGATGTCGTCACCACTTGCGTCGGACAGGCGGCTTCGATTGCTGCGGTGCTCCTGGCCGGTGGAGCCCCCAAAAAGCGCTTCGCTTTGCCCAACGCTCGCATCCTGATTCACCAGCCGTGGATGTCCGGCCTCGGCGGACAGGCCACCGACATCGATTTGCACGCCAAGGAAATTCTGCGCATGCGCACCATGATCAACGCGCTGCTCGCGAAACACAGCGGTCAATCGGTGGACCGTATCGAAAAAGATGTGGAGCGCGATTTTATTATGAATCCGGAACAAGCCAAGGAATATGGGATGATCGACGAGATCATCTACAAACATCGGTAGACTTTCCTTTGCGCTTTGGCGGTTGCTGCTTGTTCCAAACAGTTAGCATTTGCATTTCAGGTTTCTCTTTCGCTCGGGAGATTATTGGGCCTAGAATATTAGTTGGGAGTTCCGTTCCTTTTGCGGAGCCGAGGCCTGCACACCAGTGAAAAAATTCAATCCAGACGAACCATTGCGCTGCTCCTTTTGCCATAAAACCCAGGAGCAGGTCGAAAAGCTGATCAGTTCGCCCTCGGACTACCCCCGCGCCTACGTTTGTAACGAATGTGTCAGCGTCTGTCAGACCATCCTGGAAGATGAAAAGCGCGAACAAGCCGCTGCTCCCGCGCGACGCTTGCCAAGGCCTCCGGAGATCAAGCAGTTCCTGGACGGCTACGTCATCGGGCAAGACCGCACCAAGAAAAAGCTGGCAGTGGCCGTTTACAATCACTACAAACGGATCTTCCTGAATAAACAGCCGGGCGATGTGGAATTGGCCAAGTCCAATATTCTGCTGATCGGGCCCACGGGCACCGGGAAAACCCTTCTGGCACAAACGCTCTCGCGCATGCTCGACGTGCCTTTTGCCATCGTGGACGCCACCACGCTCACCGAAGCGGGCTACGTCGGCGAGGACGTCGAAAATATTATTCTAAAGCTTCTGCAGGCCGCCGACGGCGACGTGCAAAAAGCGCAGCAAGGCATCATTTATATCGACGAAATCGACAAGATCGCGAAAAAGGACGAGAATCCGTCCATTACCCGCGATGTTTCCGGCGAAGGAGTGCAGCAGGCCCTGCTGAAGATTCTGGAAGGCACGGTTGCCAACGTTCCGCCCCAGGGCGGCCGCAAGCATCCGCACCAGGAATTCACTCCGGTGGACACCACGAACATTCTGTTCCTCTGCGGGGGCGCTTTCGTGGGCCTGGAAAAGATTATCGAAAAGCGCGCCGGGCGGCGTTCGCTCGGTTTCCACACCGATGCGACCCCTTCGACGCCGCAGAAGCGCAATACCGAAGTGCTGGAGCACGTCCAACCGGGCGATCTGATCCGCTACGGCCTGATACCGGAGTTTGTGGGACGCTTGCCGGTCGCCGGCGTAATGGCCGATCTGGACAAGCCCGCGCTGGTGCGCATTCTCACAGAACCCAAGAACGCCCTGCTTAAGCAGTACCAGCGCTTGTTCGAATTCGAAAATGTCCGGCTGCGCTTTACCGACGAAGCCTTGGCGACCGTCGCCGAGTTGGCCCTGCAGCGCAAGGTTGGCGCGCGCGGGTTGCGCATGATCCTGGAAGACCTCATGCTCGAATTGATGTACCACCTGCCCATGCAGCGCAAGCTGCGCGACTTTGTCGTCACCGAAGACATGGTACGCACTCGCGAAATCAACTGGAATTTGCTCGAAAAGGCCGGATAAGCCTCTTCCCGAATCCCAGGGTCTGTACAGTTGCGGTGGAAAGGCAAGATTCAGGGGCCCTAATGTTCAATCGAGAAAAACAGGAAATGAAGCGCGTGCCGATGATGCCGGTTCGCGATATGGTCATCTTTCCCCAGCAGATGACTCCTTTCATCGTCGGCCGCGAAGCCAGCGTGCGCGCCTTGGAAGAGGCGCTGGCCGGAGACAAGAAGATTTTCCTGTCCACGCAGCATGACGCTTCCGTGGACGATCCCAAGCCCGAAGAGATCTATGCCGTAGGCACGCTCGCGAATATCGTTCAGAGCGTCAAACTGCCGGACGGCAACATCAAGGTTTTGGTGGAGGGCGTCGAACGCGCCCGCGCCCTGTCCATCGCCACGGATGAGGGCTTCTTTCGCGCCACCGTCCGCCTGCTTTCGGCCCGCGTGGAACCTTCCCCGCAGGTGGACCAGACCGTCCAGAAAATCACCGGAATCTACGAACAGTTCATCAAACTCTCCCAAAGCCTCAATTACGACACCATGATCGCCGCCGCGCGCGTCGACGATCCCGCTCGGCTTTCCGACACCATCGCGGCGAATCTGCAACTTCCGGTGGACGAAAAGCAGGACTTGCTGGAAACCGTCGATCCCATCGAACGCTTGAACCGCATCGGCGACATCCTGGAAATTGAGCTGGAGAAGCTGAACGTCGACCGAAACATCAACACCCGCGTAAAGCGGCAGATGGAGCGCGCGCAAAAAGAGTATTACCTGAACGAAAAGCTCAAGGCCATTCAGAAAGAACTGGGACGCGGCGAAAAGAGCGAAATCGACGAGCTCAAAAAGAAGATTGACGCCGCCGGGATGTCCAAGGATGTCCATGAAAAGGCCATTCAGGAGCTCAAGCGGTTGGAACTGATGCCGCCGATGTCCGCGGAATCCACCGTCAGTCGCAATTATCTGGATTGGCTGCTGGCCGTTCCCTGGAAAAAGCGCTCGAAGGAAATCCGCGACATCCTCGCCGCGGAAAAGATCCTGAACGAAGAACACTACGGTCTGGAAAAAATCAAGGATCGCATTCTGGAATTTCTGGCGGTCCGGCAGCTCGTCAAGAATCCCAAAGGATCGATTTTGTGTTTTGTCGGGCCCCCGGGTGTCGGCAAAACCTCCCTGGCAATGTCTATCGGCCATGCCACCGGCCGGAAATTTGTGCGCGTCTCGCTCGGCGGCGTTCGCGACGAAGCGGAAATCCGCGGCCACCGTCGCACCTATATCGGTGCCCTGCCCGGCCAAATCATCCAGATGATGAAGAAAGCGGGTACCGTCAATCCGATCTTCGTGCTCGACGAAGTGGACAAGATGTCCACGGACTTTCGTGGCGACCCATCCGCGGCGTTGATGGAAGTTCTCGATCCGGAACTCAATCACTCCTTTACCGACCACTACTTGGATGTGGAATACGATTTGTCGAAAGTCATGTTTGTGTGCACCGCCAACGTGCTACACACCATTCCGCAGCCCCTTCAGGACCGCATGGAAATCCTGCGTCTAGCTGGCTACACCGAGCAGGAAAAGCTGGAAATCGCCAAGCGCTTCCTGGTTCGCCGCGCGCGCGAAGCCACCGGTCTGAGCGAAAAGAACTTGTCTTTCACGGACGAAGGCTTGCTGGAGATCATCCGCCACTACACTCACGAAGCAGGCGTTCGAAGCCTGGAGCGGGAAATCCAGAACATTTCCCGCAAGATGGCCCGCAAGGTGGTCACCACCGGGCCGGAAGTAAGCGCGGAAATTGCCGCTGCAAACGTGAATGAATACTTGGGCGTTCTCAAGTACCGCGAATTCTGGCTGGAAAAACACAACGAAATCGGCTTGACCACCGGCCTCGCCTGGACGGAAGTCGGCGGATCGGTTCTTTCCACGGAAGCCACGCTGATGGAAGGCAAGGGCCGGCTCACCCTGACCGGGAAGCTGGGCGATGTAATGCAGGAATCAGCGCAGGCCGCCATGGCCTACATCCGCTCGCGATCGCATGCCTTCGGCCTTCCCAAGGATTTTTACCGTACCGTGGATATCCACGTCCACGTTCCGGAGGGTGCGATTCCGAAGGATGGTCCTTCGGCCGGCATTACCATCTGCACCTCCATCGTCAGCGCGTTGAGCCGCATTCCGGTGCGATGTGACCTGGCGATGACCGGGGAAATTACTCTCCGTGGCAAGGTATTGCCCATCGGCGGCGTAAAGGAAAAACTTCTGGCCGCCCATCGAATGGGCTTGCGTACCATACTGCTTCCGAAGGACAATGAGAAGGACCTGGCGGACATCCCGCAGGAAATCCTCGCGAGCCTAACGGTACATTTTGTCGAAACAATGGATGAGGTGCTGAAGGTGGCGCTGGAGCGGCCGATTTCGCCGCTGGAGCTTGCCCCGGTTGCGCCCGTCGAGGAACCCTTCGTTGCCGGAGCCGAGAAAGATAATAGTCTGACCAACTAGGCAGGGTGCTCGGCCCGCCCGCGGGCAGAGCGCTTCTCGGCTGCGCTTTACGGTCCCGGTTCGATTCAAATTCGGTGTCGCTTAGTTGCCGGTTGTCGGAAAGTCTGGTTTGCCCCATCTGGCATTCTCGTTCATTCGCCAGCCCGGTGCGCCGCCTCGTAAACAATCCGGAATATTGTTCGCGGTCAATTTTCACATTCAAACATCGAGTTAAGGACTTATGCCTAAAGAAACAAACGTTGAAGGTAACAACCAGATCAGCATCAGTCTTGCTGAGCTGAAGGAAAAGAACATTACCGACCTGGCGAAGATCGCCAAGGAACTCAATATTCCCGGCGCCAGCGGGATGCGCAAGCAGGAGTTGATTTTCCAGATCCTCCGCGCGCAGACGGAAAAGAACGGCTTGATCTTCTCCGAAGGCGTCCTGGAATGCTTGCCGGACGGATTCGGATTCCTGCGTGCCCCCGAGTATAACTATTTGCCGGGCCCCGATGACATTTACGTTTCCCCGTCGCAAATTCGCAAGTTCGACTTGCGGACCGGCGACACCGTCTCCGGCCAGGTGCGGCCGCCGAAGGACGGCGAGCGGTACTTCGCGCTGATCAAGGTGGAAGCCGTCAACTTTGAGGATCCGGAAGTCGCGCGCAACAAGATTTTCTTCGACAATCTGACCCCGCTCTACCCGCAGGGCCGCCTCAAAATGGAGACCGCCAAGGAAAACATGACCGGACGGGTCCTGGACCTGCTCTGCCCCGTCGGCAAAGGTCAGCGCGGCTTGATTGTGGCTCCGCCGCGTACCGGAAAAACCATGATGCTGCAATCCATGGCCAATTCCATTACCACCAACCATCCGGAAGTGGCGCTAATCGTGCTCCTGATTGACGAGCGGCCGGAAGAAGTTACCGACATGCAGCGCACCGTCAAGGGTGAAGTAATCAGCTCGACTTTCGACGAAGCACCGCAACGTCACATTCAGGTCGCGGAAATGGTGCTGGAGAAAGCCAAGCGCCTGGTGGAACACAAGCGCGACGTCGTGGTGCTCCTGGACTCCGTCACGCGTTTGGCCCGCGCCTACAACGCGGTTACCCCGCCCTCCGGCAAGGTGCTTTCTGGCGGTATCGACGCCAATGCCCTGCAACGGCCACGACGCTTTTTCGCAGCCGCACGGCACGTGGAGGAAGGCGGATCCCTGACGATCATCGCCACCGCGTTGATTGACACCGGAAGCCGCATGGACGATGTCATCTTTGAAGAGTTCAAGGGTACCGGCAACATGGAAATCAACCTGGACCGCCGCCTGTCGGACAAGCGCGTGTTTCCGGCCATTGATATCCAGCGCTCCGGAACCCGCAAGGACGAGCTCCTTCTCCCGCCGGATGAATTGAGCCGCGTCTGGGTTCTCCGCAAGGTTCTTAGCCCTCTCTCCACCGTCGAAGCGATGGAACTTTTGCTGAGCCGCTTGACCAAGACGAAGTCGAACACGGAATTCCTCGGGTCGATGTCCGCACCAACCTGAGCCAAGTAGAAACCGGCCCCCCTTCTCGCACGTTCTCCTCCCGAACGGCGTACCCATGCCGCCCCGTGCAGCTTCCGCTGTGCTCAAAGGAGACTTGTGCACGAGAAATTCATCGCCCGCCAGCCCATCCTCGACAACAACCTGAGGCTGTTCGCTTACGAACTGCTGTTCCGTGCGGGAAGGAACAACGTGTTCCAGCCTCGCGCCGAGCCCTCCAGCACCGTCGTGGTTGATTCCTTAATGCTGTTTGATCTGCAAGCGCTCATCGGTCACTCGATGAACCCAGTCTTCAGCGTGGTACCGCGCGGCTGTTGCCGCCCGATCGCGTGGTCCTCGCGATCCTGGAGACTGTCGTTCCCACGCCGAAGATCATCGACATCTGCACCGCCCTTACTGCCTCCGGGTATGTTCTGGCATTGGATGATTTCGTCGAGAGTGCCAAATGGGCTCCCCTGATCTCCTTGGCCAAATATATCAAGGTGGATTTCCGGGCGACCGGTTCAGCGGAGCGCCGCTCCATCGCCGTGCGTTACCGCTTAAGAGGCATTCAGCTCGTCGCGGAGAAAGTCGAAACGCAGGCCGAGTTGAACGAAGCAAGGTCCTTCGGTTACGCATATTTTCAAGGCTACTTCTTTTGCAAACCCTCGATGGTTTCCGCCCGCGATATTCCCGCTTCCAAGATCACGTGTCTGCGATTGCTGCAGGCCTCGGCCGCGCAGGACTTCTCGCATGACGCTATAGAAGAATTGCTCAAGAACGATCCCGGTCTGGTTTACAAACTGCTGCGTTATTTGAACTCGCCGATCCTCGGCCTGCGCGGTGAAATACACGGTGTTCGAGAAGCCATCGCCATGCTTGGCGAGAAGGAATTTCGTCGCTGGGTTGCCGTCGTGGCGGTCGTTACCATGGCCTCGGACAAGCCGGACGAGTTGGTGCGCACGGCTCTGACTCGCGGCATCTTCTGCGAGGATATTGCGTCGGTTGCCGGAATGGAGGCACAAAGCGCGGAGCTCTTCCTCCTGGGTCTACTCTCGATAGTCGACGCGCTGCTCGATCGCCCCATCGAACAGGTCCTCTCCAATTTGCCGGTCTCCCCGGAACTTCGCACCGCGCTCTCCGGTGGCGCTAACCGCCTGCGCGACGTGTACGACATGCTGATCGCCTATGAGCGTGCCGATTGGGATGCCCTGAGCGCGGCGGCCACGCGCGTCGGGCCAGTCGAAGCTTCAGTACCCGACTGTTACCGCAGCGCCGCGTCTCGATCTGCTTCCCTGTTGGGATAGCTTAGTAAGCACTATCGCCTGCCCGTTCCCCTCGTGCGTCCGCTCGCTACTTCCTGTAGGATTGCGTTCTTGAGCGAGGACCACGATGACTCTGACCCGGCGACAGGCGATCGGCATTCTGGCGGGCGCGTTACCTGCGGCGCGCGCGTTAGCCCAGTCCGCCCAACATTCGCCTCCGCCGGCCATCGTACCTGGACCTTTCCAGCCGACGCCGGATTCCCTCGCCAGGTATCACGTTCCCGAATGGTTCCGAGATGCCAAGTTCGGCATCTGGGCGCACTGGGGCCCCCAGTCTTCCGTGGAAGCCGGTGATTGGTACGCGCGCAACATGTACATCCAGGGCCAGCGTCAGTACAAGTACCACCTGGAGCACTATGGCCATCCTTCGAAATTCGGATACAAGGATCTCATTCCCGCCTGGAAAGGCGAAAAATTTGACGCTGACTATCTCGTAGGCCTGTATAAGAAGGCCGGCGCGAAATATTTCATGAGCATGGCCGTGCATCACGACAATTTCGACATGTGGGATTCTGCGCACAATCGCTGGAACGCGGCGAAAATGGGCATCCGCAAGGATGTGGTGGGTTCGTTCCGGCAAGCCACTACCAAACACGGCTTGCGTTTCGGCGTCAGCGATCATCTCTGGATCAGTTACAAGTGGTTTGCCGTGAGTCATTTGGCAGACAAGGATGGCCCGCTTGCCGGTGTCCCCTACGACGGTGCTGACCCGACATATGCCGATCTGTACCACGACATCCCCGATCCGAAGTTGCTTACCGCGAAGCTCGACTGGAACGAGATTGGCATTCCGGAATCATGGAAGCAGCATTGGTATCTCCGCATCAAGGATCTCGAGGACCGCTACCAGCCCGACCTGCTCTACAGTGATGGTCCCCTTCCCTTTCAGGAGTATGGGTTTCGCATCCTCGCCAACTTGCATAACGTCAGTGCCAGGCAGAATGGTGGCGCAGTCCAGTCCGTGTACACCAGCAAGCATAAGGAGGATTCTGACGCGGGCCTCTGCTTGCTGGATCGCGAGCGCGGCGTGTTGGATGACATCTGGCCGCATCCCTGGCAAACCGATACCTGCATCGGCGACTGGCACTACAAGCGTGACATCGTCTATAAAACCCCGAAAACCGTCATCGACATGCTCGTTGATATTGTCAGCAAGAACGGCAACTTGATGCTTAACTTCCCTTTGCCTTCCAGCGGAATGCTGGACGACCGGGAACTTAAGGTCCTGGAGGCGATTACCGCGTGGATGGCCATCAATTCGGAAGCCATTCACGGAACTCGACCTTGGAAGGTTTCCGGCCAGGCGCCTCCCGCTAAAGCCACCGCGGCGCAGGACACCAATTTCAACGAGAAGGACCGCAAAGACTTGACTGCCGAGGACGTTCGGTTCACCACCAAGGGCCAGACCCTGTATGCCTTCGTGATGGGCTGGCCGACGGGAAGGCAGGCGTCGATCTCAGCGCTCGGATCTTCCAGTCCGCAGGCTGCGGGAACCATCGAGCGCGTCCGGCTATTAGGCTTCCCCGGCGAACTGAAATGGAAGCGCGAAGCCGCCGCGCTGAAGATTGATCTCCCGGAGCACCCCCCGGCTGAATACGCCATGGCCTTTGAGATTTCCGGCCGCGGGATTGCTTGAGTGCTCTCCCCGGGACAATCACTGCGCGGCTGTCAGTACCTTCAATCGCTTGCGGTAAGCACCCGCCGCCTTTTCCGCGTCTTCCTGCTTCAGGCTGTTGGTCGCCAGATGTCCCAGCTCATGGGCCATGCACTCCCCCATATTCTTGTCGGAAAAGAGAGTTTCCGCATTCACGTATATGCTCTTGCTGGGCAGGTGTGTGAACATCACCGTGCTCATGCCATCGGGCACCTTTAATCGGAACGCCCGCGCCGCTGCCGCATACCGCTGGTCTGACAGGAAGATGATCCGCTTCGGCGGTACGGCCGGCGCCATCGCCTCGATTTGGAGCCGCAGCACCGCCTCTCGCTTCGGCGTGGTCCCCTGAATGTCGATCCTGCTCTCACCTTGCTCTTGCCCTTTTGCGACTGTGCTTCCTACCAGAACCAGTAGCAGCATCCCCGTTGCGATTCGCATTGTTCGCCTCCGTGGAGGCGAACTTGAACCGTTGGAGAGGAAGGTCCATGGCGGACGGCTTATTCCGTCGTTACATCCTTCTCATCCAGTAACTATCCTATTTACATATACTTAGACCATTCCCTTATTCCCCTTGCAGGCCTGACCGTGTTGCATTCCGGTACGTATTCCAGATATCTTATCCGCGGAATTACCATGTCACCGGTCTCCCAGACCCAAATCGCGCGTTTCGGCACCTTCGAGATAGACCTTCAATCGGGCGAACTGCGCAAGCGGGGGCGCCGAGTGAAGCTGCAGGAGTTGCCCTTCCGGGTCTTGGCGCTGTTACTGAAGAATGCCGGGCAAATTGTGACCCGCGAGGAGCTACGCTCCGGCCTGTGGCCTTCGGACACATTCGTAGACTTCGATAACGGCCTCAACGCGGCCATCAATAAGCTGCGCGAAGCCTTAGGCGACTCCCCCGACAGTCCCCGGTTCATTGAGACTCTGCCCCGCCGCGGCTACCGATTTATTGCCCCCATTGAGGGGGGGCCCGTGGGCGACCTCCAACGGGACTCCCAAGGCCAGCGCCTCAAGCGATTTCCATGGTCGGTGGTTACCGCAGTTTTGGTACTCGCACTCCTGGCCGGGATCGTGGCTTGGATGAAGCTTCGCGAAAATCCGCGAGTTACGGCAACCATGCGGCTCACTTTCGGAGGTCGCATCGCGGCGCCACTCAGCCTTTTCTGGGCGGAAACACCCGCGTTAGCGACAGATGGGAAGCGCATCTTCGCGTCCGGACGGGCTGGGGCCTCCAATTTGGTGTCCGTCCCTGCAACCGGCGGAGAGCCTATCGCGGTAACCGAAATGCTGTCCGGACGGTTGCGCAACATGTCCCCAGACGGATCGAATTTGCTCGTGTGGGGCCGCTTGGCCGGCGATGACCGGGCCCACCTGTGGATTCAACCGGCCACCGGTGAAAGCCCGCACCGGTTGCCGGGTGTGGACGGTCAAGACGGAGCATGGTCGCCCGACGGAAAGTCGCTGGTTTATGCGGCGGAACAGGACCTGTATGTTGCGCGGAACAGCGGAGAGAGCCACAAGATTCTGACTCTTCCCGGGAATGCGACCTGGATTCGATGGTCACCGGATGGCCATCGAATCCGATTTACACTGATGGACCTAAAGACCAAAGCACCGACCATCTGGGAATCTCCTGCCGACGGATCTCATTTGAAGCGCGTGACCTTCTTCCAGGATCCATCCGCTGTCGAATGCTGCGGGGAATGGACCACGGATGGAAGCTACTTCTTGTTTCGAACAGTTCGGGACAATCGCGCGGATGTCTGGATCGTTCACGAATCCGGATTTCTCCGCCGGAAAACGCCAATGCAGCTTACGGCGGGGCCTCTTGATTCAGTCGCCGCCATACCCAGCCCGGATGCCAAGCAACTGTTTGTGGTCGGAGCGCAGCCTCAGACGCATTTGCTGCGATTCGATGTGGTGACACAGCAAGTGCGACCGTTTTTTCCGGAGCTTCCTCTTTATATGGCAGCCACCACCGCGGATGGCGAATGGGTCACTTACGTCGAGATCCGAGGTAAAGAGAGTAGTTTGTGGCGCAGTAAAGCCGATGGCAGTGGAGCGCTGAAACTGGCGGGTCCGTTTCGAGCCATCACCTGGCCGAAATGGTCGCCTGACAAGAAGTTCATCGCTTTCGCAGCCAAGCAAGCCGACCAGCCTTTTCAGTCCTTTGTGGTCCCCGCGAATGGGGGAACGCCCCATTTGCTCATGACTGCCGAACACAATTATGTGGACCCCAATTGGTCGCCGGACGGGCGTACCGTAATGCTGGGCCAGACTCCTGACTATCTGGGGGAATTCAACGCTCAGAAGGCCATCTACCTGGTCGACGTCGAGAGCAACCAGGCCTCTAAGCTTGCTGGATCGGACGGTCTCTTTAGCCCGCACTGGTCCCCGGATGGCAAATTCGTCGTGGCTATGCGGTTGGGACAACGAACCCTCATGCTGCTGGATGTCGCGAAGCAAACATGGTCGGAATTATTGAGTAGTTCGAAGGAGCATCCCTTGCGCTTTGACAGTCCCCAGTGGTCACCGGATGGCAAATACATCTACTTCAATGAAGACGAACATGCAATGGCGATGCGCCTCACTTTGGCGTCCCGCAAGCTTGAACCGGTCATAAGCGTGAGAGAACTGAGAGAAAGCCAGAATGCTGGATTTTGTTCTTTTGCCGACACAGCTTGGGATGGCTCTCTGTTCATCAGTTGCTGGTCCGACGGAGGCGATCTGTACCGTCTCGACCTGGATTTACCTTAGCCTCAAACCGCCTCATCCGGCCTCTGATCCGACCTCACGGTCGCGCAACCCCCGTTTTCACTTCGCCTGGCCCGTAATCCATCGCTGTACGTGGGCCTTCAGCACGTTGAGCGGCACCGCGCCATTCTCCAGCACCGCGTCATGAAATTTGCGCACATCGAACTTCGCTCCGAGCTGGGCCTCCGCGTCGGTCCGCAGCTCGCGGATTTTCAGTTGTCCGAGCTTGTAGGCCAGCGCTTGGCCGGGCCACACAATGTAACGGTCCACTTCTACCGTGATGTCCTGGTCGGTCTTACCCGTATTGTCCTTAAAGAACTGAATGGCTTGGTCGCGGGTCCACCCCATCGAGTGCATTCCGGTGTCCACCACCAGCCGGACCGCTCGCCACATTTCATAGCTGAGCTGCCCGAATTTCGCGTAGGGATCCTTGTATTGTCCTAGTTCTTCGCCGAGGCTTTCCGCGTACAGGCCCCAGCCCTCCACGAACGCGGAGTAGCTGACGTCCCTGCGGAACTGCGGAACGTTCTCCAGTTCTTGACTCAAAGCAAACTGCAGATGATGCCCTGGCACGGATTCGTGAAGCGAAAGCGCTTCCATTTCCCACTTGGGCCGCGCTGGCAGGTCGTAGGTGTTTACGAAATAGCATCCTGGCCGGCCAACGGAAGGCGCACCGGGCTGATAGTACGCGGTGGTCTGTGAGGGTGCCTTGAAATCCGGAATCGGACGTACCCCATAGGTCAGTCGCGGGAGCTTTCCAAATTCGTGCGCCAGTTCCGGATCAATCTTTTTGGTAATAATCCGGTAACCGTTCACCAGATCTTCGGCGTTGTCGTAATAGAAGCGCGGATCGGTGCGCAGGAACTCGGTGAAATCGTGGAAGCTACCTTTGAAGCCACTCGAAGCAATGACCTTGTCCATTTCCGCGCGGATACGCTTGACTTCCCCCAGCCCGATTTCGTGGATCTCCTTCGGTGTCAGATTCGTCGTAGTTTGCCAGCGTACGTGAAAGGGGTAGGCTTCGGCCCCGTTGGGAAGCGTCGTGGCGGCGATGCTCTCGCGGCACGCCGGAAGGTAGGCGGACGCGAAGTAGTCATGTAGTTTGCGAAATGCGGGCGCCAGTTCCCTGGAGTAGATCGCCTTCGCTTCAGCCGTCAGGCGCTCCCGCTCGGACTCCGGAAACCCCGTGGGAAATTCCGTAAATGGCTGCAGCAGGGCGCTGGCCATCGGTTCGGCGGGCACCAGGTCGGCAATCTGCTTGGGCACGTCACGCAGCGCGATTTTCGGCGGCGTATACCCTTTCTTGAGCCCTTCCTGCAGCAGCACTATCTGTTGTTCCACCGCGCGAGGCAGCGCGCGCATTCGGTCCAGGATAATTTCGTAATCGGCGACGGAGTGGTGGGGCGTATTCTCCAAGGTCTCTGGTGCACCCTGTTGAATGCCCTCCATCTGGTTGATAGGCATGTACAGGCTGTGCGGCACCACGAAACGAAACGGCATGGCATCGTCGCCAAATTGCAAACCTTGCTGCGTTTCTTCCAAAAGCTGAAGGTACAGGTCGAAATTCAGTCTTTCACTCTCCGGCAATGCCTCTCGATCGATCTTCTTGAGCTCCGCTAGGCTTTCGCCGGGATGCTTCCGCCTTTTTTCGATTCCTTCCGGGGAATCGTCCGTCCACCGGGCATTTTGGCTCGGATATCCCGTCAGTGTTGCGGCTTCTGGATACTCCTCCATCGAGCGCTTCAGATCTCGCTCCAGAAATGCGCGGAATCTTTGCGCCGTGTCGGCCTGTTGTGGGGTGCCGCTAAGCGCAATCATCGGCGCCAGCCAAAGGCCCGCGCACAAGCCCGTGGCCACCAAAATCCATCCGCGCATCAACATGACTCTTGCCTCCCGGCGGCGGCCGCCATTTCCCTCTCTCGCTCTCGCGCCAGCATGACGATTAGCCGCGAAGTCTCCTCGATGCCCATCGCGGTATTATCGACGATGACCGCATCCTTCGCGCGCACCAACGGGGATACCTTGCGTTCGCGGTCGCGCTGGTCCCGTGCGCGGATCTCCTCGAGCACCTGAAAAATCGTCAACTCCTCGCCCTTCTCCTGATGCTCTTTCCAACGGCGCTCCGCCCGCACTTCTGGTCCAGCTTCCAGAAATATCTTGAGCTCCGCTTTCGGAAAGACCACCGTGCCGATGTCGCGCCCTTCCATCACCACGCCGCCGCCGGCCCCGGCTCGCTGCTGTTCCGCAACGAGTACCTGCCGCACTCCGGCTATCGTCGCCAACCGCGAAGCCGCTTGCGCCACTTCACCAGTACGGATCGCGTCCGTCACTTCTCGCGCATCCACAAATACGCGGTTCTTCGCGCCCGCTTTTTCCTGCTCCTCGGTGGGCGGCCTCAATTCGATGTGCGTTTCCGCCGCCAGCTGTTCCAGGTGCGCCTCGTCATCCGGCAAGACGCTGCCTTCCAGCGCTTTCAGCGCCAGGGCGCGGTACATCGCGCCGCTGTCGAGATACAGGTAACCCAGCGTGCGCGCAACCTCCCGGGCAACGCTGCTTTTTCCCGAGCCTGCCGGGCCATCAATGGCAATCGTAAGTTTGGGCATGGGTTCGTGATGCGAGCGGGACAGAGTTTACAGTGATTGGCGCAGCATTTTCAGCAAAGAAACTGGCTCTTATCAAAAACCCATGATGTTGTAGCCGCAATCGACGTACAGCGTTTCTCCGGTGATCCCCGAGCCGCCTTCGGACAACAGGAACGCGGCCGTTGATCCCACTTCCGCGGCATCGACATTGCGCTTCAGGGGAGCGCGTTCGGCGTGCATCCGCAGCATATCGGTCAGTCCGGAGACGCCGCGCGCCGCCAGCGTCTTGATGGGACCCGCGGAGATGGCATTGACGCGAATTTTCTGTGGGCCGAGCTCGTTGGCCAGATAACGAACGGTCGCTTCCAGAGCCGCCTTGGCTACACCCATCACGTTGTATTTCGGCACAACCTTCTCGGCTCCGTAATACGTCAGCGTAACCATGCCTCCGCCTTCAGTCATGAGCGGCGCCGCAGATCGCGCCACGGCAACCAGGGAGTAAGCACTTATGTCGTGAGCGATTCGGAATCCTTCCCGAGTGGTGTTCAGAAAGGTCCCCTTCATATCGTCCGCGGGAGCAAACGCTACGCTGTGCACCAATCCGTGCAGCACGCCGTACTTCCTTTTGAGCTCGTCAAATAGTTTGGCAATTTGCTCGTCGGAAGCCACGTCGCACATGAATCCCGCGGAACCCGGCAAGTCCGCCAGCAGATCCTTGGCTTCCTGTTCCAGCCGCTCGTTCTGGTAGGTGATCGCCAGCCGCCAGCCCGCCTCGTGCAGTTTTTGCGCGATGGCCCACGCGATGCTGCGCTTGTTGGCCAGGCCAAAGATCACCGCCGTTTTCTGCGTCTCGGTCACAGTTCCTCGCGATGGATCGGGCATTCCGCGGCTCACGGCCGCGAATATCGATTCTAAACACGATGGAACGCTTTCTCAATTTCTTTGACGGAGTAGCGCAGCACCACCGGCCTTCCGTGCGGGCAGCTCATCGGACAATCTGTCTTTGCCAGTGCTCCCAGCAGCCACTCCATTTTGGTCTGGTCCAGCGGCATGTTTACCTTGATCGCGGCGTGGCACGCGGTTGAAGCGGCGATTTTCGCTTGCAACGTCTCGATCGAGATTGCCGCATTCTCGCGCTCGATGCCATCCAGAATTTCTGTCAACAGCTTCTCCGCGTCGCCCGATGCCACGCCGGCCGGCACAGCCTGTATCGCCACGCTCCGCGGCCCCATCGGTTCCACCTCAAACCCGTTCCCCGCGAGTTCTTCCGCGATTTTTTCGTAAATGACCAGCTGGCGCGGCGACAGCTCCAGAATCATCGGCATCAGCATGCGCTGGCTTTCCACTTTTCCCGCGCGGCGCGCCTCCAGATGCTGCTCGAACAAAACGCGTTCGTGCGCCACATGTTGATCCACAATCCACAATCCTTCACCGTTTACCGCCACGATGAAGCTCGCGCTCACTTGGCCCAACGGCTTAAGATCGGTGATCTCGTCCGGATGAGGCAGTCGAGCCGGCGCATCGCTGCCGGCACCCGCGAAATTCGCCGCCCAATTCGCGGTCGAAGGCTCCACGAACATGGAGGTGTCGCCAAGAGGGACGCCCGTGGCGAACGCGAAGCGTTGCTCCACCGGACGAAGCGGCGCCGCGGTCAGATCGAATCCGCCATCGGAGCCTACTCCTGAACCGAGACCTATCTCTTCGACTGGTGGAATGATCGCCCGCGGAACCAGCGGCGAGCTCATGCCCTCGCCCGGCGAAGGCACAGTCGAGCCACCACCGGATCCAACCCCGCCTGCCCTCGCAGCAGCCGCAAAACTGGGAATCGGCCGTGCGCCCATCAGCGCCTGCCGGATCGCGTCCCGCGTGAAGTCGTGTACAAACTGCGACCTCCGGAATCTCACTTCGATCTTCGCCGGGTGTACGTTGACGTCCACTTCGTCATACGGCATTTCCAAAAACAGCAGAGTCGCCGGAAAAACTCCACCCGGATGAATATTGCGATACGCTTCGTGAATGGCGTGCAGAATCAGCCGGTCGCGAACCAGTCGCCGGTTGACGAATACATAGATCCCATTGCGATTGGGCCGCTGTATTTCCGGCCGCGAAGTAAAGCCCCACGCCGTGAGGCGCGCGGATTCCTCGTTGGGCTCCAGTTCCGGTTCGGTGATGGCCGCGCGGAAACCTGCGGACGCCGTGGGAATCGGTACCAGCTCCTCGAGCGATTGCCGACCGAAGAGCTGATACACACGGTCGGCCAGCAGGTCGACCGGCGCGCAATCCACAATGGTTTGCGTCGGTGTGGTCAGCACGAATTGTTTACCCGGATTGGCCAGGGCGTAATGAGTGACCAGCGATGCGATGTGCCCTAGTTCCGTAGTGTCCGACTTCAGAAATTTGCGTCTGGCCGGAACGCTATAGAAAAGGTCCGCCACGCTGATCGTCGTTCCCGGCGGCAACCCGGCAGGCTTCACGCCGACGAGTTTCCCTCCCGCAAATTCCACCCGCGTGCCTTCCGGCTCGGCGGCATCGCGAGTTTCCAGCAGAAGGCGCGACACCGCCGCAACCGTTGGCAGCGCTTCGCCCCGGAATCCCAGAGTCGCGATGGAAAGCAGATCCTCCGCGGATCGCAGTTTGCTGGTGGCGTGGCGTTCAAACGCCAGCAAGGCATCGTCGTGCGCCATCCCGTGACCATCGTCGATTACGCGGATCATGCGTTTGCCGCCAGCTTCCACCTCCACGCGAATCTTTGTAGCTCCCGCGTCGAGCGCATTCTCCAGCAGTTCCTTGACGACCGACGCCGGACGCTCCACCACTTCCCCGGCAGCGATGCGGTTAGCTACAGCCTCCGGCAATATGCGGATTCGGCTCATTGTTCTTTGAGGCCGATTCCTAATTGCTCCAGTTGTTCCTTATCGACCGCCGATGGCGACTCGGCCATCAGGTCCTGCGCTGCGGTAGTCTTGGCGAACGCGATTACTTCCCGCAGCGATTTTTCGCCGGCAAGCAGCATGACAATGCGGTCCACGCCGAGCGCGATGCCGCCGTGGGGCGGCGTGCCATAGGTGAGCGCATCCAGGAAAAATCCGAAACGCCGCCGCAGTTGCTCGTCGCTCAAGCCCAGTGCGCGGAACAACCGCTCTTGAATGTCCTGCCGGTGAATTCGAATGCTTCCCGAACCCAACTCGTTTCCGTTCAGGACCAAATCGTAGCCCTTCGAGCGGACTTCCCACGGAGCGGATTCGAGTTTTTCCAGATCTTCATCCACGATCCCCGTAAACGGGTGCTGCGCGCTGACCCACTGCTTGTCGGATTCGCTCCACTCGAACAGCGGAAAACCGGTAATCCACAGAAACTTCCACTGCGATTTGTCGATGACGCCAAGCGCCTCGCCTAATTGCAAACGCAACTGCCCAGCGACCAGCGCCGCTGCTTCCGTACCTTTAATCTGCGTTTTCGCCGACACCGCTACCGCCAGATCGCCGTTCTTCGCACCGCAAGCATTCGCCAGCTTGGCGACGTTCTCCGCACCGATCAGTTTTTCCACGGTCGAAGTCGTGCCTTCCGGCGTCAGCTTGACGAAATACGCGCCACGCGCGCCCGCCGATCTTGCCTTCTCCGTCAGCTCGTCCAGTTGTTTGCGTGAATAGTTCCCCGCTCCCGGAGCGGCCAGTGCAAAAACATTCCCTTCGATCTGCAATCTTTCCCGTGCCTCATTCGGAAAGCAATCCGTCACTTCGTGCAGCTCCATTCCAAAGCGCAAGTCCGGCTTGTCGCTGCCGTATCGCCGGATGGCGTCCTTATAAAGCATGTGCGGAAAAGGTCCTTCGACCTTTACGCCCGCGACGGCGCACGTACGCACCATCACCTGCTCGATGACGTGGAAAATATCCTCCTGCCGGGGAAACGACATTTCTAGGTCCAGTTGCGTAAATTCCAGCTGGCGGTCGGCGCGCAGGTCCTCGTCGCGAAAGCACTTGACGATCTGGAAGTAGCGGTCCAGGCCGCTGATCATCAGGATCTGCTTGAAGATTTGCGGCGATTGCGGAAGCGCGTAGAACTGGCCGTGATGCACGCGACTCGGCACCAGAAAATCCCGCGCTCCTTCCGGCGTGGAGCGCGTCAGCATCGGCGTCTCCACTTCAATGAAGCCCAGGTCGTCCATAGCCCTGCGCATTTCCAGCACGATCTTGTGACGCAGCACGAGATTCGCGTTCGGCTTCGGACGGCGCAAGTCCAAATATCGAAACCGCAGCCGCGTTTCTTCCGCGGCGTTGATTTCCTCTTCGATCTGGAATGGCGGCGTCTTCGCGTTGTTCAGGATGTGCAGCCTGGTGGCCAGCAGTTCGACTTCACCGGTCGCCAGCTCGGGATTGGACTTCTGCCGCTTCACCACTTGGCCTTCAACCGCGACCACAAACTCGCTGCGCGCCTGCTCCGCTTTGCGGTGCGCTTCGGGCTGCGCTTCCTTGTTGAAGACCACTTGCACGATGCCGGTGCGGTCGCGCACATCGAGAAACAGCATATTGCCCAGGTCGCGCCGCTTGGCGACCCAGCCCATCACCAGCGCGTCCCGGCCGGCGTCGGAGGCGCGTAGCGCACCGCAATAGTGTGTGCGTTTCAGGTTACCGAGAAAATCAAGCACGGTCTTGTTCCCTTTCCAGCCACAACAACGGTGAATCCATTACCGCGAAAATGCTCGCCGAACGCCCGCGCCCTTACTTGCGCAGATGCGCCGCCAACGAAGCTTCTGGCACTTTCTCCTGCTTGCCGTCCGCGAGATCTTTCAGAGTCCACTCGCCGCTGTTCACTTCATTTTCGCCCAGAATCAGGGCATAACGCGAACCGAGTTTATCCGCCTGCCCGAGCGCCTTGCCGAATTTCTGCTCCACCGGCGGTAGTTCGACGCGGAAGCCCGCGTCACGCAGATTCTTTGCGGCGCGAATCGCGGTCTCATAAGCCTTTTCGCCCATCCAGGCGATGTACACGTCGCGGCCCTGCGGCACATTACCCTTGCCGCTCTCCTGCAGGGAAAGAATCAACCGGTCCTCTCCGATCGCGAAACCTATTCCCTTCGTTCCTGCCGGTCCACCCAGCATCTCCACCAAGCCGTCGTAGCGGCCGCCTCCGCATACCGCATTCTGCGAGCCAAGGCCCTGCGCGGTAATTTCGAACGTCGTGCGCATGTAGTAGTCCAGCCCTCGCACCAACCGCCAATTTTCTTTATAGACAACGCCGCGCAAGTCGAGTTCCCGTTTCACCGCGGCGTAGTTCGCGCGGCAGTCTTCGCACAGATAATCCGCGATCCGCGGCACTGCTTCGATGATGGGCTGCTCGTGCTCCAGCTTCGAATCCAGTACCCGCAGCGGATTCGTATCGATGCGCCGTTGCGAATCCGCTCCCAACTTATCCTTGACCTTTTCGAGCGCCGCTTTCAACTCCGCAACGTACTTTCGCCGGCAATTGTTCGCGCTGTGCCCGATGGAATTGATGTACAGTGTTGTACCGGTTAGCTCCAACTTGCCGAAGAACGTCATCAGCATCTCGATGAGTTCCGCGTCGATAGCCGGTGCGTCCGAGCCGCCCAGCACTTCCGCGCCAATCTGGTAAAACTGGCGGTAGCGGCCCTTTTGCGGCCTTTCGCGCCGAAACATGGGCCCCATGTAATACAGCTTCACCGGCAGTGGAAGCTGCTGCATGTTGTGCTCGATGTACGCCCGGCATACCGACGCCGTCGCCTCCGGGCGAAGGGAGACAGACTCCTCTGCCTTTCCCTCAGCAAACGATCTTCCCTGCGTGGAATTCTGTTCAGCTAATTCCGCAGTCGTCCGGCGCAAGGGAAAGGTGTACATTTCCTTCGACACAATGTCCGTGTCGCCGCCAACGGCGCGAGCAAACAGTTCGGTCGCCTCGAAGACGGGCGGCCGGATTTCGCCGAAGCCAAACGCCGCGAAAACTTCGTGCGCAGTCTTCTCGACGCGATTCCAAAGCGCAGTCTCCGGCGGCAGCAAATCCCGCGTGCCCTTGATCGCCTGGAACTTGCGCGGCTTGTTCGACGCTGTATTGAGGCCTTCGCTCACTCGGCGGGTTCCTCGCGATAAATATTCTTGTACTCCACGTACCGCTGCGCATAAGCATCGATCGACGCCTGATCGATCCCTGTCAGCATCCGCTTCACTTTGCCGGGATGACCGACGACCAGGCTTCCCGGCGGTATGACCGTGCGCTCCAAAATCAGGGTCCCCGCGGCCACGATGCTCCCCGCGCCGATGGTTACGCCGTTGAGGATGATCGAGCCCATGCCGACCAGGCATCGGGATTCGATGTGGCACCCGTGCAGCGTGACCCCGTGGCCGATGGTCACGTCGTCGCCCAGAATCAACGGATACTCGTCGCGCATGACGTGCAACACCGAGCCATCCTGCACGTTGGTGCGCGCTCCGACGCGGATGTAGTGCACGTCGCCGCGTACGACCGTGCACGGCCACACGCTGGAGTCCGCGCCGATGACCACGTCTCCGATGATCACCGCAGCCGGATCAATGTAAGCGGTCGCCGCGATTTCCGGGCGCTTGCCGCGATACGCTCGAATCATGCTATCCCTTTGATTTCTAGGCACATAACCGCAATCACGACCATCGCGCGCATCCCCAGCAAGCGCACGAATCCGCGAGTCAAGATAACATCCGAGTCACCAACTGACAAGGAAGCGGGAATCAGTCGATGGTAACCGAAGGGCTTGCGGACGTGCCGGCGACTTCGATCAGCCGCGCGGCAACCGCCTTGGCCAGCGCATAGATGCTCTTTGCACCCGGCGCGGATTCCCCGAGCAGCGCGACCGGCTTGCCGGTATCTCCGCCGATGCGTATCCGCGGATCAATCTCGATTTCCCCGAGCACGGGCACGCCATACTCCAGCGCGGTCTTCGCGCCTTCGCCGTGGCCGAAAATATCGATGCCTTGGTGGCAATGCGGACAGGAAAACGTGCTCATATTTTCCACTACGCCCAGAACGTCCACGTGCACCTGCCGGAACATCTCGATAGCCTTGCGTACGTCCGCCAGCGCCACCGCAGAAGGCGTAGTGACCACCGCCGCTCCGGTGACGGAGACAGTCTGAATCAGCGTGAGCTGCACGTCGCCCGTTCCGGGCGGCAAATCGATCAGCAAATAATCCAGCTCTCCCCACTGCACGCTGCGCAGAAATTGCGTGATTACGCTGTGCAGCATCGGGCCGCGCCAGATCATCGGCTTGTCGCCGGGATTGAGCAGGCCCATGGAAATCATGCGAATACCTTGCACGTCCACCGGGATGATGCGCTTGTCCTGCGTGGCTTGCGGCTCCTGCAAGGTACCGAGCATGATCGGCACGTTCGGGCCATAGACGTCCGCGTCCATCAGGCCGACCTTGTAGCCAAGCTTGGCCAGCGCCAGCGCGAGATTCACGGCGATCGTGGTCTTGCCCACTCCTCCTTTGCCGCTGGCCACCGCGACAAGATTTTTTACGCCGGGAATCGGGTGGCGTTCGGGCATTTGCTGCGGTGCGGGAGCGGGAGGCATGATGGTTTTGTCCTGGTTTCCTGCTACGTGAACTGGATTTCCGCCGCGTTCAAAATATCAGCCGCGCGCTGCCGCGGTCACGCGTTGGCGCCGTGACACTTCTTGTATTTCTTCCCGGAGCCACAAGGGCAAGGATCGTTGCGGCCGACCTTCGCGCCCGCACGCACCGGCTTCGGTGCTTCCGCCTGTGCCGCTCCAGTCTGGTACTGCAAATCCTGTTGCTGCCGCTGGTGCTTGCGTTCCAGTTGCCGCGCCACGTCCGGCAGCCGCTGCGCCGGCGGATCGCCCGCGCGTGCCGCTGCGCTTGCCACCACCGTCGACGGGCCTCCCGCGCGCGCAATTTGCCGCGGAGGGGCTTGCTGCTGCGCTTCCGGATTCGTTTGCATTTCCTCCGGCGAGCGCTGCGCCTGCTGAACCTGAATGTGATAGAGATAGCGGATCGTCTCGTTGTCGATGCGCGCCATCATGTCTTCGAACAACACGAAAGCTTCCTTCTTGAACTCGACGATCGGATCTTTCTGCGCGTAGCCACGAAGCCCGATTCCCTCTTTCAAGTGATCCAGAGACAGTAAGTGGTCCTTCCACTGCGAATCCACCACATCCAGAATGATGCGTCGCTCCAGCCAGCGCATCAGCTCCGGGCTGAACTGCTTTTCCTTCTCCTCATAACGCTTGACCGCCGCTTCCGCGGCCGCATCCGCGAGCTGTTCGTGACTTAGCGTTCCCGGATCGGCCCCGGCGGCCTTGCCGTCCACACCGAACTCGCTGTTTATCTCGGCCAAGAACTGCGTGGCGTTCCAGGTGTCCGGATGCTGCTCGCGTGGGCAGTAGGTGTTCACGAATTCTAATGCGATGTCTTCCGCGATGCCCAGCACGTAGTCGCGCTGATCTTTCCCCTCGAGCGCGGACCGCCGGATCGCATAGATCGTCTCGCGCTGCTTGTTCATCACGTCGTCGTATTCCAGTAGATGTTTGCGCGCGTCGAAGTTCTGCGCTTCCACGGATTTCTGCGCGTTTTCGATGCGCCTCGAGATCAGCCCGGACTCGATGGGCACGCCCTCGGTCATTCCCAGACGGTACATCAGCGCCTTGACGCGCTCGCCGCCGAAAATCCGCATCAAATCGTCTTCTAGCGACAGGAAGAAGCGCGATGAACCTGGGTCGCCCTGGCGTCCGGCGCGTCCGCGCAACTGGTTGTCGATGCGCCGCGCCTCGTGGCGTTCCGTTCCCAAAATGTGCAAGCCACCCAGCGCGATCACCTCGTCGTGCTCGGCCTTGCACTGCTGCGAGAATTGCTCGTACACCGGCTTCCACTGGTCCACCGGAACTTGAAAAATCTTGCCTTCGTTCTGAAACAGAACCATCGGTGTCGACGGCTGCGCATCCGCGCCGGCGCCATCCGCGCCAATCACCGCGGGAGCCGCCGCATACGGCATCGCCAGGCGGTTTTTCAAAAAGTGATCGCGGGTCATCTGCTCCGGATTGCCGCCGAGCAGAATGTCCGTTCCGCGCCCCGCCATGTTCGTCGCCACCGTCACCGCGCCCTTGCGTCCGGCCTGCGCCACGATTCGCGATTCGCGCTCGTGCTGCTTGGCGTTCAACACCTGGTGCGGTATTCCCGACTTCTTCAGCAGTTCCGCGATGGCTTCCGACTTCTCGATGGAAATCGTTCCCACCAACACCGGCTGGCCTCGCTCATTCAGTTGCCGGATTCCGTTCGCCAGCGAATTGTCTTCCTGCATGATCCCGTTGACCACCGCCTCGAACTTTTCCTTTTCCGTGCGGTAGACGACGTCCGGAAACTCCTTCCGGATCAGTGTTCGATTCGTCGGAATCACCACCACGTCCAGGTTGTAGATCTTCTGGAATTCCGCCGCTTCCGTTTCCGCCGTCCCGGTCATGCCGGAGAGCTTCTTGTACATGCGGAAATAATTCTGGAACGTGATCGTCGCCAGCGTCTGATTTTCCCGCTCGATCTTCACGCCTTCTTTGGCTTCCACCGCCTGGTGCAACCCGTCCGACCAGCGCCGCCCGGGCATCTGCCGGCCGGTAAACTCATCCACGATCACTACGCCGTCGTCTTTCACCACGTAGTCCACGTCGCGTTTGTAGAGCGCGTGTGCCCGCAGCGCTTGGTACACGTGATGAATCACTTCCATGTGCGCGGGATCGTACAGATTGCCCAAACCCAGCATCCGTTCGCACTTGCTCACGCCTTCTTCCGTCAGCGTCGCCTGACGGTGCTTCTCGTCCAGCGTGTAGTCGATTTCCTTGATTAGCTTCGGAATAATCTTGTCGATTTTGTAGTACTTGTCGGTCGATTCTTCCGCCGGGCCGGAAATAATCAGTGGCGTCCGCGCTTCGTCGATCAAGATCGAGTCCACTTCGTCCACGATCGCGAAGTGATGCCCGCGCTGCACGCAGCTCGCCAGGTCATACTTCATGTTGTCGCGCAGGTAGTCGAAACCAAACTCGTTGTTGGTGCCGTAGGTGATGTCCGCGCCGTACGCCGCCCGTCGCTGCTCATCATCCAGGTCGTGCACGATCACGCCCACCGACAGTCCCAGGCCGCGATACAGCGGACTCATCCACTCCGCGTCCCGCCTCGCCAGGTAATCGTTCACCGTAATCAGGTGCACGCCGCGTCCCGCCAGCGCGTTCAACGCCGCCGGCAAAGTCGCCACCAGCGTCTTGCCTTCACCGGTCTTCATCTCCGCGATTTTTCCGTCGTGCAGCACCATCCCGCCCAGCAACTGCACGTCGAAATGCCGCATGTTCAGGAAGCGCCGCCCGGCTTCGCGCGCCAGCGCAAACGCCGATACGATTACCGGCTCAAACGCCTTCTGCATCAAATCGCGAAAGGATTTCTCCGCGGGATCGGCATCCTTCAGTTCATTCTGAACCTGTTCGCGCAGCGCCAGAAATTGCGCCTTCAGCTCATCGTCCCCCAGCCGTTGGATGTCGGCCTCTCGCGCATTGATGGCCGCGACCTGCGGTTGCAATTTCTTTACGTCGCGTTCGTGCTTCGTCCCGATGAACTTCGCGACGACTCGATCCAGTATCTGGGCTGCTTCCATGAATGATTTCGCCGTTCCCTGAGGCTTTTGACCAGGCGAACCACCGCGCCTTACGCGGAGCTCACCACCTGCTTAAACACTTTATTCTATCTATTTCGATGCGCCAGCGCCATGATGCGCGACACACCCGTCGCAGCGGCGCCGCTTGCGCCCTGGGATGCCCCCCCCCCCGTGTCTCCCGGAGAAACGCACTTATCCCTCAACTTGCGGCGATTTACGCGATGCCTACGATCTTCTGAAATTCGGGATCGTCGTGCAGGCAGTCTAGGTCGGAATCTCGCGAAGCCCAATTCAGGTTGCCGTAGCCTGCCGCAATCGCCTTTTTGAGCGTCGTCAGCGCCTCCGCTTTCCTGCCCAGGACACCGAACGTGCACGCCGCGTTGTACAGCGTGTTGCCGTCCTGCGGTCGAAGCGCCACCGCCGTCTGCAGCAGGCGTATGCTTTCATCCTCTTCGCCTAAGTACGCCAGGTTGTGGCTAACAGGATTCGCGCCCGCACGTCTTCCGGCACTAACTCCAACTGCTTCCGAAGCACTCCGTCCATTCGCTCACGCACCACCTCGGATTCCTTCTTCCGGCCCAGCCGCTCCAGGCACAGGCCGTAGGGAATGTAGGTGTTGTAGTCGTCGCCATTCGCTTCGAGCGCCTCATCCTTCAGCAGCGCGGCCTCCGCATACTTTCCGGCGGACAAAAGTGCCCGCCCCAGGATGTTCCAGGAACCGTCGCAGTCCCGTTTGCGCTCGATGGCTCGCCGCGCCATGAGCTCCGATTCCAGGTACTTCTTCTGTGCGTAAAACAATCGCGCACGGGCCACCATCACTTCAGGCAAGTCGGGTGCAAGCGCCATGGCTCGATCGCACGCCGCCAGTCCCCGCGAGATCCATTCGTCGTTCTGTTCGCGCAACTCGTAAATGAGGCCGCACAGGTGAGCGATCCCCGCGTGTGCCAGCGCGAAATTCCCGTCCAGTTGGATGGCTTGTTCGAACATCTGCAACGCGTAATCCGTGTTTTCACGTCGCGTGTAACTGCGGCCGCGCAGGTAAAAATCGTAGGCTTGCGTATTTTCGGTCGGCTTGACGCCGATGATCTTCTCTTCCTGGGGGGTCAGTGTGATGCGCAGCGCTTGTGCGATGCTTCGCGCGATTTCGTCCTGGATGGCGAACACATCCTCCAGTTGCCGGTCATAACGCTCCGCCCACACCGAGTGCCGGGTCGAAATCTCCACCAGTTGCGCGGTAATGCGCAGCCGGTTCCCGGATCGCCGGATGGTGCCCTCCAACACAAACGATGCGCCTACTTGTTGGCCCACTTGCGGCGCCGAACTTGGCTTGTCCCGGAATGCGAGCATCTCCGATCGCGGAAAAATCTGCAGCTGGGTTATCTTGGACAACTCCGTGATGATGTCTTCGGTCATTCCATCCCGGAAATATTCGTCTTCTTTGCTGCCGCTTTGATTCTCAAAATACAGCACCGCCACCGATTTTTTCGCGGGCCCTACTGCTGCTGACTGCGCCCCGGATGAATCCGTCCGGTCCCCCGCCCCCGCGCGTCGCCCCGAATCTAGATCACGCCGCAACCTCTTCAGGTCCGCGCGCAACTCGCCTGCCGTCTGGTATCGCAGTTCCGGGTCTTTCTCCAGCGCCTTCCCTAGAATGTTCTCCATGCCGAACGGCAGCCGGGAATTCAATCGGGTCGCCGGTGCCGGCACCGCATGCAGAATTCCATCGAAGATGAGTGCCACGCTCGCGCCTGGGAACGGCACTTCGCCCGTGGCCATCTCATACAGCACCACCCCAAGCGAAAAAAGGTCTGAGCGCACATCCAGTTCCTCGCCCCGCGCCTGTTCTGGCGACATGTACGCCACCGTGCCGACCGAACTTCCCGGACTCGTCAGGTGCGCGTCGTTTCCCACCAGCGTTTGCGTCCGGCCCAAATCCCCGCCGGAATCCGCGGCTTGCCGTTGCGGCGCCTGCTTGGCCAGGCCGAAATCCAATATCTTCGCTGGCCCTTTGCTGACCATAAAGATGTTGGCCGGCTTGATGTCCCGATGCACAATCCCCTTCGAATGCGCGGCGTCCAGTCCCTCGGCAATTGGAATGGCCACTTCGAACAGTTCGGATATCGGCATCGCCTTGCCGGAGATGCGATGCTTCAGTGTCATGCCCTCCAGCAGCTCCATGGCCATGAAGGGACGCCCTTCGAATTCACCGATATCGTAAATCGTGCAGATGTTGGAATGGTTGAGCGAAGACGCCGCGCGTGCCTCCCGCCGGAATCGCTCGATAGCTTGTGCATCCTGCGATATGTCGTCCGGCAGGAATTTCAGCGCTACGTTCCGGCCCAGGCGCGTGTCCTTCGCGCGGTAGACTACCCCCATTCCACCGCCGCCCAGTTTGTCCAGAACGGTGTAATGAGAAATGGTAAGGCCTAGCATCGAAGAGGTTTCCGGCACAGGGCTTGCAGTGTATCTCAGCGCGCAAACTTCAGGCAAACGCGCCCGGAAACGCCCGGCTGCGGTTTAGGTTGGCGGTAGTGGCTAGGCGTTCAGCGCGCCGCCGGAACCGTTTCCGGCGTAACTCCGTTGGCCGCCTCTTCGCTTCCGGTATCCCGGGGAGGCTCCGCCGGTAACACATGGTCGGCCAGCAAGCGGCGCAGCCGGCTGCGTTCTTCCAGGTTGATGTCCACGATCTCGAACGCCATATCCTGCGCCCGGTAGTCCCGCATCAGCGCCGTGAGCTGCAGGTTTCGCAAGCCCAGCTGCATTTTCAACTGCACTTGCGTTCCGGGAGCCAAGTGCCGGCTGATCGTCGCCACTCCCCCGCTCAAGCTCGCTGTCTTGATATCCAACCGGCAGGTTTCCTTCAAATTGGTGCTTACCGCGGTCAACGGTTTGGGCAGGCGCACCCTTCGGTGCCGCCGCTGCCGCACAAACTTGCTGTCGGCGGCAACCTCCAGCGGGGCAAGCTCCATGTCCACCTTGTCCATTCCGCTCTTCGGCAGAAATGCCGCCGCCCATACAGGATCAAGCTTGTCCAGTGCTTGCAGCGCGGCGATGCGCAGCTCCTGCGGGTGAACCCAACCGAACATTTTCTTCGCTTCCACGATGCGCTTCAGTGCCGCCACCGAACCCGGTACCGCGATTCGTCCCAGCGCCTCCACTGCTTTCACGCGCAGATAGCTGCCCGCGCCCGCCGGTAGGTCTCCGTCCACGATCGTCAGCAATCGCCCCAACGCATCCCGGTCGGCGGTAACTCCGATTTCGTCGACCACCAGCGGCATAATCAGTGGATCGACGTGATCCAGCAGTTCCAGCAGGATGCGGCAACGTCCCGCCGCGCCGCTCGCCGAGATCTGGCGGACCAGCCGGTCCTGTGCCGTCCGCGGGAAATCCTTCATTCGTGCCGGCAAGAACACTTCGATCGCTGTCGGATCCAGTCGGCTCAACAATCCGACCATCTCCACCGCGTCCGCCACCGGCCCTCCGCGCACCGTGCTTCGCACGTACTGCAATCCCTGCTCGCCCAGGTCAGCCGCAAGGTTGGCGACATTGTCGGCGTCTTCTCGCAGGCTGCAGCGGTTGAACTTCGCCGCCAGCTGTTCCATGGCCGTCTGTGGCATCAACTTCAAAACGCCCGTAAGCCCGGCCGCGGCCTGCCGTGCCCGCAGGGCCTCCTCCACGAATTCCGGCACCCGTTCTTCGATTCCCATTTTCCCGCGCAGCGTCTTGGCCACTCCCGGACGCTGGGCATCCACGCCGGACAGCAGATCCAGCGCCTGCTCCATGGCCGCAAAGCAGCGGTTCGTGGCCGCTTCCTGGCTGAGCCGCACGAATGCCGCGCTTACCAGTGCCTGCATCTCCTGGTCTTGCTCGACGTTCAGCCGCAATCCCAGGTGCCGCAGCGCCTCGATCAGCAGCCGCGGGTCGACCTTCCCGTACAATTCCGCCAATTGCGACAGGCCCGTTGCCGTTTTCTTCCGCGCATCTAGGTCTTCGCTATCCGCGCATGCCGCGTAGTTTTCCAGAATGCTGATCGCATCCGCGATGTTGCCCTGCTCGATCAATTCCCCTACATACGACTGCACGTTCCGCGGCGGTATGCACCAGGCCTCGCCAGACAACAGCACGGTTCGCTTGCCGCTCTCGGGGACCGCCGCCCAGAATTGCCGGTCCAGAATCTCGCGGTGCGTCTCCACCATCATGCCCGCTTCGCTCATTTTATCTTCATGCGCGCCCAGGATCTTCCGCAAATTATCGATTTCCGCGTTCATCCGGTCCAGCATCTGCCGGACCGCGTTCACCTTCACTTCTCCCTTCTCATAGCGTTCCAGCGCGAACCGGATCGCCAGGTGCTCGGCAAGCTGCACCAGCACCGACTGGTCCGGCTTCGCTCCCGCGGTATGCTGCGCCGCCAGTTCCGCGATCGCCCCCTTCAGCGTGTCTTGCGCTCGCCCGGGCAATTGCGACATCTGCTCGTGGAATGCGCCCGCAGCGGCAACTCCGCTTCCCCCGCCGGTGCTGACTTGCCCCATGCTCGTCAACGCGCTCAGGATGCCGTAAATTTCGTCTTCGGTCGGCTCCGCACGGAACATTCCTCCGGGCGCCAGCACCGAACCTGGGACGTCCCCGGAAATAAGTCCTAGCGGCGCTGATCCCACCGCTCCGCTTTCTCTAACCACCGCGCCACTCGCGCCGTTCCCCTTCCCGGCGCTTCCTGCTGGAATATTCCCTGTCGGCCCGCTCGGTCCCCCGGCGCCCGTCCCTCCGCCCTTTCCGGAGCTTTCCGCTCCCTGGGCCGCCGCGATCAACTCCAGCAATTTCTTCGGATCATTCAGCCACTGCTTGAACTGATCCTGATCGTCGCCCAGCGTGGCCACTGCCAGTTGCGCTGCCACGCTCGCATCCTTCAACCGCGAATCCGTGGCCACAAAGCAGATCTCGTTGATGCGAATTCCGGTGCTTCCTGCCAATGTCAATTTCAATTGCTGCGCCAGTTCGGAAGGCTTGGCCTTGCCCGTAGGAAACGCCCGCGCAAACCGCGAAAGCTCTTCTTGTTCGACGGTCGGGAAGAACTGCAAGCTGGCCAGGCCCGCCGCGGACAATAGTTGTGCGAACTGTTTCTCGGCCGGCGCGCCCTCCAGCGGTACGCCATCCAGCAACAACTGCGATCCCGTCGCCCCCAACAGCAGCCCGGCATCCGTACCTGCCGGAATGGCCGCACGCAGTTCGCGCCAGGCTATATCCAGCTGCTCCATGGTGCGCACGTGGTCGTGCCCGTACAGCCGCGCGAACTTCAGCAGGATATTCAGGCTGCGAACGAATGCCCGTCCGGAGGTCGTTTTTGGGTCGCTTACTTGCATTCGAGGTCTTTCGAGCTGGAAAGAGTAGAACTACCTCTCTAGTACCTTAGTGGCAGCGGACGTTGTACCACAATGGTACAGAGGTCCCATTGCCGCGGATTCTCAATTGCACGGAAGGACGGGCCCGTACCTGCTCCAATGTACGGTGGATTCTTCTGCAGTCACAACTGGGCATCGCCGAACCTTACCACCTCTCCAAGCGGCTCTAATTCTTGATCATGGCGATCCGCCCGCGTCGCCTCGTCCGGTTGGTTACCTGGGCTGGCAACGGAATTCCCCCAAGGTCCATTAACATTTTTCGCAATCGGCCGCGCTCTTCCAGATCCATCTCCACGAATTCGAACGCCATTGCTTGCGGCCGCGCCCCGCGCACGATGGCTTGCGCTTTGATGTGCCTCACTCCGTGCGTGATCTTCAGGCTCAGCAGAGATCCGGGTGCCAGGTGACGGTCTCCTGCCCCGATTCCTCCGCCCAGGTTGAGTTCCGGAATGGAAATGCGTATGTTTTCCCGCAAGTTGGTGGTAACCGCCGCCAGGTTGCGCGAGAGTTTTAGCCGTGCGTAGCGCCGCTGCCGGATCACCGACGTTGTCGGCTCCGGGTCTGTCGGCTCCAGCGTCAAATCCTTGCGATCCAGTCCGCTGGGATTCAGCTTTTCCATCGCCATCGTGGGATCGATGCGCATCAAAGCCTGCGCCGCGGCGATGCGCAGTTCGTCGTGAAAACTCCAGCGCCACAACTGCCGTGCTTCCATCACCTTTTGCAACAACGGCGAGGAGACCGAAGCCCGCAATCTTCCTAACGCTTCCAGCGCTTTGACCCGTGTGAATCCCGGCGTCTCGTCGTCCTCCGCCAGCTCCATCAGCTTGGGTATGCAGTCCGGATGCCCGCTCATGCCCATTTCGTCAATTGCCAGCGGACGGATCATCGCATCCAGTGAATCGTACAGTTCCACCAGCAGTTGCGCCCGCCGTTCGGGAGGCGCCGAAGAGAGCTGACGCACCGTGCGGTCATGCGCGGAACGCGGCCATTGCGCCAATCGCACCGGCAAAATCTTCGCCACCGTTTCCGCCGACAGCTGGGTCAGCAATCCCACGGTCTCCGCCGCTTCCGACGCCGGGGCCGTCTGTAGCGTCTCCAGCAATCGGTTGGTGGCGTCTTCCCCGAGAGAGCGCACGATCTCTGCCAGCAATTCGCAGTCATCCCGGAAACCGCAATGCCCAAAACGGTTGGTCACATAGTGCAGCGTCGCTTTGGGCATCAGCGCCAGGATTTCGATCATCCCGTCCGCGATTTGCCCGCTGCGCAACGCTTCTTCCACGAATTCCGGCATGCGTTCTTCCGCGCCGATGCGCGGGCGCAAGCTCTGGGTCGAGCCCGGCCGCTGCGCTTCCACGCTGTCCAGCGAAGACAGCGCCTGCTGCATCGCCGGATAACACCGTTTCGACGCCGCCTCCTGGCTCAGCCGCACGAACGCCGCGCTCACCAGCGTTTGCAGTTCCGGCTCGCGTTCCAGCGCCAGTTGGTTGCCCAACCTGCGGATTCCATCCATCAGCGCGCTGCCGTCTCCGCTTCCGTACAACTCCGCAAGGTCCGACAGCCCGATCGCCGTGGTTCGTCGTGCCTCTGGATTTTCCAATCCGACGCACGCCGCGTACTTCATCAGGATCTCGTTTACCGTTTTCAGCTCACCACGCCGCAGCATATCTTCCAGGTACCCGCGCACATTCCGCGGCGGCACGCACCACGCTTCGTCCGACGTCAACACTTCCTTCTTGTTCTCGTCCGGCACTTGCTCCCAGAACTCCTGATCCAGAAGTTCCGTGTAGGACTGCACTTGCAGCCCCGCATTGGCCATCATCTCTTCCTGCGTCGTCAGAATCTTGCGCAGCCCTTCGATTTCCGAATTCATGCGGTCCAACAGCTGCTTCACCGCATTCACCCGCAACTCGCCTCGCTCGTAGCTGTCCAGCGCAAACCGTATCGCTACGTGCTCCGCCAGCTTCAGCAGCATCGGCTTGTCCGCTTTTTCGTTGGGTACCTGCGCCGCCAGGCCCGCTAGCGCCTGCTGCAACGTAAACTGCGCCCGCACCGGCATGGCGCTCAGTCGCGCTTGAAAATTTGGCACTTCCTGCCGCGACTCCGGATGGTCCTTCCGTGACTTCCCCAGCTGCGCGAACAAACCCAGCATCGCCCGCACATCCTCTTCCGCAACCGAATACCCGCCTTGCCCTCCGGGCATGCTCGGGCTTCCACCCGGCAGCGCCGGCTCCGTTCCCGCTCGAAGAAGTGCCGAAGCCGTCAGCCATTTTCCCGCTACGCCACCCGCTGCTCCGGCTGCTGGTCCTCCAGCCTCGGTTCCTACCGCGGCGCCGCCGCCACCCGCGCCTCCTGCTGCCGCGCTTCCCGTTCCGCCGCCACTACCACCGGTTCCGCCACCGCCACCGCCGCTACCCGATTCCCATAAGCTTCCTGGGCCTCCGGGCGCACCGCCCCCGCCTCCCGCTCCGGGCCCACTACCAAATCCGATTCCGCCTGCTCCTCCGCCTCCCGGACCTCGGCTACTCTCCGCCGCCAGGATCATCTGCAGCATCTTGTTCGGATCTTCCAGGAAATCGCGGAACTTGTCGCCTTGCGACCCTAAAGCTTTCGCCGTCAGTTGGGCCGCCACCTTGATTCCGGCAATCGACGAGTCCTCCGCCACGTAACGGATCTCGTTAACCTTAATCGCGGTTTCCCCCGCCAGTGCGGACTTCAATTGCTCTGCCAATTGCGTCGGCTTGGCGTTCCCGCTCGGGAAAGCCCTCACGAACCTTGCGAACTGCGCCTGGGATAGTGCCGGCGCGAAGTGGATGCTTGCTATACCCGACGACGTCAGCAGTTGCGCGAAGCTGCGCTCTCCGGCCGCCGTTCCCAGCGGCACTCCGTCCAGCAGGATCTGTGTGCCGGATGCCCCCAGCAACAGCCCGCTTCCCCCGCTGTCATCCAGCGCGGCGCGTAATTCTTTCCATGTGGTTTCAAACTGGTGGGTCGTCCGGACGTGCCCAAATTCGTATAGGCGCGCGAATTTCAGTAGAATATTCAGGCTGCGCACAAACGCCCGGGCCGCCGCTCGTGTATCGCCGCTCATTTTCTCGTTGCGCCTTAGTTGCCGCTAGCTCCCACACCTGTCGTAAATACTACAGTAGGGTTCCCCGTTCCCCGAGACAAGTCTCCCAGCACCCCTTGTACCCATCTCAATAACATTTCCTCTTCCCACCCCCGTGCCGTTCTCGATACCCGTCTTTGGTACAGTTTCCGTCAAGAAACCCTCCGCCCCGCCGCCGTTGCCGCGTTTCCTACGTCCTCTTAAAATAGCCTTCAGCGGGATGGTTCTCGTCCCTGCAAGGGCCCGAATTCCGCCCTTTCTGGCGCGCGTCCTGCACCGGCTTCGTCACCGCTTTCGCCATGGCTGAACAGAACCAATCCGAGCGCTTCAAAGCCGAAATGCCCCAGATCCCGGGCGTATCCGCTCCCGGCTCCAGGGCGAACTTCGCCGCCAACCCCGCGGTGCGCCTCGTCGTTGGCCTGCTTCTTGTTCTGATTGTTTGTTTTGTCGGCACCCGGCTCATGTTCGGCCGCAAGCACATTGAGCCCGTGAGCGCCGCTCCCCCTCCCCAGATCGAGGTCCCGCCGCCGGCCATCGACCCCGCTTCCTTGCTGCCGCATGCCACCCAGGCTTCGCCGCAAATTGCGGCCGTGGCTGAAGTCACCAAGTCCTGGTCTTCGCGCGATTTCTTCTACGTAAACCCGGCCACCGGTGAAAATGTCCCGGGCTTGCTCATCCGCCTGCCAGAAGCTTCGGCCAACCAGGCCAAAGGTTATTGGGCTTTCGCGTTAAAAGCGCCATTTGGAAATTGTAATTTGGAGTACGTCACCGATTTGGAGAAACTCAAAAAGGATTACGATTTTAACGCCGCTCGCCACCCGATGATCGGAAATCCCTGCAGTCGCACTGTCTTTGACCCGCTCAAAATGGCCAACATTCCCGGCAACATCTGGGTTCGCGGCGCCATCGTCCAGGGTTCGGACTTGCGCCCGCCTTTAGGCATTGAAGTTGCCATCCAGGGCAAAGACGTCCTCGCCGTGGGGATGGAATAGTTCCCTCCACCTATTGAACGGGCCCTTGCGTGGCCCACTCCTCAGGCTTCTCGATCGAACAGCGCCGAACCTCTGCTTCCATTCTTCCCGTTAGCGTCAACATCATCATCTTTTGGTCCGCCCACCAGGACCACACCGGGTGTTCGAATGTCACCGGCCGGTTGTGCTCCACAAAAAAATGGGAGATCCATGCCAACGCATACGCGAAGACAACTCCTAACCCAATCCACCACCATCGTCGCTCGGCGATCCCCGCTCCTACGATCATCCAGCCGGCCAATGTGCCGGCGCAGTGGATCGCCCTCGTGGCTGGCTTCGCGTGCGCACGCACGTATTCCGGCCAAAAAGCCGCAAACGTCGCCAAAGACCCCTCGCTACAGCAACCGCTGTTGCCGAGAAGCTACCACAATTCCGGGTTCCGTTATTCGCAATTTCCGTGCTGCCTTACCCGGCTTCCACAACCTCGCCCAAAGCCTACTTCATTCCAACAAACATATTTCTTTCCATAAAATTAGATATTGTGTTCTCTGCATACACTTCTGCTCGTATCGCCCTCGCCATCAACCTCCACTGCTTTCTGTGTCCTTGACAATCTGCGCCACCACAGCTATTGGTCCTTCATGCCTGACTCAAATTCTTCTGCTCCTGGTTGGTCTTCTCGTCGTCGCTTTCTTCGCTCAGCTGCCGCGCTGCCGGCCCTTTCCTTCGCTTCCCCGCTTCCGGAGGCTTCAGCGTCCATCGCTGATCTTCCGCCAGCTTTCCAGTCGTTGACGCCGCTGGGCGATCGCGTGCATCCGATCACGCCAGACGAGTTCGCCCAGCGCCTCGCCATGGCCCAGCGCCTGATGAATGACCCGGGCGCCCAAGTGCCTTCCCCCGGGGCTGCCAACGCCGCTCAGAAATTCGACGCTTTGTTCTTCGCGCC
Source organism: uncultured Acidobacteriota bacterium (assembly GCA_963819745.1). Lineage (GTDB taxonomy): Bacteria > Acidobacteriota > Terriglobia > Acidiferrales > UBA7541 > Acidiferrum. The sequence goes on along the minus strand of CAWFXG010000021.1, from coordinate 33,375 downwards.
AGGCACTTCTCTCTATTACTTCACGGGCATCCGCTGGGGCCTTAGTGAGCGCCTCGTCGCCCTGGTGCTTCCGAGAACGGGCAAGCCGGTTATCGTTGTTCCGGGTTTCGAGGAAGGACGCTTGCGGGAGAAGCTGCGCCTTCCCATCGACGTTCGCGTCTGGCAGGAAGATCAGAGCCCTACCCAACTGGCGGCGGAGGCTTTGGCCGATCAAGGCATTCGTGCCGGCCGCATCGGCATCGAAGAAACGGTTGCCTTCACCTTCTTCGATCATCTCCGTCACGCCGCACCGGGCTTCGAATACGTTTCCGCCGATCCTGTCACCATCGCCTGCCGCGGCCGCAAATCCGCGCACGAACAGGAACTTCAGCGCCTGGCCTGCGAAGCTACCTTCAGCGTCTTTCGGGCGGTTTTCGCATCCCTGCGCGACGGCATTTCTCAGGCGGAAGTGGAGGGATGGATCGAGGCGGGGTTCGGGAAAATGAACCTGCACGGCGACGCCCTGGTGCTCTTTGGAGCCGCTGCTGCCCTTCCGCATGGCAGCATCAAGCCGCAAAAACTGAAGGAAGGCGACGTGGTCCTGATCGACGGCGGATGCCTGGTGGAAGGCTACGAATCCGATGTGACGCGCACCAGTGTCATCGGCAAGCCCCCGGAAAAAGTCTCCCACGCCTTTGCAATCGTCCGAAAAGCCCAGGACGCTGCTCTTGACGCCGCACGCGCCGGCCGCCTCTCCGGGACCGTCGATGATGCCGCGCGAAATCTGATCGTCGCCGCGGGTTACGGACCCGGCTATCAGTATTTCACTCACCGCCTGGGCCATGGCCTGGGACTCGACGGCCACGAGCATCCCTATCTCGTACGCGGCAGCAAAACCATTCTTCAGCCCGGGATGACCTTTTCCGATGAGCCCGGCATTTATGTTCCCGGCGAGTTTGGCCTGCGCTGTGAGGACGACATGGTCATCGCCGCCGAGGGTCCCGCGCAATTGCTCACGCCGGGATTCGCTCCGTCCTTGGAGCAGCCTTTCGCCTGATCCGCGCTCTTCTCGTGGGTGCCGCACCCTTGCGTCTTTCAATGGGTGTGGTTTAGGGCCAATTTCAACCGACACCCGATTCACCGCCAGGCGCGGGACTCGGAATCTCTTGATCTTCAGCTTTGCCGCCAAATCTCTTCGCAAAATTCGACCACTCTCTGCTCCGCCCAGTGCCGCTCCGCTCCCCCTCGATTGGAGATGAATGCGCAGTGCCCTCCATGCCCTGGCGCCAGAAAGCGAATCGCCGGGTTCTGCCCCACGCGCGCCGCAAGGAACGAAACGTACGGCACGAAGGGGTCATCCTCCGCGGTAATCAGCAACAACGGCACTCGCACGTTCTCCACTACCCTCTTCGCGCCCGCCGCCTCGTAATACTCTTCCGCGTCCTTATAGCCGAAACAAGGCGCGGTGATGGCATCGTCAAATTCGCGCACCGTTCGAATCTCCCCAAATCCGTTGCCCCGGTAACGTTCCGGAAATAACTCCGCCTTCCGCCGGTACCTGCTCATCAATCCTTTTACGAAATGCCGCTGGTAGAAAAAATTATCCTTGCGCTCCAGCGCGTCCGCGCACGCCGAAAGATCGAGCGCCGGGCAAACCGCGCAGACCGCTCGCAGCTCTGCGGGAACCTCGTCGCCAAATTCTCCCGCCATCTTGGTTACCAGGTTTCCGCCCATCGAATATCCCACGAAGAAAATCTGCGTGAACCCGTCTCCGTCCGCCAGTTCCCGCAGCACCGCCCGGTAATCTCCGCTCATTCCCGAGTTATACAGCGTGGGCGTCAACCTCTCCGAGCCGCCGCAGTTCCGTTGGTTCATGCGCACCACGTGATACCCGCACCGGTACGCCTTGTCCGCAATGCCCACCACGTACGCCGAGGCGCTCGATCCTTCCAGGCCGTGCACCAGCACGATCACCGGCACGCCCCGCTCCTTGCCTTTCTGCCAGTGGCAGTGCGCCAGCAATTGCGACTCTTCATCCACACGGAACAGCCGCGGCTCGGCTGGCGGCAGCGCAAACCGCCGCGGCAAAAACGCCGCCGCAATCGTCTGCGCATGCCCGCTCCGGAGCAGTGCATGCGGCACAAAATCTACAGTTGGCATGGCCAACTCCACTGTAGTGCACGCCTCCGGTCCCAGCAAGCCAGCCACTCGCTCAGCCCGCAGCCAAATCCACCACTGCGGCCCGCCTGGGTGTTAACACTTGGCCCGAAAACCGCGTCTAAAATCGAAAAAAGTAAGTGTGGGCTCCACTTGGAACCCGCCAAGAGAACGTTGCCCCTCACCACTATCCAGGACGCCAACGGCCATTCCACCACGTTCACTTACGACGCCTTTGGCAGGGTCACTGCCTCGAATTTCCCATCCACGCTGACGGAAACCTACGCCTACGATGCCAATAACAACCTGACCAGCAAGACCGACCGCAAAGGCAACACCATCACTTACGCCTATGACCGGATGAACCGCCTGACGTCCAAGTCCTATCCGGACTCCACCTCTGTCGCTTACACCTACGACAAGGCCAGCCGCCTAACCGAGGTTTCGGACCCCACGGGCACTTATGACTTCACCTTCGACAACATGGGCCCGTTGGTCAGCACCACTACCAACTATTCTTTCCTTACCGGCCGCAGCTTCACCACCAGCTATTCCTACGACGCCGGGTGCGGGCTCTACTTGGAGCCCGCCATAACAAACAAACCGTACCGGCTTCACCGATCCGGAAAGTGGCTCGACCACGTATGCGTATGACACGCTCAATCGGATGACCACTTTGACACCACCTTCCGCTTTCAGCGGTTCCGCCTCATTCGGCTTCAGCTACGATGCCCTGAGCCGCCGCACGCAGATGACCCGCCCCAACAGCATCAGTTCCAACTACGCCTACGACAACGGGTGCGGGCTCTACTTGGAGCCCGCAAAAAAAAACGTCGCACCTCACTAGCGTGCTGCACAAACTGGCCGGGAGCACTATCGACGGGGCTACGTACGCGGTGGATAATGGTGGGAATAGAACAGCAAAAACGGACCAACGAACAGCCGTGACGACCAACTACGGTTACGACAACATTTATGAACTCTTGAACGCCACGCAGGGCGGCACCACAACGGAAAGCTACACGTCCGACCCTGTGGGCAACCGCCTCACTTCGCTGGGCGTTTCTTCGTACACCAACAACACGTCGAATGAACTGACCTCCACGTCGAATGCCACGTTCACGTACGGCTACAACGGCAACACCCTGACCAGCGTCACCGGCTCGAACACCACTTCGTACACTTGGGATTTCGAGAATCGCCTGACTCAAGTCACCCTGCCCGGCTCCGGCGGGACTGTCACCTTCAAGTACGATCCCTTCGGCAGAAGAATCTATAAATCGTCGAGTTCGGGCACTTCGATCTATGCCTACGACAGTGACACCCTGATCGAAGAGGTCAACGCCGGCGGGACAGCCGTCGCTCGTTACACCCAGAGTGGCTTGATAGATGAGCCGCTGGCTGTTCTTCGTAGCGGAGCGACGAGCTACTACCACGCGGACGGTCTCGGCTCCGTCACGTCACTATCGAACGTTACGGGCTCGTTGGCGCAGACCTATGCTTATGACTCGTTTGGGAAACAGACAAGTTCGTCTGGTTCGCTCACCAACCCATTTCAATACACAGCGCGCGAATTCGACTTCGAAACAGGTCTTTATTACAACCGCGCCAGGTACTATGATCCTTTGGTAGGTAGATTCCTAGGCGAAGACCCGTCTAACGTAGGTGGCGGGCAATATTTGTATGTTGGGAACAGCCCAACGAATCTGGTCGATCCGTCCGGCCTAAACGCGGACGACGTTCTGCTGAACAAGGTTACCAACGCACTACAAAATCTCATCAACCTCTTGCCGAAGGACCCGGAGTGCTTGAATTGGCTATGCAGCCAGTGACCTGCCCCCCGTTTTTGGTCCAGTCATAAGTTAGCACTCCGGGGTTCCTGCACATCCGATCCGGCCCATGCTGGGTCGATAGAGACGACCGGCGTGGGGGGAGACGCCGGTCGCGCGACGGCACTCGCTGCGAACTCTTCCGGCGTCAGATACCTCAGCGAGCTGTGTGGGCGTACCGTGTTGTAATCGACCCGCCAGTCCTCGATCACCTTCCGTGCGTGTCGGAGATCAACGAACCAGTTCTGGTTCAAGCATTCATCGCGGAACTTCCCGTTGAAGCTTTCGATGAACGCGTTTGGCCGGCCCCGGTATTTTTAGTCCACGTGGAGTGGTAGTTTTCGGCAGAATCTAGACCTGAGGGAAGGGGGATTTTGCCGTGAAGCAGAAGCGATTCAGCGTTGAGCAGATCGTGGCTGTTTTGAAGCAAGCGGAAGCTGGTGTGCCGCTGGCGGAGCTACTCCGAAGAGTTGGGGTGTCCGAGCAGACCTTTTATCGGTGGAAGAAGCAGTATGTGGGTCTGGAAGCCGACCAAGTCCGGCAGTTGAAACAACTCCAGGAAGAGAACACCCGGTTGAAACAGGTAGTGGCCGATCTGACCCTGGACAAAGTGATGTTGCAGGATGTACTGGCAAAAAAATTCTAAAGCCCTCGCGGCGTCGGCAGGTGGTGGAGTACCTGCACGAGCGGTACCGGGTGAGCGAGAGGCGTGCCTGCGGAGTAGCCCGGATGAACCGTGCGACGTTTCGGTATCACAGTCACCGAGATCCGCGGACGGAACTGCGCATGCGGATTCGTGAAATCGCGCAGGTGCGAGTGCGGTACGGTTACCGAAAGATCCGCGTGCTGCTGAACCGCGAGGGCTGGAAAGTGGGGAAATATCTAGTGGAACGGATTTATCGGGAAGAAGGATTAACGCTGCAGCAACGCCGGAAACGGCGTCGGCGAGTGGCAGAACATCGTCGAGAACGCTTTCATGCGAAGGGCCCGAATCAGGTGTGGTCGATGGACTTTGTTGCAGACCAGTTGGCGGACGGAAGAAGATTTCGCTCGCTGACGGTGTTGGATATTTACACGCGAGAATGCCTGGCGATCGAGTCAGAGCAGAGGCTGAAGGGCGAAGACGTAGTGCGAGTGCTGAACCGGATCAAGATCATTCGAGGAGTACCGAAGATGGTGCACTGTGATAATGGAAGCGAATTCTGCAGTCAGGCGATGGACTTGTGGGCTTATCAGCACGGCGTGCGCATGGCATTTTCTCGACCGGGGAAACCGACCGACAATGCCTTCGTAGAATCGTTCAACGGGACGTTTCGCGCGGAGTGTCTGAATGCCCATTGGTTCTCTTCGTTGACAGAGGCGCAACGGATCGTGGAGACTTGGCGTGGCGAATACAACGAGAGTCGTCCTCACAGGTCTCTCGGTGAGAAGACGCCGAACGAATTCGCCAAGGAAATCGCGGCTAGCCGTGATTTCCTTGGTTCACAAACTGCCGAAAACTCTCTCTAGGGTTGGTCTGAAAAAGCTGGGCCGATCAGGTATAAAAACCCTCTCACTTCTTTTGGACTAACAAATCAGGCCGGTCAGTTCCGTTCCTTCCGCCGGTACCGCCAGCTCCCGCGGTGCATCCCGATCAGCCCACAGGCGCGTCGCTCGCTGAGTCTTGCTTCTTCCCTCACGACACGCACCGCTTCTCGCTTCGCCCGCGGGCCTACCACTTTTTTGCCAGCACCACCTTCAGCGCGTCCAGGTCCAAGGCTTGCTGCGCCACGATCTTCTTCAGCCGTCCGTTCTCTTCTTCCAGTTGACGCAGCCGCCGGGTCTCGCTCACTTCCAGACCACCGTACTTCGCTTTCCAGTGGTAGAACGTAGCTGTACTGATGCCAATGCGACGACAGAGGTCCTTCATGGGAACTCCAGCCTCTGCCTCCTTCAACACCCCAACGATCTGCTCTTCACTACAGCGGCTTCCTTTCATGGCGCTTCTCCTCTCGTGGTCTTATACCCGGAGAAGCTAAGTTTTGGCTGGACTAAATTTCGGGGGGCAGGTCACCAGCCTAAAGATGACAAGGGGAATGACAATTCAAAGCCTCTTGACTTTCTAAGTCAATTGCTACAGTTCAAGCTCTACGGTGTTGTACCGATTCAACCGATACAGCATGGGGACGGGACACTCAGCATCATCAACGGCGAGACAGGTGCAATCGCCGGTCAAGCTATTACGATCAACACTTTAGGTGCTGGTTTTAATTCCACCTATACGTCTCCTCAAGGAAAAACATATCCCCTCTCCACAGACAACGGACGGATACCGGGGGGCACCAATACTGCCTTGGGGTTCATTCTTTTGCATGAGTTGGCCCACAACACCGGGGTGATTGCGCACGATCTAGGTGACGACAAAGCCGGAAGAAATAACAACGACCTAATCCGAAAGCACTGCAAGACTCTCATTCATCTCTTGGGGAAATAGAAATGAAGACCGCCTCTTTTTCGACCATTCTAGTAGCCCTTGCCGCAATACTCGGCCTCACATGTTTTGCCCAAGTGTCAGAAGAGAGAGGAATTTGGAAGGCTACTCCGTTGACCTATCCCGCAATCGCCCGCGTAGCGCAAATCCAAGGCGACGTCAGACTCGCTGTTGAAGTCGATAAGACTGGAAGCATCGTATCTGCGTCAAAAATCGACGGGCCCGACCCGCTCGCAAATACGGCTGTCAAAGAGATTAAGGAGTGGCGGTACACTTCAAGCGCAGAAAGCTGGCACGCTACTCTTGTCATCCATTATTTACTTGTGAAGCCGGCACTATCTAGTGCTCCGGTTGCGCGCTTCACCATATCGACACCATTTGATATCAGCGTGACCTCGAATTATCCCTTACCAACAGGAAATCCAGAAACCATGCGTCCGAAGAAATAAAGAAACTCGTGCGCGGCACCATCACGTTCAAATACGACCCCTTCGGCCGGCGCGTCTACAAATCATCATCTTCGGGCACGTCGGTATACGCCTACGACGGCGACAACCTCGTCGAGGAAACCAACTCATCCAGCGCAGTGATCGCTCGCTACACGCAAACCCAAAACGTAGACGAACCGCTGGCCATGCTGCGCAGCAGCACAACCAGCTATTACCAGGCGGATGGGTTGAATACGATTACGTCATTGAGTAACGGTGCCGGTTCTCTGGCTCAGACCTATGGTTACGACTCATTCGGCAAACAGACGAGTTCCACCGGTTCGTTGATCAACCCGTTCCAATACACCGCCCGCGAATTCGACCCTGAAACCAGCCTTTTTTACTACCGTGCCAGATACTACGACCAAAACGCTGGACGGTTCCTCGGAAGTTGGGGACAGACGGGACGTTTTCTGATAGCTTGTAGTGATGGCGCGGCTGGCACGTATTGCTGCGGTTAACGTTGCGTACCACGTGACGCAGCGCGGCAATGCCAAGCAGTTCCTGCTGGTTACGGACGAGGAACGCGCGGTCTACCTGGATCTGCTGCGGAAGAATATCCGCCTGCACGGACTACAATTGTTGGGTTACTGCCTGATGTCGAACCATGTACACCTGGTGGCCATTCCGCAAAAGAGGCGGGTGGCCCACACGTCGGTGCCGTGCGCGCCCGGCAATCGGCGAACTTTCTTGGTGCCGGATTCGTGCCGTGGCTTGACCCTAAGTGCCCGGGGCCGTTACAATAAAAATTCACAGTGATGCAATTTTTCGATTTGATGGATTTCTATCACAGCCCGGCGGGCACCCGCTGGGCTGCGCTGTTTTATGGGCGATGTTTCCAGGCGCAAAGCCCTGCCGCGCGCAGCCGCTGCCGAATCCAAATCTTGCCCGCGCGGTTCGCTGGCGTACCAACCTATTTCCGGACAGAGAGGATTGGATGAGCGAAGTTTCCATACCCGAAGGTCTTACATTCGACGACGTGCTGCTCCAGCCCGGCAAATCCTCCTTGTTGCCCACGGAAGTGGACACGCGCACCTGCTTTACGCGCAAACTCGCCCTGAATATTCCGCTGGCTTCCGCGGCCATGGACACCGTCACCGAATCGCACCTGGCCATCGCCATCGCGCGCCAGGGCGGCATCGGCATCGTGCACCGCAACATGGCCATCGACCGCCAGTCCGAGGAAGTGGACCGCGTGAAGCGCTCGGAAAGCGGCATGATCGTGGACCCCGTCACCATTTCCCCCGATATCACCGTGCGCCAGGCACTCGAGATCATGACCAAGTACCGCGTCTCCGGGCTTCCGGTCACCCGCGGCGCGCGACTCACCGGCATTCTGACCAATCGTGACTTGCGCTTCGAAAAAAATCATTCGCAACTGGTCAGCTCGGTGATGACCAAAGACAACCTCGTTACCGTGCCCGTCGGAACGACACTCGAGGAAGCCGAAAAAATCCTGCAGAAACACCGCATCGAAAAACTCCTGGTGGTGGACCAGGATTTCAACCTGAAGGGCCTGATCACCGTCAAAGACATCCAGAAGAAGCTCGAATATCCGCGCGCCGCGAAAGACGAGCAGGGCCGGTTGCGCGTAGGCGCCGCCGTTGGCGCCACCGGCGACTTCCTGGAGCGCGCCGTGGAAATGACCAAGAGCAAGGCCGACGTGCTGGCCGTGGACACCGCTCATGGCCACTCGCAGCGCGTCATGGACGCCATTAAAGCCATCAAACACCGCTTGCCGGAGATACAGCTCATCGCCGGGAACGTGGCCACCTACGACGGCGCGAAAGAGCTCATCGCGCTGGGCATTGACGGCCTGAAAGTCGGCATCGGCCCCGGGTCGATCTGCACCACGCGGGTGGTGACCGGCGCCGGCGTCCCGCAACTCACTGCGGTGATGGAAGCGGCGCGCGCCGCGGCCGGCACGGGCGTGCCCATCATTGCCGATGGCGGCATCAAGTTCTCCGGGGACATCACCAAGGCCATCGCCGCCGGCGCCTCCTGCGTGATGATCGGGAGCCTGTTCGCCGGGACCGAGGAATCGCCGGGTGAAACCATTCTGTATCAGGGCCGCACCTTCAAGTCCTATCGCGGCATGGGCTCCAGCGCGGCCATGGATGAAGGCTCGGACCGCTATGCGACAGTGCAAGACGATTCCGACCGCGAGCGCGGCAAGTCCGTACCCGAAGGCGTGGAAGGCCGCGTTCCGTACAAGGGACCGCTGGGCGCGCTTACCGACCAACTGGTCGGCGGGCTGAAGAGCGGCATGGGTTATGCCGGGGCGGCGACGCTGGAAGACCTGAAACGCAACGCCAAGTTTATCCGTATCACCTCCGCGGGGCTGCGCGAAAGCCACGTACATGACGTGATCATCACTCGCGAAGCGCCCAACTATCGGATGGAATAGGGCGGATGGAAGAGCGCGAACATAGCTGGCGCCTGCAATAACCTCCTGGAAAACGAGGCGTGGAAACACCGCGAATCCACGGCCGGCCACGATAAAATAGCGATGGAAGCCTTCTGACGCAGAATGAAACGACGTGGCTAACCAACCTTGGCGTAATCCGAGACCCGCACCGCAAATGCCGGAAGTGCAACCCCATCTTGGCAAGTTGCTGATTCCCGATTGGCTGCACCCGTGGTGGCCGGCCTTCGTCTGGGCGATGGTGATTTTCCTGCTGTCCACGGATACATTTTCCGCGGAACACACGGCGTGGTTTCTGGAGCCAGTGGTTCGGTGGCTATTTCCGTGGTTGAGCCCGCATCAATTTCAAATGGTTCATCACTACATCCGCAAGACCGCACACTTCACGGAATATTTCATCTTTGCGCTGTTTTTATATCGCGGAGTGCGCTCCCGGCACCGCGGGTGGCGCTGGTCCTGGGGCCTGACGGCGGCGGCGATTGCCGCAGGCTATGCGGCACTAGATGAAATCCACCAAGCCTTCGTAACCAGCCGGACGGCATCGGCCTACGATTCGCTACTGGACTCGACAGGAGCGTTCGTAGCGATTACGGTGTTGTGGATCTGGTTTCGCGCGCGGAGTGCCAAGGCATCGAGCGCCGATCCAGGTTGAAGGCCGCAACCGAACTCCTTCGGTCTCGCGATTCCGCAAAGCTGTTGTTCGGCGAAAAGGTCCGGCCGTTTTCTGTTAGCTCGAAAGGTACTACGGCCCCCTCACTTCGCATAAGTGTTCATTCCACAGGCAGATAAAGTGACTTGTTTTGTTACAGTTGCGCAAGTGTTGATTCTAAATAAGTTATGCGGCAGCCGCACGGCGGGTTGCGAATGGGAAGTTGATGGTACGGAGAGACCCGGCGGGGTGCCAATCGCAAACACAAAACAGTATAGCACAAAAGTAAACACCGTGTCAAGTCATGGATTGAATATCATTCGAACGATGAGCGGCCGCCGCATCGCGCCAGATGGGAAGAACATCGAGGGCACGCGAACGCTTTATGCAGCGACTCGATCATTCCATCGCTGAGGGTCAGGAGGCGGCTTCGACGGGCTCTTCTTTTTTGGTTTTTTCTTTCTTTTCTTTCTTCTTCAGCTCGTAGCCAACGAGCTCCAGGATGGCAACCTGAGCGCCGTCACCGACGCGGATTCCAGCGGCAATGATCCGGGTGTAGCCGCCGGAGCGATCGGCGAACTTGGGAGCGATCTCACCGAAAAGCTTCTTGGTGACGTGCGGAGTAGTGAGATAAGAAGCAGCCTGGCGGCGGGACTGCAGGGTATCTTTCTTGCCGAGAGTGATAATTTTTTCGGCGACAGGGCGAGCGGCCTTGGCGCGCGTGAGCGTGGTGGTAATCCGGCCGTGCTCCAATAGATTAGTGACGAGATTGCGCAAGGTGGCGCGGCGGTGCCAAGGGTTGCGTCCCAGTTTCGATCCGGACTTCAGATGTCGCATGGTTCTTCCTTTGTTTTGTTCCGAGCGGTTGATGCCCGGCCCCTACAATCCATTTGCGCCGCCGTTTGATAGCCGGGCCAGCAACGCCCGGGGCAAACATATCGTTGCGCCGGGCTTGATGCGCGGGCCGGGCAAGCCCGGCGCTTACAAACTGGGCGCGGGCTTGCGGCCGATCTAAAGATCGGCCACTACAGGCCGACGTTGTCTTCAGACGAAGGCGGCGGAGCCGTCTGGCTCGGAAGCGGCGGCCAGATGATACGGCCGTGCTCGTCGAACTTCATGCCCAAGCTAAGGCCCATCTTGGTCAGTATATCCTTGATCTCGTTAAGCGACTTGCGGCCGAAGTTCTTGGTCTTCAGCATTTCATTTTCGCTCTTCTGGACGAGCTCGCGGATGGTCTGAATGTTGGCGTTCTTGAGGCAGTTGTACGAGCGCACGGAGAGCTCGAGTTCTTCCACGGAGCGATCCAAATGCTCGAGGCGCGGATCGTTGGTGGTCTCCTGCGGCAAGTCCGGCATGTCCGTAGGCTCTTCAAAGTTGATGAAGATGCTCATGTGGTCCTTGACCAACTTGGCGGCAAGGCCGATGGAGTCCTGAGGAGTGATGGCGCCGTTGGTCCAGACCTCAATCATGAGCTTCTCGTAGTCGGTCATCTGGCCGAGACGCGCGGCTTCCACGGAGTAGTTGACCTTGCGCACGGGGGAGTGAACGGAGTCCACGGGAATGTAGCCGATGGGCAGATCTTCGTCGTAGTTGCGATCGGCGGCGATGTAGCCGCGGCCATTCTTGACGCGCATTTCAATCTGCAGCTTGCCGCCTTCGCTGACGGTAGCAATGTAAACGCTTTTGTCGAGAACGGCGAAGTCGGCGTCTTCCTCGATTTGCGCGGAAGTGACCTGACCGGGCTGCTCGACGTTGAGATAGATGGTCTTGGGCAGGTCGGTGTTGAGCTTGATGGGCACCTGCTTAAGATTGAGAATAATGTCGGTGGCATCTTCAACTACGCCAGGAATCGAGGAGAATTCGTGCAACACGCCCTCGATCTTGACAGCGGTGATGGCCGCGCCTTCGATCGAGCTCAACAACGCCCGGCGAAGCGCGTTACCGACGGTGGTGCCCCAACCGCGCTCAAACGGCTGAGCGGAGAAACGCCCGTACTTTTCAGTGAGCGATTCCAGCTCTGACGCGAGACGCTTTGGTTTTTGGAAACCCTTCCACATATTCTTTTCTTCCTTTCGCCTGGCCGTTTTTGGCGGTCGGGCTGGCTGCCGAACTTTTTTCGGCAGCGCTGGACTGCTTGTTTCCCGGAAACCCTGACCGATCTAAAGACCGGCCACTACATCCTTAAGAACGGCTGGCCGTGCTAAAGCCCGGCGGCGGCCGACATGGCCGGAGCGGCTTATTTCGAATACAGCTCGACGATCAACTGTTCGTTGAACGGCGTGGATTGGACATCTTCGCGCTTGGGCATGGCCACGACCTTGGCCTTGAAGTTCTCGCGGTCCTGCTCGAGCCAAGGAGCGGAATTCTGGCTTTGAGCGACGTTGCGAGCATCGAGGACCATGGCGTTCTGGTGCATCTTTTCCTTGATGGCGATTTCCTCGCCGACCCTAACGAGGTACGACGGGATGTTGACCTTGCGGCCGTTGACGCGGACATGACCGTGGGAGACCAACTGGCGCGCCTGGGCGTGCGAAGAGGCCAGGCCGGCGCGGACGACCACGTTGTCCAGCCGGCGCTCCAGCATGATGATCAAGTTCTCGCCCGTGGGCCCCTTGATACGGAGGGCCTTTTCGAAATAGGCGCGGAACTGGCGCTCGAGCAAGCCGTAGGTGCGCTTGACCTTCTGTTTTTCGCGCAACTGCAGGCCGTAGCCGGCGACCTTGGGGCGGCGCGACTGGCCATGCTGTCCCGGAACGAAGTTACGCTTTTCAATGGCGCACTTCTCGGTAAAGCACCGCAAACCTTTTAGGAACAACTTCTGCCCTTCCCGGCGGCACAGGCGGCAGACTGCATCTCGGTGTCTTGCCAACTTCTATTCTCCCTTCCCAAATCCCTTCGAACCCAGGCGACGCGACAAAAGTGCCGCGACGCACGAGCGAAACCTTAAACTCTGCGGCGCTTCGGAGGACGGCAGCCGTTGTGCGGAATCGGCGTAACGTCGCGAATGACCACAATGTGCAAACCGGCCGCAGCCAATGCGCGGACGGCAGATTCACGGCCAGAGCCGGGGCCCTGAATGCGGACCTCAACGCTCTTCATGCCGTATTGATCGCGCGCGATGCTGGCGGTGGAAAGCGAAGCCTGCTGCGCGGCATACGGCGTACCTTTGCGCGAACCCTTGAAGCCGATGGCACCGGCCGACGACCAGCACAAGACGCGGCCATCGGTATCCGTGATGGTGATCTGCGTGTTGTTGAAGGAGGCGGCGACGTGCACCAGCCCGTGAGGGACAATGCGGCGCTCGCGCTTCTTCTTAAATTCCTTCTTGCGCTTAGCCGGGGCCGCTTTTCCCGCTGGTGCGGTATCCGGCGTTGCGGCTGCGCGCTTTTGTTCTTTTGCCACTTGTTGCTCCGTTTCTTGCTACGAGATCCGAAAACTCTTCTGCCCCGGGGCGAGTGACTTAGCCCTTCTTGCCGGTGATCTTCTTCTTGGCCGCCACTGCGCCGCGCCGCGGACCCTTGCGGGTACGAGCGTTGGTATGGGTGCGCTGTCCGCGGACCGGAAGATTGCGGCGATGACGAATGCCGCGGTAGGCCTGAATTTCAATCAGGCGGCGGATATTCATCTGGATCTCCTTGCGGAGATCGCCTTCGACGCGGCCTTCCTGCTCGATGGCCTGGCGGAGCTTGTTGACTTCATCTTCGGTCAGGTCGCGGATCTTCTTGACGGGATCGACACCCGCCTGGGCGGCCAATTTTCTGGCGCGTTCCTGCCCGATGCCGTAGATCGAGGTCAACCCGACATACAGCCGCTTCTGAACCGGAAGATCAACACCTGCTATGCGTGCCATGCTTTCTCCTTGTGCCCGGGCGCCTTAACCCTGGCGCTGCTTGTGCTTGGGATTGACGCAAATCACCCGGACCACACCGCGCCGGTGAATGACCTTGCACTTGTCGCAAATTTTCTTAACCGATGCCCGTACTTTCATTGCCGTTCCTCGATTTCTTGCCGCTGAACTGAAACTCCGCAAACTTTTTTGCCGGCTGTAGCACTCTTTACCGGGGTCTACTTGTAGCGATAAACGATCCGGCCCCGCGTCAAATCATAAGGCGACAGCTCGACGGCTACTTTGTCTCCCGCCAGGATGCGGATGAAATTCTTGCGCATCTTGCCGGAAACGTGAGCGAGAACGCGATGCTTGTTCTCAAGCTCGACGCGAAACATAGCGTTGGGCAACGGCTCAATGACCGTGGCCATCACTTCAATGGCGTCTTCCTTGGGATTACCGGAGTCGCCCTTCTTCTTATCGTCCTGAATATTCGCCATATGCTCCTAAATTGCCGACCGGCTGCCAACCGGGCGCTGCCGCACGTCGTACTGCCTGCCGCTCACCAAGAAGGCCCAGTCATTTCCCGGGGCCGAGTCAAGATCCAAGGACCGTTGGCGGTAACGGCCACAGTGTGCTCAAAATGCGCGGAAGGACTGCCATCCGCGGTTTCCGCCAGCCACTCGCCTCGCATGCGGACTTCCGGGCGTCCGGCATTGACCATGGGTTCCACGGCAATGACCATGCCCTCCTGCAACCTGGGACCATGCCCGGGTTCGCCATAGTTCGGCAGATTGGGCTCGTCGTGCATTTTGGTGCCGATGCCATGCCCGACAAATTCCCGCACCACCGAATAGCCGTTCTGCTCGACCCAAGTCTGCACGGCGTTGCCGACATCGCCGAGGCGATTGCCCGGCCGCATCTGTTCGATGGCGCGGTCGAGCGATTCGCGGGTGACCCGGAGCAACTTCTCGGTTTCCTGAGCGATCGGGCCAACCGGCACGGTGACCGCGGAATCCGCATAGTAGCCGTTCACTTCCATCCCGAAATCGATGGAAACGATGTCGCCTTCGCGCAATTTGCGCTTAGGCGACGGGATGCCGTGAACAATCTCGCTATTCACGGAAGTGCACAGCGAGCACGGATAACCCCGATAGCCCTTGAAGGCCGGTTTCCCGGGCTTTCCGGCGATTTTTTCCTCGGCCAACTTCTCGAGGTCCATCGTCGTTACGCCCGGCCGAACGGCCTGCCGCAGGACGTTCAGTACCTCATGCACGATCAGACCGGCGGCGTGCATCTTTTCCAGCTCTTCGGCACTGCGCAAATGAATCGCCATGGTCGTCAATTTCTGCGCATCCTCACCCGCACATCCTCACCGCCCACCGCGCACGATATCGATCACTTGCCGGGAGACATCAGCAACACATTTCGAAGCATCCACTTCGTGCAGCCGGCCGAGCCGGCGGTAATACTGCACCAGCGGTTCGGTCTGCCGGGCGTAAGCCTGAAGCCTTGGCGCGACAATTTCTTCGCGATCATCGGGCCGCTGCTCCAGCTCGCCGCCATCGGCATCGCAACGTCCGGGGACCTTCGGCGGGCGCTGGTAAATATTGTAAATCTCGCCGCCGACCTTGCACATCCACCGCCCAGTGATCCGCCGCAACAGCAGGGAAGGATCAATCACAAAGTGCACCACAACGGCACGCTTGAAACCGTGCTGCTTCAGCAACTCGCCCAAATACTGCGCCTGGGCGACGGTGCGCGGAAAACCATCGAACACGAAGCCGTGCGCGCAATCCGGCTGCTCGATGCGCTTGGCGACCATGCGCAACACCAGCGAATCCGAGACGAACTCGCCGCGGGCCATTACCGGCTTGGCCTGCTCTCCGAGCGGAGTCCCGTTGGCGATATTCTCGCGAAGCATGTCTCCCGTGGAGAGATGCGGCACGGAATAAAATCGCGCCAACTCCTTGGCCTGAGTGCCCTTGCCGGCGCCCGGAGGCCCGAGAAACACCACGGCACGATCCAACGGCTCCGCGGATCTGCTGTCCGGCCCGATCGCGTTCGTCGTCATTAACGCCGGCCACGCAACCGGCCTTTCCGCGCAAAACCTTCATAGTTGCGCATCACCAACTGCGCTTCCAACTGCTGCACGGTATCCATGGCAACGCCGACCACGATCAAGAGCGAAGTGCCACCGAAATAAAATTGTACCCCGAGGCCCTTAAGGAACCAGGTGGGAAAGTGGCGATCAAACCAGCCGCCGATGCCCCAACCCAAGTGGTCCAGATGAATACCGGTGATGAGCCATTCCGGGAGCAAGCAAACGATGGCCAGATAAATGGCGCCGATAAAAGTGAGGCGCTTGAGAATGCGGCTGACGTGATCGCTGGTGGTGCGGCCCGGGCGAATGCCAGGGATGAAGCCACCATTCTTGCGCATGTTGTCGGCGAGCTCCGTGGGATTAAAAACGATGCCGACATAAAAGAACGCGAAGACGATGATCAAGACGACGTAGATGAGGTTATAGGCGGGCTCACCGAAAGCCACGATCTTGCCGAATTCCTTGACGAAGGGCCAGCGAGTGCCGAAAACGAGCGCGGCGGTGGCGGGAAAGGCCAACAGCGAGCTGGCGAAGATCGGGGGGATGACGCCGCCGGAATTGACGCGCAGCGGGAGATAGGAAGATTGGCCGCCCATGACGCGGCGACCCACAACGCGCTTGGCGTATTGCACCGGGATACGGCGCTGGCCGCCTTCGACGAAAACGATGAAGGCGACGACGGCGATCATGAGGGCGACGAGAAAGATCAAGGCCAGCGGAGTGAACGGGCCCCACGCCTGGGTCTTGGCTTTTTCGTACAAATCGACGATGCCGCGCGGCAAGCCGACGACGATGCCGACGAAGATGATCAGCGACATGCCGTTACCGATGCCGCGTTCGCTAATCTGCTCGCCGAGCCACATGATGAAGGCCGAGCCGGTGGTGAGTGTGAGGACGGTGAGGGCGACGAATCCGAAGCCGGGGGTATAGACCAGCGACTGGCCGCCATAATTCGCGCTTTCCAGGGCGGTGGCGATGGTGGTGCCCTGGATGATGCTGAGAATGATGGTCAGATAGCGGGTGTATTGGGTGATCTTGCGGCGGCCGAGCTCACCTTCTTTTTGCAGCTTTTCGAGGTAGGGGAACACCACGGTCATCAACTGCAAGATGATGGAGGAGGTGATGTACGGCATGATGCCGAGCGCGAAAATGGTGAGGCGACGCAGGTTACCGCCGCTGAAGAGATCGAAGATGCCGAGGAAGGAGCCCTGGCCCTGCTCAAACATGGTTTGCAGGACCGCGGTATTGATGCCCGGGGTGTAAATGTGCGCACCAATGCGATACACGGCCAGCAGAGCCAGCGTGAACAGAACGCGATTCCGCAGATCTGGGATGCGGAACAGGTTTCGGAATGCTTCGATGAATCGTTTCATACTTGTAAGCTCTTTAGGCTACAACCTCAAACGTTCCGCCGGCCTTGGTGATTTTTTCCTTGGCGGAGGCGCTGAATGCGTGCGCGTGAACGGCCAGCTTGGTAGTCAGTTCACCATCGCCGAGGACCTTAATTTTGTCCGCTTTGCGGCGAATGAAACCGTGAGCGCGCAGCAAATCCGGAGTTACCGTTTCTCCGGCGGGGAAAAGGTTGAGCTCCGCCAGGTTCAAAACCGAATAGGTGACACCGAACGGATTGTGAAAGCCGCGCTTGGGCATGCGGCGGTGCAGCGGCATCTGGCCGCCCTCAAAGCCCCGGCGGCGGGAATAGCCGCGGCGAGACTTCTGGCCCTTGTTGCCGGCGCCGGCGGTCTTGCCGAGCTTGGAGCCCATGCCGCGGCCAACACGTACCTTTTTGATGCGCGAGCCGGCCGGAGGCTTCAAATTAGAAAGCGCGTAGCGGCTGGTCTGGGCGCGCGGCGTGGCGGGCTTGTGGGCCCCGTGAGTTTTCGTCGATTTACGGCCTGTCGAACCTTTTTTCGCCATATTCCCTATTCCACCACTTCCACGAGGTGGCGCACTTTGTGGATCATGCCGCGAACCGACGGCGTATCCTCGCGCTCGACCACCTGGTGCATTCTGCGCAGACCGAGACCCCGAATGGCCTGGCGCATGTCATCGGTGCAGCTGATGAAGCTGACCACCCATTTGATCTTGACGGTGGCGGAGGCTTTTCCGGCTTTTTTCTCGCTGGCCATCAGGCACTCTCACCGGCGGCGACCTTCGGGGGCCGTCCGCTAATTTCGTCCACGGTCTTGGAACGGGTTTCCGCAACCTGGGCGACGTCTTTCAGGCTGAGCAAGGCCGCAAAGGTGGCCTTGACCACGTTGTGGGGATTGGAGGTGCCCAGAGACTTGGTGAGCACGTTGTGAATTCCCGCAACCTGCATGACCTTGCGAACCGGGCCACCGGCGATAACGCCGGTGCCTTCTGAAGCGGGCTTGAGCAGCACCTGGGCGGAGCCATAGCGGCCCAAAACCTGGTGCGGAATCGAAGTACCCTTCAGGTTCAGCTTGATCAAATTCTTTTTGGCTTGCTCGATACCCTTTTTGATGGCCATGGGCACTTCCCGGGCTTTGCCCATGCCGAAACCAGCGTGGCCATGGTTGTCGCCGACGACGACGAGAGCGGAGAAACTGAGATTTTTGCCGCCCTTAACGACCTTGGTTACGCGGTTGATAGCGATGACATCGTCCTTCAAGTCGGAAGGATTGACTTCGAGCAACCGGCGAACCGCTAAACTATCCCGCAAAATTTGCTTCGACATAGGCTTAGAACTGTAACCCCGCTTCCCGCGCCGCATCTGCGAGCGCCTTGACGCGGCCGTGGTACTTGTACCCGCCGCGGTCGAACACGACCTTGCCTACTCCGGCAGCTTTGGCGCGGTCGGCGATGGCTTTACCGATGACCTTGGCCGCGGCGACATTGCCGCCACCCTTGAGACTTTTCTTGGTTTCCTTGTCCACCGAACTTGCCGATGCCAAAGTTTTCCCGGTGCGGTCGTCGATGACCTGCGCGTAGATATGGTCAAGCGAACGATAGACGCACAATCGCGGACGCTCCGGAGTGCCGGACACCTTCATGCGCACGCGCTGATGCACGCGCTTGCGGTGCAGATCCCTGGACAATTTTCGAACTCTAGCCGATGCCACTGTTGCTCTCCTTTACCGCGACGCCTATGCGGCGCCGGCTTTCGCGCCGGCCTTGCCAGCCTTTTTCTTCAAGCGCTCGCCGGTAATACGAATACCTTTCTGCTTATAGGGGTCGGGAGGACGAAGCGAGCGAATGTCGGCGGCAACCTGGCCGACCTGGCCCTTGTCGGCACCGCTGATGACCAGGTGCGTCTGTTTATCCACCGAGATCTGGATCCCCTCGGGAATCTTGAACTCGATGGGATGGGACTTACCCAAGGCAAAGGCGACTGCTTTTCCCTTGAGTTCGGCACGGTAGCCGACGCCCACGATGTCCAATTCCTTTTTGAAGCCCTGGGTGACGCCGTGAACGGCATTGGCGACGAGAGCGCGAGCGAGGCCGTGCAAGGCACGGTGATCCTCGGTGGCGCGCAGGGCATTCAACACGCCATCTTTCTGCTCAAAGGTGATGCCGTGCGGCACCGGAACGGTGAGCTTGCCCTTGGGGCCCTGCACATCGATCTTGTCGGCGGCCATGGCGATTTTTACGCCGGTCGGCAGTGGAATTGGTTTGCGTCCGATACGTGACATAAGCCTTTACCAGACCTCACAAAGAAGTTCGCCGCCGACTTTGGCTTTGCGCGCGGAACGCCCGCTCATCAGACCCTTCGGCGTGGTCATGATACTGATGCCCAAACCGCCGACAACCGGACGAATGTCCGTGGCACCGAGATAACGACGAGCGCCAGGGCGGGAGATGCGCTTCAGACCGGTAATAACACTGCGGCGGTCCGGCGTGTACTTGAGGAAAACGCGCAACATCTTGCGCGATTTGTTTTCGTCGACCAGCTTGAAGGTGGAAATGTAGCCCTCTTCCTTGAGGATGCGGGCGATCTCGGTCTTGAGCTTGGACACCGGCACATCGACGCGCTGATGCTTGGCAGCCGAGGCGTTACGGATGCGGGTCAAGAAATCGGCTATGGGATCCGTCTGCATAATTTTCTATACGCTCCTACCAACTGGCTTTCACGACGCCGGGAATTTCTCCCTTGAGCGCCATTCCGCGAAAACAGATTCTGCACATCTGAAACTTGCGAATATAGCCGCGAGCGCGGCCGCAGCAGCGGCAGCGATTACGCACGCGAACCTTGAACTTGGGCTTCTTCAGTGACTTGGCGATTTTTGCGGTTCGTGCCATTTATTGTGCTCCCCCAGGAGTACGCAGCGGAAAACCGAGGCCCTTGAGCAACTCCCGGCCTTCTTCGTCGTTTCTCGCTGTGGTGGTCAACGTAATGTTCATGCCCTTGATCTTGTCCACGCGGGTGTAATCGATTTCCGGAAACACCAGCTGGTCTTTGAGGCCGAGGGTGTAATTGCCGCGGCCATCGAATGAGTTCGAGGGCAACCCGCGAAAGTCTCGAACGCGAGGCAACACAACATTGCAAAGGCGATCGATGAACTCATACATCTTGTCGCCGCGAAGGGTAACCGCGCAGCCGATGGGCATGCCCTTGCGGATCTTGAAATTGGCGATGGACTTCTTGGCGCGAGTGATGACCGCTTTCTGGCCGGTAATCTGCCCGAGCTCGACTGCCGCGGTGTCCAGCAGCTTGGCGTTCTGGCTGGCTTCGCCGAGACCGATATTCAAGGTGACCTTTTGCAGCTTGGGCACAGCCATGATGTTCTTCCATCCAAAGCGCTTCATCAGGGCCGGCACCGTTTCGCCGCGATATTTTTCCTGCAATCGACTCTTCATGTTGCTTCCCTTACCTCACCCACGAAATGTTCCGCGTGATCAATAATTACTTGTCCAGCGTGCCACCGCAGCGCTTGCACGTGCGGGACTTGGTACCGTCCGGCAAAATCGTGTGGCCGATGCGAGTGTGCTTTCCGCAGCTTCCGCAAACGACCATCACGTTAGAAATATTGATGCTGCCCTCTTTTTCGACGATTCCGCCCTTAATATTCTTTTGCGGATTCGGCCGGGTGTGGCGCTTCATGATGGCGACATGCTCGACGACGATGCGGTTCTTCTTGGCGTCGATGGACAACACGCGACCGCTCTTTCCGGCGTCGCGCCCGGCAATGACCCGCACCTGATCGCCCTTACGGATGGCGATGGGGTGCCGTACAGCGCGTTCATGCCTCAGTGTCATGAGCTACCAAACCTCCGGAGCCAAGGAAACAATCTTGGTGAATTTTTTTTCGCGCAGCTCGCGAGCGACGGGGCCGAAAACGCGGGTACCCACGGGTTCGCCAGCATCGTTGATCAGCACCGCGGCATTGTCGTCGAAACGAATGTACGTGCCATCCCGGCGACGGCGCTCCTTGCGCATGCGCACGATCACGGCTTTAACCACCGTGCCCTGTTTTACCTGGCTTTCCGGAGTGGCTTCCTTGACCGACGCGGTAATGACGTCGCCGAGGCCCGCCTTCAATCCCGCGTCGCCGCCCACGGGCAAAATGCACATGAGCTTGCGGGCGCCGGAATTGTCGGCCACCGTCAACCAGGTTCGCATCTGAATCATTGGTGTGCTCCCCTGTCCTGGTTATTCCGCCGACGCGTTCCGCGTCAGCACTTCCTTGAGCCGCCAGCGCTTGAGCTTCGAGAGCGGGCGGGAAGAGACGATGCGCACGGTGTCGCCGGGCTTGGCCTGGCGCTGTTCATCGTGGGCGTAAAACTTCTTGGAGATGCGCACGACACGGCGGTACTTGGGATGCTGCACCAGGCGGAGAACCTCGACGACGATGGTCTTCTCCATCTTGGCGCTGGTGACGCGGCCGGTAAGAATCTGCCGCTCGTGCCGGGTATCTTCCGCGGTCTTGGTTGTTTCCGTGGTCATTCCGTCCTCATGCCTTCTTTGCCGCAGCGGCAATTTGCCGAGCGCGCAGCAGTGTTTTCACTCGCGCCAGATCTTTCCTGGCTTCGCGCAAGCGCTTGAGCGCTTCCGCCTGGCCGGTGGTCAACTGAAACCGCAGGCGAAAAATCTGTTCGGTCAGATCCTTGTGCTGCGCTTCCAGCTCGTTGACATTCGCTTCGCGAATTTTTTCCATGCGCTTGGACATCAGAAGCTCCCCGCGCGGGTAATGAACTTGGTGGGAATCGGCAGTTTGTGGGCCGCCAGACCCATGGCTTCCCGCGCCGTTGCTTCGTCCACACCGGACATCTCGAACATGATGCGGCCGGGCTTGACGACGGATACCCACTTTTCCGGAGCGCCTTTGCCTTTGCCCATGCGGGTTTCCGCCGGCTTCTTGGTAAAAGGCTTGTCCGGGAAAATCCGGATCCACAGCTTGCCGCCGCGCTTGATGAAACGGGTAATGGCGACGCGCGAAGCTTCAATCTGCCGATCGGTAATCCAGGCACACTCCATGGCTTTGAGGCCGTAATCGCCAAACGCCAAATCACTCCCGCGCCAGGCTTTCCCGTTGCGCCGGCCGCGCATCTGCTTTCTGTATTTCACTTTCTTGGGCATCAACATCGCTATGTTCTCGCTTCCCTGTTCTCAAGCCCGCCACGAATGGCGAGGAAATTCTTTTACGCGGCGGCTACGCCTTCGCGTTCCTTCTGAACCTTGGAGGCGCGCTTAGGAACGTTTTCGCCCTGATAAACCCAGCACTTCACCCCGATGACGCCGTAGGTGGTATTGGCTTCGGCGGTGCCGAAATCGATGTCCGCGCGCAATGTCTGCAACGGCAGACGTCCTTGCAGGTACCACTCCTTGCGGGCGATTTCCGCGCCGTTCAACCGGCCAGCCACGCGTACCTTGATACCTTTGCAGCCAAAGCGCAGCGCCGAATCCACGGCTTTGCGCATGGCGCGCCGAAAGGCCACGCGCTTTTCGAGCTGCAAAGCGATGGACTCCGCAACCAAGGTGGCATCCAGTTCCGGGCGGTGCACTTCCTGAATGTCGATATGCACCTCGCGCTTGGTGCGCTTCTGCACTTCCTGTTTCAGCTTGTCGATTTCCGCGCCTTTGCGTCCGATGATGATGCCCGGCCGCGCCGTGTAGATCCGCACGACAAGTTTGTTGGCCGCGCGCTCGATGTCGATGGAGCTGACACCGGCGCTCTTCAGACGTTCTTTGAGCTCGCGGCGCAGCTTGACGTCTTCATGCAACAAATCGGCGTAGTCGCGATCAGCATACCAGCGAGACTTCCACGGCTTGTTGTAGCCGAGGCGGAATCCGTACGGGTGCGTCTTTTGTCCCATTCTGACCTCTTCTTTTTCCCGCGATTCCGGGCTTTCGCCGGAACCGTTTTACTTCTTGCCCTTTTTCGGGGCGTTTTGCTTCCCGGTCAAAGCTTTGCGTACCCGGCGCGCCGTACCTCGCACGCCCCTTTGCGCTTCGGATTCCGCCGCAATGGCGGCAACGCGCTCGGCGGCAGCCACATGATGTTCGGCGACACCGACCCACAGGTGCGCGGTACGTTTCTGATAGCGGAAGGCGCGGCCCATCGGCGCGGGGCGCAAGCGCTTCCAGCGCGCTCCTTCGTTGACGAAACACTTGAAAACATACAATTCGTCCACATCCAGCGGAGCGCCAGCATCATCGGCTTTGCGCTCGGCGTTGGCGATGGCGCTGCGCAACACCTTTTCAATGTGCTTGGCGGCACGCTTGGGCGTGTAACGCAAGGTCTGCAACGCTTCCTGGGCCTTTTGCCCACGGATCAAATCCATTACCAACCGGGCCTTCTGGGGAGACATGCGTACATGCTTCGCCAGGGCGTGGGCTTCAATCGAACCGTTGTGTGTCTGCACGTCGGCCATGGTTTATGCCTTCAGCGCCGGAGCCGCGCCGCCTCCTGCCGCTGCCGGAGCGCCTGCCGGAGCCGCGCCGGCGGCCCTTTCCAGCGCCGCTTTCACGGCGTGTCCCTTAAAGGTGCGGGTGGGAGCAAACTCGCCGAGTTTGTGCCCGATCATCTGCTCGGTGACATACACCGGGATAAATTTTTTGCCGTTGTGCACGGCGATGGTGTGGCCGATCATTTCCGGCACGATCGTCGAGCGCCGCGACCAGGTCTTGACCACTTTCTTTTCATTGCGCGTGTTCAGACCTTCCACTTTTTCGCGCAAATGACCGTCCACGAACGGCCCTTTTTTCAGTGAGCGTGCCATTGATTCGCTATTCCTCCACGCGGCGCAACCGACTCCATTGCGCCCTGCGCATCTTCTTGAATCCCCGCACGGGTCCCGGCACCCGATGTGACTTGGGGCAGAACGGGCAGACGAAGCGCGTACCCTGCGCATTCGGAATCCGCTCCACCACTACCGACCAGCCCGGCTTACACAACTTGTACAGCACGGGTTCCAACGGAACCACCACAGCCTTCACCGGCTTGGCGGTGCGCTTCCCTGCCCGCGCTTTGGACGGAGCGCGCTTTACCGCCCTGCGGTTTCTGCCGCCGGCGGTCCGCCCCGATCTTGCTGCTCGCGTCGCTCGCATTTCCTACTCTCGCCCAGCCGCCTGCCACCCGCGCGCCGAGCCTCCCCTACTGAACAGCTTACTTCCTTCGCTGCACGATCTGCTTGTCGGTACGCTTGTTACGCCGCGTCTTCTTCCCCAAGGTCGGGAACGCCCAAGGAGTCTGCGGATGATTGCCCTTAACTTTGCCCTCGCCGCCGCCATGCGGGTGATCGACCGGGTTCATAGCTACGCCGCGGACGGTGGGCTTGATCCCCCGCCAACGGGAGCGACCAGCCTTGCCGAAGGTTTCGTTCTCGTGATCGAGATTGCCCACCTGGCCGACGGTGGCCATGCAATCCACGGAAAACTTGCGAACTTCTCCGGAAGGCATTTTGACCAACGCCAGATCGCCCTCTTTGCTCAAAAGTTGCGCCGCACCTCCCGCCGAACGGACCGCCTGGCCGCCACGCCCGGGATACAGCTCCAGGTTGTGAACCATGGTGCCCGGAGGAATGTGCCGGATCTTCAGCGCATTGCCCGGAAGGATGTCCGCGCCTTCGCCAGTGGAAACGGTGGCGCCCACTTCCAGGCCGACGGGGTGCAGGATGTAGCGCTTTTCGCCATCGGCATAGTGCAACAGCGCGATGTTGGAGCTGCGATTGGGGTCGTACTCAATCGCGGCCACCTTAGCGGGCACGCCATTTTTGTCGCGCCGGAAATCCACCTGGCGGTACTGCTTCTTGTGGCCGCCGCCGCGATGCCAAACGACGATTTCGCCCTGATTGTTGCGGCCGCCAGAGCGCTTTTTCGGCTCAAGCAAGGCCTTTTCCGGCTCCTGCTTGGTAATGTGGCTCTTGTCCAGAACGGTGATGAACCGTCGCGACGCCGTGTATGGATTAAAGCTCTTCAGTCCCATCTCTGCCTCTTACCTTCTGACTTCTACTTCGCCGGGCCCAGAAACCGCAACTGCGAACCGTGCTGCCGAGCGAAGCGATTGCGATTCTCACTGCGTTGGTTCTACAAATTCTCCGAGTACTCGATCATCTTTTCGCCCTCGGCAAGCTTCACGTACGCTTTTTTCCAGTCCCGCCGATAACCCACGCTTTGTCCGCGGCGGCGCATCTTGCCGAAAAAATTGGCAGTGCGCACATCGTCCACCTTGACCTTGAAGATTTGCTGAACGGCTTCCTTGATTTCCGTCTTGGTGGCTTTGGCGGAAACCTCGAAAACAACGGTGCGATGCAGCTCTTTCACGCCCAAACCTTTTTCGGTGATGATCGGGCGGCGGATGATTTGATAGTGGGGAGTCGACATCGGCTATCCCTTCCCCTTCTTAGCCGGCTTTTTTGCGGCGGCTTTGGCTTTTTTCGGCGCGGCCTTGGCTGCGGCTTTCGGAGCGGCCTTTTTCTCGGTTTTCGCCGGAGAGATGGTGTGCACGTCCGGCACCGGCAACGGCGGGCTGTCCGGGTCGAGCGTGTGAACCAGGCGGACCACCGCGTCTTTCGACAGCAGCAGCAGATCGTGATTCAGCAAATCGTACGGCTGCAGAACATTGGGAGCGACGAGCTTGACGCGCTCCAGGTTGCGGCTGGCCAGTTCGAGATTGCGATTTTCGCCGTGCGAAACGATCAAGGACGACTTGCTATGGTTCAGCTTGCCGAGCGTGTCGCTGAACGCCTTGGTCTTGTGGGTGTCCAGCGCCCAGGCATCGACGACCGTGAGTTTTTGTTCCGCAAGCTTGGCCGACAACGCGGAACGCAAGGCGCCGAGGACCATTTTCTTGGGCAGAGCGTAGCTGTAATCGCGGGGCTTGGGTCCATGAACGGTTCCGCCATGGCGCCACAGAGGCGAACGAATCGAGCCTACACGAGCGCGGCCCGTGCCCTTCTGCTTCCAAAGTTTGCGACCCGCACCGCTGACCTCGCTCTTGTCCTTGGTCTTGTGGGTGCCCGCGCGCAGCCCGCGCAGATACCAGCGAGAGACTTCGTGCAAAAGGTTTTGATTGACCTTCGCGCCGAAGACCGCATCCGCCAGGTCCACCTGGCCGACTTTCTTGCCATCCATGTTCACTACATCCACGACCGGCATAATCTCGTTTCCTTTTTCACTGGAGCGCGCGAACCGCCGCTGCGCCTACTTCTTTTTCCGGGTCTTGCGAATGAAAATGTATTGACCACGCGGGCCCGGCACCGAACCGAGGACCAACAGCAAATTCTCGTCGGTGTCCACCTTCACTACTTTCAAGTTCCTGGCGGTGACCTGCTCATTCCCCATGTGACCGGGAAAGTGCTGGTTCTTCCATACGCGCGAAGGGAACGAACTGCCGCCGATACCGCCCGGCGCGCGGTGAAACATGGAACCGTGGGAAGCGTCGCCGCCCGCGTAATGCCAGCGCTTGACGCCGCCGGCAAAACCCTTACCCTTGCTCACGCCGGTGACGTCGACCGATTCGCCAGACTTGAAATTTTCCACGAGCACGCGGTCGCCGACCTTGGTTTCGTCCTTGGCTTCCTCGAGGCGGACTTCGTGAAGAACTTTCATGGGCGCCACGCCGGCTTTCTTGAAGTGCCCGGTCATGGCCTTGTTGACGCGCTGCGGCTTGACGAATTCAACCAAGCCAAGTTGCGCGGCCTCGTAGCCGTCTTTTTCCGCGGTGCGACGTTGTACGACCACGCAAGGACCGGCTTGCAGCACGGTGCAACCGACCGCAGAGCCGTCTTCACGAAAGATCTGGGTCATGCCCAGCTTGATTCCGATGATTCCGTTGACCGCCATCGCCTCATCTCTCTCTCGCAGCTTGTCCGAAGTTCCCTGGGATATTGGCTGCGTCCTGCTGGTGTATCGTTGTTACCCGCACAGTTGGGTCTTGCGTTGCGTCACTTGCCGGCGTGCCCGAAGGCCTTGATCTCCACATCGACGCCCGGGGGCAAATCCAGCTTCATCAGCGCGTCCACAGTATCCGGAGTGGGCTCGAGAATGTCGATCAGCCGCTTGTGCGTGCGCATTTCAAACTGCTCGCGCGACTTTTTGTCCACGTGCGGCGAACGGAGGACCGTCCAGCGGTTGATGGTTGTCGGCAGAGGAATGGGGCCAGCAACATCGGCTCCGGTCCTCTTGGCCGTTTCCACAATTTCCTTCGTGGATTGGTCCAGAATGCGGTGGTCGTACGCTTTCAAACGAATGCGAATTTTGTCGCCTTGTCTCATATTGGTTTTCGCTTACTCGATGATCTCGGTGACCGCGCCGGCGCCGACGGTGTGGCCGCCTTCGCGAATCGCGAACCGCAAGCCCTTCTCCAGCGCCACCGGCGTGATCAGCGTTGACTTCGCAGCTCACGTTGTCTCCCGGCATCACCATTTCCACTCCGGTCGGCAGCTTCACGTCTCCCGTCACGTCCGTCGTCCGGAAGTAAAACTGCGGCCGGTATCCCGTGAAGAACGGCGTGTGCCGCCCGCCTTCTTCCTTCGTCAACACGTACGCTTCCGCCTTGAACTTGGTGTGCGGCGTGATGCTCCCCGGCTTCGCCACCACCTGCCCGCGTTCCACATCCTCTTTTTCCGTCCCGCGCAGCAGCAACCCCACGTTGTCTCCCGCCAGCCCTTCATCCAACAGCTTGCGGAACATTTCCACGCCGGTCACCACCCGCTTCATCGTCGGCCGGAATCCCACGATCTCCACTTCCTCGCCCACCTTCACCTTGCCGCGCTCCACGCGTCCGGTTACCACCGTGCCGCGTCCCGAAATCGAAAAAATATCCTCGATCGGCATCGCGAACGGCTTGTCCATGTCCCGCACCGGCTGCGGCATGTACTTGTCCACCGCTTCCATCAACTCGTCAATCGGCCTTCTCCCACTTGCTGTCCCCGTTCAACGCTGCCAGCGCCGAACCGCGCACGATCGGAATGGCGTCCCCCGGAAACTGGTACAGCTTCAGCAGTTCGCGCACTTCCAGTTCCACCAGCTCCAGCAGCTCCGGATCCTCCACCGCGTCGCACTTGTTCATGAACACCACGATCGACGGCACGCCCACCTGCCGCGCCAGCAGAATGTGCTCCCGCGTCTGCGGCATCGGCCCGTCCGTCGCCGCCACCACCAGAATCGCTCCGTCCATCTGCGCCGCGCCCGTGATCATGTTCTTCACGTAGTCCGCGTGCCCCGGGCAATCGATGTGCGCGTAGTGCCGGTTCGCCGTCTCGTACTCCACGTGCGACACCGCAATCGTGATCCCGCGCTCCCGCTCCTCCGGCGCGTTGTCAATCGAATCAAACGCCCGGAACGCCACCTTCGGGTTGTGCTTCGACAGCACCTTGGTGATCGCCGCCGTCAACGTCGTCTTGCCGTGATCGATGTGCCCGATCGTCCCGATATTCAGGTGCGGCTTGTTCCGCTCGAATTTTTCCTTCGCCATTGCTCTGTATGCTCCTCAGCGTGTGCGTTCGTTTAGCATCCAGAAATGATCCGCGCTTACAAACCCTTAGCGAGTCGCCCGGCCGGTGGATTTCGCGATCACTTCCTCGGCCACCGAATTCGGCGCTTCCGCATAGTGCGAAAAATGCATGCTAAAGCTGGCGCGGCCCTGCGTGCGGCTGCGCACATCGGTGGCGTAGCCGAACATCTCGGCAAGCGGCACCTCGACGCGAATGACGTTCGCGCCGCCCCGGCTCTCGGTCCCTTGAATCTGGCAGCGCCGCGAATTCAGGTCGCCGAAGACCTGCGGCATGTACTCTTCCGGGGTCACAACTTCCACCTTCATGATGGGCTCAAGCAGCACCGGCTTGGCCTTGCCGCAGGCTTCCTTGAAGGCCATCGAGCCCGCGATTTTAAACGCCATTTCCGAGCTGTCCACGTCGTGGTAGCTGCCGTCGATCAAGAGGACGGCGATATCCACCATTTCGAAGCCCGCCAGAATGCCGTTTTCCATGCGCTTCACGAATGCCCGCGTCAATCGGGGCGATGAATTCCTTGGGGAATGAACCGCCCACGATTTTGTCGATGAACAGCATGCGATGCTCTTTGTCAAAGCGCCATTTGCCGCCGCCGCCACTTCCTTGGCCAGCGCGTCCAGCTCGTCAGTGGACATTTCGTGCATGTTTTCGTGCGCCGAGGAAGGCGGGGCAGGACTATTTCGCAGTGGCCGTACTGGCCGCGACCGCCGGTCTGCTTGATGTACTTGCCTTCGGCCTCGGCGCGCTTGCGAATCGTTTCGCGGTAGGCGACCTGCGGGCGCCCGACGTTGGCCTGCACGCCAAACTCGCGCATCATGCGGTCAACAATGATTTCCAGGTGCAACTCGCCCATGCCGGAAATGATGGTCTGCCCGGTGTCCGCGTTCGCTGTGCACGCGGAACGTGGGATCTTCCTGCGCAAGGCGCTGCATGGCGTTGCCCAGCTTGTCCTGATCGGCTTTCGTTTTGGGCTCGATCGCCACGGAAATGACCGGGGCGGGAAACATCGATGTTCTCGAGAACGACGGGTTTCTCTTCGTCGCACAGCGTATCGCCGGTGGTTGACGCTCTTGAGGCCCACGCACGCGGCGATGTCGCCCGCGTAAATGGCGTCAATTTCCTCACGCTTGTTGGCATGCATTGCGAGAGGCGGCTAATGCGTTCGCGGGTTTGCTTCGTCGGTGATTAGCAAACGTAGCTGCCGGACTTCAAAACGCCGGAGTAGACGCGAATGTAAGTAACGTGCCCGACAAACGGGTCGGACATGATTTTGAATGCCAGCGCCGAAAACGGCTCGTCGTCGCTAGCGCGCCGCAACACAACATCGTCGTCGGCCGTGGTGCCTTCGACGGGCGGAACGTCGAGCGGCGAAGGCAGGTAGTCCACCACCGCATCGAGCAACGGCTGAATACCTTTATTCTTGAACGCAGAGCCGCACAGCACGGGACAAGCTTTCAGCCGCAATCGCGATTTGCGAATCACAGACGTTGCGCATTTCCTCGGTGCGAAATCTGCCTTCGGTCAAGCACTTTGTCCATGAAGTCATCGTCGTGCTCGGCAATGTACTCAACCGATTGTTGCTACGCTGCTCGTCATAGAAGGCCTTGTCGATGGCCGAGCCCTTTAAGCCGCGGCAACGTCCGGGCGGGACTCCATCGAAGGCTTCTGTCCCAGAGCTTGGCGACGCTCGAATATTTCGAATTTCGCGCCGAGGGTTTCCTCGAGCCAGACAACGACTTTCTCTCGATGAGATCGATCACGCCGATAAACTGGTCTTCGGCTCCGATGGGGAACTGCAGCGGAACGGGATGCGCGCCGAGCCGCTGCGCGCATGGTCTGATGGCGTGATCGAAGTCCGCGCCGATGCGGTCCATCTTATTGACGAAAGCAAATACGCGGCACGTGGTACTTGTCGGCCTGGCGCCACACGGTTTCCGATTGCGGCTGCACGCCCGCGACGGAGTCAAATACACAGCACCGCGCCGTCCAGCACGCGCAGCGAGCGCTCGACTTCCACCGTGAAATCCACGTGACCCGGCGTGTCGATAATGTTGACGCGATACTTCTTGTCGTTGCGCTTCCAGGAGGCGGTAGTGGCCGCGCGAGGTGATGGTGATGCCGCGCTCGCGCTCCTGCTCCATCCAGTCCATGGTGGCGGTGCCTTCGTCGACGGAACCGATCTTGTAGGTCACGCCCGTATAGAACAAGATGCGTTCGGTCGACGTGGTCTTCCCGGCGTCGATGTGCGCCATGATGCCGATGTTGCGCGTATCTTCGAGTTTGAATACCCGAGCTCATGTTTGCCTAAGTCAGATCCCTTTCGTTATCGAGCCTTACCAGCGGTAATGCGCGAAGGCCTTGTTGGCTTCCGCCATGCGGTGCACGTCTTCCTTCTTCTTCATTGCGCCGCCGCGGGCGTTGGCCGCGTCGATCAAGCTCGTCGGCCAGCTTGTCGATCATGGTCTTGCCCGCGCGTCCCGGGAATACTGCAGCAGCCAGCGAATGGCCAGCGACTGCGCGCCGAAACGGATTGACTTCGACCGGAACCTGGTAGTTCGCGCCGCCCACGCGTCGCGTCTTTACTTCCAGCACCGGCTTGACGTTCTCGATGGCCTTCTTGAAAACTTTCAGCGGATCGTCGTTGGTCTTCTTGGCCACTTGGTCCATGCGCGCCGTAGAAAATGCGCTGCGCCGTGGAGCGCTTGCCGTCCCACATCATCGAGCTGATGAACTTCTGCACGAGGTCGCTGCCGTAGACCGAATCGGTCGCCTGGGCCCGTCGGATGATGATTCCTTTGCGTGGCATTGCTCTCTATCGCTCCCTCTGCATCTTTGCTTCGTGATTCTCGTGCTTACTTCGCCGCGGCCGCCTTGGGCCGCTTGGCGCCGTATTTCGAGCGTCCCTGCTTGCGATTTTCGACGCCGGCGGCGTCCAGCGTTCCGCGCACAATGTGATAGCGCACGCCCGGCAGATCCTTCACACGTCCGCCGCGAACCAGCACGATGGAGTGTTCCTGGAGGTTGTGCCCGATGCCGGGGATGTAGGTGGTAACTTCCACGGTGTTGGTCAAGCGCACGCGAGCCACCTTGCGCAACGCCGAATTCGGTTTCTTCGGCGTCTGCGTGTACACGCGAATGCACACGCCGCGCTTTTCCGGGCAACCCATCAACGCCGGAGACTTGGTCTTAACCTGAACCTGTTCACGTCCCATTCGTACCAGTTGCGAAAACGTCGGCACAGTCTTCCCTCATTCACGCGCATTAAATTTGCTCTCGTAACCCGCTGTTCGCGGACACGAAGCATGCGGCCCTCGCCTGGCGCGCGGACAAACATCCGCGAGAGCGCACAACTATGCTGAAAGGTCTACTGCGAATCCGGAGATACAACCAGCAAGAAACTCCGTACGCACTCCGGAAGGAAGAACTTCTTCTTCCGGCTTCAGTTCGGAGACGCTCACTCGGCTTTGCGGGGCTGGCGCCCCATTCCGGCCGCTCTTCCGTCCCATTCCGTCGTTCTTGTTCCGGGACTGAAGATTTCCTTCCAACTACGAGCCGCCGAAGCGACTCTCCCCCACACTCAGGGACAAACTACCCCTGACAAACCAACGAAGTATAAGGAAAAACAGTAGGCGCTGTCAAATCTTTCGGCACAAGGCAGTGGAAAACTCCGGAGGCTGAGAGGGTTTTGGCCCTATCCGTGCCCGAACAATAGGATACCGAAACGGGTCAACTGGGGCTCAAACGTCGACGGGCATCCTCCAAGAGCGCTTTGAGCGGGATCCGATACAAATTGCCCAAGCCGTTCTTTACCGAAGCCATGGTCTCCTCAAAGGTAATTATCCCTTGACAACAAGTAAGTCTTCTGGCACGATTAGGCATTATGAAAGTTAAACAGAGCATACCCAAAGAGTTGCGATACACCGTGCGAGACTTCCATAACAAGTTTCCGCATGATAGCGCCTGTCTCGAATATATCAAAGAGCAACGCTGGCCAAATGGCATGGCCGATTGCGCTAAGTGCGGCAAGCAGACCAAGCACTATCGCGTCGGCAATCGTACCGCATATGCTTGCCAGTCTTGCGGTAATCACATCTATCCGCTGGCAGGGACAATCTTCCAGAAGACTTCCACTCCGCTCAAGACTTGGTTCTACGCGATGTATCTAATGGGCTCTACTCGTTGCGGCATTTCCGCAAAGCAGATTCAGCGCGAGACAGGCGTCACCTATAAAACGGCATGGCGCATGTTCAAGCAAATTCGGCAACTGTTGGCCGAAGACGGTCTGCAACTGGAGGGCTCGACGGTGGAGATGGATGAAATGTTCCATGGCGGCACTCGACGTACTCTTCGCTGGCGCAAGAACAAAATTCCCCGTTGTCGGCATGGTCGAGCGCGGTGGCCGTGTAGTGGCGCGTGTGGCTGAGAACGTCAAAAAGGAAACCTTGCACGGCTTGGTGAAACAATATGTGATGCCGAGCAGCATCGTTTTCACCGATGATTTCGTATCCTATGACGGCCTAGAGAAGCTCGGAT
>CAWFXG010000020.1:0-189085 GCA_963819745.1 uncultured Acidobacteriota bacterium | reverse complement strand
TGTCGAAATCTGCGGACGGGTTGGCAACCTTGAGATGATCGCGAACGGTATCGTACGCATTGGCACCGGGCTTGTCGCTAAATGAAGCGAGTACATCGTGGGCGGAACGCGTGTTGTAAAGCGGGGCGATCAGCGGCTGAACGATGCTGAGGGTGCCGTCAAAGGCTCGGGCATCGCCCCAGGCTTCCAGGAAATGCGATTCCGCGACATGCCAGCGAACGTGCTCGGAGGTTTCGTCGAAATGAGTGCTGAGCTGAACGGTGTTGGTGACTTTGCGAAGCTTGGCGGTGAAATCGAAATCGTGCGGAGTGTCATAGACCGGATTACCGCCCAAGATGATCAAGCTGTGGACTTTACCGGCATCCATGTCCGCGCAGAGCTCGCGTAGCGATTCGAGATGGTTCACCGGGCTGAATTCGACGGGCTCGGTGTAGTAGACCGTAGCGCCGTTGTTGCCGAGCGCGGTATTCATGGCGTGCGCGAGAGCGTGAACATCGGCGGATTGCTGTTCACCGGCCACGATCAGCGACTTGCCGCGATTCTTCTGTAGATCCCGGGCGAGCACTTCCAACCACTTTTCCGAACCGGCGGGAGGAACGGCGGCGCCGCCCAGACCGAGTTTGGAGGCGAGCGCCCGAGCAAACTGGCTGATTTCGGAAGCGCGCAGCGGTAGACGATGATCCGCGCTGGAACCGGTGACGGTTGGGGTAGGTTCGACGACATACAAACGATTCATTTCGTCAGTTTCGGCGGAAGCGGAGAGTTTGCGGCGGCGGTAAAAGTCCTTCATGTACCGCAGATGGCCGGGACCACTGGCCATAAAATCCGAATCGAGCGAAAAAACGACGGAAGCCTTGTCGACGTGATAGACGGTGTTTACGTAACGGCCAAAAGCCAGTTTGCCGCCTTCGCGTGCGCCATCGCTGACGGCGGGCTCCCACTGGTGCCATTTTGCACCGGGATAGAGCTTGAGCAAGGCCTGGATCTGGCCGGCCACGGACGGCGAAGTAGTGCTACCGGAGAGGATTCGGAATCCGGCGCCATTAGCAGACTTGGCCTCCGCGCCAATAACCGCCGCCGCTTCCTGGAACTGGGCCCAAGTGCGAATCTCGCCGACAAACGTGACGATTTGCGAGCGATCCGGGTCGTACAGATTGAGGATGGAAGCCTGCGAGATGGCGTCGGTGGAACCGAGGTTCGCGGGATGGTCGGGATTGCCGTCGACGCGTGTCGGGCGACCTTCGTGGCTCTCTACCAGCAGACCAATGGCATCGCCGGCAAAGGGCATGACGGTCGCAAAGAAGAGTGGCTTGCCGAGAATAAGGCCGTCCGGCTGCTTCACATAGGGAACGATGTTGGTCTGAATATTGGCTTTGCAACCGGAAATACCGGCAAAGGCCAGCGAAGCCGCCATCAATTTCAAGAAGTCGCGACGATCAACCGAATCGTCCCATTGCGAAGCTTGCCGGGGAAATTCCCGATGCAGCAAGTCTTCAAAGTGCGGGTCGTCGGCCAGTTCTTCCAGAGTTCGCCAGTATTGTTTGCCGTTTTTCGACGCCAAGCGAGCGCGAACAGCCGCAAGGTCGAGCGGATGACGGTGAACGGTGGGGTCGGCGGGCGGATGGCGATCATGATCGTCATCGTGATGGTGATGATGATCATCATGCGGATGACCGGCACCGGACACGGCGTCTGCCGGAAGGATGGGAAAAAGTTTGTGGTCGCTATCGCTCATACCGTCCATCAACGATGACACGTCGAACAACTGGTAAGCTCGACGGTAGTCCGAATCTTGTTTTGCTCGGCCAATTGCTTGCCGATTTCCGCCTGGTTGGCGGGTGCAACCCAATCCATATTGAAGACTTGATTCCTGGGCCGCAGGACTTTCTGCGGGTCGCGGTGGCAATCCAAACACCACTGCATTTGCAGCGTAGCGACCTGGAACATCAAGGGCATTTGATTGACCTTGCCATGGCAAGTCGAACAGCCTACACCCTTGTTCACATGAATGCTGTGGTTGAAATAAACGTAGTCGGCGAGACGATGCACGCGAACCCAGCTAATGGACTTATCGGTGCGGTAGCTTTCGCGCACCGGCTCGAGATAACCGGCGTTGTTGAACAACACGGAATGGCAGTTCATGCAAGTTTTGGTGGGAGGAATGCCGGCCACGGCGCCGGTTTCCACGCCCGTGTGGCAGTAACGGCAATCGATGCCATCATCGCCGACATGATGCTTGTGGCTGAACTGAATGGGCTGATCTTCGGTCTGATTCTGGTTGGTGAGGTAAGGAGAACGAGCGGCGAGCAGCACGCCAGTAAGAGCGAGCCCGACCAAAAACAATGACGAAAAGACGCTGAATCGCGAGATAAAGTTGGTGCTGCGGTGAAAAATCTGCGCCATTTTTCTCTGAGCACTCTAGTGGTGAACGTTGCGAGCGGCAACCTAAACGTTCACTGATGCCGGCAAAAGCGGACCCGCACCGCAATTGACGCGATAGTTTCTAATAAAAAAAAGGGGAATGCAACTATTCCGAAAAATAATGATGTGCAACGTTGTGGGGAGCGGTAAATACGTAAATTTTGAAAGCAACGACGGGCGCGAAATTCCCGTTTTAGACGCGCATTTCCCGAACTGACACTGGATGGGCGTAATTTCCATTTCTCCTTGCTGGCTTGGAAGCGGGTCGTGAACGGTAGCCTGCCGGAAAGCCTGTAACCGGTTCGGTGAACCGTGCTATCTTAGAAATCTTTCGCTGCCAGATTGCGGCGAAACAGTCCGAATTAGCGCGCCAGGAGTGCCAGGCGCCTATGCTACTGGGGCGTGGTCCAACCGGTAGGACACCTCACTGTTAATGAGGATGGTGAAGGTTCGAATCCTTCCGCCCCAGCCAATTTTCCCGTTTCCGCAACCGCGAGAATCGCGCGCCCCGCAACAAAAACGCCCATCGGAGAGCACTCCGAGTTCCAAAGCCCATGTTGTGATGGCCCTTGCCTTGCTTCACTCTCTCCGTACCGAAGAGGATTAACGTGCCGGAAGAGAAAGTAAAAGACCAAGAGGTGCCGGAATCAGCTCGGGCCTGGCGCGAGCCGAGATTTACGTTTGAGACGGAGATCGAGGTATGCGGCGTGAACTGATTGAGGAACCCGTTTTGCGAGTCCACCAAGACGCGGGACATCAGCGAATGGGGTTGCAGCTTTGTGTTGTCGGAGAGCCTGGAGCGGCATGCGTTGGTGGGGATCCGAAACGTGAGCGAATCTCCGCCATGCCTGGCGAGCCCGCGTCCGGTGATGTTTCTGGTGACGCATTGCCGGGCGAGCGGCGACCGCTGGATCATCGGAGCGTCGCGAATCCAGGACGACAGACTTTGGGAAATCGACAGCCTGCAGAGCAAGGGGACAGAAGAAATATTGCCATTTCCACGTGCCGACCAGAAAACCAAACGACATCTGGGAATCGATGCCTTGAGCGACGATGGTCTGGATGCCCTGCCTTACGGAGTGATTCAATTGAGCGTCGATGGAAAGATTCTCAAGTACAACCAATTCGAATCCGATTTCGCTCAGCTCCGGAAGGAACAAGTCATCGGACGGAATTTTTTCCTGGAAGTGGCGCCCTGCACAGCAGTCAAAGAGTTTCAGGGACGCTTCAAGAAAGTGACCTCGACGAAAGGGCATTGCGCGACCTTCGAGTTCACCTACGAACTCCATTCCAAGTCGCACCCCATGTTAGTGACGCTGCTCTACAACGAAAGAACCTGTACGGTATGGCTGTTCGCGCAACGGATTCGGCCGGTGGAAACGGCTTAGCAGAAAGAACGTCGAGGCGGAGACGCGCGTCCAGCGGTTGCGATAGGCCGAAGTTCCGAGCCCGTTCCCAGGACCACCTGGTCCGGAGCGCCGCTTGGGTCCCGGCGAGGCGGCATGCAAAATCTTACGAAAGGGTACTCCGATAGGAACCTCAGCCCAGAATCGGCGCAGGGTGGCGGCTACCGGGGGCGTGGATATCAACGGCTTCCCGCAACTGCTGATGACCCGGGAATTCGGGGACCCGGATACGTTGCTTTCGCCATTATTGGCAAGCGCACGCGAAGCGCTGCAGGCATGCAAGAGCGTTTCGACGAGCGGCACCGGCGGGGCTTCCCAGGCCGGACTGATGGCGGCGATTCACCTGGCGACCTCCTTGCTGAAGGATTCCAATTTCACACTGGGTTCAAAGGGTTCCCAGACGGAAAACTATTACTTCCTGGACCTGGTGGAGGAGAGGATCCAGGTGCGGACCTGGCTATTCGCAACCATCAACAAGCGCACCTCGTCCTTCCTGGTAAGGATCACCGGCAACCTGAAGACGGGAATGTTCTCGGTAGCCGGCGCTGACGAAGGCGTGCTGGCGGAATTTGACGAGAAGCGCATGGCACAGGGCGAGTTCTTTTCCAGCGTACTGTCAGAAGAGTGTTTGCGCTTGCAGATGAGTAAAGAACGCTTCAAGCGTTTTGGCGACTTGCCGGTGGTGCAGGGCGAGTCTGGAATCAAAGTAAACTTACAGGTCAGCAACGGTACGGTTCCGGTGCTGCTGAAGAAAAAAGAGAAAGCAGACACGTGGAAAGCGATCGACGAGCAAACCTCGGAAAATCTGGGCGCGCTGGCGCCGGAAGCTTCCGAGCAACTTGAAAAAGTACTGGCCGCGCTATCCAAAATGTTACGGAAGTGACGGAAATTTCGGTCCTACGGATTCCGGGGAAACGCCGAAGATTAAGTTGCGAACCCGCCTAATCCCGGACCACCGGAAGACCGGCCTCCAGCCAGCCTTTCCAGCCGCCGTCCATGGATTCCACGTTGGAGTAACCCATTTTCTGCAGGTTGTCTGCTACCAGAGCAGAGCGGAAGCCACCGCCGCAATACAACACGATCTTCGCGCCCGTGTCCGGAACGCGCTGTTCGATGTCGCGCTCGATGATCCCCCGGCCGAGATGCGTCGCTCCGGGCAGATGACCGTTGACCCATTCGTTGTCTTCGCGCACGTCAACCAGTAGAAGTTTTTCGCCGGAATCGAGGCGACGCTTCATGTCCGCTACGTTGGTTTCCTTTACGCGCTTCTTGGCGTCCTGGACAAGCTTCAGGAATTGCGGTGAGTGTGGCATGAGTCCCCCATGGGAAAGTGAGCCGGCTGCAAACTATCTTATCTTCCCAAGGTTAACATGGCCACCGCAGCGAAGAGGACAGTGCGGCTAGTGGCTGGCCGCAGCAGACTTTGCGGGCACGGGCTTGGAGGCCATGGAGCGCACCAGATTGACCAGATTCCAGCGCAGTTTCTCGGGCTGGCGATCGCCTTCGCCCATCATTTTGTTCTTGCCCTTGGTGATGATGTAAAAGAGCTCGCCGTCGGTTTTTCCTTCCAGGGACGCGGAATCGTGCCAGTCATGCATCTCCAACTTCATGGATTCCACCAGCTCGCCTTTGCCGTCGCCGGCCGCGCCGTGGCACATCGCGCAGTCGTAGCGGAAAACGCGGCGAGCTTCCGCCAGGCCTTCTGGACTCGATTTCACGGGATTTTTGCGGGCAGCATCTTCGGGAGTGATCTTGTATTCGACTGGGGCGGGTTCCTGATACGCGATTGCTTTTCGCGACGCCGCGCCGACCTCGCCGGCCGAGAAACCGGCGAGCAAGAACACGCTGCAAAGCAGAGGAGAGTGCTTCATGGCGGGCCTCCTAACGGTTTTTTCCGATCGATTAAACGGGATGTCCGGCCTGTGAGCGGATTCTACGTCCGGAACGAGCCGCAGGGGTAGCGTGAAGAATGTTTCGCGCGAAGTGGTAACGCCGGCTCGAGTCGACTAGCGTGACTCGTCAGGCGGAGTACTCGCGGCCTTGCGAAGTTCGGGTGCGCGGCACGTCCTGGAAGCGCGCTCGTCACCGGCGGTGCCGGCCCGGAAGCGGCTGGATTCGCGGACGCGAGTGCGCACGCCGCCGATGGATAGAGGAATCGGAAGATGCTGCTCGCCACGAATCAGGAAAATCATCAGGGCGGCTTCGCCGGGAGAATCCATGCTGGAGGTGATCCCGAAACCCTGTACTCCGGGCTGCTTCATCATTTCATCGACATTTTGACCGTGCGCCAGTTTGGCGTGGGCCATCTCGGTCTCGGAAATGGCATAAGCGGACTCTGCGGGCAAAGCCACTTGCTCGTTTTC
The DNA here is from genome assembly GCA_963819745.1 of uncultured Acidobacteriota bacterium. Taxonomy (GTDB): domain Bacteria; phylum Acidobacteriota; class Terriglobia; order Acidiferrales; family UBA7541; genus Acidiferrum. The sequence continues at coordinate 182,895 of CAWFXG010000020.1, read as the reverse complement.
CGTGCTTTCAGCGAGGGAAATCTTGCCGCGATGCGGGAAAAGATCAGCTTCGAGGATGCGCGTGCGGACTCCGTTAACCTTCCTAGGAAGGTTGGTGCGTGCCTGGCCACGGGTGACGAAGAACAAGATAGCGGGCTCGGCGGGGTTATCGAGGCTCGCGCCCACGCCGAGAGCCTGAACTTCAGGATGCGCCAGCAAGGAAGGAGCCTGGGCGTCGCGAATGGCGATGGCTTTTTGCAATGCCTGGGCCGGAAGCGACGCTGCGTTAGGAACCGTCACGGAAGCCGACGCGGGCTTGAGGGGCAGAGTGCAGCCGACGACCGCGTGCGTTCCACCCCCGACGAATGTGACCGAGTTGCCGCCGCTTTTGAAGAAGTTGAGCACGTCGCCGACGGGATTGCCCACGGTGTCGGTGTCCGAACCGGCGAAAAGAAGCGCGACCGGATCGGCGGTGTCCTGGGTGACGATCAGGGAACCGGAATCACCTTCCGCGCTGAAGTCGCCGCCGGAGACCACTACCTCGTCGGTATAGGTGGTGGTAAACATCGTCCCGGTGCCACATCCCTTTTGATATTGCACGCTGGTCGCGGCGTTAATGGTCTGAATGGTGGAACACGTTAAGCCGGTGGAGCGTCCAGCCTTGGCCACCTTGCGCCCGAGAACCGGAGAGACGCCCGAACCAGCATGCGGTGCGCCGGGCACGGGCACGCCATTGGAATCAGCGGTTGCGCCCAGATAAAGAATGTTGCCCCCGGAGTCCACTTTTCCGCTGACGACCTGGCCGATGGCCGCATCAATTTTGGGGGCCGTGCCGGTTTCGAGATTGTAGAAGCTGGTCAGGTTGGCGACGGTTGTGCCCGGCCCGCAGTTGGTGTCAATCAAGCCGGGTTGCAGGATGGTTTCGCCGGCGACGGCGGTATCGCTGCGGGCCAGGACATGATTGTTACTAAGAACGAATTGCGTGCCGGCGCGGGTGACCAGGGAACCGAGAGTGCCCCCGCAACACGTCGTCGAGACCCGCGTGCTGCCGCCGGAAGTGTGCGAGTCATTGGTGTTGCCGCCGGAGGTGCCCAGCTTAACGGCGCCGGACTGAACGTCTTGCGCAATCGGCGTTACGGTAACGGTAGCAGTGGCCGTCGCGGAGCCATCGGCTTGAGAGATTGCGGTGATCGTGGTTGTGGTAGCAACGCTGGACCCGCCCTGGTTCTTGGTGGGCACGCCGCTGGGCGCGACGAACAGTCCGCTGGTGGAAATGAAGCCAACCGTCTGGTTGCCTCCGGTGACGCCATTGACCTGCCACGTAACGGCAGTGTTGGATGTGCCGGTGACGTTGGCGGTGAATGGCTGGGTCTGGAAATTGGGAACGGAGGCGGCGGTAGGAGCAACAGTCACGGCGACACCAGAGCCCGACGCGGAGGTGACGGTCACTTTGGCGGAGCCGCTGACCAGGCTGTTGGCTTGGGAAGTAGCGACGACCGTAACGCTGGAGGGATTGGGCACGGTCGCAGGAGCGGTGTAGAGACCGGTGGAGTCGATCATGCCGTTGGTGTTGCCGCCGGTGACGCTCCAGGTGACGGCCATGTTCGTCGTACCGTTGACAGTGGCCATGAATTGCTGCGTTTTCCCGACGACGACGCTAGCGGTGGCCGGACCGACGCCAACGGTGATGGTGACGGGCGGAAGAGTACTGCTGCTACCGCCGCCACAGCCGGCGACGATCACGATGAGGCACAGAACAAGGAAAGCGGATAGGTATCGCATAATTCCCCAAGCCAGCGGATCGAGCACGGACACACAAAATGAAGAAGAACTGCGCCAATAGTACCGTTGAATTACTTAGATAGGAATAGTACCCAGGTGAAAAGGATGCCTGGAACGCAATCGTCCAGGCGCGCGCCAGGGACTGTCCTCCCCGGCAAAAGTGGGCGGCTATTCCACGTCGCGCCAGTTGGTCCCGACGCAGACTTCAACGTCAAGCGGAACGACGAGCTCGTGGACATGTTCCATTTCTTGACGCACGATTTCTCCGAGCGCATCGCTTTCTTTCTTTGGCGCCTCGAAAAGCAGTTCGTCATGAACCTGCAAAATCATTTTTGCCTCGAATTTTTCGGAGGCGAGGCGACGATCAATAGCGATCATGGCCAGCTTGATGAGGTCGGCGGCGGTGCCTTGCAGAGGCGAATTCAACGCGGTGCGTTCGGCGAAATTGCGCAGCTGAAACTGTGGAGAATTGATTTCCGGGATCGGCCGGATGCGTCCGAAAAGGGTGGTAGCGACCTCGGTTTTGCGCGTCTCGGCAAGCACATTATCCAGATACTCGCGGACACCGCGATAGCGCGCGAAGTATGCGGCGATGAACTGCGCCGCCTCCTTTTGCGGAATATCGAGTTGCTGCGCGAGTCCAAACGCCGAAAGGCCATAAATAATGCCGAAATTGATCGCCTTCGCCGCGCGGCGATGCTCCCCGGTCTGCGCCAGGGGACCTACACCGAAGACTTCCTGCGCGGTACGCGCGTGGATGTCCTCGCCGTTGCGGAAAGCCTCGATGAGCACGGGGTCTTTCGAGAAATGCGCCATCACGCGCAGCTCGATTTGCGAATAGTCCGCCGCCAGCAGGACCTTGCCGCGCTCCGCCACGAAGGCGGCGCGAATCTCGCGGCCCAGCTCGGTGCGAATCGGGATGTTCTGGAGATTCGGATCCGAAGAGCTGAGGCGTCCCGTGGCGGTGCCGGTTTGTGAAAAGCTGGTGTGCAGGCGGCCGGTATCGCGATTTATCAATTTGGGGAGCGCATCCACATAGGTGGATTTCAGCTTCGCAACTTCCCGATACTCGATGACTTTGGCGGGCATCGGGTGCTTGGCGGCCAAATCTTCAAGGATATCCGCGGCGGTCGAGCGGACCTTGCCTTTGCCGCGGCGCACTGGTGGCGGCAGGTTTAGCTTGTCGAACAGGATCTCCGCGAGCTGGGCGGGCGAATTGATGTTGAATTCGACGCCGGCCATCTCCCAAATCTCTTTCTCAAGGCGGCGCACTTCCTTTTCCATGGAGAGCGACATGGCGTCCAGAGCATTGGGATCCACCCGCACGCCGGCGCGTTCGACTTCCGCCAGCACGCCGGAAACGGGCAAATCAATCTTGCGGTACACATCCTCCAGCTTTTGAGCTTCGATGCTCTTGAAGAGTGCGGGAGCCAGACGCTGGAGGTAATCGGCGCGCTCACCCGCGCCCCCGCCCAGGACGACGTTGAAATGACGCAAAACGATGTCCACGAAATTGTGGTTGGCGGTAGTTGGCCGCAACAGGTAGGAGTACAGCTGGGTGGCGTGGTGAATGTTTTCCGCACGTCCGCCAAGGATCTGGAAAAGCTTGGGATCGTGGACTATTTTCGGCCGTTTGGAATCGAGCAAAAGGTCGCGCACCAGCGCAAGTACCTCGCCCTTTTCATCGCACCAAACCGAGCGACCTTCGCCGGGCTTTGACGACGCTTCTATCGAGGCTACTCGCGTGCCGAAGCCTTCACTTTCGCGGTCTCCGCTCTCCAGGTGCAGCCACAACGCTACCGGCGTTCTTGCGGGGATCTTGGCGAGGTACTCGCGGAATTCGGTGATGCCGGAAAGCTGCCGGTAGTCGACAGGGAGGCTCGACTCGGCGGTGGGGCCCGCCGACGCGGAAACCACGTCGCCGCCAAGCTCGCGCAGTAACGAATTGAAGCCGAGCTCGCGATACAAAGCCGACAGCGCAGCCACGTCCGGCTCGCGCCGCCTTAGCTCATCCAGTTTCAATTCGACAGGGACATCGGTGGCAATTTTGGCCAACTGTTTGGAGAGCAGAACCTGCTCGCGCTGTTGCTGAAGCGCTTCGCGGTAGCGTTTGTTGGAGACCTCATCCGCGTGATCCAGCGCATTTTCCACGCTGCCGTATTTCTGGATCAGTTCGGTCGCACCTTTTTCGCCGATGCCCTTGGCACCGGGGATGTTGTCGATGTTGTCGCCGACCAGCGCCATATAATCCACGACTTGTGTGGGAGGCAAACCGAGAATTTCCTTTACCTTGGCGGCGTCGACGATCACGTCGTTCTTCAGGCCTCCGGTGCCGGCGCGGAGCACGCGCACGCCATCGCCGACCAGCTGCATCATGTCCTTGTCGTTGGTAACCAGCAGGACGTCGAGATGATGCTTGGCGCACTGGTGCGCCAGAGCGCCCAGAACGTCGTCCGCTTCATATCCGTCGTATTCCAGGATGGGCCATCGCAAGGCTTGGCACAGCTGGCGAACGTAGGGAACTTGTTGTGACAGTTCGTCCGGCATGGGCGCGCGCTGCGCCTTGTACTTCTCGAATAATTTGTCGCGAAAGGTGGGTTTCGAAGTGTCGAATACGATGCCCACATAATCCGGCTGATAGTCCTTAACCAGGCGGCGAAGGATGTTATTGAAAAGAAAGGGGACCTTGGTGGGCATTCCCGAAGGAGCGTTCATGCGCACCATCGGCGCGAAAAAGGCGCGGTAGATGTGCGCCATGGCATCCACCAGGAAGATTTTCTTAGGGGTTGCAGGCATCGCAGCGAGTATAGCAAAGCAGGACGGGCCGGTCGGCTCGCCGCTCTTACTCGAAGAAAAGGCGCGCCTGCGCGCGCCTTTTCACTTTCGAATCCAATCGATTTCAGGGTTTTAGTGGAGCGACGGTGCCGAGCCTCCGGCGGAGACCGTCTGGGTCATTAGAATGAAGCGGGTTCCGCTCGACAAGTGAACGCTCTTCCCGTCGGAATGAATCACGGATACCTGACCGGTGTCCGAAGGCGCTTGCTCCAATTTCAATCCTTTCAAGCCCAAAACCCCGCGGCTCTCGGCATCGAGTTGCTCAGCGGGATTCGGCGTTCCGGCTTGCCCACCCAGCGAATCCGAGCCGGAGCCGTTCGTCGTGGGATATGAGCTAGGATACCCGGCGTTGGTATCGGGCCGCGCGCCACGACTTCCGGACATGCTGGAGTTGCTGCTAGCTCCCGGGGGACGGCCACTGCCGGAATCCAATTGTGCCGGCATTTGCGAATCCACGACGGACGATCCGGCGGGGGCCGCAACTGCCTGAATGATCACGTTCAGCATCACTTCCTGATTGTCCTTCAGGAGGGCTTTGTCGAAGCGAATAGCCAGCGCGGAGTCGGCGGCGCTGGCGGAACGCGCGGACGATTGCGTTATCTTGCCGACGACTTTCGTGCCTTGCGGCAGGATGGTGCGATCATCGGTGGATTTCAGTGCGCTCGTGGTCTGCGCGACAACGGTGTCACCAACTTTGGCTTTCTTGGTGTCGATGGTAGAGCTGAGTTGCACCGGAATCGTCGTGCCGGCGGCGAGCGACCAGGCGCTCTCACCGGTCTTTGTAGATGTCGCGGATTCCTGCGCCGAAACCGGGGGCGCCGAACCGCAAGCAGCGAACAAGACACCCACAGCAAACGCCAGTTTTCTTGAGTTCATGAGAACCTCCTGAACTTCGTGCTAAAGGCTGGGGATTGGTACTGCGCGCTCTGGCTGGGAAAAGTGCTCGATGACCTACGGCTTTGCGGGTGCGTCAGGGGATCTGGCAATGACCAAATCGGCGGTTTGCTTCGAGCGAGCAATCAGCAGTATCCGGCATCTCGCCATCGACATGCACCTGCTACTGATTAGATGCAAGGATCGCGACGAGAGGACTCATCCAACGAATCGTCAGCCACACAGTAGGGCTACTGGTTGGCGTCTATATCGAGCGGATTTTCCGCGTCGGTGTCTCCGCTGGGAGGCGGCTGTACGACCAGCAACAAATGAGTGCCGCTTTCGATTCGCAGGCTCTTCTTAGCGGATAGAAGAACCGTGCCACGCGAACCTTCTGAAGTGGGCGTATAGACTTTTAGATCTGGCCGGCCGAACGCACCCTTGCTGTCCGGTGCGAACAGTCCGTCGGAGCTGAACTCTCCCTCGGGCGCAGGAGCCGCACCGAAAGGTACTCGCAGCTTCTGGCGCGGCGATTCATAAAGGGTGGACACAACCAAAGCATCGCCGGATCGATTGCTTCTTTCCGAATCTTCCACCGGAAGAGCTTGGGGAGTGGAGTCCAGGTTGCGAGGAGAATCGGCGTCGGCGGGCGAAGCAGAACTGGCTCCCAGCGCCAAGGCCTGAATCCCGGCATTGATGATGACTTCCTGGCCATCCTGCAAAATCGCCTTATCGAACTGGACAAAAATGGCTGATCCGGCTTGGCCGCGGCCTCCGGATGTCACACGAACGACATGGCCCAATACCTTGGTGCCCTTGGGCAAAATCACACAGCGCTCATACAGGACGTCTTCGGACGTCTGCGCACTTACCGGGTCGCCCGCCTTGCTTCTCCTGGTATCCAATGCTTCATTGAGTGAGGCGTTAAAAGCTGTGCCAATCCCTAACGGCGCGACTACAGGTGCGGGCGGTGCTTTTGGCGTCTGATTTTTGGAATGGGGCACCAGGGAAGGCGCCTGCGCATAACTGCCGGAGGCCAACATCAAACTGGCTAACAATAGCCCTGCACCGGTTCGAACTAACATTTGCGCCCCCTTCCGGAGACTCGCCTGTAAAATACCGACACCCATGACATGACGAAGCTTAACACAGCACGGACCTACCCAAACCTAAATCCCTTAAATTGCAGCATCTTAGCGAGGGCGTAGCTGTGGAAAACAGTGCAAAAATGGGTCCCAGTACCGCAAAAATACGACTCCGCTTCTGGTCCCTGCAAGCACGGTTTTAGATGATTCCCAAGGGCTTAGCGACTGCCGCGAGGATGTTGGCGGCACTGAGCAACTGTTCGCGCTTATGGGCAGCGCTGACAATCGCCCGCAGCCGCGCCTTGCCTTCCGCAACGGTGGGGTAGCCGACCGCCGGAGCAAAGACTCCTGCCTCAAAGAGCTTCTTGGAGAATTCAAAGGCTTTGGCGGCATCGCCAACATGAATGGGAATGATCGGCGTCTCGCTGACCTTGAACTGGAAACCGTGCTTCTTGAGCTCGCGCTTGAAAAACTTTGTATTGGCCCACAGTTTCTTTACCAGGCGCTCGCCTTCCGGTGAATCCAGCAACGTGAAGGCTGCCTGGCAAGCGGCTGCCGTGGCCGGAGGATGGGAAGTAGAAAACAGGAATGGGCGGGCCCGGAGATAGAGGAAATCGATCAGGTCGCGCGACCCGCAAACATAACCGCCCATTGCGCCGATCGCTTTGCTGAGCGTGCCCACCTGGATGTGTACGCGACCATGACAGTTCAGGTGATCCACGGTGCCGCGGCCGCCGCGACCCAAAACTCCGGAGGAATGCGCGTCATCGATCATCATGATGCAGTTGTACTTTTCGGCCAGGTCACACAGCGCGGGGAGCGGCGCGATATCGCCGTCCATGGAAAAGACGCCGTCGGTGATGATCAGCTTGTGCCCATTCCACCCGGCGGTTTCCTGCAGAATGCGTTCACAGTCCGCGATGTCCTTGTGCTTGAAGACCTTGATGGTGGCTTTGGAGAGGCGCGCGCCATCGATGATGGATGCGTGGTTCAATTCGTCCGAAACGATCAGATCTTCCTTGCCAAGCACGGCCGAGACCGTACCCGCGTTTGCGGTGAAGCCGGACTGAAACACTACGCAGGCTTCCACGTTCTTGAAGCCCGCGATTTGTTTCTCCAGGTCCATGTGCAGCTTCATGGTTCCCGCGATCGTGCGCACGGCTCCCGCTCCCGCGCCGTATTTGCGTACCGCTTCCAGCGCGGCCTTACGCAATGCTTTGTGCGAAGTCAGACCCAGGTAATTGTTGGAAGCCAGATTGATGACTTCCTTGCCATCGAAAATGCAAACGGGCTTCTGTTCGCCTTCCAGCACTCGCAACTTCGGGGCGACGCCTTTGTTGCGCAGGTCCGTCAATTGGTCGGAGATATACTGAAGTGGATTTTGTCTGGTGGTTTGTGCGCCGCTCTCCGTCATGGGATTGCTCCAGAGTGATCTTAACTGCGTCCTAGTTGCCGAATTGCTATTTCATGCCGTCCGGGTACAAAAGGATTTTGCCAGCCAGGCCTTTTTGCAGCATCCCGAATGCGCTCTCAAATTTCTCCAAGGCAATTCTCTCCCCGAACAGCGGTTCAAGATTCAAGCGCCCGGCCTTGAGTAGCGCGGTCATCTGCACCCACGTTTCATACATGCGGCGCCCATAAATGCCCTGCACGGTCGCCCCCTTGAAGATGACGTCGTTCACCAGGTCCAGAGGGACTTCCTCGGTCGGAATTCCCAATAGTGACGCGCGGCCACCTGCTCGCAACGCCTGAAACCCCTGCTGGATCGCTTGGGGATTGCCGGACATTTCCAGCAGCACATCGACGCCCGTGCCGCCAGTTTCGGATTTGATGCGTGCCACGGCGTCTTCCGCCGCCGGATTCAGCACCACGTCCGCGCCCATTTTCTGAGCCATGGCGCGGCGCTGCTCGTTCGTTTCCGTGGCAAAAACAATGGAGCTGCCGCAGGCTTTGGCCACCGCGATGGACATCAGGCCGATCGGTCCACAACCGGTAACCAGCACGGTCGTTCCGGCGATGGGTCCCGCCAACACCGTATGCACCGCGTTTCCCAAGGGGTCGAGAATTGCGCCGTAGTGTTCCGGTATGCTTTGGTCCAACCGGATGATGTTTGATGCCGGGATCTTCACGAACTCGGCGAACGCGCCGTCCTGATCGATGCCGATGATCCGCAGATTCTGGCAGATATGCGCTTCGCCGACGCGGCACTGATGGCAGTGGCCGCAGTTGACGTGCATCTCCGCGGAAACAAAGTCGCCGGCCTTGACGGCATCGACTTCAGCGCCCGTTTTCTCGACGGTGCCGCAAAATTCGTGGCCCAGGGTGACGGGCGGCTTGATGCGTCCTTGCGACCAGCGGTCCCATCCGTAGATGTGCAGGTCGGTCCCGCAGATCGAAGCGGTCTTGACTCGCACCAACACGTCGGTCGGACCGATGGAAGGAACGCCGGCCGATTCAAAAGAAAGTCCTCGCGCCGGTTGCATCTTGCGCAAAGCTTTCATGGTTGTCGGCATTCGGAAGCTCACCTAGCAGGGGACTGGGCGGAAGCGCAAGATGGCGATGGTAACACACCCCCAGCGCCCCCAGCGGGACGGCGGAGCGCGGGAACGGGTCGGGTTAATTTAGGAAGGCCCGTGGGTGTTGACGGCTTTTCGCGTGGCTTCCAGAGTGAAGGTCAGCGACTCTTTCGGAATGCCGGTCACGAATGGACCGATCAGCCAGCCAAGACCCGCGGGAATGTCGCGCGTAAGCGAGACGACTTCGCTTTGAACATACACGCCGCCATCGGCTTCTTCCAGCCGCCACCATGTTTCCATGCGCCATAGAAACCCGTCATCGTCGCCGGGGGTTTTCTCGCGTTCGTCCGGCTTGCCGGCGTTTTCGACTTGCGCAATGCGCACCGCCGAACTGCGACTGTGCGCGAGCGTGGCGGAGTCATGGAAGTAGCGCACGTCGTGTTCGGTATCCAACACTACCGTGATGACCTTGTGTCGCCGGAAGCGCAGGAATGCGCGGAAGCGATCGCCGTCTCGAGATTCCAGCTTGGAACGCTCGACATCCGGCGCGTAGTACGTAGCGTGATGATCGTAGTCCTCCAGCACATTTAGAACGGCGGCGAGGTGCGCCTTGGGGATGAAAATTATCCCAGCCCAGTGGTGAATCATCCCGCCGGGGCAGGAGATGACCTGGCCGTTGTCCCGTGTATCGAGCCGGCGGAGTTCGACCTCGCCGCGCTTCAACTCTTCGTGAGCTTGGCGGCGCTCATCCTCTGGCAAATTGTCCACCCACAACAAATTCGTGCGTTGGCGGAGTTCCTCTTCATTACGCATGTCCGTGAGCTGCACGTCGCGGTCGAATGCCTCGCTGGTTGCCGGCTTCAATATCGTCGGCGAAGGCGGGCTTTTGCCCATCAGCGGCGTGGACCCCACTACGGGGGTCAATACGACGCTCAGCACGACCGTAAGTTTGACGAACATTCGACGTGTGCCAGAAAAGGGCGCCATGTGTCTACTGCGATTCTGCATGATTTCCGCACCGTCGCAAAAACGCATTGATTACACGCCACTTGCGTCCGATGTCCGGGCTCCTATAGAGAACCTTGCAAGCACCCTGCCGCTCCAGGCGCAGCACCCGCAACCGCACCGAAACAAATCTGCCTGGCCTTTGTAGCCAAGACCGCCACACCGCGTAAGTCCTAGACTTTTCGCCTGCTTCGGTTAAGGATGTCAGGTAGGAAACGTTGGCATAATGTGGCGGACTGGTTTCTCCGCCCAAACGTCGGTTTTTCCCTAGTCGAAGCACAAACAATCGTGCCCTTTTCTTGAATAGCATTCGGTGCAACATGCCCTCAACCCAGTCACTTGCAAGTCGCTCCGTACTGTTGCCAGTGCTGCTACTGTTTTTCTGCACGGCCGCAAACGATCAAACTCCGCCACAGGCGGGACCAGATCGCCCTGAGCCCATCCTCCAGGTTGGGCATCGCCGCGCCGTACATGCTGTCGCCTTTAGTCCGGACGGACGCTGGGTAGCCACCGGCGCAAAAGACAACACCATTAAGATCTGGGACGTAGCGACCGGGCGCTTACTCCGCACTTTGTATGGCCACGGGAGTCCGGTGACCGCTTTGTCCGTCAGCCCGGACGGCAGTCTGTTGGCCTCCGCCAGTGGCAACTCTTACGACGTGCGTTATGCCAAATTGTTCTTCAAAGGCGGCCAGATCGGGGGCCTGGAGGAAGACGCATCCGTGCGGATTTGGGATGTGCGCTCCGGACGGCAGTTGCAGGTGCTTCGCGGCCATGGGCTCGCCGTGCTGGCGGTGGCCTTCGGCGCCGACGGCAAGTCCGTAACCTCCGCAAGTAGTGACGCCATCAAGGTTTGGGATGCCTCGACCGGTAAAGAGCTTCGCTCGATGCGCGTATTTCCTTTGCCGAAAAGAGGATCGGGCATGAGCCTGGGAGGGGCCTTAACCGGAACAGCAAAGGACACCAGCCTGGAGAAATGGCAAAAGACCTTCAAGGATCTGGCCGGCGAGATTCTCATCAGCAGTACTGGAGAGGTGGTCGCCGAAGGCCAGCCCGGGAAGAAATTCCAGCTCTTCGATACGGTTCATATGCGCAAGCTGAACGCCGTGGACGCTGTTTCGGCTCCCGAAGCACCCGGCGCCCTGGCCTTTCAAAAAGACGGTCAACTGGTGGCGTATGTGCGGCAAGACAAAGAAGTCGCCGTGCAAAGCCTGGGCAAGAATAAGGATTTGTGGCGGGCGGCGCTACCCGCGGCAGGCGGAGCATTTCTTTGCATGAGTGCAGATGGTCAGATTCTGGCGGCGGAATCGCCGAACGGAAATCAGCGCACCGTACAGTTGTGGTCGAGCTCCAACGGCAAATCCCTTGGGCAATTCACCATTCCGGACGATCGGGTCAGCCGTGTCGTGGCGTTCAGCCCAGACGGCAAGTCCCTGGCTATGGCACCGCGAGGAGGTCACTCGGTGGAGCTGCGCAGCATCGCTCGCGGCGACGTATTGCGCGTTTTCGGCACGGCTGGACCTCCCGAACAATTTTCTCCGGTGGACCCACAGCTACAGAAACTGCTGACGAGTCTGGGCCTGGCGCGCTCGGGAGAGCTGGCCGAGGCCAGCGAAGACGTTGGTGATTTCTCGGCAACGTATCGCGGTGGGGAAACAGTCACATTTACTTTGGACGGACGGTGGCTGCTGATCAAAAGAGGTCTTCAATCCGGCTTATCGACCACCGCGTGGGATATTTCGACCGGTACTCAGTTGCAGGATGCGAGCTCGCCTCAATTCAAGCAGGTCGGAATCCCTTATCACAGTCCGGAAGGACGCTTCGACACCAAGCCCGCGTATTCGTCGGAGCGCCCGAACGGCCTCCAGCGATCCTTAGGTCTGTCTTTCAAAGAGCGCGGGGCCGGCGCGCAGCGTGTGACCTTGAAGGACGCTCGTGACGGACATAAGTTGCACGAATTCAACGAAGGCATGGCTCGCGAGGCAGGCACGATACCCGCCACCGGGTTCAGCCTCGACGGTGCGCAAATCGCTGTCACCGGTTTCAAAACCCGTCAGTACATCCCGGAAGTATTCGTCTTTGATACCAAAACCGGAAAAAAACTTGCCGAGTTCAATCCGAATGAGACGCAAGAGTCCGGACCGGTATTCTCCCTGGCCATCAGTCGAGACACGCGTGCGGCTGCTCTGGGTTACGGGACCAGGGACGTGCAGATCGTCGACGCCCACGACGGTAAGCCCGCTTTCCGCCTTTCCCACTTGGGTGGCACCGCCGGGCTCAGTTTCAACCCCGATGGCCGCCTTCTCGCCGTGCTTGGCAAGGATGGTGATTGTTACTTGTTTGACGCCCATTCCGGCCAATTGCTGGCAACCTTGGTGAGCAACGGTTCGGATTGGCTGGTAGTTGCCCCGGATGGAAAATTCGATGGATCGCCCGCCGCGTGGAGCCAGATCCTCTGGAGATTCAACGGAAACACCTTCAACGTCGCCCCCGTCGAGACCTTCTTCAATGAGTTTTATTACCCAGGCTTGCTTTCGGAAATCATTGCCGGCAAGAGACTGCGCGCCACGCGCGACCTTACGCAATTGGATCGCCGGCAACCTTCCCTGGAATTGGAGGCGGAGGGAATTTCCGGCGCCGCGGTCAATTCCCGCAATGTCAAAGTGCGTATTAAAGTGGCGGAGGCCAAACCCGATCAGGATCACAAGCAAGGCTCCACGGTTCGTGATGTCCGTTTGTTCCGTAACGGGTCGCTCGTAAACCGCTGGCAAGGCGACCAGGACCTGGACCGCGATGGGAAGGCGATTTTGGAAGCCACCATCCCTATTGTCGCCGGCTCCAACCACTTCGTCGCCTATGCCTTCAACCAGGACAACATCAAGAGCTCCGACGCATCCCTCATCTTGACTGGCGCACCTTCGCTCAAGCGTTCCGGCACCGCCTATGTGCTCACCGTGGGAATCGACGAATACAGTAACCCGGAATACAGTTTGAAATTTGCGGTCGCCGATGCACAGGATGTTTCGAACGAATTGAAAGTGCAGCAAACCAAGATTGGCGCTAGCTCCAAGGTCGAAGTCGTTCCATTACTCAATTCTGAAGCAACCAAGAAAAATGTCCTGCTGGCGGTTCGCCGCCTGGCCGGCACGGAGACCGGCCCGCTGCCCGCCGGCGCCCCTCAAGTGCTCGAGAAACTCAACCCAGCGCAGCCCGAGGACGAGGTCTTTATCTATTTCGCCGGCCATGGCGCCGCCACCGATCAACGTTTTTTCCTGATTCCTCACGATCTGGGTTACGCCGGAAGCCGCACCGAACTCGATCCGGCCGGCTGGCTTTCCATCCAGGATCACAGCATTTCTGACCTTGAACTCGAGGACGCTTTGGAGAAAGTGGACGCACGCGACGTGATCCTGATTATCGACGCCTGTAACTCCGGACAAGCCCTGGAGGCGGAAGAACGCCGCCGTGGGCCAATGAATTCGCGAGGGCTCGCGCAATTGGCATACGAAAAGGGAATGTATGTACTAACCGCCGCACAAGGCTACCAGGCCGCGCTGGAAGTTAAGGAATTGGGCCACGGCTTGCTGACCTATGCACTCGTGGAAGAAGGTCTGAAGACCCCGGCCGCCGACAAAGCTCCCAAGGATGGAAAAATCGTGGCCCGAGAGTGGATCGACTATGCCACGGTCCGCGTTCCCGAGCTCCAGGAAGCCCAAATGGAAGCCGCGCAAAAGCAGGGCCGCTCCATCTCGTTCGTCGAAGGTCCGGTAGAAACTGAAAATGACGCTCGGGGCGACGCAAAAAGCCGCGGTCTGCAACGTCCACGCGTTTTTTACCGCCGGGAAGTTGACCCGGATCCCATCGTCATCGCGAAACCATAAAGGTAGAAGAACGTCGGCTTGATCAGCAGGAAGATGGCGGGTTGGGTAGCTCGCACACGACCCCTTGCGGAGCCGCTGTCCCCGCGCGGCCCCCAACCCGTTCTGGCTACATTACGGGAGGGTCCGCAAAGCCTCAATGGGCCACCAGAGCCAAAATTTTGAGTACCCTAGGCTTAGTACCAGCTCACGCCATCGCCGAATTTACCTACCTGTATCTGTATGATAATAAGTGATTTATTGAGGTTGTATTCGCCATGCCGTCCACCTAAACCAGGGTGTTCACGCCACTTAGGAATCCGCCGAGGTGGCCGGTCATTGCTATGCATGCCACCGCGACAAGCTCGGTACAGGTCACATAGAACGGCACGGTGCTTCCGATTTTTCTCGCTCTGCGCTGTCCAAACCAAGTGACCCAAATGAGTAACGTGGATGCGCACGCCAGGACCAAGTGCAGGCGAAGAATGCCCTTCAATTTCTGCCCTTCCAGTTGCCAGTGCCAGGCCACCCGGTCATCTCATGGACGTTGTTTCTACCGATCAACACACCGTGAAGCCCTGGTTCAATGGCAAAGTGGATTTTTCTCCTCCCGTAGCCGATTTCGCGGCGGAGGGCATCCTGCTGAAGGGCGGACGCCTGGACTTTATTCACGGCCGCACCGTGGCCGTGCTGGTATACGCGCGCAAGAAACACCTGATCAACGTGTTCCTGTGGCCTACCAACGAACAGGACTCACCGGTGCAACGCGGGGCACAGCTCGGCTACGACTGGATCGATTGGCGCAAGGGGGAATGGAGGTCTGTGTCATTTCCGACGTCAACATCACTGATTTGGACGATCTGCAGCGCTTGCTGACGAAGTGAATTCAACCGCCGGCGCGGGCTCAGTGGTACGTGTCGGTCGCGACGTAAGCCTTCGGAACTTCCTTCGCGTAGATCATTCTTAGCGTGACGAAGCGGGATTCACCGGGTTTCACGAATACGTTCTTTTCCCACTCACTGAAAACGCCTTTTCCGGACGCACGCACATCGTAGTTATCCACACGCAATTTTGGAATGGAGAAATGGCCGCGCGCGTCGGTGTGCACGATATGCGGCGCTTCTCCCCCGGAAGACTGGTAGGTCACGGTGGCCCCGGCGACTGGCTTGTCGTCCGGCCCAATGACCACCCCAAGCAGAATGCCGGGGGGCTTCGCTCCGCGGCTTTGGCCGAAAGTGCCTGGTACGGCGGCGAGAAGCACTGCGAAGGAAAGCAATCCGAATATGGAACCGCGCCTGGTCATCTCCGTCCGAGCCATTTCCGAGAATAGTCGTCCGCAAGCCCGCGGAAAAACGGACTGTCGCATCACCAGTGTAGCCGTAGAATCCCGCGAAACGACCTGCAGGCATGGCCCTGTGCTTTCACCTCAACCTGTCCGAGCGTACAGGTCTTTCGAAAGAGGCGGCGTGGGCTCTTGCTAGGCGGAACGTGCCGCCCGCTGTATTTCCACCAACTCCGCCAACGAACCGACACGCAGGTCTGGTTTCGCATTCTTCCCCGCCACCGGTGTGGCGCCTCCGCTCTTCCCTCCCCTGCGATCCACCCATACCGTGCGCAGGCCCAGTTCCTTCGCCGGCTCCACATCGTGATACAAGCTCTGCGCGACATGCACGATCTCGCCTTTCTTCACACCCCATCCTGCAGCTCGCGCCATCGCCTTCTCAAACATTCGCCGGTCCGGCTTATACGCTCCGACTTCCTCGGCGGTCACCAATCCATCCAGTACGACGCCCAGTTTGCTTGCCGTGCGCTGGAACGATTGTTCATCAACGTTCGACACCACCATGAGCTTCTGCCACGTCTGCAATGCTTGCAGCGAAACTGCCGTATCCCGGAAAGCGGGCCAATCGCCGACCGATGCCGCGAGCGCTTCCTCATCGTTGCGCCTGACTGTCTTTCCGAAACTCTTCGCGATGCCTGCCATTGCCTGCCGCAGGATTGCGCGGTACGGCAGCTTGGGATTGGCAGCCTGCGCTGAGCTTTCCGCCATTCCAAACGCTGCGAGCAATTCGTCCCCGCGAGTCAAAACGCCGTTCGTCGCCGCCCACGGCTCCAGGACCCGCAGGATTCCCGATTCCCAATCAATCAAAGTCCCATAGCAATCGAATGTCAGTACGCGGATTCCTGCCCAGTTCCAGTCAACGATGCTCATCGCGGGAAGCTCCGCCGATAGTATAGAGCGAGCGATGCGAGTGGGTGTCTCGTCGACGGACTTGCGGCGGGCAGGATCAGGCAAGGACGAACAGTGTCCGCGCGGCTAGTGCAAGACGCCTCCGGCTTCTTCGGATGGATGCGCGGAGCTGCTGTTTTCGAAGGTGTCCATGCCTGCTAGGCCCTCAATCCGGCCTCAGCGGGAACCCAGGTCTCACGCCACTGTTCCAATCGACTTGCCCTTGCCGCGAGCTCCCGATGACACAACCGGGAGGCGTATATAGAAAATTGCTCCACAGCCGGGCTTGGCTTCCGCCCACACTTCTCCTCCGTGTCTGTGAATGAGCCGGCGCACCAGCGCCAGTCCGATGCCTTTTCCTTCATAGTCCGCGTCGCGATGGAGCCGTTGGAAGGCCCCGAAAAGTTTGTCCCCGTATCGTGAGTCAAATCCCGTTCCATTGTCGCGAACGAAGATCACGTTCCATTCTCCGTCCGTCAGGCTTCCGGCTTCGATGACCGGTGTTCGGCAATCTCGTGTAAATTTCACTGCATTTGAAAACAGCTGGAACAGAGCCATCCGCAGCAGTTCCGGATCTCCCATGACTTCCGGCAAGGAATAAATGTGCCAGTCGATTTCTCGCCCTTGCCCTTCCTTTTCCGCGTCGGCTCGAGCTTCTTCCGCCAGCACCTGCAGCGAGCAGCGTTTCGGCTGCAAACTCTGATTGCCGATCCGGAAAAGCTCCAACAAATCCTCCAGCATCGCTCCCAGGCGCGCCGCTCCTTCCAGTACCCGGCGCAGATTTTGCTGTGCCTCGTACGGCAATTGCGGGCCATGGTCTTGCATCAGAATCTGCGCGAATCCTTCGACATGCCGCAGCGGTGCCCGCAATTCATGCGAGATCGAATATCGGAAACTTTCCGCCTCTTCGTTGACTCGTTTCAGCTCTCGCGCGCTCTCCGCTACTTGCCGCTCCAGATCTTCGCAGCGATCCCACAATTGATCCTCTCGACTTTGCCGTAAATAGATCTGTTCCTGCAGCTCCGCCACGATATCTACCCGCGGACGCGCCTGCCATTCCGGTGCAGGTCCCAGCAAGTCTTTGGCGACGCGTAACCCGTTCTCGATTCGCGATCGCGTTCGGGTCTCCCGGATGAGCAACGCCGTCCCCGCCACTCCCAACAGAAGAATCAGCGCGCCACAGCCCCACGCCAGAATGCGCATCTGCGGATCGCTGGACCGGATCGTGGCTCCGGGCGCATTCAAGTACTTGCCTGGCTCCGCGGTTACCCCCAGGCCGCTGCTGAACACCAGAATCCCCATCGCCACCAAACACCGGGCGGCCCCGTTCCTCACTAGCCTGCGGCTCAGGAGCTGCATCGTTACCCTCCGGAAGCTGCGCTGGTTGGCGTTCCCGACAGTTCCAGCAAATGCGCCCCGGAACGCAACTCCGTTTCCACCTCATCGAGAAACTCGCCGAATGGTTTGGGGGGTTTCCCGCTCCACAATCCGACCGCCGAACGCATCTCGATCGGTCCCCAGGGCGAGCGAGACCGATTGTGCTGCTCCAGGGTGCTTTCCAGTCGGTGCCGCAGCAGGCCGACCGTGGGCCCGTCGGCATCCACCGCCAGAATTGCGAATTGCGAGTCGCCCAGCCGCGCGATCACGTCGCTCCGCCGGCAGATACCTATCAGAATTCCCGACACGTCCCGCAGCGCCTGATCTCCCGCTCCCGGCCCGAATCCCGCCCGCAATGTCCCCAGGTTTTCAAACAAAGCGCACAATAACGCCAATTTGCCGCCCGTACGCTGCGCTTCTTCCTGGCACCGCGTTCCCAGCGTCAACAGGCCGTCTCGCGCATACAGCCCGGTAACCGGATCCCTCAGCAAGTCCGCCAGTCCTTCGAAGGTGTTCCGTTCCAGCGCGCCGCGCAGTACCCGGTCCAGCGTTCGCGAGTCCATGAAGCCCTTCAGGATGTAGTCCATCGCTCCTTCACTCAGGCTTTGCGCCGCGTATTGCTTCTGGTTCGGGTCGGCCAGAACCACCAGCGGAACTCCCGGCGCCGACCGGTGCACCAAGTGCACGGCGTCCATGGGATCCCTCATCCCGACCGCCAAATCCAGTAAAATAATTTCGGGATCCGCCACCTTTACGCTGGGGATCAGCGTCGCTAGCGTCGATGCAATCGTTAACTGCAACTCGCCGCCGCCCTCTTCGAATATCGATCGCAAAATCTCCGCGCTCATTCCCGTACTCTCTTCCGCCAATAGCACCCGCAGTTTCCGATGCATCATGTTCGTGCCCTTTTTCGTGGCCGTTCAAGATCTGTGGCAATTCCAATGCGCACTTCCCCCTTGCACAAGCTAGGCCAAGTCCCGCGCTCCTTCGCACACCTATCCAGTCCCGCCGTCTACCGATCTCTTCAACCACTCTCGGCACTTTGCCCACTTTTCTTGATTGGTTCCCGCTAAAGTACTCGCCGTCTGAAGCTGCGCTGTTCACACCAGTGGTGTTCCAGCGCCAAGCACACGCCAAAATGGAATAGATCGTCTTTTAGTCAGAATTAGGCTTGCAAGGGGCGCTCCGTCTATTTTCACGGAGTCGAGCGCATCGCAAAACGAAGAGTGCATCCGGAGATCAGTCGTAGTTCTTACCGTTCCACATCGAAACGTCCTAGCCCAAGTGCAATCGCACCTGCCAACAATCCTCCCGCAATGATAATCCCTTCCCAAATTAGTCCGGTGGCCAGCACCAACGTGGGCGCTCCGCCGAACGGCTTCAACAACGCCACCAGCGCTGCCTCTCTCACTCCCATTCCTCCTTGCGTGATCGGAAGAACCGCTGCCAGCTTTGCCAGTGGCCACGCAAACAACCAGGCTCGAACCGGCAAAATTAGCCCGCAATACATCGCCAGTCGTGCCGTCAACAACAGGAATGTCAGTTGAATCCCCGTCCCGGCCAACCAGCCCAGGATGAGCGCCTGCGGTCGGCTCGACACTTCCCCAAACGCGTGCCGCAATCTCGCCAGCCGCCGGCGGAAACGTACCGAACGGCCTCTCAATATTCTCTTTCGCAGCAGCAACAGCACTGCTACCACCGCCACCGCCGCTCCCATTCCGATGATGAGGGCTTTCTCACCTCGAGCCTTCACGTCTTCCGGCAGTGCTTCGGGCAGCATCGCCAATCCCGCGATCACTAAGCCCACTTGTGCTGTTACATCCAGGCACCGGTCTACTACATTTCCCGCGATGACCGCTGCTGGCTTCGCGCTGCGTCGCAAACCCACCGCCAGTCTCACCACGTCCCCGCCCACGATCGACGGCAGGAACAATGTCCCGAACAATCCTCCTCCGTAGCATCGCGCGCTCGTCCGCACATCCAATCCGGCCCCGGCTGCGTTAACCACCATTCGCCATTTCGCCACTCCCAATGCGTGTGCCAGTAGATATCCGGCCAGCAGCGCCGCAAAACGCTCTGCCGAAACCCGCGAAACGGCGTGCCGCAAAGGCGCGAGCGGCAGGAATCGCACCAGCGCTACAAGAATGGCCAGCCCGAGCGCCCATCGCGCAATAACACTCCAGCGCGCGCGCAGAATCGCTGGCCGGTAGTGGGCGCCTTGCATGAATTAGAAGTTATCTCAGAATTGCTCGTCGGTGAGTTGAGGTATTTGCGGCGTTTCCTGCCGGACCCCTGCGTCTCGCCCGTCTACGCCTTGAATATCTCGTCGATCTTTCCGGCCAGCTCGAAGTCCAGGTTGCTGATGCCCTTCACGCTGTGGGTATTCAAGTCAACGACCACCTTGTTCCACACGTTGAACCATTCCGGGTGATGATTCATCGCCTCCGCCACCAGTGCCACGCGCGTCATGTTGCCGAACGCCGCCACAAAGTCCTTGCACTCAAACGCCCGGTGCAGCTTGCCGTTCTCCACCCTCCACCCGCTCGCGCCTCGCAAGCGCTCCTGCACTTCTTCCTCTGTCAATTTTCTTGCGGCGGCCATCTTGCGCTCCTGCACTCGTGAATTTGCCCTCCCATTATGCGCTTGCGCACGTTCCGGGCAATACCGCCATCTCCGTAGCGCTCTATGCGATCACCGAAACCATGCTGGCCACCTTCGCCCCCAGCTCCCGGTCCCCCTCAATCGCCGTTCGCTGCAACGCTTTATCGCCGCGCAGTCCACGCGTGAAAATCTTCCACGCATCCTTCGCGTCCAAAGTCACGCTTGCCGCCGGCGCCTTCGCGCGCCCCTCATGAAGTTCCCATTCGTTGTGCCCCCGCCTGAGCAACCATTCGCCATCGGGTATCCCAGTCATCGTCACTTGCACGCAGGTTCCCGCCACCTGCTGTACTTCGCGAAACGCATGCGGCAGCCCGCGCAGGAACGCGTCGATCACCGGCCGGAACAGCCGCGCTTCATACAATCCTTCGCGGTCCGTCGCGTCGCGGATCTGCTGTTGATGGTGCCATCGCTCCGTATATTCCCGCGCTATGTCCAGCCACACCGGTGCCGCTTGCGGTCCCGCCCAACTTACCGCGCCGCCCATCGCAAACGGATCCAGTGATTGAAAATATTCATCCATCTGCGGCCCTACATGTTCCGACAGATCGCACAACACCCGCGGGCTCATCCGGCGGCCTGCGGTCACCCACGTCGCGTTCAGTTCGTTGAGGAAGGCCACCAGTTCCTCCCAGCTTTCCGGACCCTTCCCTCGCGGCGTAAACGCATCTCTTCGCCGCGACAAATTCCCGATGTCCACGGCAAGCAGGTGCAGCGCCACAGCCTGCACATCCCACTTTCCGGCAGCCGTTGGCCGCGACCATTCTTCGTCGCTCAGTCCCCTCAGTACCCCCAGCAAGCGCTCCCGCAGTTCCGGGAACAATTCGGCGACGAGAATCGGTTCGACTGGTTTCATCTTTTCCATAAGGCAAGAATACAAACTACAGTTTGCGCGCCGCAAGTACTCCTGGCCGCATCCCACGATGCGGAATTCCTCGCCTTGTTCTCGCCAATGGCAAACTTTTTTCCCCATCCTTACGCCAAGTTTCTTGACACGCGCCTACTCTCGTTGTTTACTCCCCGCCTGCAAGGAGACTTTGCCCATGACTTCTCGGTTGATCCTCCGGCTCACCGCCGCAGCTTTGTTCTGTTTTCTCTTTTCCGCGCCGCTCCTCGCGCAAGATTCCGCCCATAAGCTTGCCGCAATGGATGAATTCCAGCTCCAGACGGCTGCCGATCCCCAGATCTCGCCCGATGGCAAGAGAATCGTCTACGTCCGCCGCTTCGCTGATCCCATGTCCGACCGTCGCTACTCGAATCTCTGGACGATCACTTCCGACGGCACCGATCATCGCCCGCTTACTACCGGTAACCGTTCCGATTCTTCCCCGCGCTGGTCGCCCGACGGCGGCCGTATCGCCTATCTCTCCGACGCCGATGGCAAAACGGAGTTGTATGTCCGCTGGATGGACACCGGCCAGACCGCTCGTATCACCAATCTGGATGAACCGCCCGATGCTATTTCCTGGTCTCCCGACGGCAAGATGATTTCTTTCACCGCGCTCGTTGTCGGCAAGGGCCCTCATCTGGCCGATCTTCCCACCCCTCCAACCGGCGCCAAGTGGGCCGATCCAGCGACGGCGTATAACCGCCTCGTCTATCGCTTCAACGGCGCTGGCTACCTCAAGCCTGGCTACCGCCAGCTCTTTGTCGTTTCCGCGGATGGCGGCGCCGCTCGCCAGATCAGCAACGGAGATTTTCCCAATGGTGGCAACGAACTGGTTGCCAATCACCCCGTCTGGACTCCCGACGGCAAATACCTGCTGGTCTCCGCCAACCGGCACCCCGAATCCGACCACGAATATTTCGACAGCGAGGTTTACGAATTCGGCGTCGCCGATGGCTCTCTTCGCGCCCTGACCAACCGGAAGGGTCCGGACGATTCGCCCGCTATCTCCCCCAGCGGCAAATGGATCGCTTACACCGGCTTCGATGACCGCTACCAGGGCCACCAGACCACCCACCTATACCTGATGAATCGCGACGGCTCGGGCTCTCACGTGCTCTCTGACAAGCTGGATCGCGATGCTCACGATCCCGTCTGGGCCTCCGACAATAGCGGCGTCTATTTCTCCTACGACGATCAAGGCGATACCGAGGTCGGTTTCTGCTCTACCGATGGCGCCTGCAAAAAACTCGTCGACCATGTAGCCTCCGCGCTCAGCACTTACGGCGGAGGCTCTTTCTCCGTCTCCCGCAATGCCACCGTGGCATTTACTTTCGGCCGCACCGACAATCCCGGTGACATCGCCGTGCTCAGTTCCGGCACCGCCGTCCGCACCCTCACTTCGGTCAATCAAGAGCTCCTGTCCCAAAAAGCTCCCGGTCATGTCGAAGAGATTTGGTATGAGTCTTCCAAGGACAAGCGCAAGATTCAGGGCTGGATCGTCCAGCCTCCCGGCTTCGATCCTTCCAAAAAGTATCCGCTCATCCTGGAAATTCATGGCGGACCCTTTACCGACTATGGCGATCGCTTCGACCTCGAAAAACAGGTCTGGGCCTCTGCGGGATATGTGGTTCTCTACACCAATCCCCGCGGCAGCACTTCTTACGGCGAGGAATTCGCCAACCTGATCCACCACGCTTATCCTGGTGATGATTTCGACGACCTCAACAGCGGCGTGGATGCGGTTGTCGCCAAGGGCTACGTGGATACCAACAATCTCTTCGTCAGCGGTGGCAGTGGCGGCGGCGTGCTCACCTGCTGGACCATCGAGCACACCGACCGGTTCCGCGCCGCCGCCGCGCTCTACCCGGTCATCAACTGGTACAGCTTCGTTCTGACCTCCGATATCCCTTTCGTCATCAAGTACTGGTTCCCCGGCAACCCTTGGGATAACACCGACCAGTACATGAAACGTTCGTTGACGGATCAGGTTGCGAAGGTGAAAACCCCCACTTTGGTGATGACCGGCGAAGCCGACTATCGCACTCCTATCTCGGAGGCCGAGCAGTTCTATACCGCCCTCAAGCTCCTCAACCAGGACACCGTACTAGTCCGTGTCCCGGACGAACCGCACGGTATAGGCCGCCGCCCCAGCCATCACATCACCAAAATGCTCTATGTAGCTGGCTGGTTCGATCAACATAAGTCTAAGTAACTACGGCCTTACCCGTTTGGCTGCATTCCGGAAAAGACCTCCGGCGCTACGTAACCCGAACTCAACGTCTGTTTCAAAATTTCGATGCAATGAAATAAACGTTGACATTGCCTCGCCATCCGCTATATATCCGCCCCAACAAGTTTCAAACGAGTGGGGTCTACGAGTGGTTCAGCACCGCTTTTCCCTCCTGCGGAGGGGCCTCCTTTCTTTCGTGAGATGTCAGTCGGCCGAGGCTCGTTCAGCCACCCCCGAGCCTTGGTCTGCGCGTGCTGCCAACGTCAAGACCCGCAACGCTTCATGCCCAATTCGATTCTGCCTGTGGAGATGAATATGAAACTCTTTTCTCGATTGGCTCTTGCTGTGCTCCTGCTCTTTGCGGTTCCCTGGTCCGCGCCTGCCATGGCGCAGACCGCCAACACCGCCATCGTCCTCGGTACCGTCACTGACCCCGCCGGCGCTGTCGTACCCAACGCCAAGGTCGATCTCACCAACACCGCCACCGGCGAGCTCAAGTCGGTTACCACCAACTCGTCCGGCCAGTACGCCTTACCCAGCATTTCTCCAGGCTTGTACACCCTCAAGATTTCTCAACCCGGCTTCGCCACCTACACTTTCACCAATATCCAGCTCGACGTCACCAAGAGTTACACCTACGACGTTAAGCTCGAAGTCAGCGCCAGCAAGGAAATCATCGAAGTATCCGCGCAATCCAACGCCGAGTTGCAAACCACCGACGCCGTCGTCGGCAGCGTTGTCGGCGGCACCACCCTCATGCATCTCCCCACCCTGCAACGCGATTCCCGCGAGCTGCTTACCCTCCAGCCGGGATCCACGCCGTATGAGACCTCCAATGGCGGCGGCTTCGGCGACAGTGGCGGCACCGTAGCCGGCGCGCGCAGCGATCAGAACGCTTTCAACCTCGACGGCATCGACATCACCGACAACGTCATCGCCGGTGGCGGCAATCAGGTTCCCATTGTTCCCATCGGTGTCGAGAGCATCGAAGAGTTTCGCGTCGGCGTCACCAACAACAACGCCAGCTTCGGCCGCGCCTCCGGCGGCCAGATCAACCTCATCAGCAAATCGGGTGGCAACGCGTTCCACGGCTCAGCGTACTGGTTCCACCAGAATTCCGCGCTCAATGCCAACAGTTGGGATAACGGCCATACTCCCGACTCCGACGCTGGTACTTCCTTCACCAGGAAAAGCCCGCAGCACGACAATCGCGCCGGTTTCGCTTTCGGTGGTCCGATCCGCCGAGATAAAACCTTCTTCTTCGTCAACTATGAAGTTCGCCGCTTTCCGCAATCCGTTGGGATTACCCGCATTGTGCCCTCCGACACCCTGCGCGCGGGAATCCTCACCTTTAACGGAGTCCCGTATAACCTCGCGACATCTACTGCCTGTGGCCCCACCGGCGGACTGGCCTGCGACCCGCGCGGTATCGGCATCAGCCCTACCGTCCAGGATCTTTGGAAATTGATGCCGGAAGGCAACGATGCCACTCTCGGCGACGGCGTGAACACCATTGGTCTCCGCGCCAGCGTGGCGGAGCCCCTCAAGGACGACAGCATTAATTTCCGCCTCGATCACAACTTCACTGACAAGGTTAAATTCTTCGGCCGCTACCTCTACCATCGCGACCTCACCCTCAATGCCAATGGCTCCGCCGCCGGTCAGATCGACCTTCGCAGCGGAACCCCCGTAAACACCAGCGGTTCCAATATTCGCGGCGATGGCTTTATCACCGGCCTCGACTGGCAGCATAGCACCACGCTCTCCAGTAACTTCCGCGTCGGCTGGATTCGCAGCCGCCAGGATTTCGTCGTCGTCAAACCCAGCGCTTCCGCCACGCAGTTGGCCTTGCCCGGCACCGATTCGCCCGACGGCTTCATCGCTTTGGCTCCGGGCCTCGGCCAAACAGGCCTCATTGACTCCGTCATCGACGTAGACACTCAGCGCGCCCGCCACCAGGCCATCTACGACAGCAACAAGCAGTACGCTTACACTCTGAACTGGATCAAGGGAAAGCACACTGTCGTGGCTGGCGCGGATATTCGCTGGCTGCCGACCATTCACGATCGCGATGACAAGGTGATTGGTTCCCTCAACTCCCTCGTGGCCACCCTCGACGCCGACGTCCTTGGTTTTTCGGTTCCAGACGCCAACCGGCCGGCCGGGCTTTCCACCGGCGATGCTCAACGTTGGGACCGCCTCTACGCTGCTTCCCTCGGTCTTATTAACAACGTGGGTATCTTGGCCGTCCGCGACGGTAATCTTCAGCCTAAGCCTCTCGGCGCAAGCTTGATTGCCAAGACCACCCTTCGCTCCTACAACTTCTTTGTCCAGGACACCTGGCGTATGACTCGCTCCTTCACTCTTACCTACGGCTTGGGATACGGCTGGCAAACCACACCGCATGAGCAGAGTTTTCAGCAGACCCTCATCGCCAATCACGATAACGGCGATTCCATCATCAATGCCTTCGACTACCTCAAAACCAAGCAGACCGCCGCTGAAAACGGCCAATTCTTTAGCCCAACCCTTTCTTATCTGCCCATCAAGGACAGCGGCCGGTCCGACGCCTTCAATGTTGACTTTGGCAACGTCGCTCCTCGCGTATCCGCTGCCTGGAACCCCGATTTCTCCAACGGCTTCATGGGCAAGTTGTTTGGCGATCGCAAGACCGTCATTCGCGGCGGCTACGGCATCGCTTACGACCGCGTCAACACCGTGCAGAGCGTCATCATTCCCATGCTTGGCGTCGGTTTCGCCCAAACCATTAACATTCAGGCGCCCTCTTGCACTGCCTCGGGAACCGGCGGCGCGGGCTGCGGCGTCGATGCCACCGCTGGAGGTTCCATCTTCCGCGTCGGCGTCGATGGCCAGATCCCCATTCCAGCTTTCGGCGCGTCCACATCTCCTATCGTCCCCGCTCAAGGGCTCAGCGAAACCCTAAGCTTCCAGAACGATCCTAACTTCCAGGTCGGCCGCAGCCACATGGTCGACCTCACCATCCAGCGCAGCTTGCCCGGCCAGATGATTTTTGAGGCTGGCTATGTCGGACGCTTCGCCCGGCATCTTGCTGCTAGCGTCAATTTCAACTCCGCTCCCTACATGTTCAAGGACAACGCTTCCGGCCAGATCTTCTCGCAAGCGTTTGACGCGGTAGCTACCGCTATTCGCAACGGTCAGACCCCGGCTGCTCAACCCTGGTTCGAGAATCTCTTGCCGGGTATGGGCGTCGGCTGCGGCCCTGGCGGTACCACCATCAGTTCCACGGCATGCCTGGTGGCCGGCAATAGCTCTGCTTTCGCCAACGACAACCTTTCCAGCCTGTTCCTGAACATGGATATCTACCGTGGCTTCGTGAAAGGGCTCCCTACTTTCAACAACACCCAAGTGCTGGAGCTCTTCGAACGCACCAGTCGCGACAGCTCCAACTACAATGCTTTGGTCCTTTCCGTGCGCAACAACGGTTGGAAGGGCTTCCTCTTCGATTTCAACTACACCTATTCGAAGTCGCTGGATACCGTCGGCGCCGTACAGAACGACGCCCGCTACTACTCCTCCAGCTTCAATCCGCATCTCGACTACGGCCCGTCTTTCTTTGACCGGCCCAGCGTTTTCAATGCCATCTTCAACTACGAGCTCCCCTTTGGTAAGGGGCGCTTCCAGAGCAGCCATGGCGCCGTCAATCGCATCATCGGCGGCTGGTACACCGCGGGAATCTTCCGTCGCAGCAGCGGCGTGCCTGAACTGGTCAGCATCAGCGGTCAGTCCTTCGGCGGTGGCCTCATTTTCGGAACCAACGCCGGAGAAATCGCTCTCGCTCCTACCGGCAACCTTGGCTCCGGTCTTCACGGCGGCGTCGCCGGAAGCAACGGTGTAGGCACCTCCGGCGATCCTGCCAGCCAGGGCACGGGGCTGAACCTGTTCCGCGATCCATCCGCGGCACTAAACAATTTCCGCCCTGCTCTTATTTCCACCGACACCAACGACGGCCGCGACAATCCTGTCCGTGGCCTGGGATTCTGGAACCTGGACATGCGCGTCGGCAAGACCACGCACATCACCGAACGCGTCCGTGCCGAGCTTTCCTTCGACATGTTTAACATCTTCAACCACCCCAATTTCCTCGATCCCAGCCTGGACGCCACCAATCCAGCGACTTTCGGCGTCATCAACACCCAACTCGTTCCCGCCGACCGCAACCAGGGTTCTCGTGGTATCCAGGTCGGTTTCCGCATCGACTTCTAGTCCGCCTGTAAACACAAACGGGGAGAGAAGCGCATCGCTTCACTCCCCGTTTTCATTTCCTTGTGCCGCTAACTCAGTTCGGCACCAGTCCCATGTTGTGAATTCCCGCCGCCACCGATAAGCCCGATCCCGCCGCTTGCGGTATCCACCACGTTTTCCGCAACAGCCCGAAGCGGCTGGTCATCATCTTTTTCGCCACCAAATCCATCACCAGCGGACTCACCTGCGTCGCCGCGTACATTGCCGGCGAATGCGAAAACGGACGCAGCAGCGGATTGGCTTCCGACGCGTACCCGCTGGATACCGCCCGTCGCGTCGACCACGCGTCGAACACCGCGGCTCCATGTCCGGCCGCCATCAGCGCGTACCATATCTTTTTCTGCCCTGGTGTCTCGTACCCGCCTGCCGAAGGCGGCTTCACGACGCCGAAAGCAGACACCGGTGCTCCGGGCTTCACGCCCGGTTCGATCGGCGCTGCCGGTGTTGCGGTAACACCCGACGGCGCTGCAAACGTCGGAGCACCCAGATTCAACCCAGCATCGTCCGCAACTTCTGCGTCTGTTTTTACCTTGGCAGCCGGCGCATTCAGCTCCGGCTGTGAGGGGGAGGAACTTTTCGTTGAATCCTTGACGGCTGCCACGGCAATCTCCGCGGCCGCCTTTTCCGTGCTCCCAATCTGCGGAATGGGGCACAGCAGTAAGATCGCTTCCAACAGCATTTTCGCACCTCAGGTGCCGCAAGCCCTGCGAGTTTTTCCCCGCTCGCGACATCCTGAACTTTACGGTCTCGCTCCCCTCCTGGCACTAGGCGCTTCGTCTCATTCTGTCTGGTACTTCTCTGTGGACACTTCGTTCTGGCACTCTCGTACTACCCACCGTCTGTCGCAAATTTCGTCTTCTCCGCGATGCGCGCAATCTTCCCCGACTTTTCCGCTCTTTGCAGGTTCGGCACCTTCCTCCTCGCCTCCTCCCTCGCGCGAATCACTCTTGCTATAATCCGCCCATCGAGCTTCACCAGCCCGCCGCTCTTCGAGCCGCTCGCCGGGTGACTCTTGAACTCATCAAAATCAATGTCCGAATCTTCCGCCAAACGCGCTCCCCTTCCCACTCGTGGCCCTCAGGCTCCGCGCTTCATCGTCATTGAAGGCCCCTTGCGCGTCGGCAAGACCACTCTCGCCAAAGTTCTCGAGGAGCGCCTGCACGCCCGCCGTGTTTACGATTGCGAGGACAATCCCTTCCTCGCCGACTTCTACAAGGAAAAACCCGGCTCCGCTTTCCGCGCCCAGATGTATTTCCTCATCGAACGCCAGAAGCGCCTCCGCGAAGCCCTCGCCATCGAAGCTCCCGGTCCGGTGCTCTCCGATTTCCTGATGGAAAAGGATCGTATCTTCGCCAACCTCAACCTCAATGACGAAGAGCTCAAGCTCTACGAGCGCTACTATGAAGCCCTCGCCGCGGCGCTTCCTCCGCCCGATCTGGTCATTTATCTCCAGGCCAAGCCCGAAGTTCTCCGCGCTCGCATCGCCAAGAAAGCTTCGCGCGACGAAACCCAGATTTCCGAGGAATACGTCGAGGAAGTCGCCCGCGCCTACGAGCACTTTTTCTTCCGCTATGCTGCTTCCGACCTTCTCGTCATCAACACCTCGGAAATCGACTTCGTCGAGCGCAGCGCCGACCTCCAGCAACTCCTCCGACGTCTCCAGGATCCCGTCAAGGGCACTCAATACTTTCTTCCCCTCGGCGCCGCCGAATAGTCCTCTCACCTTCGCTTCTCGGTCTCCTCCGCTCCCTGCCTCGCTCCAACTCCCTGTCACCCTAGCTGCCTCCGTGAAGCCCACTCCATCCGCTTTCAGCGTCGATTCTTCCCCTGTTCCGACGACCGGGATTTTTTGCCGTGTACCTGCCCCTTTCCCCGCAACACCAGCATTCTACAACCCTTAGCTACGTACCATTGCTTTGCTGGCCCCCCGTACCATTGTTGCCTTCTCCCCCTCCCAATAATTTGGATTCAGGCACAGCGTATGTCCATCCCACACCAATCACCGCTCTCCAATCGGCCGACGGCGCCGCACCGGCGGTCTTTGTGGGCCTCCGCTCGCCGCTATTCCTGGCATTTCTTCGCCCTCGCTGCCTTTTCCACTTTGGCCGGCTTCCATGCCGCCCGTCTCCACGCCAACACCCCTTGGAATTCCTCAGCGTCCGTGCAAGCCGCCTCCATCGACGCCCTTTCCGCACCGGATGCCGGCATCGACGCCGCCGCCATCAATCTCCTGTCGCCCCAGGACCAGGCTGAGCGCCTCCTCGCCGCCGCCATTCGCCGCGATCTTTCTTCTGTCGACCTGATCTCCAAGAATGTCGACCTCTGGCGCGGTCATCTTCGCAACACCGATCTCCTTTTTGACCTCACCCGCGTCGCCCTCAACTCCGGCAATCTCGACGTGCGCGCTTCCGCCCTGGAAATCGATCTGGCCGCCAACGACCTCGACAAATCGCCGGCCAGCATCGCGCTCCTCGTGAAGGAAATTCACCGTGATCCCGCTCAGCGTCCTTGGGCTCTCTGGCGGCTCGGCGCTCTCGGAAATCGCGGCGTCCAACCTAAAATCGTGCTCGCTCAGTTGCTCTCCCACCTGCACGATCGCGATGAAGACACCCGTTACTGGACTGTGGAAGCTCTTTCCATTCTCGGCACCGATGCCGTCGTGGATCCGCTCCTCGACCGCTTTGCTCACGATCCTTCTCCTCGCATCCGCCAGCGCGCTGCCTGCAATCTCGCGCAGGCCGGCATGCTCACGCCCCGGCAGCGCCTCGCTGCCGTTCCCAGCTTGCTCAATCTTTTCGATGACGATTCTCTGGACTCCGCCACCCGCGGCTATGTCTTTGGCGCCCTTCGCCTCATTACCGGTCAGCCTTTAGGCAATAACGCAGACTCATGGCGCAAGTGGTGGGCCGCTCGAGACGCCCGCCACAAATCGTCTCCCCGCACCAACATCCTTCACGCCTGATCGCTGTTCTTCCCTTCGACGCGGATCGGAGTTCTAGCCTTCCTTGCTTCCTTGCTTCCTTGCGTCTTCTTGGTTTCACTTTCAGCACTGCTTGTCTGAAGCTCCTCGGCATGGTACGTTTTTCGCACCCACCCTGGCATCGCCGCGCATTGCATCGGTAGTTCACAACCGATAAGCCCGGAACAACAAACAGCGAAAGAAGGAAAAAATCCATGGCCGATAAATTCGAGGAATTGAAACTGAAGTATCAACCCGTGCTGAATTTCATGCAGGGTCAAAACGTGCAGTTGGAGAATCTCAACATGCTAGGCGATAAGCTCTTCATTCACGCTTCCGCCCCCTCATCCGACATCAAGAATCGTGTCTGGGACCAGATTAAGCTTGTCGATCCCAACTATTCCGATCTTATCGCCGACATTCAGGCTCCAGCCGCCGCTGCCGCCGCCGCGGGTGCTTCCGACTCCACCGTCTCCGCCCGCACCTATACCGTGCAGGCCGGCGACAACCTCTCCAAGATCAGCCATCATTTTTATGGCGATGCCAATCAGTACCGCAAGATCTTCGATGCCAACAAGGATCAGCTCTCCGATCCGGATAAGATCAAGCCTGGTATGCAACTCCGCATCCCTTGATTGATTTTCGATCCCCGGCCGGCGTCCTGACCAGGTCCAGGGCGCCGGCAGTTTTCCTCGCCTCGCGCGCCTTCCCGCAACACTATTGCCGGACAAAGACTCCGATCGTTCGGACACTCTTCCCCGACGGATCCTTCGAATCCGTAGTAATCGTCATGGTGCTGGCGTCGTCCGAGATCACCCTCCGGCTCGTGGCCACCACCACTAGATCTTTGGTGTAGGAAGCCACTACCGTGTGTGCGTTTAGGCGCTTCAGGAACACTGGCAGCATCAGCCCCCGCGCGCCCATGACCACCGCCTGGTTACCCTCATAGTTGGCGGTGTATTCGGCTTGTACCTCGCGTCCGTTCCCGTAGATCGCGTCGGAACGATAATGCACCCCAGCTCCAACGGATTCCATTTCGATGGTCATGCTGACCGGACAAGTACCGCCCGGATAGCTGGATTGCTGCACGTCAAGACGCCACTTGCCGGCAAACGGATCGCCATCCGCCCTCGCGCCAACTCCCAGCAACATCACCACCAGCACGCAAAGGATCCTTCTCATGGCTCGCCCCATCCTCTACAGTGACCTCAGGAAGTCGAGAATCGCCTGCTTCTCGCTCTCGGACAAACCGTTGAAGCGATCCACTACCGTATTCGCTTCGGAAGGCCCGTAGGAAAACGAACGCGCATCTTTCGACGGATTGTCCCCTCCGTCGGAGAACCGGTGTGAGAAATGGTCTTGGATTGCCACTTTCAGGTCGCTCGTCCGTCCGTCGTGCAGGAAGAACAAGCGTTGCCCGAGTCCCCACAGCGGCGTTGTGCGGAATTCGTCGGGTCCCGCGTTTCCCTGCACGATGTTGTCCGCCAGCGTCGCGCCCATGTGGTGAACCAGCAGGTCCGAGTACAAGATTCACCGTCTGCCCGCGCAAGTGCCACCGAATGCGGACCGATTTCTTCGTGCTCGCTTGTGGGATTCGCCGTGCCCCGCGTCTGGAAGGACGGCGTATGGCAGAACGCGCAGCCGATCTTGCTGAACAGTTCCTTCCCGTGTTGCGCCGAAGCCGTCAGCGGCGCGGGCTGCGGCGCGTCCACGAAGCGCATGAACTCCGCGAACATCAGCCACGCTGGCATGATCTTCAGCGGATTGGTGAAAACATCCTCCTCGGTCCGCGGAATGTCGAATGGCTCGTAAACCACGTTGCAGTGTGCGTCCTCGCTCCGCCCGATCGGAAATTCGTCATTGCTGATGCCCATTTCCACGTTGTACGCCTCGCCCGCAAATATCGTGAGCGACCCGTTCTGCGCTTTCCAGCCAAACCGGCTGATCGTGCCGTTGTTCGGCACCACGTTGGGATGTCCGGTGATTCCCAGACGCTTCCTTCAGCTGGCGATTCGCATTCATGTTCGCGCGAATGGCCGAGTCCTGAATGCTTTCGATCAAGCCCAGTCCGAACAATTGCAGCGGAATCCGGAACGCGATATTGCGCTCGCGTACCGCGCCGCTCGAAATCCGGCTGCTCCAGCGTGCAGCCCGGAGTGTCGGACCGCCCTTGTAGCGTGAACAGACTGTGCACTCCGCCGTCGCGGCGTCCCGTCCGCATTGAATTTGAAACGAACTTCCCGGAACGGCCCGTCGGGATCTTCAAACGCCGGCACCGTGTTGGTGCCACCGAGCCGATGCGCGATCGTATCCGCGGGATTGTGTGCCGGTGTACTGCCCCCGATTAACGGCTGAGAATGGCAAATGAAGCATTGATCGGCGTTGAAGACCGGACTCATTCCTGCGGAGTTCACCAGGAAGCGCGGCGAAAACGGGTTGTTGGGGTCGGGATCGATCGGCGGCACGCCTTGCGGCTGTTGCGCGCAGGTGTCGCACGAGCCTTCCAGCTCAGAAACGCGCAGCAGGCTCTCGTTGAACAGCGCCGCCTCGTTCTCGTTTAGCGCCGCGTACCGGGTTGCGGTATCGCGGAAGTCGGGATTCGGGCGCGGACCTGGATCCTTTGCCTTCGAATGGATCGAATTGTTCTGCGCCACCACCGACAGACGTTACTGCTCCGGCCAAGAACAGGCTCACAAGTGCTATTCGCATGGAACTACCCTCCGCTGGACTTCCCAGATCTGGTTTGGCATTCGAAGTTCGAGGTCGACTGCCGGACTCTTCTTTGCTTCCTACTATCTAATGCGCAAACCAGGGCCCCAGAGGTCGACCGGACAGAATCGAAAAATTGACTTGGCATGCGCCTGAGGCTATCTTTGGGCAACTCTGGGGTCAGACGGGGATCCGTGTCGCAAGAAGCCTCTCAAGCTGTCAACCAATTGCTTGCGAACTGGCGCGCCGGAGATGACGACGCCCTGCAGTCGATTATCCCCCTTGTTTACAAAGAGTTGCGCGCCCTCGCCCACGCCTATCTCCGCAACGAACGCCCGCAGCACACACTCCAAACCACTGCCCTGGTTCACGAAGCGTATTTGCGCCTCGCCGGCCGCCCGCTCGACGTGGAAAACCGTGCCCATTTCATCGGCGTTACCGCCCGCCTCATGCGTCAGGTTCTCGTCGACTATGCCCGTCGTCACCAGGCCGCCAAGCGCGGCGCTGTCCATCGCGTTGCCTTCGACACCGTCACCCTCATGCCGGAGATGCCCCGCACCGACGTTGTCGCTCTGGACGATGCCCTCCAGGCCCTCGCCAAAATCGACGAACAGCAGAGCCGCATCGTGGAAATGCGTTTCTTTGGCGGCTTGACCACCGAGGAGGCTGCCGAGGTTCTCGGCATTTCCCGCTCTACCGCCAAGCGCGATTGGAAAGTCGCTCGCGCCTGGCTGGCTCGGCAGATGAAGCGAGGCGCTCGTGCAAACTCCTGAAGGCTGGCAGCGCATCAAGAGCATCGTCGGTGCGGCGCTGGAACAGCAGCCGCGGGAGCGTCAGGCTTTTCTCAGCGAAGTTTGCGGCGCAGACTCCGCGCTCCGGGCGGAAGTCGACTCTCTGCTTGCGGCTTACCATGGATCGGACCATCTTTCGGAATCGCCGCTCACCGCGCTGTTTGTGAACGACGCTAAGCCTTCCAGGTCCCTCGGCCCCTACACCTTGCTCGAAAAACTCGGCGAGGGCGGCATGGGCCAGGTCTGGCTTGCGGAACAGACCGAGCCGGTCCGGCGCCGTGTCGCACTCAAGCTCATCAAGAGCGGATTCTACGATGACCTGGCGATCCGGCGATTTCAGTCCGAGCAACAATCGCTCGCCATCATGGATCATCCCAGCATCGCCAAAGTCTTTGAAGCCGGTGCGACGCCCGAGGGGCAACCCTACTTCGCCATGGAATACGTGCCCGGCGTGGCCATCACGCCGCTACTGCGATCGATAAGAAACTCCGCATCCGCGACCGTCTCGAGCTCTTCAAAAAAGTTTGCGAGGGAGTGCAACACGCACACCAGAAAGCCATCATTCATCGCGATCTGAAACCGGCCAACATCCTGGTCGTGGAAATCGACGGCAAGGCCACCCCTCGTATCATCGACTTCGGCCTCGCGAAAATCGATCACCCTATGTCATCTCGCGACTCACTGAACACCCGCTTCGGAAGTTTCGTCGGCACTCCCGGCTACATGAGTCCCGAACAAGCCGACCCGGCGCACTCGATATCGACACCCGCGCGGACGTGTATTCGCTTGGCGTGTGCTGTACGAGTTGCTAACCGGATTTCTTCCCTTCAACGCTTCCGACTCGGAAAAAATTGCGGCTGGACGAAGTGCTTCGCCACTTGCGCGAAGACGACCCCATGCGCCCAGCACCAGAGTCGGCTCCGCCGGACGACGTCGCGCGAACCAATGCGCAAGCCCGTGGCCTCGAAGCCCCGACAACTCGTCGGCGCGCTTCACGGTGACCTCGACTGGATCTCCATGCGCGCCCTCGAAAAAGATCGCAACCGCCGCTATGCCACGCCCATCGAGCTGGCAGCCGACATCCAACGTTATCTGCAGAACATCCCGGTGGTTGCCCGGCCCGCAAGCGCCGCCTATCGCACTTGGAAATACGCTCAGCGCCATCGCGTCGCAGTCGGCGTTGCGTTGGGTGCCGCGCTTCTGCTGACGGCATTCGCGGTAGTCCAGGCCTTCCAGTTGCGCCGCATCACCCGTGAACGCGATCGCGCCGACCAGGTTGCCGGATTCATGAAGGACATTTTCAAGGTTTCCGATCCCAGCGAAGCACGCGGAAACAGCGTCACTGCCCGCGAAATTCTCGACAAGGCCGCCAGCCGGATGGATACTAGCCTCGCCAAAGATCCCGTACTGCGCGCGGAAATGATGGCTGAGATCGGCGAAGTTTCCCAGAACCTCGGCTTGTACTCCCAAGCCCACCACCTGCTCGAAAACGCTTTGCAGCTTCAGCGCTCCACCGTCGGCCCACAGAGCATGGAAGCGATAAAGACCTTGAATAGTATGAGCCGCCTTTTGCTCATGGAAGGCCGCTATCCGGAAGCGGAAGCATTGTCACGCGACACGCTGGCCCTCGCGCGGCGCAGAGCCGGACCTAAGGATCCGGACTCCCTCGACGCGCTGACCAACCTCGCGACCTCCCTTAAGTTCGAGGGCCACTACCCCGAAGCGGAGAAGACCGCTCGCGAAGGCCTGGATATCGCTCGCGCCGTCTACGGCGAAGAGAACACGGAGACCTTACACTTCGTCGATACCCTCGCCTCCACCGAAAACCGCGCCGGAAAGTTTGCCGATGCCGAAAAGCTCTATCGTCAAGCCGTCGAAACGCAGAC
The DNA here is from genome assembly GCA_963819745.1 of uncultured Acidobacteriota bacterium. Taxonomy (GTDB): domain Bacteria; phylum Acidobacteriota; class Terriglobia; order Acidiferrales; family UBA7541; genus Acidiferrum. Next base: position 146,950 of record CAWFXG010000020.1, on the reverse strand, counting down.
CCGCATCGCGGGTTCCGGAGCTCCGCAGACGCTGCTGATGATGAACAATCTCGCCGCCAATCTGGCCGACCAGGGGCGTTTCGCCGACGCGGAAAAAATTCAACGAGCCCTGCTCGACATCGAGCGTCGCGTTCTCGGCCCGGAACATCCGGAGACCCTCGCTTCCACCGCCAACCTGGCCAATTACGTATCGAACCAGGAGCGTTATGCCGATGCCGAAAAGATTTATCGTGAAGTTCTTGCCATCCAGCAGCGCATCCTGCCCGATCATCCGGAAACGCTCAGGACCTTGGGCAATTTGGCCAACTTGCTCGCGGACACTCATCGCTATGCCGAAGCGGAAACCTTAAAGCGCAGTGTCTTGGAAAAATATCAGCGCATCTACGGCCGGCATCATCCGGAGACTGCCACCGCCCAGTACGACCTCGCCTGTCTCTTGGCGCGTCAAGGTCGCTCCACCGAAGCGATTTCTTTCTTGCAGGAAGCCCTGGGGAACGGCTTGTGGGTCAAGACTGCGCTGAACATGTATTCGGACTCCGACCTGAAGTCCCTCCACGGTGACCCGCGTTTCGAAGCCATCGCTTCCACAGCACGCGAACAAGCCACCGCGAAATTACAAGCCCATCCCTGAATCTGTCTCGCTTATGCGCTTGGCACGCTGTGCCTTCGCCATGTCGAAAATCCTTCTCGCCCAAGGCTGAAAATTGTCCGCCGGTTCTGGTAAATCAGTTTCAGCCACGCGATCGGGCCCATCTGCGGAAAATAAATTCCGCGGAAGCACATCCGCGCGATGAAAATGTTGATCCGGTATCCCAGCGGCTTGTCCTTCAACGCGTCCACTGCGTGCGCCATCGCTTCCGGGCTATACGAATTTGCCCAGCCGCGCTTAACTTCCGCATGCGCTTCCGCCATGCTCATCTTCAGCGGCGTGTGCGCCATCTCAAAGGGAATGAACTTCTGCCAGTGCTTGGGTCGCGTCAATCGCCCGGCCGCCTCCAACCTCTTATAGAGCGGCGTTGCCGGCAATGGTGTCAGCAAGCCGAAAATCGGAAGCCCCGGCGGCCACGTGCGAATCTCTTCCAGCGTTCGGTCTGCCACTCCCAGCGTGTCATTGTCCATTCCGAAGATGAACGAAGTAATCGCATACACATTCCGCTGTGCCAGCCTTTCCAACACCGCCGCGTACTCGCCTGGCTTGTTGAACCCTTTATTGACATCCGCCAGGTTCGCCGGATCGATCGACTCCATCCCGATGAATACCCACTTCCCGCCGGAAGCCGCGATCAGGTCCACCAGCTCTTCATCCCGCAGCAGGTTCGCGCTGATCTGCGCCACCCAATGTACTTGCGCGCCCGCTGCGATAATGTCCCGCAGCAGCGATTTTGTCCGCTTGATGTTGATGGCGAAGTTGTCGTCGATGAAAAATACCGCGATCTGTCCCCCTTCCTTCCTCGCCCGTGCTTTCAGCAGCAACAGCTCGTTCACCACGCTCGCGTTGGTCCGAAACCGGATGGAGTCCCCGAAAAATCCCGTCACCGTGCAGAATTCGCATCCGTACGGGCATCCTCGTCCCGATTCCATCGGAATGATTCGGAACGTACCCCACCCTTCGCCGATCCGCTGCAGCGTCCGCGTTGCGATCTTCGGGATCAAATTGAATTGATCCAGGTTGATCTTGTCCCACGGAATCACCGGATACTCCTTCAGGCTCGGTTTCTTTTCCTGCCCGAAATCGTCCACCGGCGCATACACCTCTTTCAGCGCTCCGCGCGCGGCGTCTTCCACGATCTTCGGCCACGTCTCGTCGGCTTCCCCGAGCGCCACTGCGTCCGCGTGCCGCGGCCCTCCGCTTCTCCCCAGCGCTTCGTCCGCCTCTTCCGTCACGTGCGGGCCGCCCATCACTACTGGCACCCCCAACGCCCGGATCGCGTCCGCCATGCGATACGCCTTCGCGATCATTCGCGTCATCGCGCCGATTCCCACCAGCCCGATTCCTTGTTCCTTCACGTATCGCGCGATTCCCGCTTCGTCCATCGGTTGCGCGTTGCCGTCGATCAATAGTATTTCGTGTCCCGCCGGTGTCAGCGCCTGCAGCAAAAACATCCAGAGATGCGGCATGAAGTTGCGCGTTACGCCGTTGTCCGGGTTGTACAGCAAAATCCGCATCGGTTGCTCCTCACATTCATCACTACTCGCCTTTTTTGGGGGGATAGGCGGGGCGCGCGTGGAGTTTGCGGGCAGACTAGTGGATTTGCGGTCTGCTGTCTGGTCAATATTGACCACTTTTCGAATCTTGCTTTTCGGAAGATTTTCTGGCTTCTTCCTTGATAGAATCCCCTTGGATTGGGGAAGCTTTAGGAGTGGGCAACAACACCAGCAGCGTAAGGAAGGCCGCCAAAAGAAAGTCGGGGCCACTCTTTGACGCCGGACAATATTTGGAAACCTCCGGCATCAAGCGGAAGATTCTTGAGTTTCGGAGTGGCCAGATCATCTTCTCCCAAGGCGACGCCTGTCGTAGTGTTTTCTATCTGCAAAGCGGTGCTGTCAAAATCGGCGTCACCTCTTCCGCCGGAAAAGAAGCCATCATCGCCCTCCTACGTCCCGGTGATTTCTTCGGCGAAGGTTGCATCGCCGGTCAGCCCGTCCGCGTGTCGACCGCCACTGCCATCAGTGTCGTTTCCGCTCTGGAAATCGAAAAACGCGAAATGCTCCGCGTCATTCATGACGAACCTCACTTCTCCGACCGCTTCGTTGCCCACATGCTCAAACGCAATGTCCGCGTCGAAGAGGATCTCGTCGACCAGTTGTTCAATTCCAGCGAAAAGCGCCTCGCCCGCGCCCTGTTGCTCGTTGCCCGCTACGGCAACGATACCAAGGCCGAAAAAATAGTCGCTCGCGTCTCCCAGGAAACCCTCGCCGAAATGGTCGGCACCACTCGCAGCCGTATCAGTTTTTTCATGAACAAATTCCGCAAGCTCGGCTTCATCAAGTATAACGGCGGCATCCACGTCAACGATTCCCTCCTCCGCGTCATCCTCCACGATTAAACCCCGCCCTTCCCAATCCCCACACTACCCGCTCGCCCGTGCCGTGTTCTTCACTGCTAACCTTCACGACAAAGCTCGCCTCCCTCTGGTCTTCGTAAGCTTCTTGATACGTTACACTCTCTTTATTCGCTGACCTTACGTCCCCGTGGGGTAACTTCATGCATCTGGAGTTGCGCAATCTTATCCTTATCTTTCTTTCTGTCCTTTTCCCGTCGAGCCGCGCGGATCTCTCTATCCCCGCTCTCCCGTTTCAGGAAAAGCCCGCTCCTCACGCCGGCAAAAATGTTTTTCCGGAAGAGGCTGCGGTCATCGAGGAACTACGGTCGAGCGTTCGCTTTGAAAATGACGGCCGTGGCGTCGCAGAAACCATCATGCGCGCAAAAATTCAGTCCGAATCCGGAGTTCACGAAAATGGTCTCCTGACCTTTTCCTATCTGGCCGCTAACGAATCTCTGGACATCAGATATGTCCGCGTCCGTAAACCGGATGGCACCCTCGTGGAAACTCCCCTCGACTCGGTCCAGGATTTGTCCTCCGAAGTGGCTCGTTCCGCTCCCATGTACACCGATCTTCGCGAAAAGCACATCGCCGTACGGGCTCTGGCCGTCGGCGACTTGTTGGAATATGACATCCTGGCGACCACTACTCATCCGCAAGCTCCGGGGCAATTCTGGTATGCCTATAATTTCTCGAAACAAGCCATCGCCTTGCACCAGGTTCTGGAAATCAATGTCCCCAGGGACCGCCCGGTAAAACTTAAGAGTCCAGGTCTTCCTCCTGTCGTCTTGGAAACCCCTGATCGCCGCGTCTATACCTTCACCACTTCTCATCTGAAAAAAGATCCCGCACCGGACAAGTGGCAGCTCGCCATTGACGGTGCTCCCCCTCCGGATGTGCAGCTCAGCTCTTTCAAAGACTGGAACGACATCGCCTCCTGGTATTCCGCTCTGCAAAAGCCTCGCGTTCAGTTGACGCCGGAACTTCGCGCCAGGGCCGAGGAACTGACCCGCGACAAAAAATCCGACGCCGAAAAGATGCGGGCCATCTACGACTTCGTATCCACCCGGTTTCGCTACATTAGTATTTCTTTTGGACAGGGCCGCTACGCTCCCCACTCCGCCGCGGAGGTACTGGCCAACGGCTTCGGCGACTGCAAAGACAAGCACACCCTCTTGGCTGCTCTTCTTCAGGCCGTCCACATCGATGCTTATCCGGTCCTCATTGGCACCGCCGCCAAAATGGACCCCGATATGCCCACCCCGGCTGCCTTTGATCACCTGATTACCGCCGTCCCTCAGGGTGCTTCCTTCCTTTGGCTCGACTCTACCTCCGGCGCTGCGCCCTTTGCATTTCTCCTCAAAGGTTTGCGAGACAAGCTCAGCTTGGTCATCCTGGATTCCGGTAACAGCCTGGTCGCCAAAACCCCTCTCGACCCTCCCTTTCCTCTTCACAAGCACTTCGCCATGACCGCCACTCTGGACAGCAACGGTACTCTCGACGGCAAGGCCCGCTTGGAGCTCCGCGGCGACTCCGAGGTCCTTGTCCGCATCGCTTTTCGAGATACTCCACAGCCCAATTGGAAGGATCTCGCTCAGCTTCTCTCCGCAACTTCCGGTTTCGCTGGCACCGTCGACGACGTTGCTATTTCCCCCCCGGAAGATACCTCGGCTCCCTTCTGGCTCACTTATTCCTATCACCGCCCGGAATACGCCGACTGGCAGAACCATCACACGATCTTGCCCTTCCCTGCCTTGGGCCTCCCGGAGTTGTCCCCGGAAGAAAGCGCGTCTCCCGACGCCTTCCCTCTTGGCTCTCCGGAAGACGTAATCTATGAAGCGAAACTCACCCTCCCGCCATCGTTCATGCCCTTCATACCTCCTTCGGTTACCGCGAAAAAGGACTTTGCCGCATACACTTCTTCCTACAAGTTGGTTGGAAACGTCATCGAAGGCCGACGCGACTTTCACGTCCTGCAGCCGCTCGTCCCCGCTGGGCAACGCTCTTCCTATGTTTCCTTTTATAAAGCCATCAACGAAGATGCGGATCGCTGGATTCCTCTTTCCCATGGTTCCGCTGGTTTGGACGCCGATTATTTCAAGAGTCCGTCTGGAAATCCCGAATCCCAGCGCCTATTTGAGGAAGCCGCGCAGTCTATGACTCTCGGCGCTCCTTGGGCTGCTTCGAAATCTTTCGAAAAAGCCCTCAAGCTGGATCCAACTTGGACCGCCGCATGGATCGCTCTGGGTAAGGCGCGCGCATCTGCCGGCGATGTCGACTCGGCCGTCACCGCTTTTCGCAAAGCGATTTTGATCGAGCCTTCCAATCGCACCGCCCATGCCTCCTTGGCCCAGGCCTTGCAGTCCAACTATCGCCGGCCCGAAGCCATCAAGGCTTGGCGTGATCTCTTGGCCGTCCACCCCGATGACCCCGACGCTGCCTTTAACCTCTCCGACCTCCTGCTGGCCTCTGCTCGCTACGCCGAGGCGCGCCCTTTGTTGGAAAAACTTCTCAAGAACAACGATGGCGTCGCTGACCTGCACCTGGATCTCGGTCAGGCGTGCATCAACATGGGCCAGGAAGAAGATGCTGTCGCCCATTTCCGGAAAGCTCTCGATCTGCAACCCGGCTCGGACATGTTAAACTCCGTCGCCTTCTACCTCGCGGACGCCAATCGCCTTCTCCCCGATGCCCTTCGCTACGCCCAGCAAGCCGTGCGCGACACCGAAACAGCCACAACCGTTCCTGACCGGACCTTTGGCCTGATGTATTCTCTCGCCCAGCAGTGGGACACCCTCGGCTGGACCTACTTCCGCATGGGCAATTTCGACTTGGCGGAGAAATATCTTTCTGCCGCTTGGAATCTTCTTCCGGTCTCCGATATCGGCGATCATCTCGGGCAGGTCTACGAAAAGCGCGGTGACAAGCTTCGTGCCCGTCGCGCTTTTCGCCTGGCCTTGGCTGCCCTAGGTGTCAAAGGCGATCCGGAGCTCCGTGACAAGCTCCTCGCTCGCATCTCCACCGGCACTTCCAAGTCATCCTCTTTTTTTGAGTCTCAGAAGGAACTGTCCGGTCTTTCGCAGTTCTCCGTTCCTCGCGCGGCCCTCGGAGACGCTCTTTTCTCCGTCAACTTTGTCAAAGGCCCGGATCCCACCGCCGAGTTCGTCCGCGGCTCTCAGGAACTTCGTTCCTACGCCCCGGCTATCGCCTCTTTGAAATTTCCGATTTCGTTTCCCGATGACGGTCCTACTCATATCACTCTTCGTGGCAATCTGGATTGTGTCTCCCAAAAACCCGAATGCATTTTTTCCCTGTTCCCCAATTTTGAAACCCCGTCTCCGCCACCACAACTTCACTAAATCCCATGGATCGGCTGGCGGCCCTCTCTCTCTAATTCGCGGCCTACACCTGCGGAAGGCCGGCATTTACAGGCTAAGTTTCAGGGCCGTGGCGAAAAACGTTCGAACGAACCGCCCCTCCTCCGTTTTCCCGCGTGACTTTCACTTTTAACCGCCCGTTTTCGACGGTATAGTTGCGCCCGCGTCTTCGTGGAGGCTTTTCATGGATCGTTGGACTCGCCGTAAATTCTTTCTTACTTCTCTCGCCGGCAGCGCGGCCGCTGGCGTAGGCAAACTCTTCGGCGCCACCCCGGCCTCCGCTTCCACAAATGCGATTGGCGCGCTCGATCGCGCCTCCGGTCTCGCTCCTGCCGAGCCAGGCAAGCGCCCACTGATCATTTCCAGCCTCAACGGTCTCCACGCGCTCGGCAAAGGCATGGACATTCTCAGAAAGGGCGGCGACACGCTCGACGCGGTCATCGCCGCCGTCTCCGTTGTGGAGGACAATCCGAAGGATTCTTCGGTCGGGTACGGGGGCCTTCCCAACGAAGAGGGGGAGGTGGAGCTGGATGCCTGCTGCATGCATGGGCCCACCGGGCGTGCCGGCTCGGTCGCTTCCGTTCGCCGCATCAAGAACGTCGCGCGCCTCGCCAAGACCGTCATGGAGCGGACCAATCACGTCATGATCGTGGGGGACGGGGCGCGGCGTTTCGCCGTCGCCGAAGGCTTCGAGGAGATGAATCTCCTTACCGACGAATCCCGCCTCGCGTGGCTGGCGTGGAAAGCTTCGACCTCCTTCAACTGGCGCCCAGGAATCGACAGCCCGGAATGGAAAGAGCACATGGCTGCGCTGCTGGACACGCCCGAGAAAGCGGCGCTGCAACCGTGGATCGAAAGCGTGATTGCGCACCCGCCGACCGGAACGATTCCGTGCATGGCGGTGAATGAGAAGGGCGACATTTCCGCCACCACCACCACGTCCGGGCTGGCGTGGAAGATTCCCGGCCGCGTCGGGGATTCTCCGATCATCGGGGCGGGCTGCTGCGTCGATAACGAGGTGGGCGCCGCGGGGTCGACCGGGAAGGGCGAGGAGAACATCAAGATCTCCGGCGGGCACACCATCATCGAGATGATGCGCAAAGGCATGTCTCCCACGGACGCCTGCATGGAAGCGATGCATCGCGTGGCGCACAACTACAAGAACGACAAGAAGAAGCTCGCCACCTTCCACATCTTCTTCTACGGCATCAACAAGGATGGCCAGCACGGCTCATCCTCGCTGTGGAACAACAACTACGACAAATCTCCCGCGCAATACGCGGTGCACGACGGCAGCGAGGCTCGCTTGGTGCGCTGCACGCCGCTGTTCGACGAGACCCACCTGGAAGACTGAACCTGGAGATCGGCAAGCCGTTTCCACTCGCGTGCAGCTGTAAAGTCGTCTGTCGGAAATCGCGCTCCTGATTTATCCTGTTAGGAATATGGACCAAGCCAACATTCTGATCATCGGCGGCGGCGTGATCGGTTGCGCGATCGCCTACGAAGTCTCGCGCAAGTGGCAGGACGTGTTCCTCGTGGAACAGTTTCCCAAGCTGGGGATGGCCACCAGCACGCGCAACAGCGGGGTAATTCATTCCGGAATCTACTATCCGAAAGGCTCGCTGAAGGCCAAGCTGTGCGTGCGCGGCAACCAACTGGACTATGAGTTCTGCGAGCGGCACAAGGTTCCGTTCCGGCATACCGGAAAGCTGGTGGTGGCGGCCAACAAGAACGAGGAGCCGGAACTGGAAGCGCTGAAGAAGCGCGGCGAAGAGAATGGCGTGGAAGGATTACGGCTGGTCGGCCCGGAAGTGATCCGGGAGCGCGAACCGCACATTCGCGGGACGCTGGCGCTGGATGTGCCGTCGGCGGGAATCCTGTCCGCGGAAGACCTGGTGCATGCGTTCGCGCGGCTGGCGACCAACAATGGGGCGAACATCGTGAACCACGCGAAGGTGGTGGCGCTGACGCCGACGCCAAGCGGCGTGCGCGTGGACCTGGAGATCGGGGACGAAGACGATCTGCAGAAGGAATCGATCGAGGCACGCTGCGTGGTGAACTCCGCGGGATTGTACGCGGATGAAGTGGCGGCGATGTTGGGAAATAATTCGTGGAAGATTTATCCGGTGCGCGGCGAATATTGCGAAATACGCGGGCCGCGAAAAAGCTTGATCAACAATCTGGTGTACCCGCTGCCGCACCATGACGGATTGAGCCTGGGCGTGCATTTCACAAAGACGCTGTGGGACACGGTGCTGCTGGGGCCGACGGCGAGCTACGTGGACGCCAAGGACAACTACGAGCGCGGGCGGCTGGCGATCCGCGATTTCGCGGAGAGCGCGAAAACTTTGTTGCCGGAAATCCAGGAATCGGATCTGCAGCTGGGGTATTCCGGATTGCGGCCGAAGCTGGTGCCGCCGGACGGCAAAGGCATCGCGGATTTCGTGATCACGCGCGATCCGAAAGTGCCACAGGCGATCCAACTGGTGGGAATGGAATCACCGGGATTGACGGCAGCGCCGGCGGTTGCGGAGCACGTGGCGCAGATGGTTGCCGAAGCGTTCGATTAGTTCCACCTCACTTATTTCACCCGAGATTCATTCGACCAAACTCTTTCCACTCGTTCACTTACTCCACGACGACGCGGACAAATTTCTTTTTGCCGGCACGGAGGAGAAATTCACACGGCTGAGACAAGTCGATGTCCTTGCGGGCATCTTCGACGCGCTGGCCGTCGATTTCAACGCCGCCTTGCTCGATGAGGCGAATGGCTTCGTTCTTGGAGGCGACGAGCTGGAGATCCGCAAGGAGCGCGGTGAGTTTGTAGGCCGGGCCGCGGGAAATCTTTTTGATGGGAGCTTCGTCGGGGGCCTGGCGATCGCGGAAGACGCGCTGGAAATGGTCGGCGGCTTTGCGGGCGGCATCGGAGCCGTGGAATCCGGAAATGATTTCCTCGGCGAGCTTCATTTTCAGGTCCATGGGATGGGTTTTGCCGGAAGCGGCATCTTTTTTGAGGGCGGCAATTTCTTCCGGGGTGCGGTCGGTGACCAGATCGTAGTAGGACCACATGAGATCGTCGGGGATAGACATGATCTTGCCGAAGATTTCGTTGGGCGGCTCGGTGATACCGATGTAATTGCCGAGGCTCTTGGACATTTTGCGCTGGCCGTCGAGGCCGACGAGGATGGGCATGGTGAGAATGGCCTGGCCGGGCAAGCCATATTCGCGCTGGATTTCGCGGTGGACGAGTAGATTGAATTTTTGTTCGGTGGCGCCCAGCTCGACATCGGACTTCAAGGAAACGGCGTCAAACGCGGTGAGCAAGGGATAGAGCAGCTCGTGAACGGCGATAGGCTGGCCTTTTTGCAGGCGGGAATGAAAATCCTCGCGTTCCAGCATGCGCGCCAGCCGATAGTGGGAGCAGAGTTTGACGACGTCGGCAGCATTGAGTTTGCCGAGCCACTCGCTGTTGTAACGGACTTCGGTCTTGTCTTTGTCGAGGATTTTGTAGACCTGGTCGAGATAGGTTTTGGCGTTGGCGTCGACTTGCTCGCGGGTGAGCGGGGGACGGGTTTCGGAAACGCCGGTGGGATCGCCGATCATGGCGGAGAAATCGCCGATGAGGAAGACGGCGGTGTGGCCGAGATCCTGAAAGTGCTTGAGCTTGCGGAGGACGACGGTGTGGCCGAGATGAAGGTCGGGAGCGGTGGGATCGACGCCGAGATAAACGCGAAGGGGCTTGCCGGATTTGCGGGAAGCATCGAGGCTGGCTTTGAGCTGGTCTTCGGGGATGACTTCGGCGATGCCTTTTTTGATGTAGGCGAGTTGTTCGTCGACGGGTTTGAAATTCACGTTGTTTTGTCCTGTGCCTGCGAAGAGGGTAGAAGAAGGACGCGGCGTCCGGCGATCTTGTATTTCCCTCCCAGAACGATTTTTACCGCTTCGGAATAAATCCGGTGCTCTTCGGCCAGGATGCGGGCGGAGAGCGACGCTTCGGTGTCGCCGTCCTGAACGGGCACGACGGCTTGCAGGATGATGGGGCCGGCATCGAGATTTTCGTCCACGAAGTGCACGGTGCAACCGGCGAATTTTACCCCGTATTCGAGGGCCTGGCGCTGGGACTCCAGCCCGGGGAAAGAGGGGAGCAGGGAGGGATGAATATTGAGGATGCGCTGCGGAAATGCGGAGACGAAGTAGGGGGAGAGCAGGCGCATGTAGCCGGCGAGACAGATGAGGTCGACCTTGTGCTCGTGGAGGACGGCAACAACCTGGCGATCGAAGGCTTCGCGCTCCAAACCCTTGGAGGGAATGACTTTGGTGGGAATGCCCCGCTGGTTGGCGCGGTCGATTCCCGGAGCGCCTTCGCGGTTGCTGATAACGATGGCGATCTGCGCGTTGGGGATGCGCCCGGCGGCGACACCTTCGGCCAAAGCCTCGAAATTGGAGCCGCGCCCGCTGAGAAGGACGCCGATACGGTTGGTCATGAGCTTGGAACGTTAGCACAGTCGTTGGAGGGACCGGAAGGAGGCGGGAGGGAGAGGAGGGGACGGAGGGTGTTGGCGAGAGAGATACTGCGACCCCCAGGGCTTGTGTAAGTGTTCTTTCTAAAGGAGATGAAGTGGCTTGTTTTGATAGACCTATGCAAGTGTTCATTCTAAAGGGAGTTAGGGAAGCGGAGGGAGGATGGGTGGGGTGAGGCGGGAGTGCGGGCACAGGCATGGCTGATCCTTGCCTCCGCACTTATGCTGGCGAGTATAACCGAGTTGTTACGGTCCTGTCAAGGTACTTCTGGAGAATGGGTAAGGCACCATGTAACCCAAAGTCCAGAATCAGACATTCTCCAAAAGTTGGACAGCGTGCGAGGTGAAATTCCCAAAGTTAGAAAGCAAGCCGTCGACTGGAATAGACTGGTAGATACCTGCCTCTTGCAAAGTTACTGCGACGGAAAGCTTTCCCTTATTCTCCACGTTCAATCCGGGTACCAAGTCGATGGCGTACAGTCCGTTGATTCCCCGTGCTACCATGGAATTGCTTGTGCTCAATTCACCGTTTTGATCTCTTACGACAATGCCAGCGACGTGTCCAATAGGATCGAGACCGAGGAGCAGGAGGTGTTTGTCAGAAATGTCGAGATTGTGAAGAGTCCAGACAACCGAATTTTGCCCTCCCTTGTACGGTTGGATTTGCGACATGATGCATTCAAAGAGCGGAATGCACTTGGTATCTACCTCAATCCCGTGGAGGGCACCTTGGACGGCTTCCCGGGTCTCCCGGACTGGGAACTTAGTGTTCCCTGAGACCTTCTCAGGAAGCACCCTGCTGACTGTGCTGTGCCACGCGAAATCGAGCGCACTTCGCAGATTGTGAATGGCATCCCCAGCGATTAGAGACAAATTGTCCAGGGCAGTTCTATGGTCGGGGATTTTGTGTATCAGAGACTGTCCGCCCTTTTCGTGGTGCTCAACTGTGGCTGCGCAAGCATCCTCGAGCGAGTTCCTGGTCATTGCAAAGTTCGCGATATGTGTTTTGGCCCGGTCAACCTTCAGGCGGGCGTCTTTGTAAAAAACGCTCATAACAAAAGATCTACGCCAAGAACTCGCAGCCAAGCTACAAGACGCAGCGTAGTGCTAGTAGCACTCTAACTTGCCTCGCACCAGGGATATATTTTTACCTTCGATCTTGTGGGGCTTGTCGCAAAGATCAATTAGTGTCAGTTCTAGGTTGGCAACCTTGTGTTCGTCTAGTGGCGGTTTCAATCCAGAAACATAGAAGAATATCCAGCTACTTCTACTCGATAAATACACCAGTTCGGGAAGGAAACTCGTGACGTCTACTACGGCACTATGGTCCCCTTCTTTTAACAACAGTTTCGAGGGACCTGGGGATGGCATTTTGTGCGATGCAGGGTATCTCTTCCCATCTATTTGTATTGTCAGTAAATACTCTTTGATCGTCGATGGAGACATTTGTCGCAGGTTCCACGCATTGATTGCTAATGCGATAATCGAGTCCTGTCTGCATACGTAATTTGTATTCTCGTGCGAAAATATCGCTGCTGCGATGCGTGCTTCTTTGATTTCCCCCGTAAATTCTGGACGCTGATTCTTTCGCTTTTCTTGTTCGAGTTCAGATTCGATTCTTCTTAACTCTCGGTCTTGTTCCTGATGCAATCTCCACGGAGCGGTAACGGCTCTAATTATACAGTCGATCGCTAGGACCCCAATGAACGGTGAAATACAGCTGGCAATCCATCGCCAGCGATGCTCCTTCCAATCCGCTAGCGGAATTAGTTTCCACCACACTTGCAACGCCAGTGTAAGTGCCGCGATAAATGCGCCTATAAGCATGTCACGGCCCAGATCGAAATCTTGAAATGCCCGAACGAGAGCAAGGCGTGCGTGTCCCCGAAAAGTTATTGGAGAGCTCTCTGTCATGAGGCGAATTGTATCCGAGCCGGTGTCAGCGTGATGCTTTTTTGGCGGCGGCGGGGGAGGAGGCGCCCGGGCCGGCGGGGAAGCCGCTGTCTTTCCAGAGTTTTTCCCAGTTCCAGATGCCGTAGGCGATCTGTTTGGGCACGGGGAAGCCGAGCTGATGGGCGAGCAGGCAGACCTGGCCGCGATGATGGGCTTCGTGCGCAAGCATGTAACCGAGCATTTCCGGGCCGACGGGCCAGGGGCGAGCCCAACCGTCGCGGTTGAATTTGAGGATACCGCCGGAGCCATCGAGAGCTTCGGCAAGCATTTGCGAGCAGCGAGCGGCGCTTTGCGCCAATGCGGAGCCGGCCTGCTTCCTGGTGCAGCGGGAACGGTGGAGCTGCGGCGGAATTTTGAGGTGCGGAGCGGTGAGGCGGATCCACTTGGTGCGGACATTGTGCAGGTGGGTAAAGATGGCGGCGATGGTGCGGGTGGCCTTGCCGGGAGGCTTGGCGAGCCAGGCGGAAGGGTGGAGATGCCGGATGAGCAGCTGGTTGATGCGGTCGTTGACGGTGAAGATTTCGACAGCGGAACGGGCGAGCGAAGAGTGCGGCGGGGTTCGGATGGGCACGGAGCGCTCCTTTGGAGGCGTGTTGTCCTGAGGGAGACATGATACGTCCGGTGGGAGGGGATGGGGAGAGAGGGGAGAAGAAGAGCACCAGGGCTATGGCAGGGGAGGATGAAGGGCGGACCGCCCCTACAAAGACGGAAAGAGTCAAAATCCGCACCCTGAAAAGCGCAGGGTGCGGCACCCGCTCTGAAGTTTGGCATTGTGATGAGAAGTTGAGTGCGTGGTGGGGCGCGGCCCAGCCTTTGTAAAACCACAAAGGGTAGGCCACCGGAGAGGTTTCCTGGGGATTGAGTGTGCGTTACCCGCCAACCCAAGACCCACCCTCACAAACCGAGGGTGGGGCACCCTCCGCGTTTCTATGCTGCTCCTACGGGAGTAGAAGTGATGGGCATCGACGTGGTGAAGCCAGGGATAGAAGAGTCAAAATCCGCACCCTGAAAACCACAGGGTGCGGCACCCGAAAGCGTGCGATGGGCTAGAATGGCGAGGTTGCGGATGGAGTTTGCGTGTGAAGAGGGGCTGGAGGAGCGGGCGATGAAGAATGGCGGGCGGAAGAGTTGGAGGATGGCGGCGGTGATCGTAGCGGCGGCGGGAATGTGGGTGGCGGTTAGCGGGGCGGCGCTGGGGCAAACGCGCGGGCAAGATCCGGCGGAACCGGCGGAGGGGCACGCGAAAGGGAAGGCGGCGGCGAGGCCGGCGGGGGCGATCGCGCGGAAAGACATCGACGAAGCGGGGATGCGGACGATCATTCACCAACTGGTGAGCTGCGGAACGCGATTGACGCTGTCTTCCTGGACGGATGAGAAGCGGGGAATCGGGTGCGGGCGGGATTTCGTGACGGCGCGATTCGCGGAGATCGCGAAAGCGTCGGGAGGAACGCTGCAAGTGGTGGTGGACAAATTTGAAATGAAATCGGAGCGGACCGGGCCAGACGCAGTACACCTGGAGAATGTGTACGGAATTTTGCCGGGATCGGATCCGGAGCTGGAGAAGACGGTGTTTATCGTGGTGGGGGACATGGATTCGCGGCCTTCGGACGTGATGGATCCGAAAGCGGACGCGCCGGGAGCGGACGACGACGCGTCGGGGACGGCAGTGAGCCTGGAATGCGCGCGCTTGTTGAGCAAAGCGAAGGCGGGCGGGGGATCGGCATTTCGGGCGACGATTTTGTTTGGAGTGCTTTCGGGAGAAGAGCAAGGATTGCTGGGGGCGTACCGGCTGCTGGAATGGGCGAAGGAGAAGGGCTACACGGTGGGGGGAATGATGGACAACGACATCGTGGGAGCCGATACGGCGCCGGGAGGGCCGCACCGGGTGCGGGTTTTTTCCGGCAACGGCGAAATCGAGGATGCCGACGGGCCATCGCGGGAAATGGCGCGCGCGATCGAGGAGATCGCCGGGCGCGACGCGATCCGCATGGTATTCCGAATCGACCGGTACGGGCGCGGGGGAGATCATTATCCATTTTATAAAGCGGGGTTGCCGGCGGTGCGGTTTACGGAGCCGCTGGAGGATTACCGGCACCAGCACCAAACACCGCGAACGGAAAACGGCGTGGAGTACGGCGACTTCGAGAAATACCTGGATTTCCGGTTCATGGGGAACGTGGCGCGGGACAACGCGGAAGTTTTGCGGCAACTGGCGATGGCGCCGGCAGCGCCGACGGAAGTGCGGCTGATGGGGGCGGTAACGCCGGACGCGAAAGTGTCGTGGACGGCGCCGGAAGATGCGGAGCGAGCGGGATTCGAAATTTTGTGGCGAGAGACGACGGAGCCGCGGTGGGAAGTGCTGGAGTTCGCGGCGGGAGCGGGAGAGACGGTGTTGAAGGGCGTGTCGACGGACAACCATTTTTTTGCGGTGCGGTCGGTGGGAAAAAACGGGGCGAGATCGCTGGCGGTGGTGTCGGAGATGGGGGGGAGAGGGGCGCCGGGGACGACGAAGAAATAGAAGAGGGTGAGCGTTGACCTTGACGGCAATAGCCGCGGGAGGAACGCTGGGGTCGCGCATAAATCGCATTAACATCGGAATACTCACGGGGCACACGGGAAGAGGAAGACCCGGCAAATAGAGCGGCCCGCCTCCGGTCGGATCGAACAAGAAAGCAAAAGGAGTCGAAGATGAAGCACGCGAGGTCTCTCCCAGGCCTAGGTCTGATGGTGCTGAGTCTTGCGGGAATGGGCGCGCCCGCGCAGCCGCAAACGCCGGGGCTAAGCGATAAAGAGATCGTGATCGGATCGTGCGCGGCGTTGGAAGGGCCCTCGAAATTTCTGGGAACGGAAACGGTAACAGGCGCGCAGACCTATTTTCAGATGGTGAACGACGAGGGCGGGGTGGGGGGGCGGAAGCTGCGGCTGGTGTCTTACGACGACAGTTACGACCCGGCAAAAGCGGAAGAGTGCTTCAACCGGTTGATGCAACAGAAAGTGTTCGCGTTGGGATTTTTTGTTGGAACGCCGACGGCAGTGAAGTACGTGCCACTGGCGGAGAGCGCGAAGATTCCGCTGGTGGGACTGTTCGCCGGGGCGCAGGTGCTGTACACGCCGCTGCGACACTGGGTGATCAACGTGCGGGCGTCGTACTTCGACGAGACGCGGGAGCAGATGGACGGGGTAACGGGAACGCTGGGATACAAGAAGGTGGGCGTGATTTATCCGGACGACGCGTTTGGCGCGGCAGTGCTGGAGGGAGTAAGAACGGCGCTGCGGGCGCACGGCATGGAACCGGTGGCGGCGGCATCTTACGTGCGGCAGACGGCCATGGCGGGGCGAGCCATCGAAGCGGTGAAAGCGGCGAGTCCCGAGGCGGTGGTGGTGGTGGGGCCGCCGAACACGGTGGCGCCGATTCTGAAGCAATCGCATTTACAGAAATGGAAACCATTGTTCCTTACGGTGTCGTTCGTGGGCACGGACGATTTAATCCGAGAAGCGGGAGCGGATGCGGACGGGATGGTGATTACACAAGTGGTGCCACCGTATTACCTGACGGATCTGAAAACAGTGGCGCTGTACCGGCGGGAGCTGGCGAAGTATTCGCCGGGGGCGAGACCAAATTTCGTGAGCCTGGAAGGATTCGTGGACGCGATGGTGCTGGTGGAAGGATTGAAAAAAGCGGGGAAAGAGCCGACGCGCGAGGGATTGATCCGGGGAATCACGACGATGCATGACCTGGACGTGGGGTTGGGGCCGCAAATGAAATTGAATTATTCGGCGAACGACCACAAGGGATTTCATCACGTGATACCGACGGTAGTGCGCGGAGGGCGAGCGGTACCGTTCACGGACTGGTCGGTGGCGACGCCGAAGTAGGGGGCGGAGACGGCGCGAAACACGGGCCCAACCCGGCCGCCTACGGAGCGACCGGGCTCTCGATGAGACTTTCCGCGACTGATCCTGATGCCGATCGTGCTAGTGCTGAGCGGCGGCGACGGGTTGCGCGAAAGTGATGAAGTGGCCGCCGGGATCCTGGAAGCCGACTTCGCGCATGCCATAGAAGGCGGTGCGCTCGGGCTGAACAATTTTGGAGGTTTTGAGCGCGACGAGAACGGCATCGAGATTGTCCACTTCGATGTACAGGAAGGTGGGAC
Organism: uncultured Acidobacteriota bacterium; assembly: GCA_963819745.1. Classification (GTDB taxonomy): domain Bacteria; phylum Acidobacteriota; class Terriglobia; order Acidiferrales; family UBA7541; genus Acidiferrum. The sequence continues at coordinate 129,902 of CAWFXG010000020.1, read as the reverse complement.
CTTTTTTCGCGGCTTCGGCGATCGAGGGCATATCGTCGCCGAGGCTTTCCCAAGTCTGATACATCACTTCGGCGGAACCTTTCTGCAGCGAAACAAAACCGAGTTTTTGGGCATGGGGGACTTCGATGGCCTTGGTAAAACCAAGGCTATCGGTCCAGAACGGAAGGATGGGCTCGATATCCTTGACGAAGAGAACCGGGGTGATGCGCTTGACGTTCATGCGTTTTTCCTCCGAAAGATGCGGCTGCAGCAGAGGCAAGAAGAAAAACAAAACAATGGAGAGGATGGAGAAGAGAGGCATTTTTCTTCTTGCGCGCGACAGTAGTCTTATTTAGACTAGCTGAAGGATAGCGGCGGGGGAACCGGAGTGTCAAGGAGGAATTCATGGCGACGGCGAGACGAGATCTGGGGGACCTGATATCGGTGGGGCCAGCGATGTTGCGGGACTTCGAGATTCTGGGGGTGCGCAGCGTGGGACAACTGGCGCGGCAGAATCCGGAGAGGATGTACGCAAAGTTGGCGAGAGTGGCGGCCGAACATCAGGATATTTGCGTGCTGGATGTGTTCCGAGCGGCAGTGGCGCAGGCCAGGAATCCGCGGCTGCCGGTAGAGCACTGCCAGTGGTGGTGGTGGAGCACCAAGAGAAAGCGGGAAGAGGCAGGAAACAAGGAAGCGAGGACCGGGACGAGGCGGAGGGCAGGCGGAAAGAAATGACGGGGAGGAACGGAAGACGCACGGAGATGACTACGCCGGACCTGGTTTTGCTGAGCCTGCTTGCGGAGAATGCGATGCACGGTTACGAAGCAAATCTCGAGCTGGAACGGCGGTGCATCCGGGACTGGGCGGCGATTTCGCGCCCGCAGGTGTACTACTCGCTAGACAAGCTGGCGGCGGCCGGGCTGGTGCGAGAGGTGGAGAGCGAAGAAGCGGCGGGGGGACCGGAGCGCAGCGTGTTCGAAACCACGGCGAAAGGCCGCACAGCGCTGGCGGATGCGCTGGAGCGCGAAGAGTGGACCACGGAGCGGGAGCGGCCACCGTTTTTGACGTGGGTGGCGCTATCGTGGCTGGCGCGTCCGGGAATCTTCGCGGAACAGTTGCGGAAACGCGAAGAATTCCTGCGGAAAGAACTGACGCGAGAAGAAGAAACGCTGCAATCGATCCTGAAGGAGGTAGGGCATGCGCACCATGAAGCGGTGTGGATGGTGGGCCTGATGATCGAACAATTTCGAACGGAATTGAAGTGGCTGAAGAAGCTGAAGAGAGAGCTGCCGAAGCGCGCAAAGGCCAAGCATCCGGCGTATGCCGGGGAAAAAGACAAGGCACGCGAAAGCGTCAGTGCGTTGGAATGACGCCGGGGAACTGGGGAACGGTCCAAAAGGCGTCGCCGTTGTCGTTGTAAAACTGGAGCGAAGGGCGAGGGAAGGGATTGGCGGGAATATCGCCGTTCAAGATGGGGTCGTGAGGATCCTTTCTGGGATTGAGCGTGAGACGGGCGCGAACCTGGCCGTCGGCATCGCGCAGGACGAAATCCTGGGCCTCCACGGTGCGGGCGTGGATGACGTTGGGATCAAGGCGATCGGCGGGTTTAGCGGCAAGCAACAGCAGGGATACGGTGGAAAGTCCGAAAAGGGTGGCGGCAATTTTCCAGCCGCGATTTTGGGATTCCAGGTGGTCCAAGCGGGAAACCAAGGCTTGCAGTTCGGGTTGTGAGACTTGCATCGAGACCTCCTACAGATATCAGAAGGGAGCAGGGCTTGGGCAGTTGGACGCCTAGCGATGGGCAAGGTGAGCGAGACGGGCAGCCGACCAAAGGGTGAGGGTTGCGCTATGCCTGGAGGAGTTAGAGGTTGAGGGAGCCGGAGTGCTTGACGTGGGCCTTGCCGGAGTCGCCGCGCTCGATGCGGCCGATGCGGAAGAACTTTTCGCGGCGGCGCTTGAGATCGGACTCGACGGAGGTAACGTGAGCGGGCGGGACGATGAGAATCATGCCGACGCCGAGATTGAAAGACTGGAGGAGCTCTTCGGTTTCGATGTTGCCGACGTTGGCGAGGAACTTGAAGATGGGAGGAACGGGCCAACTGGAAAGATCGACCTGCGCGCGGACTCCGGAGGGGAGGACGCGGGGGAGATTGCCCGGAATGCCGCCACCGGTGATGTGGGCAAGAGCGGAAACCCAGCCGCGGGCGAGAATATTCTTGAGGGCGGGAGCATAGCAAAGGTGAGGCTTGAGAAGCTCCGCGCCGATCTTGTTGCCGATTTCCGCGACGTAGGTGTCGGGTTTGAGGCGAGCGCTTTCAAAAACAAGTTTGCGGGCCAAGGAATAACCGTTGGTGTGAAGGCCGGAAGAGGGCAAGGCGATGAGGGTGTCGCCGGGCTTTACGTTTTTTCCGGTGAGCACCTTTTTGCGATCGACAGCACCAACGATGAAGCCGGCAAGGTCATATTCGCCGGGCGGGTAAAAGCCGGGCATTTCCGCGGTTTCGCCGCCAATGAGAGCACAGCCGGCCTTGCGGCAGGCGCGGCTCATGCCTTCGACGAGTTGCTCGACGACGTTGGGGTCGAGCTTGCCCATGGCGAGATAGTCGAGGAAGAACAGGGGCTCGGCACCCTGGACGAGAATATCGTTGACGCAGTGATTGACGAGATCGCCGCCGACGGTGGAGTGAACGCCAGTGGCCATGGCGACCTTGAGTTTGGTGCCGACACCATCGGCGCTGGAGACAAGTACGGGATCCTTCCACTTTTTCTTGTCGAGAGCAAAGAGGGCGCCAAAACCACCGATACCGCCGAGAACGCCGGGAGTGAAAGTGCGGCTAGCGTGATGGCGGATGCGCTGTTTGGCAGCGTCGGCGAGGGCGATATTGACTCCAGCGTCGGCGTATTTCATGAGGGGCCTAAGTTATCCGTTTCCCGGCAGATTACAAAGCCGTCCGTAACTTGAAAATGTCCGGCGGGGAAGCCGGGGCCGCGCCGGGAGCGGCGAATACAGCACCGGCAATGCCTACCGCAAAGTGAGAAAAAGTCGGATCAGAAAAACCGGAACAGCCGACGCCAACGAACAACGCTGGGATGAACAATTGCGCTGGCATAGGCGAAGAAGCGCTCGCGAATCTGACCGGGTTCCCAGGCTTCCGAGGGCACATCCAGAGACATGTAGATCATGACCGGAGTGCCGATTATATCGTTTCGCGGGACGCAGCCCCAGAAACGGCTGTCGTAGGAATTGCCGCGATTGTCACCCATCATGAAGTAACAATTCTCGGGAACTTTGTAGGGCAGATGGGCTTCATAGGGCTCGGAGCGGCCGATGGTGTAGGGCTCGTTGAGGCGAACCCCATTGATCCAAACCGAGCCGTCGTGAATGTCCAAAGTATCGCCCGGAAGACCGATGACGCGCTTGACGTAGTCCGGAGTGTCCGGAGCGAAAGGAGGCTTGAAGATAACGATCTGGCCGCGATGCGGATTGCGCCAGAGAGGGACATGGATATTGGTGAAGGGTATGCCGGCATCGTAGCCGAGGCGGCTCATGATCAGGTGATCGCCGACGAGGAGGGTATTTTCCATGGAGCCGGAAGGAATGACGCGGGCCTGACCGATGGTGCCGTTAATGAGGAGGAAGGCGAGGCCGACCCAGAACCAGGCGATGATTTCCCGCTGGACGCGCTGACCCATGGGGAGATGAGCGTCCTTTTCCTTGACGGTCTTCTGTTTTGTTTCCGATTCCATGTTCCCCTCAGGTAGCGTCGCGGCGCGCCGTACTCATTTTAGCGCAGGTCAGAAAGTGTGGAAGAGACGGCGCCAACGCACGGTGCCGGGATGAAGAATGGCGTTGCCGTAGGCCAGAAGACGGTCGCGAAAGCCGAAAGATTCCCAAGATTCTCCGGGAGCGTCAATGGAAGCATAGATGATGACCGGAGTGCCGATGATGTTCTTGCGAGGAATGCAGCCGACGAAGCGGCTGTCGTAAGAATTTTCGCGATTGTCACCCATGACGAAGTAAGAACCAGCGGGCACGGTGAGCGGAGTGATCATGCCGTAGCGTTCGGTTCTGCCAACGGCGTAATTTTCGGCGAGCTTTTGGCCATTCACCCAAACAGCGCCGTCGTGAATGTCGATGGTGTCGCCGGGAAGGCCGATAACGCGCTTGATGATGTCGCTGTGCTCCGTGGGAACCGCGGGAGTGAAGATGACGATCTGCTGGCGCTGCGGATTGCGCCACAGGGGAACATGCCAGGAAGTGAAGGGGACGCCGGCATCGTAGCCGAGGCGGCTCATGAGGAGATGGTCGCCGACCAGGAGAGTGTTCTCCATGGAGCCGGACGGAATCACGCGGGCCTGGCCGATGGCGCCGTTGACGAGGAGAAACACGAGACCAACCCAGAACCACGCGACGATTTCGCGGCGGAGCTTTTGAGCAGGAGTGAGGTTTTCCACGGCAGGAGCACTCTTCGGAGACTTATTAGTTTTCACGTTCCACCGCCACGGGATGATCGCTGGGAGGATCAGCAGGATTACGGGACGAACCGATGAGCTGGCCGTTGGAGCCGCCTTCGCGAACCTCCAACTGAACGAGATCGGTGGGATAGACGCCGGTGTAGCAGGCGGTGCAGTACACGCCCTTGGTGTCCAGCACGGCCTGACGCAACCCGGCGAGGGAAAGATAACCGAGAGAATCCGCGCCGAGGAACTGGCGAATTTCTTCAGGAGAGTTGGAAGAAGCGATGAGCTCTTCGCGAGTGGGAGTGTCGACGCCGTAGTAGCAGGGAGAAATGGTGGGCGGACAACTGATGCGCACATGGACTTCTTTTGCGCCAGCCTCGCGAACCATGCGAACGATCTTGCGGCTGGTGGTGCCGCGGACAATGGAGTCGTCAATAAGAATGACGCGCTTGCCCTCTATGAGGCCACGAATGGGATTGAGCTTGAGCTTGACGCCGAAGCTGCGAATTTCCTGAGAAGGCTCGATAAAGGTGCGGCCGATGTAGTGATTGCGGATGAGGCCCATGCGAAAGGGAATGCCGGATTCGAGAGCGTAGCCGACGGCAGCGGGAACGCCGGAATCGGGAACGGGCACGACGATATCGGCGTCGACAGGGTGCTCCCTGGCAAGAAGGCGGCCGAGAGCTTCGCGGCTTTCGTTCACAGAGCGGCCGAAGATGATACTGTCCGGGCGGGAAAAATAGACATGCTCGAAAATGCACTGCTGACGCGGTTTTTCCGGGGCGAAGTGAATGGATTCGACGCCGGAACGGGAGATACGAACCATCTCGCCAGGCTGGATCTCTCGAACATATTCGGCATTGAGTAAATCGAAGGCACAAGTTTCCGAAGCGACGAGCCAGGCGTCGCCAAGCTTGCCGAGGTTGAGAGGACGGAAGCCGCGGGGATCGCGAATGGCGTACAGCTCGTCGGCAGTGAGGACGAGCAAAGAGTACGCGCCTTCCACCTGGTTGAGAGCGTCGCCGAGGGCGCCGGAAAGATTGCGGGCAGCGGAGCGAGCGATGAGATGCACAATGACTTCGGTGTCGCTATTGGTCTGGAAGATGGAACCGCGATGTTCGAGTTTGCGACGCCATTCGGCAGCGTTGGTGAGATTGCCGTTGTGGCCGAGCGCAACTTTGCCCTTGTTGCAATCGATCATGATGGGCTGGGCGTTGAGGAGGGCCTTGTCGCCAGCCGTGGAATAGCGGGTGTGACCAATGGCGAGATTGCCCGGAAGTCCGGCGAGGACACTGGGCTGGAAAATTTCTTCGACCTTACCCATGGCGCGATGAAGATGGGGTTCGGAGCCATCGCTGGAGACGATGCCAGCAGATTCCTGGCCGCGATGCTGGAGGGCATAGAGGCCGAGGTAAGTGAGATTCGAGGCTTCGGGATGACCAAAGACGCCGAAGACACCACATTCGTCGTGGAAGCGATCGTCGGCGAAAGCGAGCTTTTGGGTCATATCGAGTACAACCGCAAAACAGAAACCCCTGAAACCGGTGCGCGCTCAGCGCACTTGCAACAAGCGCTCGAGAGAAAAGAGCCAAGCGTCGCGAAAAGCAGCGACGGAAGAATCGATCACCAGGCGCTCCCTATATTCGATGCGAAAAGCATCGCCGGCGGTGACTGTGCCGATTTGCAGAGCGGCGACATTATATTGTCTCGCAGAATCGAGAACGGCAGCAAGTTTTGCGGGCGAAACGGAGACGATGGCACGGGCGCCGCGCTCCTGGAAGAGCGAAAATTCGGCGGGGGCATCGGAATCGTTCAGTGTTACGGCGGCGCCGAGGACCGGCGCGGCAAGTCCCGCCCCTACAGAGGCAAAGCAGGACTCGGCGAGGGTGACGGCCAGGCCGCCGTCGGAAACATCGTGGGCGGATTGCACGCTTGCTGCGGAAGCGAGGGCGACGAGAAAGTCCTGGAGGCGCTTTTCCGCGGCGAGGTCGATGGCGGGAGGTTCGCCGGCGACGAGGTGAGCGACGGATTTGGAATATTCGGAGGAGGAGAATTGCTGGGCGATAGAAGTGGCGAGTGTGAGATCGTCCGTGTTCACCGCGCCGTCGAGGAGGATGATCGCATCGCCAGCGTGGCGGAAGGCGATTTTAAGGACTTTGGAGGCATCGTCGAGAATTCCCAGGATGCCGATGACCGGAGTGGGATAAATCGATTTGCCGAGAGTTTCGTTATAAAAGCTGACGTTGCCACCGGTGATGGGAGTGCCGAGAGCGGTGCAGGCTTCGGTGAGGCCGTCAATCGCTTCGCTGAATTGCCACATGACTTCGGGCTTTTCGGGGCTGCCGAAGTTGAGGCAGTTGGTGGCGGCGATGGGACGCGCACCAGAGGCCGCGACGTTGCGCGCAGCTTCGGCGACGGCGTGCATGGCACCCAGGCGGGGATTGAGCTGGCACCAGCGGCTGTTGCCATCGGTAGCGAGAGCAAGCGCTTTCATGATGCCGTTGCGCTCGGATTCCTTGATGCGCACGACGGCGGCGTCACTGGCACCGGGCCCGGCGAGGGTGTTGGTGCGGACGCTGGTGTCGTACTGCTCGGTGATCCAACGCTTGGAAGCGATGGCCGGAGAAGCGAGGAGCTTACGGAAATTTTCCGCGAGGTCCGCGCCTTGCGGCGCGAAATGGAACCAGTCTATTTCCGATTCGACACGGGGGGCAGGTGCAGCGAGCGGGCGCTGATAGACCGGGCCTTCTTCCGCGAGGGGATGCGCGGGAATTTCCGCGGCGATTTTGCCGTGATGCAGAACTTTGGCGATGCCGCCCTCGGTTACGGCGCCGACGACGACGGCGTCCAGCCCCCACTTTTTGAAAACGTCGAGAACCTCGCGCTCGCGGCCTTTTTCCGCAACGAGGAGCATGCGCTCCTGCGATTCACTAAGCATGATTTCGTACGGAGTCATGCCGGATTCGCGCTGAGGAACCTTGGCGAGATCGATTTCGATGCCGGTGCCGCCGCGGGAAGCCATCTCCATGGTGGAACAGGTGAGTCCGGCGGCGCCCATATCCTGAATGGCGACGACCGCGCCGGTGTGCATGGCCTCGATGCAGGCTTCGAGGAGCAATTTCTCCAGGAAGGGATCGCCGACCTGCACGTTGGGGCGTTTCTGCTGCGATTCTTCAGTGAATTCGGCGGAAGCGAGGAGAGAAGCGCCGTGGATGCCGTCGCGTCCGGTTTTTGCGCCGACGTAAATGACGGGATTGCCGATGCCCTTGGCTTTGGCGAGGAAGATGTCTTCTTTTTTGGCGATACCGAGGGCGAGGGCGTTGACGAGAGGATTTTGCGAGTAGCAGGGCTCGAAAGAAACTTCGCCGCCGACGGTGGGGACGCCAAAACAGTTGCCGTAATTGGCGACACCGCGGATGACGCCATCGAGGATGCGACGGTTGGCGGAGAGAGTGGCGGGGTCGGAAGATGCCTTGCTAAGGCCCGGCGCTACGAAACCGGTAGCAGTGATGGGGCCGAAGCGGAGCGAATCCAAAATGGCGATGGGTCGGGCGCCCATGGTGAAAATATCGCGGAGAATGCCGCCGACCCCGGTGGTGGCGCCCTGAAAGGGCTCGACGTAGCTGGGATGATTGTGGGATTCGATTTTGAAGGCGGCGACGAGGCCGTCGCCAATGTCGACAACGCCGGCGTTTTCTCCCGGGCCCTGAACGACAAGTTTGCCGCGAGTGGGAAGACGCTTGAGGTGGACTTTGCTGGATTTGTAGGAGCAGTGCTCGCTCCACATGACGGAGAAAATGCCGAGCTCGGTGATGTTGGGATCGCGGCCGAGGATCTGCTGGATGCGGGCGTATTCGTCGCGGGTGACGCCGTGCTCGGCGGCGATTTCAGGAGTTACGCGGATTTCGGTAGGAGCAGTGGCCGACATCAAGCGGTGGCCTTTGCGGCGCCGACGAGGGCTTCGACCATGGATTTGAAGACGACGAGGCCGTCGGCAGAATCGAGAGCGGGTTCGAGGGCGCGCTCCGGGTGAGGCATCAAGCCAGCGACATTGCGCTCGCGATTGCAGATGCCGGCGATGTTGGCCATGGAGCCGTTGGGATTGCCGGCGGAATCGTTGGAGCCATCGGGCGAGGTGTAGCGGAAAACCACCTGGCGGTTTTCCTCGAGAGCCGCCAAGGTGGCTTCGTCAACATTGTAGTTGCCGTCGTTGTGGGCGATGGGGATGCGGAGAAGCTGGCCGCGAGTGGCGGCGTTAGTGAATGGCGTGTCGGTCTGTTCGACGCGAATGTGCACGTGACGGCAAATGTAGCGAAGGCCGGAGTTGCGCATCATGGCACCGGGAAGCAAACCGGCTTCCAGCAGGATCTGAAACCCGTTGCAGATGCCGAGCACCATGCCGCCGCCGTTGGCGAATTTTTCGAGGGACTTCATGACCGGAGAGAAGCGGGCGATAGCGCCGGTGCGGAGATAGTCGCCGTGAGCGAATCCGCCGGGGAGGATGATGGCGTCGCAATTGGCGAGATCCTGCGATTGGTGCCAGATGAACTCGACGGGCTTGTGAAGGACGTTGGCTATGGCGTAGAAGGCGTCATGATCGCAATTGGACCCGGGAAAGACTACGACTCCAAATTTCATGCGGTTTGTGCTCCCGATGGCATTGGGGAAAAGCTATTTTACCACAATCAGGAGAATGGCGAAGGCCGCGAAGCGGAACGCAGAGACGTTAGAGCGAGCGCCCCGGAGGCGAGGTTGGGGGGAGTTTTTGGGTATCGGAAGGCAGGGATTGCGTGAGGCCATCGAGGCCGAGAACGTTGACGAGACTGGCATTGGAGGGGACGATGTATTTGGTGTTTTGCGCAAGAGTGTTATTGAGGACTTCGAGCTTGCGCATGGTTTCGGCGCGATCCTTGAAATAAGTTTCAGCGGCGTTGGAGACAAGCTTAATGGCTTCGGCTTCCGCGTTGGCGCGAGTAATGCGGGCCTGGGCATCGCCTTCGGCCTTGAGAATCTCGGACTGCTTCTTGCCTTCGGCCTGCAAAATCTGACTTTGCTTGATGCCTTCGGCTTCCAGAACGGCGGCGCGCTTTTCGCGTTCGGCTTTCATCTGGCGGGACATGGCGTCGGTGATGTCGCGGGGCGGCTCGATTTTCTGGACCTCGACGCGAGTGACCTTGACGCCCCACCCGTTGGTGGCTTCGTCGAGGACCTGGCGAAGATTGGTGTTGATCATGTCCCGAGCGACGAGCGTTTCATCGAGGGTGCGGTCGCCGATGAGATTGCGAAGATTGGTTTGCGCGAGGGTGGTGCAGGCGTAACCGAAGTCCTGGACTTCATATTGCGATTTGACGGGATCGATGACCTTGTAATAGACGACGGCGTCGACTTCAACAGTTACGTTGTCCTTGGTAATGAGCTTTTGCGGGGGCACGGTGATGACTTGCTCGCGCATGTCGACGCGAACGATGTCGTCAACGAAAGGAACGATGAACGTGAGGCCGGAAGGGGCCATGGCGTGGAATTTGCCGAGGCGGGTAATCAGCCCTTTCTCATACTGCTTGACGGTGCGAGCCCCTTTGGCAAGAGCGATGAGACCGAAGATGGCCAGCGCGACGAGAAAGGCCATGAACAAGGCGCCAGTTTCCATTTGTGTTTACCTCACCTTGAGGGTAACGCCGTCAATCGATTCGACTTCTACAGTTGCGCCGGGATCGCGAGCCGGGTCGTCGGGAGAAACCAACTCAGCGCGCCAGAGTTCGGAGCCGAGTTTGACTATGCCAGCGTCCCGGAGCGCGATGCGCTGAGTAACCACGGCGGTTCTTCCGACGAGAGCGTCGACATTGCTGGGATGATTCTTGACGGTAAGCGCGGACTTGAGCCAGCGACGAAATACCGCGAGGTAGATCAACGCCAGAGCGCCGGCAGCAAGGAGGCCGATTTTCTCCGAGCCGACTAAGAGGCCGACAGCGCCGCCGGATGCGAGAGAGCCACCGATCAGCGCGAGATCGAAACCGGTCATGGCGCCGAGGGCCAGCTCGATGATGACGCACACGATGCCGCCGATCACGAGCAGCCAGTTGACCCACATGCCCACGAACACGCTCCTCACCGTCTAGTACCGCGGACGATAGCATTGCGAAGGTTTCTCTTCAATGAGGAAGCGGCGGAACAACAACGGAGGACGGGACAAGTAAAGGTGCGCCGGGAAAAACTTGCCGCATCAGCCGAAGGCTAGTGACGGCGAGATTTACCGGATTTGCGGGGCTTGGACCTTTTCGGAGGCTTGGCTCGCGAGGTGGCGGCGAGCTCGCGACGCTTTTTGGCGGCCCAGCCCTTTTTGTTGACCTGGCGGCCGCGAGCGATGCCAAGGCTATCAGCGGGAACATTTTCCGTGATGGTGGAGCCGGCGGCAACATAAGCGCCGTCGCCGAGACGAACAGGAGCCACCAGAGCGGAATCACTGCCGATGAAAACGCGATTGCCAATGATGGTGGGATGCTTGTGAAAACCGTCGTAATTGCAGGTGATGGTGCCGGCGCCGATGTTCGCTTTGGAGCCAACGCGAGCGTCACCGATATAAGAGAGGTGGCCAGCCTTGGTGCCTTCTCCAATCACGCTCTTTTTAACTTCCACAAAGTTGCCGATGTGGGCTTCGGATTTGAGATGGGTCTCCGGACGAAGGCGGGCAAAAGGGCCGATGGAGACGCGGTCATCCAGGCGGCTGCGAGCGACAACGCAGTGAGGCTCGACGAGAACGTCGTCGCCAAGGACGGAATCGCTGATGACACTACCGGTACGGATGGTGCAGCGAGCGCCGATTTTGGTTTTGCCGAGGAGCTGGACGCCGGACTCGAGGATGGTGTCTTCGCCGGCACTGACATCCGGGTCGAGGAGAACGGTTTCCGGAAGCTGAATGGTAACGCCGGCGGACATCAGAGCGTTGCGCTTCCATTCGCGGAAGATTCGGTCCACTTCGGCGAGGTCGGCGCGAGTGTTACAGCCGAGAACCTCGCGAGGGTCCGGGGCGACCTGGGCGAGCACCGTTTCGCCCTTGGAAGCAAGAATGGCGATGGCGTCGGTCAGATAAATTTCGCGATGCTTGTTGTTGGATTTGACTTGAGCCAGAGCCGGCCAGAGTTTTTCCAGAGTGAAACAGTAGATGCTGGAATTGATTTCGTTCAGTTCGCGCTGGTCTTCGGTGAGCTGGGATTCCTCGACGATGGCGCCAACCTGGGTTTCGGACTTGCGGACAATGCGACCGTAGCCACTGGGATCAGCGACGACAGCGGTGAGAATAGTGGCGGCAGCCTTGGCGTTGCGGTGCGCGGTGACCATAGCACGCAGAGTGTCGGTGCGAATAAGGGGAGCGTCTCCCGGCAAAACCACAGCGAATTTTGACCTGCCGAGGGCGCGGCGCGCGATCTGCATGGCGTGTCCGGTGCCCAATTGGGGCAGCTGGAGAACGGTTTCGGCTCCGAGGGGTTGGACGACAGCGGAAACCTGTTCGGATTGATGGCCGACGACAACGATGGTTTTGCCCGCTTTGAGAGGCTCACAGGAACGGACTACCTGGTCGACGAGCGGACGTCCGCCGGCAGAGTGAAGAACTTTGGCGAGGCTGGACTTGAGCCGCGTGCCCTTTCCAGCGGCGAGTATCAAGATGGCAAGATCTTTAGCAGGCATGGTCGTCGGTTCATTTTGCGGGAGGAGATGGGATTTCGCAATCGAGCGATTGAGAGCGGTGAGCGAAAGGGCTAATCGGCAGCGAAGGCACGAATGGTCGGGGCGAGGGCAGGTTCGGGAGCGGATGAGGCGGAATCGGAGGTGGCGATGGTCCAAAGGGAGGGGTCGGAAAGGAGCCGGGTAACAAGTTGAGTATGAAGGGCGTGGCCAGCTTTATGGGCCTCGACCCGCGCCAGCAAGGGAAGGCCGGCCAGCGCCAGGTCACCGATTAGGTCGAGGGCTTTGTGGCGGCCGAACTCGTCCGGGAAGCGGAGAGGGCCGTTCCGGACGCCATCGTTGGTCAGGACAATGGCGTTGTCCAGGGAGCCTCCCCGAATTAGGCCCATGGAGCGCAAGGGCTCGATGTCTCGCTCGAAGCAAAAGGTCCTGGCGCGGGCGAGGAGGAGGCGGAAGGTCTCTGGACCGACGACCATTTCCACTTCCTGCTGACCGACGAGGGGGTGAGGGAAATCCACATAGCAACGAACACGAAATTCATTGGCGGGATAGATGCCAATGCGGCGATCGCCTTCGACTACCTCCAAAGGCTGTAACACCTTCAGATAACGACGTTTACGTCGAAGTCGACGGACGCCCGCGTGTTCAAGCATCTGCATGAAGGGCTCGGCGGAGCCATCCAAAATGGGAATCTCAATAGAATCGATATCGATGAAAACGTTGTCGACCCCGCAGGAGTAAATCGCGGCGAGAAGGTGCTCGGTGGTGGAGAGGAGCACGCCTTGCTTCATGAGGCTGGTGGCGTAGCTGACGCGAGCGACGTTGTGGCCCTGGGCTTCAATATGAAAATGGTCCAAATCCACGCGTCGGAAGACAATTCCCGTGTCAGCAGGAGCTGGTTGAAGGGTCACATGCCCATAAACGCCCGTGTGGAGTCCAACACCTTCGGCGGAGGCGGGACGAAAAATGGTAGTTTGAAACATGGGCTGGCAATTAGATGTAGCACGTTGTCGTCCAGTTGTTCGCAGATTTCCTTATTGTTTTCAATTATTTAGAGGGACTAGATTGTGCTCAGGCGGGCACGGCGTGGTAATTACACAACACTTTCGTCGATTCTTTGTGTCTTTGGCTGATCACTCCTACGGATGCGTCTGCGCTGGGATTGAAGATTCATGATGCAGAGAGTGGGACGAAGGTGCTCGGTTGTTGTCGAAGCAAGCTTCCTTTCTGAATGCGAAGGCGTCCCAATAGAGAGCAATGATATAATTGCGTTTTGCATTGGGAGTGGGTGAAGAATGAACCGAACGGCTCGATTGGGAGTATTCGCGGCATCCATGGCAATCTTTCTGTACGTGGGGATAGGCCATGTGTTGGGGCGCACGCCGGACGACAAGGCGTATAAGTCGCTGACGGTGTACGGCGAAGTGCTGCAAAAGATCCAGTCGGACTATGTGGACGAACCGAACATGCACCTGGTGACGGCCGGGTCGCTGCATGGACTGCTGGAATCGCTGGATCCGGAGTCAAGCTACCTGACGCCGCGGGAATACAGCGAGTTCAAACAAAAGCAGCAGAGTTCGGCGACGGGAGAGACGGGCCTGAACCTAAGCAAGCGGTTCGGCTACATTATTGTGATTTCAGTGGTTCCGGAGAGCCCGGCGGAAAAGGCGGGCGTGCGGAGCGGAGATATTTTCGAATCCGTGGGTGGATTCACAACGCGAGACATGTCCGTAGGCCAAGCGCTGAATTTGCTAAACGGACCGGCGGGGAGCGGCGTAAAGGTGGCGGTTATCCGGAGAGGGCGAGCGGAGCCAGAATCGCTGGATCTGGTGAGAGAGAAACTGACACCGGTCAAGATCACGACGCAGAAGAGCGACCCGGACATCCTGGCGATGCGGATTCCGACACTGGATGCCGGACGAGCGGACGAAGTGCGGAGCCGCCTGGCAGATGCGGAAAAACAGGGAATCCATAAAGTGATTCTGGATGTGCGCGGATGCGGGCGAGGTCCGGCTTCCGAAGCGATCGCGATTGCGCGGTTATTCATCGGGTCCGGAAATATAGTGACCTTGCGCGGACAGAAGGTATCGGCACAAACGTTTGCGGCGGAACCGGCAAAAGTGGTCTGGAAGGGTCCGGTTTCGGTGCTAACGGACGGAAGCACATCGGGAGCGGCCGAAATCCTGGCGGCAGCTATCGGGGGAAATCATCGAGGCGACGTGGTCGGGGAACGGACATTCGGTCTGGCCTCTGAGCAAAAATTGATCACTCTGGATGACGGGTCGGCACTGTTCCTGACGGAAGCGAATTATTACAAGGCGAACGGCAAGCCGATCCTGGAAGAAGGCGTGGAGCCGAGCGAAGTGGTTCGAGCAGCGGCGGATGACGATGCGGACGGTGGCGATGACGATTCCACCGCGGCAAGCACTCCGAAGGAACCACCGGCGGGGCCGCGACCCCTTTCTCCGGAAGACCCCATTTACCGTAAGGCTCTGGAGCTGTTGAAGACGCCAGCGAAGAAAGCGGCCTAATTTCCGGTGACCGGCAGTAACCGGCAAATTTTCCTGAAGACATCACTGCCTGCCGACAAACCCAAGAGAGCGTTTCGGATTCTGACGTATGCCGTTGTCGCGCTAGCGACATTGGCGGTCGTCCATGGGTGCAAGAAGAAGAAGCCGCGCTGCGGCCCGCGGTTATCCATTCCATTACAAAAGAGTTGGCGGCAGCGGCGACTTCCGCGGCACCTGGAATCGGAGTGCGGCCAGAATTGCGAGCGTCGGGTGAGCACCCCGAGAGTCCGGACCATCTGGACATCGTGATCCCGATCGAGGGTGGAGATTGGAAGCTTGCGGCCACGCAGGTGGAGCAGGCGATGAACGAAGTTGCCACCAAGAATGGGCTCGTGAAAGACGCGGAAACGGAGAGTCCGGAAGGAATCCTGTTTCACTATGCGCATGGAAATCTCGTTACGCAAGTGATCCATCTACGCGCGGGAGTTGCTGCCACGGCAGAGACGCAAGGCGCTACGAGTGTTACAGGCGAGGCAAAGTTGGCGGTGATCTTGGATGATCTGGGGCAGGACCGGGGAGTTGCGGAAGAAATTTTCGCGCTGCGCTACCCGATTACGCTGTCGGTGCTGCCAGAGCAGCCGCATTCGAAGGAGATTGCGGAAGAAGCGCACCGCCGAAGTTACCAGGTGATGCTGCACCTGCCGATGGAGTCGGTGAAGAACGAGCGGGCAGAAGCGCGAGAATTGCACGCTGGAATGTCCGGGCAACAAGTGAACGCGCTGCTTGCGGAATTCCTGGACGAAGTGCCCGATGTGGCGGGGGTGAACAATCACCAGGGTTCGCAGTCGACCGCCGACGTGGCCTTGATGCAAGCGCTGATGCGGGCGTTGCGGGAACGAAACCTATTTTATGTCGACAGCCGAACGACGGCGGCGACAGTGGCTTACGATAGCGCGCGGAAAACAGGAGTGCGGACGGCGTTCCGCAATACACCTTTCCTTGACGACACCGAGGACATTTCCGCGGTGCGCAGGCAACTGGAAACAGCGCTGCGAAATGCGCGGGAACATGGCGAGGCGGTGGCGATCGGACATCCGCACAGCGCTACGCTGAGAGCACTGCAGGAAATTCTGCCGAAGGCCAAAGGACTTGGCGTGCGCTTGGTGTTCGCATCCGAACTTGTACATTAGGAAGCGGTTTGGGCGTTCCGAGGAGGCGGGGGCGAGAGGGGCGACACGGCCGGGAAAAGGCGATAGAAGACGGCGAAGAAGATCGCCAGCATGAGAAAGTCAAAGACACTCGCTTCCGGACCCGGGGCGCCGCCGGTGAGCCAGGCGGGGCCGGAGAGGATCGCGTTGGAAAGGTGACCGGGGAAAACGACGCCGCTGTCTGGAACGGAATAGAGAAAAGTTTCGCCGAAGTCGAATGCGGCGTGCATGCCGACGGCAAACCAGAGAGTGCCGGTGCGGCGAAGAGTGAAGCACCAGAACAAGCCGGTTAGAACGACGCCGGCAATGCCAACCCAATTTTCTCCGCGGTTGCCGAGATGCAATGCGCCAAAAACGATGGAAAGCAAAACGGAAGCGGGCCAGAAACCGATGCCGCGAGCCAAAGTGAACTGGACGTAGCCACGCAAGGAAAATTCCTCAAAAAAACCAACCACCAGAAAAAAGGCGGCCCAGAAAAGAGCCCAGCGGAAGAACTGGCCGCCATGAAGCACGAAAGAACCAAAACGATAGGCGCCTAGAGCAGCCATGGCGGCGATTACGGCGCTGATTTCCAGCAATCCAAAGAGCATACCGAGCCAAAACAGGCGTCCGAAAGCTCCAGCGGCAGGAAGACCGAATTCGCCAAAACGCTGCTTCTCAAAACGGGCAAAAAATGCGGCGACCACAAGAAGGGCGATGAGGTGCACCGATTCGTCGGTGAAAAGGAAAGGAGGATTCTCCAATGAATGCGGGAAGTGGAAGAGCAAACTTGCGCCGAGCTGGAGGATGGTAGTCAGGCCATAGACACAGACAACAAAAAGGCAAACGCGGAGCAAACAGGGCGCCGGCGATGAACTGAGAAAAAAGCTTTCGTTGTGGTGAAGAAGAGAAGCCGAGTTCGAGGGCGGAACCGGGTTGGAGAGTGGGTCGTTCATCATGGCGCGTCGTCTGCTCCGCGGAAGACTAATGCCGAGGTAAGGACGGTTGATCTTACACGATAGACGGGACGTCATTTGAAACAGCGCGGGCTACCGCAAAAATCGAAAGGGCAGAGGGAGCCGAGGTTTTACGGCATCAAGCGGAGGGAGGCTGCTCCGAGAATCTGGCGACTGTTTCTGGACTGGATGAAAACCACCAGCCGGAGGTTGGCCGATTCCAATTGGGAGAGAGCGAGACCTTTGAGGTATTCGAGAAAGGCGATGCATCCGCGCTTTGATTGCCCTGCGGGACGGTGTCTATCTTGCGCAAGCTGCGCACGACGGAAGCGTGATGCAAATCCTCGCCAGAGTTTTCTCCGCCCAGAACGGCGGAATGGAGGCCCGATTCGGTGACCGCCAGCCATATGTCCGCGGGATCACGCGTCGGAGAAGCGTGATTTTTTACAACGAGCTGCACTTGCGCCTGATCGTTATTGTCCGCAATTCGAGCTGCTAGGTACACTTCCACGCGCGGCTGCGATTCCCGCTGCTGCTGAATTAAGCGGCGAACCTGGTCCGAGCGACTGCCAACAAGCTCGGAGCGACCGTTGATAACCATTTGCGGCGTATAGACATTGCCGCTCCCAAGATTTCGGGCGTATTCCTGCTGCCGCAAAGTCCATTCGTGGCCGGAAAACGGATCTTTCCATCCAAGCTGGTCCCAGTAGTCGACATGCTCTTCGAGAGCCAATATCTGAACGCCGGCGACGGGCTGTTTGGCCTCCAGGTCCGCAAGGAGGGCATCGGCGGGAGGGCAACTGGAACAGCCCTCGGAGGTGAATAACTCGACGACTACGGGAGTGGTGCCTTCGGCGGAAGCGGTGGATAAAGGTTGACCGTCGTGATTGAACGGAATGGTCATAATGGCAAATACGAATAGCAGGAAATAGGCCAAGCGGTACACTTTGACTCCAAATCCCCGTTTCAGAAGAGTCCAACGGAGCACACGCAATAGGATACGGAAGAGAGAGAAAGGATTCAGGGGTAAGGGAGTGGGCCAAAAGGAGATCGCGGCTCAACTAACTAGTGTGCTAGATTTAACCGGTTATCAATCGCTAGTTGGGCGCAAAGGCAAATCGTGAAAGAGTTCCGAGAGCAGATGGTGCAGGGCGGACGACTTGCGGTCGACTACGCGAATGCGCCGTGCCTGGCAGCAACGGCATTGCACCCGCTTTCCTGGGAAGAATTGATTGTTTTCCTGCAGGTTTCCGGGATTGTGTCGGCAGAGAGGGCCGAGGCTCTGCTGGAGCTACCCCAAAGTGATCCGCAGGCCGCCCAACGGTTGCTGGGGAGGGCTAACCGGCTTCGCGAGGTTCTCCGGCGAACATTTAATACTTTGATCGACGGAGGAGACATAGATCACAGGTGGGTGGAACCGATCAATGAAATTCTGCGAGTGACCGAAGGACATGACGAGATCGAAAATGACGCCGGGAAATGGCGGATGCAGTTCGTAGCCCGGGAGAGCAGCCTGGACTGGCTGCTGGCAGCGGTGGCGAGATCGGCAGCGGAGATGGTGGTGGAAGGGGCCGGGGTCCGATTGAGGCGGTGCGCCAATCCCGGATGCGCGCTGATGTTCTGCGATAACTCGAGGACGCACCAGAGGCGGTGGTGCTGCATGGCGGTCTGTGGAAACCGCCACAAGGTGGCCAACTTTGCGCGGCGGCGGCCGTAAAGAATTATTGCGGAGATAGTTTTACGTACCTAGGGGGCCGACCTTTCGACCAAGGATCATAGCTGTGCGCGAAAACGAGGCGATCCGCCAGCGGGGGATGAGAGTAGAGCCAGAAAGTAATAAGAGGAGGGGGGTTGGGATCGGCGAGATCGATTTCTCCCATGACCTGGAAAGTGTGCGCGGCGACTTCCGCGGAGTCGGGAACCAGCCCGTGGAGGATCTCCAGGCCATAGATGTCGGCGTCATGTTCCTGCATGCGACTGAAGCCGTCGGTGATGGGCATAGAGAAGAAAGCCAGGAGTTCGAGCAAGAGCAGCAAAACGGTCAGAGAGGCCCAGTCTTCCGGACCATATAGCTTCCAGGTGCGGCCCCAGCGGCTCAAACACCAGTGCAGCCCGCGGTGGGCCAGGTAGAGAGCACCGAACAACACAGCCGAAAAAAACAAGAAACCGTTACGGATGTGGCCGAGAACGTAGTGGCCGAGCTCGTGTCCAAAGATGAAGAGGGTTTCATTGGTAGTGAGCTTCTGAATGGTGGTGTCCCAGACGACGACACGTTTGGAGGCGCCGAGACCCGTGACGTAGGCGTTGATCTGGTTGGATTTTTCACTGGCGCGCATCAGGAACATACGGTTGCGAGGAATATTGAGGCCGGCACGCTGAACGACCTGCTCCATGGAAGCAGCGAGTTCGGAATGAGAGGAATCGAGCGGCTGAAATGAATTGAAGAGCGGGTCAATGAACCAAGGTTTGATCAGGATCATGAAGAGGATGACCGGCAGCGCGGAGAGCCAGAAGTAAAACCACCACCTGCGCGGACTCCAACGGATGACCACAGAAAACAGGAACGCGAGAATCAGGAGAAAGGCGAGGATGAGAAGTTCGGCCTTGAACCAATCGAAGAACCAGGAACCCCAACCCTGAACGGATTGCTGGTAGCGGCGCGAAAGCAAGTGTCCGTAGATGCGCAGGGGCAAATCGAAGAGGTCGGAGGAAATCACCAAGAGCGGCACGAAGAGAAAGCCTTGAACCACGCGACTGCCCGAAACGGCTTCGGCCCAATCGCGAAATTTCGCGGCGATTCCAAGGCGTAAGAAGAGTAAGAGAACGAGGACAGTCAGGAGGGATGACAAGAAATAAAGAAGATATTCCGCGCGCGAATAGGCAACAGCCTTCTGGTAGCGGTCCTGGGAGAGAGTGTACTGCTCGGTTCGAGTAGCTCGCTGAATCGGCTTATCTTTCGGCGGAGACCAAGGCACGGCAGGCTGGGAGGGCACCGAACGTTGGGGATAGGTCTGAGCGAAAAGTTGCTGAGACGGAGGAAGCGGCCCAAAGCAAACGGCGAGAGACGGCCGAAGCAAAGCGAAGAAGATCAGGATGAAGGCGAGTGCGCGAGCGGAAAGCAGGCAGCATCGACGGCGAGGAGTGTCGCGACACGAGGCATGAGATGGTAGCCGGCCATCGAGGAAAACAGACATATTTGCTTGAAACGGATTATGGGGCTCACAGTGTGAGACTGCAACGGCTGCGTAAGGTGAGCAACGGGATGGGCGCGACTTCCGTTGCAAGAAGGTCAATGACGGGTCTTGAGAGAATAGTTTCTGACGCCACCCGTGGTGGCAAGACCAAAATGAACGATCGAGGTCCAGCGTTCGAGCTTGTGGTGATGATAACGGTGAAAGAGGTAAGATGCGCCGACGGAGACCCCAGTAGCGGCAGCTTCAATGGCAGCGAAAGCGGCGTGGTTGTCCACGGTGTCGTTGTTCAAAAAGATTTCGTCGCGACCGCGGCGGCGCATGTTGAGAGTTGAAAAATAGTCGAAGGTGCGAGAAGCGGCAACGGCGGAAAACAGCCAAGCGTTGGTCTTGTCCCAGAATGGATGCGAGGCTTCCAGTACGGTGGAGGTGGGGGCGGACGGAGCATCCAGTTGAGTAGCCTCGGATGGGCTTTGGGCCGAAATCGGGTTGGGGATAGTCAGAAGCATCATAGTGCTGAAAAGAAAGAGCAAGAGGCGAGACGAGGTCACTCGATAGTGGATTTGCATTATTTCGTAAATCGCGCGGTTCGTTATAGTCATCCGGTTCCACACTTCAAAGCAAGAGCTACATGGGAGTTGCTATGAGACATTCTGCGGCGTTCGCAGTGACATTGTCGATTCTAAGTTTCTGCGGGAGATTCGTGCCCGGCACCAATGCCGGTGCGGAGGCGGAGGGGCCTAAATCCCGCACGTTTGAGTTTCAGTACCAAGCGCATTTCCCGGCAAGCCCCGATGTGACGGGGCCGGTTTATTTGTGGATACCGGCGCCGGCCGGGCGCGATCCGTATCAGAGCGCGGCAGGCGTGTCTGTAGTGGGCAACGTAAAGCATGTCACCGGACATGATCGCGAGTATGGAAATGAGTTCGTGGTGTTTCAGCCGACGAAAGAGCAGGCGGCCGCGGGCTTCGATGCGGGGATACGTTTCACAGTGACAAGAAAAGAGTATGTAGCGCTACGAAACGGAGCGGTAGTTCGAAAGGTAGTTGAAGAAAAGGCGAATGCGGAGATGTTGAAGCGCTACCTGCAACCGGACAAGATGGTGCCGCTGAACGGAGTGATCGCGGAACTGGCGAAAGAACATACCGCAGGGGCGGTCACGCCGATGGAGAAGGCGCGAAAGATTTATGACTACGTGGTCTCAACGATGCATTACGACAAGTCCGGCGAGGGATGGGGCCGCGGGGATGCGGTGTGGGCGTGCGACTCGAAGCGCGGCAACTGCACGGACTTCCATTCCGTATTTATCGGCATGATGCGGGCTTCGGGAATTCCGGCGCGATTTGAAATCGGATTTCCGCTACCGGAAGGCAAGAGTGAGGGGGAGATTCCGGGATACCACTGCTGGTCCGAGTTCTACGTGGAAGGGATCGGGTGGATTCCAGTGGACGCGTCCGAGGCATCGAAGAATCCAGCTAAGAAAGACTATTTCTTTGGCGCGCTGGATGAGGATCGCGTCTTGTTTACCTACGGGCGTGACATCCGGCTTTCGGCAGATCAAAAGGGCGATGCGCTGAACTACTTCATCTATCCCTACGCGGAGGCCAACGGCCAAGTAGTGAAGGACATCAAGAGGACGTTTTCCTTCCGGGAAGTGTCGCCAGCAGCAAAGGCGGGCGGGACCGGCCGCTAAGGCGACAGCATTGCACGATGGGTAGCGGGGAGCGGGAAGACGTTTGCGGGGTTGCAAGGCTGGGCGTATGCTGTGGGCGTAAACGTACAGCGTTGTTCGAGGGTCGTTTTATGGCATCAAATCACTGCTGGCGAATCACGGTACCGCTGCTGTTGGTTTGCGGCTTGTTTGTCTGCACAGGGCAGGCGATCGGAGCCGGAAGTGACCCACAGCAAGACTCGGTGGCGGATGCGGCGCGTCGCGCACGAGAACAGAAGAAGAACGCGGCAAAGCCGGCCAAAGTGGTGACGGACGACGATATGCCGAAGAGCAAATCGACGGACGCGGGAGTAAACGTAGGGGCGCCTCCGCAATCGGACGCGCAACCGCCGAACCAAGCGGCGGTGTCCAAAACCGAAGCGGCGGATAAAACGGCCGAATCAGGCGATGATAAGAACAAAGTAGAAGATCCCGAGATCAAGGCGATGAAGGAACAGATCGCGCAAGTCTCCAAAACGCTGGATCTGCAGCAGCGTGAACTGGCGCTGGACCGGGACGCTTATTATTCCAAGCCGGATTTTTCCAATGACACGGCCGGGAAAGCAAAACTGGACGCCGAACAGAGCCAAATAAGCAAGACGCAGGATGAGCTGGACGGCCTGAAGACCAAGTTGGCAGCAATGGAAGAGCTGAAAGGAATCAAGAAATCGGCGGGTGAACCAACCGGAACGGGCAAGCCTGCCCCCAACACTCCTCAATAAGGGGACCGCACAGCTCGTTTTCAAGCACATACAGTTCGTTCCTCTGGTTCCGCACCTACCTCGTGTTTTTTAGAAGCCGAGCAAACTTTTGACCCTGCAAAAGCGTATTTCCTAACAGTCAAAGAGAATCCCCATTCAGGCGGTACCGCCATGCGACTTGCGATCGAAAGATTGAGCAAGACCTACAGCGGGGGTGTGCAAGCACTTCGGGATGTTCAACTGACGCTCAAGCCAGGAGTTCTAGGGTTGCTCGGCCCGAACGGCGCGGGTAAGTCGACCTTAATGCGCATTCTGGCCACTGTGACTCAACAGACCTCGGGGCGGGTCTTGTGGAATGACATCGATATCGCGGCCGACCCGGATGCCTTACGACGCCTGCTTGGGTATCTGCCGCAGGATTTCGGCGTTTACCCGAACCTGAATGCGCAAGAATTCCTGGAGTATCTGGCCGCGGTGAAAGGTATTGCCGCCGGAGCGGCCCGAAGGCGAATTGCGGAATTACTGGAGCTGGTAAATCTGGCGAACGTTGCGAGGCGTCCCCTCGGAGAGTATTCCGGCGGCATGAAACAGCGGGTGGGAATCGCACAAGCCCTGCTGAATGATCCGGAGTTGCTGATTGTGGACGAGCCGACGGCTGGCCTGGATCCGGAAGAGCGAGTGAGGTTTCGCAATTTGCTGTCGGAACTGTCGGGCGAGCGCATCGTAATTTTGTCCACGCATATTGTGTCCGACGTCGAGGCGGTGGCGACGGACATCGCCATCCTGGGGCACGGTGAACTGCTGGCGCACGGAGAGCCGGAGGCGTTGTTGAACGCCGTTAATGGCAAAGTCTGGGAGGTGGTGGTGCGCAGCCGCAACCTGCCGACGCTGCGGCAGACGCACCTGGTGAGCAATACGGCGCACCGCAACGACGGCGTGCACGCCCGAGTGGTAGCGGAGAAAGCGCCGAGCGAAGGCGCGAGACCGCTGGAGGCATCGCTGGAGGACGCGTATTTGCTCGTGCTGGCGCAGCGAAAGATCCGGCAAGGAGCCGCCGCGTGAGAGCAGGGCGAGCGATAGTGGCGCTGGCGCGAGCGGATTTTCGGGAGCGCGTGCGCCGTTACAGCTTCCTATTGACGCTGCTGTTCGCGATTTTTTTGGGTTATGCGGCCGCCACGGGACGAATTTCCCTGCAACTGGGAGGCTACCGGGGCGTGTACACCTCGGCGTGGATCGGCGCGCTGGTGGCGATGGTAACCACGTGTTTCGTGTCGCTGGTCGGATTTTACATCGTCAAGAGCACGGTCGAACGCGATCGCGTGACCGGCGTCGGGCAGATTCTGGCAGCCACGCCTCTTTCGAAAACCAGTTACGTCCTAGGAAAGTTCGCCAGCAATTTCGCGGTGCTGGCGGGCATGCTGGTGGTGTTGGCGATTTGCGCAGTCTTGATGCAGGTGTTGGTGGGAGAGGAGCGCGCGTTTCACCCCTATTCGCTGTTGGCGCCGTTTGTGTACGTGGCCATTCCGGCGCTGCTGCTGACGGCGGCGATGGCGGTGTTGTTTGAGGTAACGCCGATCTTGCGAGGAGGCCCAGGGAACATCGCTTGGTTCTTTGTGTGGGCGATACTGGGTATCGGGCTGCCGGAAATTAGCGGTCACCACAAACTCGATCCGCTGGGCGTGATGACGATCGCCGATGACATGATGGCGGGTGCGCGAGCCCATATTCCGGGATACAAGAATGCGTTTGCGTTTCAGTTGGCGGACAAGCCCGCGAAGATAGTGCCTGGGTTTCACTGGCAGGGGGTTCACTGGACTGCGGAGCACATTCTGCTGCGAGGTTGCTGGGTGTTGGTGGCGGTGATGGTGGTGCTGGCGGCTGCCGTCATTTTCGATCGTTTCGATTCGCAAAGATTGCGAGTTCCGAAAGAGAAGAAAAAGGACGAGGCATTTGTGAAATCCGTAGCCTTGCCAGAGATTCCGCCGGATTCGTTTCGCGCGATTCTCGGTTCGAAGGCCACGCAACTGACTCCGCTGGAGAATTGCGAAAGAGAATCGGGACTCGGACAAGTCTTTGCCGCGGAAGCGCGGCTGGCGATCAAAGGACAACGTTGGTGGTGGTGGGCAATCGCAGCAGGGCTATTTGTGGCGGAGATCGTCGCGCCGCTGGAAATAGCCCGCGGTCCGATTCTAGGCACGGCATGGTTGTGGCCGATCCTGATTTGGTCGGCAATGGGCACGCGTGAACAGCGGTTCGGCACGCGAGGTTTGTTGTTTTCCGCGGCGCAACCCGTATCGCGCCAATTGCCAGCGTGCTGGCTGGCGGGATTCGCGGTAGCGTCCATCCTGGGCGGACCCGTGGCGCTGCGTTTGGGAATGGCCTACGGCTGGCGAGGGGTCCTGCCGTGGTTGGCCGGAGCCATATTCATTCCCTCTCTGGCACTGGCGCTCGGAGTCTGGAGCGGGACGGGCAAGGCCTACGAAGGAACGCTGACGGCGCTTTGGTATGTTGGGCCGATGAATCATACGCCCGGCTTAGATTTCACGGGTACGGCAAACGGTCCGCTAGCCATCCGCTATGCGGTTCTCTATTTGTGCTTGAGCGCCGTACTCCTGGCAGGAGCGGTTCTGGCACGAGCCCGGCAAGTGAGTTCGAGTTAATTCGAGCTAACGAGAAGCCTCAACGGTGGCTGGCGTCTGAAAGATTTTCTCAAGGGTTTCCGGCTGCAACAGCTTTTGCAAAGTGGCATCGCCGAAGCGGGCCTGGGCTTCGCTGGGCAACAATTCCCGATACTCAACATTCCGGGGGTCGCCGATACGTCGATAGACGTATATGACCCGAGCGGGACCGGAAGGTTTCTGCGGGCTTCCGGAAAACACTTGTTCCTGCTCGTACGAAATGGAAAAAGCCAAAACATCGCGCTCATCGTTCGCGGCGACTTCGCCCGCCAGGAAACTATCGAAATATTCGGGATCGCAGGGATCGTCGTTGCGATTGCACCAGTCGGGATGATCGCCGTAAAAGCGGCGAAGCTGGGCGACGCGAGCGTTGCGAATGGCCTGAAAAGGCTTGAGTGGAAAAATCGTGCGGTCGCTGTGCGTGCGCAGGTCATGAATTGCAAGCTCCGCGGGATGCACGGGGGCGAAGTGAATCTGGCTCCGTTCGTAGAGAATCTGATCTTCGCCGATTGGTCGAAGCAACCAGCCGTACAAGCTGGCTTCCAGTTTGAGGTCGCGCGAGACCACCAGCAGGCAGCCGGCCGAAGGGTTGATGTGGGTATCGAGATAGAGGCGCCGGCCCACGGCTGAGATATTCAGGATCGAACCGAGGCAATCGACGTCGGTGTCTTGCCATTTTGCCTTGGTGCTGGCCACCGCGGCACTGTTCCACACTTTACGTTCGGCGATCGAAGCGATCGATGTAGAGAGGCGGAGTGAGGCCGTCCGAATCAGAATCGAGAAAGTAGGCGACGGCGAGTTGCCGGTCGTCGTCAAGCATGGCTGAACCGGCGATGGGGTGGTCGAGATTTTTGAGGATTTTAGGATCAAGAGACACGCCGGAGGAAGCCAGAGTCTGCCGAAGCGTAACGCTGTGCGGAGGTTGCGCGGAGCAGATCGCCGCGCAAGCGGTCGCAAGTGCGGCTAGCAGAAATGCAAAGATTCGAGCAGACCCGCGATCGGACGACATCAGGCGTCCCTATTTCGGTTCGAGCACGAGCGGCAGGCCATTCTTGGGATTACCGATGATCACGACTTTGGCATTGCCGCTGTTGGCGAGCTTTTCGGTGGCTTCGATACCCTTCCACTCCAGCAATTGCGGGCTGATTCCTTGCGCGACTATTTTCTGGAAGTCGGCGATGCCCTGGGCTTCAATGCGCTTGCGCTCCGCTTCCTGTTTTTCTTTCTGAAGGATAAAACTCATCCGCAAAGCATCCTGCTCGGCCTGCTGCTTAGCTTCGATGGATCCTTTGAGCATGGCGGGGAGCTGAACGTCGCGAAGAAGAACGTTTTCGACGATGACGCCGCGAGGCGCCAACTGGGCGGTCAATTCATCCTGAATCTGCTGCTGGACCAACTCGCGAGCATTGGTGTACAGGGCGTTAGCGGAGTGAGCCGAGGTGGATGCACGAATCGCAGCGCGCAGCGTGGGCTCGACGATTTTCTCGGCGTAGTTGTCGCCGACAGTCTGAAAAACGTAAGCAGCCTTGGTCTTGTCCAAGCGAAACAAAAGAGAGGTGTCCAGCGCAAGGATCAAGCCTTCATTGGAAGGCACGTTGGCACTTTCCTTGACGGATTGCGTTTGAACCGAGAGTTTTTGTACGGATTTGAGAGGATTGATGAGATGAATGCCCTCTCCGAGGGTTTCCCCGGTAACGCGACCGAAAAGGGTGAGCACGCCGACATTGCCAGTGGGAATCGAAGTTGTACTCCACAGGAGGAGAAGCAACACAAGCGCAATCAAGGCGATACGTAAAATGCGCGAACCACCCAAGCGAAAGTTGGGCATTGATCCGCCAAAATCCACACGCGTAGGATTGACCATTTCTGACCCCATTCCCGCGACATCGAACCGACCGGAAAGCCGCGATGTTCCTATCTTGTACTACGCAGGCGGCCAGTTTTGTTTTCGGTGAGAGAGGGAGGTCTAAAGAGCTAATGGAGAAGGGAGCGGCTTGCGGAGCCGGCAACTGCCCCCCTAGGAATTGTGGTGTTTCCCCTTGACACCACAGGAACGCCACGGCACAATTCCGCGCCAACGAACCTATTTTTGTGCCGTCAGGGGACTTTAACGGACCGGCTCGACGAAGTGCGGCGCTGATGAGCCGCCTGGGGGAATCGAATGCAGTATCTGCCCGGCTACACGGTACAGTGCATCAATCCCATGTGCGAAGCGCGCGGCCACTGGTTGCGGGCGGATGCGAAGGGACAAATCCGCGATGACGGGCGATGCCCTTGCTGCGGCGACGCGCTGCGCAACGTACCCCCACCCCTGGGCCCTCGATTCC
This sequence comes from uncultured Acidobacteriota bacterium, assembly GCA_963819745.1. Classification (GTDB taxonomy): domain Bacteria; phylum Acidobacteriota; class Terriglobia; order Acidiferrales; family UBA7541; genus Acidiferrum. The sequence continues at coordinate 102,521 of CAWFXG010000020.1, read as the reverse complement.
GGATGCGCCCGCGGCCATTAACGGCGCGGCCCCCGCTGCGTCCGCGACTCCGGTAGATCTTTTTTGGTGCGAGTTTCTCGCTTCAGTCCTCGCGTGACCCTAAGAAAACGGAAAGGCCGGAGGCAGTTGGCCGCCGGCCCTTTTTGTTTTCCATCACGGATCGGGTTTTAGCTTTCGATCAGGCCGCGAGCAACGAGCTCCTGGCTGCAAAGCCAGAGGTCGGGAATATTCGCGGAGCCGAACCGTAGAATATCGGTCATCGCGCCGCGAACTTCACTCTGCCGAAAATCCAGACCCAACTGCTCGAGCATTTCGATAAGCGATTGGGCGCCCTCAGCGAGAACCGGGTGAGGACGCGAAGCGGATTCCGAACTGGACAAGCGATGGTAGGTCATCACGTACATCACTCGCGAGCCAGAACCATGCCTGACGATGTGAAGAAACCCGCGGGTACCGATGTGACGGCGCTCCAGATTATCGATAGCGACCTGACGGGACGGGATCGCGCTCATCTGGTTCGGGCCTCTATGGGAAGCGGTGCTCAGCTGCACCCCGAAGTACTGCCGCAGTTCTCGCACTTGTAGCAAGCGCCGTTGGGCACCATAAGCATGCCGCATTCCGAGCAAGCGGGCGCACCTTCATGCGCGTCGCGCGGCTGGGATGAGGGCGAATTGTTTTTCGCGGTAGTAATCGAAGCGAGCACCGACTCCAGGACAGCGGCATTCGCCGAACCTGGTGCGGCGGCCGCCGCGATCTGATCGCCGGTCAATTTCAGGTAGTCCGTGGAGATAAAGCGTCCGCCAAGCCAACGAGCGATGTAATCCAACACGGAGGAGACGAAGCGAATGTTCGGGTTGGAGGTAATGCCCGACGGCTCGAAGCGGGTATTCACGAGCTTGTCCACGAAGACTTTCAGGGGGACGCCGTACTGCAAGCCGAGCGACACGGTCAACGCCAGGCCATCCATGACGCCGGAAAGAGTCGAGCCTTCCTTGGACATCTTGATGAAAATTTCGCCGGGGCGCCCGTCGTTGTACATGCCAACGGTAATGTAGCCTTCGTGGCCGCCGACGCTGAACTTGTGAGTAACCGAAGCGCGCTCGGTGGGCATCTTTTCGCGCTGTTGGCGACCGAAGAGATCCCGTTGTACGGGCTCCGGGGTGGGTGGGGCTTCCGCCTTCTTCTCGTCTTTTTTCTGGCCAGCCGCGGAAAGCGGCTGAGAACGCTTGGAATTGTCTCGATAGATGGCCACAGCCTTCAATCCCATTTTCCAAGATTGAATGTAGGCATTCATGATGTCTTCGACGGTGCATTCCTCGGGCATGTTGATGGTCTTGGAGATGGCGCCGGAGAGAAACGGTTGCGCCGCAGCCATCATGTTGACGTGCCCGGTCCAGGCGATGGAACGACCGCCACCAGCTGGAGTCAAAGAGCAATCGAAAACAGGGAGATGTTCGTTCTTCAGGTACGGAGCGCCTTCAATGGTGCCGTTCTTGTCGATGAACGAGACGATCTCGCTGGTTTGTTCGGGAGTGTAGCCGAGACTCATCAACGCCTGAGGCACGGTGTTGTTCACGATTTTGATGACGCCGCCGCCAACGAGGCGCTTGTGCTTGACGAGCGCCAGATCGGGCTCGATACCGGTAGTGTCGCAGTCCATCATGAAGCCGATGGTGCCGGTGGGAGCAAGGACGGTGACCTGGGAATTCTTGAATCCGAATTTTTCGCCATGGTTGAGGGCGGTGTCCCACGATTCCTGCGCGGAAAGGAGAAGGTCGGGCTGAACGTGCTCGGGCTTGATGCCGCGCATGGAGTCGCGATGCATGCGAATGACATCGAGCATCGGCTCGCGATTGACAGCAAAGCCGGGGAACGGACCCATGCGCTCCGCGATGCGAGCGGACTGAGCATAGGCTTCGCCGCACATCAAGGCGGTGATGGCGCCGGCGACGTCGCGGCCTTCGCCGGAATCGTAGGGCAGGGCCATGGACATCAGCAGGGCGCCAAGATTAGCGTAGCCGAGACCCAGCGGCCGGAAGGCATGAGAATTTTCGGCAATCTTCGGCGTGGGGTAGCTGGCGTTATCGACGAGAATTTCCTGGGCAGTGATGGTGACATCGACGGCGTGGCGGAAAGCGGTAACGTCAAACTGGCCATTCGAACCGAGATACTTCATCAAGTTCAAAGAAGCCAGGTTGCAGGCGGTATCGTCCAGGAACATGTACTCGGAGCAGGGATTCGAAGCGTTGATGCGCGCGGTGTTCCTGGAAGTGTGCCACCGGTTGATGGTGGTGTCGTACTGCATGCCGGGATCGCCGCAGCGCCAAGTGGAATCGGCGATCTTGAAGAGCAGGTCGCGCGCGCGAAGCTTGTCAGCGGGCTGGCCGTCGGAGATGTTACGGGTCCACCAGTCGCGATCCTCTTCCGCGGCGCGCATGAATTCGTCGGTGACACGCACAGAATGGTTGGCGTTCTGAAAGAAGATGGAGCTGTAGGCGTCGCCGTCGATACCGGAATCATAGCCCTGCTCAATCAGGACCTGGGCCTTGCGCTCTTCCTTGGTCTTGCATTCAATGAATTCGACGATGTCCGGATGATCGATGTTTAGGATGACCATCTTGGCGGCGCGGCGAGTCTTGCCGCCGCTCTTGATGACGCCGGCGAAAGCGTCGAAACCCTTCATGAAGCTTACCGGGCCGGAAGCAATGCCACCGCCGGAAAGAGTTTCCTTGCTGCCGCGCAACGAAGAGAAGTTTGTGCCGGTGCCGGAACCCCACTTGAAGAGCATGCCTTCCGTGCGGGTCAGGCCCATGATGGATTCCATGTTGTCCTGCACGGAATTGATAAAGCACGCGGAGCACTGCGGCTTGGGTTGCACGCCGACGTTGAACCACACCGGGGAGTTGAAACTCATCTTCTGTTCGACCAGCAGGTGGGTCAATTCATCCCGGAAAGCATCCCGGGAGGAGACATCGGCAAAATAACCGCCTTGCTCGCCCCAGCGAACGATGGTGGTGACCACGCGGGAAATCAACTGGCGAGCGGAAGTCTCGCGCTCGGAAGTACCGGGCTTGCCGTGAAAGTACTTGCTGCAGACGATGTTGGTGGCGGTCTGCGACCAGTTCTTGGGAACCTCGACACCTTCCTGGCGGAAAATGGTCACGCCTTTTTCGTTGCCGATGAGCGCGGTGCGCATTTCCCATTCGACGGCATCGAAAGGAGCCGTTCGTCCGTCGGTAAAATAGCGTTCGAATACTATTCCGGTTCCAGCACCGGTCCAGTTCTCTTTACCCGCTTGCGCGTCCAGCGCTTTTCCATGTATTGCCGGCTTCACCGTAGCCATCCATATCCTCCGACCTTAGGGTCCCCCGAGCCGGAGGTCACCCTTATAGTTTACTCCTCCGCTTCGCCGGAGGCGCTGCCGGCGGCTCCTCAGCGCGGCGGCAACTCGATTCAGCGGGCAAAGCCAACGGGAAAGCAAAAAATTCGACCGCCAATGCGGTCGAAGACCACAAAAGGGACGCAAGCGCAATGCCCTGCCCATGACCGGTGGCAAAGCCACGCAGCCAGAACAGCAGCGCTGCACGCCTCCCATGCGGGCGCGGAGGTTGGGCTCGCGCTCGATTTTTTTGCTTAGAACCCGGGCTGGTTTCGTGGCTACATGCGGACACGCGACGACCTCGACTCGGTCCGCCTGGCGCTTCCACGCTCCCCCGAATCTGGAGTTGCAGTATCGGCGGGTGTCAAATTCCTGTCAAGAGGAAAACGCAAAATGTGGTTAACATTTTCGCGGCCCACCTATTTGTAGTGGTATCGTTTCACACACACGCAAGAGTGGGACGCACGCGCCTAAGAATTTTGCAGAAGTTGCGCGATCTCTTCCGACATTAATTTTCTGCAATGCTTTCAGGCAGTACGTTTGTACTTCAAGTGGTAGGCCGCTTGCTCTATTCCCGCTAACACTCCTGTTTCCTATGCTGATGAGGCACGGAGTGGTTGGTTCCTGAGGGTCGTACATGCAAGTCGGGCGTTACCAGATTCTAGACACAATCGGCACAGGCGCGAACAGCCGTGTGGTGCGGGCATTCGATCCGATGATCGGACGCACCGTGGCGATCAAGATTTTTCCGAGCGAACTCGCTTCCGGAGAAGGACGCGAACGATTCATCAAGGAAGCGCGCGTGGTCGGACAGCTTTGCCATCCATCGATCATCGCCGTCCATGACATGGGCATCGAGGAGTCGTCGTCAACTCCTTACCTGGTAATGGAATATGTGGAAGGGCAGCCGCTCGAAAGGATTCTGGACAAGGGCAGCATCCCGTACCCGCGCGCCGCAGCCTGGACCGCGGAAGTGGCCGTGGCCTTGTCCGTGGCGCATCGTAAGGGCGTGATCCACGGAGACGTGAAACCAGCGAACATCCTTATTACCGAGGAAGGTCGGGTGAAACTGACGGACTTCGGGATGGCGCGGGTAGCGAGTGGCGATACGAAGGACACGCCGCTGCTGGGAACACCTGCCTACTGGTGCCCGGAGCAGATCGTCGGCAAGCCGCAAGATGCGCGGTCCGATATTTTTTCGTTGGGCATTATTTTGTACGAGATGGTGACCGGCCACCGGCCGTTCGACGCGGATTCGCTGCAGGGCATTTGTTCGCGGATCATGTCCTCGACGCCCTTGCCGCCTTCGCATTCGAACCCGTCCATTCCCCGAGGCTTCGACGAACTGGTAGCGTCGTGCCTAGCCAAAGACGCAGCGCAACGGCGGAGTTCCGCCGAGGAACTGGCTGAGGATCTTTACCCATTTGCGCGAAGAAAGCCGGCGGCCGAAAACGCGCCACAACCTTCGCCCTCGCTTCGAAATCGGGCGGCTCGGCTATTACGCTCCAGCTAGCCCTCCCCCAAAAGAAATTAGGTTTATTTGTACAGGCGTGAGCTTGCTTCGGTCACGAACGGTTACTTGCGCCTACTCGTAACGCAGAGCTTCAACGGGATCGAGCTTGGCGGCTTTGGTGGCGGGCCAGACTCCAAAGATGAGGCCGATACCGATACTGACAATCAGACCGGAAGCGGTGGCCCAAATAGGAACGCTGCCGCGCCAAGTGAGTGTCAAACGCACTAGCAGGATCAAGCCGTTCACTACCACCAGCGCGATGACACCGCCCGCTCCAGTGAGTGTCATCGCCTCCAAAAGGAATTGCCAAGTGATGTCGGCGCGTTTGGCGCCGATGGCCTTACGTACGCCGATCTCCCGGGTGCGCTCGGTGACACTGACGAGCATGATGTTCATTACGCCGACGCCGCCGATTAGCAGGCCGATGGAGCTGAGTACCACCGTCGCCACCGCGACCATACCAACGATGTTGTGAAATTCCTGAACCTGCATCTCCGCGGTCTGAATCGAGAAACTATTTTTGGCGGCGTAGGGAACGTTGCGGCGGCGGCGCAGGACTTCCGTGGCCTGGTCCACGGCTTGATCGAGAAGATTCGGGTAGGCCTGGATTCGAATGCCATTTTCGTACGCCCCGGGGTAAATCTTGCGGAACGTATTGTAGGGAATGAGCACACGGCGGTCTTCGTCGCCCATCCCGAACCCGCCCTTGGGCTTCTCCAGGACGCCGATGACGCGAAAATCCGAACCGTCGATGGTCAGATCCTTGCCGACGGCATTCCCCTCCGGAAACAGCACCGGAGCTACGTTAGCTCCCAACATCACGACTTTTTCGCGATGGATATCGTCACCTTCAGCGATGAACCTGCCGGAAGCGGTGGAGGCATTGGCGTAAACCTCGCCAAAATTGGGCTGAACGCCGCGGAAGTCAATGGCGGTCACTTCGCCCGATTTCGTGCGAACGGTGTGCGGCTTTTCCCACCATTGGAGGAAGACGGTCACGTTGCGCACCGCGGGGCAGGCTTCTTTGAGGGCGTCGGCATCCTGAAGGGTAAGAGGTTTGCGGAGGCGCTCTTCCAACGGCCTTTGCTGATTGTGCGGACCGTGGTCCCAGCGAGAAATCATCGCGGTGTCGGCGCCGAACTGCTTGATGCTGTCCTGGATCTGCTCATCGAAGCCGGTGATGAGCGCTCCAACCAGCATGATGACACTGACGCCGAGCACCACGCCGAAAACGGTCAGGGCGCTGCGCAATTTATGAGCGCGGAGCGTGTCCAACGCCTGCCGAAGATTTTCGCCGTGAGCCTGAGCCATACCATCAGTCCGATCGCAACGCTTCAATAGGATCGAGCTTGGCGGCTTGCACCGCCGGGTAAATTCCGAAGAACAGTCCGACTCCAGTGGAAACGCTGAGAGAAACAATAATGGCGCTGAGCGGAGTGCGCATCGGTATGGAGGTGGCCATGCGGCCGAGCGCCACGACGGCGTACGCCAAACCCATGCCAATCAAGCCGCCAACCGAAGCCAGCACTGCGGACTCCGTCATAAATTGCAATACGATGTGTTTGCGGCGAGCTCCCAGGGAGCGGCGGATGCCGATTTCCCGGGTGCGCTCGGTGACACTGGCCAGCATGATGTTCATGATGACGATTCCGCCCACGACCAGGAACACGGCGGTCAAGCCGACCGCCACGGTGAAGAGGTTTCCGGTCAGTTGCTTCCACAAGCTCATGATGGAATCCGAGCCGAAAATGGCGAAATTATCTTCCGCACTCCAAGGCATGTGGCGATGCGCGCGCAGGAGCATGCGAGCTTCGTCCTTGGAGCCGTCGACGAGTTCCGTGCTCTGAGCCTGAACAAAGATGGTGATCCAGTCTTGCTGGCGGTGCCATTCTTTCCAATAAGTGGTCAGAGGAATAAGAATGAAGTTGTCCTGCGATTCGCCGAAGACGGTACCGATGGCGGTAGCCACGCCGACGACCTGGTAAGTATGCGTACCGGCGCGGATGGTCTTACCGATGGGATCGATGTTGGAAAAGAACTTCTTCATGACGTCGGCGCCGATGAAACAGACGGGCGCGCGATGCAGGTCGTCGGCCTCAGACAAGTAGCGGCCGGCGGCCAAACCCAGATTGCGAACATCGGAATAGTTGGCGGTAACCCCTACTACCGACACGTTTTCGGACAGAATTCCCGCGGAACGAATATCAATACTCTGGTCGTCGGTGGCAGCGACGTTGGCGGCGGTTTTCATGTTGTCGCGCAGCCATTCGTACTCCTCGAGCGTGGTCCTGGGACGTTTCTGAGCCTTGGTCCACTGGTCGTAGCTGGTAATGATTCCAAAACGGTCCACCAGATAGACGTTTGCGCCCAGGTTGGCGACGCGTTCAGCGACGTAGGAGTTCAGGCCCGCGACGACGCTCATCACGGCCACCAGGGTGGTGACCGCTAGAATCACACCGAGTAGGGTGAGGAAACTCCGCAGTTTGTGAGCTCGCAAGGCGTCCAATGCCAGCCGGAACGTCTCCAGCAGGGTGACCACACCTCCCCGAAGGCCCCGGACCGCAGGGGCGCGCTGGGCAAACGAGCCAGCTGCCGCTCGCGGGATTCCCGTCAGACCTTCCATCGGAGTTACACCCAACTGACCCTCCGCTCCATTGGGGCGTATATCAGGTACGAACGGCAGTCCAAATTCGTTTCATGGACGAGCCAGATATCTCTTTTAGACGCCGATTAGCACGCTTTGCTTTGCCCAGGTCAAAGGTATAGCCTTGCGGTGCGCTACTCGGTAAGTCCGGCGGCAAATCCAGTTGCCGGGTGGTCCGCGCAAATTGTTCCAGGGAGGGGTCCAAGGATATGCGGCGGAAACTTGGTTATTTTCTCATGTTTGGGCTGCTGGCCGTGGGTTTTCTGAGCCCAGCGCGCGCCCAAGAGAAACAGGAATCGGCGGCGCCAGCACCGAGCAGGGGTCCACGAGCCGAGTTCCTGGAAGAAATGGCCTATTACGAACAGCGGTTTACTCGCTTGGCGGAGGCTGTACCCGCCGACAAGTATGGATGGCGGCCCGGAGAGGGCGTTCGCTCGATCGGTGAGGTTTATGCCCACGTAATCGCTGCCAACTACGGAATCGCCCGGGCGCTGGGCACCCAGCCGCCCGCGGGATTCGACCCCAAAGCGATCACTTCGCTGGCCGGCGACAAGAACAAGGTGGTTCAGGGACTGAAGGACTCGTTCGCGCACTTTCGTGCTGCCATCCTGGCGCTGAAAGATGCCGATGCGGATAAGACACAGAAGATGTTCGGACGTCAGACGACGCAGCGCGGCGCGTTTATTATGATTGCGGGACATCTGGGCGAGCATCTTGGACAGTCCATCGCTTACGCCCGGATGAACGGTGTTACGCCGCCGTGGACCGAGGAAGCGCAGCAAAAGCAGGCGGAGAAGCCCAAACCGTAGCTGCGGACCCAACCTGCCGTGCAACAACGCGCAGCAGACCGGAATCTAACTTGGGGCGACGGACGAAATCCATATTTGTCATCGTCGCTTCCTATGGTCTGGCGCGCGATAATTTTCTTCTTCGGTGTAGTAACGATCAGCGCGTGGGCCTCGGCTGCTCAACAATCCGTCGCGCCCCCAACAAATTCCGGAACTCGTGAACTGCTGGATCGCGTGGTAGCCAATCAGCGAAAAGACGAGGAAGGCCTTTCCATCTACGAAAGAATTGAGCGTCTGGAAACCCGCAAGTTGCCCAGCCCGGCGCCACCAGAAATCAAGATTTCGCGAACTATCCCCGCGGGAACCGGCATAGGTCACTTGCCGGTTGGAGAGGTCGGCAAAGCCCAGGATCTTGCGACTTATCGCGCCGAGCTCGAAAAACTGGAGCGTTCGCTGGCGTGGGCCGCGGAAGACGGCCGAGCGCAGCGGGAGGCCTACGAGAAAATCGCCAAGAAGCAAAAGGAGCGCCGGGAGCTCATTGATGCGACCAAGATCGCTTTCCTGTACACGGAAGTGGGCCAGGAGATGCGCGCGGACCGGCTGCTGACCAAGTTTCGTCTCGAACCCAATCCGGAATACAAGCCAACATCGCGCGCGACTTCCATTTTTTCGCACGTTCAGGGGTATGCCTGGATCGACGAGCAGGCCGGAGAACTGGCGCGCATCGAAGTGGAAGTTACCGAGGATATTTCCATCGGCGGATTTCTGGCGAAGATTTACAAAGGTAGCCATTTTATGCAGGAGCGCTACGAGATGGTTCCTGGGTTATGGTTTCCTTCGTATTCGCAATACGATTTCGATGGGCGAAAACTTTTTCTGACCTTCAGCGTCCACGAGCGAACTTTCTATTCCCAGTACCACCGCATCGGACCACCCAAGGAAGCCTTGAGTGTGGTTCGAGCCGAATTGGAGGAAGCCCGGCAACGCGCGGCCGATCCTTGAGAACAAGGTGGAGGGAATCGCGAATCGCGGTTCTCCGGAAATGGACAAGGCCGGATGCGCGCAGTAAGATTTTCTCCGGAACGGTCCTTACGCTACATGCTGCAACCCTTGCGAACAGTTCGAAGAAAGTGGCTGACTATCCCGGTACTCGCGTTGATGGTTCTCGGACTCCGCGAAACTCCGGCGGCCAGCGGGGAACAGGCAGGTGTTGTCGATCTGAACGGGCGCCCCGCTGATCCGTTGCGGTCGCCCGCCAAGATCGTGGTCCTCATCTTCGTGCGAACGGACTGCCCCATCGCCAACCGTTACGCGCCAACGATCCAATCGCTGAGCGCGCGGTATTCCGGCAAAGCGGCATTTTGGCTGGTCTATCCCGCGAAGTCGGAATCGGCTGAAACGATTCGCAAGCATGAGCGGGACTTTGGATACACGCTACCCGCGTTACGAGATACCCGGCACGTCCTCGTGAAGCAAAGCCAGGTGTTGATCACGCCGGAAGTTGCTGTTTTCGACGCGGCGCGCCGGTTGGTCTATCACGGGCGCATCGACAACCTCTATGAAGATGTCGGACGCGCACGCAGTGCAGCCACTACCCACGAACTGGATGCGGCATTGCAAGCCGAAGTCGAAGGAAGCGCGGTTCCAGCGGCGGCTCCGGCCGTGGGATGCTACATTTCGGACCTCGAATGATTTTGCGGCCGCAGTTCGTTGCGGCGGGTCTGGCGTGCTGCTCAATTCTCTTCGCGGCTGCGTCCAATTCTCAAAACCGGACCGGGGACTCGGGAAAGAAGAACGCGCGAGTCACCTTCAATCGAGACATCGCGCCAATCTTCTACCACACCTGCGCGTTATGCCACCGTCCGGGTGAAGCTGGACCCTTTTCACTCCTGACGTATTCCGACGCCCAGCTGCACGCGAGACAGATCGTCAACGTCACTCAAAAACGGCTGATGCCACCTTGGCTGCCGGATCCCGGAGAATTTCCATTTGCTGACGATCCGCGGCTCACCGAAGAGCAAATTGCAAAAATCCGGGAATGGGTGGAACAAGGGGAACAGGAAGGCAATCCCGCGGATCTGCCTCCGGCGCCCAAATTTGTTCCCGGATGGCAGCTGGGGAAACCAGATGTGGTGGTGCAAGCCGACAAGCCTTACCTCTTGCCGGCGGGTGGAACCGACAGATATTGGAATTTCGTGTTTCGAACACCCGTGGATCGTGGACGGTGGCTGAAAGCGATTGAGATTCGGCCGGGTGACAAGAGGCTGGTGCATCACGCCAACGTGCTGGTGGACCGCGAAGAAGCGGCGCGGCATCAGGAAGCGCAACCGGGTGCGGGCTTCGCGGGAATGGATCTTACGATCGAGTCCGAAGTATTCGATCCGGACAGCCACTTTCTGTTCTGGAAGCCGGGATCGCCTCCTTATATAGAGCCGGACGGCATGGCGTTGCGCCTGGAAAAGGGAACCGACCTGGTTCTGAACACGCACTTGCAACCCTCGGGAAAACCGGAAGAAGTGCGCCCCAGCCTCGGGCTTTATTTCACGGACAAGCCAGCTACGTTGCATCCGATTCTGTTACAGATGGAAAACGATGCCGCGCTGGACATCCCGCCGGGAGTAAGCGATTTTCTGGTGACGGACGATTTCACGCTGCCAGTGAATGTGCGTGTGCTGGCGATCTATCCGCATGCGCACTATCTGGGCAAAGACTTGCAAGCGTTGGCGCGCCTGCCGGATGGAACAGAAAAGACCTTGATTCACATCAGCCGCTGGGATTTGAACTGGCAGGCCGTCTACCGCTACTCCCAACCGGTCCAGTTACCGGCCGGTACCACCATTTCCATGCGCTTCGTTTATGACAACTCGGAACAGAACGTGCGCAATCCGAATCACCCCCCGCAGCGCGTCGTGGCCGGTAATCGTGCCACCGACGAAATGGCCCATCTGTGGCTACAGGTGCTTCCCGAAGGCGGATCCTTTCCGGGCGGCGACCCGCGGAAGCTAATTCAAGAAGCGATGGCCCGCCATAACTTGCAGAAGAATCCGGAAGATTTCGAAGCGCACTACAATCTGGCGGCGCTTTCGCAGATGAAGGGCGATACCGCGGAGGCACTACGCCAATTCAGCGAAGCAGTGCGGATACGTCCTCGGGATGGCACCGCGAATAACGCTCTAGGTGCCATGTTGCTGGCAGCCGGGAAGACTTCGGAAGCTATTCCGCGTTTTGAAGTGGCTTTGCAGTCGCGGCCGGACTATTTCGACGCGCACTACAATCTGGCGAACGCATTCGCTTCCGAGGGCGACTACCACGGCGCGCTCGAACATTTCCAGGCGGCAGTGCGGCTGAATCCCGGGGACGCGAATGCCGAAGCGAACCTCGGCAGCGCCTACGCGGCTACCGGCGACCTGAAGCAAGCTCGCGCGCACTATCAGCGGGCATTGAAGATCGATCCGGATCTCGAACTGGCGCGCGAGAACCTGAAGCAGTTGGGCGACCAATAGAGCCAAGGAATAACGCCGAGAACGAACGCCCTATTTTGCGGAAAGCTGGTCCAGGGGCGGAAAAGACTCCGGTACGGAAAAAGACATCTCCGGAAGCTTCACTCCAGTTTGCAGAGCTCTTGCCATAAGGGCCATCCCTTCGCCGGCCGTGGTGGGAATAATTACTGTGGCCGCCAGCGACCCGTCGCGCACCCACGCTTGCCCGGTTTTTGGCACGCCGTCGCAGCCAGTGAACGGGACCCTCGACCATTTTTGCCGCGCAGCCACATCCCCATCACTGAGTGCTTTCTTCGCTCCCAGAGCCATCGCATCGTTTTGCGCGCCGACGACGCTGATGGCCATTTTGCTGGATGTCGTGAGGCGCATCCAGGACTGAATGCATCGATAAGCGCTCTCTTCGGTCCATTGTCCCCGCAATGACGTCACGGAAATCGCATGCGGCAGGGTCATTTCCATTCCGACGGTGCGTTCTTTTGCGGCTGCATTCTCGGAAGGACCCTGAATATACAAGACGCTTCCTCCACTCCGTGCCAGTGCCGCGAATTGCTTGCCCTGGATACGTCCCACTTCTTTTTGATCGGCGCTGATCGAAGCCACCGGCACGCACGAGGAAGAACGGAGTTGCGGGAGATAGTCCGCGTGACGGTTTAGAATCATCCATCCGATTCCCGCGGCCACGGAAGCTCGCGCAACTTGCGGCAAGCAGGTACCTCCAACTGGCTCACAGAGAATGGCGTCGGGCCGGGAGGCGGCATCGCTCTGAATCACCTTGAGTACCTGGGTGCCCTGCGTCACCGCATCGTTGTCGGCAAAGATAATCTGGAGATCGACGCCAAGTTTCGCGGAGGCGGCTTGCGCGGACTCCGCTTGTTCCAGTTGGTAATCGTTTTCTCGGGTCATCAAGGAAACGAGGAAACGCAGCCTCTTCATTTCCGGCTCCTCAAGGAAATTTCCAGAAATATCCTATTGCTTGCAGGATAGGCAAGGCGGCGCACCGCTACGAAAGTGTTTTCCGCGCTGTGCCACACCCATTACTATGGAGTTGCAGGGTCGTAACGCTCTTATTCACCGCGCAAAGCATCTACCGGGTCAACCGTCGCGGCTCGTCGCGAAGGCATGTAGCTGGCTAGCCAAGCAGGCACCATCAACCCGGCACACACTGCGAAATAGGTAAACGGATCCATCGGACTTACCTTAAACAGTAGCGACGACATTACTCGCATCACGATGATCGCCGTACCCACGCCAAAAATCACTCCGACGCCGGTCAGTTGCAACCCGTGGCGGACGAACATTCCGGTCAACGATTTCGTTTGGGCTCCTAGCGCCATCCGAATGCCGATCTCCCGGGTGCGTTGCGACACCGAATAGGCGATGACGCCGTAAATACCCACGACGCCAAGCAGGAGCGCCATGCTCGCCGCAACGCCCAGCATGATCAGCGTGAAGGACGTGCGCGCGATCGATCTCTTGTAGTAGTAGTCCAGGGTGTTAACGGCTGATAGCGGCAGATTCGGATCCCACGGACCATACCGCCTCACGAACATCCTTGAGGAGCGATTCGGACCCTGCGCGTGGACTGCGGATGGCGAAAACGATGTCACCCGCGACACGGCTGTCTTCGCCCTCGAATTTGTGCAGCAAGACGGGCCAGTAAATGGTCGTTGGCGCCGGCTGGCTTACGCCGTCGTCAGAAACGTTGGCCACCACGCCTACGATCTCTCTCCAGTCGTCCGTGGTTGCAACGCGAATGCGCTTGCCCAGAGCATCCGCGGGTTCGCGCCAGTTTTCCCTGGCGAAATTTTCGGACACCACGGCTACGGGCAACCGCTGGTAGGTGTCTTGCCAGGTGATGGTCCTCCCGACGATCAATGGCGTGCGCAACGTTTCCAGAAAGCCCGGCGCGACGCGCTTGAAGCGCCGCAGCGGCGGCATCTGCCCTTCGGCATAGGTGCGATCCGCGATGAAGACCGGATCGTTGTTCGAATTTCCGTCCATGGGAAGTCCAGAGGCCCAAGAGGCCGAAGTGACACCCGGAATTTGCAGAATCTTGCGCAACATGGCTTCCTGCGTGCGAACCACTTGTTCTTTATCCGGCACAGTGGCGGCAAGAATGGAAATTCTGAAAGTTTGCAGTTGCGCGGCGCCGGAAAATCCCGGATCCACTTTCGTCAGTGCGCGGAAGGTGCGGATCATCAGGCCAGAACAAATCAGCAGGACCAGTGCGAGCGCTACCTGCACGACTACCAAGACGCTTCGAGCGCGATGCTGCTCCCGGCTCTGACTGATGGCGCGCCCGCCTTCGCGGATACCCGTGTTCAACCGAACTCCGGCGTACTTGAGGACCGGGATGCACCCAAACAGCAAACTGGAAAGCAGCGAGATTGCGAAAGTAAAAAGCAGCACCGGGCCATTGATGGTGATCTCGTTAATACGCGGCAAGCCGTCCGGCGCCAACGCAACGAGCAATCGCAGCGCGGCATATGCCAGTCCCAGCCCTATCGCGCTACTCATCAAGCCAAGCACAATGCTTTCCAGCATCAACTCGGAAGCGATTCTCCCCCGGCTCGCCCCTATGGCGGCGCGCACCGCGAGTTCCTGCCGGCGTCCTTCAACACGAACCAGCAGCAAGTTGGCTACGTTCGCGCAGGCAATCAGCAACACCATTCCGATGGAGGCCATCAGCACCCACAAGGTGTTGCCGACATCTCCGATGACGTCCTGCTTCAATGGACGCAGGTTCGGTCCAATTCGTGCCTGGTCAAAAAGCTTTATGCTGAATCCTTCCGGCACGGGGAAGCTGCTGATTACGATTGGCTGCATGCGCGCCAGATCGGCATTGGCTTGCTGCATGGTGACACCCGGTTTGAGCCGCGCGATTCCCTGATAGCTGTAATTTCCCAAATGCACTTCGCTACGGTTCCACTGGATGGGCGTGATTACGGCGGGATCTTCCCGGTCCAGAAAGTGAAAGCGTTGCGGCATGACCCCGATGATCTGGCGCTCTTTACCGTCCACGATCAGGCTACGGCCGATTATCCCTGGATCCGCGCCGAATTTCCGGCGCCAGTAGCCGTAGGTGAGCATCGCGGTGGCCGGCGCCCCCGCGGAATCGTCCTGCCGGGTGAATGTTCGGCCCAGCACTGGAGGAATGCCCAGAAGCGGCAGGACGCCGTCGGTCACGCGCAATGCGATTACTTGCTCGGGTTCGGCAACGCCGGTGATGCTGACGGAATCTCCCTGATAGGCGCCAACATCCACAAAGCTTTGATTCTGTTCGCGAAAAATAAAATAGTTGCCAGGCGCCATGTTGAGGTCTTTCACATTCAGGCCCGGGGCGGTCTGCCACACCCCGACCAGCTCTTCCGAATGCGCATAAGGAAGAGGTTTCAGCAGGACGCCCTCGAGAACGCTGAAAACCACGGTATTGGCGCCGACTCCAGCCGCCAGAGTGATCAAGGTGACAGCCGTAAATACCGGAGCTCTCCTCAATCGCCGGAATATCTGCTGCAATTGAGTTCGCAGTTCTCTCACAACCCCTCCTGCACCCTGTAGCGGACAAGCATGGTTATCTGGACTGTAGGTACGATATTTTCTTGGGAAAGTTCCGACGAGGCGGGGCAAAGCCTCTTTCTGACGCGCAACGATTAAGCCCTGATAGCCGCAAACCCGAAGCTTCCAAGGCCCAGCTTGGGTAGAATGACTACCTGCTGTGTGGTAGAGTGCCTACCTATGGCCAATCGCCCCAACACCGACCGCCTGGAGATCATCCAAGGCACACTGGATTTGATTATTTTGCGCACCCTTCGCTGGGGCCCGATGCATGGCCACGGCATCGCCAAGTTCATCCAGCAGACTTCAGAAGAAGCCCTGCGGATTGAGCACGGCTCCCTTTATCCCGCCCTGCAACGCCTTCTGCAAGAAGGTTGGGTCGCCGCGGAGTGGAGTATCTCTTCCAAGAATCGAAAAGCGCGGTTTTACCGTCTAACCGCGCGAGGCCGCAAGCAGCTTTCCGCCGAGGAATCGCGATGGCGGCGATTCAGCGACGCGATTTCGCGGATTTTGGTAGCCGCCCGCACAGAAGAACTCTGACCCGGCGCGGAAGCGGGCAAGGACACAGAGGATCGGTCCGGTCACGAGATCATGAGTTTAACGCGATTGTTTTCGAAATTCAGAGGCTCTCTTCGCCGCGAGGAAATCGAACGCGAACTGGATGATGAAATTCGCACGCACATAGCGATGCAGGCAGACGAAAACCTGGAGGAAGGTATGCCCCTCGATCAGGCGCAACGAGACGCGCGACGTGCTTTCGGCAACACCACAATAGCGCTGGAAGATAGCCGCGAGGCCTGGATTTACCGCTGGGCGGACGACCTTCGCAAAGACTTCCGGTTCGGCTTGCGAATGCTGTTGAAAAATCGCGCCTTCAGTGCGATAGCGGTGATTTCGCTGGCGTTAGGTTTTGGCCTGAACACTACGATCTTCACGGTCGTGAATGCGATCCTGCTCCACCCTCTGCCGGTACGGGATGCTTCGCGCCTGGTGGAATTGGACACCGTTGACGCCAAGACGAAAGTTACCCAGGCAAGAGCCATAAAACTTGGCATCTCGTTTCCAAACTGTCAGGATTTTCAGAAACAGAGCGAAGCGTTGTCCGGTGTGGCTTGCTGGGTAGCCACCGCACTCACCTGGAGCGGAGGCGCCGAACCGCTTCAGGTGCAAGGTTACCTGGCAAGCGGGAACTACTTCGACGTCCTCGGTTTGACTCCCGCGGCTGGGCGCTTCTTTCTGCCGGACGAAGACACCAAACCCAACAGCAACAATGTCGTGGTGCTGAGTTACGCATTGTGGACTAACAAGTTTGGCGCGAATCCGGAGACCTTGGGCCGCGCCATGCAACTCAATGCGACCACGTACACGATCATTGGCGTGGCCCCCAAAGGTTTCAAAGGCACTACCACCTTCGGCAGCACGGAGCAGGTTTGGATTCCCACCAGTATGAAGGGTCAAGCGTTGGCCGGATTTTTGGCCGATAACTTCAACGACCGCCGCTTTCTGGCAATGAACGCGTTTGGCCGCTTGAGGCCCGGAGTCAGCCTGGAGCAGGCGGAGGCCTCGTCGAAAATGATCGCATCGCGACTGGAGAGTGCGTATCCGAAGGACAATGCCGGCCGAAGCGTGGCTTTGACGTCCCTATCGGAGGCGGCCGTCGGAGTGAACGATCACGCGCAGTTTGTGCTCGCGGGCACCATGATGCTTGGCGCGGTGGGAGTGGTGCTCCTGATTGCTTGCGCTAACCTCGCGAACTTGTTGCTGGCGCAAGCGGCTCGACGCGAGAAGGAGATGACCGTGCGCTCCGCACTCGGCGCGGGTCGCGGCCGGCTCTTGCGGCAATTGCTGACGGAGAGCACGATTCTGTCGCTGTTGGGAGCAGCGGCTGGGCTGCTGCTGGCCTATTGGGGCCGCGGAGTGTTGTGGTCGTACCGTCCGCCGGGAATCGCGGAAAACGAAATTGACCTTTCGCTGGACGCTCATGTGCTGCTGTTCACCTTAGGCATAGCCCTGCTTACCGGCGCGCTCTTCGGCGCGGTGCCGGCAATCAAGGCGTCCGCGCCTAACCTTGCGGAGGCGTTGAAGGCCGGGGGCCGCGGCAATACCGTGGGATGGCGCAGCAATCCGGCACGCGCTCTGCTGGTGGTGCTGGAGACCGCGCTGGCGCTGGTCGCTCTGGTTGCCGCCGGCCTATTCGTGCACAGCCAGCAAAATGTGGCGAAAATGGATCCCGGATTCGAATCGCAAAGACTCCTGGTCATGGCTTTCGATCTGGGGGCGCTTCATTACAACGAAGGACGCGGCCAGCAGTTCTATCGAAGCGCGATGGAGGCTGCCGCGCATATTCCTGGCGTTGCGGGCGCCACGGTCGCGGCCAATTTCCCGTTGGGCGGAGGTTTGGGTCGCACAACGTTCCCGGAGGGCCAGGACGAAACCTCCGGCTATCGTGGAACCCTGACCACAACGGACGCTGTTATGCCTGGCTTCTTCGATACGCTGCGAATCCCGCTGGTAAAAGGACGCACTTTCACCGACACGGATCGCAAGGAAACCGCCCAGGTTGCGGTGGTGAATGAAGCGATGGCCCGCCACTTCTGGCCCGGTGAAGACGCCATCGGCAAGCGCTTCCATTTCTTCGGCGACCCTCAGTTGCGAGAGATCGTCGGCATCGTTCGAGACACGGCGGTTGCCCAGATCGGCGAGGACCCGCAGCCTGTCATCTATCAACCCCTGACCCAGGACTACTCTCCGTTCGCCACTTTGCAGGTGCGGACCACGGGTACTCCGGAAAACGCGTTGGCTTCGGTGCGCAGCGCCATTCAGTCGCTCGATCCCAACCTGGCCATCACCAATGTGCAAAGCATTCGCGAAATGCTCGAGCAAAGTTTATGGGCACCGCGCATGGGCGCGATTCTTCTGAGCCTGTTTGGCGCGCTGGCATTGGTCCTCGCCGCTGTAGGTGTATATGGCGTGCTCTCTTATTCGGTGAACCAGCAGCGGCAGGAGATCGGCATTCGCATGGCCATGGGCGCGCAACGTGGAGACGTGCTCCGCCTAGTGATTGCCCAGGGGATGCGCCTAACCGTGGCAGGGCTCGTCGTCGGCATTCTGCTGGCGGCGTTGCTGAGCCGCCTGCTCGCCAGTTTGCTCTTTGGGGTGAATGCGATGGATCCCGTTACGTTTGCCGGCGTCACTTCCATCCTGCTGCTGGTGGCGCTGGTCGCATGTTATATCCCCGCGCGGCGAGCGACGTCGGTCGATCCACTGGTCGCATTGCGATACGACTGAATAAGATGGAGCCGTGAAGTCGGCTATTCGGCGGAGCGCTCAATCGGCGCTGTGAAGCTTGCCGTCCTGCCCGCGCGTTTCCCATTCCAGGCGAACCAGCCAGTCGAAGTGCATTTTTTCACTCTTCAGCCATGCTTCCAATGTTTCCCTGGATTCCGCGCGAAACTCCGCAAACATTTTGCCTTCCTGCATGTTCACCAGGACGCGTTCCGCGCGTACCGTTGCTTCAGACTGCATCCGTTCGGCAAGCTTCTCCGCGCCTTGGCGGGTCAAGCAGGCGAGCGTGTGTTGTGATAAATACCGAGGCATAGTGGCTCCATGACCGTAAACCGCCTTATTATTTCACACGCGGCCTGGCTCTACCTGCTGGCGCATTTCTCGGGAGGTTCGGGAGGGAGGGTGGTTGTCGGAACTGCTAAAGGTGGCGCTCCGATTGTGGGGGTCTTCCTTCTTAGTTTTTTTCTAAGCAGCCGGAGCGCCACTTGACGTTGCCATCGTAGGTGCAATGGGAGGGACGGCACGCGTCTTCCGGCAATTGATTCGGATTGCAACCGATGCGCCACCAACGATGTAACCATCGATTGACCCATAAAGGCACTGCGGGTTTGCCCGGTTTTGCGACAAGCCGTCCCAATATCGGTCGGTTTTCGCTCATTACACCTGTTCTAGCTTGCCTTTATCTCTATTGTTTACAGTCTGATACGACCGTTCCTGGGGTGGTGCCTATCCTGCCATTCCGATGCTTGCCATGAGCGCTTCACCTTTGACCTTTTACCTTCAACCGTCCCGTCTGGAGATCGGGCCACGGCCGGGACTGCTGTCGCAGGCCCGTCGAGGTAATCGCGAAGCTTTTGCGGAAATGGCCGTGCCGCACGTGCCGACGCTCTACCGGCGTGCCCGGCGGCTTACCGGGAACAGCGCCGACGCCGAAGACGTAAGCCAGGAAGCGCTCTTGAAGGCATGGTCCCGCCTGCAGCAGTTCTCGGGCGCCCCGGATGGAAATCCGGATGAGTTTCGCGCATGGATTTCGCGAATCGGAGCGAACTCTTCGATTGATCTTTTGCGAGCGCGGCGTGACGGCAAACTGTTTTCCCTGGAGCAACCGGCGGGTGCGGGTGAAGAAACGCTTGGCAGTGGCATGGCTGCCTCCGAACCGAATCCGGAGGAGCGTTATGCCCGGCGGGAAATGAGCCGCATGCTTGCCGATGCTATCGTGCAGTTGCCGTCGGATCTCCGCCGTGTTTGTCTGCTTCGCGATGTGCTGCACTATTCCACGCAGGAAGTCGCTGACCGTCTGGGAGTTTCGCTGATGGCCGTGAGGTTAAGACTTTTCCGCGCGCACCGGCGGCTGCGCGAAAAAATGGAGAATGCGCTCCGGCCGCAATCCGCGAGCAAGAAGGAACGCGCGCCGACCGCGAGTGGCGAGTGCGAGGGCCGGTTGATGTCGCTCGGCGCCCATTTTGCCTGCGGCGACTGACTCCGCTATTCCTTGCCCGCCATCACCTGCGCGTGGCCCAGAAAGGCCACCAGCGACACTCCGCCAATAATATTTCCGGTTAACGTGGGCAGGAAAAAGTGCGCCAGGAACCAGCCCCATGATTCTTCACCGCTGGCCACCAGGAAGAACATTTTATTCGAGCCCGCGATAATGTGATTAAAGCCGCCCAGGCCGATCAAGTACGTGAGGATGATAATGATGCTCACGCGCGCGGATTCCGCGCCCGGCAAGAGCCACACCATCAGCGCGATCAGCCACCCGGCGAAAATCGCGCGCAGCAGCACCACACCAAATCCGGCGCCCAGGCCGTCACGGCTCATTTGCCCAAGCGTCTCCAGCATGTCGGGGGAAAACACTTTCGATCTGGCGATGCACAGCGCGAATAGATAGGTGCCAAACAAGTTCGACACCAGCACCACGGACCACAAGCGCAGCACGCTTAACATCGTTCGCAGGTTTCTTCGCGAAAGCAGCGGCAGAATGGCGGTCAGCGTGGTCTCGGTAAATAACTGTTGCCGACCCAAAACCACGATCAGGAAACCAATGCTGTAGCCCAATTTGGTAATTAGTGGGCGCCACGCACTCGCGGGCAAGTGCGCTGCCAGGAGCGCCTCGGCCACCAGCGAAAATCCCATGGACAAGCCCGCCGCTAACCCCGACCACGCCAGGGCGGAAGAGGATCGCTTTAACTCCTCTTCACCCTCCCGGCGGATGGTCTCGTGCACGACGTGAGCGCCAATGGCAACACGTTCCTCGACTTGGCGCTGCTCGATACGTTTGGTGACTGTGGGAGATATGTTGGGTGGAACGTCGTCTTCGCGTTCCTTGGACGCTTTCTCCTGCTTGGCGGAGGAGCTCATGGGCGGCCAAGAGTGCCCTGAAACGCAATGCGGGACCATCCGTGTTTATCTGTAGGAACCGCAACGAGCTGCGGGTACTGGGAATGCCCGGGACGCGCAGCTAAATCATCACCACGAACCCCGCAATCGCTCTGAAGCTGGGAAGCTGTCCACAGGGACGTTGACACCTTTCCCGCAAGGTGCTAAATACCGCTGCACATGCCCTCTGGTGGTAAGTCTCTTACCGCACTGCGGCCAGTTTCACGCGAGTGAAATAGCAAGCCTGCCTGGCAGGGCAGGCTGCGTCTGCCGCCGAGGGTTACGCAACACCCCACCACCCCGGGAGGTGAAGACCTAAGGTTTTCACCTCCTTTTTATTTTTGCCGCGAAAGTCTTCCGTTTCAAACACTTGCCTTGTCTTTCCGGACTTCGGCCCGCTTATGCCGCTATCCCGGCATTAGCCCCTGGGCTGCTAAGATATCTTGGCTGGAGAAGCCAAACGGATGCCTCTGGAAACCACTCGCGAACCTCTTCTCGCGCTCCGCAATGTTACCGTGATGCGTGGAGAGCGGCGGGCCCTGGATGAGGTCAGCCTTCGTATTGACGCCGGCGAACATGTTTGCATCCTTGGCCCCAATGGTTGCGGCAAATCCACGCTGATCAAGACGATTACCCGGGAGTGTTACCCGCTGGCCCGGGAGGATTCATCGATATCCATCCTGGGTCGTGAGCACTGGAACATTTTCGAGCTGCGCTCCTTGCTCGGCATCGTTTCTCCCGACTTGCTGGCCTCCTGCGCTACGGACGCCACCGGCCGCGACGTGGTGCTGTCCGGATTTTTCAGCAGCACCCGCATCTTCCCGCATCATTCTCCTACTCCGGAATTGCTGGCTCGCACCGACGCTGCTCTGGAGCGCCTGGGGATTCGCCATCTTGCCGGCCGCTGTGTCGCACACATGTCCTCCGGAGAGGCCAAACGCACGTTGATCGCCCGCGCCCTGGTGCACGATCCGTCCACTCTGCTCTTCGATGAGCCCAGCAATGCGCTCGACATCGCCGCGCAAATTCAGCTTCGCGATACTCTTCGCGCGTTAGCCCGCGCAGGCCTGGGGATTCTTCTGGTTACTCATCACGTTTCTGAAATTATTCCGGAGATCGAAAGGGTCGTCTTGCTCCGCGAAGGCCGAATCGTGGCCGATGGCCCGAAAGAAGAAATTCTCACTCCCGCCCTGCTCGGGGATCTCTTCGGCGTGTCCGTTCAATTGTCACGTTACGACGGTTATTTCCTGCTGCACTAGCTGCCTCGAAGCATACCTCTGCCGCCGGGTTCCATGAGGGGGGAGAGTAGAACCGATAGAGACTTCCGAGCGGCTATGCGCGCGGCTTGATCGACGCCCCGCGCGCTTCGGGATGTTTCGGCGACCAGTCTTCCGGGGGAAACGCAACGCGCCAGAACGCGGGCCGGGCAGAGGTAAATTCCAAACCTACTTCCGCCTTCCCAGCCCGTGCGGGCCCCAGAAATACCACGTGGCATTCCTGCTCTTCCTGCGTCTTCTTGTGCTGCACTTGGATTTTCGCTCCGCTGGTTAAACGCGCCTCCAGCAATACCAGGGCGCCGTGCGCACTGATCGCTAAAGTCTCAGTCTCCTCGCTGAAGGTTTTTCCCTGCGCGTCGCTTCCGTACACGCGCACTGCCACCTGCATCAACACCCGCTGACTGCGGCGTCGCGGTCCCGGAGTCGTAGGCGTATTTGGAGCCTGGGCCATGCTTTCACCTTACTCAACTATACCGAGTGGAGTAGTAAAGTCGAGCGGCTCGGAAGGGCAGGTTCACACACGGCAACGGCGCTGCCGTGCTCGATCTCGTTCGTTCAGCCGCGTTCTTCCATCGAAACGTAATGGCGGGTGTCGTGCCCCAGGTAAATCTGCCGAGGACGCGCGATCTTCTGTTCCGAATCCAGCAGCATCTCTTCCCATTGCGCAATCCACCCGGAGGTTCGCGGAATGGCAAACAAGACCGGGAACATGGTGGAAGGAAAACCCATCGATTGATAAATCAAACCCGTGTAGAAGTCCACGTTGGGATATAGTTTCCGCTTCACGAAATAATCGTCTTCCAACGCGATGCGCTCGCATTCCAGCGCGATTTCCAGCAGCGGATTCTTGCCCATCAGGTCGAACACGTCGTAGGCGACCTTCTTGATGATCCGCGCGCGCGGGTCGTAGTTCTTGTACACCCGGTGCCCAAACCCCATCAACTTGGTCTCGCCCGCTTTAACCCGTTTGATGAACTCCGGCACTTTCTGTACCGAGCCGATTTCCATCAGCATTCGCACCACTTCTTCGTTGGCTCCGCCGTGGAGCGGCCCGTACAGGGCTGCGATGGCCGCCGCCGTTGCTGAATAGGGATCGACATGCGAGCTTCCGACGCCACGAATAGTGTTCGCCGAGCAGTTTTGCTCGTGATCCGCGTGCAAAATGAACAAAACATCCAGCGCGTGCTCCAGCGTCGGGTTGGCGCGGTAACACGCCTCGGTCGTACGGAACAGCATGTTCAGGAAGTTTCCCGGATAACTCAATTCGTTGTCCGGATACACGAACGGCATTCCCAGCGAATGACGGTAGGAAAACGCCGCGATCGTCGGCATCTTCCCGATCAACCGGTACGTCTGCTTCTTTCGCGATTCCGCGCTGAAGATGTCTTTCGCGTCGTGGTAAAACGTCGACAGCGCCGCGATCGTCGAAATCATCATGCCCATCGGGTGCGCGTCGTAATGAAATCCGTCCAGAAACTTCTTGATGCTTTCATGGATGAACGTGTGATGCGTGACGTGATACGTCCACTGCTTCAGCTGCTCGGCTGTCGGCAACTCCCCGTGCAGCAACAGGTAGGCCGTTTCCAGGTAGGTGCTTTTTTCCGCTAAATCCTCGATGGGATAGCCGCGATAGCGCAGGATCCCTGCGTCTCCATCGATGTAGGTCACCTTGCTGACGCACGAAGCGGTGTTGTTGAACGCCGGGTCGTAACTCATCATCCCAAAATCCGCCGGATTCACCTTGATCTGGCGCAGGTCGCTGGCACGGATGGTGTCGTGCGTAATCTTCAGCTCATAGCTCTTGCCGGTGCGGTTATCGGTAACGGACAGGGTTTCGCGGGACGCCGCGGAGGCATCCGGTTTTTTGACCTGTGTTGTGGACGGCGCGGAATCCATGGAATGATCCTCGAATGGCGTGGCCAAAGGCCTACAGCATCACTGTACACCCAAATCGTGACGGCTGGAAATCGGAGGTGGCGGCGAGCGGCCCGCGGCAACCCATTTGGATCGAAGAGCATACGGAAAGCCGGGAGGGGAGGAAAGGGGCTAACTTTATGCCTCTTGACAATAGTCGTTATAACGAGTATTATTCTCCCGTTCTTTTGGAGGCTCCCATGATTCAAGTTCGCAAAAGCAACGACCGCGGCCGCGCCAACCACGGCTGGCTCGACACGCGTTTCACCTTTTCTTTCGCCGACTATTTTGACCCGCAACATATTCACTTCCGCACCCTGCGAGTGATGAACGACGACCGTATCGCCGGTGGAGGTGGCTTTCCCATGCACCCTCACGAGGATATGGAAATCGTCACCTACGTCCTTGAAGGCGCCCTGCAGCACCGCGACAGCATGGGCAACGGCTCGGTGATCAAACCCGGCGACATTCAATACATGAGCGCCGGCACCGGCGTAACCCACAGCGAGTTCAATGCCTCGTCAACCGAGGCCGCGCACCTGTATCAGATCTGGATGTTTCCAGAGAAGAAGGGTCTGAAGCCGGTGTACGGTCAGAAGAATTTCAGTGACGCCGAGAAGCGTGGCAAGTTGCGGCTGTTGGTTTCACCCGATGGCCGGGACGGCTCGGTGCAGATCCGTCAGGACAATGACCTGTATGCCACCGTGCTCGGTCCGGGCCAAACCGTGAAGCATGAGCTGAAGCCTGACCGGCACGCCTACGTGCAGGTCGCGCGTGGCAGCGTCACGCTCAACGGCGCGCAACTGGAGACCGGCGATGGTGCCGCCATCTCCTCGGAAAAAGCCCTGGAGCTGACGGGCGTGCAAGATGCCGAAGTTCTTCTCTTCGACCTTGCGTAAGCTTCGTGCGGCAAAAAAAGAAAGGCAGAGCAAAATCACTTCGCTCTGCCTTTTCTTGTTCCTTCGCAATACCGACGCTAGCCGTTAGTTCGCTGAAACTCCCGCATAAATCCGGCTAGTGCTTGCACAGCCTCAGGGCCAACGGCATTGTAGAGCGAAACGCGCATCCCTCCCACGGATCGGTGCCCCGGCGTGCCCACCAGGCCCGCCACTTCTGCTTCCTTCGCGAATTTCTTTTCCTTAGCTTCATCTCCGCCGCTCACGCGGAAAACGACATTCATTCGTGATCGCGATCCGTCGTCCACCGGGCAAGAATAAAACCCGCCGCTGCCGTCGATCGTTTCATACAGCAGCTTGGCCTTGTTTTCATTCCGCTTTTCGATCGCACCGATCCCGCCCTCCGCCGCGATCCACTCCATCACCAGCCCCACGATATAAATCGCGAATGTCGGCGGCGTGTGGTACAGCGACTTTTCCTTGATGTGCGTCCGGTACTGCAGCAGCGTCGGCAGATTCTTGTCCGCGCGCTCCGCCAAATCTTTGCGCACGATCACGATGGTAACGCCGCTCGGCCCGAGATTTTTCTGCGCTCCTGCGAAAATCAGCCCGAATTTCTTCACGTCCACCGGGCGCGACGCGATGTCCGACGACATGTCGGCCACCAGCGGTGCGCCGCCCACGTCCGGCACAGCGTGCCATTCCGTGCCTTCAATGGTGTTGTTCGTGCACATGTGCACGTACGAAGGATCGGGCGACAACTTGATCTCGTTCTGCGCAGGCACCCGCGTGAACTTTTGCGCCTCCGTGGACGCCGCGATGGTGTGTGGGACCCCTTTTTTGAGTTCGCCCAGCGCTTTTGCTGTCCAGGCACCGGTGTGCAGCACATCCACTGGCTTGCCCGGCAGGCACAAATTCATCGGAGCCATGGTGAACTGCATGCTTCCGCCGCCTTGCAGGAAAACCACGGCATATTCTTCGGGAATCGCCAAATGCTTCCGTAGTCCGGCCTCTGCCGCCGCGTTGATGCTTTCGAATTCCGGCGAGCGATGACTCATCTCCATCACGGACATCCCGCTGCCGCGCCAGTCCAGAAGTTCCTCGCGGATGCGCTCCAGCACCGGCAGCGGCAACGCTCCCGGCCCCGCATTGAAATTGTGTACGCGCTTGATTCCACGCCCGGTAACGGTTGTCGAACTCACGATGAATAGTCCCTTTCCGAGATTACTGCGCGTTGTGTGGTTGTTCCCAGCGAACGCGCTCCATTCTTAGAATAACAGACCGTTGTGGTGGCAGTGGTCCGCAGCGTCCTCACAACAGCGCGAACTCCACCCTTCTTCGCATCGGATCGATGCGCTCCGCTCGCACGCGCACGCGATCCCCATGTTGCCAGGTCAATTGCGCCGGCTTCGCGCCGCGCCCCTTGCGCGATCCCCGGACGCCGCGGCCGTCGCGATCGCCTGGCAACGCCACAATGGCGTGGTCCCGCTCGCGGAACACGCAGCGCGCCCCGGACGCCTCTTCCAGCGCCCCGATGGGCAGCAAACCCTCCACGAACTCCTCAAACAGCTCCACAAAACATCCGTATTTCTGCACGGAAATAATCAGCCCGTCGTACTCTTCGCCCAGATGCTCCTCCATGAACTGCGCCGTCTTCCAGTCCACGAGCTCACGTTCCGCTCCCGCCGCACGCCGTTCCGCTTCCGAGGTCTCGGTCCCGAGTTCCTCCAGCGCGCTATGCGAATACAGCGCTGCTTCCGCTCCCACTTGAACTTTCGGATTCGCCGGTGGCCCTTCCTTGGGATGCTCCAGCGCCCACTTCAGGACGCGATGCACGATCAAATCCGGATAACGCCGGATCGGCGAAGTAAAATGCGTGTACTCGTGGAAACCCAGCGCAAAGTGACCCAGCGAATCCGCCGCATACCGCGCTTGCTTCAACGACCGCAGCATCAAATACGAAATAATTCGCTCTTCCGGCTTGCCTGCCAGCTTGCGCACCAGCCGCTGGTAATGCTGGGGCGTAATCTTCAAGTCCATCGATGATCCCGGTAAGGCCACGCGCATTCCCCGCTCACGCCCGTGCCCGAAGGAATCCGGCCGTCCGGCCTTGGCCGGCGCCGGTACATGACCGTGGCGCACCGCGACTTCTCTCTGATGCAGATTCTCCACTCCCAGCGAATACCCGAACGCCCGCGCCAGCTCCTCGAACTCCAGCACTTTGCGCGCGTCCGGCTTCTCGTGGACCCGGTGCAACGCCTCCAGCCCTCGCCGCAACAGATAGCCCGCCACTGCGCGGTTCGCCGCCAGCATGAATTCCTCGATCAGCCGGTGTGCGACGTTGCGTTCACTTCGCGCGATGCCGATCATGCGCTGCTGTTCGTCGAATTCGATCACGCGTTCCGGCAAATCAAAATCGATCGAGCCGTGTTCGTTGCGCCGCGCGTTCAGCAGCAGCGCCAGTTCTTTCATGTTGCGAAAGTGCGGCACCAGGGCGGCATATTGAGCGCTCGCTTCCGCGTCGCCTTCCAGCACTTTGTTGACGTTGGTGTAGGTCATGCGCTCGGCCGACCGGATCACACCAGACGTCATCCGCGAGGCACGCATGTTTCCCTGGGCGTCAAACTCCATCAACGCGCTCATCACCAGCCGCTCTTCGCGCGGCTTCAGCGAGCACATTCCATTCGAGAGCTCCTCCGGCAGCATCGGCACCGCGCGATCCGGAAAGTACACGGACGTTCCACGCAACCGCGCTTCGCCGTCCAGCGGTCCGCCGGTTCGCACATAGTGGGCCACATCCGCGATGTGTACCTGCAGGTTCCAGCCGCCATCCTCGCGCCGATCCACAAACACCGCATCGTCGAAATCACGCGCGGTCTCGCCGTCGATCGTAACGATGGGCAGTTCGCGAAAATCCTCTCGTGATTGCCGCTCCGGCTCCCGCACCGGCTGGGCCCGGTGGCGCGCCTCGTCCAACACTTCATCCGGGAAAATGTGCGGCAAGTGGTGCTTGCGGATGATGATTTCCGTATCGACGCCCATTTCGCCCGGGCGCCCTAGTATCTCGATAACCCGTCCAGTCGGTGCGGATCCCCCTTTGGGGTACCGCACCAGCTCCACATTAACTACTGCTCCGTCCAACTCCTCCAGCCGCGGCACGCGCTTGCTCCGGTGCGGCTTTTCGCCTCCGGGGTTTTGGGATAAACCCAGCTTTTGCCGCAGCCCTGGCGTCAGTTCGTCGCCAGGCGGGATTTCCACCTCATGCTGCAATCGGATGTCGTAGGGCAGGACCGCATTTCCCCGCGCTCCATAGCGGAATAACCCGACCACCGTCGGATGCGCTCGTCCCAGCACCCGAATGATTCGGCCTTCCGCTCGTTGCCCTCCGCTTTCGGCCCCCACTCGCAGAATCCGCACTGCGACGCGGTCCCCGTGCATCGCGTCTTCCACCCCATCCCGCGGAATGAAGACATCTCCGGAAAGCTGCGGCACCGGAGTATCCAGCACCACAAATCCGTAGCCATCGTGATGCAGCACCAACCGGCCCTTGACCTCGTCTCGCGCGCTCAGGCTTTGCGGGCTACCCGCTGGTCGGCCACCTGGCCCCGGTCCCGGCGCCTTGGCCTTGTCCTCTCGCTTCGCGAGCCGGAACAGTCCGCCCGGCAGCTCCTCCACGGACCGCCTTTTTCTCATTTGGCCCAGGATATGGCTCAGGGCATGCCGTGCTCCCCGGCGCACATGCAGTGCCCGGGCGATCTGGTCTTCCGACGCAGGTTCTCCGTTAACTTGTAGAAAACGAAGGATATTATCTGGACTCAAACTCGCGGTTCTTGCCATTCAGGGGGACTCGTGACGGCTGGATCAGGTGTTCCGCGCAGATTTTCTCATCTTTTTTTCGTCCAAGCGAAACTTTTTTCGCGTTTCAGGGGTTTCATGGGCAGGCCAACACACGACCGGTTAGCCGCCCTCCGTCAGGCTAGCCGGCACTTCTCCGAAAGGGGAAGATATAAGGAGGCGGGACGACCTGGCCCGCCTCCTCTTTTTTCCTATCCATAATCAGTACTTCCTGGCGGACGGAAATCTACCTGGTGGTTGTCACACTGGCTTGGATTTCCGTAAAATCCGGCCAATGGTTGCTTCGTAGGGACCGTCTGCAGAGTGGCGAGACGAGCAGCGGAAAACGGGAGCGGAGCTCGTGAGACAGTTGAACTGTACTCGTTTCCGCCATCCAGATAGATATAGATTACGAACTCTCACGATGAGCGCGCAGCTAGCTTTCGATTAGCTTCGGCGGCACGTCAGATCGCTTTTCGCCGCTTGCGGTCGCTGGCTGTCACGGTAACCTCAACTTTAGCGCCCTTCTTGAGTCTCACATCATCTCCATGTTCGTCCGTTAACACATTTTCAATACGGAATCTTCGATACAGGTGCTCGGCCCCTTCGACACAGATCTCGGCCTTTTCTGGTTGACGCAGACCTGGAGACGGGATGATTTTCTTTACGGATCCTGGGATCGTGGCACTCGGCTGTTCTGGATTTCGCGTCGTATCTAAATTCAGTTCTACTATTCTTGCGGATCTGGCCATACGTGGCTTAGCCATTTCCCGCAGTACGCCGACAAGCGCGTCGTTGAGGAGGATTTTCTTACTCTTGCTGTGCCGCATACATCCATCATGACTTCGAAATAGAAGCCATACCGTCTCGTTCGACACAGTTGTGAACATCGGCAGTGGCAATTTCGTGTCGCGTCGCTAGGACAGATTCCTGCAACGTCAAAGTGGATTGGTTGCCTTCGTGGCCATGGCGAAACGGGTCACCCTTACTGGCGCCATCAAATGCAATAGTGGGCCGGAGAATTTAGCAATAGTAGGGATGCATTGGCAGGGCGTTTAGGTACTTTGCTGGTTACGACCGTTCGACTTCGAAATCTGTCACCTTTCAGACAGTTTAAGCAAATCATTGAAAATAACCGTTTCGTAGCGAGCCAAGACTCCCAAAATCAGTAGTTTCAAGCCGGACAAAGCCTGCGTTCTCGAAGCCTCCCTTGCTGAATCTCTATTGCAGGCGTATCCCCTTCTTTCGTTTGCCACGTCTCTAGGTGTATGGGCAGAAGCGTACAATGGCGTCACCTGGGGTGGGCGGAGCGCTGGATGGCGTGAGACTTGGAGGTACGCGGGTCATGAGGGCTTACGGATGGATCGAGACATTTTGGCAGGACATTCGCCTTGCGATTCGGGGGCTCCGAAAGAGCCCAGGATTTCTCGCGGTAGTGGTGCTGTCTCTGGGCCTCGGCATTGGAGCGAACACTACGATATTCAGCATGCTCAACGCGTTGTTGTACCGGCCGCTGCCCTATGCTCACCCGGAGCAACTCACGGTGATCTGGCAGACCGAGAAAGAACATCCGGAAGATTGGCAAGCGCCGCCGGTCGCGGAATTGACCGACTGGAAAAAGCAGAGCCGGTTGTTTCAAGACATCGCGCTGACCAGTCAAACGGAGCAAGTGATCATGTCCCGCTCCGGCGAGCCTGAGCCGGTGCGGGTACAGTACGTCACGCCGAATTTCTTCAGCTTGCTGGGAGTACAGCCCGTTACTGGCAGAATTTTTACCGCGGATGAAATGCAGGATCATTCGTACGCCGTGGTGATCAGTAACACCTTCTGGAAAAATCACTTTAACGGCGATCCGCAGGTCTTGGGCAAGACACTGACCGTCGATAGCGTACCTTCGACGGTGGTCGGAGTGATGCCCCCAGGATTCGCGCCGTTCTATGGGGGAAGATTGGACCTTTGGGTGCCCGTCAATCCGGAGAGTGCCCGATATTCGGAGCGAATCGATCATTGGTTGATGCCCATCGGGCGATTGAAGCCAGGGGCGACTGTTGCTCAAGCTCAAGTGGAAATGGATGTGATTGCTAAGCGCCTCGAACTGGCCTACCCCAAGACGAACAAGGGTGTAGGCAAGTTAGTTCGGCCACTACACCAGGACCTTTATCGCTGGGCAGGCCAGGCCCTGTACCCCCTGTTGGGAGCGGTGGGCTGCGTACTGCTCATTGCCTGCGTGAATGTCGCTAACCTGATGAGATCGCGGACCGAGGCACACCGGAAAGAGTATTCGGTGCGGGCAGCATTGGGAGCAGGCCGGCGCCGCTTGATACAGCAGTTGTTTGCGGAGAGCGGGCTGCTGGCGCTTCTGGGCGGAGGGCTCGGAATTCTGCTCGCGTATTGGGGCATTCAGATTTTGCGAAAGCTGCTCGGAGATTTTCCGAATGTCGACAGCATCAATATTGACGGACGGGTGCTGCTGTTTACGCTCGCCGTTTCCCTACTGACCGCTGGAATCTTCGGGCTGGCGCCGGCACTGAAGGCGTCGAATCCGGACTTGAACGCGACCCTGCGAGAGGGCGAGGGAAGAACCGTGGCGGGCTCTCGGGGGATATCGCGCCACGTGCTGGCGGTATCGGAAGTAGCCCTGGCGATGGTGTTGCTGGTCGGCGCCGGATTGATGATCAACACCGTGCTGCGGCTGGAGCAGGTGAATCCCGGTTTTGACACCAAAAATTTGCTCACCATGCTGGTGCAATTGCCGGAAGGCGGGAAGTATCTGCAGCGAGTGCCTGGCGGAGACATGGAGAGAACGTTGCCGACGGTGCCCGCTTTCAATCAACAACTGACGGAGAGAATCGCGATGCTGCCCGGGGTAGAGTCGTCGGGGATCATGAGCTTCATACCGATGCAAGGAGCCTATACGTTCAGTTTTTCAGTATTGGGGCAGCCCCTTCCAGCACCGGAGAACAGGCCAAGCGCGGGATACGATGACGTCAGTCCGAGTATCTTCAAGACTTTGCATATTCCACTCAAGAAAGGGCGCTATTTGGACGAGCATGACACGCAGACCGCGCAGTGGTCCGTGGTGGTAAATGAAACGTTCGCGCGCAAGTTCTTTCCGAATTCGGACCCGATTGGACAAGAGATTCTTGTGAGATTCGACCCCTATCCCGTGGATGAGGATCGGCCGCGGCAGATTGTGGGGGTCGTTGGAGATGTGAAGCACAACGGGCTTGGGCGAGAGGTGCGGCCTTTTATGTACGCGTCGTATCAGCAGCAACAGGCTGTTTTTCCCGGAGGGACGGCGATACCACACCTTCATCACTATGTGGTGATCCGGAAAGCTTCCGGACTAGGCAGCCGTGGGGATGATTTGGCGAGTGAAGTGAAGAAGGCCATCGCAGGTATCGATCCAGATCTGCCCGTGACAGGTTTCAGGACCATGGACGACGTGGTATCGGAATCAATCGGCGACTACCGATTTTACATGCAACTCCTGGGAGTTTTTGCCGGGGTGGCCGCGCTGCTGGCGGCGATCGGGATTTATGGAGTGATGTCCTACTTCGTGAGCCAGAGAACCAGGGAGATCGGAATTCGAGTAGCTCTCGGAGCTGGAAAACGAGATGTTCTGGGCCTGGTCGGAGCCCTGGGGTTGAAACTGGCCGCGCTCGGAGTGGCAGTAGGCCTTGCGCTCGCATTTGGATTGACTAGGTTCATTGCGACGTTTTTGTACGGAGTGAAGGCCACGGACCCGCTCACCTACATCATCGTAGCGATTGGGCTGATCAGCGTTGCCATGCTGGCATGTTATGTTCCAGCCAGGCGTGCGCTGCGAGTGGATCCCATGATCGCTCTGCGTTATGAGTAAAACGTTCGTCGACTCGCTCTGGGATTCCCGATAGGTAGTCCGCTTGCTGTCCGGCCTGCCGACCGAATATCATCGGTGGCGCATCGACATATCCTGTCGGCCCCACTCCCTGGCCGGGCCGCCCTCGGAGCCATCCATGAAAGCTTTCGCACTCATTCTCGCTCTTCTCGCCGCGCACACCGCAGCCGCCCAGGACTGGGCTCGCGCAACGCTTTCGAAATCGCCTCGCCACTCCGAGTGGGTTTCCATCAAGCATGACAACCGGACCGTCGAAACTTTCGTGGTCTATCCCGAATCGAAAGACAAGCGTCCCGTCGTCCTCGTCATCCACGAAATCTTCGGTATGACCGATTGGGTCCAGGATCTCGCCGATCAGGTCGCCGAAGCCGGCTACATCGCCGTCGCCCCCGATCTCCTCTCCGGCATGGGGCCCAACGGCGGCCGCAGTTCTTCTTTCGCTGAAGGCAAGACCATGGAAGCCGTCAGTCATCTCCCAGGCGACCAGGTCACCGCCGATCTCAACGCCGCCGCCGACTATGGACTTAAGCTCCCTGCCTCCAGCGGTAAACTTTTTGTTGCCGGTTATTGTTGGGGCGGAGGCCAGACTTTCCGCTTCGCCACCAATCGTCCAGATCTCGCCGCCGCCTTCGTCTTTTATGGTCCGCCGCCGGACAAGGACGCCATGGCCCGCATCAAGGCCCTCGTTTACGGCTTTTATGCCGGTGACGACGCCCGAATCGGCGCAACTGTTCCCGGCACGATCGAGTCGATGAAAGCCGCCGGCAAGACCTACGAGCCGGTCACCTATGACGGCGCCGGCCACGGCTTCATGCGCGCCGGCGAAGCGCCGGACGCCGGCGACGCCAATCGCAAGGCCCGCGCCGACGCCTGGATCCGCTGGAAATCCTTGCTGGAAAAGGCCGGCAGGTGATTCGCCGGATTTTGACCGCCGCCCGAGGGACCTGCGTCGCATGAGCAAGCTCTATGCAGGCACCTCCGGATGGGCCTATCCAAGCTGGAAGCCCAATTTTTATCCGGAGAAACTCGCCTCGAAGAAATTCCTCGGGCACTACGCTGCTCGCCTGAACACTGTCGAGGTCAATTACACCTTTCGCCGCTTTCCCACGGAAAAACTTTTACGCGGCTGGATCGCCGTAACTCCACCTGGCTTTCAGTTCGCCATCAAAGCCAACCAGAAAATCACTCACATCCAGCGCCTGAAAAATGTCGCCGAATTCACTCGCGATTTTCTTGCCGCGCTGCAACCCCTCGACACCGAAAAAAAGCTGGGTCCCCTGCTTTTTCAACTGCCTCCCTATCTGAAAAGCGACATCCCGCTGCTTCAGGATTTCCTCGCGCTCCTTCCGCGCACTCTCAAATGCGCCTTCGAATTTCGCCACGCCTCCTGGTTTCACGAAGATGTCTACGCCGCCATGCGCCAAGCCAACGTCGCGCTTTGCCAGGCAGAAAGCGAAAAACTCGAGACGCCGGACGTGCAGACCGCCGACTTCGCTTACCTGCGCCTGCGCAAAGAGGAATACTCCGCCGCGGAGCGTAAGGCCATCTCCCGCAACGTCGCCGAATTAGCCAAGCGCGGTGATGTCTATGTCTACTTCAAGCACGAGGAAACGCCCGAAGGCGCCATCAACGCGGAAAAACTCCTGACCACCAGTCTAAACAAGTAGGGGAACGTACGCGAAGAAAAGACTTTGGTGCCCGAGAGAGGACTCGAACCTCCACGACCGTGAGGCCACTAGCTCCTGAAGCTAGCGCGTCTGCCAGTTCCGCCACTCGGGCACGAGTGCGTTTCGCTGATTCAGCGAGGCTTTTTCATTCTGCCCGGCGACCTCGCCTTTGTCAACGCAGCGGCCACGCTGGACCTGCAAGAGAGAGATTTCGTCTCGCTCGACTGGGCTTATGCCATTCAATTTATGCGCGATGCCTCAGCCGCAAGGACTCCCAGTTTCCGTCCGCCGTCCACCCGCCATCCACCGCCAACGCCTGCCCATTCACGTATCCGCTCTGCTCCACGTCCGCCAGGAACGCAATCGCTTTCGCAATATCATCCGGCGACGCGAATCGCCCCATCGGCACCCGCCCTGTAATATCCGCATCCGTGTAACTTCCGCCTGCCTGGTCCGCCTCGTCCATTTCCGTCTTCACCCATCCGGGGCACACCGCATTCACCCGCACGCCGCGTCCTCCCCACTCCGCCGCCAGCGTCCGCGTCAACCCGATCAGTCCGTGCTTCGATGCGTTGTACGCTGCGCGGTCCGCGATCCCTACCAGTCCCGCCACTGACGCCACGTTGATGATGCTCCCCGAACCCTGCTTCAGCATCATCGAGCCCAGCGCCTTGGCCACCAGGAATGGCGCTACCAGGTTGATCTCCAGCACCCGCCGGTAGTCTGCGCCGCTCAATTCCTCTGCCGGCGCGATCCGGCTGATCCCCGCATTGTTCACCAGCACATCAACTCTGCCCCACCTTTCTCGCACCGCGTTCGCCAGCGTCGCCACTACCTCATCGTCCGCGATGTCCCCTACGAGCTCCTCCGCTTGGGCTCCTCGTTTTCGCACCGCTCCAAGCGTCGCCGCCGGCGGTCGCAAGTCATTGAGCAGCAGCCAGTAACCTCGCTCGGCCAGTATCTCCGCCGTCCGTTTCCCTATCCCCTGCCCTGCTCCAGTAACGACCGCTATTCGTTCCATTTTGATACTCCAAAAACCCCACTCCCAACGCCGTTTTGAGTCCCGCTTCCAGCCCCTGGTTTTCCGATTCTTCGCAGTAGCTTTTCAAATCCTCGGTGCTATACTCCGCCCGATAGCCTGTTTTACCCCTTGTTTGCCCTTCCCAAGCTCCGGGCAAACACCGCGGTTACGGTTCCTTCGGGAGGTTGCCATGGAAGCGTTCCTCACGGGGCCCAAGTTCATCCTAGCGGTCGTTTGGGCTGTGATCACTGTAGTCTTCATCGGACTGCTGATTTGGCGAAGCCTGCTCACCAGTCATGAAGATGATCAGATCTTCCTCGATGCGGCGCAAGAACACATGGCCAGAGAGCAGCGCGAACTCGTGGTGCGCATCAGCAAGCTCGGTAAGCCGATTGCCACCAGCGGGATCGCCTCCGGTGCGCTGTTGCTGGTCATTGTGGGCATGTGGCTGTATGAGGGCCTGAAGAGCTTTTAGCGACTCGCGGTCGCTGCGCGCTGGCGCATGATCATTGCGGCGTGGGTTTCTCGCCCGGCGCGTGCGTGGCGGTTGGAGTGCTTGCTGGTACTGGCGTGCCCATGCTCCCTCCCTGCACCAGCGAAGTGTGGTTGTGTACGATCACCCAGCGATTGTTCCTCTTTTCCATCACTAACGTGGTCTGCCCTTGCGACGACGATGGTTGCCCATCCAGGTTCGCCGCGAACTCCCACTGATAGCACGCCCACGCCACCACTCCATCAACTTTGATCAGCGTGTTCGTCCGCTCCATGCGTACTTGGTTCATGCGCGCTCGCTGTGCTTGATACAGCGGCACCCAATTCGTCCAGCCGATTACCGGGGGCGCGAACACCGCATTGACGAAGGTTACGTCGTCCGCGTACGACTGGTGCAGCTTTTCGATGTCGCCCAGTTGCCAGGCTCCCAGCATCGAAGAGATCATGTAGTCGATCTGCTGCTCGTCGTTCATGGGGATGATCGGCGTCCCGTCCGACGTCGCCCCCGGCGCATCCTTCTTTTTCTTCTTGTCTTTCTGCGCCGCGGCTGGACCCGCTGCAGCCAGCAGCATCGCGCCTCCCACTGCCCAGCACAGCACTGCGCGATACAATCGCCCGAATCTTGGCCGCGCTATTCCGCTCATGCCACGCTCCTCTTCCGCGAATCGGCTAATTCGCGAAAAGAATAGCACGCGGGGAAACCCCGGCCCGCTCGACGCCCGTCGCTCCGTTCGCAAGCGCTACCCCGTCTGCCACCCGCGCTCAGACAATGGCCGGGACTTATCGACGCTCGCGCGATCCGCTCAGCAAATTCACAAACAGCCGGTACGCTCCCGCCACCCCCTCCGGTATTTGCCGGAAGAACGCCATCCCCGTATAGATGTACGTTCCTTTGCCGTAGCGCGTGTAGACCAGCGCGCCTTTCAGCTCCGGCTCGCCGGGATCGTTCATCGCCAGCACCGCCGTATATTTCGGATCGAACTGCGTCCAGAAATACAGCCCACGCTCCTGCACCCATCCCTGGAAATCTTCTTGCGTGATCTTGTTCGGGCGATTGAGTAGCCCGTCTTCCGGCAGCAGGAATTTCACCGGAGAATTTTCGTCGGTGATCCGCGGCAGCGGGCGCGGTGTCGCGCTCACTCCTTCCTTCCCGGCAACCACCGGCGGCGAAATCACCGCTGGATACGGCGCGGGCTGCAGCTTGTCCCAAACGATGTCGCGCTGGTACTGCACCACCAGCGTCCCGCCGTTCGAAACATAATCCAGCAGCCGCTGGTTCGAATTCACCAGGTCCGGCCGCAATTCATAGGCGCGCACGCCCACCACGATCGCGTCAAATCGTGCCAGGTCCCCGAATGCCAGCGCCGCGGCATCCAGCATTTCCACCTGCATTCCGATCCGCCGCAGGGCCTCCGGCACCGGCTCGTTTTCCGCGGTGATGTACCCCACCCGCAAGCCTTTCGGCACCTCCATCCGGAACGCGTGCACCACGCACTCCGCCGGCTCGCGCCACATCTGCGCCGGCATCGTCGGCAATGGCTCCAGCGATTCGTCGAATTCTTCTTCCTTGGCTCCGCTTCCGCCCTCGCGGCGCGCATACACTCCGATTTTGTAGTTTCCGGCGGCCAGTTTTTCCGGCGGCGTAATCGTCAGTCGTGCGTATTTGTCTCCGGCTCCGGCAAACTCTACCGCCACCGGCCCGCTCGAGCTCCATCCGCTCGGCAACTTCGCCACCACCGACACCTTTCCCGCCTGCGTCGCGTGCGACTTCACCCGCAGCAGCACATCAAACGGTTTGCGCGCCTCATTCAGCAGCTCCACTTCTTGCCGAGGTTCCACCATCAGCGTGTACGCCGGCACGAGTCTTACCGGCACTCGCTCGATGCTCGATGACGAGGTCTGCACATACGTCACCGGCGTTGTCACTTTCAGCTCATACCCATCCACGGTCACCATTTGCTGCACGCTGGCCGCCGGCGTCGGTTCCGGTTGCAACTCCTCCAGCTCCGCGCTGATATCCGGCCCATGCGGCGCCAGCGCCGCCATCACCCGCTGCGTCTGGCTTGGTTCCGGTGGCGCGTTGTCCGGCAAAATCTCGCCGTTGATCTGCAATCCCTTCTCGACGTCACCTTCTCGCTTCGTTTCACGATAGTTTCCGCGAAACAGCACCTTCGTCTCGCCCATCACGCAGCCAGATTCCGCCCGGCATCGCGCGCTCACCTTCACTCCAAAACTTTCTCCGCTTACCAGCTCTTTTCGATCCGCCTCCGCCGCAAATTGCAATCCCGCGGCCAGCTCCAGCGCTTTTTCGATCCGTGCCAGCGGCCGGTACATATCCGCCACCTGAAATTTCTGCTCCACGCTCGGCGTCAGGTGCCAGGGGCAAATGTCCATCCAGTGCGCCGCCTTCGAAGCTCCCGTCGCCAGGTCGCGCGCCGCCATCGCCCAGTCCAGCTGCAGCGCCGCCGATCGTGCCGCGCTCAATTGATCGTCCACCTCCGCAAACACCGGGCACCCCTTCAGTATTGTCCGCAGAGGTTCCGCAAGTTCCTTCTCATCCCACTCTCCGCCGCCCTCCGCCGCCAGTGCCATCGGCCGCCGGAAAAATGGCGAACTGAAAAACAGCGAAATTCCCTGCGTCCGGTGATTCGCGAAGGCATCCATTCCGATCTGGCGGTAGCTCTTGCCCCATAACGGCGACACGTCATCCAGCGGCAGCACCGTTCCTGTCAGTTTCTCGCCTCGCTCCAGGTCCAGAATCCGCACTGGCCTGCCGTCTTCCCCGCTCCAGGCCGGCAATTGTCCCGCCAGGTGTTGTCTAAACGCGTTCGCGTCCCCGGCCAGTCGCACCGCCT
This sequence comes from uncultured Acidobacteriota bacterium, assembly GCA_963819745.1. Taxonomy (GTDB): domain Bacteria; phylum Acidobacteriota; class Terriglobia; order Acidiferrales; family UBA7541; genus Acidiferrum. Next base: position 63,642 of record CAWFXG010000020.1, on the reverse strand, counting down.
TCGGTGTCCATACACCCGCGGTCTGATGGTGCCCGTGACCTTGATGTACCCCGCCCCAGTTGTTGATCACGATGTTCGGGCGAAATTCCCGGATCACCCGCACCATGTCCTCCATCACCGAATCGCCCCAGACTTTCTCCGTCTCCTCCGGCGTCTTGGAAAATCCGAAATCTTTCGCTCGTGTGAAATACAACTTCACGCCGTATCCTCGCGTGGCCGCCAGCAGTTCTTGCGTTCGAATCAATCCCAACTGCGGCGCCTGCTCCGGTCCCAGATCATTCTGTCCGCCTTCGCCGCGCGTCACCGACAGCAGCGCGACATCGGCGTGCAGCCCTCGCGCCAGGTAAGTCAGCACCGCTCCGGATTCATCGTCGGGATGCGCGGTCACGTACAGGATTCGCGTCGTTACCCGTGCGCGGTCGATCGCCTCGATCGTCTCCGCCAACCCCGGCCCGGTGCCCGGCGCCGCCGGAAACTGCGCTCTCGCCCCCGGCATTCCTGCTGCCAGCAGGATCACGCCCGCGACCGCGCAAGCCGCTCCTCCGATTTTCGCCAGCGCTCTTCTCTTCATGGTTTCGCCTCGGACCCTTCCAGCCCGAATGGCCATTCCTTCCGGAATTTTGCCTGAACAAAAAACACAGCTAATCCCAATACGATCACGAATAGCCCCCACCACATCGCTTTCCCGGTCCGCTGGAAAAGCCAGATCCAGCCGGCTATCGTCAGCAACGCCGGCAACGGGTACAACCACATCCGGAAGGGTAGCCTCTCCGCTCCCCACCTTTTTCGCAGCAACATCACTCCCACCGCCTGCCCGATGAACTGAATCACCAGCCGCATCGCCAGCACCGCGGCGATAACCGTCCGCAATTTGAATAGCAGCGCGAACACGAACGTCAGCACCCCCAGGAATAGCAGCGACACGTGCGGGAATTTCTTCTTCGGGTGCACCCGCGCAAACACCCGAAAAAAGTTACCGTCCAGCGCCGCCGAATACGGCACCCGCGAATATCCCAGCAGCGAGGAAAATACCGACGCGAAGGCGATCCACAGGATCATCACCGTCGCGAATCGCGCCGCGCCGCTTCCGTACAATTTCTCGATGAACGCGCTCACGATGAACGGCGAATCCTGCGCCTGCTGCCACGGCAATACTCCCAGGATGCTGGTCTGCATCGCCAGATACAGCAATGCGATTCCCACGATTGAAATGAAAATCCCGCGCGGGATATTGCGTTCCGGGTCGCGAATCTCGCCGCCCAGATGGCAGATGTTGTAATACCCCCAGTAAGTGTAAATCGTGTTGACCGTTGCCGATCCCAGCGTCGCAAAGAACAGCCAGGATAAATCGAAGCTTCCCGGCGCGTACGTAAACACCAGCCGCGGCTGGAAGTGCGTTACTCCGCCCCAGATCAGCCACAAGATCGTTCCGATCACGCCCGCCCACAGGAACAGCGAAATTCTTCCGATCGATCCGATTCGCCGGTACAGCAACACCACCAGCACGATCACCAGCAGCCCGGACACCGCCTTCTCTCCGTACTTCCCCAGCGGATATAAGTACGATGCGTATTGCGAAAATCCGATCGCTCCGGAAGCCAGACTCAGCGGCGCTTGAATCAACGTCTGCCACACGAAAAGGAACGACATCATCCGGCCCATGCGTCCTGGTCCGTACGCCTCGCGCAGGAACACGTAGCTTCCGCCCGCGCGCGGCATCGCCGCTCCCAGTTCCGACCACACGAACCCGTCCAGCAGCGCCAGTATCGCCCCCGCTGCCCACGCCAGCAGGCACTGCGGTCCACCCATCGCCTTGATGACCAGCGGAATCACGACGAAAGGTCCCACTCCGACCATTTCGATCATGTTCAGCGCCACGGCCTCTTTCAGCCCCAGCGCGCGTTCCAACCCCCCGCGATCCTCACGCAGTGCTCCGCGCAGGCCGCCATTTTCCGCCTGTGTCATGTGTCCGCCGAGAATAGCAAAAGCTAGACGGCGCTCCTAGCCGTCTTCACCCTCTCTTTTCCTTTGCCTTCCCTCTCGACGCCCGCCGCTTCGCCCATTACGCTGTCATCCGGCGTCTGCGCCGCCGCCACCCTATGCCTCGTTCTCTTGCTATCGCTGCGCTTCTCGCGCTCGCCGCATCTCTCCCCCACGCCGCTTCCGCCACACTTCCCTTGCCGCCCACGGCCGCTGCCGCGCTGGGCAAGATCTATTCCGGCGACTCTGAGGCGGGCATCGAAGACGCCCGCGTTCTCCAGCGCGAATTCCCGCAGCATCCGCTCGGCTATCTCATTGAAGCGGAAGCTCTCTGGTGGCGCATCTGGTGTACCTCCGCGGAATTTCGCTACGGGATGAATTTCCCACGACACCGCCCGAAGCTCGCCTCCGACCAGCACTATCTTGATCTCGCCGCCCAGGTCTCTTCCCTCGCGCAAACGCAAATCGCTCGCCAGGATTCCGCGGAAATGGAGTTCTATGCCGGCATGGGCGACGCTCTTGCTGCCCGCCTCTACGGCCTGCGCGCCGAGAATCGCGCCGCCGCGCGCTTGGGAGTCCACGCTCGCGAACACCTTCTTCGCGCCCTCTCGCTCGATCCTGATCTCGCTGACGCTGACTTCGGCCTCGGTTTGTACAACTATTACATCGACACTCTTTCTGGCATCGCTCGCGTCCTGCGTTTCTTCATGGGCATTCCTGGCGGCAATAAACAAGACGGTATTCGCCAGTTGCAACACGCGATTGCCGCCGGCTCGCTCACCCCACCCCTCGCACGTTTTTATCTGGCCATCGACCTCCACAATTACGACCAGGACTACGCTCGCGCCCTGGAAATCATCGATCCGCTCGTCGAAAAATATCCCGCTAATCCGCTGTTCCAGCTCGTTCGTGGCGACCTCTACGCTAAGCTTGGCCGCAAATCAGAAGCCGCCTCCTCCTACCACGCTGCCGAGTCACTGCCGGTGCCAGACCCCGCGTGTCGCGCCCATCTCGCAGACCTCATCCGCTCTTCGCTCGCCGCCCTGGACCTTCCGAACAAATCGCCCTAGCCGCCTTCACGCCGAGTACCCTTCGCATTGCAGATTGACCTGATTGCTCCGCAATGGTAAGCATGTAGGGTTGCGCGAGACCCAGTTTTCAGGGCATACAGCCTGTAAAGGGCTGCGCCGGGCGCGCCCTTCCCTCAAGGGGTGCCTCGGGAGCGGTAAACGCTCTGCCTTGATTCGGCATCTCACCCGCTTTGGCTCCGCAGGTCCCTGCGGTTCGCCCGGGGCAGGCTTGTCGTAGGGGACAGCCTGACATTTCGATCGCTACGCGGTCATACAGGCCATGCGGTCACACAGGAATGACGAAGGAGTGTTCATGAAGCGGTTTACGGCCGGGTTCGCTGCGCCCGCGAAGCTAGCCATCTTGAGTCTTGCGTTGTTCTCGATTCTTGCCGCGACCGGCTGCAACGATTACGGCAACACCTTTCAAAATCCCACGGGCGCCTTTATTAGCACGCTTTCCCCGTCCAATGTTTCCGCCGGCGGCCCCGAGTTCACCATCAACATCACCGGTCAGGGCTTTGTCGCCAAGACTCTTGTTCAGTGGAATGGCAAGAATCTCGCTACCACCGTCGCTATGGATAGCTCCGGCAATGTGCTCGGCAACGCCATCTCTGCCGTCGTTCCCGCCGCCCTGATCGCCAACGCCGGCACCGCTTTCGTTAATACCATCAGCCCTGCCTCCGGCGCCGGTCAAAACGGTCTGTCCAATACTCTTTCTTTCATCGTCAATCCCGCCGGCAGCCCTCTCCCCTCCTTAAGTACGCTCACTCCCAATAGCGCCGCGGCCGGTGCCGCCACCTTCACTCTCACCCTGGCCGGCAGCAATTTTCTTCCCACTACCGATCCGTCCGGCGGCTCTAAGGTCAATTGGAATTTTGGCGGCACGCAGACCACGCTTCCTATCGTCAGTATCAGCGCTTCGCAAATTCAGGCCACGGTCAGTTCTACTTTGCTGGTTAACGCCACCACGGCCAACGTCACTGCCAACGTCAGCGTCTTCAATCCGCCTGCACCTTCCACCACTACCAATCCCACAGGTGGGGGCGGTGGCAGCTCCGCGGCTCTGCCCTTTACCATCACTCCCGCGGGGGCTATGTCGCACTCCGCCTCGCAAACCGTCTCAGAAGAAACTCCCGCGGTCAGTACCGACGGGCGTTACGTCGCCTACGCCGCCTCGGCGGGCGATCACTCCGAAGTTTTCGTCCGTGACACCTGCGAGAACGCCCCCAAGGATTGCCAGCCTTCCACTCGCTTGATTTCCGCGACCTTCGATGGCTCCCCCGCCAACGACGACAGTCGCTCTCCTTCCATGAGCGCCGACGGCCGTTTCATCGCCTTCAGTTCCGCAGCCACCAATTTGCTCGCCGCCGATTCGGCCGCTTCCGGCCGCCAGATCTATCTCCGCGACACTTGCGCCGGCGTTGCCACCGATTCCTGTAAGCCGGAAACGCACCTCGTTTCCCAGGATTCCGCCGGGGCTCTCGTCGGCACCGAAAGCATTCTTCCTTCCGTCAGTGCCTCCGGACGCTTCGTCGCTTTTCTGGCTGTCACCCCCAGCCATAACGCAAAAAATTCGGCTCAGGCTTCGCAGTCTAAAATCGCCACCACGCCCAACAGCGGCCTCCGTCAGGTATTCGTTCGCGATACTTGCCTGGGCGCCTCCGCTTGCACTCCCAAGACGACTCGTATCTCTTTGCAGCCTGGCGATGGCATTTCCGAATCCGCCAAGCCCGCCGGTCCCGCGCTCAGTGGCGGCTCCAATCACGTCGCCCTCTCCGGCGCTGCCTCCGCCACCGTTTTTACGCGCTCATTGCCCGTGGACGATCGCATTTTTCTCGCGCTTACCGGCAATCGCTAGACTTTGCGCTGCTCCATTACCCGAGGAATCCTCTGAGCACTGCTCTCACCGGCCAGACCGTCTTCATCACTGGAGCCGGAGGTTGCATCGGCTCCGCTCTCGCTCTTTCTCTCCTTGCTCGGCAACCCGCGCGCCTGCTTCTCCTCGACCACTCCGAGCACAATCTTTACGAAATCGACGCCGAGCTCGCCGCTCGCCAATCTTCCTCGCACATTTCTCTGCTCGGCGACACTTCTGACGCTCTGCTCCTGGCCGAAATCTTCGCCCGCTATCGCCCCTCCATCATTTTTCACGCCGCCGCCTTCAAGCATGTTCCCCTGATGGAAACCAATCCCATCGCCGTGGTTCGCAACAACGTCCTCGGCACGCTGGCTCTCGCACAGGCCGCCGCCCACTTTGGTGTCCGCAAGTTGCTCATGATTTCCACCGACAAAGCCGCCAATCCTCGCAGCGTGATGGGCGCGGCCAAGCGCGTCGCGGAAATGCTTCTTCTCCGCCTTTCCTCAGCGCAAACCCAGATGTCCGCCATCCGTCTTGGAAATGTTCTGGAATCGCACGGCAGCGTCATTCCGTTGTTCCGCCGCCAAATTGCGCGCGGTGGCCCCGTCACCGTCACTCACCCCGACGCCTGCCGCTACTTCCTGTCCATGGCGGACGCCGTCGACTTTATTCTCACCGCCGCGACCCTCCCCGGCATTTCCGCCGTGCTCGTCCCTGAGCTCGACGAACCCCTCAAAATCCTCGATCTCGCGCGCCAGTTAATTCGCGACAACGCCGCTGCGCCTTCCTCCATTGAAATCGTGTTCACCGCTCTTCGTCCCGGTGACAAGCTCGGCGAAGAACTCATCTCCACTGGCGAACGCCTCGAACCCATCGTCGGCTCTTCGTTGCGCCGCATGGTTTCCCCTGCAATCTCATCGCCCGCTCTCGATTCCGCCTTGCACGCCCTTTCGGAAGCCGCACATTCCCGAAATCTTCCTGTCCTCATCGACATTCTCTGCACTCTTGTCCCAGACTACGTCCCCAGCGATGCCGTTCTCCATCTCCTCGGCTCGCCGCTCGCGTTGAGCGCTCCCGCATCGGGTGCCCCATGAGGCGCAAAATCGCCGTCGTCACCACTTCTCGCGCGGACTACGGCCACCTCTACTGGCCCTTGAAAGATCTATCGGCCCATCCCGGTGTCGATCTCCACCTCATCGTTGTTGGCGCCCATCTCTCTCCGGAATTCGGCCGCGCCATCCAGGTCATCGAAGCCGACGGCTTCCCGATTGCCTCCCGCGTCGAGTGCCTGCTCAGCTCCGATACTGACGTCGGCATGGCCAAGACCATCGGCGTCGCCACCCTCAGCCTCGCCGACACTCTCGGCCAGCTGCGCCCGGACATCCTTCTTCTCATCGCCGATCGTTACGAAATGCTCGCGCCTGCTTCCGTCGCTCTCGCTCTTCGCATTCCCATCGCCCACATCGAAGGCGGCGAAATCAGCGAAGGCGCTATCGACGACGCCGTCCGCAATGCGCTCACCATGATGGCGCACATCCACTTCACTTCCACCGCGCACGCTCGCGATCGCATCATCTCCATGGGCGAAGAGCCCTGGCGCGTCCACCGTGCCGGCGCGCCTTCGCTCGACCACCTGCGCCGTCGTGCCTTGCACTCTCGCGAACTGCTGAATCGCAACTCGAAATCGTTCTCGAGCCTTCCCCGATCCTCGTCACCTATCACCCTGTCACCATCGCCCGCGACACCACCCACGAAGCCGACGCTCTCTTCGCCGCTCTCGCCGCTACTCCCGGCCAGCTCCTCTTCTGTTATCCCAATGCCGATGCCGGCAGCCGCCATCTCATCGACTGCACACACCAATTCCTCGCCACGCGCCCCGGTTCTCACGTCTTCGTCAACCTGGACATCCTCACGTACTGGAGTCTTCTCCGTCAGGTAGGCGTGGTTCTCGGCAATTCCAGCAGCGGCATCATGGAAACGCCTTCGTTCGCCGTTCCCACCATCAATGTTGGTCTACGCCAGCAGGGCCGCGAGCGCGCCCGCAATATTCTCGACGCCGACCCCACCGCCGAATCGATTCTCGCCGCCTTGCGCACCGCCCGTTCTCCCGCTTTCCGGCAATCCCTGGGCGGCATGACCAATCCTTACGGCGATGGTCTCGCCTCGCAAAAAATCGTCGAGGTCCTCACCACCGTACCGCTCAACGCCGATCTCTTGATGAAGCGCCACGCCCCGGCCGATCCCGCCGTCCGTTCCAGAGCCGCCAATCCAGGCTCCTGATTTTCCCGCTCCAATCGTCGCTACGAAAACCGGATCTTCACGTCAGGCCGCTTTTCCAGATGGACGGAATCGATAAATCGCACTTGCCGATCGTCCAGCGTCAGAATCATCGACGTCGTGCGCACGCCCTCCCCAAAAAAGCGCACGCCCTTCAGCAAGTTCCCGTCCGTCACGCCCGTGCACGCAAAAATCATTTTCTTTCCCGGCGCCAGATCCTCCGTCGAGTAAATCCTCTTCGGATCCTTCACCCCCATCTTCGCCAACCGCTCTGCGTCCTGCGGCTTGCGTCATCACCAGCCTCGCCAGAATTTGCCCGTTCAGGCAACGCAGCGCTGCCGCCGTCAATACTCCTTCCGGCGCTCCGCCGATTCCCATTACCGCGTGCACGCTTGTTCCCACCACCGCCGCAGAAATTCCCGCCGACAAATCGCCGTCCCCGATCAACCGAATTCGCGCTCCCGCCTTTCGAATCTCCGCGATCAACTTCTCATGCCGCGGCCGGTCCAGCACAATGATCACCAGATCCTCGACGTCCCGGTCCAGCCGCTTCGCCATCGACTTCAAGTTGTCCGACACCGGTGCATCCAGTTCCACCGCGCCTTTGCACGATGGCCCGACCACGATCTTCTCCATGTAAATATCCGGCGCATGCAGCAATCCGCCTTTCTCGCTCGCCGCCAGCACCGCGATTGCTCCCGGCGCACCCGTCGCGCACAAATTCGTCCCTTCCAACGGGTCTACCGCGATATCAACCTCCGGAAAAAGCGCTTTCGGCGCGTGCGTCGCCAGCCCCACTTTTTCTCCGATGTACAACATCGGCGCCTCATCGCGTTCCCCTTCCCCGATCACGATCGTGCCATCCATCTGCACCGCGTCCATGGTCTTCCGCATCGCTTCCACGGCCACTTCGTCCGCCTTGTGCCGGTCGCCGAATCCCATCGTCCGCGCCGCCGCCACCGCTCCGTTTTCTACGACGCGCAGAAACTCCAGGCTCAATTGTTCTTCCATGATCCCTTTTTCCTCCGAGGACGTTGGTGCCAGGGCCCGCTTGCGCGCTACCATGCGCAAGGTCACTCCCGGCTGCTTGGTGTGATTCCGTTATGCTAGACCAATCCGCACGCGCCCGTCGATAGCTCCGCGTGCTTCTGGCTTCCTGCTGCTGTATACGGGTAAACTGCCGTCATGTTCGATGCTCGCCACTTCCTTTTGTTCTTCGCTGCTGCTTTTGTCCTCGCCGTCACTCCCGGCCCCGGCATCTTCTACGTTCTCGCCCGCACCCTCGCCGGCGGACGCCACGAAGGTCTGCACTCCTCCCTCGGCACTTTCTTCGGCGGACTCTTCCACGTCGTCGCCGCCGCCCTGGGCATCTCCGCCATCCTCGCTGCTTCCGCCGTCGCTTTTCACACCGTTAAATATGCCGGCGCCGCTTATCTCGTCTTCCTCGGTATCCGCATGATTCGTACTCGCAACGCGGAAATGAACGTCGCCGTCTCCGCTCCTTCTCTCGGCGCCTTCCGCCAGGGCATCCTCACCGAAGCGCTCAATCCCAAAACCGCCTTGTTCTTCCTTTCTTTCATTCCGCAATTCATCGCGCCCGGTCGCAGCCACGTCTTCCTGCAGTTCCTCGTTCTCGGCGCCATCTCCGTCACGCTCAACACTCTTGCCGATCTGCTCGTCGTTCTCCTCGCCGCTCCCCTCGAACAAAAACTCAAACATAGCCCCGTCTTTCGCCGTCGCCAGCGCACCGCCTCCGGCCTCGGCATGATCGGCCTCGGCGCCTACCTCGCCTTCGCCGATACCAAATAGCCTGCCCGGATTCGCTACGTTGTTTGCCTTCGCCCCAGGTATATACTCCCCGTCGTCCACGCCCATCCGCATCTCACCGGAGGCTGACGCATCATGCGACTGCGAATTTCTGTTGCCTTGCCGATTTCGTTTTCTCTGGTCTTGATCTCCCTCTTCTCCTTCCCCGCTCCTCTCGCCGCGCAAACCAAAACGGCTAAAGCGCCCGCGGCCTTATCGAGTTCCGCTTCCTCCGCCGCTGCCCGTGCTCAAGCCGACGCGCTCCTCCGCCGCATGACCCTCGATGAAAAAATTGCGCAACTCTCGCAGCTTCCCGGTTTCGACATTCCCGAATTTAAGGAGTCCGTCCACAAGTCCGCCGAAGATGTTCTCAAGCAATCCGGCGCGGGCTCCATGCTTTGGGTTTCCGACCCCCAGGAAATCAATCGCCTTCAGCATGTCGCCGTCGACCAGACTCGCCTGCACATCCCAGTGCTCTTCGCTCTCGACGTCATTCACGGTTACCACACCATCTTCCCCGCCCCGCTCGCTCTGGCTTCTTCCTGGGACACCCGACTCATCGAAGATGTTCAGACTGTCGCCGCACGCGAAACTCGCGCCGCCGGAATTCAGTGGACCTTCGCTCCCATGGTGGATATCGCCCGCGACGCCCGTTGGGGTCGCATGATCGAGGGCGCTGGCGAAGATCCCTTTCTCGGAGCTGCCGTCGCCCGCGCCCAGGTCTTCGGCTTTCAGGGCCGCGAGCTCACCTTTTCGCCGGATCGCGTGCTCGCCTGTGCCAAACATTTCGCCGGTTACGGCGCTGCCGAAGGTGGACGCGACTACGATTCTTCCTACATTCCCGAAGAACAGATGTGGAATGTTTACCTCCCTCCGTTCCAGGCTGCCGCTGCCGCCGGTGCCGCCACCTTCATGAGCGCCTATATGGACCTCAACGACGTGCCCGCCAGCGGCAACTCCTGGTTGCTGCGCGACGTGCTCCGCCAGTCCTGGAATTTCCCCGGCTTCGTCGTCAGCGACGCCAATGCCGTTCACAGCCTCATCGTTCACGGTTACGCCCGCGATCCTCGAGACGCCGCCTTCAAGGCCTTCACCGCCGGCCTCAACATGGACATGGCCAGCGGAACCTATCTCGGTTTTCTCGCCGCGGAAGTGCAGGCAGGCCGCATTTCCGTCCGCCAGATTGACGACGCCGTGCGTCCCATTCTCGAAGCCAAATTCCGTATGGGCCTGTTCGATCATCCCTACGCCGACCTGGCCCGCCTCGACTCCACTCTGAACGCTCCGGAGCACCAGCAGCTGGCTCGCCTCGCCGTTCAGCGCTCGGTCGTCCTCTTGCGCAACGAAAATTCCCTCTTGCCTCTCGACAAGTCCGGCAAGAACATTCATTCCATCGCCGTCATCGGCCCTCTCGGTGACGCCACTCTTGATCTCCTCTCCATGTGGGGCGCGATGACCAAGCCCGGCCGCACCGTCAGCATCTTCCAGGGCGTCCAGGATAAAGTTGGCTCGGCCATCCAGGTCGCCTTCGCTCATGGTCCCAATATTCGTCGCGACATCCCTTCCTTCTTCGAGGATATTCCCATCGCGGTCATGAAGGAGCAGCCCGAACAATCTCCCCAACAAGCGCAGCGCGCCTTCGACGATGCCGTTTCTCTCGCTCGACAAACCGATCTCGCTATCCTCGCTCTCGGCGAAATTGACTTGATGAGCGCCGAGGCCGCTTCTCGCTCCTCCCTGAAACTTTCCGGCCGCCAGCAGGAACTTCTCGAAGCCGTCGTGGCTACCGGCAAACCCGTCGTGCTTTTGCTCATCAACGGTCGACCGCCGGATATTTCCTGGGCTGCTGAACACGTACCGGCAATTCTCGAAGCTTGGTATCCCGGCAGTCAGGGTGGCCATGGCATCGCGGATATCCTCTTCGGTGACGCCAACCCCTCCGGCCACCTGCCAGTCAGTTGGCCGCGCAATTCCGGCCAGGAACCTCTCTATTACAGCCACAATCTCACGCAGCAGCCGGAATCCGCTCCCGACTTCCGATCGCGTTACTGGGATCTTCTGAGCTCGCCGCTCTACCCCTTTGGCTTCGGCCTCAGTTACACCTCTTTCTCTTTCGATCGCCTCTCCGTAACTCCCATCGCCAGGCTCGGCGCTCCCGTCAATGTTTCCGTGGAAGTTGCCAATACCGGCTCGCGCGCCGCGGACACCGTCGTTCAGATTTACATCCATCAGCGCGCCGGCAGCGCTTCTCGTCCGGTCCGCCAGTTGAAAGGCTTCGAACGCGTCTCGCTCGACCCTGGCGCTAAGCGCACCGTGCATTTCGTCCTTGGTAAAAACGAATTGCAATTCTGGAGCCCCGCCAAAAAAAGCTGGGTCGTTGAACCCGAACACTTCGACGTCTGGGCCGGCCAGGATTCCACCGCCCCTCTACACGCGGAGTTCCAGCTGACGCAATGATTCGTGAACATGGAAGCGGAACATGAGCTTGAAAGAGGGTGGCCTGCCGACTTTGAAACCACGAATCCTCCGTCGTTTTATCGCTTTGAGTATCCTCGGCGTACTCGGTCCGGTTTTCTTCGTTCCCAGTATCCTTGCCTCTTCCAATCCGCGACCCGCCAACGCTCAGCTTTTTCTCTTCATCCTCGCTGTGTCGCTGTGCTCTACCTTTTCCGCCTGGTTTGGTCTGCTTTCCGCCGACGCCGCGCACCTCCCCATGCCTTGGCTGCGGCGGCTCGATCGTTGCCCCGAACCGCCGCGTCCGAGCGGCCTCCTGCCCTCCCTCGCCTTCGGTTGCGTCTTCTCCTTGGGCGCTGTCTCGGTCCTTCGTTACTTCCATCAGCCGAATCTGGCTGGACCTCTCTGGTCACGCCTCGCCAGCACCGTTTTCGCCGCCGGCACCTTGGAAATCGTCATCCACTTGCTGATCATGAGTGTGACCGTCCGGCTGGCGCGCGGCCGGGTCTGGACCGGCATTCTCGTCGCCGCCCTCTTCTTTGTTGTCTTTCACGGTGCGGGCCTGGGAGGACAAAGTACCGCTCTGATCGTTTCCAGCATCCTGCTCAACGGGATCTTCGGCGTGACTCTTGGTTTCTTCTACGCCCGCTATGGCTTCGAATACCTGGTCCTGTGCCACGCCGTAGGCCATGCCCTCGCCGTGACCCTCGCTTGACTTCCCTGTGCCGCCCCGGCAAATCGCCGTAGCGCCCGGCTTCAGCCCGGCTTCTGCATCGTCCCAAAAATCCCTGCCAGGTCCACGGAACATCACCCAGACTCAATCCGTACCTTAACCAAGACATCCGAAGCGCGCAGAGGTGTGCGATGAGAACTCTTGGGCAAGACCTTCGTTACGCGTTGCGGGCTATCCGCAACAATCCTGGTTTCGCCGCCATCGCCATCCTTACCCTGGCCTTGGGAATCGGCGCCAACACTGCCCTGTTTTCCGTGGTCAACGGCGTTCTGCTGAATCCGCTACCGTTTCAGCAACCCGATCGCCTCCTCGCCCTTGGCGCAAAGACCGATACCTTCTATTCCGCTTCTCTCACCTACCCCAACTTTCTCGACTGGAAGAAAGACAACACCTCCTTCACCGCCCTGGCCGCCTACCGCGGCGACGACTTCAACATGACCGGCTCCGGCGAGCCGGAGCGTTTGCGCGGGCGCATGATTTCCGCCGAGTTCTTCCAGGTCCTTCGCCTTCCGCCGGTTGCGGGCAGGAATTTCCGCTCGGACGAAGACCTTCCCGGCGCCGCGCCCGTCGCCCTCCTTGGCGACGGACTCTGGAAGCGAAGATTCGGCATGTCCCAGGACATCATCGGCAAAAACATCACCCTCAACGGAAAGTCGTACCTCGTTGTCGGCATTGCCCCCGAAAGACTTCCTTTGTTTTCCGCCACTCAGGTGTATGTCCCCATCGGCCAGTGGAACGATCCCACTTTTCGCGATAGGCGCATCGGTATGGGCACCCGTGCCGTAGGTCGCCTCAAGCCGGGGGTCACCTTGCAGCAGGCGCAATCCGACATGGACGCCGTCGCGCAAAACCTCGCCCTCGCCTATCCCGACTCCAACAAGGGATCGGGAATTTCTCTTCTTCCGCTCAAAACCTATGTAGTCGGCGACGTCCGCGCCATCTTGCTGGTGCTGCTGGGCGCGGTTAGTTTTGTACTTCTGATTGCCTGCGCGAATGTCGCCAATCTTTTGCTCGCCCGCTCCACCGCGCGCACCAGGGAATTCGCCATTCGCTCGGCCCTCGGCGCCGGCCCGTGGCGCGTCATCCGTCAACTCTTGACCGAAAGCGTGCTCCTCGGCGTCGCCGGTGGCGCGCTCGGACTACTCCTCGCCATCGCCGCCACCAAAGCAATTCTCGCCGCCTTGCCGGCTGCTTTGCCCCGCGCGCAGGAGATTCGCATGGATTGGCATGTCCTGGTCTTCACCGCCGGAATCTCCATTTTGACCGGTGTGTTCTTCGGATTGGCCCCCGCCATGAAGCTCCTTCGTCCCAAATTGCACGACACTCTCAAGGAAGGCGCGCGCGGCTCCAGCGGAAAGCGGACCCGCCTGCAAAGTGTGCTCGTTGTCGCCGAGATGGCCTTGGCCCTCATCCTCTTGGTTGGCGCTGGATTGATGATTCGGACTCTCGCCGCTTTGTGGGGCATCAACCCTGGATTCGAAGCCAAAAACGCGCTCTCCTTTAGCATTTCCTTGACCTCCTCCGCGGAAGCCACGCCCCCGCAGTTGCGCGCCAAGTATCGCGAGAGCTTGCGCCAATTTCAGAACCTGCGGGGAATCGAGAAAGTAGCTCTGCTCGGCGGCTCTTTGCCCATGACCGGTGACTCCGAGGTACCCTTCTGGAAAGAAGGCCAACCCAAGCCATCCAGCCAGGGCGAAACTCCCTTTGCGCTTTTTTACCTGGTGACTCCCGGCTATCTCGATGCCATGAAGATCCCTCTCCTCCAGGGACGCTTCCTCGAGGAACGGGACGACGAGCGCTCTCCTCAAGTGGTCGTAATCGACTCCAGTTTCGCCCGGCAATATTTTCCGAATGAGCAACCCGTTGGGAAGTATCTCAACCTCGGTTTGCTGGACGTACATCCGCTTATCGTCGGAGTCGCCGGGCACGTAGAACATTGGGGATTGGGGGACAATGGGCACCAGACCCTCCAGGCCCAGCTCTACTTCCCGGTCTGGCAAGTTCCCGACAAGTTTTGGCCTCTGCTTTCCAATGGCACTGGTTATGTCGCCAGGATCTCCACATCCACCGACGTGACTTCAGGACTCCACGAAGCCGCCGCGAAATTTGACCCCAGCGCCGTGGTCTATGGTGTACAGTCGCTCCAGGAAATCGTGGCCGACTCGATTTCCAACCAGCGGCTGGCCATGTTGCTCTTGAGCGTCTTCTCCGCGCTCGCCTTGGTGCTTTCCGCCATTGGAATTTATGGCGTCATTTCCTATCTCACCGGCCAGCGCGTGCATGAAATTGGCATCCGCATGGCGCTTGGCGCTTCCCGCCAGAACGTCATGGCCTTGGTGCTTCGCGACGGAATGACCATCGCCCTCGTCGGCGTGGGTATTGGATTCGTGGCTGCCCTGGTCCTGACCCGGCTGATACGCAACGTAATCTTTGGCGTCAGTGCCACTGACCCGCCCACCTTTCTCTCCGTCGCCCTCTTGCTGGCCGGCGTAGCCCTCGCCGCCTGTTACTTGCCCGCCAGGCGCGCCATGAAAGTCGACCCCATCATCGCCCTGCGCTACGAATAAACTCCCCTCTTCGGGGGACAGCCAATCCTGTGGCGGTGCTCTTCGCATCATGAACTGCCAAACAGTTTCATCAGCACCGCTCACAACCACACGGAAGGTGCCCCACCCTCGTCGTGTGAGGGTGGGTCTGGGGGTTCGTCTTCCTCAGCTAGTCGCCACCGCTCAATTGCAAACCATTTTGTTTTGCGTCATCCCCGTAATCGTCTTTTCGGAAATGCCCGGCTGGTAGCGTTCGTACGCCACACTGCTTGTTTTTGCGACTCCGTCCGCGGTGCCAGATTCGGCCCTCACGATCACCACAATCGTTCCGTCCGCGTTGTAGAAGACAGTTAGCCCGTGGTTGCTGGATTCCACCTTTTTGTAGCCCGCCAGGTGCGACGCATACCACGCGAGCGCGTCGCTCAGCTTGATGTTGTCTTTGGCAAAGTAATCGTAGACCTTGTAGAAATCGCCCTGCATCTTGCTCTTGCAAACGGCGCCATCCGGCATTTTTACGGGTTCGTTGCCGAATTTCTTGGCCGATTCGCTCGGGGGCAGCAGCGGCAGTCCCGTCAGGGGATCGCTCGTAAGGATCTTTGCCTGGCCCGCGGGCATCGATAGACAAACAAAAAGCGAACCTGCCAGTAGCAAAGCCTTCATGTCGTCCTCCAACTTTCCCGCGAATTCTATCAAAGGGTCTTGTCGATTTCTTCCTTGCTGAGCGGCGCTCCCAACAGCGTTGTCCCGTGCTTTTCGAATTCCACTTTGCGTTGTTCCAAACATCCCACCATACGTCCATCGAGCCCGCCGGGGTGTACAGGTGAATCGCCCCACTGTGTGATTGTCCCCCTTGACTCCAGCGGTGCGGGATCCTCATCGGCATCAACAGAGAATCGCCGGCCTTCGGGCGCATCTGCTTGCCGCCCACTTCGGCCACAAACTCCCCGGCAACGATGTGTAGCCACTCGTCCTGTTCATGAGGAACGTGCCAGCGCGGAACCCGACGGGATTTTCCGCCAGTGCCACTACCGATCCGAGTGCTAGAAAGTGACGTCGATCCATAGCCACCTCGGGCCAAGCCTTCGCGAGACACATCGCGCCACACAATAGTGTCGGCGTAGCCGATCAACTAATTCGACGCCGCTTCCGGATTGTTCTGCGCGAGAATCGCGGGGCGCATCGTTAGTGTAAGATTGTTCTCTCGGTTTCGGCCCAAAACGCTGATCACTGGCTACTCCGGGAGGGATCAGTCTGGTCGGACGCACACTTGCTCATTACCGCATCAACGCCGCAATCGGGGCTGGCGGCATGGGTGAGGTGTATCGCGCGACCGATATGAAGTTGGGCCGCGACGTCGCGCTCAAGATTCCGCCTCCTGCTATTGCCGCCGATCCCGAACGCTTGGCCCGGTTCCAGCGCGAGGCTCGCGCCGTCGCCGCACTCAACCATCCCAACGTTGTAACCCTGTACTCCGTCGAAGAATCCGACGGCGTCCACTTTCTAACCATGGAATTGATCGAGGGGCAGCCCCTGGATCGTCTCATCCCCGCAAATGGCCTGCCAGCCGAACGCATCGTAGAGATCGCTGGCGCGTTGGCCGAAGCCCTGGCTGCGGCGCACGAAAAAGGCATCATGCATCGCGACCTCAAGCCCGCCAACGTGATGGTCACCACCGAAGGCCGCGTCAAGGTTCTCGATTTCGGCCTGGCCAAAAATGTCGGCCCCGAGTCCTGCGACGGCGCCACGCAGACTTCCGCCGGTCTCACCCAAGCCGGCATCGTCATGGGAACGCCCGCCTATATGTCCCCGGAACAAGTCTCGGGACGCACCCTGGACCCTCGCACCGATATTTTTTCTCTTGGTGTCATCTTGCACGAGATGGCCACCGGCCGCCGCCCGTTCGTCGGAACTTCATCCGCCGAGCTCGTCTCCTCCATTCTGCGCGACACTCCGCCTCTCATCACCGATGTGCGCGCCGATCTCCCCGGCGATCTGGCACGCGTGATCCGCCGCTGCCTGGAAAAAGATCCGCGCCATCGCGTTCAGACCGCGCGTGATGTGAGCAACGAGTTTCGGGACATGACGCGAACCGCATCGCATCCCGCGCCAATTCCTGCTTCGGCGACCCACGCCACTCCAGCGCCCGATTCCGGTGCGGCCCGCGCGGACGAAGGTTTCTGGGTCGCCGTCCTGCCCTTCAAATATAGCGGCGGCAACGCCGCGCTTACCGCCCTGAGCGAGGGGCTGTCGGAGGAAGTCATCACCGGTTTGTCGCGTTTTTCCTATCTGCGCGTGATCGCACGCGGCTCGACCACCAGGTATCGGAGCGAGTCCGGTGATTTGCGGGCCATTGGCAAGGAGTTGGGAGCTCGCTATGTGATGGAAGGCAGCCTGCGTCAGGCGGGGTCCAAGGTTCGCGTCGCGGTGCAACTGGTCGACGCCAACTCCGGCTCCAGTCTTTGGGCGGAAACCTACGATCGTCCGTTCACGCCGGAAGACACGCTGGATGTGCTGGATGATGTCGTGCCGCGCATCGTGACCACCATTGGCGACGCCCAGGGCATACTCGCCCACAGCATGACCGAAGCGCTCCGCCGTCGCGATCCGCAATCATTCACCTCCTACGAGGCGCTGCTCCGCAGCTTCGGATTTCATCAGCTCGTCAGCGCGGACGAACAACTGGCGGGAATTACCGCGCTGGAAAGCGCCGTGAAGAAAGATCCGGGTAACGCCGATTGCTGGGCAATGCTGTCGTGGCTCTATCGTGCCGAATATACCCATGCCTACCACCCACGGCCTAACTCCATGGAGCGCTCGCTGGCCGCCGCGCGTCGCGCCGCCAACCTCGCCCCTTCCAGCCAGTTGGCCCACGCCGCCCTGGCATCCGCCCATTTTTTCCGCAAGGAACTGGGCGAGTTTCGCGCTGCGGCCGAGCGGGCCTTGGCGCTCAACCGCATGCAGGGATACACCACCGCTTTTCTTGGGCTGCACTTCGCTTTTTCCGGCGACTGGGAACGCGGTTGCGCCCTGGCCGAACGGGCCACCCAACTCAATCCCAATCATCCCGGATGGTTCTGGTTGCCGCTGGTCATCAATGCCTACCGCCAACAAGACGGCGAGCGGGCTCTGCAGCATGCCCTCAAGATGAACATGCCCAACCTGTGGACGGCGCAACTAGCGCTCACCGTCGTGAACAGCCAGCTCAGAAAGATGGATCAAGCCCGCGTCGCGCTACGCGCCTTGCTGATCGCCCGTTCTGATTTTGCGACGCGCGCACAGGAAGATCTCAGCATCTGGTGGCAGCCGGAGATGGTGGAACAGATGCTCGGTGATCTCCGCAAGGCTGGGTTCGAGATTCCAGACGCGGCACCCCCCGCGAGCCAGAAGATCTCACCTCCACCGGCTTCTTCGACGTTGCCTACCGGGGCTGTCCCCGACTCCGGCGCAATTCGCGCCAACGAAGGCTTCTGGGTCGCCGTGCTTCCTTTCAGAGGCGTGATCGGCGATGCCGACATCGAAGCTCTCGCCGATGGCCTCACTGAAGACGTCACCTCCGGCCTTTCACGATTTTCCTATCTTCATGTCATCGCCCACAATTCCGCGATGGCCTACAAAGGCCGCCCGGCGGATATCCGCACCGTGGGCCGTGAACTCGGCGCCCGCTACGTGCTCGAGGGGAGCGTTCGCAAAAGAGGCCGCGCCATTCGCGTCAGCGCGCAATTGATGGACGCCATCACCGGCACGCAGCTTTGGGCGGAGTCTTATGACCGCGAAATCAGCGACGCCGGCACATTCCAGATTCAGGATGACCTCACCGATCACATCGTGACCTCCGTCGCCGATAACTATGGCGTTCTGGTTCGCTCCATGGCTGCTCCCACTCGAGATCGCAAGGTCGATGAACTCAGCGCGTCCGAACTTATCCTTCGCTACTACGCCTTCATGCAACAGGTCAATCCTCAAGAGCATGCTCTTCTCCGCGCCGGCTTTGAACGCGCGCTGGAACGCGAGCCCAACCATGCCACCGCCTGGGCCTGTCTCTCCAACATCTACCAGTTGGAATATTTCGATCGCTTCAATCCACTCGAAAAACGCCTGGAGCGCGCGCGTGATGCCGCCTGGCGCGCCATCAAGATTGATCCGGCCTGCCAGTCGGGTTGGAAAGAACTTGCCGCCGTGCACTTCTTTAGCCGTGATTTCATCGCCTTTCGCGAAACCGCCGAACGGGCCATGTCTCTCAATCCGCGCGACGGCACTACCTGGGCTTTCATGGCCATCATGATTGCCTTCGCCGGCGACTGGGACCGCGGTATAGCTCTGGCGCAACGAACCATGGACCTCAATCGCCACCATCCTGGCTGGTATCACCTCATCTTCTTTCACCATCAATATCGCATTGGCCAGTACGAAGCCGCCCTGCAAACCGCCAAAAAAATCAACATGCCGGAGTTCCACTGGATGCAACTGATGACTGCCGCCGCCTGCGGCATGCTCGGCCGCCATGAGGAAGCTCGCGCCGCCGTTGAGTCCCTGCGCAAATACAACCCGACCTTTCTCGACCTTGCAAATGTCCGTGAGGACATAGAGATGTGGGATCCGGAAAAAGATCAGGTGGAAAAGTTCTTGCTCGGATTACAGAAAGCCGGCCTGAAATTCGGCTCCGCCGCTTCCGCCCCGTCCGATTCTGCATCGTCCGAGATCCAGCCCTAACGCAAACATATTCCCTGCTGAAGATCACCACTTGGTCGTGACAAGCGGCCTCTTGTGTGGCCTGCCCTGCGGTGTTTGCAAAGGGTGGGCCCTCTTCGCTCCTGCGAGTGCCCCAGGTTCCGCTATTCGGTATCTGCTTCTTGTGGTCGCTTTTTCTTTCTTCCCCATCCTCACCCTTCCTTGTCCGGTGATCGGACAGATCAGGGAATCGAATCGCAAACACAGGCGCGCTTAGAAGCAAGTTAAGCGGTCGAGGGTACCTTGCCTAGCGGTTATGCGGCTATAATCCCTGCACTTATGGCGCTCGCCCCCAGCTCAAGGCTTGGACCATATGAGATTGTGGGGCCTCTCGGCGCGGGCGGCATGGGCGAAGTCTACCGCGCAAAAGATACGCGCCTGGACCGCACCGTGGCCATAAAGATTCTGCCCGCGCACCTTTCTTCTGACCCGATCCGCAAGCAACGATTCGAACGCGAAGCCAAAACCATTTCCAGTCTGAATCATCCCCACATTTGCGTGCTCTATGACGTTGGCCATCAGGACGGAATGGATTATCTCGTCATGGAATGCATCGAGGGCGAGACGCTGGCGAAGCGCCTCGAAAATGGTCCCCTCCCGCTCGATCAAGTCTTGAAGTACGGCGCGCAAATCGCCGACGGGCTTGACAAAGCACACCACAACGGTGTGGTTCACCGCGATCTGAAGCCGGGCAACATCATGCTCACTTCAACCGGAGTGAAACTGGTGGACTTCGGTTTAGCCAAACCAGCGACGGCAACTGTGAGCGCCGCCACCTTGACGGCCGTCCAGGCGGCTCCGATAACTGAGGAAGGGATGATTGTTGGGACGTTTCAATACATGTCGCCGGAGCAGGTCCAAGGCAAAGAAGTAGATGGGCGCAGCGACACTTTTTCCCTGGGTGCGGTGCTGTACGAGATGGTCACCGGCAAGCGCGCTTTTGAGGGCAAGAGTCAGTTGAGCGTTGCGTCGGCGATCCTGGAGAAGGACCCGGAACCCATCAGCGCTGTAAAGCCCATGACGCCGCCGGCGCTGGACCATGTCATTCGTAGATGTCTCGCCAAGGACCCGGACCAGCGCTGGCAGACCGCGCGCGACGTTGCCCTGGAACTGGAATGGATTACCCGCGCAAGCGGGCCTGCAGCCGTCCTGCTCGCTCCAGTGCTTTCCCATCGCAAGTTCCGCGAGCGATTGGCCTGGGTACTGGCGGCAGCCTTGGCGGTCATGTGCGTGGCATTAGCCTTCGGATTCGTACGACGTTCTCCGCAACCCGCGCGACCCTTGCGCACCTCTTTGCTGCCTCCGCCTGGCACATCTTTTTTACCATACGACTTTGCGATTGCACCGGACGGCAGCCGCTTCGCTTTCGTTGCCCTCGGCCAGGACGGCAAGACCGCTCTGTGGGTTCGTGGGCTTACTTCTCCCAATGCGCAGCAACTCGCGGGCACAGCGGAAGCGACATTTCCTTTCTGGTCGCCGGACGGCCTGCATATCGGTTTCTTCGCGCAAGGACGACTCAAGACCATCGACATTGTGAATTCCACGCTACTGAACATTTGTGATGTATCACCGGGCTTCGGTGGCACTTGGAATCAAGACGGAATCATCGTCTTCGCTCCCGGCATCACCGGTCCTCTTTACCGCGTCGCCGCCACTGGCGGTAGCCCCGAGGCGGTCACCAGGGTGCCCCCGAGTGGCAGTGAATCCCATCATTGGCCTTTCTTTCTTCCCGACGGCAAACACTTCCTCTATTTCGTGAATTGGAGCGGCCCTTCTGGTGTTCACCACAATGGCCTTTACGTCGCATCTCTTGACAGCGATACACCCGCCCCCATCTCTTCCGATGTCACTGGCAACGCCTTTTTCGCTTCAGGAAATCTCCTTTATATTCGCTTCCGGACCGTGATGGCTCAGCCTTTCGACACCAGCCGTTTGCAAACCACCGGCGCGGCCCGTCCTCTCACCCAACGCGAAGTGGATAAATTCTTTGACTTCTGGCAGTCCGGCTTTTCCGTTTCCCAGGACGGTAAATTGCTCTTTCAATCAGCGGGCGACGCGCCCGCTCGCCTCGTCTGGTACGATTCTGCAGGAAAGGAACTCGGCCAGTTTCCCGAGACGGGTTACGAAGGACCTCAGTTCTCGCCTGACGGTCATTCCTTGGCGGTCTATTCCGACGATGAACACAATGGCAAACACTTTATCCGGGTGTACGACCTGCAGCGCGGCCTCAGCACTCGCCTCACCGATGGGGGCAATGAGAGCAATCCCGTGTGGTCCCGCGATGGCAAATTCATCGCCTATCGCGATGCTTCCTTGAGCATCGCGGAAGTTCCCGCCGATGCCTCCGGCCCGCCTCGACCCGTTTTAAGCGGAAGCAATCTCATTCCGTGCGACTGGTCTAAAGATGGCCATTTGATCTACATGAGCCTTGGCAGGGGAGAACCCTTTCCCGGACTGTACGTCTATTCTCCAATTGACCGGAAGTCTGTGGAAATTGTGAAATTCGGCGCGGAAGCTCAATTCTCTCCGGATGGCAAGTGGATCGCCTACATTGGACTGCCGATGCGCCAGATTTTTGTTCAGCCATTTCCGGGTCCCGGAGCTCGTGTCCAGATATCCAATGCCCCCGGATCTTCGCAACCCCGCTGGAGTCGCGACGGCAGGAAGATTTTCTTTGTTCAGCCGGATCGAAAACTCATGTTCGCTGCCTTCGACCCTGCGAAGCATTCGGCCAACCAGTCCCAAGTCTTCGCACAGACCCTCGTCACGGTTACCATGTTCGGCTGGTTTCAGTACGACATCTCTCCGGATGGTCGCTTGCTGGTGAACTCACTACCCGCCAACAATTCCCCCCTTACCTTGATTAGCAACTGGCCTACGGAACTGAAAGAATGAAGCGGTAGCTGGCAGCAAACTCGCTCCCGGTGATCGTCGTTCTGCGGTGGGCGGAGATCGAGAAAACCTCCACCATCCTTCATACCGGGCGCGCGGCCGGATGAATTCAGCGCTTCTCCTCCCACCACCATCGATCCGCGACCCCAAAAAGTTTCATCAGCGCAGCTCACAACCACACGGAAAGGTGCCTCACCCTCGATTTTTTAGGGTGGGTCTCGCGTTTGCTTTCTGCCTAGGGCGAATCTCGCCAACCAGCTACCGCTAAGGCGGGTGGCGCATTGTTTCCGCGCGGCTTGGCGTCGCCGATTGCGGCCATATTCCGTCGTAAGGTTACCACTCGATGATGAAAGACACCTCTTGGGTAGCCTACTCTTTGCGCCGTTTGCAAAGAGTGGGCCGCTCTTCGCTCAGGCGGGTGCCCCAGGTTCCGCCGTTCGGTACCTGGGTCTTCGGGCGGATGTTGGGGGACTCTGAAACCCCATTCGTAGCACCGGGCCTCAGCCCGGCATCTTTCCTACCAAATCTGTTTGTAGCGGCGAGTTCATCTCGCCATCTTGCCTTCCAACCCCGACGCCCACAGCACCTAAATCCTCGCGGTGTTTCCATTATTGGGACGAGCGCCCATCACTGCGCCTTCGAACCCGCCTCGCAGTTAGAGAACTTTGGGTGTATCGGGACTTCGACTACGAATGGATCCGTAGTTATGTTTTTTACGGTGTCAGGGCCTGCCATTTGAGCGGGAGGCACTTCTTCTGGATTGAACACGAGAACCAGCGTGTAGCTCCCAGGAGAGAGCGATCCGGGTAAGGAAACCGCGGTATCGTATCTGGCAATCAAGAGTATTCGCTCCGCTTCGTCACGGTCTTCCCCGGTTCAAGCCTCAGCAGTTCGAAAACGTGTCTGACTCTGCGGATAGTGGCTTGCCGTCTGCTCATATAAGAAACGTCCGGCCTCCGCATCCCTGATGCTTGAGGCAAGCTCAACACCGTATCCAAATAACATAGGCGATTCTTTCATGCTTTCGGCCCATGACCTGAAACCGCCGCCCGCCCAATTCCCTCTTGACCCCAACCCAAAATCGCCGTATAATACCACCCAAGTAAGCTACCGTCTTAGTAACTAATTCTACAACAACCAGCTCCCGCTAAGTCCTTTAGAATGCGCACTTATGCAACCGTATCAATCTGAAGGCCTTTAAGTCCTTTATACTCCGCACTTGCAAGAAAGTGGGGGTGGGTTGAGTCGGGAAGGGTCGGCCAGGAAGGCACAAGAAGGGATAGGTGCAAGCCGCTAGCTCACCTGCGGTCCAGCGGTTGCAGTGTCGCATTCACCAGGTACGGATCGTCGAAGTCCGTCTGGTCTCCCGGACCCTTGCCCGTTACGGGAAGCAGCCGTGCCGCCAGCGGCTTGTGCCATTTGAACGCCAGCGATGCCATGTCTCCGATGATCAGGTCCAGGCGCTCCTCGGTGACGTCTCCCGGCAGCGGCACCGTGTCCAGTCCGGTCCCGCACACCGCGCTGTAGCTCAGCAGGGCGTCCAGCGAAATATTCCCTTCCGACCACCGCTCGGACAGCCGGGAATCTTCCAGGATCGGCAGCATCAACCCGTTGTACCCGGTCTGCTTCACCTTGATGTCCTTGATCGCCGCCGTGATTGTCGCCGCCGCCGTCAATGTTCCGCTCGAGCCCACCGGTTGCGCCGTCAGCCCTTCGATCGCCGCGCCGATGGACACATCCTTCAGCGGCGCTGGAGACAGGTCTATGCCCACGTACGCCCAGCCCGTGTCCCGGTCGATTCGCTGCGCTTGCCGCTCCACCTCGATCGCCGCGCTGCTCAGTTCGTCCGTAAGCCTTTCGCGTGCCACTGCCAGGTCCGACGCGCCCGAAAACGCCGCCGCCACCACGTTCGCGGATTCCAGCGCCACCGCGAACTGGTGCCCGAATCCGGTGTGGTACGAACCGGGGAAAAACGGCGTCAGCGGCCCGACCATGGCGATCGCCGAAAACTTGAAATTGCCCTGGCTGCGTTCCGTATCCTCCAATTTCTTCATCACGCGCGCCGCCGCTCCCACTGCCCGCCAGCGCACTCCGTCGTCACCCGCCACCACCACGCTGGCGTTCAGCACTTTCGTATTTTTCAGGATTTCCGCCACCAGGTCCGCCTGCGCGTCGCTGTCCCCGGCGTTCAGCATCGCCGGTCCGATGGACGCCGCGAATTTTTCCTGCTGTGCCACCGCGTCATAGTTGCGGAAAAAAGCCAGCGCCTGCTCCGTGGTCAGTCCCTTGATGTACTCCGGAAACGGCTGCGTGGAAATCCGGATGGTCTGCACCTCAAACCCCCGCGACTCGTACACCGTTCGCGCATATTTCAGCATCTTCACCGCGTCGGCGATTTGCGGCTGGTACTGCGTCCGGTCCAGGTTGATGAACGCGGTAATCGCTCGCACCTTGGGCTTGGCCGACCCAGCCTTGGCCGCCGCCCCTCTCTGCCCGTGCGCCGCGGGACACCCGCTGAACGCCAGAAGAAAAAGTGCCAGGCAAAAATATTTGTGGGATCTACCGGGAAGGCACGCGGTCATTTTCGGCTCCTGCAACGCGACGTTCTCGCGACCCTACATTGTGCCGCATCCGGACGCAAGATAGCGACGTTAAAGCCGCGCTCTTCTTTCGC
Organism: uncultured Acidobacteriota bacterium; assembly: GCA_963819745.1. Taxonomy (GTDB): domain Bacteria; phylum Acidobacteriota; class Terriglobia; order Acidiferrales; family UBA7541; genus Acidiferrum. Next base: position 38,624 of record CAWFXG010000020.1, on the reverse strand, counting down.
GCAATGCGCAGCCAATCTTAGCCATCTCCACGCAAACGCCTATACAAAAGCAGCGTCTATACGAACGCGGCGATGCCGGTGATCCGTTCGCCGATCACCAGCTTGTGGATATCGTTCGTGCCTTCGTAGGTGGACACGCTCTCCAGGTTGTTCATGTGCCGCATGATGCAGTAATCGTCCACGATGCCGTTCGCGCCCAGAATGTCCCGCGCCTTTCGCGCCGTCTCCAGAGCGATGGCCACGTTGTTCATCTTCAGCATGGAAATGTGCGAGGGATGCACTTTGCCCTGGTCCTTCAGTTTCGCCACGTGCAGTGCCAGCAATTGCCCCTTCACGATCTCTGTAATCATCCACGCCAGCTTTTCCTGCACCAGCTGGTGCGAAGCGATCGGCTTGTTGGCGAACTGCTTGCGCGTCTTCGCGTATTGCAGCGCCGTGTCGTAACACGCCATCGCCGCGCCCAGCGCGCCCCATCCGATTCCGTAGCGCGCCTGGTTCAGGCAACCGAGCGGCCCCTTCAAGCCCACCACGTTCGGCAGCAGATTCTCCGCGGGAATTTCGCAATCGGTGAGCGCCAGCCCTGATGTCACCGAAGCGCGCAGCGACCACTTTCCGTGCACGTCCCACGCCTTGAATCCCGGCGTGCCCTTTCTCGATCAGAAATCCACGAACCTTGTCATCCTCGCACTTGGCCCACACCACCGCGATGTCCGCGATCGATCCGCTGGTGATCCACATCTTCTCGCCGTTCAGGACGTACTTTCCGCCCTTCTTCACCGCCCGCGTCAGCATCCCTCCGGGATTCGAGCCGAATTGCGGCTCGGTCAACCCGAAACACCCGATGGCCTTGCCTTGCTGCAGCGCCGGAAGCCATTTGTCCTTCTGCGCGTCGCTTCCATACGCATAAATCGGATACATGACCAGCGCGCTCTGCACCGACACAAAGCTGCGCAACCCGGAATCGCCGCGCTCCAGTTCCTGGGTCATCAATCCGTAGGCGACGTTGGACATGCCCGCGCAACCGTACCCGTGCAGGCTCGCGCCGAAGAATCCCAACTCCCCCAACTGCGGCACCAGGTGGTGGGGGAAAGTTCCCTCCCGGCTGTGCTTCTCGATGATCGGCACGACTTCGTTCTCGACAAATTGGCGGGCGGTCTGCCGCACCAATTTTTCTTCATCGTTGAGCTGGGAATCGAAATCAATGAAATCCACTCCGCCGTATGCGGCCATGCTGTCTCCTAATGCCGGGGGATTGCGCTTGAGTATGGTTTCTGCTGTCGATTGTAGCAACCTGCGAGAAGAAGCAGCAACCGAGCGGCGGAAGGGTGGAGGCGAACCGTTTTGAAAAAGGAGAGCGGCCGCTGTGTCGTTTTGGGACAACGTGGGGAGAACTGAGTACTAGATTTCGGTTGGGAGAGAGTAAATCGCTGAAAGCGCAGAAGTTTCCAACAAAACGAAACGGCACTTAGGACACGATCATGCAGGAACTGCTCCTGGGCCAGAGAGGTGCGTGCAAACGGCTCGCTGAACGCTGGCGATGGCGCAAGCGGCGCGGCGAAGCATTCGAGATGCGCAGCCGTTGCGGCGCCGAGGAGCAGGGCCGGTGCAATTGAAGATCGAAAAACGCGGACAGCCGCCAACCGGGACGCGCAGGCTGCTTGGCATGCTCAGGAGCCCGCTGCCGGGATACCGGGACATTTCCATCCAACGAAAACTCTCCGTGGTCATTTTGAGCACGTGCCTCCTGGCGTTGAGCCTGGCCTCGCTGGGCTTTGAGCTGTACGAACGCGCCGATGATCGAAGAGAAATCAGTGAAAAGCTGTCCGTGCTAGCGAACATCCTGGGGGCCAGGAGCGCGGCGGCGTTGACGGCTCAGGATCCGGCCTTTGCGCAAGAAGAGCTGCGAAGCTTGCAGGCAGAGCCGCACATTCCGGAGGCCTGCATTTTTGACAGGCGGGGAGAACCATTCGCTACCTATTTCGGGGCGGGCACGAGCGCGCGGGTGGCGATGCCGAGGCCACGAAGCGAACGAGCAGAATTCGGTCCGGATTCCGTGACCGTGTACCGGGACATCTGGCGAGACGGAGAAAGAACCGGCTCGATCGCGATCGTCTCGGACCTGAAAGCGATGAACGTCAAAATTAAGAGATACACGGAAATATCCGCGGCGCTCATTCTGATTTCGGCGCTGACCAGTTCGCTCATCGCGGGCCGACTGGTGCAACTGATTACCGAGCCCGTGCTACGGCTGGCGGAAGTGGCAGGGAAAGTCAGCGAGAGCGAGGATTACGCGTTGCGAGCAGTAGCCCACGCGGACGATGAAGTCGGAACCCTGATCGGGGCTTTCAATCGCATGCTGGAAAGAATCCAGGAACGCGATGCCGCGCTGAAAAGCGCGCGGGACCAACTGGAGCAGCGAGTCCGGGACCGCACCGTGGAACTGGAAAGGGAAATCCAGGAGCGCGAACGGACCGAACACCTGCAACGAATTGCCTATGACGCGACGCGACTGCTGGCCGAGGGGGAGACGCTGGAGGAAACGCTGCCGCGGCTGCTGGAACTGGTGTGCGACGGGATGGGACAAAAGGCCGCGGTGGTGTGGATGCTCGACGCGGCAACGCAGCTCATGGAGTGCGCGCAAATCTGGCAACGACCGCGGGTTCAGGACGAATTCCTAGAAGCAACGGTAAACACTTCGCTGGTGCCGTTCGAAGGGCTGGCGGGCAGGGCGTGGATCGCGCGGCACCCGGTGTGGATTGCCGATATGGGGACAGACGACTGCGCGATCCGAGGGGCAGCGGCGAGCGCCTGCGGGCTCGTGAGCAGCTATACGCTGCCAATCTACCAGGAAGATGAGTTGGCGGCGTTACTGGAACTGCTGAGCGACAAGGCGGAGAAACCGGACGCGGGGAAAGCGCAACTGGCGGTGGCAATCGGAAGCCAGATCGGACAATTTCTAAGACGCAAGCAGGCAGAAACGGCCATCAGCCAACCAAAGGAACTGGCGGAAAAGGCGAACAGGGCGAAGAGCGAATTCCTTGCCAACATGAGCCACGAAATCCGCACGCCGCTGAACGGGGTGATGGGGATGACGGAGCTGGCGCTGGAAACGGAGCTGACGCCAGAGCAACGCGAATACCTGGAAACCGTGAAGTCGTCGTCGGATACGTTGCTGACGGTAATCAACGACATTCTGGACTTTTCCAAGATCGAGGCGGGCAAGATCGACCTGGAAATGGCGGATTTCAACCTGCGGGAATGCGTGGAATCGAGCTTGAAAACATTGTCGCTGCGGGCCGACGAGCAAGGAATCGAATTGCTAGGCAACGTGGCCGCGGACGTGCCGGAGCAGGTGAAGGGGGATGCGACGCGACTGCGGCAAGTAATGCTCAACCTCCTGGGAAACGCGGTCAAGTTCACGAAAAAGGGAGAAGTGGAAGCGCGAGTGAAGGTGGCGAGGCGTACGGAGCACGGCTGGCAACTGCACTTCACGGTGTGCGATACGGGCATCGGCATCCCTCGGGAAAAATGCGAATCCATATTTGGAGCGTTTTCCCAGGCCGACAGTTCGACAACGCGGAAATACGGAGGAACCGGACTGGGTTTGACGATCTCGCAGCGGCTGGTGCAGATGATGGCGGGAAGATCTGGGTGGAAAGCGAAGTGGGACGCGGCAGCGAATTCCACTTCACGGTGGAAGTGGGACGCAGCGAGCGAAAGAAAGCGGGAGTGCCGCGGGAACCACAGGCGAGCGGGCTTGCGGGAATAAGAGTATTGATTGTGGACGACAGCCGAACGAACCGGCAAATCCTGGAGAGGATGTTGGCAAGGTGGGAGATGAATCCGGTGGCGGTGGCGGATGGGCCGCAGGCACAAAGGGCGCTACAGGAAGCGCAAGAAGCGGGAAAACCGTTTCGACTGATCCTGACGGACCGTCACATGCCGGTGATGAATGGTTTCGAATTGATCGAATGGGTGCTAAAGAACACCGCGCTATCCCCGGCAATGATCGTAATGCTGACGTCGGCCGGCCACCGGCGTGACGCCGCAAGGTGCCAGGAATTGGGGGTAGCCGCCTATCTGCTGAAACCCATCCGGCAATCGGAACTGCGGGAGGCACTGGGGAGAGCGGCGGGACGATACGAAGCGCCGGAAGCAAGGTCGACCGCAGAAGAGACGCAAGAGCCGATGAGCAAGCTGCGAGTGCTGCTGGCGGAAGACAACGCCGTGAATCGCCGGCTAGCGATGAAACTGCTGGAAAAGAGGGGCCATCACGTGAAAGCAGCAGTCAACGGAAGGGAGGCGCTGGAAGCATGGGAAAAAGAGAGATTCGACGTGATCCTGATGGACGTGCAAATGCCGGAAATGGACGGATTCGAGGCGACGGCGGCGATCCGAATCAGAGAAAGAAAGACAGGACAACGCCAGCCGATCATAGCGGTAACCGCGCACGCGATGAAAGGAGACCGGGAGAAGTGTTTGAAGGCAGGAATGGACGGATACGTGACCAAGCCCATCAGCATAACGGAGCTGGAGGAAGTCTTGAGCGCTTTACTGCGGACTCGAGAGACAGCGGAGCTGGTCGAAGAACGAAAGGAGAGTTAGAAGACGAAGGGAGCGACTTGACGGACCGCTTGAGGATGGTGAAACTCGGAAGTCGCTTTTGACGGACAAGCCAGCGCGCTGGATGAAAATAAACGCGTTCTACGACGGAATGCAGCGGAGATGGCCAAGATGAAACGAAGGGCGCGGCGAAGGCCCGGCAAGATCCATCCGGAAATACTGATTTTCGATGTGGACGGAGTGCTGATCGACGTGCGCGAGACGTATTGGCGTTCCGGCCTGCAAACGGTGCGGCAGCTGAGCGGGAAACGGGTTACCTATACACAGCTGCACCAATGGAAAAGCAAGCCGGGATACAACGACGATTGGAGAATGACCGCCGACTGGGCAACGTCGCTGGGGAGGCCGACAACGTACAAACAAGCGCGAGCGGCGTTCGAAAGGTTCTACTGGGGAACGGGCGACCAGCCGGGAAACGTGAAGAAGGAAAAGTTCCTGGTGAAGCCAGAGCTGCTGAAACGGTGGGCGGCAAGGTTCGAGCTGAACTTGTTTACCGGGCGGAACCGGAGAGAATTTGCGTATACGTTTGACCGGTGGTCCGGAGCAGAACATTTCCGGTGGGTAGTGACCATGGACGACGTGAAAAATATCAAACCGCATCCGGAAGGACTGCTGAAGATTCTTGCGGGCCGGAGCGCGGAAAAAGCGCTGTACGTGGGCGATAACATTGACGATGCGCTGGCGGCGCGGGATGCAGGGATGCCGTTCATGGCTATTTTGCCGCGCGGCTCGCACGGGTACCGGAAGCGGGCGGCGCGATTCCGGGAGTTGGGAGCGCTAGCGCTGCTTGCGAAGATCACCGACCTGCCGGCGTGGCTGGCGTAGAGCCCTCATTTCGACCGAAACCAGCATCCAAGGAGAGGGAGTAGCGGGGAACTTAAATGATCTCCGCAGGGAATAACTTCGGATGAGCATTATTTCAAGATTAGTGGGGAGCCGCGGCTGGATGTTTCCGGCGGCGGCCGCAATCGCAGCTTTGGTGATGCCTATAAGGGCAAGCGCGCAAGCACCTCCGGGTCCATTGCCGCCCGCAACATCGCAACAAGCACAGCCGGCAACCGCAAACCCGCTTCCCGCTCGCCCCGCAATACCTCCCCGAACCTCCATACTGGGGAGGTGGAAACTGAATCCGGACGACAGCGACGATCCCCGGAAGAGGCGGCAGGAAACGCAAGGCGGCAACGGCGGCGGGAGGCGAGGGGGAGGCGGCGGCTATCCCGGAGGCGGCGGATACCCGGGAGGATACGGCGGGCGAAGACGCGGCACGCAGGGACAGAGCGAAGAAGAGCGGCAGAAAATGCAGGAGTTGATGACGCCATCCCGAGCCTTGACGATTGCCGAAGCGAAAAAAGACGTGGAGACGGACATTTTTGACGATCAGGAGCACAAGCGGGCGTTATTCACGGACGGACGCAAGCTGCAAAAGTCGAAAGACGCGAACTACCAGGAAATCGCGGCGCGCTGGGACGGCAACCGGCTGAGTACGGACGAAAAAAGCCCGCGCGGGAACAAAATGAGCCGGACGTACGAGCTCGCGTACGACGGTACGCAGCTCTACGAAACGCTGCACATGACCGTGGGGCGCAACAACACACCACTGGTGATCCGCTACGTGTACGACGAAGCGGCGGAGGCCAGCAGCAATCCCGCCAAGGTGACTCCGGCCGCGACCCCGGCGGCCGCCGCAAAACCGCAAAAATAAGGGATTTTTGCGGAAAAGCAGAGGGCGCAGGCCACGTTGACGCATGCCGCCGCGAATGCTATAAAATACTGTTTCACCCGGCAGCAACAAACCAGCCGTAGCCCCGTAAAACGGGCCAGGTATACGGCGCGGTTGCCACAACCCTGAGGTACAGGCGAAACATTTCCGATGCAAGAGATTGTTCACCAACTTGGCGAACTGTTCCTTCAGGCTGTGCCCACGGTACTGATCCTTCTGCTTTTCTTTTTGATGCTCCGATCGCTGTTTTTCAAGCCATTACTGAAAGTGATGGCGGAGCGCGAAGCGCGAACGGCGGGAGCGCGCAAAGCGGCGGAGACCGCGCAAGCGGCGGCCGAAGAAAAAGTGAAACAGTATCGAGAAGCGCTGAAGCAGGCGAGGGCCAGGGTGTACGCGGAGCAAGAAGCGGCGCGCAAGAAACTGCTGGAGGAGCGCGCGGCGCGACTGAAGGATGTGCGAAGCAAAGCGGCGGCGGAAGTTGTGGCAGCGAAAAATCGGGTGAGCGCGGAATTCACGACGGCGCGCAAGGAAGTGGAAGCGACCACGGGACAGCTGGCGGGAGAAATCGCGCGGCGCGTGGCGCAGCCGGCGGGTGGCGCGCGATGAAGCGGCACCTGGGAACTTGCGGCCTGCTGGCGGTAGTGCTACTGGCGGCGGCCAGCGGAGCGCACGGAGCGGAAAACGCAAGCGAAGCGAACACGGGGGCGGGACAACTTTTCAAGTGGATCAATTTCGCGATCGTGGCAGGAGCACTGGGTTGGATATTCCTGAAGATAACGCCGAAGTTCTTTCACAAGCGAGCGGAAGAAATCAGTTCGGCGATCCGCAAGGCGAGCGCGGCAAAAGCGGAGGCCGATGCGCTGCTGAAGGACGCGGAAGGAAAACTGGCGCGGCTGGAGCAGGAAGTGGCGCAACTGCGAGCGGCCGGAGAACGGGAAGCGGTGGCGGAAGCGGAGCGCTTGCGCAGGGCGACGCAAGCCGACGCGGAAAAAATCGGATTGGCAGCCAAAGCGGAAATTGAAGCGGCGGAGCGAGCGGCGCGGCTGGAGTTGAAGGCGTTCGCAGCGAACCTGGCGGTGAGCGGTGCGGAGAGCCTGCTGGCGCGGCAATTGACGGCGGGTACACAGGAATCACTGATCGGGGCATTCCTGAAGAACCTGGAAGGGCAGCCAAATTGAAGTCCGCGAGCCTGCAATACGCGAACGCGCTGGCGGATATTGCGCTGGCGCAGGGAGCCGCGGCGCCGGCGACGTCGCAACTGCGGGATTTCGCGGCGGCGTACGGTGAATCGGCGGAACTGCGCAACTTTCTGGCAAGTCCGGCGGTGGACCGGGCGGCGAAGCACGGGGTGATCGAGAAACTGGCAGCGCGGCTGGGCGCCAGCAAGATCATCCGCAATTTCCTGTTCGTGATCGCGGATCACCAGCGGACGCACATATTGCCGGAGATCATCGAGGCCTTCCAGGAAGTGGTGCGGCAGCGGCAGGGAGTGAGCGAGGCGGAGATTGCGTCGGCGGTGGAGCTGAGCGCGACGCAAAAAGCGCAATTCGCATTCACGCTGGAGAAGTTAACGGGGAAACGCGTGGAAGCGAAGTACACGGTGGAACCGCAGCTTCTGGGCGGAGCGGTGGTACGAATCGGAGACACGATTTACGACGGATCGGTGCGCAACCGGCTGGACGATCTGCGCGTGAAACTGACGGCGGAATAGGGCCGGGATCTTGTAAGTTGGGCGAAGCGGCGTGAAAGCCGGGCAATAAGAGGCTCGCAGCAAACGGAGCGGGGATGGCGAACATAAAAGCGGACGAAATCAGCAAGATTCTGCGCGAGCAGATCGAGAACTACGAGCAAACGGTGGCGGTCGACGAAGTGGGCTCGATCATCAGCGTGGGCGACGGCATTGCGCGCATTCACGGCCTGGAAAAAGTGATGGCCGGAGAGATGCTGGCGTTCCCGCACGATATTTACGGAATTGCGCTGAACCTGGAAGAGGAAGAGGTTGGCGCGGTGCTGCTGGGCGAATCGTTTGAGCTGAAAGAAGGCGACATCGTAAAGCGCACGAACACGATCATGTCCGTGCCGGTGGGAGACGCGCTGATCGGGCGAGTGGTGAGCCCGCTGGGCGAGCCGCTGGACGACAAGGGCCCGATCGCGGCGAAACTGCGCAATCCGCTGGAGCGCATCGCACCCGGAGTGCTGGACCGGCAGCCGGTGCGCGAACCGGTGCAGACCGGCATCAAGGCGATTGATTCGATGATTCCGATCGGACGCGGGCAGCGCGAGTTGATCATCGGCGACCGGCAAACGGGCAAAACCGCGGTCATTCTGGACACGATCATCAATCAAAAGGGCGGGAACCTGATCTGCATTTATTGCGCGATCGGGCAGAAACGCTCGACGATCGCGCAAGTGGTGAAGGTGCTGACGGACGCGGGAGCGATGGAATACACGATTATCGTGGCGTCTTCCGCGTCGGAACCGGCTTCGGTGCAGTACATCGCGCCATATGCAGCATGCGCGATGGGCGAATTTTTCCGGGACAACGGGCGGCACGCGATTACGTTTTACGACGATCTTTCAAAACACGCGCAGGCGTACCGCGAAATTTCGCTGCTGCTGCGGCGACCACCGGGACGCGAGGCGTTTCCGGGCGACGTGTTTTATTTGCACTCGCGGCTATTGGAGCGGGCGGCGAAGCTGAACGATAAATTGGGAGCGGGATCGCTGACGTCACTACCCGTGATCGAGACGCAGGCCGGCGACGTTTCCGCGTACATCCCGACGAACGTAATTTCGATTACGGACGGGCAGATTTACCTGGAAGCGGACCTGTTCAACGCGGGAATCCGGCCAGCCATCAACGTGGGAATTTCGGTGAGCCGCGTGGGCGGAAACGCGCAGATCAAGGCGATGCGGCAAGTGGCAGGATCGCTGCGACTGGACATGGCGCAGTACCGCGACCTGGCGGCGTTCGCGCAGTTCGGAGCGGACCAACTGGATAAAGCGACACAGGCGCAGCTCGCGCGAGGGCAACGCCTGACGGAAGTTTTGAAGCAGGACCAGTACGTGCCGCTGTCCGTGGAAAAACAAGTGTTCAGCATCTACGTGGCGACGAGCGGATTGCTGGACACCGTGCCGGTGAGCGAAGTGCGGCGATTCGAGAAGGAGATTTTGCAATACGTGGAGACCAGCAATCCCTCGCTGCTGAAAAATATCGCTGAGAAAAAGGCGCTGGACGACGGGATCAAAGCGGAGATCAAGAAAGCGGTGGAAGGATTCAAGGAACGGTTCACGGCGGCGGAGGAGGAAACCGCGAAGAATAACTAGTCGGACGATATGGCGACACTACTCGATTTCCGGCGACGCATCCGGTCGGTGAAGAGCAGCCAGCAAATCACGCGCGCGATGAAGTTCGTGGCAGCGGCGCGATTGCGGCGGGCGCAGGAAGCGGCGCTGGCGGCGCGGCCGTATGCGCGGGAACTGGCGCGGCTGCTGCGATCGATCATGGCGAGAATCCAGGAGCCGCAACATCCGCTGCTGGAGAAGCGGCCGGAAAGAAACGTGCTGGCGATCGTGCTGAGCGGAGAGCGCGGGCTGGCGGGCGCGTTCAACACGAATATTCTGCGGAAGGCCAACGAGTTTTTCCGTGCGAACAGCGGGAAGAAGATCGTGACGATTCCCGTCGGAAAAAAGGGGCGGGATTCGCTGAAGAAAGCGGGATTCCAATTCGCGGGAGAATACGTGAATGTGCTGGGGCGGGTGGAGTTCAAGACCGCGCGGGAGATCGCGAACCTGGCGACGCAATTGTACGCGGACGGAAAGATCGACGCGGTGTACATCATCTTCAGCGAATTCAAAAGCGTGCTGGCACCGAATTTGACGGTGGAGAAATTGCTGCCGATCGAGGCGATTGCGGAAGAAACGGAGAAGGCGTCGGGGAAATCCGGCGACCAAGCCAAGGATAGCGGGGAAATCGATTACATCTACGAACAGCCGATGGAACAACTGCTGAGCAAGCTGCTGCCGAAATATATCGAGACGCAGGTGCTGCGCGCGATGCTGGAGTCTTCGGCGTCGGAATACGCGGCGCGGATGACGGCGATGGAATCGGCGACGAAGAACGCGGGAGACGTAATCGACGCGCTGACATTGCACATGAACAAGGTGCGGCAGGCGGCGATCACGAAAGAAATTATCGAAATTGTCAGCGGCGCGTCGTACGGCGCCTAGGAGACAGCATGGCAGAGAAAGTGAAAGCGGTTGGGCACGTGGTGCAGGTAATCGGGCCGGTGCTGGATATCCAGTTTGAAGCGGGACACCTGCCGGCGATTTACAACGCGGTGCGCATTACGAGCGAGGGCTACTCGGTGCCGGAGCCGCTGGACGTCACCGTGGAAGTGCAACAGCACCTCGGGGAAGGGCGCGTGCGAGCGGTGGCCATGGAGCCGACCGAAGGCATGGTGCGGGGAATGAAGGCGTACGACACCGGGGCAGGCATCACCGTTCCGGTGGGACGCGCGACGCTGGGGCGAGTGATGAATGTGCTGGGGAAGCCGGTAGATCAATTGGGGCCGATCAACAGCGACAAACATTATCCGATCCACCGGCCGGCGCCGAAATTGGACGAACAGTCCACCACGCTGGAGATGTTCGAGACAGGAATCAAAGTGGTGGACCTGATTGAGCCGTACCTGAAAGGCGGAAAAATCGGGTTGTTCGGCGGAGCGGGCGTGGGCAAGACCGTGCTGATCATGGAATTGATTCACAACGTGGCGATGAAGCATGGGGGCGTTTCGGTATTCGCGGGAGTGGGCGAACGGACGCGCGAAGGAAATGATTTGTGGCTGGAAATGTCCGAAAGCGGAGTCATCACGCCGGGGAACTCGGAGAAATCGCGAGCGGCGCTGATTTACGGACAGATGACGGAGCCGCCCGGATCGCGGTTGCGGGTGGGCTTGACGGGAGTGACGGTGGCGGAATATTTCCGCGATGAAGAACACCTGGACGTGCTGCTGTTCATCGACAATATTTTCCGGTTCGTGCAGGCGGGATCGGAAGTTTCGGCGCTGCTGGGACGCATGCCCAGTGCGGTGGGCTATCAACCGAATCTGAACACGGAAATCGGGGAGTTGCAGGAGCGGATTACCTCGACGAAATCCGGATCGATTACTTCGGTGCAGGCGATTTACGTGCCGGCCGACGACTATACCGATCCGGCGCCCGCAGCGACGTTTGCGCACCTAGACGCCACCACGAACCTGAGCCGGCAAATCGTGGAGCGCGGCATTTATCCCGCGGTTGATCCGCTGGCCAGCTATTCGCGCATTCTCGATCCGCGCATCGTGGGGGCGGAACACTATGCGGTGGCGCGCGGAGTGAAGTCGATCCTGCAGCGCTACAAGGATTTGCAGGACATCATTGCGATCCTGGGTATCGAAGAGTTGTCGGACGAGGACAAGCGCACGGTGGCGCGGGCACGCAAGATCGAACGTTTCCTCTCTCAACCGATGTTCGTGGCGGCGCAGTTTACCGGCCTGGAAGGTAAGTACGTAAAGATCGAAGACACGGTGCGAAGCTTCAAGGAAATCGTAGAAGGCAAGTACGACGACGTTCCGGAGCAGGCTTTTTACATGGTAGGCACGATCGAGGAAGCGCTGGAAAAAGGGGAGAAGATGAAGGCGAGCGCCTAACTTAACCGAGATGATTCCAGATTCCACAGAACTGGTGATCGTAACGCCGGAGCGGCAACTGCTCCGGGAAGCCGCCGTGGAAGTGACTCTGCCCGGAGCGGAAGGCCAACTGGGAATTTTGCCGGGGCACGCACCGCTGATCACGGAGTTGGGCATTGGAGAATTGATTTATAAGTCGAAGAGCGGCGGGGAACCAGTGCACCTGGCGATCATCAGCGGGTTCGCGGAAGTGCTGGGCGACCGGGTGACGGTGCTGGCCGAGACAGCGGAACGCGCGGAAGAGATCGATTTGGGACGCGCGGAGGAAGCCAAGAAGCGAGCGGAACAACGACTGGCGGCGGCAGCGGCGGATTCCAACATCGACTGGTCGCGGGCGGCGATTGCCTTGCAGCGTTCGCTGATTCGGATTCAGGTGTCGCGAAACCGGCGCGGCGCACCGGTAGTTACCGGCTGATTCTGAGGCACAAAGACGCACCTGCCCTCTTTCCAAAACCGCATGATGGAACCCGTAACGATGTACACCACGAACTATTGCCCGGATTGCCGACGCGCGAAATATTTCATGAAAGAACGCGGTGTCGATTACGTGGAAGTGAACATCGAGGAAGATGAGGACGCGGAAGCGATCGTGCTGAGGGCCAATCACGGCAAACGCAAAGTGCCGACTCTGAAAGTGGGAGAGCGCTATTTCGCGTGCAGCCCGTTCAATCCGGTGCAACTGGCACGGGAGTTGAATGTACCGCTGAACCCACCGCGTTAGGGCACGTGGAACGGGCAACAAAGAGAAACGGAAAGAGCGGCGAGGTGCGTACGGTGATGGCGCGCGGGCGGGGCCAGCCTCGCCCCTGCAGGAGTTGTGGATCCAGCATCCGCGAATAGAAGTGTCTCGCGCGGCGGAATCAGTTCACGGGCAGGCCGCGAGCCCAGACGTTTCTCACCTTCAAATTCTCATCCAGCAAAACAATGTCGGCATCGGCGCCGGTGCGTAGAGAACCTTTCTTGAATTCGATGCCGAGCAGTTGGGCGGGATTGGAAGTCAGCATACGGACCGCGTCGGGAAAAGCGATGCCTAGAGCGACGATATTGCGCAACGCGCGATCCAGAGTCAGGGTACTGCCCGCGAGCCTTCCTTCCGCATTGCGGCAAACGCCACCGGAAACAGTGACCTCAAAGGAACCGAGTTTGTATTTGCCATCCGGCATGCCGGTGGCGGAGATTCCATCGCTGACCAAAATGACGCAACCCGCACCTTTGGCCTGCAAGAGAAGGCGCATGGCAGCCTCCTCGACATGAACGCCATCGGCAATCAGCTCGGCCGTGACGTCCGGTGAAGTGAGAACCGCACCAATTACGCCGCTATCGCGATGAGAAAAAGGCCGCATCGCGTTATAGACATGAACGGCATGATGAACGCCGCGGGCAATCGCAGCGCGAGCTTGCTCATAAGTGGCATCGGTGTGACCAAGGGCCACGACGATGCCTGCCTTGTGGGCGGCATCGATGCACGGAACGGCACCGATCAACTCCGGAGCAAGAGTAAGGATACGCGCGTGGCCAGCCGCGGCATGGAGCAATTGATCGAGAAACTCGGACGAAGGCAGTGTGATCCATTGCGCGGGGTGCACGCCGGCACGGAGCGGGCTGATAAAAGGCCCTTCGAAGTGCAGACCGAGAACTTCCGCCCGGGCATCCCCGGCGGTGTGTTGCGAGGAAATATAATGAACGATTCCTTCGACACTGCGTACGGTAGCATCGGGACTAGCGGTTACGGTGGTGGCCAGCATGGAAGTCGTGCCGTTTTTGACGACGGTTCGAGCGATGGTCGCGAGCGCCTCCTCGGAACCTTCCATTACGTCATGGCCACCCGCGCCATGGATGTGAACATCAACGAATCCAGGCACAGCGCTGAGATGAGACGCATCGACTTCCTCCGCGCCCGAAGGAAGATTCGGAAGACTCATCCCCTGGCGGGGACCAATCGCGTCGATGACTCCGTCTCGAATCAGAATACCGGCATCCGAGATTTCGTTGGAAGGGGTGACGGCTCTTGCGGCACGTAAGAGGATCGTGGACATGGCTTGGATATCATCGTAACGGAATTCGAGACGAGGCAAAAGCGGCGTTAAGGAATGCCGGCGAACAGAAAAAAAGGGAGGATCCGGGGTAAGGAATCCTCCCTTAGGGTTTCGCTCCTCGGAGGAGGAGCTGCTCTGACTGAAACTCTTACTGCGCCGGGGTAGTGTTGCTGGCCGCGGCCGTGCCGGTGCTCTTGGGAACGCTGAGGTAGCCGGACGCGGTGGTTTTCGTGACCTTGTTGACTACCAGTTCGAGAGCGGCGTGACTGCCGCCGGTGTAGAAGAAGATCGGCTCATTGACGGAGCGATTTTTCTTCTCGAAGCTCTTGTCATCGGCAAGAACGTTGATGGTGTACTGATTCTTCTTGGTGTTGGTGTCTTTCAGTTCGACCTGGACTTCGCCAACCTTCTGAGCACCGGCTTTGCGAGTAACCGTGAACTCGAAGTAGTCGCGCTGGCCCTGCCGACGTAGTTGATCAATTTCGTCATGGTTGCGAGCGATCAGCGTGCCCATTTCGCTGCGGGCCATCTGCAAACCATTCTTGGTGGCATCGAGGTCGCTCTTTACGCCCGTGACGTCGCCGTTCAGTTTGTTGACGTCATCGGCGCTAGCCTTGCTGGCCAGCTGGGTGTTTACCGTGGTTTGCAGTCCAGCGAGCTTCTTCTCGGCATTGGAGGCCGCGAGCTTGGTCTGCTTACGGGCAGCCACGAGGTCGGCCTGAGTGACCTGAAGCTTGTCCGTCACCACTTTCAGGTCGCTCTGCAGCTGCTGGTTAATCTCGTCTTCCTTGGCCAACTTTTGACTCAAAGCATCGCTATTCTGCTTCAGCGAGGATTGAGTGGATTGTTCCACACTGTTGGCGTGGTTGATGGCGGTAACACCGACGCCAAGCCCAACCAGCGAAACCAGGCCCAGGATTCCTACGGCCAACCCGATCCAGCGGGGCGTCCCCGCGGTTGCTACTGGCTGCTCAAATTCGCTCATGGAATTGATTCTCCTTTGACGTTCCGACCTAGCAAGTGGGAAGAGGAGCATCCCTAGAGCCAAAATGCTGATGTACTGTGGAAAACGCGTAACTCAATGACAAGTAAGGCGTTGTAGTCATTAAGGTGGGCTAGGCATGGTCGTCATATAAGTACCAGTACTAGTAAAGATTACGCGGACGTGGGGGTGTCGGTAAATCTTGCTGCTATTGCGAGGGTGGGTAGAGGGATTTGGGGGTGTGAAGAAGGGAAGGCCAGAGGGGAAATCCACGGAAAGCCGCTAAATGACTTAAATACTTAAATTTATCCTGAGGGAAACTATGCGGCCTGAGAGGTGGTTTCGTCTTCCGTAGCCGGTACAGGCTCGAAGTAATGATCCAAAGTGGTGTTCGCGGCGTCCAGCACCAGACGGCAATCCTGGCAGTCTGCGAGATGGCGTTTGATTTCTCCGGAGACAGAGGGAGAGAGTTTGCCTTCTAAATACCAGCAAATCAGATGGATAGTGTCTTTGCAGCTCATCTCTAGATTTCCTAACCGAAGGCCCCCAGGGCAATCTTACGGCTGGGTACGGTGCATGTGCCTGGCCAAAGAAAGCGAGGGTTGTAAATAATCTGTAACATATTGATTATAGCGCTTTTATTTTGAGTGTTGGCGATTTAAGGCTTTTCCCCAGGGGGGAAGTGTTTACATACTCGATTCCGGAAAGAACGGCCGGCACCGGCAACAATCAGCGCTGTGGAACGACGGTCATCTCCCGGAGGGCGGCAATACGGTCTTCGAGAGGAGGGTGAGTGCTGAACATGGAGGTCAGGATCTCGCCACCAAACATTGGCTTGACGATGCAAAGGGCCGAGGTAGTCGGCGAGACGACAGTGGTGGGAATGCGCTGGTTGTAGGCACCCAGCTTCTGAAGGGCACTGATCAAGCCGTAGGGCTGCCCGACCATGCGAGCGCCGGTCTCGTCGGCGGAGTATTCGCGGGTACGAGAGAGGGCCAACTGGAGGAGCAAAGCGGCAAAGGGGGCAAGAATGATCATGAGGATGGCGCCCAGGCCGCCGCCCCGGTCGCGGTCATCGTCGCGGCCACCGAAGCCGCCGAAAATCATGCCCCACTGAGCCATGTGAGCCATGGAGGTGATGGCGGCGGCAAGGGTGGCGGCAATGGAAGTAGTGAGAATGTCGTAGTTGCGCACGTGAGAGAGTTCGTGCGCGATGACGCCTTCGAGCTCATCGTCGTTCATCAGCTCCAGCAAGCCTTGCGTTACGGCTACGGAAGCGTGGCGTGGGTTGCGGCCGGTAGCGAAAGCGTTCGGAGCAGCTTCCGGGATGACGTAAAGCTTGGGTACGGGGAGATTGGCCTTGGCGGCCAAACGCTCCATGACCGCATAGAGGCGAGGCAATTGTTCCCGGGAGACGGGCTGGGCGCCACTGGACATAAGGGCGATCTTGTCCGAGAAGAAGTAAGAAACGCCGTTCATGAGCACGGCCAGGGCAAGAGCGATCTGCACGCCGGCCCGGCCGCCCAAGGCTCCGCCTGCGACGACCAGCATAACGCTCAACAAAATCAGTAGAGCACCAGTGCGAAGAACTTTCATGACGTGCGTCCCTTGAACTGCAGGCGCTTACACCGGCGCCATGTACCCGACCGCATGGAAGCGTCAGCCATTGGATGCCGCCGCAGTCGGCTTCGTTGGGGCAACGCGTTCAAAACGGACAGAGTCGCTGCCGCGATCGCGGTCGACAAGAACGCGATCGCCGGGAAGAACTTTTCCTTCGAGGATCTGCAAGGCCAGGGGATCCTGGATCAAGCGTTGAATGGTGCGCCGCAACGGGCGAGCTCCATAGGCCGGATCGTAGCCCTCGTGAACGAGGAGCGCCTTGGCGGCGGGAGTGAGCTCGAGCGTGATGTGTCGTTCCACGAGCATATTTTCCACGTTGCGCAGCAGCAGATCGACGATGCGCTCGAGATGCTTCTTGTCGAGGGGATTGAAGATAACGATTTCGTCAATGCGATTCAAGAATTCCGGGCGGAACGAAGCGCGCAAAGCTTCCATGGCCTGCTTGCGAGCATTGTCGGGATCCTTGTGAGCCAGGTCAAAGATGGCGCCGGAACCGACATTGCTGGTCATGACAAGAACAGTGTTGCGGAAGTCCACGGTACGGCCCTTGCCGTCGGTGAGACGACCATCCTCGAGAATTTGCAGCAAGACGTTGAAGACGTCGGGGTGAGCTTTTTCGATTTCGTCGAAAAGGATCACGGAATAAGGATGACGGCGAACCTGCTCGGTGAGCTGGCCGCCTTCTTCATAACCGACATAGCCCGGAGGCGCGCCGATGAGCCGCGAGACGCTGTGTTTCTCCATGTACTCGGACATGTCGATGCGGATCATCAGTTTTTCGTCGTCGAAGAGAAACTCGGCGAGCGCGCGGGCGAGCTCGGTTTTTCCGACGCCGGTAGGACCCAGGAAAATGAATGAGCCGATGGGACGCTTGGCATCCGAAAGACCGGCGCGACTGCGGCGAACGGCGTTAGCGACGCGAGTGAGGCCTTCATCCTGACCAACGACGCGCTGGCGTAATCGTTCTTCCATGCGGACAAGCTTTTGCGCTTCGCCTTCCAGCAGGCGACCCACGGGAATGCCGGTCCACTTGCTGACGAGCTTGGCGATGTCTTCCTCGTCGACTTCTTCCTTGAGCATTGGGGCGTTTTTTTGAACGGCTGCAAAGCGCTCCTGGGCTTGATTCAACTCGCGTTCCGCAGCGGCGATACGGCCATAGCGAATTTCGGCAACTTTGGCGAGCTCGCCGGAACGCTCGTAGCGCTGCTCTTCCATTTTGAGCTGCTCGATCTGTTCCTTGAGCTTGCGAATCTTGCCGATGGCTTCTTTTTCGGCTTGCCAGCGCGCTTTGCGGCCGCTGGAATCTTCGCGTAATTTGGCGAGCTCCTTTTCGATTTGCGTGCGCCGTTCCTTGGAGTGCTTGTCGGTTTCCTTGAGCAACGCCTGGCGCTCGATTTCCAGCTGCATGATGCGGCGTTCGATTTCGTCGATTTCGACAGGAAGCGAATCGATCTGCATGCGGAGACTGGCGGCGGCTTCATCAATCACGTCAACGGCTTTGTCCGGCAAGAAACGATCGGAGATGTAGCGATGGGAAAGAGTGGCGGCAGCGAGGATGGCGGAATCCTTGATGCGCACACCATGGTGAACTTCGTAGCGTTCTTTCAGCCCACGGAGAATGGAAATGGTGTCTTCGACGGAAGGCTCGGGGACCAGCACGGGCTGGAAGCGGCGCTCGAGCGCAGGATCTTTTTCGATGTATTTTTTGTACTCGTTGAGCGTGGTGGCGCCGATCGCGCGCAGTTCGCCGCGAGCCAGAGCCGGCTTGAGCATGTTGGAAGCGTCCATGGCGCCTTCCGCGGCACCGGCACCGACCAGAGTGTGGAGCTCGTCGATGAAGAGGATGATCTGACCTTCCGACTCGGTAATCTCCTTGAGGACGGCTTTGAGGCGATCCTCGAATTCACCGCGAAACTTGGCGCCGGCAACGAGAGCAGCGAGATCCAACGCGACTAGTTTCTTGGTTTTGAGAACGTCGGGGACATCGCCGGCAATGATGCGCTGGGCAAGGCCTTCGACAATGGCGGTTTTGCCGACGCCGGGTTCGCCGATGAGGACAGGATTATTTTTGGTGCGGCGAGCGAGAATCTGCATGACGCGGCGAATTTCCTCGTCGCGGCCAATGACGGGATCGAGTTTGGAACGGCGGGCGAGATCGGTGAGATCGCGCGCATATTTTTCCAGGGCGGCAAAGGTGCCTTCCGGATTCTGCGAAGTAACGCGCTGGCTGCCGCGCACGCCGATGAGCGCCTGAAGTATGGCCTCATGAGAAGTGCCGTGCTTTTTGAGAATTTGTCCGGCGGGGTCGCGGTCCTGAGCGGCGATGGCCAGGAACATGTGTTCGGTGGAGACGTAGTCGTCCTTGAACTTTTCGGTTTCGGTAAAAGCGCGTTCGAGAACATCATTCAGCGCGCGGCCCATATGCTGCTGGGCAAAGCCGGTGACTTTGGGCAGGCGAGCAATTTCTCGCGCGACGTCCTGAGAAAGCGCTTCGGAACGAATGCCCAAACGGGCGAGCAGCGGCGGGACGACGCCGTCGGCTTGCGTCACAAGGGCTTCGAGCAGATGAATGGGCTCAATCTGCTGATTCTCGTGGCGAGCCGCAATTTCCTGCGCGGCCTGCAAGGCTTCCTGGGCTTTCACGGTCATTTTTTCGAATCGCAACATGGTTCTTCTCTCTCTTTTTGAAAATGTGACCAAGCAGGCAGACGAAAACAGGGGCCGGCAGCGCAGCCAGCCCCTGTTCGGGTACGTCCACGCCTTGTGTTCGACTTACTTGGCGCCTGCCGCAGCGGCCATAGCCGGAGCGCCAACGTTGACGCGAATCTGCTTGGGCTTGGCCTCTTCGCGCTTGGGAACGCTCAGCACCAAGACTCCGTTATGATAATCGGCCTTGATGCCCTCTGGATTGACGGTATTCGCCAACGAAAAGCTTCGGCTGAAGGAACCGTAAGAGCGCTCGACGCGCAGGTAGTTGGCTTCTTCGGCTTTCTTCTCAAACTTTCGCTCCCCGCGAATGGTCAGAATATTGTTTTCGACGCGGATGTCCAAGTCCTTGGGATCAATACCTGGGAGGTCGGCCTTGACGATTAATTCGTGCTCGTTTTCGTTAATGTCGACGGCAGGCGCCCAGGTGGTGAGATTAGAGTCTTCACTGGTGCGGTCAAAAGCTTCATTGAACAGGCGATTAAGTTGGTCCTGTACGGTCGTGACGCTGCGAAAAGGTGTAAGTGATCTCATACTGTATAGCTCCTCAGAGTGCTTCATTATTTGACTGCGTGTAAATAATATAATATGAGTGCCAGCTTGTCAAGTACGAAATGGACTTTTCGTAAAGCCTGTCGATGTGATTGATATATCGATAGTTATACGATTGCTTGGCTGGCGGTGGTATGTACGCTAAACTTCCGACATGAAGTTGGGTGACTTCCATTACGAGCTTCCGCCAGAGCTCATCGCGCAACGGCCGCTGGAGCGGCGTGACGCCTCGCGGTTGTTGGTTCTGCGACGCGAGTCGGGCGAACTCGAAGATCGCCAGGTCGACCAGCTGGCGAAATTGTTGCGAGGAGACGAGCTGCTGGTCTTCAACAACACGCGGGTAATCCCGGCGCGATTGTTTGGGAAGCGTACGGGGGTGTCGGGGGATTCATCATCGCAAGGGAGCCAAGCCGACGGCCGAAGGGGTAGCGTGGAGGTACTGCTGACGCGGAGGCTCGATGAAGCGACCTGGGAGGCACTGGTACGGCCCGGGCGGAAAGTGCGAATAGGGGAGCATATAACTTTTGGCCGAGGGGAACTGGAGGCGGAGGTTGTTGCGCGAGGAGAACATGGTGCGCGCACGCTGCGCTTTGGGACCCTGGAAAGTGGGACGGTAGCGGAGCATATCGAAAAGCTCGGGCATATCCCACTGCCGCCCTACATAAGCCGCAACGATGAACCAGAAGACCGGGAAAGATATCAGACGATTTTTGCCAAACGAGAAGGCGCAATCGCGGCGCCCACGGCGGGCTTGCACTTTACACAAGAGCTGCTGGATGGAATTCAGAAGCGCGGGAGCGAGCTATGCGAAGTCACTTTGAATGTCGGCCTGGGGACGTTTCAGCCGATTCACAGCGAGACAATCGAGCAGCACGCAATGCATGCGGAAGAGTACGAGATTCCAGAAGAAGCGGCGGAGCGGATCCAAAGCGCTCGAGAGCGCAAGCGGCCGATTCTCGCGGTGGGAACGACGGTGGTGCGCGCGCTGGAAGCAGCGGCGTTGCGAGGAATAGAGGTGAAGTCCAGGGAGCTGGTGCCGGCGGGAAGGGCCGAAGCGCGGCTGTTTATTTATCCCGGATTTGAATTTCGCGTGGTGGACCAACTGTTGACGAATTTTCACTTGCCAGAATCGACGCTGCTGGCGCTGGTGTCGGCGTTCGCGGGCCGGGAACGAGTGTTGGGAGCGTACCGGCATGCCGTGAAAAACGGCTATCGCTTCTACAGTTATGGCGATTGCATGCTGATCCGATGAGCCGCGGATGGGCAATTTTCATGCTCGCTCCGCGGCCCGCGATCGTATGGAATTGGTTGCGCCTATTCGCTGAAAACGAAGACACGCTTCTGACCGGAAAAGCGGACTTCCTTTACCTGGCCGTTGTCGCCCAAGAGAACCGCATCGTATTGCGACTTGTTTTCGCGTTCTTCCCAGCGGCCTTCGCTTTCGGCCACTACGTTTTTGCCCTTTTGGACGGACACTTTATTGCCGTCGATGAGAAGACGATATTCCCCGGCTTGCAGATCCGCCTTACCAACCTTGGCGGCCTGGGGGATGTTAATGATCTTGCTTACCGGCTTGGCGAAGAGGGGAACGGCAAGTGCGAGGACGCCCAACAGCGCCGCAGTGCGAAGAAACGAATTGGATTTCATGCGCGTCAACTCCTTTTATTTCATCAGTCGAGTCAGCCGCAGGAACACCTGCCGCAAGACCGGACAGAGTTGACACGCACGCCTGAGGACGAGTAGCCTTCCTCGAACGACACTCCTTCTTCCTGGGCTAACGACCGGAAAGATGCGTGTCAAACGCCCCGCGGCTGCCACCGCGGGGTTTTTTATTAGAAGCTCTGACGGACTAGCGGCAGCCACTACCGGCTGCACTGGTATAGACGAATGCGGCCCCACGAATGTTTCGCGAAGCGGAGAAGTTTTCTGAAGGAATTGAGCACAAACGGACGGGATTAGAGTGTCTTTTTGGGAGCAGTTAGAAATTGGCGGTCAATGTTTTGTAAAACGCGGGAAAAGAAGGGAAACGTTTACCAGGCTAATGCGTCGCAAACAGACAAAGCCGCGACGGTGGTTCCTTTTCGGTGCAATCTCAATACCGCCGTGCATCAGCGCTTACGTTCATCTATACTCATGCTCTTTTCCCGGACGGCCGAATGCGCATTCTCGTTTTGAGTGATATCCATGCCAACGCTACGGCGTTGAAGAGCGTGCTGGACGCGGCGGAGAACCGCTGGGATCATGCGGTATGCCTCGGGGACGTAGTGGGATACGGACCCGATCCGGATGAAGTGGTGACACGTGTGCGGGCACTGAACGCGCGAACCATCCGCGGCAATCACGATAAAGCGGCCGCGGACCTGATGGAAACGCACGATTTCAATCCGGTAGCAAAAGCGGCCGTGGACTGGACGCGTTTGCAAGTGTCCGAAGACAACATGAAATGGCTTACCGAGCTGCCGATGGGGCCGCTGGAGACGGACGGAATCGTGCTGGTGCACGGAGCATTCCAGGACGAGGATGAATATGTGTTCACACCCGCGCAAGCATTGGAAGGTTTGCTGGATTCGACAGCGCGAGTGACATTTTTTGGGCACACGCATCACCAGGGGGGATTTTCGTATCAGGACGTCAATTCCAGCCTGGAGGTGCTGAACATCCATCCGCGCCCGACGGAATCATTTGCTCCATTACGGATCGAGCAACAGCGGCGTTACCTGCTGAATCCGGGATCGATCGGACAACCTCGGGACGGAGATCCGCGAGCAGGTTTTGCGATCGCGGACCTGGAACATAGCGTCGTGGAATTCTGGCGAGTGCCCTATGATATTGCCGAGGTTCAGGCGCGGATGCGCACAGCCCGGCTGCCCGAACCCCTGGTCCACCGGCTGGTCGTCGGCCGCTGAACCGCGCAGGCACGGGTTTCCATGCAGGAAAATCTCGACATCCCGATTGTGCCACCTCCCGACCGCAAAAGGTTCTCGTTTGCTTTGGTGCTAGCGGCGATAGGCGTGCTGATTGCCGGAGCAAGTTCGTATTTATGGCCGGGACGCCAAAGCCCGGTTCAAAAGAGCGCGGCCTTACACCTGGGAACCGGCACGAAGGAAATGGAGTATGCCGCGAAGTTGAAGATCGAGAATATACAGTTGACGCGAGCAGAAAACTTTTTGCACCAGGAAGTCACGACCATATCCGCAGAGCTGGTAAATACAGGTGACCAAAGTGTGCGGGCAGCCGAGGTTACGGCGGAATTTTCGGATGACCTGGCGCAAGTGATCCTGCGGGAATCGCGGGTGATCGTGGCGCCACCGGCGGCGCCGATTGCGGCAGGCGAAAGGCGGGCATTCGAAATTCCCATCGAGCACGTACCACCGACGTGGAACATGCAGCAGCCCCGAACAAGGGTAACCGGCCTGTCGTTTTAAAGCTGAAAGAATAAATCACATTGATACGTAATGTGTTTATACTACCTCCGTGGAGCTCGCCGCAGAGCTGGAAGCCGCCCTTCGCGAACTAGTGGACGCCGCCGACATGCACGTTCGAGAGAACGGAGGCCGCGCTGCTCCGGTTACCAGCCTTTCCTGGAAAGTGCGAGGAGTGGCGCATAAACCACTGCTGCATTTGTGGGCGAATTCCTACAACCTGACGCGGCGTGTGCTGGCCATCACGGAACGATCGGAGACCAGCCTGACGCTGGCGGTCGAACGGTTCGGGCGGACCAAACCGGACCGGCTGGTACTCACTCGAGCGGACTACGAGCGCAGCGCGCGACAATTGTCGCGCGAGGACTATTGCCGGCGATTCGGGGTCCTGCTGGCCGAGAAATTCCCCGACGAAACGGTGGAATCCATTTCGATCGCGGCCGACCTGGAACATTCCCTTTCCGGAAACTATGCGCGTGCGGTGACGCGACGCGGCTCGGTGCGCTGGGCGATCCTGGGAGTTCGGCCAGGCGAATCGTCCGATACGGTGGATACCAGCATTACGGTCGGATTGCTGTGGCTGGAACGAACATGCCAACAATCGCGTGGAACGAGCGTGGCGGGCCTGCGGTTGATATTGCCGGAAGGCACCGTAGGAGCCGTCGGCCACCGGTTGAAGGCGGTGCGCGCCAGAATTCCCATCGAACTGTACAGCCGGAACGAAGGAATGGAAACGCTGGAGAGAATCGATCCGCAGTCGTGCGGGAACATCGGAACGTGGCTGGTGCCCTGCCGGGAATCGCAGGCACTGTTGGATCAAGCGCGAGAGGCGATCGATCCGCTGGTGCAGCGAGCGCCGAAAGCCATTACTGTCCATGCGGTGGTGCCGAGCGGGCAGGTATGGCTGCGATTCCGCGGGCTGACATTCGCGGTTTGGGAGGAAGGCCGAGTCTGGTATGGAACCAGCGAACCGCGGCAAGAGCTGACGGCCGGGCGGCGCTCCGACTTCGAACAATTGATGAATAGGCTGGAAATCGAGCGCGCACCGCTTTCCGATGCCATCCGGAGCGCGCTGTACCGAGGCCAGCCGGAACGTTGGTTGGAGGCCGTGGTTCGCGAGGATATAACCAGAGTTGACGCCGCGCTGGATTCGCGATTTGTGTACTCGCAGGTGTTCGCAAATTCGGGGGGGGAGCACGGCATTCTGGATGTATTGACAGTGACGCGGAGCGGGCGGCTGGCAATCATCGAACTGAAGGCCAGCGAGCACATCGATACGGTGATGCAGGCGGCCGATTACTGGCTGCGAATCCGGCGGCACCTGCAACAAGGAGACCTTCCGCGGAACGGCTATTTTCCGGGCGTCACCCTGCAGACCGTGGCGCCACTAGTCTATCTGGTGGCGCCAGCGATGAGATTTCATCCGACCACGGACACCTTGCTGCGGTGGCTCGACCCGGAGATGGAAGTGATCCGGGTGGGATTGGCGGAAAGCTGGAGGCGCGGACTTCGAGTGGTGATGAGGCAATAACCAGCTTGGAAGCGGCGCGGGGTACGGAGTAGAATTGCGACCGCTTCCAGAAAAGGAGACATGAACTTTTCCGCATCCATACGGCATACCGACGAAGTCACCATTGTCGACCTGAGCGGGAATTTAACCTCGTTCGCCAATGGCGCGCTGCGCAACACCATCAACGGGCTGCTGAAACAGGGACGCAAGAGCCTGATCCTGAACGCAACCGGGTTGGTGTACCTGGACAGCTCCGGCGTGGGCGAGTTGGTGCAGTGCTACATGGTAGTAATCAAGGGCGGCGGAGAAATGAAGGTAGTGGGTCTGACGCCGAAGGTGGAAGAGATCCTGAAAATCACGCAGCTGTACCGGGTGTTGCAGGAATTTCAGGATGAGCAAGCAGCGCTGCGAAGTTTTCCCGATAAACTCAATAAAAAATCAGCGTAAAAAACCTCTTCTAAAAGGAGAGAAGCAGTTAAGGTGTTGGCCTTAACTGCTTCCCGGGGTGTGTCCTCGAAGTGGTTAGTTATATATTTAGATGCATTGCCTCGAAATAGGTTTCCTATTTCTCAATATTTTTTTGAATAAGCAGAATTCGGCGAAAACGATTAGTAAAAAAGGTACTTACGCCACCGCTCGTCACGATGTCCGATCAAACGCATGAGCTGCCGCGAGGTATGGAGGGTAAAGGGGCGAGGCCGGCGGGCAAGCTTAAACCCCGCTTCCTCCGGCGTCCGATCACCCTTGCTGTTATTGCAGCGGTAGCAGCAAGCAACGAGATTCTCCCAGGAGGAGCGGCCGCCACGGGAACGCGGCACGACATGATCCAGGGTAAGTTCCGAACTGGGAAAGATCCGGCCACAGAACTGGCAAGTATTGCGGTCGCGCAGAAGGATATTCTTCCGCGACAAAGCGCGACTCTGCTGTGGAATGTGGCGATACGCCAGGAGACGAATTACCGAGGGGACGCGGTGAGCATGTGCCGCGGAGTGCACTTCCGCGGTGTGCAACTCCTCGGCTTGCGCTACCCCCTTTAACATCAATACCATAGCCCGCCGAACGGCAGTCACGTTGATAGGTTCGTAGGTAGCGTTGAGAACCAGGACGGGTTCCTGCATTAGCGAAGCACGCCGCAGGGGCACCGAGTTGTGGCTTCTACTACCGGCTGGGGTGTCCGAACCCGACACAGGGGCTGCAGAGGCATGGGGGGTATGGCGCCCCCGAGAATCAACCGAATCCAGACGTCGTGCGCTCATCGCGCCAACCTCGGTTGCGAGTCCTGGAAACTTGCGGGCAGGAGCTGGGATGCACGGGCAACCGTCAGGCCGAAGACCGATTTCGCTCCGGAATCCAGAAGGGCCCTAGCACAGGCATCTAGCGTCGCTCCCGTCGTCATTACATCATCTACCAGTAAGACGCGTAGATTGTCAACTTGGCTGCCTGGACGTGTTGCAAAAGCGCCACATACAGAGTCCCAGCGCTCTGCGGAAGAGAGGATGTGCTTGTTGGGACGAGGCTTGGTGCGCATGAGAAGAACGGCGCGGCAAGGTAACCGGAGGGCGCCGGCGAGTGGCCTGGCGATCAGGGCGGCCTGATTGTAACCGCGCTGGCGCTGCCGATCGCGGTGGAGGGGCACGGGAACGACGACGTCAGCCGCGTGGTCATCTGGTTCTTTTTGAAGCAGTTGAAACACCTGGCGTGCGAACCACGCAGCGAGGGGCTCGATGCGCTCAAACTTGAGCAGGAGGATCGCCTGAACGAGCCGTTTGTCGTAGAGAGCGAAGCTGCGGGCACGGGTGAAGGCAAAATCGCGGAAGCGGCACTCTGTGCATGGTAGGGGGAGGTTATCGGGACGGCTTGGGGATGGATTCGCCGCATCAGACGGTCCGGACTGGGTAAGGGGCAGGGGGGAGCCGCACTTTTGGCAGATGAGGCTTCCCAAAGGCCGGACGGACTTCAGGCAATCGTCGCAAATCGGCAGGCGGGTGGCCCGGGTGAGCAGGTTTTCGCAAAGGCGGCAGGGAGCGGGAAAAACCACGCTGGCCGCGGCGTCACAAGCGTGCGTAAACCAGGCGGGGGCGCGCCACGGCCGAATAGACGGCAACATGCCGGCAGAGTATGTTAATTATAGCAACAAGTCAACTAAAGGTAAGAGAAGCGCCGCTGCGCCACCGGCACGAGGCCCGGACTACAAAAGTCCCTGCTCCATTTTTTCCTGGCAGTTGATGCAGTGTTTGGCCCAGGGCACGGCTTCGAGGCGTTTCTGCTGCATTTCATCCTGACAATTGGCGCACTGGCCGTACTCGTTGACCTGAATGCGCTTCAGAGCTTCGTCAATCATGTTGAGGATGGTCCGGTCGGTGTTGGTCATGCCAAAGAGAAACTCCTTGGTGTAGGAGTTTGCGGCTTTGTCGGCGAGATCCACGGTTGGATCATCGTCGGCCTGGCGACCTTCCTCTTCCGTGCGGGCGATGGTCTTCATGAGTTCCTCGCGCCGCGTGGTCAATTTTTTCTTGTAGTAATCGAGTCTCTTCTTATCCATGGATGGGTCCTGCCTCTCAGTGAGGCTTCCAGTGCTCTCTAAAAAACTCCCTAGTTTAGGGTTCGGTTTCGCGGCCTGTCAAGTTTGAGCCAGCTTCCTGTCGACAAGTCGGAAGCCATTGGATGCAGCAAGCGCCGGTAGGTTGCTCGGAAATTAGCGAGGCTCAAGGCATGACGGGCAGAAGCAAGGCGGAAGGATGTGCCTTGTCGTGAAAAATCACGTTGGTGGCTTTGAGCATGCGAGCGGAACGAGCCTGGTCTTCACCAGTGTTCAGGTTGCGGTCGAAGCGCGGGAAGTTGCTGCTGGATATTTCCAGCCGCAGCCGGTGGCCAACGCGGAAAACGTTGCTGGTGGCCCATAGATCGAGGGTGATGTGATAGGTGTCGCCGGGCTTCGCGAGCTCCGGCTTCTCCTGTGAGTTGCGGTAGCGAAGGCGCAGGATGCCCTCGGTAAGATTTTGCGCGAAGCCATCGGGAGCAAGATCGACGAGCTTACCGGTGAAGTCGGTGTCGACGGCGGAAGTGCTGACAAAAAGATCCAAGGTGACCGGGCCGGTAACTTCCAGATCGCTGGACATAGGTGGCGTAGTGAACACCAGGACGTCCGGGCGGGATTCCGTAGATTTCTGATCCTGCGGACCGGGGCCCGTCGGGTAAGTGCCACAGCAGAGTGGGCCGCCGATGGTCGGAGCGGGATTGTTGGGATCGTAGAGGTAGCGGTCGGGCTTTTCGCCCGCGGGGGACGCAGTAGTGAGGGTGCCACTTCCTTGCGCGCCAGCCGCCGCACCATCGGAGTGCAAGAAGTAACGAGTGGTGCGGGCGGCGGGCGGAGGCCAGTCCTCCACGTCGCGCCACTCATTCGCGCCCATGACGAAAATCCTGACGGGTTTTTCCTGCTCGACGCCGTTGGGTAGACTTTTCAACAGGTGGTCGTACCAGCGAAGCATAACTTCGGACATATCGACGGGAAGTTTTTCACCGAAGTCGACTGCACCGACTTTGCGAGCCGCAGGATCGCCGGCGTGACCGCCAACGAAAACCATCAGGCGCTGATTATTGCGCGCGGCTGGCGTTCCGCCTTCCTTCTTGAGGCGCATGTAGTTGCGCAGGGAACCGCCGAGAAAAATGTCGTACCACGCGGCGAGATTGAAGACGGGAACCTGAATGTCGGCGTAGTGATCTTCGATGGACCAACGCTTCCAGTATTCATCATAGTTCGGATGCGCGAGCCAGTCGGAGAAATAGGGAGCAATGCCGTCGGGATTGGCGGCGGCGAGGATGGGATAAGAAGTGAGAGGAAGCGTGGGCGTCCAGGCAACGGCAGAGCTGGCGCGCTCGACTTTGCGATACATGGTGTTTTCGGCGAGGCCGGTGGTCCAGGATTCGTTGAACCACTGTTCGAACGCTCCGGACTGGTAGGTCCAGCCATCGTGATAGTTGGAAGCGGTAACGTTGGGGCAGATTCCAGCAAGGTGCGGAGGCTTGGCAATGGCCGCCAGGAATTGTGTGGCACCGACGTACGATCCGCCGAACATGGCCACTTTGCCATTGGAACGGGGAAGGGCGGCGGCCCACTCGACGGTGTCGAAGCCGTCCTGGGACTCGTTCAGAAAGGGATACCAGAGGCCTTCGGATTCGTAGCGGCCGCGCACGTCCTGGGCGACGACAAGATAGCCACGGGCAGCGGCCTTCATGGCAAAAACGGCTTCGCCCTTGCGGTCGTAGGGAGTGCGCACAAGCAGAACGGGAAAATTTCCGGGATCGTCGGGGCGGTAGAGATCGGCATGCAATTTAACACCGTCGCGCATGGTCGCGAGAACACCCTGCTCCACGATGACTGCGTGGTTTTCCAGACTGGCGGCAGAGGCGTTTCCGGAAGGGGCCAAGACGGCAAGAAAAACGAAGGCTAGGGACGCAACGGCACGCCGGGATGCGGGGCCGAAGGAGCTCACCGCGGAAATCCTGAACATAGAGACAGCCTCCTCGCGCCGTGGCGATCAATTGTGTTTCTTGAACTCGCCCTTGGTGCCGGTAAGGGAGTTGTAAAGAGTTTCGATGAAAGCGTCGGTCTTGATGAAATCACCGGACCACTTTTCCCAGGGCGCGAGAATCTTTTCTTTTTCCATTTGCTCGAGGGTCTTGTGCTCGCTCAAAGCCTTCTCGACGACAGCGGAGGTCTCCTTGAGCATCTTCACGAAGGAGCGTACGTCATCCAGATTGGAGAGGTCGCCGTGACCGGGGATGACTTTTACGTCGGCGGGAAGTTGCGCCATAGCTTTTTCCATGGCGGAGATCATGCCTTGCACGCTGCCGCCGCTAGCCACGTCGATAAAGGGAAAGCCGTAACGAACGAAATCGTCGCCCATGTGTACGACATTATTTTTGGGGAAGAAAATGACGGAATCGCCGTCGGTGTGGCCGGCGGGAAAGTGCAGGGCGCGGATGTCCTCTCCATTGAGGTGAACGGTGACGTCATGTTCGAAGGTAATGATCGGGAGGGCCGCTTTTTCCGCGGGCTTGACTTCCATTTTCACGGAGCCGCCATTGCCAGCGGTTCCTCCGCTCTCTAGGCGTTTGCGAACATTATCCTGCGCAATGATGGTGGAACCTGAGTTGGCAAAGGGTACGTTTCCGCCGGTGTGATCGCCATGATAGTGGGTATTAATGATGAAGCGGACGGGCTTATCGGTAATTTTCAGATTCTTGAGAGCGGCCTGAATCTTGTCGGCGAGAGGCGCGTACTGGTCGTCGACGATAACGATGCCGTCGTCACCGACGGAGGCGGCGATATTGCCGCCCTCGCCTTCGAGCATGTAGATGTTGCCGGAAACTTTGGTGACCTTGATTTCGACTTTGGAAAAGTCCTGCTGCTGAGCGGCATGCGCGGGAAGCACTCCGGCAATTCCCAGCAGAACAGCCCACGACGATAAGAGTTTTCGCATTGAAGCTCACCCCACAGGAGCGCGCGCATTCTATCACCGGCAAAACGCCAAGCCAAAGAAAGAGTAGTTTGCAGTCCTGTCGACCCGTGATTCATCCAAGCTATGAGCTGGCAAAGCTCGCTCCGGGGGATCGACAATGATCAAGAAGGTTACCGGCGGCTACAGGGTTTTATCGGAAAAGGGCAAGAATCTTGGCGGGCCGTACAAAACCAAGAAAGAAGCAGAGAAGCGCCTCAAGCAGGTGGAATTCTTCAAGCACAAGAAGGGGTGATTGCCGGGAAAGGAAGCAGGCGCCCTGGGGCAGTCCTGCTAGAATTTGTGTGTGCTTTGGCGAACGATGACGCGCCTGGTGTTGCCCGCTATCCTGGGCGTCATTAGCGGACTCGGAGCGCTGGCGTTCGCGCTGCAAAACGAGCCCACTCTTTTCCCCCGCGGTACTGACGCTCGTTTCACCCGGGCTCAAGACAGCGGAACTCCTGATGCCGGTTAACGCGGCGTTTTACTTCGCCATTCTCGCTGCCATCTCCTACCTTGTTACCTCCCGGAAGACCAAGCGCAGTTCTTCCCTCTAGCAAAACCTCATTCATTATGCGTTGCGGTGGCAAATCCACGCAATTCGGTGAAAAGGCGGCTAATTTGGAGTAGGATGCGCCGGACCCAAACGGACGGAGGAATTCCATGATCAGTCGAAGAGAATTTATCGCCGCCACGGGAGCGACAGTGTCCACAGCCACGGTGGGAGGCGCCCGGCTGCCGGAAATCGCAACCGAGAGCGCAGCGGGAGAAAAATCGGAGCGGCTGTTTCTGCCCGAAGACGACCTGAAACCGGCGACGTTCGATCGCTTGCCGCTCGAATGGCACAAACAGAGGACCAAGAAGCTGCAGGAGAAGTTAGCGGAGGACGGCTATGACGGAATCCTGCTGACCGATCGCTGGAACATTATCTATTTTACCGGGCTTTGGCATACCACGACGGAACGGCTGATGCAGGTCTTCTTGCCCAGCAAGGGCTCGGACGTGGTTTGGTTCAACGCGGCGCTGGACCGCGACCTGGTCAAAACCTGGTGGTACGCGGACGGCGATATGTATTTCGACTGGCCGCACGGAGAAGGCGCTTTCCCGAATGAAGGGAAAGTGCAAATGGGGGAAAAGGTAGAGCTGTTCGAGTGGGTGTTGAAGGGCTTGAAGAAGAGAGGATATGCGGGAAAGAAACTTGCCGCGGATACCGAGCTGCGGCCGTCCTCACAACGCAAAGTAGTGGCTGCGCTGGGCGGCGAGATGGGATCGGAAGAAGACGCTTGCATGCGCATGCGGATCCTGAAAACGCCGGAGGAAATCGCGCTGACCAAGCGAGCGTACAATTATTTCAACCGGATGCACGCATTCGCGCGGGACATGCTGCTGCAACGGGGGACGGACGTAACGGACTACGATATCGCCAGCGCAGCGACAAAATACGGGACGGACTTGGTCCTGGCGGACATCAAGCGCGATGGCGCGCCGCATACCGCCGTGGGGATCGAGATCGAAGTGGGTTGCCGGGTAGGCCGCTCGACAGCCTATCCGCACCCCAATCAATTCCTGCATAACAAGGTGACACGCGGGCAAGCGATCCAGATTGAGGGCGGAGTCAATATTGCCGGCTGTGGGGGCGAGTTGTATCGCGCGATGTTCATTCACCCGGTATCGGACCAAATGAAGAAGCTGTGGACGGTGAGCCGGGACTGTTGCCTGATTCAGAAGGAAGAATCCGTGGCGGGCATAAGTTGCGCGACAGTGGCCTACAAGATTCACAAACACCAGGTGAAGAACGGTGTAGCGCCGTACATTTATCACCGCCCTGCGCATGGCGAAGGTTGGGAGGGACACCAGCCGCCCTATCTGTCGCTCGGCGACACAACGATGCTGGAGGCGGGAATGAATTTTTCCGTCGAACCCGGCCTGTACGATCCGGAGCATGGAATCGGCGCCAACTTTTCGGACAATTTCGTAGTGGAAGCGGACGGGCCGTCGCGCCAGATGTCGCGGCTGCCGTGGAGCGAGGAGTGGTGTTTCGTAAAGATTTAGGGATTACGGGATCAGGCGGTAGAGGATGGAGGCGTGGGGCGCGAGATCCACATTCAGCGAGGCTTCTGCGCCTAGTTCCTTATGCTCCCACAGGTCGCGAAGCTTATAGGTTGAGGCCGTAAGGCCGAGGTCTTTCCACTGGCCCTGCACTTTTTGCGGCGAATCTCCAGAATTAAATACGGCCAGATAAATTCCGGCGCCTTGTTCCGGGCGCGCCTGCCAGATGACCAGATCATTTGTGGTCAGCACCGGACGATTGTCTTTCGAATGCTGATCGACGGCCAAGACTTCGGCGTTGGTGAGCAGGGACACGGTCCAGGCGTCTGCTTCCAGAAGATTTCCACCCATGATCAAGGGCGAGCGAACGATGGACCAGAACGAAAGCATGGTGCGCTGCTCGTCGTGGGTAAGGCGTGAGTCGCGCGGCTCGCCCCAGCCGGGCGTGGGACGCAAGCTGCCGAGCGGAAGCATGTCAGCATCGGGCCAATGGCCCGGTCCGGCGGCCCCGGCCCATTTTTCCATGCGCGCAAACTGATCCTTGGGCCCCTGGGGAAAATCCTTGCCGCCACTGCTCCAGACGTCCCAAACATCGTCGGAGACGCGCCACATCTGAGAATAGCGCGCTACTTCTTCGCGCTTGGCGGGCGGCGTGGGACCCGGGGAAAGGCTGATGACCATGGGGCGGTCCGATTTAGCAACCGCGTCATGAAACATGCGAATCTCGTCACCCTTGTAAGGATGATCGGAAATGCAATCGATCTTGACCAGATCGACGCCCCAATCCGCATATTGCTTCGCGATGGAATCGTAGTAAGCCTGCGAGGCTGGGCTATCGGGCTTCAAGCCGTAGTTGTACGCGTTCCAGGGGCATTTGTCGGTGGTGTCGGCGGCGTCGGGGGCATGGAAGGAAGAACCAGCGATGGGAAGATTTTTGTCCACGGCTTCACGAGGAATGCCGCGAATGATGTGAATGCCAAACTTGAGACCCAGTCCGTGCACTCGATCGGCGAGCGGGCGGAAGGTCATTTCTTTTCCGGCAGAAGGAAATCGAGACGGGACGGGAACGTAGCGTCCATTCGCGTCCAGCTGAAAATGTGGAACGTCGGCGTCAATGGCGGTTCCGGCTTCCGCGATGTACCAGCCTTCGTCCGCGACGACATATTGCCATCCGAAGGATTTCAGGTGCTCGGACATCCATCGAGCGGTGGTGACGATCTTTTCCTCGTTAACCCCGCGGCCAAAAGCATCCCAGCTGTTCCAGCCCATCGGAGGCGTGGCGGCGAGCGTGCCGGCTTGCGGCGATGGAGCGGAATGCGCCCAGGAAGCAGCCAGGAAGAATGCGACCAGGAGAGCCCCTGGCAGAACAAGGAGTCTTTGTTCGGGAGCGGCTTTCATGGCGGCGATGTTAGACGGCGCCGCATTTTCCGTCAACGTGCGGATTTGTTTGCCTTGCCGGGAGACGAAAACATTTCTGGACGGCGCAAAATAATCGGCGCAAAGTGCGAGGCGAGCGTTCAATGAATGGGAGGACATGGATGAAGGGGATGAGGCGGCAGATTCTAGGGAGCGGCGCAGCGCTTTTGCTCGCCGGATGGCTCGCAACAATAAATCCTGGTGGAGTGCGAGCGGCGGCGGCGGCGTCAGCTTTGGGAATATTCGAAGATCATGGGGACGTGGGGGCCGTGCTGCACACCGGCTCGACGGAATACGACGCGGCAAAAGGCTCTTATACGCTGGTGGGAAGCGGCGAGAATGTATGGTTCGCGAAAGATGAGTTTCAGTTCGCGTGGAAGAAGATGAGCGGCGACGTGGCGCTTTCCGCGGACATCGCGTTCGTGGGCACGGGCGGCAATGCACATCGCAAGGGCCTGCTGATGATTCGGCAGTCATTGGACACCGACGCCGCCTATGCCGACGTGGCTTTGCATGGCGACGGCATGACGTCGCTACAGTATCGAGATACGAAGGGGGCAACTACGCAGGAGATACGGGCGGAGATGAATGGTCCGAAGCATTTTCGCCTGGAAAAGCGCGGGCAGACCTTTGCCATGTGGCTGTCCGGCAACGATGGTCCGCTGCAGTTGGCTGGAAGCTCGCCGAACGTTTCTCTGAAAGAGCCCTTTTACGTGGGGATCGGGCTTTCCGCTCACGATAAAGACGCAACGGAACGAGCGGTATTCACCAACGTCAAACTAATCGCTCTTGAAGCCGCCCACTGAGAACTGTTTTTAGACGGGACTTTGCTTTAGGAATTCAGCGGCGCGCCCGCGTTAGTCATCGCGACCCTTCTGCGATCGAGAAAGTACGGAATCGCGGACAAGACCAGGGGCAAGAGTATCCACGACATCGTCAGCGCGTTGACCGGCGGAGCCTCGGTTTCGGAAAGCTGCGTCCAAGTCATGGCGCACAGCAAAAGCAAGAAGAACGGCAGGCCCCAGCGACTGATCGCGCTTTGGCGAATCCCCGGCAGCCGCAGGTACAACACGATCGCCGCCAGCGTCATCAGCGTTTCCAGGATCAACTCCGCGCGCATGTTGGTCCACAGCCCGAGCCCAAGTTTTGGAGAATTTTCTCCGGCGATCGGAAGACCGGCAACATGAACGAGTCCATCCAGAAAGAAATGCGACACCACCAGGGAGCCACCAACAGCCATACCTTGTTTTGCGAAGATTGGTGAAATCGCGACACCAGGAAACCGAGCAGTCCACCAAACAGAATGAGCGGAAGCAGCCCATGCGAATACGGAAAAGAAAACAGCAGGTAATGTTTTGTGGCGTAATCAGGCGGGACGATGGCGTGCTCCAGGCCCATGGCCGCAAAAATTCCCAACAACAAATCCGCCAGGAATGCCGCGACGATGAGCCATCCGACGTTCATCCGCGGAAAGGCTTTGGCCGCGCCGGCGGCAAGTGCAGCGTGCCCGACACCCATGAAGTGAACTCACGTCCAGCAGAGGATGCGATACAGGGGGTTATACTGCGCTGGCGCGCGCGCTAAAATCAAGCACAGCTCGGCTTGAGGCGAAGGCGGTACGAAATCGAATTTGAGGATTGGGGAAACATGACCTGGAGAAAGGGCTGGATCGTCGGTACGTTGATCGTGGGCAGCGCGATCGGCTCAATGCTTTGGACGTGGAAGGCGGCATCGGCGCAGGGACAGCGGCAGCAGGCCACTCCCACTATCGAGGAGTACTCGCCAAAATCGACGCTGGTCACACCGGAACATAAGATCGACCGAGCCAAGTATCCATTTATCGATATTCACAGCCACCACTGGAACCCGACGCCCGAATATGTGGACCGGCTCGTGAAGGAGATGGACACCATCAATCTGCGCGTCATCGTCAATCTGAGCGGAGGTACCGGGGAGGCGCTGCACAAGACGGTGGCGGTCATGAAGGGCAGGTATCCCGATCGCTTCGTGGTCTTCGCCAATTTGAGCTACGACGATCTAAATACTCCGGGCTATGGGAAGCGCGCGGCCGCACGGCTGGAACAGGACGTTCACGACGGCGCGCAAGGCCTGAAAATCTTCAAGAATTTCGGGATGGAACTGAAGTACGCCAACCAGGAACGTGTGCACGTGGATGATCCGGAGTTCGATCCCGTTTGGGAGAAATGCGCGGAGTTGAAGCTGCCTGTGTTGATTCACGTGGCGGAGCCTTCGGCATTTTTCGATCCGTGGGACTGGAAGAACGAGCGGTGGGAGGAGTTGAAAGAGTTTCCGGGGCGTGCGCGGCCGCCGGAAAAATACCCTCCCTTTGAGACGCTGATGACCGAGCGCAACAACCTGTTTGCCAAGCATCCGCGCACGAATTTCATTGCCGCACACCTGGGATTCCATGGGAACGATCTCGCGCGCCTGGGCAAACTCTTCGACACGTATCCCAATGTTTACGTGGATATTGCCGCGGTGTTGGCGGAGCTGGGGCGGCAACCCTACTCCGCGCACGATTTCTTGGTGAAATATCAGGATCGCGTGCTGATGGGCAAGGACATTTACGAGGTGAACGAATATAAATGGTATTTCCGGGCGCTGGAAACGCGCGACGAGTATTTCGAGTATTACCGCAAGCGGCATGCTTTCTGGCGCATTTACGGTTTCCAGGTTCCCGACGAGGTTTTAAAGAAAATCTATTATAAGAACGCGCTGAAGGTGGTTCCGGGGCTCAGTTCCAAGGGATTTCCAGACTGACGGTTGTGGTACCACCACTCAATTTAGCGAATTTAGAAACATTTCAGGTAGATTTCCCCCGGAAGGACGCCTGGCCCTCATCCAATCGTGACTCCCTGCCGTCTACCGGATAGGTTCGGGTGTGCCGTTCGAATTCTCGAAGATCGCCGTTCCTTCGTGGCCAGGGACGAGCCTCCCAGAAACCGAAGGGAGCAAAAAATGAAAATTGGGGTCCGATTTGCAGCAGTACTTTGCGCGGTCGTGCTGACGGGCGTGGCGGCGAGGGGACAGGCCGCGGCGTCCGCATCCGCGGACAAGACGCAACCAAGCTATGACATGAAAGCCCAGGCCATCGTGGACCTGCAACAATTGCAGAAGAAATTTGTCGATCTCGCGGGAGCCATACCCGAAGAAAAATACAGTTGGCGACCCGCTCCCGGCGTTCGCTCGATTGGCGAGCTGTTCCTTCACGTGTCCGCCGCGAGCTACAACATTCCGCACCTGCTGGGAACGCCGCTTCCGGCAGGGTTCGATCCCAAGACCTTCGAGAAATCAGGGCTGGACAAGGCAAAAACCGTTGCAGAGTTGAATAAGGCGTTTACCTCGGCGATTGGCACCGTGCAACAGATGAGCAACGCGGACTTCGCCAAGCCGGAAAAAAAGCTGGGGCCGGATGCGAATGACGGCGACGTGATCTACATTCTGGTCACGCACGCGCATGAACACCTGGGACAGGCTATTGCCTATGCAAGAGCGAATGGCGTGACTCCGCCGTGGACGGCAGAAGCCGAGAAAAAGAATCCGCAAGCAGCCAAGGAGTGAGTCACCGCTGATTTCCGGCAACCGCGACGGCTATTTTCCCGGCTGTTGCTTGGTTGCCGGCGGCTTCACAGGAGGAGGAGCGTTCGGCTCCGCGCTCTTCACCTCCACCAGAACCCAGATCAACATGGTAGACCCGACATTTTCGTCGGAGTGGGGAGACTTCGTCTTCAGCCAGCTGCCCTCGCCCGCCTCGGATTCCCACATCGCCGTCTGGCCGTCAGGAAAGGTAACCTTCATCTTGCCGGGGCTGATGACGTAATACCAGCCGGAAGGGTGGGTGTGGATCGGGTCTTTCTCGCCTGGCGCGAGGGTGTTCTGCACAATTCGAACATGCTCGTTCTCAAACAGGACTTTGAAGTGGTCGGGCGCGACTTTCAGAACATCCTGCGCCGGACAATCCGCCGCAAGGGTTAAAACAAGGCTAGTGGCGACAACCGCAAGCAACGCTCTCAAGATACCTCCCTGGTCGAGCCGCAATACTAACGGTAAGACGCAATGAATCGCACCCAATGAATCGCGATTGTACCGTGTATCCTCGCCAAGAAGCGGTGGGCGCAGAAACCGGGTGATATGGGCCGTTTTGCACAGGAAAGGCACAACAAGTTTGGGCGAGTTGCAAAATAAATTTTGGAGGGGCTTGACGGATAGCGGGTTTCTTGTATACTTGCAAATGGCTCGGGGGTATTTGAGCCTGCAGGGCATCACAGTCGGGTCGAAGAAGCGTCTTCCCAGCGTTCCACCAAGCGAAGGCCAAGAAGTAGATCCTATAGTGAGGTTCTTTACGAGTTCCACCGGATAGTACACTGTCGAGCTACGCGCAAAGTTGCCTGAGACAGGCGACTACGCCCGGCGCTCGACGCCGGGTTTTTTATTTTCCGGGAGCTTCCAGCCAGGTAACTGGCGGGCGGCAACCGGGAGAGGCCGACGGAAGTCGGCGGTTCTGACGGGATCAGGACCAAACGCTCTTTGACAACAGAAAGGCTGGCAAATCCACGCCGATAATTTCGCCCGGATTACGGTCCGGCGGAACGTCATGGTGTGGATACATACAAATTTGCTCGAGTTGAGCAAACTGTGGAAAACAAAGGCGACTCAACCAAATTGCTTGAAGAAGCGCGGAGACGAAAGCCAATGCTGGAAGTGCAAGGGACTCCTACCCAGGGTTCCGGGCCTCCGACA
>CAWFXG010000019.1:0-359246 GCA_963819745.1 uncultured Acidobacteriota bacterium | reverse complement strand
AGATGAAGAAATGCCTCGCAAACATCCCGGTTCCAAAGCTCATCGCGGCGTCCCTGGGTATCGGCATTCGGGAAAAACGTGAGCGTCTTGTATCTCGCATCAAATCGCACGTACAAGATCTTCGGATCCCACAACACGCGAACTTCCGTTCCCCGGGCGGGATCGCTGTTTTCGCCTCGCCAATCTTCTCGAAACTTCACCATCGATGCTTCCTGCCACGCCCCTTCGCCGGGAAAACCCTCGGCATCCAGCCCTGTCCCTAGTCTCTCGACGACAACCGTATCGGTGTTGGTCATTTCCGCCCTACGCGCTTCGTTTCCTGTCAGCAGGCTGGCCTTCGCCACTAACCCCGCTGTGTTCCTGCCCTCCACAACTGCGCCCGCGCAAATCCACAACAGCATTACACTCATGCTGCAGACTGTTTGCGCACGGTTCCACTCGCGGTTTCCAGCCGGCCGCAATCTCTGTGCTAGCATCGGTCTTGATCGATCTTTCCCCGGTCCTGGCCCCAACCCGCGGACCCTTGCGAGGCATTTCGTGATAGAACCAGTCAACGCCGAGGAATTTACAACTCAGCTTATTCGAAAGACTCCCGACAAATTCCAGTTCGTCAATTTCCGCACGGACAATTCCGTTGCCCGCATCACCCTCAACCGGCCTGAGCACAATCTCCTTAACGAATCCATCCTCCGGGAAATTGCCGATGCCATCTCCTACGCCGGAGATCGCGCCGAAATCAAGCTTATCGTGCTCGATTCTGCTTGCAAGGTCTTCAGCGGTGGCATTGACATCGGCGAGTATACGTCACAGCGCGTTTTCCAGATGCTCGATGCTTTTCACGCTGCCTTCTCGGGCATGCTCGAAGTCGGAAAGCCCGTCATTTGCGTTGTGAACGGCCCTGCCATCGGCGGGGGCGCCGAGCTGGCCGCTTTCGGCGATCTGGTAATCGCCACTCCCAAGGCTCGCTTTGCGCAACCCGAGATAAGCATCGGCGTTTTTCCGCCTCTGGCCTCCACCATCTTGCCTTTTCTGGTCGGCCCGAAAATCGCACTTGAGCTTGTTCTCACCGGTGAAGCCGTCAGCGCGGAGCGGGCCCTGGAACTCGGCCTCGTTAACCGCCTTGTTCCGGAAGCCCAATTGGAAAAGACCGTCGAGGATCTCGTTGCTCGTATTTCGGGACACTCCGGCCCGGTTCTCACCATGGCCAAGAAGGCTATCTTGGGCGGCATGGGACTTTCCCTGCGCGACGGTCTCAAGCAATCCATGAACATTTTCCTCAACGAACTCTATCATCTCGAGGATTCCCAGGAAGGCCTTCGCGCTCTGGTCGAAAAGCGTAAGCCCAACTGGAAAAATCGCTGATTGCTCCGACGCTGTCCTCAGCTTTCGGTCTGCTTATAGTCCTTCATTGACACTCCCCGCTTCGGGACATACACTCATTTCTCAATTTGCGAGCAAGGGAAGCGGGGAAGGCCGTGCGAATCGGCCGCGGTCCCGCCACTGTAATCGGTCGAAAGACTGTAAGCCAGGCTACCCTCCCTTTGCCTTGGGTTTTGCGCCTTTCGCGAGAAAAGGTGCTGCCGTTGACCCCACGTCTCTCGCGTGGGGTTTTTTGTTGTGGATACGTCAATTTCAGGAGCTTCTTGTCGCCTTTTTCCGCAATTCGAACGTTGCAAGCCGCCATGCTTGTGATCGCGAGCTTGACCTCCGTTCCGTCCCTGCTTCCCGCTCAAACGCCTCCTGTTCTTCCGGCGCCTTCCCGCGACTTGCCCCTTCGAGACGTCACGGATGACCTCGGACGCTCCATCCGTATTCCTTCTCCCGTCAAGCGAATCGTATCCCTCGCCCCCAGCCTGACAGAGACTCTTTATATTCTTGGTTTGCAGGATCTCCTTGTCGGAGACACTAACTATTGTGATTTTCCACCCGATGCGCGCAACAAACCCAAGGTGGGTGGCGCTCTCAATCCCAGTCTGGAAGCCATCGCGGACCTACATCCTGACCTCGTGCTCGTAACCAAGAGCTTCAATCGCCTGGACACCGTTGAGTCGCTCCAGGCTTTGGGCATCCCCTCTTATGCGACCGACCCGCACACCGTCGAAGACATCCTCTCTTCCACGCGTCGCTTGGCCGATATCCTCGGCGCACCGGAGGCTGGCGTCGCGCTCGCGAACAATCTTCAATTGCAGCTCGTGGATGTCCATCGCCGGCTGGCTGCATTGCCTCCTCGCCGCGTCTTGTTCGTGGTCTGGCGCGAGCCTCTCATCTCCATTGGCAAGGAAACTTTTATCGCCGACGCCCTTCTACATGCGGGCGCTACCTCCGTCGTTGATTCCGCTCAGAATTGGCCTCAGGTCAACCTCGAGGAAATCGTCCGTCTCCAGCCGGATTACCTGGTTTTTGCACAGGACCATTCCGAGGAAACTCCCAGCGACATCGCTGTGCTTGCAAGCCTTCCCGGCTGGCGTATTCTGGACGCCGTGAAAAATCGTCGCTACGCGGTCGTCAGCGATGCTGTCAATCGTCCGTCACCCCGCATCGTCTCCGCTATTCGGGACCTCGCTAGCCAGCTTCATCCCGAAGCCTTTCCTCTCACGCCCCAAGACCCACAAGAGCAACCCGGCCCATCCGATCCTGCGCATTCGGATTCCTTATCCTCTGTGCTGTTTCGCGATGTTTGCCTGCCTCCTTCGCCTCTTTCTTCGGAGCGCCCATGCGCCCGCTGACCTTCCGCAGGGTCTTATGGCAATGTGTGTTGCTCTCCGTCGTGCTGCTCGTCGTCGTCATTGGCGCGCTTAAATTCGGAGCCGTTCCGGTCTCCTTGTGGGCGCTTGGTGTGGATCTCTTCCATCTTCTGCTTCGTCAGACTTCTTCTCTCTCCAGCGACTATCGCATGATCATCCTGGACATTCGCCTCCCTCGAATCCTCCTCGCCATTATTGTCGGCGCTTCTCTCTCCGTCGCCGGTACCAGCTTTCAAGCCCTGCTTCGCAATCCGCTCGCCGATCCTTACGTCCTCGGAGTTTCCAGCGGCTCTTCCTTGGGCGCCATCTTGGTCCTCGCTCTCGTACCGCATCTTCCGTTGCCTCCATCGATCGCGGTGCTGCTCACTCCCCTCGGCGCATTTTTTGGTGCCGTCGCTACCATCGCCGCCGTCTATTTCCTTGGGCGCCGGCAAGGACAGATCGACAGCAACACCCTGCTCCTCGCAGGAATCGTCACCGCGTCTTTCCTCTCCGCCATAATCATGTTCATGATCACCACCCTCACCGGTCGGGGCGATCTTCGCGGCATTGCGTTCTGGCTGATGGGTGACTTGTCTGCCTCTCTCCAATCCAGCCTTCGTTGGATACTTGGCCTCGGTTTCGTCGTGGCTTCCGGCGTCATCTATACCACCGCCGCTGACCTCAATCTCCTGCTCAACGGCGAACAGGAAGCCATGCATCTTGGGGTTGACGTTCCTCGGGTGCGCCTTGTCGTCTATCTCGCCGCCTCTCTCCTGACCGCTCTCGCCGTATCCGTCAGCGGTGCCATCGGGTACGTCGGCATTCTCGTGCCCCACGTGATGCGCATCATTTTCGGGTCCGACCATCGCCTTCTCCTCCCAACTGCTGCTTTTGGCGGCGCCATTGCCGTGGTCATCGCCGACACTTTGGCCCGCACCATTGTCGCTCCCAATGAAATGCCCGTCGGTGCCATGACCGCGTTGGCTGGTGCCCCTCTTTTCATTTATCTGCTGCGCCGGAGGTTCGCATGAGCGGCGTCGCGCGGACCGCATCGGCCAGGTCCGATTCCGGCGAATCTTCTCGCTCTGGCACCGACCTTCGTCTCAGTGTCGAGCAGGTTAGCTACGCTTATTCCGCGAATCCCTCTCAGGCGCCTCTCTTTACCTTGGAAGCCAGCAGCTTCCAGGCCCGCCAAGGCGAAATTGTGGCCATCCTCGGCCCCAACGCCAGCGGCAAATCCACACTCATGAAACTCATCGCCGGCGCGCTAGCTCCTCTGTCCGGTCGTGTTCTCCTTGATGGCTTTCCCACGCACTCCCTCGCTCCTCGGCTTCGCGCCCAGCGCATCGCCATGGTGCAACAGGAAAGCCCGCTGCTCTTTCCCTGCCGCGCATGG
This sequence comes from uncultured Acidobacteriota bacterium, assembly GCA_963819745.1. GTDB lineage: Bacteria > Acidobacteriota > Terriglobia > Acidiferrales > UBA7541 > Acidiferrum. Next base: position 355,124 of record CAWFXG010000019.1, on the reverse strand, counting down.
GAATTCGTTCTGCAGGGCCGTCATCCTTATGGGCGCACTTTGCGCTTCGAGACCGAAAGCGATATCGGTGTCGCACGCAACGCCTTGGCGCAAGTCGGTGCGGATCGTTTGCTCGACCGCTGGATGGACCAGATTTCCGGCGGCGAAAAACAGCGTGTCATTCTCGCCCGCGCCCTCGCTCAACAGCCTTTGCTCCTCCTCCTGGATGAGCCTACGTTGCATCTCGATATCGGCGCGCAAGTCGATCTCCTCGACGCGCTTCGCCGCCTCGCCGCTCAGAATCGTTATACCGTCGTCGTGGTTACTCATGAGCTCAATCTCGTCGCCGAGTATGCCGACCAGGTCGTGCTGTTACAAAGAGGCCGGACTCTTCGCGTTGGGCCGCCCGCTGCGGTATACCAGCGCGAATTGCTGGAACAGGTTTTTCACACCTCACTTTCTGTCGAGCCTGGTTCTTCGGGCCGGCCGCGAGTGAGCATTTTGCCTGGTTCGTCGCAGGCGTAGCAGCAACTCGTAATTCATAGCGGGCTTCATGCCCCTCAAGCTCACCGCGAACTTCGTGCTCGGGAAGACGGGCGATCCTCGTGATCGCACTGGGTTGCGTGCTTCCGCTCGCATCTCGGAAAGCCGTCGCCGACGCGCGACTGTAAGGCGGAATCGTTCTTGCGCTCGCCACTGCGGCGCTTCGCTCGTTCGCTCAGAACGGGCTTCGCTGCGGGAAGGCCGCGCATCCGGCCCTTAATTTTGGGCACATGCCGCCAAGCCAGGAGACCGGCGAAGTTCGCAGCCTCGCGATGTTCCTATTGCCAGGCCAACCTCAAACTCCCACGCGTGCGGGAGCGGAGGAACCATGAAAACTACTTCTCTTCGTTTCGCTTTTTTCTCTCTTGTTCTTATTTTCACCGTTTTCCTGACGCCAGCTGCCCGTTCTCAATCTCCGGCTTCGTCCCGCGTTTCTGCCCGCAATTGTGCGTCGCTTCAAGGCTCCGTCCTCGATCCGGATGGCCGCGCCGTTCCGGGTGCCCGCGTCGATTTGTTGGCTGGCCTTGTTCCCGTCCAGCAGCGCAGTTCTGACGCGAATGGAAGGTATTCTTTCCAGGAGCTCCCTGCCGGTACCTATACTCTCGTCGCCAACGTCGCCGGGTTTTCTGTGCTTTCCGCCGACGTCCAACTCCAACCTGAAGATGCCCGCACTGTCGATCTTCACTTGCAGGTGAGCGCTGTCGAGGAACACGTCGTTGTCTCCGCCTCCCTTGGCGGTGCCCTGGCTCCTCAACTCGGTTCTTCTGTCAGCGTCGTCACTCGCCAGGATCTGGACGATCGCGCGGCGCAAAACGCTTTCGAGGGTCTGCAAGGTCTTTCCGGGATCGAAGTGGAGCGCACCGGCCGTCACGGTGGCGACACCAGCGTCTTCATTCGCGGCGGCAACTCGGATTACAACCTGATCATGCTTGATGGGATCGAGATCAATAAGTTCGGCGGTGATTTTGACTTTGCTTCCATTCCTGCCGATGGCGTCGACCGCATCGAGATAGCCCGTGGCCCGCAAAGCGCCCTATATGGCTCCAACGCCGTCGCCGGTCTCATCAATATCGTCAGCGAGCACGGCGATGGTCCTCCTCACTTTTCCCTTCTTGCCGAAGGTGGCAGCTTCTCCACTCGCCGTTTCGCTGGAGGGGGCAGCGGTCTTACTGGGGCCTTCAGTTGGGCCTTCCATCTTTCTCGCCTTGATTCCGGTGGCGTCGTCGCCAATGACAACTATCGGGATCAAAGCGCTTTCGTCAGTTTGGGCTATTCTCGCAGCCCGAAACGCCAGTTCAACTTTCACTTCTTCGGTAACGCCAACGATGCTGGCTCCCCGGGCCCTTACGGCTCCGATCCCGATCATCTCTTCGCCGGGCTGGACACCGTTTCTCGCAACAAACAGAACCTCTTCACCTATCAGGCCAGCTACTCCGAACAGTTCACTGCTCGTCTCAAGCAGGTCTTGTCCGTCAGCGTCGCTCCGGACCGTTCCTTTTTTCATTCGCCCTTCGGCGACTCTTTCGAGAGGAATCTGCGCATCGTTGCCCACACGCACGGCGAGTTCACCGTTTCGCCCAAAAACGTCTTCGTATATGGCTTCGAATACAACCGCGAGCAGATTCAGGACACATTTATCACCGCTTCCGACGGACATGCTTTTGTCCTTCCACGCGGCAGCTTTGCCTATTTCGCGGAGGACCGTTGGAATCCCTTCACCCGTCTTTCTCTAACCGCTGGTTTGCGCGTCGATAACCCCCGCACCGCTTCCCTTCCGGAAGATCCCAAGTCTGGTCGCCCCTTCCTGCCCTCAAGCTCCATCACCAAAGTCGATCCGCGCATTACTGCCGTCTATGTCCTGCCGGATTCCGGTGCGAACGATTCCTTTGGCGCCACCCGTCTTCATGGCAGCTTCGGCACCGGAATCAAGGCACCCAACGGCTTCGACCTCGCTTTCACCAATAATCCTGCCCTCAAACCCGAAAAGAGCACCAGCTTCGACGCCGGCATCGAGCAACGCTTTTGGAATGATCGCGCCGTTTTCGATGTGACCTACTTCTATAACCGTTACAAGGACCAGATCGTCGTTCTTGGCGGCAGTCTGCAGAATCTCAGTACTTTTGTTTCCGACAATCTTGCCAATTCCCGCGCGCTGGGTATCGAAAACAACTTGCGCCTTCGCCCTCTCCGTTCTCTCGAGCTATCCGCGCAATTCACCTGGCTCGACTCCTCGATCCTCGCCTTGAACGGCGCTTCCACGGTCCTTGCTCCGTTCCAGGTAGGACAGCCCTTGATTCGACGCCCTCACGAATCCGCCGGCTACAACATCACCTGGCGCCATCGCCGACTGATGATCAACACCAACGGTGTCATCCGCGGCGCTGTCTTTGACATTGAACCCAATCTCGGCACCTTCGCCTGCACTCTTGGCTTCACTTGCTTCTTCCGCAATAAAGGCTATGTCCTTGCCAATGCTGGCTTCTCTTATCAACTGCCTGCCGGGCTAGAAATCTACGGGCGCCTCAATGACTTCCTGAATCAGAAGTACGAAGAAGCCTTTGGTTTCCCGTCGCTTCACTTGAACTTCCTGGCTGGCATGAAGTTCCGCTTTCCCGCGAGATAATCCGCGCGAAGCGCCCACGGAGAGAGATGGATGACACCCGAACCTGTTCTATTCTGCTGGAGCGGCGGCAAAGACAGTGCTATGGCGTTGCACGCTTTGCTTCAGCGCGCAGATATTCGGGTTACTGCTCTCCTCACCACCGTGACCGAAACCTACGACCGCATCAGCATGCATGGCGTGCGTCGTGAACTTTTGCGGCAGCAGGCAGAATCCATCGGCTTGCCGCTGCAGGAAGTCCGTATTCCGCCCCAGTGCGTCAACCCTATCTATGAAGCTCGCATGGCCGAGGTGTTGTTCCATCACTACCGCCTTGGCGTTCGCACCGTAGCCTTCGGCGACATCTTCCTCGAGGACTTGCGCGCCTACCGCGAGAAGAATCTTGCTCGTGTCGGCATGACCGCCATCTTTCCCATTTGGAAGCGCGACGCTCGCGAGCTCATTAGCGGTTTCCACTCGGCGGGCTTTCGCGCCGTTACCGCATGCATTGACCCTGCGGCTCTCGACCGTAGCTTTGCCGGCCGCGAGTTGAACACTTCCTTCTTTGCCGATCTCCCCACCTCCGTCGATCCCTGTGGCGAAAACGGCGAGTTTCACACTTTCGTTTTCGATGGCCCCATTTTTCGAAGGCCGGTCCCCATTGAACTTGGAGAAGTCGTCGAACGCGACTCCTTTATCTATTGCGATCTGCTGTCCGCGGAGAAAGGTACTCAATGAATACGGAAAATCATTCTCAACCCAGCCTGCTGCTCAGAACAGCGTTGATCTTGGCCATGATCGCTTTCGGCGCCGCTTTGCGCATCGCTCCTCATCCCTGGAACTTCACTCCCGTTGGAGCCATGGCCTTGTTCTCCGGCGCCATGCTCAAGGATCGCCGCCTCGCGGTCTTCTTCCCGTTGCTGTCACTCTTCGCCGGCGACATCTTCGTCGGTTTTCACAAACTGATGCCTATCGTCTACGCCAGTTTTCTCGTAAGCGTGGCCTTGGGCATGTGCTTGCGCCGTCGTCGCACCGTTCCGCGAATTGCCGCGCTCACCTTCGTCGGCTCTCTGCAATTTTTCTTGGTCACCAATTTCGGCGTCTGGGCCTTACTCGGTGGCTTTCCTGACACCGTCGCCGGGCTCGGCGCCTGCTATCTCGCGGGCCTTCCGTTTTTCTGGAACACTTTGGCAGGCGACGCCCTCTACGTCCTCCTTTTCTTCGGTGCCTTCGCTGTCGCCGAGCACTCCAGCCCGGCGCTACGGGAACATGTCGATGGAAGCCTTGCAAATTAATCGCCTCTGCGTCTTCTGTGGATCGAGCACGGGCTTTCGTCCCGCCTATGCCGAAGGGGCCGCACAGCTTGGCCGTGAGCTTGCCCGTTCCAGCATTCAGCTTGTCTACGGAGGCGGTCGCGTTGGTCTCATGGGCATACTGGCCGACGCGGTCCTTGGTTCCGGCGCCAGCGTCATCGGCGTGATGCCCAGAGCGCTCGTCGAAAAAGAGATCGCCCACGCCTCCCTGACCGAATTGCGTGTCGTCGACTCCATGCATGAGCGCAAGGCGCTGATGGCTGACCTCGCCGATGCTTTTATCCTTTTGCCCGGCGGTTTTGGCAGTTGGGAGGAATTCTGCGAAATCCTGACCTGGCTTCAGTTGGGCCTTCATCGCAAACCGTGCGGTATTCTCAATGTAGCTGGCTATTACGACGCTCTCCTCTCGCTCACCGCGCACGCCGTTACGGAAGGCTTTCTCCGTCCGGCTTACGCCAATATGCTCATCGTTGAGAGCGATCCCGGAATTCTCCTCTCGCGCCTCGCCACCACTCCGTTGCCCTCGGAAACGAAATGGATTACCTCTGGCCAGCGATGACCTTCGCTCCTCAAGCTGTTCTCACCCCAAAAGTCGGTGTTGGTGTCCTGCTGGTCGATCAATTCGGTCGCGTTCTTCCCACTGCCCCTCCCCAGTCGGCCCTGATGCTATAATTCTCGCTCCTTTATGGTGAAATCTTCGCCAACTGCGATAGTCATCTCTCCGGAACTTCTCGCCAAATACGAGCCGGTCATCGGCCTCGAAGTTCACGTCCAGCTCCTCACCAAGACAAAAATCTTTTGCTCCTGCTCCACTCTTTTTGGCGATGCGCCCAACACCAATGTCTGCCCGGTTTGTCTCGGCTTGCCCGGAACCCTGCCTGTGCTTAACAAGCGTGTCGTGGAAATGGCCGCCCGGGCCTCTCTCGCCTTGAACTGCTCCGTTCACGAGCACTCTCGCTTTGCGCGCAAGAATTATTTCTACCCTGATCTTCCCAAGGGCTATCAAATCTCTCAATTCGAGTTGCCTCTGGCCACCAAGGGCTGGCTCGATATCCAGCTCGGCGATACCCGCAAGCGTATCGGCATCACCCGTCTTCACATCGAAGAGGATGCCGCGAAGAATCTTCACGAAGGCTTTTCCCAGTCCGCGCAAAAGGCTTATATCGACTACAACCGTTGCGGTACGCCCCTCGCCGAAATCGTCTCCGAACCCGACATGCGCACGCCGCAAGAGGCGTATGCTTATCTCACCACCCTTCGTCAGGTCCTGCTTTACACCGGCGTCAGCGATTGCAACATGGAGGAAGGGTCGCTCCGCTGCGACGCCAATGTCAGCATCCGCCCTCGTGGCGCTTCCGAGTTCGGCACTAAGGTCGAAGTCAAGAACCTGAACTCCTTCCGCTACCTTCAGAAAGCGCTCGAATTCGAAATCGAACGGCACATCGGTATCGTCGAATCTGGCGGCCGCATTTCCCAGGAAACTCGTCTCTGGAATCAATCCGCCGGACGCACGGATTCCATGCGTTCGAAGGAAAAGGCCCACGACTACCGCTATTTCCCAGAGCCGGACCTTCTCCCCATCCACATCAGCTCCGCTTGGCGCGAAGACATTCGCCGCGCTCTGCCGGAGTTGCCCAAAGCCAAGCGTTCTCGCTTCGTGGCCTCGTACGGCATCACGCCATATGACGCTGAGGTTCTGGCCGCCACCCAACCCTTGGCCGACTACTTTGAATCTGTCGCAAAATCTGGCGTCTCCCCTAAAAATGCCGCCAATTGGATGCAAACCGAACTACTGCGCAGGCTAAACGATTCCGGCAAGGAAATTAAGTCCAGCCCGGTTTCGCCTTCCGCCCTGGGCGAACTCCTCACACTGATCGAGTCCGGCCAGATCACTGGCGCCATCGGCAAGAAAGTCTTCGCGACCATGTTCGAATCCGGTCGCCCGGCGGCCGACATCGTCGCCTCCGAGGGCCTCGCGCAGATCAACGACACCTCTGCCATCGAGCAGGCCGCCCGCGAGATCATCGCTAAGAATGCCGACAACGTCGCCAAGTTTCGCGCCGGCAATGAAGGCGTGTTTAAGTTCTTTGTCGGTCAGGTTATGAAGTCCACGCGAGGACAGGCCAATCCGCAAGTGGTTAACGACATTCTGCGGAAATTGCTATCATGAACTGCTCTGCGGCCCCGCTTTGACGGAGAAAAATATGCTTAAAGTCGGCGATAAGGCACCTGAATTTCGTTTGAAGACCGACGAGGGCGCGGATCTGGCCCTTTCCGATTTTCGCGGCAAACAGGTTGTGCTCTTCTTCTACCCTAAAGCCAATACTCCCGGTTGAACCACCGAAGCGTCCGAGTTTCGTGACGCAAAGAAGCAATTCGAAAAACTGGGTACCGCGATCCTGGGCGCCAGCGCCGATCCGGAAAAAGCTCTTTTCGCTTTCCGTATCAAACAGAAATTGAACTTTCCCTTGCTGAGCGATCCTTCCCACGAGATGCTCGAGGCTTACGGAGTCTGGCGACTCAAAAAGTTCTTGGGCCGGTCCTTTTACGGCATCGCCCGCACCACCCTTCTCATCGATGCTCAAGGCAAAATCGCTCATGTTTGGGAAAACGTGAAGGCCAAGGGCCATGCGGCGGAAGTTTTAGCGGTAGTCTCGCGATAAATCGTCGGAAATTGCCGCCTCATAACTTTACGATAAGCTCATCCGTCCCCGCACCCGCCGGCTCTATCAGCAAATTGTCGATCAGCCGCGTCTTGCCCACGAATACCGCCAGCAGCACGTAGCACGCTCGCCCGATTCTGCTCACACCTTCGAATGTCTCCGCATCCGCTACCTCTACATAGTCCACGGCTGCGAGTGGCTCCTTCTCCAGCATTCGCCGTGCCGCGGTCTGCACTCCTAGCGCGTCCCGTGCTCCCTCTTCTACTTCGCTCTTCGCCGCTTGCAGCGCCCGGTACAGTATCGTCGCCGCCTTTCGCTCTTCCCCATCCAAATACGCATTCCGCGACGACAACGCTAGCCCATCGGGTTCCCTCACGATCGGGCACGCCACGATCTCGCTGTCCAGATTCAGGTCTTGGCTCATCTGCGCAATGATTCTCGCCTGCTGTGCGTCCTTCCTCCCGAAATACGCTTTCGTCGGCTTCACGATTTCCAGAAGTTTCTGCACTACCGTGGTCACGCCTCGAAAATGTCCCGGCCGCGAACTCCCCTCCAGCCGCTCGCTTAACCCTTCCACGTTCACATACGTTCGAAATCCCTTCGGATACATCTCCGCGGCTTCTGGAACAAACACCACATCTACTCCTGCCGCTTCCAGTTTCTCCAGGTCTTGGCCCAATGTTCGAGGGTATTTGGCTAGATCCTCTTTAGGACCGAACTGTTTCGGGTTCACGAAGATCGACGCGACTACCGCGTCGCATTCCTCCTTCGCTCGTTCCACCAGCGCCATATGCCCCGCGTGCAGCGCGCCCATCGTGGGCACCAGGCCGCAGATGCGATCCTCCGCCTGCGCCCGCCGCGCGAACTCTTTCATCCACGCTATCGTTCGTATCGTTTCCACGATTTTTGCAGGATTACCCTGGGTTCGCGCCGGCCGCCACCGCGCGCTCGCGATAGAAATGCATCAGGTCCGTCAGTACTGGCTGCGCTCCCAGTTGGCGCAGCATGGTTGTGACCTGCCCTCGATGATACGTCCCGTGGTTTACCACGTGCTGCATCGATTGCCACAACGGGTTCCGGTATACCCCGAACCTCAATGTCTTGTATTCGAACACCCGCTCCAGATCAGCCTGTTTCGCACTCTTCACGAAGTTCATCAGCCGCATCTCGAGCTCTCCCCATTTCGTCCGCAGGCTCGCCACATCTGCGAATTCGCTGCCGTCGGGCAGCGAAGCGGGCGATCTTCCCTGAAATCGCTCCAGCCAGATCCATTCCGCCCCATAGATGTGCGCCAGTGTGTCCCGCATCGACGTAAAACTTGATCCCAGTGCCTTCGTGAACTGTTCGGCTGTCAGCTTGTCCGCCGCCTCAAGTGACCTGTGATTTGCCCACGCATTGTATTCGTACAGCTGCACCATTTCTTCAGGTGTCATTTCGCTTCCTTGATCTGCAAGACTTCACCCCGCCTAGCAATCGATATGGATTGTCTTGTGGCTGTTGACCACCTGGCCCGCATGGTAAGACTCCGCATCCGACGGAAAACTTCCTTCGCGCACGTCCTTGCAATATTCCCTCAGTGCATTCGAAATCAATTCTCCGGCGTTCGCGTACTGCCTCGTAAATTTTGGTGTCGGCCCAAATGTCAATCCCAGCAAATCGTGCATCACCAGGATTTGTCCGTCGCAGTCCGGGCCAGCGCCGATTCCGATCGTCGGAATCCTTAAGTCCTGCGTAATCTGTGCTGCCAGCTCTCTGGGCACCGCCTCCAGCACCACCGCAAAGGCTCCCGCCGCTTCCACCGCTCGCGCGTCCCGCATCAATTGTTCCGCCGCATCGGCGGTCTTTCCCTGGACCCGGTATCCGCCCATCGCGTTTACAGACTGCGGCGTCAATCCCACGTGCCCCATCACCGGAATTTCCGCCTCGGTCAACCGCGAAATCAGCTCCAGCCTTCGCTCTCCACCTTCCACTTTCACCGCCTCCGCGCCCGCCTCTTTCACGAAGCGCACCGCATTCCGTAGCGATTCCGCGGAATCCGTGTGATAACTCCCGTACGGCATATCCGACACCATTAGTGCTCGCCGCGTGCCCCTCCGGACCGCTCGTGTGTGGTGCAACATTTCTTCAATCGTCACCGGCAGCGTGCTGTCGTACCCCAGCGCCACCATGGCCAGCGAGTCGCCCACCAGCAACACGTCCACGCCGGCTTCGTCCGCCAGGCGCGCCGATGGATAGTCGTACGCCGTCACGCACACGATCTTCTTGGATTGGGAATCGGATTCCGCAGCTGAGGACTTCCGCTGCAGTAACTCGGGCACGGTGACTTTTCCGCTGCCCGCCTTGGGAACAACGCTCATTTCGGCCTCCGGTACCGTTCCCTTGTTCGGGATACAGCCCTGTACCTCAACCTCTCCAGTCTACCAAACCTGCGTCGAAAAGCCATGGTACTACCGGTTCCTCAGCTTCGCCGTTGCGCTTGTGCACGGCCCTTCCAGTATCCGCCGCGCCCGACCCAGAACCGCGCCGCCGATAGCGATGTCGCATACAAATAAAACGCGGCTGCCGCGGGCAACAACATCGCCCACCACCCCGGCAACCGGTAAAACCGCACCGTGGGCCAATACAGTCCCGTCATCAAGCACCAGGTTCCCAGCCCCAACATCCTCGGCTCCCAACCTGCTGCAAACAGCAACGCCACTGGCACCAAATACGTCAGCGCCATCCCCACCACCGTCCCCAGCAACAGCCATACCGAATAACCCAACTGCGTAAACGCCGTCCGCGCAATCAGGTCGCGTATTTCCGCGAATGACCCGTACGCCCTCAGGCTTGCGCTGTCGCGTGTCAGGCCCATCCAGATCCCCCCTCCGCTCCGCTTGACTGCCGCGGCCAGCGCGCAATCGTCAATCACCTCGCCGCGGATCGCCGCAAATCCTCCGATCCCCTCTAGGGCGGCACGTCGCAACAGCGCGCAGCCTCCCGCGGCCCCCGCTGTCCGTGCCCTCGGATCCTCCGTCCATCGAGGCGGATATAACTTCAGGAAAAAGAACAGAAAGGCTGGGATCAGCAATCGTTCCGGCACTGTCTTCGCTCGCAGCAGCACCATCAAGGACGCCAGTTCCAGTTCGTCGCGCTCCGCCCTGCCCACCAGTTTTCGCAAGGTGCCCGGCGCATGCACCACGTCCGCGTCTGTCAGCCAGTAATATTCTGGCTCACCTGCATTTCGAACTCCCTCATTCAACGCCCACAGTTTCCCCGTCCAACCCTCCGCCAATTCCGTCGCCTCGAAAACTCGTACTGTCCCTTCCGCATTCGCTTCCCGCGCCGCTTGTGCTGCGATTAGCGCCGTTCCATCCGCGCTATGATCATCCACCACCAGCACCCAAAACTTTCCATCGTAGTCCTGGCGCGCCAAAGCAGCCACCGTCGCTCCGATCGTCGCTGCCTCATTCCGTGCCGGCACCAGCGCCACGACGCTTGGCGCCTTCCCCTGCAGCTCCCATGTCTTGGAATTGTCTTCGAACTCGCACACCCGCCAGAACCATCCGCGGGCCAGCGTCAGGTACACCCAGATAGCCAGGCAAAGCATGCCCGCAATGGTCAAGCCGGAAAGCACGCGCTATTCTGCATCCACGCTGCTCTCGGTGCCTAGCCTGCTTCCTGGTTGGTCGGAAAATTTAACCCGCGTGCGGACACGCTGTCGTTTTTATGAAATTTCTTAGGCGAACTCTTCCTTGCGAATCGGCAGCCGTCTCACTCGCTTGCCCGTCGCCGCAAACACCGCGTTGCACACCGCCGGCGCAATTACCGGTAATCCCGGCTCCCCGATGCCAGTGGGCGCCTCCGTGCTCGGAACGATGTGCACCTCGATTTTCGGTATCTCGTTCATCCGCGGCATGTCGTAATCGTTGAAGTTCGCCTGTTGCACGCGACCGCGTTCGATCGTGATCGAATCTTTCATCAGCGCCGACAGCCCGTAAATGCAGGCGCTCTCTACTTGCGCCTCGATTCCGTTCGGATTCACCGGCCTCCCGCAATCCACCGCGTACACGATTCGATGCACCTTCACCTGGCCGTCCTTCACGCTCACCTCGGCCACCGCCGCGGTATAAGATTCGAACGAGTAATATCCCGCGATCCCGCGAAACACTCCGCTCGGCAGCGGCTTGCCCCAACCGGCTTTCTCCGCCGCCAGGTTCAACACCCCCTTGAGCCTTCCCGTATCCAGTGGCTTATCTTCCGCATTTGTAAAATCCGGCACCTTTCGCGTTTCGCCGATCAGTTTCAGTCGAAACGCCAGTGGGTCCGCGCCCGCCGCTGCGGCCAATTCGTCCACGAATGTCTCCACCACGAATCCGCTGCTCGAATGTTCTACCGACCTCCACCACGCCCGCGGCACTCCCGATTTTGCCAGCGTGTATTCCACTCGAAAATTCTTCGTGCTGTACGGAATGAACGCCGCCGTCGCGAATTCGCTCCCCTCCGGCTTTTCCGCGCCATCCTTGTCCCATACCGCCGCGATCGATGTCGAAGTCTGGAAGTGCTTCCATGCCGTCACGTTGCCCTGCTCGTCCACTGCTCCCTGCATGTGGTGATACGACGCCGGACGGTAAAAATCGTGCTGCATATCGTCCTCTCGCGTCCACAGCACCATCACCGCCTTGCCGGTAGCCTTCGCTACCTGCGCCGCCTCCATCACGAAGTCACCTTGATACCGTCGCCCGAATCCTCCGCCCATCAGCGTCGTGTGCACCACCACGGACTCTCGCGGCAGCTTGGACACGCCCACGATGATGTCCTGCGCCCATTGCGGCGCCTGCGTCGCTACCCACGCCTCCGCTCCGTCCGGCCGGATGTGCACCGCGCAGTTCAGTGGCTCCATGCACGCATGCGCCGCGAACGGCAATTCGTACACTACATCGACCTTTTTTGCTCCCGCCGCCAGCGCCGCGTCCGCATCCCCGTCGCTGCGCACCACCTTGCCCGCCTTCTTCGCATTCTCTACGAAGTGTTCTCGCAACAGCGCGCTGGATTCCCCCGCGTTCGGTCCTTCATCCCACTTGATCTCCAGCGCTTTCCTTCCTTGGATCGCCGCCCACGAATTGTCCGCGATCACCACCACTCCGCCGGCAGTGAATGCCCCCTGGCTAACCGGTTCGATCGCGATCACATCCTTCACGCCCGCCACTTCCTTGGCCTTCGTCGCGTCATAACTCGCCAGCTTCCCGCCAAATACCGGGCATCGCGCGATCACCGCATACTGCATTCCCGGCATCCGCGAATCGATCCCGAATTTCGCCGTTCCCGTCGATTTCGCCAGCGCTTCGAATCGGTTGTGGTCGTGACCCACAATTGTGAAATCGTTCGCGTTCTTCAGCGGCACCTTGTTCAGATCCGGCACCGGCAGTTTCGCCGCTTCCGGCGCCAGTTCCCCGTAGGTCAAAAATTGATTTCGCGCTCCGTGCAGCACGCCGCCCTTTTGCGCCTTGCACGTATCCGGGTTCACATTCCAGTGTTGCGCTGCCGCTGTTATCAGCATCTCGCGCGCCGCAGCTCCTGCCTGCCTCATCGGCAACCACGAGGACGCCACGCTTCCGCTCCCGCCTGTCCCGTGGTCATAGATCGCCGGATTAGTCGGCGCCTGCTCCACTCTCACTTGCTTCCATTCCACGCCCAGCTCTTCCGCCAGGATCATCGGCAGCGCCGTCATGATCCCTTGCCCCATCTCGGACTTCCCCAGGATCAGCGTCACCTGGTTATCCGGCGTCACCCGCACCCACGCGTTAAACGGATTCACCTGCTTCTTCTCTTGATCTTCCGCCGGATCCTTCGCCAACCCCGGCAAGTGAAAACCCACCAGCAGCGCGGCTCCGCCCGCGGCACTGGTCTTCAAGAAATCCCGCCGCTTCAATACGGAAGAAGTCGCCATGGCACACCTCGATGAATTTTTAGGCAGTAAATTTTGTTACGCGGACTTGGCTTTGCTGGAATGCGACGCTGCGGCGCGATGAATCGCTTTGCGGATTCGCTGGTACGTTCCGCACCGGCAGATGTTGCCGCTCATCGCATCATCGATGTCCGCATCGCTGGGATTGGGTTTCTTCGTAAGTAGCGCCACTGCAGACATGATCTGTCCGGACTGGCAATAGCCGCATTGCGGCACGTCTTCCGCGATCCACGCTTGTTGCACCGGGTGTGTCCCGTCCGCGGACAGCCCCTCGATCGTCGTTACCTTCTTTCCCGCCACGCTCGAAATCGCCGTCTGGCAGGATCTCGCCGCTTCTCCGTTGATGTGCACCGTGCATGCCCCGCACAGCGCCATGCCGCACCCGAACTTCGTGCCGGTCATGTTCAGCGTGTCTCGCAGCACCCACAACAACGGCATGTCTGGGCTGACGTCTACTGTTTGGTTTTTCCCGTTCAAGGTGAAGGTCGTGCTCATGGAATCCTCCTCCAGCAGAACGTCAATCCTACATCAACTGTCCCCGCTGTGAAAATCACCGAAATATCGTCCACCCCGCCCCTTGCTTCCCTCAACCTGGTAGCCCGAGCCAGCCTGATTCTTCCGACGTAACCCGTGGACTTTCGTGAGCATCTCGCCCTAAGCCGGCGCCATCCGCGGCGCGTCCGGCTCCACTCCCCGCCAGCCTACCGGCCTTCCGCTCACCGCTTCTTTCACCGACCGGAACAACACCACGTACATTAATTGCCGGTAATAGAACCTCTGCAGCAGTACCGGTATCAGCAGCGTCCAGTCTTCTTTGCGCTCCAGTGCGAACGCCACCACGCACGTCAGCACATCGATCAGCAGGAATCCCAGAAAAAAGAATACCGACTTCTCCACATCTGCCGTCGTCCACAATTGCGGCAGCCGCGGGATCCTCGATCCCAGCACCCACAACAGGATCGACCCGAAAAACAACAGGTCGATAATCGGCGAAATCAGCGGCAACGCCAGTTGGAACACGAAAATATTCGGCAGCGCGATCCACCCCAATGTTCCGTACTTCGGTCGGAACAGCGTATTGCTGTGTTTCCAGAACGCCTGCAGCGTCCCGAACGTCCACCGGAATCTCTGCCTCACCAGCACCGCTGCTGTCTCCGGTGCTTCGGTCCACGCAATTGCCTCTTCGTCGTATCCGATTCGCCAGCCTAACCGCCGGATTGCTATCGTCAGGTCCGCATCTTCCGCTACCGTCTCTGCCGAGATCCCTCCGGCCGCCTCGATCGCTTCTTTCCGCCACGCTCCCAGCGCACCCGGCACCACCGTGATGCAGTTCAGCAGATCGAACGCCCGCTTCTCCAGGTTTTGGCTCGTGATGTATTCGAGGGCCTGCCAACGCGTCAGCCATCTTGACCGGTTGCCCACCTTCACGTTTCCGGCCATCGCCCCCACTGTCGGGTCCCCGAAGTGCCTCAGCAATTTTCCGATCGCGTCCGGCTCGACCTCCGTGTCCGCGTCGATCGTCACTACAATCTCCGTCTTGGCCTCCGCGATTGCCCGGCTCAAGGACAACGCTTTCCCTCGGTTCACCTGTCGGATAATTCGTACCCGTGAATCTTGTCCGAAATGCTTCTCCAGCAAGTCGCCAGTCGCATCCGCGGACCCGTCATCCACCACCGTCACTCGCAGCGGCTGCAGGTCCGACGCCAGCACCGACGTCACCGTCTGCACGATCACGTCTTCCTCGTTGTGCGCCGGGATTACTACCGTCACGCTTGGCATCGGGTCGGGCGCCACGATCGCATCCGGCCTCAGCTTCTCAATCAGCGCCAGCAGCCCGATTACCAGCGCTCTTCCGCTTACCAGCACGATGCCTACGACAAAGATCGTCCCGATCCACACCCGGAACCACCGGTACAGCGTGAAAATGAATCCGTCTGCCCTCGCCCCCAGCCTTTCTTCCGGCGTCAGCGGCATCATTACTTGCGCTCGCGTCTTTCCGATTAGGTCCGACACCGAAACCAGCTCATATCCCTGCGCTCGCAGTGCATCGATGATCTTCGGCAGTGCGATCACCGTCTGGCTCCGGTCCCCTCCTCCGTCGTGAAACAGCGCGATGTTTCCCTCGTCCGCTTGCCGCAGCACTCCATCCACAATTTCCTGCGCTGGCACCTGCTTCCCGTCCACCTGCCGCCAGTCGTGCGGATCGATCTTTTGTCCGACGATCAGGTAGCCCATCTCCTGCGCGGTCGGCAGTTGTGCCACTTCTTCCGCGTATTCCGGCTGGTGATCGATCCCGAACGGCGGCCGGAACAAGATCGACTTCACCCCGATCGTGCTTTCGATCAGCCTCTGCGTCAGGTTCAGCTCCCACCGTAGTTGCGTCTTAGAGGTATCGTCAAAATTCGGATGCGTATACGTGTGATTCCCGATCTCGTGGCCTTCGCGGTACTCCCGTTTCAATAGTTCGGGCCACTGGCTGGCGTCCACTCCGATCACGAAAAAAGCCGCCGGCACCTTCTTTTCCTTCAGAATGTCCAGGATCTTAGGCGTCCAGCGCCCGTCCGGCCCGTCGTCGAACGTCAGCGCGATTTTCTTCTTCGCATACCCGATCTGGTCGATGTCGTAGGATAGCGGGTACGCGTCGTAGGACTCGTCCGTGAATAGGTCCGTGGTCTTGTCGTATTCGAAGCTTCGCGTCCCGCGTTTTGGTGTGTCGATAAAATGCCAGACGTCTCCGTTCCCTTCCAGTATCAGGTCCGGTCCCGGTGCCAGGTCTTTCAACTTGTCCCGGATCGCATCGTCCGGCCGCGTCGCGTCCCAGATCGGCCACAGCGAAGTGTCCGCTTGCCCCAGCCGCCACAGCGCCGTCCCTTGCACTCCCATTCGCTCTGCCGCCCGCAACTGGTTATAGGCCGTCACCGCGTCCTGCATCCACACTTGATGCACTCGATTGTTGTCGTCCACATACGAATAGTGTGGATTCAGCGACGCGGAATCGAATTCCACGTCTGCTTCCGACTCCGACGCGTGCAGCAGTGCCTCTTGCACGCTGAACGGTGACGCCAGCCATTTCTTGTTTACCGCCGCCGGCCAGTCGTACGCATAATTCGCGATGCCCACCACGATCTTTTGCGCTGGCACTATTTCCATCACTTGCCGCAGGTTCTCCACGAACCAGTCCTGCGCCGCGATTGGTCCCGGCGGCGATGTCTGCCAGTGCTGGTCGTAGTTCATCAGCACGATCGCGTCGCATTCCTTCCCGAAAAACTTGTAGTCGTATTCGTCGTCCCGCGCTGGCAGCGCGACCATCAGCTTCAGTCCCACCGCATGCAGCGCCGGGCCCAGCGCCGCTACAAATTCGTGAAAATGCCCCTGGCTTGTCAGTGGCACTTCCTCGAAGTCCACCACGATTCCGTACTCGCGGGCCTGTACCGCGTACTCCACCACGTCCCGAATCAGGTTCGCCCTCGACCCCGGCTTCGCCAGCATCTCCGCCAGTTCTTTCGATCTCCACGCCGACCCATCGTAATTATTCAACAGCCCCATGATCGGCAAATCCACATTCGCCGACTTCATCCACCGGTGCAGCTTGTCGTCCTTCAGCAGTGATATCGCCTGTGTTGGGCTCGTCTTCACCGTCTGGTATCGGACGTCGTCCACGATCGTCAGCGCGCCGTCCGCGGTCACTGCGTGCAGTTGCTCCGGAATCAGCACGTCCAGATCCTTGTAGTGTCTCCTCAGCGACGCCAGGCTGTTCGCGTCGTAGCTCACGTAAAACGCCGCCCGCAGCGGATCATAGCTTGCGGGTACCTTGCCCAGGTTCGCCACCCTCCTCTTGCGCCCTTCGCGCACCGTCACCGCTTTCTGCTTCGGCTTCAGTTTCAGTTTCAGCGCGTGGTAGATCGGCCTCGTATCCGGCAGTAGTCCCGCCGGCAGTTCCACGCTCGCCGCGATATTCACGAAGAAATACGCCAGCAGCAGCGTCAGCAGCGCGCCTGATATTTCCAGTACTCGCCGCGTCCGCCGCCAGCGCACTCGCTGCGCGTCGTAAAAAATTGGTCCTCGTTCCTTCATCTGGCCTTTCAACCTGCAGGCATGCTTGGGAATCGCTCGGGGGGATTGACCGGATCCGTCTGCCTGTTTTCGTCTGCCCTATTGTAAGATGCGTTCCGTTGATGAAGCGAATTTTCTCCAGCTCTTTTGTCCCGCTCGTCGCCGGACTTTTCCTTCGGCTCTTCTTCGTTCTTCGTCTTCCCGCCGCCTCCGGCGATGCCGTTCTGTACGAACAAATGGCGGACAACTGGCTCCATCGCCACGCCTACGCCATGGAAGTCTTTGGCCAGGTCACTCCGGTTGACCTCCGCATGCCCGGCTACCCCGCCTTCCTCGCCGTCATCTACGCCCTCACCGGCCGCACCGGCGATGGCGCTCACGTCGCCGTTATGCTTGCGCAAATTCCTGTTGATCTTCTCACCTGTCTCCTGGCTGCCTTCCTCGCCTCCACTCTACTGCTCATCGTCGATGAGCGCGCCAATCCTCGCCCGGTTTTCCTTGCCGCTCTCTGGCTCACCGCCCTCTGCCCCTTCACCGCCAACTACACCGCCGTTCCCCTCACCGAAGTCTTCGCCACCTTCTTCACCACCGCCGCCCTCCTGCCCCTTTGCCTCCTCGTTACCCGCGTTCGTAACAACGGCTGGTTCCTCGTCAAGCAGTTTTGGCCCCGCGCCAACGATTACCGCTACCTCGCTGCGCTTGCCGGTCTACTCGTCGGTCTCTGCACTCTGTTTCGTCCGGAATCCCCGCTGCTTCTGGTCGCCGCTACCCTCGTTCTCGTCTTCATCCTCTTCCTTCAGCGCGAAGTTTCGCGACTCGCAATCGCGGCTCTCGTCATGGCCGTCTTCTGTCTTGCCCCTCTGGTTCCCTGGACCATTCGCAACGCCGTCACTCTCCACGAGTTTCAGCCCCTCGCCCCGAAAAATTCCAATCTTCCGGGCGAGCTCATCCCTTACGGCTTCATGAGTTGGGAGAAAACCTGGCTGTACCGCTTCCGCGAAGTCTATCTCGTGCCTTGGAAGCTCAACGGCGAATCCATCAATATCGATGACCTTCCCGCCCGTGCCTTTGACACTCCGGAAGAGCGCGCTCGCGTCGCTTCCATCCTTCAACCCTATAACGAAGACCTCACTCTAACCGCCGAAGAAGACGCCGCCTTCGCTCGCTTGGCTCGCGAGCGCACTGCACGCCACCCTCTTCGCACTTATCTTTGGCTTCCCGCGGCCCGCGCCGTCACCCTGTGGTTCACTCCGCGCATCGAGCTCATTCCCGTTTCTGGCGCCGTTTTCCCGCTCGTACAATCCTGGCAAGACGACAAGCTCGATCAATCAGTCACTGTGCTCTTCTTCTTCCTCAATATCGCCTATCTCGCGCTCGCCCTTGTCGGTGCTCGTCGTCTCTGGCGCAATAGCCCCGCCGTCCGTTCCGCGCTCTGTCTCCTCGCCGCCTTCCTCATCATCCGCACCGCATTCCTCACCACTCTCGAAACTCCCGAACCTCGCTACGTCCTCGTTTGCTATCCGGCTCTTCTCGCTCTCGCCGCCTTCGCGTTTCGCCGTCCGCCTGCCCCTTCCCCTCCATCGCTCCCGGCTCGCTAGCCGGACTAGGGACTTGCCACTCTCTCCCGCCACTCCGGTGCCAGCTGCTGGAAGTGCCGCACATTGAATGTTAGGATCCGGTCGCAACTTGCTTTCTGTGCGCTGTGTATGTGCAGCACGTCGTAGACTCTCCCGCCCGCCCATCCATTTTCCGCGCAACTCCGAATTGCCTCCCGGTATTCCTTGGCATTCAGATCTACTACCTCAAAATTCTTGAGAATGTTTTCGGAAAGCAACTTCCAGGCTTCGCTTGGAAAAATCGGTGGAGTAAACGGGGCCTTCGTCAATACGGCAAAAAACTCTGCCAGTCCATGCGCGCTCGCGTACCCCTGCCTCTTTTTCTCGACCACATCGCGTAACGCCATTACCGCCGGGCCGTGATGAGGATGGTTCGCGATACAGGCCGCCACCAGCACGGTTGTGTCGAAGTACGTTTTCACAATCCGGACGCTTCTTCCAGATATTCATCCCGAACGTCATCGACCACGCTGTTCCACACAAATCCGCGCGGCGCCTTGCCCTGATGCACCCACACCCCATCGGAACAAATCAATGACGCGCCTTGTTCCGCGCGACGCAGCACAAGTCCATCCGGTTTTTCTTCCAGTTGAAGTGCGCTTCCGGCTTTCAGCCGTAGTCTCTCCCGCACCTTCTTCGGAAGTACGATTCGTCCAGCCTGATCAATCTTGATTTCCATGCCATTTATGATACCAAATGCCATTTTAAATGGCAAATCCCTAGCTCTCTCCCGGAGGCTCCGGATGGATCGTCACCCGGTGCACTTGCGGAAACTTCTCCTTCACTCGATCCTCCAGCGCCGCCGTCACATCATGGATCTGCGTGATCGGCAGCGTCCCTTTCATCGTGCAGTGGCACGACGCCAGGATCCGGTGTTCCACTTGCCGCACGCTCACATCGTGGCAATTCACCAGTTCGTCGTATTCCGCCGCCAATCCGTTCAGGAACTCCTCGATCGCCCGCTCCAGTTGCCGCATCTCTCCGCCCGCCACTTCCGGCGTCCCGATATGTTTCCCCAGCGGCTCAATGTGGATGTTCACGTCGATCGGCCCGTCCCGCAGTTGGCGAATCCCCACTTCCAGCTCTGTCGCTTGCCGGTGCGCATCCTGCAAACTCAGGTTCTCGTCCACTTCCAGGTGCAACTCCACGAACAGCCGCCCCTGCTGCTGTAGCGCGCTCAAGTCGTGGATCGCCAGCCCCAACCGCTGCGCTACCGCGCGAATCGATTCGAACAAGTGTTCGCCTTGCGGCGCTCGCGGCTCCGCGTGCACCATCACGTCGGAAGGCACGATTTCCCCCACCCGCTTTTCGATGGCATCGCTCAGCGCATGCACCTGCTCCAGGCTCGCCGTCCGCGCCACGCTCACCGTGGCGTCCACAAAGTGCCGGTTGCCCGCTCGCCGCACCCGCACGCGGTCCACGTCCAGCACTCCCTCCATCTGCGCCACCTCGCGCGCGATCCGCTGCTGCAATCCTTCCGGCGCCACGTCCAGCAGCGCTTCCAGCGTTCGCCTCCCCAGTTGCGATCCTACCCACAAGATCACCGCCGCCACTGCCAGCCCCGCGATCGAATCCGCGTAAACCAGTGCCGGCACGTTCCACGTTTCTCCCGCCCACACCAGCCCGATTCCCGCGATCACTACCATCGTGCTCCATACGTCCGTCGAAAAATGCAGCGCATCCGCTTCTAACGCTTCGCTCGCATGTTTCTTCGCGACATACGCCAGTGTTCGCGCTCGCGTCACGTCGATTCCCAGCGCCACCCCCAGCACTAAGATGGCCGTCACGCTCGGCGCGATATGTACGCTCCGGAAAAACAGCCGGTCGAATGCTTCATAAATGATGTACAGCGCCGTCAGCGCCAGCAGTCCCGTCTCCACGAAAGCCGAAAAATTCTCGAATTTCCCGTGACCATACGGATGCCTTTCATCCGCCGGCTGGTCCGACACTCGCACCGATAGAAACGTAATCACCGCCGCCACCAGGTCCAGCCCCGAGTGCAGCGCTTCCGACAACACACCCAGGCTTCCCGTCCTCAGCACCAGAAAAGACTTCAGCGACACCAATATCAGCGCCGAGCCCACGCTCAGCAGCGCCGCCTTTTTCTTCTCCTGTACCGCTTCCGACAGTGCCGCCGGCATTCTCACCTCAACCATGTCGCCCGTCGCAATCGCCTCCTCCTCTCCAAACAATCCTGCAACAACGGCCCTACACGACCCGCTTTTCCTCTTTCGCCAACCTGCTAGAGACTACCTCAATCTTCACCACGCCATACCCGGATTTCGGCCTCCTTACCTTTCTTAAAAAGGGCTGAGCGCTGGCTCAGCTAACCTCTCATCCTCCCCCCCCTGCAATCCCGTTTCCGCCATTCGGTTTCCCCTTCAATTGCGCTATAGTCCCGCCAATTCAGGAGGGCTGCATGCCCGACATTTCCGCCGAAAGCGTTCGCCGCACTAAACTCTCCATCCTTACCTACATCCTCCTGACCGCGGCGCTCAGCTCCATCTTCTATCTCCTCGTCATTCGCCGTTCGCATGCCTCTCAAAGTCCCGGCTTGTTGATCCTCGGTCTCATGTGGTGTCCCGGCGTGTCCGGTCTCCTCACTCGCTTCGCCTTTCAAGGCAACCTGCGCGGCATCGGACTCGGCTGGGGCCGCACCAAATTTCAATTCGCCAGCTACTGGATCCCTCTCGTCTATTCCAGCATCGTGTACCTGCCCGTTTGGCTGCTCGGTTACTTCAACTCGGACAATCGCTCCCTTGCCGCCTTCCTGCATCGCTTTCCTCAGCTCCCGCGTGGCGCTGCGCTCCCGACGTTTTTCCTGTTTCTCGCCACCGTCGGCGTCGCCAACTCCTGCATTTCCGCGCTTGGCGAAGAGCTCGGCTGGCGCGGCTTCCTGGTCCCGCAACTCGCCAAAATCACTTCGTTTCCGCGCGCCGCCCTCTTCAGCGGCGCGGTATGGACGCTTTGGCACTACCCTCTCATTTTCGGTGCGGACTATCACGGCGGCGGGCCGGTCTGGTATTCCGTCGTATGTTTCTCGGTGATGGTTCTGGGAATCAGCTTCCTGTTCGCCTGGATGCGCCTGAAGTCCGGCAGCGTCTGGACCGGGATGATCCTCCACGCCAGCCACAATCTTTTCGTGCAGGCGTTTTACGACGCCCAGACTCGTCCCGGCCGCCTCACCGATCTCTGGACCACCGAATTCGGCGCCGGCCTCGCGCTCGCCGGCATCGGCGTCGCTCTTATCTTCTACGCCAGGCGCAACGAACTAACGGCGGCCGCCGTCGAGCCGCGCGTGTCACAACCCTCGCGCTCCACTGTTCTGGCCTAGCCGTCCTTGCCGCCGCCTACTCGGCCCGCAGCACCACCGCTGGATCGAGCCCCGCCGCCCGCCTCGCCGGCACGAACGCCGCGCACAACGCAAAAATTCCCAGCAGCGCCGCCACTCCCGCCAGCGTCGGCACGTCCCACGTTTCCACTCCGAACAGCAGCGTCCGCATCGCCGTCGCCGCCAGCACCGCGCACATCAGCCCGCACACGATGCCGATCGCCGTCACCCGCCCCGCTTCCCACAAAATCATCCGGTAGACCACCGGCTTCGGCGCTCCCAGCGCCATCCGTACCCCGATCTCTCGCGTCCGCTGGCTCACCGAATAGGAAATCACTCCATACAGTCCGATCACTCCCAGAAATGTGGCCATGCACGCAAAGCCGCCAACCACCCACGTGGACGACCGGTGCAGGTACGCCGTTTGCGACTGCTCCATCTTGTCGCTCATCGTCACCGCGCTCACGATTCCGCTGTTCGGCTCGACCTCCCGCACTGCCGCTGCGATCGGCGCCAGCATCGACTTGTCGTCCTGCTCCGTTCGCACCAGCACCGAAAAGAACGTATCCGCGGACTGGTCGAAGGGCCGGTATTCCGCCGGCCAGATGGGATCGTCCAGCGATCCCTCGCGTATGTTGTCCACCACGCCCACGATCTCCACCATGCTTTCCGGCTTCAGCGTCACGTCTCCGTACTTCTGCCCGATCGGATCGTCTCCCGGAAAATATTCCTCCGCGAGCTTCTTGTTGATCACCACCACGTGCTTTTTCGTCGCGTCATCCGCCGCCGTGAAGAACCGCCCGATGATCAGTCTCGCCTGCACCGCCTTCAGGTAATCCGGCGTCACGTCCCGTTGATTTACCTCGATATGTCCGCCGCTATACGGTTTGCCCACGATCCGAATCCAGTCCGTATTGCCGTTGCCGCTCAACGGCGACAAAGATGCCAGCGCCGCCGCCTTCACCCCCGGCACCTCCTCCACCCGCTCCATCAATCGGTGCGCCAGCAAGACTTGCTGTTCCGCTTTCGGATACAGCACGTCCGGCACGCCCACGTCCAGCGTCGCCAGGTGCGTCGCGTCTATCCCCAGGTCCACGTGCAACAGCCGGTAGAAACTCTTCCCCAGCAGTCCTGCCCCCACCAGCAGCACTACCGCTGTCGCCAGTTCCACCGCTACCAGGTTCGCTCCGAATCGTCTCCACATTCGCCCGCCTGACCCGCGCCCGCCTTCCGCCAGGCCGTCGCGCACATCGCCGAGCCGCATGCGCACCAGCGGCGCCAGCGCAAACAGCACCGCCGCCAGCGCCAATTGGGCCCCCGCAAAAATCAGCACGTGCTTGTTCAGTCCGACGCCCGCCAGGTACGGCATTCGCGCAAACGCATCCTCGGGAATCAGCAGCGTGGTCAGCAATCGCATCGTCCAGCCGGCCAGCGCCACTCCCGCTGCCCCCGCCAGCGCCACCAGCACCAGCCCTTCCGTCGCGAACTGCCTCATCAGCCGCGTCCAGGAAGCTCCCAGCGCGTTTCGTACCGCAATTTCCCGCCGCCGGCTCTCCGAACGCGCCAGTAGCAGGCTCACCACGTTCACGCACGCAATTAGCAGCAACAATCCCGCTCCGCTCAGCAGCACCAGCAGGATCGGCCGGATGTCTCCCACGATATTTTCGCTCAGCGCAATCACCGTGGCGCTTTGATCTCGATTCGACTCTGGGTATTGCACCTCCAGTTGGCGGGCGATCGATTTCATTTCCGCTTCCGCCATCGCTACCGTCACTCCATCCTTCAGTCTTCCGATCCCCCACAAGTTGTGGCGCTCCGCCGCTCTTCGCACTGGTTATCGCCGGTCACACTCGCCCAGAAATCCGCTTGGCCCCGCAACGCGAACTGAAATTCCTTCGGCAGCACTCCGATCACCGTGTACGGCTCGTTGCTGAGCGTCACCTTCTGCCCTATCACGTCCGTCCTCCCTCCGAACCACCGCTGCCACCCCGCAAAACTCAGCATCACCAGCCGCGGCCCTCCTCGCGCGTCCTCGCCCGCTGCAAAGTCTCTTCCCAGCGCCGGCTGCACTCCCAGCATTCGGAAAAATCCTGCACTCACCCGCGCTCCGGGCACTGGTTGCAATCCTTCGGACGTTCGGAACAAATATCCCGTGCCGCTCCACGCTTCCAGCGAGGTAAAAACCCGGTTTTGGCTCTTCCAGTCCAGATAATCGAAATAGGAAAGGTTCGAACGCGGAATGATCGCCGCTCGTTCATATACGCCGACCAGTTTCTCCGCATCCCTGTACGGCAGCGGCTTGATCAATGCCGCATCCACAAATCCAAATATCGCCACGCTGGCCGCCACCCCTAGCGCCAGCACCGCTACCGCCGTCGCCGCGAAGCCCGGGTTCTTCCGCAATTGCCGCACCGCGAATCGCAGGTCCGCCGCGAAAGTTTCGAATCCAAACGCGAAAACTTCCCGGCTCGTTTCCTGCGCCCGCAGCGTGTTTCCGAACTGTCGCTGCGCCGCATGCTCCGCGTCTCTCTCCTCCAATCCATCGCCCTTCAGTTGCTGCGCGGCCCGCTCGCGGTGATACTCCATCTCTTCCCGCAATTCCGCATCGAATTTTTCCCGTCGCATCAACATCGTCGCCTTCCGCAGCCACCTCTTGAAGGTCTCCATCCTCATGCTCCTTCCACCACTCGCCCGATCGCCGCCATCATCCGTTCGAATTGCGTAACTTCCAGCCCCAGCTGCTTCCGCCCCGCCACTGTCAGCGAATAAAACCTCGCCCGCCTTCCCGTTTCCGTCTTCCGCCATTCGCCTTTCACCCATCCATGCAACAGCAGCCTTTGCAGCGCCGGGTACAGCGAACCCTCTTCCACCGTCAGAAACTCATCCGACAGCCTCTTGATCGCCTGCGCGATCCCATACCCGTGCATCGGACTCCTCGACACGATGCTCAAGATCAGCAGGTCCAGCGTTCCTGCCAGCAATTCCGTCTTCTTTTCCATCCCGCCTCCAGCCTCTTTCCCGCACCAGCCCTACACCACCCATGGATAGCCTATGGATAGAACGACTGGGGTCCGCAAAAAGTTCCCTTCACGCCAAAAATTCCGCCCGCCTCCCCGGCCTTCACCCACCCGTAACCTTTCCGTAGTAAACTCCCGGGCTCTCCACCATGGACCACCATGGCTTCGGGTCTGGCCGCACCAAATAGCTGCCGCCCTCGGGAAAGGAAACGCACATGACCAAACCTCAAACAAAAATGGAACCAGCGCCACTGATCAAGGAAGCCTTGCAGGCCTTCGACGATGTAAATGGAGGAGTTCATCCTGGCTTTCGTCCTGCCCACGCCAAAGGCATCCTCCTCTCCGGCACCTTTACACCTTCCGCCAACGTCGCCGCGCTCACCAAATCGCCCCATGTAAACCGCCCTTCGATTCGCGTCGAGGTCCGCTTCTCCGACTTCGCCGGCGTTCCCACTGTGCCGGACTACGATCTGGAGCATGCCAGCCCCCGCGGCATCGCCGTGCGTTTCTATCTCGACGAGCACGTCCACACCGACATCATTGGCCACTCCGTTGACAGTTTCCCGACGCGCACCCTGGAAGAGTTCGTGGAATTTCTGCACGCCGTTCATGCCAGCGGCCCCGATGCCGCGAAGCCCACGCCCATCGAAGCTTTTCTCGGCGCGCACCCTGCCGCACTGGCCTTCGTGCAGACGCCCAAGCCCATTCCCGCCAGCTTCGCGAAGGAAAACTTCTTTTCCGTCAGCGCCTACAAGTTCACCAATGCCGATGGCGTCACCAAATTCGGACGCTACCGCATCGTGCCCATTGATGGCGCCGAGCATCTCGATGCATCCGAAGCGCAAAAGAAGGGTGCGGATTTTCTGTTCGATGAAATCAAGGTGAGAATCAACAACGGCGCGGTCAAGCTGCGCATCTTCGTTCAATTGGCCGCCGATGGCGACGTCGTCAACGACTCCACCATTCAGTGGCCCGCCGACCGCCCCATCGTGGAATTCGGTACCGTGGAACTAAACGGGATCGTTCCCGACGGCGAAGCCGCCCAGCGCCAGATCATTTTCGACCCCATTCCTCGCGTCGATGGCATCGAGTCCTCCGGGGATCCCCTGCTCGAACCCCGAGCCTCGCTCTATCTGCTAAGCGGCCGCCGCCGTCGCTCCGCCGTCGTATAGCGCTCACTCACAGCGCAAAACTTAAGCGACCTAGGTTGGGTGGCCCGGGCTCATCCTTCGTATCTTCTTTGACGATTCCAGGGCAGGACACCATCTCGATAAACATAGAAGCAGTATGGAAACGCGGAGGGTGCCCCACCCTCGGTTTCTGAGGGTGGGTCTTGGGTTACGTCAGGACTAATCCATGCCGCCGGGTAGTGCACACTCAATCCCCTGGGAAACCTCCTGGGTGGCCTACCCTTTGTGGTTTTATAAAGGGTGGGCCGCTCCTGACGGGTTGGGTGCCGCACCCTGTGGTTTTCAGGGTGCGGATTTTGACTCTATCCCTGGCTTCACCACCTCTGCTAACAGACACCGCCAGCATAAAAATGTTCCCCCGAATCCCTCTCCAAACATCATTCGAATGCATACCACACAGTAATAGGTATTGACATACTAACCTATCCGTGCTATTCTTCCCTGTGTCCGTCGCGTCCCAACGCACGTCCCTCGAATCCTGGCCTTCCGGCTTCTCCCATCCATCCGGCCGTTTTCCCCGCACCACACCTAAGTCCTTTAGACTCCGCACTTATGCAACCGTATCAAAACACGCCACTTTATCTGTCTTTGGAATCAATACTTGCGCAAAACCGGGGGTGGGGGTTACTCGGAAGTTATCGTACTGGTTCCCTTCGCCGCCACGAATCGCAGCGCCGCGGAGTTCATGCAATACCGCAAACCGGTTGGCGGCGGCCCGTCCGGAAACACGTGGCCCAGGTGCGCGTCGCACAGCGTGCAGCGCACCTCGCGCCGGATCGTCCCGAAGCTCGCGTCCGTCTTTTCGTACACGTTCTCCGCCGCCACCGGCCGCTGAAAGCTTGGCCAGCCTGTCCCGGAATCGAATTTCGTTTGGGAAAAGAAGAGCGCGTTGTCGCAGTCGATGCACCGGTACAGTCCCGCCGCGTGATTGTCGTACAGCGCTCCGGTATACGCCCACTCCGTCGCCGCTCGCCTCGTCACGTCGTATTGCAGCGCGGTGAGCTGCTTCTTCCACTCTTCCTTGCTCTTGCGGACTTTCGGCAGGCTCGCCTTACCGCTGCGTGTCCCGTCATCGGCGAATTGCACGATCGTTACCGGCCCCGCCGCTCCCTCGTCCGGCTCGTCCGTCAGGAACGCCGAGACGCACACCCGTTGCACGCCCACCAGCAATCCGTAAGCGGCCACGGTCGCCGTGCCAAATATGAATCCGCGTCGCGTCAGATCATGCATAAGAAGGAACCTACGGCCGCAGCCTTGGCCGCCTGTATTAATACGAAATGGCAGCCGGTTCGGATGTGTCCCAATCGTGAAGCGTCAGTTTTCGGGTGCGCCAGAGAAGGGATTCTTACTTCGCCGCGCTTAGCGACGGTGCCGGCAGCAGCGGCAGACGCTTCGGCTCTCCGCGCGCTCCGCGCACTTCCAGCTCTTCAAACAGCAACGACGGCGCCACCACCGACGCCGGCAACCCGCCTTGCGCCGACCCGAACGCGCCCAGCGCCGTTCCCGCGAAACCCGCGATCTGGCTCTGCATGTAGTTGTAAACGAAGCTGTCGTCGCCGATTCCCGCTACGTTCCGCAGCGATCGCGAGGTCACTCCCACGATGCGCGCGCCGCGCATCATCTCTTCCCGCCCGTCCTCGGGGTATACCTTGTACACCAGCAGCGGCAACCGGTCGCCCGATCCCGCGCCGCCGCCGTAGCTCGCCAGCAATTCCGAAAAATCTTCCTGGTGCAGCAGGCTCAGCGACGGATTGTCCATCTCTCGCACGATCACGCAATACGGCAATTTCTCCGCCTTGCACGCATCCAGGAATTTCTTTTTCAGCTCCGCCTTCGGTACCGTCTCCGTGGAGGTGAAAAACAGGTTGCTCATCGTCGGCTTCGCGTCGTTCAGGAATCCTGCGCGCCCGTGTCCGTTCGATTGGTCCGAATCGTTGCCCGGCCGCCGCGACATCAGCAGCGCTTTCAGGTTGCCGTTCTCCACCACCGTAACCTTCTGCGCCCGTACTCCTTCGTCGTCCACCGAATATCCGCCGATCAGCGGCGTTCCCTTGAAATCCTTCGCTCCCGGATCGTCCACCACGCTCACGCTCGCCGGCAGCACGCGCGCTCCGATTCTTCCCGCCCAGTCGCTCTTTCCGCCCAGGTTGCCCATCAACTGCTCCACCACCGGCTGGAACGAAACCGGAGGCCGCGAACCGTTCATCGCTGGCCCGAGCACCTGCGCCACCAGCGGAGCCGCCGCGCGTGCCTCGAACAAAACCGGTCCGGTGTAATCCTGTGCCGGCTCCGCTGCACGCAACGCCATCAGTTCGCTGCCGGCTACGTTCAGGCCCTTGCGTACCGTGTCCGCGTTCGGCAAATCCGCCGGGCGCGGCGCGTACGTGGAATACAGGTGATTCAGCGGCATGCCGTCGCGCGCCAGCGTATTCATGCCCGCTTCCACCGCCGCGAAAGTGCGGTTGGTGCGGATTTCCGTGCCTTCGCTGGTCATCAGGTATTCGGTGGCGTACACCAGGTAGTAGGTCACGCGCGATTCGTAAATTTCCGGAAACGCCCGCAGGGCGGCGGAAGAGTCGCGAGCCTCCTGCTCCCAGTTGCGATTGGCCCAGTCCGGCGTAGCCAGCGGTTCGATCATCTGGATCGGCTGCACGCGCGAAAAATCGTCCACTTCGGATTGCCGGGCCAGACTGCTGAGGTATGCCTGCTTGCGCGAATAGGTTTCGACGGCTTCCTTGAAGGCCTGGTCGGTGGCAATCCACAGATCCTGCCGCAGCGAATCGTAATCGCGATCGATGCCGACAGAACCCTGCGAGCCGATGAATCCGCGGAAGCCTTCATCGCCGATGAAGTTGGAGCTGTCCAGCTTGTACGAGCCGATGCGCGCTTCCACATCCATGAAGCGGTTGCGGTTGTGAGTGGTCTGCAGCAACGTGCCGAACTCCGCGACGATTTGCCGGACATCCAGGTCGAGCAGGCGGTATTCCAGGTAATACGGACGCACCGGTTGATCCGTGCCGGGAATCTTCAACTCCAAACGCGTTTTGGAGCGGGCCATCTCATCGCGCATGGCCCGCAGCGTTTTGTCGTTGTCATGATCCACGGAGGACTGCGCTTGCGCCGTCCAGGCGCAGGTCATGGTGAGCACAACCGCGAGCGAGACTACCAAAGTGCGGAGGCGATTCACTGCGCACCTCTCTTGACCATGTCGTGCGCGGGCGGCGGAAGGATCGGCGGGCGATCGGTGGAAGTCTGCTTCTTCTGTACTTCCAGTTCGGAGGTGAGAATCGCGGGCGCCGCGGCGGCTACCGGGACGGATCCGGATTCCGCGCCGCAATATCCGTTGAATACTTCCGGCGTGTCGCCGGTGGCGACAATCTTGGTGAGCGCGGCGAGCGGCGTACCGACGATGTCCACGCCGCGGACCAATTCGTCGGGCCGGCCATCAGCGAAGACCTTATAAACGACGAGCGGCTGCACCTGGAACGCTTGCGGTTGGCCGCGGCCGGTGAAGGTGAATCCGCCGGCGATATCGTCGATGAGCAGGCCGTAGGGCTTGCCCTGGGATTTCACCAGCTCGATGAACTTGGCGCGCAATTGCGCGTTGGTCATGGTTTTGCTGCTTTCGACGATCAGGTTGCCCTGGCGGGAAACCGGCGAAGCGCCCAGTTGGCGGCGGCCATGTCCATTGGAGTGCGGGAAACCGACCAGCGGCGAGCGCGACATCTCGAAATCTTTCAAGACGCCATGATACACGAGCGTGACCTTGTGGGCTTTGACGCCTTCGTCGTCGTATTCGTAGTAGCCAAGAAGATCGGTGGAACCCAGCTTGCGCATGGTGGTGTCGTCGATGATGCTGAGAAAACTCGGCAGAATCTGCTCGTTCACTTTCTTGGCAAAGGTCTGCCCTTCAGCGACGTCTTTCTGGCGGTGTCCTTCGGCGCGATGACCGAACACTTCATGGAAGAACACGGCAGCGGCGCGGCCGGTGAGCAACGCGGGACCCACGGAAGGCTCGTTGATCGGCGCTTTGACCAGGCCTTCGAGCTCCTTGCGCATGGAAGCTTCCGCCACGGCCACGGCTTTGTCATCCGGCGCATCGCCGGGATTGACCCAGTCGAAATTGTAGTAGCGGTCGAGATCCATGCCGTCCGGAGCTTTGCCCTGGATGAAAAGCTCGAGGCGATAGCGAATCTGGCCGAATTGCAGGGTGGTGCCTTCACTGGTGATCTGGTAAGTGTTCTGAGCCTGGGCGGTGAAGGTGGCGATGGAATTGATGACCGCGGTGGAATCGCGGAAAGATTTGGTATACGCGCGGACCTTTTCTTCCCAAGGCTTGGGATCAAGCTTGTATTGCGTTTCGGGGCCGATGTAGGTGTGCGGCTGCTCGTGCGTAAAATCGGGCGCGGCGCCTTCCGCGGTTTCCACTTTCACTTCCTTGCCGGTCTTGATCTTGATGAGCCACTCGGCGGCGGAACGGTATTGTTTGTCGGTTTCCAGCCAAAGAGCGCGGCGCAGAACATCGGGATCGTCGTCGACGGGAACGGGCTCGCCGGGGCTGCCGGTCTGCGACTGGCGTTCGCCCACTTTGTGGGTATTGTCCAGGTCGTAGGTGCCGGTACGCAGGGCGACTTCCATCCAACGGTTGCGATCTTCATTGCTGGAGAGCAAGGCGCCGTTGGAGCCGGAGATATTGGTGCGCTGAGTGTCGGTGATGGTGTAACCGATGTAATAAGCGGGGGGATCCTGGGCGCCAAAAGTTTTTACGGAACGGTCCAGCTCGGCCTGCATGGCCGCGAGGAGGGGAGAGCGTTTTGCTTGCGGAGTGTCCGGCGGTCCGGCGAGGGCTACGCGGGCGGACAGCGGGCCGAGAGAAAAGATGGCGGCGAAAACACAAGCCGCGGTGCGCATTCGACGACAGAAAGTAGAAATCAAAGGAGTCCTCTTCACACGAGATCCGGCGACAGTACGAATTATTCAGTGTACGCCGTTGTTTGGGGGCGCACAAACGAGGGTCATCGCATCAGCAACCAGGTGGCAACAAGTTATTGGACGGCCCGGGGGAGGAGTTCGTTGCTTTGGGTGAAGATAGAGGTTGCGGAGTTGAGGCTAGCAGGCGTTGGGGTTGGTCTGGCAGTTGCCGGTGGAGAGCGGGGGAGGAACGGCTTGCGGAGTCGGGCTGCTGTGCTTGCGGGTGACCATGGGAACCACGATCGCGGGAACGGCGGCGGCGAGGCCCAATCCGATGGCGAGGCCCAAACCGGGATGGTGTCCGGCGGTTTCCAGGCCCTTGAACGCGCCGGGTCCGGCGGCACCAACGGTGGTGGCGTTGACCGCATCGGTGAGAACGTCGAGAGTGGCCTGCGCGGGAGGAGTGGGAGCGGAGTTGCTGTCATTGCGAACGCTGGTGATCTGGCCGGCCTTGATGAGGACGCAAACTCCGGCAAGATTGCAAACGCGAACGACGCCTTCAAAAGCGATCACGGTCATGGTGCCGTTGTCATAGCCAACAAAGAAATCGGTGCCGACGACACCGGCCACGCCGGCGGGAGTATGAACTTCAAACTTGCCGTCGGGTTTGGCAATTTTTTGGGCCTGGGAGCGAAGCTTGCCGTAAGTGAGCTCGAGCTGGGTCTGTTGCGCGCCGGCATCGTGGCGCTCGACCTTCATGGAAGATTCGGAGCCAACGTTGAGAACGGAGCCATCGTCGAGGGCGACGCGGGCGCGGCCATTGACCTGCGTGTTCACCAGATCGTTCCAATCCACGATGGATTTGGGAGAAGCGGTGATGACTTTGGGACCGCGAGCGATCTGCGCGGCAGGAATGACACGGGAAACCTCTCCGGCGCGCTGGGCAGCCTGCGGCGCGGCGTCCAGCCGGGGCGGCGCGGCGATGGACCAGGAAAGCAGCAAAGCAAGCGCTGACGCACACGAAGGCTTGGAATTCATGGAGCGCTCCTGATGGAACGGTGTTCCCGGAAAGAAGATGTCTCCCATGTAGTTACTGGAGGGAGAGGAGACTGTCAATCGTCTCGCGCAGGGACGATACGGAGTGGTTACGCGGAGGTTGCAGAGGAAAGATGAAGGATGGCGGCGGCCATATCGTCATGCTGGGTACCGCCTTGCGCAAAACGCTCGACCGCGGAAAACAAGTGTCCCAAAAGCTGAGCGGGAGAACAGTCGCGGTGGGCGTCACAAACGGCCTCGATGCCCTCGATACCGAAGTCCTGACCCTTTTTATTGAAGGCATCCACGAAGCCGTCGGTAAAAAATACGACGGAATCTCCGGGGAGAAGAGGAAGACAAACGGTGTCATAGGCGACCGGAGCACTGAACAGGCCAGGAGGAATACCCGAGCTGTTCAAGACCTGGCAGCCTTGCTTGGAGACGTGGATGGGTCCGGGCATTCCGGCACCCGCAATGCGCAACTCGCGCGCAGCAGGATCGAAGACGGCGTACTGAACGGAGGCATGACGCTTGACGGTGCCGCGAAGAGTGAGACGGCTGTTCAGCATTGCCAGTACGTGCCCGGGAGCCTGGCCGGTCTTGTGAACGCCGCGCAGCGTGCCGACCGCGAGAGCACCATACATGGCGGCGGGCAGCCCTTTTCCGGAAACGTCTCCGATATACAGGCCGACGGTGCCATCGTGGAGCTGAAAATAGTCCAGGAAATCGCCGCCAACCTCGGAAACGGGTTGGAAGCCATGAAGAATGTCTATAGCGCCGGCGTGGAGGGTAGCAGCGGGAAGCATCATCTCCTGAATCATGCGGGCTTCCTCGAGATCCTCATGGCGCAGTTTTTCAAGCCGTTCGATAGCAACGAGCTCGAGCAAGGGAGCAGTAGTGTTCAGAGCTTCAGGGGACACATGCGAACCCACGGTGGGCCTGACGGTATTCTAAAGCAAGGGGGTGACCCAGGGCGCGGGAAAACGGACGTTGTTTCTTCCACACACACGCGGAAGGGAAACGTTGCGGCGGAGGGAGCAGGGAGCCAAAATGCGAGCATGCGAGCACTGGCTTCCATCCTGGTTGCCGCGGCACTGGCGGTAGGCATGTACATGTATTACGTGAAGAGCCTGCCGACGACGGACCCGGGCACGGCGCCCACGCAAGCGATCAGCCTGACCGGGGTGCGCAGCGACCTGCTGCAGATCGCGCGAGCGGAGCGCAGTTACATTGCGCTGGACGGGCATTGCGGATCGATGGAAGAGATGATTTCCTCGAGCGCGTTAACCATGACCAAGCCGGAGCGCGACGGCTATGTGTATACGGTCGATTGCTCCGGAGCGACCTTTAACGGAGCAACGGCGCGGCACGCGCCAGCGCCGGAAGGGTCGCCGATTCGCTATCCAACGCTGGCCATCGACGGGAACATGGATGTGCACGAAGTAAACTGAGCTAAACCGGCGGTTACGCCCGCCAAAATAAGCCGCCCCTTCCATGGATGATTTTGACCCCCGCCGGGAACTTTTCAGCTGGTCATCCGTACCTTCTAACAGCACGGGGTTGCAGCAGGGCTTCCTTACCGATAACTGGGTCCCATTCCAACGCCCCGGCGCGTCAAAAAGGAGAGTTTTATGGACGGTCAAATTATCGGCCTGGTGGCCGTGATCATGGGTTTGGGGATTCCGCTAGGCGCATTGTACACGTATTACCGAGTGCGGCGGTTGCGGACGGAAGAGAAGCTGGCGGCGATCGCCAAAGGCGTGGATGTTCCGATGGAGCCGGAGCTATCGCAGGGAGCCAGATCGAGGCGGTCGGGGATTTTGCTGGTGGCGGGAGCAGTGGGATACATGATTACCTTCGGGCTGATCTCGCTGATCGAACACGATCCGGAGATCTGGGTGGCGACGACTTTCGGAATCATTCCGCTGGCAGTGGGGATCGGGTACTTCGTGGATTGGTCGCTGATCCGGCGGGATATGCACACACCGAACTGAAGAGGCAAGGCTGAGGATGGCGCCCGTAAAAGGGCGGCGCCAGGAAGGCGAGAGCCGGGAGTTATGCCGGAGCTAAAGCTCCAACCCCAGCCAGCAACGGGCTAGGGCGGGGGATTGGGCGCATGCTAGACTTTGAAGCGCATGCATCCTGCGATTCCGCGCCTGTTAGACCTCCAAACGATCGACCACCGAATAGCCGCGCTGCGCGCGGAGCTGGACGCCTTCCCGAAGCGCATCCGGGAAGCGGACGCGAAGCTCACTGGGGCAAGGGCGGCGCTGGCCGCAGCCAAGGAAGCACACACCCACAGCCTGACGGAGCGCAAGAAATTCGAGCTGGACGTGCAGCAGTGGAAGGACCGCGCCCGGAAATACCGGGACCAGAGCGGCGCGGTGAAGACCAACGAAGCGTACAAGGCGCTGCAACACGAAATCTCGAACGCCGAAGCGGAAGTAGCCAAGGCGGAGGACCGGCAACTGGAAATCATGATGGCCGGGGAAGAATCCGAAGTGCGGGTGCGAAACAACGAGACCAATTTGAAAGAAGCAGAGAAATCCGTGGCGGCGGAGCGCAAGGAGATTGAAGCGCAGCAGGCGCTAAAGAAAAAGGACCTGGAAGCGGCGACGTCGGAGCGGGAGCGCGCGGTGGCACCAGTGGCGGAAGACGTGCTGGAACTGTACACGCGAATCGCCAAGCGGCATCACGGAACGGCGCTGGCGGAAGCCCGCAACGATCAGTGCCGGGGCTGCGGGATGCGGGTACTACCGCACATCCTGCAGGAATTAGGCGCGGAACATAACGAAGAAATTTACCGCTGCGAAAGCTGCGGGCTGATCCTGTATACGCTGGAACCCATAGCGACGCCGAATGCGGCAGGCAGCGACGGAAGCGCGGCATCGACCCCGAGTTCTACCTGATGGCACAACATTTCCCTGCAGCAGGACGGGTGTGATGGCGAAAAAGGCGCAACCCGCGAAGAGCGGCGGACTATTCAAGGAAGCTCCGGCGGAGCTGAAGACCAGCACCCCAGCGTGCCGGGCGAACATCGACGGCGGGTCGCGAGGAAATCCCGGGCCGGCGGCGTACGGAGTGGTGCTGGCGGACGCGCAAGGAAAGACGCTGGCGAAACTGAAGAAATACATCGGGCGAAACACGAACAATGTGGCGGAATACTATGGATTGATCGCCGCGCTGGACTACGCGCAATCGCATGCGATCCGCGCGCTGCGGGTGGAAAGCGATTCGGAGCTGCTGGTGAAGCAGATGCGCGGGCAGTACAAGGTGAAGAGCGAGGAACTGCGGCCGCTTTTCGAACGAGCGCACAAGATGGCGGAGGGACTGGAAAGTTTCCGGATCGATCATGTGTACCGGGAGCAGAACCGGAAAGCGGATGCGCTGGTGAACGAAGCGCTGGACGAAACCGGTGGAAAACCGCAAGGACCCGCAGCGCCGAAAGCGGAAGCACGGAATATGGTGACGGCGTCCGGCTACCGCAAGATTCGAGCGCGTTTCCGGAGCGGAATCCTGTATCCGCTGGAAGACATCGAACTGCCGGACGGAGCGGAAGTGGATATCCTGCTGCGGCCGGTACCTCCCAAGAGCTGATTCCCCCGTACAGACATTTTTCGATAACAGCCCGACGGCCACGGGAGTATTTCTACAGCTCCGGAAACATTTCCGCACCCAGCAAATTGAAATCGAGCAGCGATGGCAAGATGCCGGCGGCGCGGATCGACGCGGGAATTCGACGAGAGAAGGCGGTCATTCGTAACGGAGAGCGATCATGGGCTCGATGCGGGAGGCGCGTCGAGTGGGCAAGTAGCTGGCGACAGCTGCGACAATGGCGAGAAACACGCTGGCGGTGAACAGCGAAAGAGGATCGTGCGGCTGGAGGCCGAAAAGCAAAGCTCCGGCAGTGCGCATGACGGCCAGCGAGATGATTACGCCGAGACCCACGCCGACGATCAGGAGCATGAGGGTCATGCGCAAGACGATGTTGACGACATCCCAGCGCGAGGCGCCGAGAGCCATGCGAATGCCGATTTCGTTTTTGCGAACGGAAACGATGTAGGAGATGACGCCGTAGAGGCCGATCATGGAAAGAAGAGCGGCGAGTATCCCGAAAAAGCCGGAGAGCAAGGCCATCATTTTCTCGCGGATCAGACCTTCTTCGACATTTTGCTGAAAAACGTGAAATTCGGTTCGGATTTCGGGATTGAGCTCGTTCATCTTGTGCCGGACAGCGGAAATCACCACGGAGGCAGGCTGCGAGGAACGCACGAAAAGATTGGCATAAGGGCCGATGGAGGGATATTGCGGGGCGGGACCAAAAGCTTCGGGCGGAATGACTTCCCGAAGGTTGCCGTACTTGGTGTCTTTCACGACGCCGACTATTTGATACTCGGTTTCCGGGTAGTCCGGCTCGGCGACGGTGCGCACGGTCTTGCCGATGGCTTCGGAACCGGGGAAATAGAGACGAGCGAAGGTCTCATTCACGATCAGCACATGCGGAGATTTGCCGGTGTCGCGCTGGTCGAAATCGCGGCCACGAAGCAAGGGAATCTGCATGGTCTGGAAATACTCGCTGCTGGTCCAGGTAAATTTCGACCAGCCTTCGCGGTCATCGACCTGAATTCCCAAAGTCCAACTGCCTTCCAGAGGAACGTGAGTGGAGGTGGCGGCAGATATGATCTGAGGCAGGGAACGAACGTCTCGCAACAGACCTTGCTCAAACGATTCGAAACCTTGCGAAGGAAGGTGCAGGCGGCGGTAGTTGAGTTTGGCGAGGACAACACCCTGTCCACGGAAGCCGGGGTCCACGGTCATCAAGTTCCAAAAGGTGCGGACAAAGAGGAGCGCGGCGACGAGAAGAACCAGGGAAATGGCGACCTGAGAAACCGCCAGAGCCTGCTGAAAAGAGACGCGGGATCCACCAGCGGTGATGCCGCGGCCGGTGCGGAGAGCTTCGACGGGTTCGGTACGGGCGCTGCGAAGAGCGGGAGCGAGGCCAAATGTGAGGCAAGTGAGCACGGCGATAAGCAACGTGAATCCGAGGACGCGCCAATCGACAGCGAGCTCGAGGTGCAAGGCTTCGCCCTGAGTGCTGAGGAAACGGATCAGGAGACGGCTGAAAACTCCGGCGAGGCCGAGGCCGAGGAGAGCTCCGGTGGCGGCAAGGACGAGGCCTTCGGAGAGCAATTGCCGAACCAAGCGCCAAGGAGAGGCGCCGAGAGCCAGGCGGACGGCCATTTCTTTTTCGCGAGTGCTGGCACGGGCCATCAAGAGGTTGGCGAGGTTGGTGCAAGCGATCAGAAGAACCAGACCGGTGATGCCCAACAAAAGCCAGAGGGAAGTGTCATAGGCCTTGCGCAAGGAGCTGAGACCGGTGCTGGCGGGGAAAACGGCGAGCTGAAAGTGGCGGTAGCGGTCCAGGCCAGCAGGATTGTAGCCGATGGGAAGAGTAGCTGCCATCAGCGTGGGACTGATGGAAGCAAGCTGAGAGGACGCTTGCTCCAGGGTAACGCCGCGCTCCAAGCGGCCCATGACGGTGACCCAAAAGTATTCACGGTTGGTGAGGGCATTGTCTCCGGGGTGCAGGGCCGGGAGGGAACAATAGAGAAGAGCAAAGTCAAAATTGCTGCCAACTTCCATGCCGAAGAAGGACCTAGGAGTGACGCCGATCACGGGAACGCGTATGCCGTCGATGACCAGCGCGCTGCCGACGGCGGAATTCTGGCCGCCGAACTGGCTTTGCCATAAGCCGTAGCTGATTACCGCGCCGCTGGCGCCGCAGCCAGGCCGATCGTCTTCCACGGTGAACAAGCGACCCCTTTCGGCGAGAACGCCGAGCGAGGAAAACGTACTGCCACTGACCCACATGCCGCGGGCATAGCGTTCGTCGGAAGCCTCGCCCAGGCGAAAGACGTTAACGGACCAAGCGAAAAGCTGGGAGAAAGATTCCTGGTGCAGGAGAAGTTGTTCCCAGAGCGGATAGCTAATCACGCTGTCCGGATCGCCGTGGGTGATGCCGAAGCCTTCCAGGCCGCCGCGAATCTGCACGGCGTTCAAGGTCTGCGGATTGGCTACGGGCAAATTGCGGAGACGCACGGAGTTGAGGAGTTCAAAGACAGCGGTATTGGCGCCGGTACCCAGGGCGAGGGTGAGGATGGCGGTAACGGTAAAGACGCGGCTCTTGCGCAGTGCACGCAGACCGAATTGCAGGTCTTGCCAGATGAAATCAAGTTGCCGCATGCCGTGACCCCGGAGTGCCTGGAGCTATTTCAACGCATAGGAGCGGTAGAGCGTATCGCGCTGGGCAGGAATGAAGCCGGCATCGGAGATGATGCGCCGCAGCTCGCCTTCGTTGGTGCGGTTCCTGACGCCGGCGGCGTACACCACATTTTCCTCGATCAAAATACTGCCGACGTCGTCCGCGCCGAATTGCAAGCCGACCTGGCAGACCTTGATGCCGGGAGTCAACCAACTGGACTGAATATGATCGATATTGTCGAGATAGAGGCGACTGACGGCGAGAGTCTTGAGATAGTCGACGGCGGTCGTTTCCTGAACCTTTTTGCCGAGCGCGGTATTTTCCGCGGCGAAGATCCAGGGAATGAAAGCGGTGAAGCCGCCGGTATCCTGCTGAATGCGGCGAATGCGCTCGAGATGATTGACGCGATGGCGGAGTTCCTCGCCGCAACCAAACATCATGGTGGCGGTGGTGCGCAGGCCGAGCGAGTGGGCGATGCGGTGAACGCGCTCCCAATCGTCGCTGGTGCACTTGAGGCGAGCGATCTTGGAGCGAATCTCGTCGTCGAGGAGCTCGGCGCCGCCGCCGGGAATGGACTGCAATCCGGCGTCGATGAGGCGTTGGATAGTTTCCTCGACCGTGATTTCAGAAACATCGGCGATGCACAAGATTTCCGGCGCGGAAAAACAATGGAGATGAACCTGAGGGAAGCGCGCTTTCAGCGAGCGCAAAAGATTCTCGTAGTAGCCAATCTGAAGATCGGGATGGAGACCGCCCTGCAGGAGAACGCCGGTGCCGCCGAGTTCGAGCATCTCCTCGATCTTTTCGTAAATGGTCTCCAAGGAGAGGATGTAACCGTCTTTGGCGCCGAGAGGGCGGTAAAAGGCGCAGAAGGAACAATATTCGGTGCAGAAATTGGTGTAGTTAATGTTGCGGTCGATCTGATAAGTGACCACGCGAGGATCGTTTATCCGGTTTCGCAGCTGGTGGGCTTCCATGCCGACGCCGATAAGGTCGTCGGACTGGAGCATATCGAGGGCTTGTGCGTTGTTAATTCCCACAGTACTCCCTTGTTAGTATTGATTTATTATAACCGTATTCGGGCTCAAGGAAAGGCTTGTCCGACGCTTCTCTCCTGCAAGCCAACACCACCGGCCCAAACAATCGGACGCGCTTCTGGGATCAAGCCGAGACGCGCGGCGTGGCGATAATACAAATCCAGGCCGCGACGATTTTCATCGTCCAAGGAAAAATCGATGTTGTCTCGAAGATAAGATTCGAGATTGGACGCGGGCAGATTGAGCTCACGCGAAGCCGCCAAGCTGATGTCAGCGATGTGCGAAAGCCCAAATTGCTTCGAAGCATCGAAGTCCGCGGCCACCTGCGAAGTGATGACGCCGGTCCGAGCGGCCCACACGGCGAGAACCGCAGGCAGGCCAGTCAACTGCCGCCATTCGTCGACAATGTCATAGACATATACCGGGACATGTACTGGATCAGGAGCGGGGAATTGAGCGGGGGAGCGGCGCCAAACGGATTTGCGAGAAGAACCGAGAGGAGCGCCTTCCTCCAGCGCGAGAGAGACACGAAGCGCAGGATCGCCGATGAGCAAAGCGGCGTCGGCCTGCTGCAACATGGCGGGCAAGTCCGGTTCGGCCTGCACAAACTCCGGCGCGATTTTCCATTTTTCCGCGCAAAGAATGCGCGTGAGAGCCTGCGTGCTGCGGGACGCGGTATCCAGGGCAATGCGCCGAGCCTCTTCGATGGGGACTTTGGAGAGGACCAGCAGACTGCGGACACGTTTCCTGGAAGCGATCGACGAGCCGGGAAGCACTACGAGATCCGGAATGCGTTGGTATTCGATGGCGGGGATGATGGCGATGTCGGCGGCGCCATCGCGCAAGGCTTCCGCGCATCGCGAAGGAAGAGTAAACGACAAATCATATTTGTCGCGCAAGGAGCCGTGGGAGAAGCCCCAGACGAGCGGAGCGGTGTTCAGGTACTGAACGATAGATATGCGCAACTTGGGCAAATTGCCTTTTCTTTCGCGGGAAGCTGAGTATAGCAGACGCGATTTCGATCCGCACAAGCTCCCTTTTGATGTAAAAGTACCGCAGTGCCGTTGAAGGCGCTGAATTTGGAGGCCGCGAACATGCGGAAGCTTTCGATAGGTTTGATGCTGGTGTCGCTTAGCGGCTGGGCACCACAAGTCCGGGCGCAAGCGACGACGGAGGGTCACGCGGCGGCAAGCATCGCGGAGAAAACCGCGGGAACACAGAAAATGCCGGGCTACTTCAATCTGTATTGGGACGCCAAGCAAGGCAAGCTGTGGCTCGAAGTCGACAAGTGGAACAGCGAGTTCCTGTACCAGGTGTCATTGCCGGCCGGAATCGGATCGAACGATATCGGGCTGGACCGCGGGCAGATGGGCGCGACCCGGGTGGTACGTTTCGAGCGGAGCGGCCCGAAGGTGCTGCTGATCCAATCCAACCTGGACTACCGCGCGGTGAGCAACGATGCCGACGAACGGCAAGCGGTGCGCGACAGTTTCGCGGAATCCGCGCTGGCGGGATTCCACGTGGAGGCCGAGGAAGGCGAGCACGCGCTGGTGGACGCCACGGAATTCTTCCTGAAAGACGCGCGGGACATTCCGCAAACGCTGAGCAAGCTAAAGCAAGGAACCTACCGCCTGGATCCCGCGCGGTGCGCCGTTTATTTGCCGCGAACCAAGAATTTTCCACGCAACACGGAAGTGGAAGCGACGCTGACATTTTCCGGGGAGGGCGCGGGCGAGTGGGTGAGGCAGGTGACGCCATCGCCAGATTCCATCACCGTGCGGGAACATCATTCCTTCGTGCAACTGCCCGGGCCCGGCTACAAACTTCGCGCCTACGATCCCCGCTCCAGTTTTTACGGCATCCACTATCAGGATTATGCGACGCCCATCAGCGAGCCGATCATCAAGCGTTACACCGTGCGGCACCGGCTGGCGAAGAAGGATCCGGCCGCGCCGATGAGCGAAGCCCTGGAACCCATCGTCTATTACCTGGACCGCGGCGCGCCAGAGCCCATCCGCTCCGCGCTGCTGGAAGGCGCGCGCTGGTGGAACCAGGCGTTCGAAGCGGCCGGGTACAAGAACGCATTCCGCGTGGAACTCCTGCCGGAAGGCGCAGACCCCATGGACCTGCGCTACAACGTAATCCAGTGGATTCATCGAGCGACGCGAGGCTGGTCGTACGGGGAAACGATCGTGGACCCGCGTACCGGAGAAATCATCAAGGGCATCGTGTCGCTGGGATCGCTGCGGGTGCGGCAGGATTACCTGATCGCGGAAGGGTTGCTGGCTCCCTACGAGAAAGGGCAGCCGGTGTCGCCGAAGATGCGGGAGATGGCGCTGGCAAGGTTGCGACAACTGGCGGCGCATGAGGTCGGCCATACGCTGGGCTTGCAACATAACTATTCGGCGAGCACGGTGAAGAGATCTTCGGTGATGGATTATCCGCCACCGGTAGTGACGCTGGGGGAAGACGGGGCGCCGGATGTTTCGCGGGCGTATGCAACGGGAATCGGGGAATGGGACAAAGTGTCCATCGCGTGGGGTTACCAGGATTTTGCGCCAGGAACAGACGAGAGCGCCGCGCTCGGCAAGATACTCGGCGACGCATTCGGACGGGGGTTACGGTACCTGACGGATCAAGACGCGCGGCCGGCAGGATCCTCCAGCAGCATGGCGCACCTGTGGGATTCGGGGAACAACGCAGTGGACGAGCTGGAGCGGCTGATGAAGGTGCGGGCGGCGGCGTTGCGGCGATTCGGGGAAAACAACGTGCGGGAAGGCGCGCCGCTGGCGACCATCGAAGACGCGCTAGCGCCGATTTACCTGCTGCATCGCTACCAGGTGGAAGCGGCAAGCAAGCTGGTGGGCGGAATGGATTACACGTTCGCGCTGCGAGGCGACGGGCAGGTACCGACACAGATCGTCGCCCCTGCGGAGCAACGGCGGGCGCTGGCGGCGGTGCTGGCGACTCTGAAGCCGCAGGAGTTGACGTTGCCGGAGACGCTGCTGCGGGCGATTCCGCCGCGGCCGCCGGATTACGAACGCGGGCGCGAACACTTCAAAATTCGCACCAGTCCGGCGTTCGATGCGCTGGCCCCGGCGGAAGCCGCCGCACAACACACGCTGCAGTTCCTGTTCACGCCGGAACGGGCGGCGCGGCTGGTGGAGTTCCACGCGCGCGACAAGGAAAGCCCGGGCCTGGAAGAAGTGATGGAGGCGGTGGTGTCCGCCACGTGGAAGGCGCCGCACGCGACGGGCTATCCGGGAGAGGTGGCTCGCGTCGTGGACAGCGTCGCACTGTATGACCTGATGTCGCTCGCCGCCAGCGAACGCGCACCGGTGCAGGCGCGGGCCGTCGCTTCGCAGAAGTTGGATGAGCTGAAAAACTGGTTGCAAAGCGAACAACCCAAAACGCAAGACACGGAGCAGCGGGAACACTTCCTTTTTGCGATAGGGGAAATCGAGCGATTCCAGAAAAATCCCAAGCAGCCGGACATCGCCGAGCCCGCGGGACCTCCGGACGGCCCGCCGATCGGAACGGACGAAGAGTTTGAAGGCTGGTAGCGGGCGGAGACAGCGCTCGCCGGAGCCAAAAGGGGCGAGATCGCCCAAATTGCGAACGCGACTAACCTGTCCGAAAGAACATCCAAAGTACGGTGCAATTTGAGGCACTCCGGCGGCGAAATCGCCGGCTGGGGCGATGCCCGACCACTAAGATGGAGTGCGTCGTAGCCCGAACTTGGCCAAGTACGAGGTTCCCATGAAGGCTCTGCGAGCGCTGTTGACCATTTTATTGATCGACGTTTCGCCGCTGGCGTGCGTAGCTCAGCAGCCAGAGGATCCGAAACCGGCGGCGCCGGTTTCGAACGGACCAGGGCAAAGCGCGAGCAGCGCGCCGGTTGTGTATCTGAGCGATTTTGAGATCGATGTGGCGGCCGGCACGGGAGAGAAGGCCGCCACGCCGGGCGCGACGTCAAACAGCGCGACGGACGTGAAGAAAGAGGAGACAGCGGCGGAAAGGGCCGGGCTGCTCGTGGAGCTGATGTCGATCACATTGACAAAAGAGCTGGAAAAGTCCGGCTATACCGTGCATCGGCTACACCGGGGCGAGGCGCGGCCCGCCGAGGGCGTAGGGATTCGAGGAGTTTTTACGGAGCCGGATGAGCAAAACCGCCTGCGACGGGCGGTGATCGGTAGCGGGCCAACCGTGGGGCGCATGGCAGTGTTTGTCGGAGTGAGCAACCTGGCACGCCCCGAACAGGCACTCTATATGTTGGCGGAGCCGAAATCGGGAGACAAGCCAGGAGCGATCATCACGGTGAGTTCGTACGCGCCGGTGGCCAAATTCGAGATTGCGAAGAATCCCTCGGACAAAGCGGTACAGGATACCGCTTCCCATATCGCGGGAAACCTGACGGTTCTGCTCAATGCCAACCGGGCAGCGCTGAGCCACTAAGTCGTTATTACGCCGGGCGTAGACGCCCGCGAGCGCTTATTTTCCAGAAATAATGACCCACGGACGTGACAATCACAGGGTAAACCTCGTCTATGTGGCAGGGGAGGGTTTGACCATGAACCTACGCACGGAGCTGGGCACGATAGCGGTGGCGGCAGCGATAGCGATGGGGGCCGCAGCACAGCCTTCGACTGGAGCGAGAACGCAGGAAAGTGGCGGGAGTGTCCCGAGCGTGCAGGAGTTCCCCCAGGTGCCAAGAGTTCCGGCAATGCCGGCGGTACCAGCCATGCCAGCCATGCCAGCGGTGCCAGCACTGCCGGCGAGCATGCGGTGGACCGGCGAAAGCAGCCGTGGCTGGCATAGGAACGGAAGGGTGACGGATTGTACCGACCTGGACATGAGGATGAACGGCGAAAGGCCAACGGTGGAAGCGGAGGAGCGCTCGGTAAACAAGGATGAGGTGAAGGTGCTGGGCGTGCGCGAACTGAAGAATGGCGGGGTGCAAGTGGAGGGATGGGACAAGAACACGTATTCCGTCACGGTTTGCAAAGCGGCGGTGGGATCGACGGAAGAGCGCAAGCAACTGCTGTCGGAAATCCATTTGTCGGTGCAGGGCGGCGAAGTGTCGGTGAGTGGACCGGAACACCATCACAGCGATTGGAATGCGTATTTGATGATCCGCACGCCGCGCGGAGCAAACGTGGAACTTCACGCGGAAAACGGGCCGATCTCGCTATACGAGGTGGACGGGAAAATCACGGCACAGGCGAAGAACGGACCGATCAGCGCGGAAGGCTGCACCGGGGAAGCGGACATCTCCGCGGAAAACGGGCCGATCGATTTCTCCGGGAGCAGCGGGAAACTACGGCTGCGTACGCGGAACGGGCCGATCAATGTTTCCGTAATTGGCGCGAAATGGAACGGCGACAGCC
The DNA here is from genome assembly GCA_963819745.1 of uncultured Acidobacteriota bacterium. Lineage (GTDB taxonomy): Bacteria > Acidobacteriota > Terriglobia > Acidiferrales > UBA7541 > Acidiferrum. The sequence goes on along the minus strand of CAWFXG010000019.1, from coordinate 310,241 downwards.
TGGAGGCGGAAGCGGTGAACGGGCCGCTGACGCTGAATGTGCCATCGGGATTTGAATCGAGCTTCGTGGTGGAAACCAGCGAGCACACACCCATGAAGTGCGCGGCAACGGTATGTTCGCAAGCGCGAAAAACCTGGGATGACGAACACCGGCGGATCGAATTCGGCAGCGGAACGCCGCTGATTCGGCTGTCCACGCGCAATGGACCGGTTTCCGTGGAAACATTGTAAGAAGCGGCGCGGAGAGCCCGCTGACGAGCTAGCGTCCCGCGGGAAGAGAAAGGCGCCCGAGCCAGGGCAAAATTCCCACAAGGCCTGCGGGTAGACTCGCGCGCGAGTTGCGGATAAAATTCGCGGATGCTCTTGGAAGAGAGAGTCGGCCAGGCGATTACCGAAGCGGAAGCGGTACAGTTTGCGCGGGAATTGTGGGGACTGGAAACCACAGCCACAAAGCTTCCCGGCGAATACGACGACAATTTCCATTTGATCCCGGTTGCAAGCGGCACGCAGACGATTTCCCTAACGGCGGAAGGCTCGGAGACTTCCGCCACGCCAGGCGCCTTCGTTCTGAAGGTCATGCATCCCGCTCGGGAACAATCACTGATTGATTTGCAATGCCGCGCGCTGCAACACCTGGCGGAACGCGCTCCGCACCTGACCTTGCAACGCGTCTGCCCGCTGAAAAGCGGAGAACTCTTCACCACGGTAAGCGGAACGGACGGCATCGCGCGGCTGGCGTGGCTGCTGACGTTCGTGCCGGGTGCGATGCTGGCGGAAGCGCGGCCGCATTCGCGGGAGTTGCTGGCGCACCTGGGGCAGTTCCTGGGCGAGATGGACGCGGCGCTTGGCGATTTTTCGCATCCCGTAGCGCAGCGCGACCTGAAGTGGGACCTGGCCGAGGCAAGCTGGATTCGCGGGCACCTCAAAGAGATTCACGACGATTCGCGGCGGGCGCTGGTGGAGAAATTCCTGGCGCTGTACGACAAGGACGTGGTTCCTGCCGCGACGCGATTGCGCCGCAGCGCCATTTATGGCGATGCCAACGATTACAACGTGCTGGTCAGCGAAGCTCAGCCGCTACCCCGGAAGATCGCCAGCGTGATCGATTTTGGCGACATGCACCACTCGTTTACGGCAGCGGAGGCCGCTATTGGCGCGGCTTACGCCATGCTAGGCAAGCAGGAGCCGTTGGCGGCGGCAACAGCGGTGATTGCCGGCTATCACGGCGCGTTTCCGCTGGAGGAAAAGGAACTGGAGGTCATGTGGGCGCTGATCGGCGCGCGGCTGGCGGTGAGCGTGGTCAATTCCGCGATGCGCGCGACCGTGAAACCCGATGACGCCTATGTAACCATCAGCGAAGCGCCGGCCTGGGCGACGCTTGAGCGCATGGCGGAGATTCATCCGCGTTTCGCGCATTACACCTTCCGCGAGGCTTGCGGCTTCCCCGCCGTGCCGGAAAGCGGAACGATGCTGCGATGGATCGCCGCCAATGCGGGCGGCGCGCCGTCCTTGCTGGATGTCGGAGTACGCACGCACCCGAGCATCGTGGTGGACCTGAGCGTAGGCAGTCCGTTTCTCGGCGGAGATCCGCAGGAAGTAGACATGAGCGTGCTCACCGAAAGGATCTTCGGAGAGATGCGCAAGGCGCGTGTGTCCGTGGGCGTCGGGAGATACGACGAAGCCCGGTTGCTGTATACCTCGCCGATTTTTGCCGCGGACCATCACCGGCGCGGCCGGCCGTTCGCGGGCGCCCAGGGCAGCCCGGTGGAAGAACGTCGCACCATCCACCTGGGGATTGACCTGTTTGTGGGACCCGGGACGGCGGTGTACGCACCTTTTGAAGGCATAGTACGGAAGCTGGCCAACAATACGGCAGCGCTGGACTACGGTCCTCTGGTGATCCTGCAGCACGAAACCGGAGAAGGACGGGAATTCTTCACGCTGTTCGGCCACCTGGCCAAAGGAACTCTCAACCAGCTCCGCGAGGGCCAGCGCGTCAAGCGCGGAGAGAAGTTCGCGCGCATCGGAGCGATGCACGAGAACGGCGGATGGCCGCCGCACCTGCACTTCCAGATCATCCTGGATTTATTGGAAATGGACGGAGATTTTCCGGGTGTGGCACGCGCGTCGGAACGCGGCGTGTGGGCCAGCTTGTCGCCCGACCCCAACCTGCTGTTACGAATACCCACGGACCGCTTGCCCTCAAAAGAGCCCGACGCGGCGGAATCCCTGGCGGCGAGGAAAGCTCTGCTGGGACCTAGCCTGAGTATCTCTTACCAGCGCCCGTTAAAGATCGTGCGCGGCTGGATGCAGTATCTGTATGACGAGAGCGGACGCGCGTACCTGGACGTTTACAACAATGTGCCGCTCGTGGGTCACAGCCATCCCCAGGTAGTGCAAGCGGTGCAAGATCAGATTGCGGTCCTCAATACCAACACGCGCTACCTGCACGACAACGTCATTCGCTACGCAGCGCGCCTGACCCGGTTGCTTCCCGAGCCGTTGCGCGTCGCTTACTTCGTCAATTCCGGCAGCGAAGCGAATGAGCTGGCGTTGCGACTGGCGCGAGCGCACACCCGGCACGAGGACATAATCGTCCTGGAGCACGCGTATCACGGCAACACCACGACGCTGATTGATGTGAGTCCCTACAAGTTTCGCGGCCCCGGCGGCGGCGGGCAGAAGCCCTGGGTTCACGTCGCTCCGATTCCGGACGATTACCGCGGTGCCTATCGCCGGGATGATCCGGAAGCAGGAACGAAGTACGCGGCGCAGGTCGCCGGCATTCTCGAACACATGCAGGGACAAGGCCGACAAGCCGGCGCGTTTCTGACCGAATCGCTGCCCAGCGTGGCCGGCCAAATCGTGTTTCCGCCAGGATATCTCGCGGACGTTTACCCGCAGGTGCGGGCCGCGGGCGGCGTGTGCATCGCGGACGAAGTGCAAACCGGATTTGGCCGGCTGGGCACGCATCTATGGGGGTTTGAGACGCAAGGAGTGGTGCCGGACATCGTGGTGATGGGTAAACCGATCGGGAACGCGTTTCCGCTCGCCGCGGTGATCACCACCGCCGAAATCGCCGCCTCCTTCGCCAACGGCATGGAATATTTCAGCACGTTTGGCGGCAATCCCGTGGCTAGCGCCGCGGGCCTGGCGGTGCTGAATGTGCTGGAGAAGGACTGGCTGCAGGAACGGGCGCTGCGCGTCGGAAAATACTGGGCGGCCGAACTGCAGAAACTCCAGCAACGCCACCCGTTGATCGGCGACGTGCGCGGCTCCGGGCTGTACCTCGGCATCGATCTGGTGCGCCAGGCCGACAGTCGCGAACCAGCCTCCGCGGAAGCACACTATGTGGTGAACCGGCTGCGCGAACTGGGCATCCTGGCGGGAACCGATGGACCGCATCACAACGTCATCAAATTACGCCCGCCGCTGATCTTCACCAAGAATGACGCGGACCTTTTTGTGCAAACACTGGATGCCATCCTGCAGGAAGATGCGGCGCGGCCGCGAGTGGAGACGCAACACGCGCGCGCCGCCACCTTTCGCTGAAGCATATACTTGACACTTATGTAACTAAATCGATACGATAGCGGGCAAATGGAGCCCGACATCTCCCTGCCCTGGCTTGCGCTGGCGCTTACTCCAGGCCTGGCTTGCCGCCTTTCGGCACGGCTGCTCAACAAGTTCGGGAGTCCCGAGGAAGTCTTTCGTGCGCCCCTGCCCTTGCTGGAAGGGTGCAGCCTGCCCGCGGCCGTGGCCCAAGCGGTCTTTCACAAGAAGTCGTTCAAGCGCGCGGAGAAAGAGCTCGCCTCGACCCGTAACATTGAGAACTGCCGGTTGCTGAACTGGACCGAGCCGGACTATCCGGCGACGTTGCGCCAAATCTATGACCCGCCGGTCCTGCTGTACGTGCGCGGCGATCCCGCGGTCCTGAACCTGCCTAGCATCGGCATGGTCGGCACCCGGCGGCCCACCCTGTATGGAACGCAAATGGCCGAGCGCCTCGGCCGGGAGACCGCCGCGCGCGGCCTGGTGGTGGTTAGCGGCATGGCCCGCGGAATCGATGCCATCAGTCATCATGGAGCCATGGCGGTAAACGGCCGTGCCGTGGGCGTACTGGGCACCGGCGTGGATGTGTGCTACCCGAAGGAGAACAAGAAGCTGTATGAGAAGGTACTGGAACGGGGGGCGATCATCAGCGAATTTCCACTGGGTACGCATCCGGCCCCCGAGAATTTCCCCATGCGGAATCGCATCGTCGCTGGCATGCCCCTGGGAGTACTGGTGGTGGAGGGCGCCCAGTACAGCGGCTCGCTGATCACCGCGCGATTGGCCATGGAATTCGGTCGCGAAGTTTTCGCGGTTCTCGGCAATGTGACGCAACCGGTGAGCTTCGCGCCAAACCTCCTGATCAAGCAGGGGGCGAAGCTGGTTACCAATGGTGATGACGTGGTCGAAGAGCTGCCGACGCCCATTCGCGCCGCGCTGGTGCGTGCCGAGGCGCCGGAAGCGGAGCAGCGTAACCTGTTGGCGGCGGCTTGCTTGAACACGTCGGAGAAGAAAATCTACGACGTGCTCAGTACGGACGAGCCCAAGCACATCGATGACATACTGGATCAGTCGGGCTTGAACTCTTCCGATGTTCTGGCTACCCTGTTTGACTTGGAGATGAAAGGCGTCGTGCGACAGTTGCCCGGCAAGCAGTTCAGCAAGGTTTTATTGTAGTCCCCGAAACAATTGCAAACAATAGACTTATGTGAATCCAGGATTCCGGAATGAATCCTGATGGCGCTTTCCAGCATCTCCCTTAGTTAGCGAGAAGGGCACAGCCCCCGCCGTTGGCTCTTTTTGCGGAGCATTCCGGAGTTACAAAGGCAAGATGGCAAGGTCTCTGGTAATCGTCGAATCGCCCGCGAAGGCGAAGACAATTAACAAGTACTTGGGACGGAACTATACCGTCAAAGCCTCCATTGGGCACGTTATGGACCTGCCCAAGAAGACCATTGGAATTCGTCTGCCCGATGAGCCCAAGAAGAAAAAGAAAGGTAAAGGCAAGAAGGGCAAAGGCGTAACGGAGAAACCACAAAAGCCAATCACCCTGGACGATGCCAAGATTTTCGAGCCGACCCTGCAGATCATCGCCGGCAAGGGCAAGATCATCAATGACTTGAGAAAGTCAGCCAGTACCGCGGATGCGGTCTACCTGGCGGGCGACCCCGATCGGGAAGGCGAAGCAATCTCCGCGCACCTGGCGATGGTGCTTTCCAAGCCCTCCAAGTTTGAAGAGGCGGAGCCCTCCGGTCGCAATGTCGCCAACAACAAGAATGGGAATGCAAAAGAAGCCACGGAGAAGGAAGCTGAAGCGGCTTCGGGCGGCAAAGGCAAGACGAAGAAGTCTGCGAAGAACAAGGACGAGATCAGCGTTCCGGCGATCGACCCTAAAAAGATATTCCGGGTCACGTTCAACGAAATTACCCCCAAGGCGATTCGCGCGGCGTTTGAGAAGCCCAGGCAGGTCGATACCAACCTGGTGGATGCGCAGCAGGCGAGGCGAGTACTAGACCGCATCGTGGGTTACAAGATCTCTCCACTGCTCTGGGACAAGGTACGCCGGGGGCTTTCCGCCGGGCGAGTCCAGACCGTCGCGCTACGGCTGATCGTCGAGCGCGAGCTGGAAATCCGTGCTTTCGTTCCCCAGGAATACTGGACCATCCACGCCATGCTGGATGGCGGCGAGCCGCCCATTTTTGAGGCCAAGCTGAGCAAGTTCAAGGGCGAGGATATAGAGGTTGCCAACCAGGAAGCCGCGGACAAGATAGTCGCGGCGGTCAGCCAGGCGCAATGGCAAGTAGCGTCGGTGGCGCAACGCGAAAAGAGGCGCAACCCGCCCCCGCCGTTTACCACCTCCAAACTGCAGCAGGCCGCCTACAACCGGCTGCGCTACACCGCCAAACGCACCATGGCGCTGGCGCAGCGACTATATGAAGGTGTGGACCTCGGCGAGGAAGGTTCGGTGGCGCTGATTACCTACATGCGCACGGATTCCGTGAACGTGTCCGCCGATGCTCTGGCGCAGGTGCGCGAGATGATTCCCCAGCGGTTCGGGTCCGATTACCTCCCGGAAAAACCGAACTACTATAAATCGAAGAAGGACGCGCAGGAAGCGCACGAGGCGGTGCGTCCCACGGACGTTTTCCGCGCCCCGGAAGACGTTCGCAAGTACCTGGAAGACGACGTTTTCAAGCTGTACCAACTGATCTGGCAGCGCTTCGTCGCTTCCCAGATGCTCCCGGCGATTTTCGACCAGACCACCATTGACATCTCCGCCGGAGACTACACTTTCCGGTCCACCGGGTCGGTGCAGAAATTCGACGGATACCTTCGCGTATATCAGATGCCCGCTGCGGTTGCCGATCGGGAAGACGATGAGAAGGATGATGACGGCGAGGGCAAAGCCCTTCCGCGGGTGACTGAGGGTCAGACGCTGCGGCTCGATCAGATCCGCCCCGATCAGCATTTCACGGAGCCGCCGCCGCGTTACACCGAAGCGACGCTGGTAAAGGACCTGGAAGAAAAAGGCATCGGCCGTCCTTCAACCTACGCTTCGATCATTTCCACCATCGTCGAGCGCGAATACGTCCGCAAGGACCAGGGCCGCTTCACGCCCACCATGCTGGGCGAGCGCGTCAGTATCCTGCTGGTGAAAAGCTTCGACGATGTATTCGACGTGACCTTTACGGCGCGGCTGGAAGAGGAACTGGACGAAATCGAAGAAGGCAAGTTGCCGTGGCGCGACGCGGTGCGGGAATTCTGGGAAAAATTTGTCGTCGATCTGGCTAAGGCCGGGGACGAGATGATTTCGTACAAAGCGGGTATCCCCACCGGCAAGACCTGCGAAAAGTGCGGCCAGGGCGAGCTGCTGGAGCGCATCAGCCGGCACGGATTCTTTCTCGGCTGCTCGCGTTACCCGGACTGCGACTTCATCCAGGACATGGCTCCGGAACTGAGCGACGATGCCGCGAATGGCGAAAATAAGGTCGAGTATTGCGACAATTGCGGCAAGGAAATGGCCATCAAGCGCGGGCGTTTTGGCGCATTTCTGGCGTGCACGGGTTATCCGGACTGCAAAACCACCCGCCGTTTGGTGGCCGGTACACGCATCGCGCACCAGCCGGACGAGCCCCTCGAAGAAAAGTGTACGCTCTGCGAGAACCACCTGGTCAAGAAGTCCGGGCGCTTCGGCGAATTCATCGGATGCTCGGGCTATCCGAAGTGCAAATATACGCGGCCGATTACCATGGGCATCAAATGCCCGAAGTGCAACGAAGGCGAATTCGTGCGCCGCGGCAGCGCCGGCAAGGGCGGCCGCGGACGGCCACGAGTGTTTTACGGCTGCTCGCGCTATCCGGATTGCGATTTCACCTCGCCGAACATGCCCATAGCGGAGCCGTGCCCGAAGTGCGGCGCGCCATTTATCGTCGAGAAAAAATCCAAGATTGGCACGGTGCACACGTGCATCAAGGAAGGCTGCGACTGGGAAAAGCTTGCGGACGCTCCGCCGCCGGTGGTCCAGCCGGAAGAAGTGGCTCCCGTCGGCGCTAAACCGTAGCTTTCGGCCATCCCGTTTCCGTGAGCGGTTGCCGCACGGAACCATCTCCTTCCTAAACCCCGTTACTCCGCTTCTTGCGGGGCTATACTTGCACCTTGCACCGGTTGCGGGCTTTCCATGAAAGAAACCATCGAAAAATTCCTGCAGTATCTGAGCTCGGTCAGGAACTCTTCACCCCACACCATCCTTAACTACGGCAAAGACCTAGATCAGTTCGTAACCTATCTTTCGCCGCCCGGTGTTCAGCCGCCTTCCCTTTCAGGAGTCACGCACCAGGTGGTTCGCGAATTCGTCGGCTATCTCCACGATCAGGGGCTGCAGAAGAGCTCAGTGGCGAGGAAGCTGGCGGCGTTGCGCTCGTTCTTCAAATATTGCGTGCGTGAGGGGATCCTGGTGGAAAACCCCGCGCGGCTGGTTCCCACACCGAAGCTGCCGAAGCGAATTCCCTCGGTTCTGTCCGCGGAGGAAATGAGCGGATTTCTTGATCATTTGGAGGCGCCGGGAGCCGGCAGTCCGAAGCCGCGGCGCGCTCCTCCGGCCGATTCGGAAGCGGAGGGCACTCCGCCTCCGGTGCTCGAGGAACGGTTGATGCTGCGCCGCGACCGCGCCTTGCTCGAACTTCTTTATGCCGCCGGACTGCGGGTCAGCGAGCTTACCGGTCTGAATCTCGCCGATATCGACCGCAAGGAACGCATCCTGCGTGTACGCGGAAAGGGCAACAAGGAACGCATCGTGCCTTTCGGAGGCAAGGCTCACGAAGCGCTGGAAAAGTATTGGGCACTGCGCGATGAGCTGTTGCGGCAGGAGTCGCCGCGGGCACGAGGCGCGCGGCCTCATCACAACGCCGTGTTTCTCAACTACGCGGGCAGGCGCCTTACGCAGCGGTCCGTAGGCCGCATCGTCAAGAAATATGTGCGGTTGGCCAACATCAACTGGGACCTCCATCCGCATTCCCTGCGGCATGCCTTTGCTACCCATCTTCTAGCCGATGGCGCCGATCTGCGGGCCATCCAGGAACTCCTGGGGCACCAATCGCTTTCCACCACCCAGAAATATACGCACGCCTCCATTCGACAATTGATGGAGATCTACGACAAATCTCACCCGCACGCCTGAGCGCAAATCTATCGGAGATAGAGTTTTCAGGGACGAAAATAGATTCCTGGCAGCTTCGCACTTGCGGGACTGATTTGCGCTACTCTATCCGCGGAGCTTTTCATTGTGAATTTTCCCCGCGACCTCATGGTGCTGGTTCGGGCATTGTTCGTCCTGGTCCTTGCGCTGCTGGCTCCCCTCCTTCGAGCTCAGGAGAATTACGAGATTCAGGTCTACCCGTACGAAACGGTCGAGCCACATCACACCATGGTGGAGCTGCACAGCAATTTCACCATCGATGGATCCAAGACCGTTCAGGACGGGGTGCTCCCGACCAACCATGCTCTGCATGAAACGATCGAGATTACGCACGGTTTTACTGACTGGTTCGAGGTGGGCTTCTATATCTTCACATCGTCCCGCAGCGGTCAGGGGGTGCAGTGGGTAGGGGATCACATCCGTCCGCGCGTGCGCATTCCAAGGAAATGGAACTGGCCGGTCGGCGTCAGCCTTTCTCAGGAGATCGGCTACCAGCGCCGCAAGTTTTCCGCGGATACCTGGACCTGGGAGATACGGCCGATCGTCGACAAACAGGTAGGTCGCTGGTACTTTTCGTTGAACCCCACCGTCGATCGTTCCTTTCACGGAAGCTCGGTTCATCAAGGGGTGGTCTTTTCGCCAAACTTCAAGTTCAGCTACGATTTCACGAAAAAGATCGCCGGGGGTATCGAATACTACGGCTCCGTGGGCCCGGTCACGGGTTTCGATCCATTGAGCCAGCAGCAGCACCAGATTTTTCCCGCCATCGATCTGAATCTTTCACCCAAGTGGGAAGTTAATTTCGGACTGGGAGTCGGAGTGACTCGCGCCAGCGACCACTTGATTGCCAAGATGATTCTCGGATACCGTTTCGACTTCTGATCCGCGAAACTTCGCGAAAGGGACATTTATGAGCTGGCATCTCGCGCAGATCAACATTGGGCGGCTAATCGCTCCGATCGATGATCCGCAAATCGCGGAGTTTGTCTCCCAACTCGAACCCATCAATGCGCTGGCCGACAAGAGTCTGGGCTTCGTCTGGCGACTGCAAACCGAGGCCGGCAATGCCACGGACATTCCGTACAGCGATGATCCGTTCATGATCGTCAACATGTCGGTGTGGGAGTCGGTGGGCGCGCTACGGGACTACGTCTATCGGTCTGACCATGTCCAGGCGTTTCGTGACCGCGCGAAGTGGTTTGAGAAGATGGACAAACCCAGCTATTGCCTGTGGTGGGTTCCGGTGGGTCACCGGCCGACGGTCGGCGAGGGCCGGGAACGAATGGAACACTATCAAAAGAACGGCGCTACGCCTTATGCGTTCTGGTTTTCCCAACAGTTCCCGTCGCCCGAGGAACAGCCCACGATCCTGAGGTGACTGCGGGCTGTGGGTCGAACGGCAATGGTTTCAGCGATTTGCGTGGACCGTCACAGTGGCGAGGCAGTGCGGAAGGGCTGGCCGGCTCGCCGCGAGGCTCTTTATTCCCCGCGGAGGGAGCGGTTTTCGTTGACGGTTCTGGTCCGCCGTAACTATAATAAGAGTTTGTCTTTAGCTCTTGGAGGGCAGATGTACGCCGTGATTCAGACCGGGGGGAAGCAGTATCGTGTCGCGCCCGGCGACACCATTCGCATTGAAAGCGTGGAAGGAAAGATCGGGGAGAAGGTTACTTTTGGCTCCGTGCTGGCCATCCACAACGACGACAAGAAGGTCATTCTGGGCGCCGACGCCGCCAAGGCTATCGTTACTGGCAAGATTGTGAGCCATGACCGCGCCAAGAAGGTGATTGTTCTGAAGTTCAAGAAAACCAACCAGTACAAGATCCGGCGCGGGCATCGGCAGAACTATACGGCCGTGCAGGTCAGCGACATCAAGCTGTAGATACCTCGAGCGGCTCGTTCGCCGACGAATCGCTTGGCGCAAAAGATTTGGCCCGGACTGGAGTCCTGGCCCAGGCAGATAAGAAAAGGAAATAGGTCATGGCACACAAAAAAGGTGGCGGTTCTTCTACAAACGGCCGCGATTCCCACGGTCAGCGGCTTGGTGTCAAGCGCTTCGGCGGCCAGCTGGTCAACGCGGGAACGATTCTGGTGCGGCAGCGCGGCACCAAGCATCAGGCGGGACCCAACGTCGGCATGGGCAAGGACGACACGTTGTACGCATTGGTGACCGGCTACGTGAAATTCTCGGACCGCGGCAGGCACGGGCGCTTCATCAGCGTATTGCCAGCCGAGCAAGCCGCGTCGGCTGCTTCCGCGAACTAAGTCCGTTTTATCTCAGGGCGGTCCGGCCTGCGCTGGACCGCCTTGTTCTTTTTGAAGGGTGCCCGCAAATTTTTATTGAGGGGCGCCGGCAAGCGGCTTCCCCGGAGATACTTTCCTCTTGTTCGTAGACGAAGCAAAAATTTTGGTAAAAGCCGGAAACGGCGGCGACGGCTGCGTGGCCTTCCGCCGGGAGAAGTACGTTCCGCGCGGAGGACCGTCCGGTGGTGATGGGGGCCACGGCGGAAGCATTTACCTGGAAGCAAATCCCAACGACAACACGCTGTTGCGATATCGCTACAACCGCGAGTTCAAGGCGGATCGCGGCCGGCACGGAGAAGGTTCGAATTGCACGGGGCACTCCGGGGCGGACATGATTTTGCGAGTACCAGTGGGAACGCTGGCATTTGACGGAGAAAGCGGCGAGACGCTGGCGGACCTGGCGACGCCGGGCCAGCGCGTGCTGGTGGCGCAGGGCGGGCGCGGCGGGCGGGGAAATCAGCATTTTGCGAAGCCGTGGCACCAGGCGCCGCGGGAACACGAAGACGGGCATGTCGGCGAAGAGCGGCATTTACGGCTGGAGTTGAAGCTGCTGGCGGACGTGGGACTTGTGGGCTTTCCGAATGCGGGGAAATCGACGCTGATTTCAGTGATTTCCGCGGCCCGACCGAAAATCGCGAACTATCCATTCACGACGCTGGAACCGAATTTGGGAGTAGTGAACGCGGACGGCGGCACGGGCAAGGAAGGGCGTGAACTGGGACGCACCTTCGTGGTCGCGGATCTTCCTGGATTGATCGAGGGGGCGCATGAAGGCGCGGGGCTGGGCATTCGATTCTTGCGGCACGTGGAAAGAACCCGGCTGCTGGTGCATTTGATCGATACCAGCGAAGCATCCGATCAGGATCCGGTGCACGCATTTGAAGTTATTTCGGGAGAATTGCGGGCGTTCAGCGAAACGCTGACGGAAAAGCCAATGATCGTGGTGGCGACAAAGCTGGATGCCACCACGGATCGCAGCCGGCTGGAAACGCTCGAGAAATTCTGCCGCGAACGAGAACTGGAGTTTCACGCGATCTCCGCGCCGACGGGAGAAGGGGTGCGAGAACTGGTGCGTTCGATAGCGGACGCCCTGGACCAGATACCAAAAGCGGAACCCATTCACGAAGCGGACGGCGACGAACGCGGGCACGCTGCCGCCGCGGACACAGCGCCTGCCGGCGGGAAGGATTTATGAGAAAATACGGAAAAGACTTCCTGGAGGGGTATTGACCATCGCGCAGGCGCAGCGCACCGCCGCAAAGCACCATCCTCGCCGCATCGCGCTGTTCGGGGGATCCTTCGACCCGATTCACAATGGCCACCTGGCGGTGGCTCGCGCCGCAGACCGGCGTTTCAACTTCGACGAAATTCATTTTGTTCCGGCGAGCCGTCCGCCGCATAAATTGAAGCAGCATCTGGCTCCCTTCCCGCATCGTTTCGCGATGGTGTCACTAGCCTGCGCGGAACATCCGCACTTCGTGCCCTCGGTTGCGGAAGCAGGCGACGATTTCAGTGGCGCGCAACTGCATTATTCGGTGGATACGGTGCGGTATTTCCGGCATGCGTACCACGGGCAAGGGGATCGCATCTACTTCCTCATCGGGGCGGACGCATTCCTGGATATTCCGATGTGGAAAGAATACGAAGCGCTGCTGGGTCTTTGCGATTTCATCGTGGCCAACCGGCCGGGAATCCGCGCGGAAGCGCTGCGGCTGGTAATCCCGCCGGATCTGATGGCGCGTGGCGGAGTGCGGAAAGACGTCGAGGCGGTGCACGAATCCTCGGTGGTGGCGCACCTGAACCGCACTTCGGTGTACCTGCTGGACAACGTATCGACGGATGTTTCGGCGACGGATATACGCAGGCGGGCGCATCGCGGGCAATCCATCCATGGGTTGGTGTCCGCGCGAGTGGAAGAATATATCTTGAAACAGGGGCTCTACCGTTGAACCTAAAATCCTTGCCGGAAGGCGTACGCCTGGCGATCGAAGCCGCACAAAACAAGAAGGCAGCAGCCATCACCGTGCTGGATTTGCGAGAAGTGGGCGCGTTCACTTCCTATTTCGTGATCTGCACGGGATTCAGCACGCCGCAGGTGCAGGCGATCTGTTCAGAGATCGAGGAACTACTGCACAAGCATCTGCGCCGTTCCCCGGAACATCGCGAAGGGCGGGGATCCGCGGAATGGGCGCTACTGGATTTCGGCGGCTTCGTGGTGCACGTCTTCGGCGAATCCGCGCGCAGATTCTACGACCTGGAACGATTGTGGCGGTCGGCTCCGAAGCTGGAGATTCCGGACGGGCCGGAAGCCGCGACGCAATCCGCGCGAAGCATTCTCCCCATGAGCGACGAGCATCCCAGCGGCGAAGCGGTATCCAAATGAACTCCGAGCGATTGCCGTGGATCTCGGAAGATCCGGCGTCGCAGCGTCTGTTCGAACTTGCGCAAAAAGTTTCGGGTGCTCCGACGACGCTGCTGATCAGCGGAGAGAGCGGTGCGGGCAAAGACCATCTGGCGCGGCTGATCCACGAACTGGGTCCACGGCGCGATGCGCCTTTCCTGAAAATCGACTGCGCCAGCCTGCCGCCCAACCTGGTGGAAAGCGAACTATTTGGACACGAGCGCGGCGCGTTCACCGGAGCAGTGGAACGAAAGCTCGGGAGATTCGAACTGGGCGGGACGGGGACGATCGTTCTGGACGAAGTGGCAGCGCTTTCCGCCATGGCCCAGGGGAAACTGCTGCGGGTGCTGCAGGAGCGTACCTTCGAGCGACTGGGCGGATCGGAGACGCTGCGGATCGAAGCGCGGCTGATGGCGCTGACGAATACGGACCTGCCCGCGGCGGTGGCGGCGGGGCAGTTTCGCGAGGATCTCTATTTCCGGATGAACGTGCTGACCATTGCGGTGCCACCGCTGCGGGAAAGGCGAGCGGATATTCTGCCGCTAGCCGAGTGCCTGCTGGCGACCATGCGAACGGTGCACGCCAAGCCGGCAGCGCATTTCAGCGAAGCGGCGAAAAAAACACTGGCGGCCTATTCCTGGCCAGGCAATGTACGCGAATTGCGCAATGCGGTGGAGCGGGCCGTGGTGTTTACGCAGAGCGATACCCTGGAGCCCAGCAACTTTCCGGACAGCGTGCGAGCGGCGGCGCCGGGCGGGGTGAACCTGGAGGCGGGGTTGCGGTCGCTGGAGGACGTAGAGAAGGAAGTGATTGCTGGGACGCTGGCGGCTACGCACTATCGCATCGGCCGGGCGGCGGAGATTCTGGGAATCAGCCGCAAGACGCTGCTCGAAAAGAGAAAGAAGTACGGACTGAAATGAAGATGCGGCTGCTCCTGCTGGGCAAGACGCGGCGGCCGCAACTGCGGGCAGTGTTCGAAGAGTACGTGGGGCGAGTGGCGCATCACGTGCCGGTGGAAACCATCGAAGTGCGGGACGAAGCAGCGGCGCTGAGACGCCTGGATGCGGACCGCGGGGCAACGGTGATCCTGCTGGACGCCGGCGGCAAGAGCCTTTCTTCCGAAGCACTGGCCAAATGGCTCGGGGATCTTCGGGTTCGAGGTACGCGCGAGCTGATTTTCCTTTGTGGCGACGCGGATGGATTTCCAGAAGCGATTCGCAAGCGCGCACAATACAAGCTATCGCTGAGCGGCATGACCTATTCACATGAACTCGCGCGAGTGATGCTGGCCGAACAGCTTTACCGCGCCTACGCGATTTTGTCCGGCAGTCCGTATCCGAAGTAGGCGGATGGAAAGTACGGGCAGTTGCGCTATTGTGTGTTCGGCTGATAGCGGTCGAACTGCCCCAGATACGGAGAGGCAAAACCAACACATGCCCGTACGCATTGTTCTGGACGAAGACAAGCCTTCCGCGGCGATCGAGATCCCGCTCGCGAAACCGCTTCCCGATTACGACCTGGAGCAACTGGAGCAGCCGACGCCACGGGATGTAGACGCCGTACTGGTGTCGCAAGGCTTCCGCGACCTGGTGGACGACGCGCGCGGCGTGTTGATGGACCTGCTGGCGCATCCACCGGTGGTAATGGATGGATTCGAGGGCATCGACCTGGAACTGACGCCACCGACGCCCCTGGAATTGACGCAACTGACGGGAGCGATCTGTCCGGGGGACGACGAGGTGTACCGGCCGGGATTGTGGATCGTGCTGGCGGATCCGCATGCGGACGCAAAGAAGAAACTGACATCCGCGACGCAGGAAAGAATTAAATCGATAGCGAACGAGCTGGTGCGGCGGTTGCAGCTCGACTAACTCGAGCTCCATACCGCCTTTTTCATTCCAAACGGGCCAACTTGACGTTTCCTGGCCGAATCTCCACACTTTAGTGCTTTCGCCGAGGTTAACTTGCGAGGGCCAAGCAACCTGGACAAAATCGGATGCCGGAAGAAAAAGGGCTATTAATCGTTTACACCGGACCGGGCAAGGGCAAGACCACCTGCGCGCTGGGAACCGCATTTCGGGCGGTGGGTCAAGGGCTGCGAGTATTGATGGTGCAGTTCATCAAGGGATCGTGGCACTACGGCGAGCTGGACGCGGCAAAGATGCTGGGTGACGACAAGTTCGAGATCCGCCCGATGGGACGGGGGTTCGTGAAAATCGGAGGAGCGGAGACCGATCCCGCGGATATCAAGCTGGCCGAGGAGTGTTGGAAAGCCGGACGCGAGGCGATTTATGGCGGAGCGTATGACCTGGTGGTGCTGGACGAAATCAACTACGTGATCAGCTACAAAATGTTGGATGCGGGAGAAGTGATCGAAGCGCTGAAAGGGCGTCCGGAACGGGTGCATGTGATCTGTACGGGGCGGAACGCGCACCCCGAGCTGGTGGATCTGGCGGACCTGGTGACGGAAATGCGCGAGGTGAAACACCCCTACACGAAAGGTATACTCGCCCAGCGTGGTATAGACTATTAGCAGGGACAGAGGGGAAAGCCGGGAGGCTGCGCAGGGATAAAGGCCACTGAATCTTGAGATTTCTGCCGGACCCAATGCTCCGATGCCCACGAATTCCAGCAACAAAGAGCTGACTACGTAAAAATATGGCCTGGTTCAAACGCGACAAAAAGGCGATCGAGCAGACGACGCCCCCGGAAGAGCGGCGTGTCCGCACGGAAGGGTTGTGGGTGAAGTGCGAAAGTTGCCGAACGATCGTGTTCCGCAAAGACCTGGAAGCCAACCTGCTGGTCTGCCCGAAGTGTCAATTCCACTTCAAGATGGGGGCGAAGCAACGGCTGGAGATGCTGCTGGATGGGCGGTGGACGGAGCACGACGCGCGGATGACCTCGACAGACCCGTTGAAGTTCGTGGATACCAAGCCTTACGCGGCACGGCTGAAGGAAGCACGCAAGAAACTGGGGATGTGCGACGCGGTAATCACGGCGGAAGGGCAACTGAACGGGCGGCCGGTGGTGTGCTGCGCAATGGAGTTCAACTTCATAGGCGGCTCGATGGGAGCGGTGGTAGGAGAAAAGGTGACGCGGGGAATCGAGCTGGCCATCGAGACGCGGCAACCGCTGATCGTGGTGTCCTGCTCGGGCGGTGCACGCATGATGGAAGGCACGATCAGCCTGATGCAACTGGCGAAAGTGTCGGCGGCGCTGGCCAAACTGGACGAGGCAAAGCTGCCATATATTTCCGTGCTGACGGACCCGACGACGGGTGGGGTGACGGCGAGCTTCGCGATGTTGGGCGACTTGAACATCGGAGAGCCGGGCGCGTTGATCGGATTTGCCGGACCCCGAGTGATTGAACAGACCATCCGGCAGAAGTTGCCGGATGGATTCCAGCGATCGGAGTTTCTGCTGGAGCACGGATTCCTGGATGCGGTGGTGCCACGGAAGGAAATGAAAAGCTTCATCGCCAACGCGTTCGACTTGCTGATGAACTGAGATGAACTACGATGCCGCGGTCCGGTTTCTGCTGTCGCTGGGACGGGAATTGGCGGCGCCGACGCAGGCGGCAGCAGCAAAGTTCGACCTCGAGAACATTCGAACGCTGACGCAGCGACTGGGACGCCCCCAGCAACCGTATCCCTCCGCACACATAGCGGGAACCAACGGAAAAGGATCGACGGCGGCGTTCCTGGAGAGCATCCTGCGGCATGCGGGATTTCGGACCGGCCTGAACACTTCTCCTCACCTAGAGAAAATCAATGAGCGCATGCGTGTCCGCGGAGAAGATATTTCCGACGAGGCATTCGCGGCGACGCTTTCCCGAATTGCCGAGGTCATCGAAGGACTGCTGGCCAGCGGAGACTTACGGGCGCATCCCACGTATTTTGAGTGCGTAACGGCTATGGCATTCGAATGGTTTGCGCGGGAACGGGTGGAATTCGGAGTGTTTGAGGTGGGCCTGGGCGGACGATTGGACGCGACGAACGTGGTGCAGCCGGTCGTTACGTTGATCACCCAGATCGATTTCGATCACGAGAATTTTTTGGGGCATTCGTTGCGGGAGATCGCGACGGAGAAAGCCGGCATTTTGAAGCCGAGAGTGCCGGTAATGGTGGCGGAGCAACGGGAAGAAGCACGGCAGGTGGTCTTGGAAAGAGCACGCGAGCTGGGTTGCCCCGTCATTGAGACCTCCGTGGCGTACCGGGTCGAACAAGAATCGATGGAAGACGGATTGGTTCGAGCGAGCGTCACGGAGAACGACTCGGGTCGAACGTTCGAACTTGCTCCGCAGCTGCGCGGGCGATTCCAATTGCAAAATGCGCTGGCGGCGCTAGCGGCGGTTCGGCTGCTGCAGGACCGCGGCTACCGGATTCCCGATGAGGCAGTCACGGGGGGAATTGCGGCGACGACGTGGCCGGGTCGGCTGGAAAAACTGCAATCGCGGCCGGATGTGTATCTGGATGGGGCGCACAACCCCTCCGCGGCGAGCGAGTTGGCGGAATTCTGGCGGGAAAATCTGGCGGGACGCAATATCTTTCTTGTTTACGGAGCGTTACGAGACAAAGCGGTAGACGAAGTAGCCGGAAAGCTGTTTCCCGGCGCCAAGGAAGTGTTTTTGACGGAAGCGCGGACGCCGCGCGCGATATCCGCGACGCAGCTTTTTGAAATGGCGGGCCACCACGCACAAAGTTGCACGGTGATACCGGACGCGGAGCAAGCCATGGAAATGGCGCTGGCGAAAGCAGGACCCGAGGATGCCGTATTTGTGACGGGCTCGCTCTACCTGGTGGGACAACTGCGGCAGTACTGGAAGCAGAAGGCACGAGTCGCGATGGTGTGAAAAAGAACGTAGAATGGCGGTCCGGAACGAGTAGGTAAATCGGCGAGTACTGGGGACGAATGGCGACACAGCGAGAAGAGGCTAAACCAGCGGGGAAGCCCCTGGTAGGGATCATCATGGGCTCGACTTCAGACTGGGACACCCTGGAGCACGCGTCCCGGACGCTGAGCGAGCTGGGTGTTCCACATGAAACGCGGGTAGTTTCGGCACATCGAACGCCGGACCTCCTGTTTGAGTACGCGGCCTCGGCGGAGAAGCGAGGCTTGGAAGTGATTATTGCCGGAGCGGGAGGAGCCGCGCACTTGCCGGGTATGGCCGCCTCGAAGACCGTCTTGCCGGTTCTGGGAGTGCCAGTGGAATCGAAAACGCTGCAGGGATTGGACTCGCTGCTTTCCATCGCGCAAATGCCGGGGGGAGTGCCGGTGGGAACGCTGGCGATTGGAAAAGCTGGAGCGATCAATGCGGCGCTACTGGCCGGGTCCATTCTGGGAGGAAAATACCCAGAGATTCGAGAAGCGCTAAGGAAGTTTCGCGCCACCCAAACGGAGAAAGTGCTGGCGGTACCCGATCCATCCCGGAGCGCTGGTGGCGCCGGGTTAACGGCCAGAGTGCCAAGCGGAAAACTCAGGACGTCCGGGAAGCTGGGCTCGAAAAAAAGGGAAGGCCAGTGACCATAGGGATCCTGGGCGGGGGACAACTCGGCTACATGCTGGCGCTAGCGGGTTATCCGCTGGGCCTTCATTTCCGGTTCTTCGACCCTTCACCGGAAGCGCCGGTGGGCCGGATCGCGGCACGCGTGACGGCGGATTATACGGACCTGGCGGCATTGGAGAAATTTGCGAACGGACTGGAACTGGTCACTTATGAGTTTGAGAACGTTCCGGTAGAGGCGACGGAGTTCCTGACCAAGCTGGCGCCGGTATACCCCGCAACCAGAGCGCTCGAAGTGGCGCAAGACCGCCTGCGAGAAAAGGCGCTCTTTCAGAAGCTGGAGATTCCCACCACGGAATATGCCCCGGTGCACGGGAGAGCTGGACTGACAAAAGGCATCGCGCGGGTGGGGCTGCCGGCGGTGCTGAAAACCTGCCGTTTAGGCTATGACGGAAAGGGACAGTGGGTGCTGCGAACGGCGGACGATGTCGAGGGAGCCGCGAAAGAGCTGCCGTCCGAGTCTGAGGATACCGGCGAACAGGACGCCCGGTTTGTTCTGGAACGATTCGTAGCGTTTCGTCGAGAGCTGAGCGTGATTGCCGCGAGAAACCGAGACGGAGAGACGGCGGTTTATCCGTTGGTGGAGAATCACCATCGCGGAGGGATTTTGCGGTTGTCGCTGGCGCCGGCACCGCGGCTGGAGAAGAGTATCCAACGAGCGGCCGAGGATGCAGTTCGGAAAATCTTCGATGAATTGCAGTACGTTGGCGTGCTGGCGATCGAATTTTTCGAGCACGAGGGGCGGCTGCTGGCAAACGAGATGGCGCCGCGGGTACACAATTCGGGCCACTGGAGCATCGAAGGAGCGGTGACGAGCCAGTTCGAGAATCATCTGCGCGCCGTGCTGGGTATGCCGCTGGGGGCAACCGCAACGATTGGTTGCTCGGCGATGCTGAATCTGATTGGCGAGACTCCGGAAGCAGCGGAGGTGTTAGCGGTAAGCGACGCGCACTTACACCTCTATGGGAAGTCGCCGCGAGCGGGACGCAAATTGGGCCATGTGACCTTGCGCGGCGCGTCACCAGAGCAATTGAGTTCGCGGCTTGCAGAGCTTCCAGGTTTCTTCCACCGGCCGGAGTTCTGCCTGGACGCCGCCCTTACGCGGCCAACCAGCTTATCGGCCTAGCAACGAGGAACGCAGTGCCGGGCATCCGCAACCGGCAGAATCCCCTTTTCGTAAAGTTGCCCCTCCGGCAACCGGGTGTTAGGATTTGGTGTTCCTATGGCCCCCGCCGCGACACCCGACAGCGCTACTCCCATTCCTCGAATCGGGCCTCGAATCGGCATTCCGTGGCGGACTAGCCAGGAAGAGCGCGAAGGCAATAGGGAAAAGCTGGAGTACTATTTCCAGGCGGTCCGGAAGGCCGGCGGCGAGCCAGTCGAAGTATCGCTACTGCAGAGCAGAGAAGGTCTGGAACGGCAAATACAGGATTTCGATGGGTTTGTGCTGCCGGGCAGTCCGGCGGATGTGGACCCGGCTCGCTATCACGCCCGTAAGCAAAGCAAAACAAAGACTTTGGATGATTTAAGAGACGCAGGCGACGAGGCGGTTCTGCGGCGAGCGTTGGCGACGGGGATACCCGTTTTGGCTATCTGCTACGGCTGCCAAATGCTGAATGTGTTTCTCAAGGGCAGCCTGATTCAGGACATACGTAGCGAATGCCCACCGGCTCTGCCGCACGGGAATACCGATCTGCCACCGGGGACAGCCCATGGGGACTTAAAACATGACGCGGTGCTGGCGCCCGAAAGCCGCCTGGCGAGTTTAAACGGGTCGTTGTCGGCGACGATCAACAGCAGCCATCATCAAGCGATCTCCCAGGTGGGCGAAAATCTAAGGATCACGGCGAAAGCGCCTGACGGCATTATTGAGGGCGTGGAGTGGGCCGGAGACGGAAACTGGGTGGTCGGAGTGCAGTGGCACCCGGAACGAATGGCGGATGACCATTTTTCAGAGCGGCTGTTCCAGGATTTCGTGACAGCGGCAGGCCGGGCACGGAACGCGAGAATGAGCCGGCGGGATGTTGCCACACCGGTTCGGTAGAATTCCGCAAAAAGCGAACCAGGCTCTCGATTTTGGAAAAACTAGCAAGCATCTTTTTGTCTTTCTTTTGGGGGAATCATGATTTCACTGGCAGGGAAGGCGGCGCTCATCACCGGAGGGTCGCGAGGGATTGGCGCGGCAGCGGTAAAAATGTTTGCGCAAGCTGGGGCAGACGTGGTTTTCAGCTACACCAAGGCGAAGGATGCCGCGCAACAGGTGGAACAGGAAGCGGGAAAGCATGGGACGCGAGTGGAAGGGCTGAAAGCGGATGCCGGAAAGCATGCCGACAATAAGAAGCTGGTAGACCACGCCGTCGCGAGACTCGGACGGCTGGATGTGGTGGTGGCGAATGCCGGCGTATGGAACCTGGAAGATCTGCCCATCGAGAAGATGACGGAAAAGCAGTGGGACGACATGATGCGCATCAATCTAAAGAGCGTCTACTCGCTGATTCATTTCGCGGTGCCGCAAATGATCAAACAGAAGGGCGGCAAGATCATCCCGATCGCTTCGACGGCAGCCCAACGCGGAGAATCCTTTCATTCGCACTATGGAGCCTCGAAGGGAGGAGTAATCAGCCTGGTGAAAGGGTTATCGACGGAGCTGGCGCGGCACAACATTCTGGTGAATTCGGTGGCGCCTGGGTGGGTGGCGACGGACATGTCCAACCCGGTGCTGGCTACGAAGGCCGGGCAGAAGATGGCGGCGGCCATTCCGCTGGGACGCGCCGGTACGGCAGAGGAGATAGCCGGGCCAATCCTGTTCCTGGCGTCGGACCTGGCCAACTTCATGACCGGAGAGATCATCAACGTAAACGGAGGATCCGTCTTGTGCGGATGATGTTCCGCCAAGGCTGGTGGAAACCGGCATTGCTGATTTTCGCCGGGGCCTTGCAGGTAACGCCCTGGGCGGCAGCGGTGCGCGCGCAGAATCCGGATACCATGATGCCGGAAGCGAGCGCCGCCAAGGCCAAGGAAATCCTGCAGGAATTGATAAATGCTTTGGGCGGGCCGGGATACACGGAAATCAAGGAAAGCGAATGCGACGGCCGGCTGGCGAGATTTGGCCACAATGGCGAGATGAACGGCTACACCCCCTTCAAAGTGTACTGGCATTTCCCGGACAGAAATCGCACGGACTACACAAAAAAGGGAGTGATCATCAATCTGTACAACGGGGATAAGGGCTGGACGCTGGATCGAGGGGGCGTGACGGAGATTCCTGCAAGCCAGGTGGAGGATTTTGACGAGCTCACCAAGAGGGACATCAACAATCTGCTCCGGCTGCGCTTGAAAGAGCCCGGCATGGGTTTTCGATACGGGGGCGGGGATGTCGTTGACTTGCGGCCGGTGGATTGGGTTGAGATTACGGACTCCGCGCAGCGAAACTTCCGGCTGGCAGTGGACCGCACATCGCACCTGCTGGTGCGCAGCGTAATCACCATCGAGGACGAGACGACGCACGAGCGCAAGGTAGAAACGAACATCTACACAAACTACCAGCTGATCGACGGTGCGCGAGCCCCTTTGCAGATCACCACGGATCGAGACGGGCGACGAGTGAACCAGGTCTTCTTTAACTCCTGCAAATTCAATCCGAGTTTGCCCGCGGACCTGTTTACGAAGTCAGCTTTGGACAAAAGATTCTCCGAGGTTGGCAGCCGCAAGTACAAGGACGAGAAAAAGAAGGAGAAAGAAGAGAATTGAGCTAAAGGGCAGCGCCTCAGTAGCTACCGGGCGCTTTGGTCACAAACCCGACCATGAGATCGTAAGTTGTACTAAACTATTGGTTGTCCTCGTTAAAAGCATAGCCGGTGGCGTGAAGTATGCCGCGCTTGTCTTGGCCTTGCAGCCCTCGCTAGAACCACCGGCCTAGCTGTCCGAACGCCAAGCCGCGACACCGTGGAGTAGCCATCTTGGGAGCACCTGCAACACCCAGCAGCGCGCCGCGATACCGGATGGGCGGGTTCAGCCTGATCGAGCTGGCAGTCTCCCTCCTGGTCGTGCTGATCATGGTGGGGATCGCCCTGCCTTCCCTCACCCGCGCCTACCGCACCTACCAACTGAACGACAGCGCGGAGCGGCTGGCGGGGATGCTCAAGTACACGCGCTTCGAAGCGATCCGCAGGAACCGGCCCGTTAACTGCCAGGTCCAGCAGAGCGGTGCGGACTGGTATGTCTGGGCGGATACGAATGGCGATGGCAACGTCGATCCCACAGAAACTCAATACTTGATGACCGGCGTGGTTACATTGCTCCCGGACGGCGTCGCACCCGGTCCAGCAGCAATCGCGGCAACGGACGGCGCCAGCTTGACCACAAAATCCGGCAGCAACGGCCTTGTTTCCTATGACGCGCGCGGAGCGGTGCTATTTCCAGCTACCCCGACAGTCTATGTATTTTATTTGGGCGATGCCGGAGTTCCGGATTACGGATACCGCGCCGTGGTACTGCTTCCTTCCGGAGCGACCCAAGTGTGGACCGCACCGGACGGCGGCGCGTGGCAGCGGATAAGCTAGAAGACAACATGCGCGAGTGGAAGACAATGCGCACGGTGAGCATGAGGATCGAACTCAAAAGGCCGAGAGGCTTCTCCCTTCTGGAGATGATGTTTGCGACGCTTCTGCTGCTGGTGGGCATCGTGGCGGTATCGCAACTGGTGCCATCGTCGATGCGGCTGAACAGCGCCAACCGGAATGATTCGGCGGCGATGGTCTTCGCGCAACACGAATTGAATCAACTGCTTGACCAGCCGTTGAGCACGCCTTCGCAATCCTTTGTGGATGCGCTGGGGAACGCGTGCAACCTGGGCGATCCCACGAATCCTGGCGCGGTGGTAGGCAACGGGCTGGCAGTCTACAACGGACAAACGGTGATTGATTTCAGCGTCTCGCCGGTATCCGGGTACAGCTTTACGTACCAGGATCCAAACAATCCGGGCGGCGGAACGTTCGATGTGCGCTGGGCGGTGGTCACGTTCACCAGCGGTTCTTCCATCACCGGCAAGAGATTCCTGTTGGGCGTCCGGCAGCAAGGCGGAGGAAGCCTGTTTCAGCCGATTACCCTGGATACCATGGTGGAGAAGTGAGGTTAAAGGGACAGAGACGGGGCGAAGGTGGATTCACGCTGATCGAGCTGATGACCGCGCTGGGGATTTTTCTGCTCATCTGCGGAGCCGCGTTCACCTTACTGGCAGTCTCGCAAAAACGCTATCAGACCGAGTCGCAAGTACTTACCTCGTTGCAAGAGGCGCGGTTGGGGTTGGATCAGATCGTGCGCGACGTGGATGCATCGGGTTACCCTCCCGCGAGCCAGTTTTCTTTCACCTCGACTCCCACATCTTCGCAGTTTGCACGCTTCTCCAGTTCGCCATTCCCCTGGAGCCCGTCGGCATATCCAACGTCGCCGTGCACCATTGGAGGAGGATGCACGACGCCCGGCGATTTCGATTTGCTGGTGGAAACGGACATCAATCCGCAGGACCACGATGGGGTGGAGTGGATCCGGTACCAGCTCCAGGGAACAACTTTATATCGAGGCGTGGCGAAGAAGACTTCAGGAGCGGACCCGGCGGCGGCTACCGCGACGGCCGGATTGGCGCCTTTTGTGCAGAACGTGGTGAACAACGCCTCAGCGGCACAGATCAGTCTCTTCCAGGCGGCTTATCCGGGCATGTTTCCCGGCGGCAACCCTGTGCCGATTTTCAGCTATACGTGCGACACCTCGAGCACGCCTTTACCGTGCGGCTCGGCTGGCGCATACAATTCGCCGGTGAATATCCGTGACGTGGGCATTACGTTGATTGTGACGACACCGATGCCTGATGCGCAGACCGGACAGCCGCGGCTGGTAGCGCTGAAGGGCCGCGGCCGGCGGATCAATCCAAATCAATGAGTTTAGTGGGAACAGTGCAGCGGCGACCTACAAACCGGAGACGGACCAGACAAGCGGGCGTCGCGCTATTGATTGCGATCTTTGTCTTGCTGCTGATCAGTGTGATTGCGATAGCACTGATCGTTTCTTCCGGAACGGAAAGCGCGCTGGCCGGCAACTACCGCTCCGCGACAAGCGTGTATTTCGCGGCGCTGGCGGGGCTAGAAGAAGGCCGGGGCAGGCTACTGCCGAAGAATCCGAACTACATCGGAGGAACGCTGGCGACGATGGGCTCTCCTTTGACCAGCGGAAAGGCGCTGTACATCCTGAACCCGTCGAGCGGAGAGACGGTAAACCCCACGGACATGACCAACGCGTATGCCGACAAGGAATACGCGGGAGAGAACGGAGGCTCACCGCCGCCAACGGGAGCCGCGACGGTCACTTCGGTATCGGCGACCGCGGGATTTCCGGGACCGCTGTTCAAGTGGGTGCGCATTACCGGCGCGACGGAACAATCGCTGGGCATCGACGTGAACAACGACGGTGTGTTGGACGGATCGACGATGGTTTTTTACGATCCGGCGCATCTCGATTCGGCGGGGAATCCGCGGCCGAGCTTGATTGTGAATGCCACTCCGCCGTCATCCGCGGTGCAGGCGCTGGAAATTACGTCAATGGCGGTACTCCCAAATGGGAGCCAGAAATTGTTGCAATATGTGGTTGCGCCGGTGCCGCTGCTGCAGAACCTGACTTTGCCCGCAGCGTTAACGCTGAACGGAAATGGCGTGAGTTTCACCGGGCCGGGGCTTCCACAATTCAACGTGAATGGAAACGACCAATTCGCCGTCGGCGGATGCACACCGAGCCTGACTTCCTACTACGCGCTGGGCTACACGAGCGGCGGAGACGGACCGGGAGTTGCCGCTGCTGCAACGCCGGTTGGGAAATATCAAGGACTCGGCGGTACATCGACTGCGCCGAGCGCCGGTTTGGCGACCTTGCCGGCGGGATTCCAGACACCGAGCCAATTGGATCGCCTGGTGCAGAACATCACGCAAGGAGCGGACAGCGTAATCAGCGGACCCGCCAACGCGAGTGGCTTGCCCAGTGCCATGTCCGCCGGGAACCCGATGACCGTCATCGTTAACGGGGACCTGGATATGACGGGTTGGCATGGTACGGGATTCGGGCTGCTGGTGGTGACGGGCACCCTGACGTACGACCCGGCCGCGTCCTGGAAAGGCGCGGTGCTGGTGGTGGGGCAGGGAATTTTCAATTCGACGGCTGCGGGAACGGGAGAAATTGACGGGGCGCTGCTCGTTGCCAAGACGCGCAATTCCGGGGGCGTGCTGCTGCCGGACCCGAATCTCGGGGCGGCCAGTTTCAGCCAGACCGGCGGAGGCAACGGAATCTACTATAGCGGCTGCTGGGTGCGAGCCGCGCAGGCCGCGCCCAGCTACCGCGTGCTTTCTTTCCGCGAGATTCCAACTTCCTGAGTGCGCTCCGACAGCGAGTGGCATGCGTGATGGCTCGCGGTATAATGGGAAGATGCGGAATAGCCGAAGCAGCGCGCCGATGCACGGCACAACGGTGTTGTGTGTGCGCAAGGATAATAAGGTGGTGCTGGTCGCCGACGGACAAGTAACCATGGGCGATCACGTGATGAAGCACACGGCCCGCAAGACCCGCCGGCTTTACAACGACAAGGTTATCGCCGGATTCGCGGGATCGACGGCGGATGCCATTTCCCTTTTTGAGCGTTTCGAAGGAAAGCTACAAGAGCATTCCGGAAACCTGCAAAAATCCGCCGTCGAATTGGCCAAGGAGTGGCGAAAAGACCGGGCGCTGCGGCATCTGGAAGCGCTATTGATCGTGGCGGATACCAAGGGCACGTTCCTTCTGTCCGGAAACGGCGACGTGATTGAACCTGACGACACCGCTTGCGCGATCGGCTCAGGCGGGGCATTCGCGCTGGCAGCGGCGCGCGCGCTAGCCAAACATTCCAAGTTGGGCGCCAAGGAATTAGCATTGGAAGCGATGCGCATCGCCAGCGAGATCTGCATCTACACCAACGCCAACTTCACTATCGAAGAATTGTAAGGCGTGAGTGGCAAAGCGCGCCTTTGTAGGCATCTACAGGTAAGATAGAAGCGTAGATCGTGCCGTCGAGGGGATTGGATACCAAGAGCCATGCCGAGCAAGTCTGAAAAAGAGATTGTTTTTGTGCCAGGGGGCAATGGCTCGGCCCCAGCCGAAGGCCAAGAACTGCTTCCGGCGCTGGACGACATGACGCCACGGGAAATTGTGGCGGAACTGGACAAGTATATCGTCGGCCAGAACGCGGCAAAACGCGCGATAGCCGTGGCCTTGCGCAACCGGGTGCGGCGGCAAAAGCTTCCACCGGAAATTGCGGAAGACATCCTTCCGAAAAACATTCTAATGATCGGACCTACGGGCGTCGGGAAAACGGAAATCGCGCGACGTCTGGCGCGGCTGGCGGGTTGCCCCTTCGTCAAAGTGGAAGCTTCCAAGTACACCGAAGTCGGATACGTAGGCCGCGACGTGGAATCGATGGTGCGCGACCTGGTGGAAACCTCGATCGACATGGTGCGCGAAGAGAAACTGGATGAAGTGGCGGATCGGGCGGAGCAGAGCGCCGAAGAACGCGTGCTCGATCTCCTTCTGCCGGTGTCTGCTCCGCCAGCAGCGGGAGCTTCAGAAGCGGATATTGCGGCGCAACGCGAACAGACGCAGCGCACGCGAGAGAAATTACGCGCCCAGCTTCGCGAGGGAAAGCTGGACCAGCGCATGGTGGATATCGAAGTCCGTGAGCGGGCCATGCCGTCGTTCGAGATCATCTCGAACCAGGGCGTGGAAGAAATGGACGTAAATCTCAAGGACATGCTATCCGGCATGTTCGGCCAACAGAAGAAGAAGCGGAAAATGAGCGTCGCCGACGCTTTCGAATACCTGATCCAGGAAGAAGAAAACAAGCTGCTGGACATGGACCAGGTGACGCGCACCGCGGTGGAACGCGCGGAGCAGATGGGTATCATTTTCATCGACGAAATCGACAAAGTGGCCGGGCGCGAATCGGGACACGGACCGGACGTCTCGCGCGAGGGAGTGCAGCGGGACATTTTGCCGATCATTGAAGGCACCACGGTAAACACGCGGTACGGCATGATTCGCACCGACCATATTCTGTTCGTGGCCGCCGGTGCTTTCCACGTGACCAAGCCCTCCGACCTTATTCCCGAACTGCAGGGCCGGTTGCCGATCCGCGTGGAGTTGCAATCGCTGAAAGAAGAAGACTTTGTGCGGATCCTGACCGAACCGAAGAATGCGCTGATCAAGCAATATATCGCGCTGCTGGAGACTGAGGGGCTGAAGCTGAACTTCACGGACGACGCGGTACAGACCATCGCCAAGTTCGCCACCAGCGTGAACGAACAGACCGAGAACATCGGCGCACGCCGATTGCATACGATCCTCGAGAAGGTGCTGGATGAACTGTCGTTCGAGGCTTCGGATCTCAAGAAAAAGACCGTGAAGATCGACGGCGCCTACGTCAACAAGCAGTTGGCGGACATCGTGAAGAATCAGGATTTGAGCCGCTACATTCTCTAGAATCGACCAGCAGGAATGGCAAAGCCAACTTTGGCGAATCCGACCACCGGAAAGTGGCGAGCTCTATTTCTGTCGCTTGCGTTCTTGCTCGCAGCGTCCTTGCCTCTGCTGCTCGCGGGATGCGGAGCCCCAGGCGAACCTCTTCCTCCTTCCCCTCCCGTGCCTACGGCCATCGCGGATCTAACGGCGCGGCAAGCGGGTGACGGCATACAGCTCA
This sequence comes from uncultured Acidobacteriota bacterium, assembly GCA_963819745.1. GTDB lineage: Bacteria > Acidobacteriota > Terriglobia > Acidiferrales > UBA7541 > Acidiferrum. The sequence continues at coordinate 281,465 of CAWFXG010000019.1, read as the reverse complement.
CCTTCACAGTTCCCGGAAAAACTGTGCGCGGGGAACGATTGACCTCGCCTCCTGCAATTGAAATCCTCAGGGGAACGCTGAAAGCGGATGGCAGCGTGGACCGAAAATCATTCCGCCAGGTCCTGACCGTACCCGGAGCGCTGGTCGGGGGATATCGCCTCGACGACCGTATACAAATCGTGGACGCGGTAGCGCCGGAGGAGACTCGGACGCATCCCGGCGCAGCGCTGGCCTATCGCGTGCAGACCCGCGCAGACCGAAAGCGGGCGTCCGCTGAATCGAACACGGTTGTCATCAGGGTTTACCCGGTGCCCGAACGAATTGGAGACCTGCGAGCCGAGGTCACCGAGAGCGCCGTCGAGCTGAACTGGAGCGCACCGGCGCGAACTTCCGGGGGAGAAACGCTGGCTGGCAGTCTGCAATACCGGATTTATCGGGGCGAACTCGATCCAGCATCATCGGAAGAGGCGTCGAAGAATCTCCCGGAGGCAAAGTGGAAATCGCCGCTGGCGTTACTGGCCGAGTCGCCGACGGCAAGCTATCGCGATACCACGTTCGAATTCGGAAAAACGTATACCTACATCGTTCGCACCGCGATGGCAACACCAGGCGGAGTGCTGGAATCCAGCGACTCGGTGGCAGTGGTGGTCGCGCCGCGCGACACGTTTCCGCCGGCGGTGCCGCATGACGTCGTGGCGGCGGTGATTGGTGGGGAAGGCAAACCTGTGGAGGTTGATCTCTCCTGGTCGATCAATGTCGAGAGCGACATGGCGGGCTACCGAATCTACCGCTCGGAGCGAGCGGGCGACAAAGGCGAAGCAATCCACTCAGAGTTGTTGCTCTCACCCGCATATCGTGATACCTCTGTACAGCCCGGTCAGAGCTATTGGTATAGCATCACCGCCGTCGACCGTTCGGGGAACGAGAGCGAACCGAGCCCTCCTGTGGCCGTGGAAGTCGCGAAACCTTCTTCGTAATGTCGGGTTATATCGGGGTACCTAAGATTCCATGGCCGTTCGAGCACATTTCCCGGGTTACGGACTCACGCGCATTTTCGGCAACGCGGCGGTTCGCATGGGTGTCTACACCGGAGTGGGGCTTGCGATCGGATTCACCGCGTGGCTTCTAGTCGCCAACCGCATGCCCGCATTTGAGAACATAGCTCTGGAAAGGAACATCGTTGCGGCGACAGCGTTGCTCCTGGTCGCGATGTTGCCCATTCTGCGGTTTCTGCGGAGCCCAGGACACTTGCTGGCGTCGAGCCTGCTGGGATGGGCCATCCTCACGATTACCTACATAGGGCTATCGATGCATTTCCATGGGCTCACCGAACGCTACACTGCGCCGCAAGTATTCATTCTGGGTTCCGTGGTTTACATGATTGTGGCGACGCTCTCGTGGATTGGCTCCTGCATCCTGCGGGTGCGAGCTTCTCATTTCTCCCACTCCAACCATCACCTGAGCTAGGACGGAATGAAATTCTGCCGCTTTATTCCTCAGGAGATGTCTGCGCCGCCTGCCGGCGGTCCTTTGTATGGGCTTGTGGAAGGAGAAGTTCTAGTAGAGATATCGGGGAGTCCCTGGAGCAATTGGTCGAAAGGGGCGCGAAGTTGGCCCGTGGAGCAAGCGCGGCTGCTCGCGCCGGTCGCGCCGAGCAAGATTGTGTGCGTGGGACGTAACTACGCCGCCCATGCGGCCGAGTTGGGAAACGAGATTCCCAAAGAACCGCTTATTTTTCTGAAGCCACCGTCGGCGATCATTGGGCCTGATGAGCCGATCATCCTTCCTGGCATTTCCCAAAGGGTGGAACACGAGGGAGAACTCGCCGTGGTTATGGGTCGGCGATGTTCGCAGTTGCGAGAGAACGACGACCCTCTATCTTATATATTGGGCTATACCTGCCTGAACGACGTGACCGCGCGCGACATCCAGAAGAGCGACGTCCAATTCACGCGCGGAAAAGGGTTCGATACTTTTTGCCCGATCGGGCCGCACATTGAAACGCGTATCGACCCCGCCAATGTATCGGTGGAGGCGCGCGTGAACGGCGAGCTGCGCCAGAGCGGCAATACGGCGTTGATGATTTATCCCATCGCCCATCTGGTGGGCTGGATTTCGCGCATGATGACTCTTGAGGCGGGCGACGTTATCGCCACGGGAACGCCTGCGGGCGTGGGGCCCCTGGCTGCCGGGGACGTATGCGAGGTAAGCGTGGCCGGAATCGGCGTGTTGCGTAATCCGGTGCATGCGGCACCGGTATAGTTGCGTTCTTCTCCTCCTGGTTCGTTAGAATAGCAATTCATAAGGATGGGTCGGAGGCGCGGTTCAAGGTCGTGCCGCGCGCATGGCAGGCACGCTTACGATGCGTTTTGCCGCTGCTTCGGGGGAAAAACGGGAGTTGGCTCGTTGAAGACATTGATCAATGACTGGAAACTGGTGCTGGCGATGGGTGGAGCGGCCGTCGCCGGAATCGCCATGGTCGCGTACGCTTTCTTGCGCCCCACGGAGGCGCCGGAAGAAATGGAGCGAAAACGCAGGCTCCATCTGAACCAGATTGGACGCATAGCCGAAGGGCAGGTCGTCGATCTGGTCGAGAACCCGCCGTCCCCTTCGGAACCCGTCAAGCGGTCCTTTGGCTCTCGTGCGCGGCCGCTGATGGACAACCGCCCGCGCCACCTGGTTTCCTACAGTTATTCGGTGTCGAGCGTGACCTACCATACTGCGCAAGACATTACCGGCCTGGAAGGACAAGTCCGCTTTGAGCGGCTGGTTACCGGCCAGCCTGCCAGCATCAAGTACGACCCGGCGAATCCCAGTGATTCCATTCTCGTGGCCGACGACTGGTCGGGATTGCGCTGACACCGCGCCAAATGACTTGGGATCGTCCCTCTCCGCTGCCACCTGCGATATGCTTCCGAGGGCGTCCCCATACGCTTCGCTTCCTATGAAAATGGTACTGGCATCCGTGCTGACCACCATCCTGATCGTGGCGATGACCATGGGCGCGATGTTCACGCTGGTCCGCGCCACCGTGTGGGTCACGTCGCTGGATTCGCCGTTACAGCGCGCCGTTGCGATTCCCGCCGAGTTGCTGCTGGGTGTGGTGCTGCTCCTGGGCACGGTTTGGTTGGCTACGCATCTGGCCGTCCGGATTTTTGCCACCGAGGTCGAATCTTCCGGAGACTCTCTTGCCTGATAAAAATGCTGCCGCGGCGCCGAAAACAAAGCACCACGACCGGATGGAAGATCTGCGTCGCATGGAGGCTGAGGCGGAAGCCGGAGGCGGAGCGGAGCGCCGGGAGCGGGAGCATAAAGCCGGCAAGCTCACCGCACGAGAGCGAATTCACCTGTTGCTGGACGAAGGATCGTTCGAGGAACTGGACAAGTTCGTGCGCCACCGCTGCGTTGATTTTGGAATGCAGGAGCAGCGGCCGCCGGGCGATGGCTTTATAACCGGCTCGGGACGCATTGATGGCAGGCTGGTTTATGTCTTTGCGCAAGATTTCACGGTGTTCGGCGGCTCGCTTTCCGAAACGAACGCGCTGAAGATCTGCAAGATCATGGATCATGCCATGCGCGTCGGAGCGCCGGTAATTGGTCTAAACGATTCCGGAGGAGCGCGCATCCAGGAAGGCGTGGCATCGCTGGCCGGTTACGCCGATATCTTCCTGCGTAACACGCTGGCGAGCGGAGTGATCCCCCAAATCAGCGCCATCCTGGGTCCATGCGCGGGCGGAGCCGTGTATTCCCCGGCGATTACCGATTTCATTTTTATGACCCGGGAAACCTCCTACATGTTCGTAACCGGCCCGGACGTGATCAAGACCGTCACGCACGAGGAGGTAACCAAACAGGAGTTGGGCGGCGCGATGACCCACAACGCGACGAGCGGTGTAGCCCACTTCATTTCTCGCGACGACGCGGACTGCGTGGCTATGATTCGCGAGCTGATCGGCTTCCTTCCGGCAAATAATATGGAAGATCCGCCACGTCGCGCCAGCAACGATCCCGCCGATCGCCGCAATGAGGCCTTGAATGCCCTGGTGCCGGAAGATCCCCAGAAGCCATACGATATCAAGGATGCCATCCACGGGATTGTGGATGAGGGATACTTTTTCGAAGTCCACGAGCACTACGCAAAAAATATTGTAGTGGGGCTGGCGCGCATGGATGGCCGCCCGGTAGGAGTGGTCGCCAACCAGCCCTCATTTCTGGCGGGAGTGCTGGACATCAATGCATCCGTGAAAGCGGCACGATTTGTACGTTTTTGCGACGCGTTCAATATCCCGCTGATAACCTTTGAAGATGTGCCGGGATTTCTTCCCGGCACACAGCAGGAATTCGGGGGAATTATCCGGCATGGCGCGAAGTTGCTGTTCGCCTTCGCCGAAGCCACCGTTCCGAAAATCACCATCATCACCCGCAAGGCTTATGGCGGCGCCTATTGCGTCATGGCTTCCAAGCACATCCGCACGGACGCGAACTTCGCGTGGCCCAGCGCGGAAATCGCGGTGATGGGACCCGAAGGCGCCGTGAACATCGTGTATAAGCGTGAGCTGGAAAAGGCGGCGGAAAACGAACGAGAAGCGCTCCGCAAGGAAAAGATCGACGAGTTCCGCGACCGCTTCGCGAATCCCTTTGTGGCCGCCGAGCGCGGTTACATTGACGCCGTAATCGAGCCGGCCGAGACACGCGTCCGGGTGATCACCGCTCTGCGCGCGCTGGAGAACAAACGGGATACCAACCCGCGCAAGAAGCACGGCAACATCCCGCTGTAAGCAAAGCCCGCCGCGTCGACGAGTGTCCGACTTTATTTCAGCAGGTATTCCCGCAAAAACTCCACGGTTGCATAGAATTGGAAGTCCTGGTTTTGCTTCTTGCGATACCCGTGCCCTTCGTCCTTGGCGATCAGCAGCCACACCGGAGTTCCCTGTTTCTTCAGGGCATCCGCGATCTGCTGAGATTCACTGACCGGAACCCGAGGATCGTTTTGCCCGGCAATCACAAACATGGGTTTCTTGATCCGTTCGATGTTGTTCATCGGCGCGATCTTTTCCAGATATTCGCGCATCTTGGGGTCGCGCTCGTCACCGTATTCCACGCGACGCAGATCCCGCCGGTACGCCTCCGTATGCTCCAGGAACGTGACGAGATTGGACATTCCCACGATGTCGACCGAGCAGCGGATGCGGTCGCTATAGAATGTGGAGACCGCCAAGGTCATGTGTCCGCCATAGCTTCCTCCCGTCACGGCGATGCGGTTCGCATCCAGGTCCTCGCGCGTGGCCACCCAATCGAACAGGGCGTTGATGTCCTTATAGGTGTCGTCGCGATGAAATCCGTTGTCCAGCAGCGAGAACGATTTTCCATAACCCGTCGAGCCCCGCACGTTGGGGTAAATCAGCGCGATGCCGAGCTCATTCAGCAGATAATTGCTGCGGCCCAGGAAAGTCGGCTGCGATTGCCCTTCGGGGCCGCCATGAATGAGCACCAGGACGGGACGCTTTCCCTCGAACTTGGCCGGCGGCTTGTATAGAAAGCCCGAGATCATTTTGCCGTCGAAGCTCTTCCACTTGACCAGTTCGGCGTCGCGAAACGACTGCGTATTTACGGCGGATTCGCTGGAAGTCCATTTCTCGATTCTCCCCGTGCCGGCATCGACAGAATAGACGTCGCTGGTTTCGCGGGCGTTGGTCAAACTGAAAGCCAAGTTGCGGCCATCCTGGTTCCACCTTATCGCGGCAATCACGCCCGTTGGGTGCTGGAGAGAAAGTATTTTCCCGCTGGCGGTGTCCAGCAAGTGCAGTTTGCTGACGCCATCTTCATTGGTAACAAACGCGATGCGCTTTCCGTCTTTAGTCAGGTCGAAAGTCTCGACATCCCAGGGAATATCCGTCGTGAGATACCTAAGTTTTCCGCCTGCCAGATCCATGTACGCAAGGCGATGAAATTCCGAGTCTTCATCTGTCGTGACGTAGACGCCTTTACCATCCTTGCTGAATCTCGCGATGTCATAATGCACTTTCTCCCCGGCCTTTCGCGGGGTTAAGGCGGATTTTGCTCCGGTGCCGGTGTCCACCAGCCACAAGTAGGATTCGTTGATCGAAAGCTCCTCGAGCAACAGGAGTTTCTTGTCATCCGGCGACCAATCTTCTACCTGCCAGCCGCCGCCCTCCAGTTGGCTCAGCAAGTGGTCCGTTTTTGGGTCAGCGGGATCGATGGTCCAGATGTCCAGATCCTTGCCGGTTCGGCGGGTAGACATATAGGCCATCCGATCGCCAGCAGATGACCAGGGACCAGCCAGATTTCGAGCTTTTCCGTCCGTTAATAGCGTGACTTCGCCTGTTTTTAATTCGTAGCGATACAGCTGGTACCACTCTCCACCGCCGATGTCCTTCATGAAGACGAAATAGTCGCCGCCGGCCGGATGAAATCTGCCGAACGTAACGCTGTCTGGAAAGAAGGTGAGTTGGCGGCGCTCGCCGCCGGGAGTCTGCACCAAATGTAGCTGCGGTGTATCGCCGAACCGGGTAGAGATCAGCAACTGGTGCCCACCGGGAGACCAGTCGGCCAAGGTCGCGGTGCGGTATGACCCATATCGCCCCGCCGTTTCTACCAGCGCCGCTGGAATTTTCGGAATTCCGTCGACAATCAGGTTTTCCGCGGGCGCCAGGGCGCCTTCCTGCGCGATCGCCACTGCCCCCGATAGAAACAAAGCCACACTCAGGATCACTCGTCGAATCATTTACCGGCCCCCTTTGAACTGTCCCCCAATCAGTCTTGGCGCTTTCACTTATACCGCAAAGGATTGGACACGCAACCCTTTCCCTCCGCCTGACCCACGGGCGCTGCATGCTAAACTTCCGCTGCTTCGCCAATCGCCCATGTTCAAGAAGATTCTGATTGCCAATCGCGGCGAAATAGCGGTTCGCATCCTGCGAGCGTGCCGGGAGCTGGGCATTCGCTCCGCGGCGCTGTTCAGCGAAGTGGACCGGAAATCGCTGCACGTCCGGCTTGCGGACGAGGCGTACTGTGTCGGGCCGGCAGCATCGCGACTCAGCTATCTGAATATCGATAACGTGATGGAAGCCGCGCGGCGCGCCGGTTGCGATGCCCTTCATCCTGGCTACGGCTTCCTGGCCGAGAATTCCGGTCTTCCCCGGGCATGCGCCGATGCCGGTATTACTTTCATCGGCCCCTCCGCCGAAGCCATGGATGCGTTGGGGTCGAAGACGGCCGGTCGCCAACTGGCTCGCCGGTCGGACGTGCCAACGGTTCCCGGTGCCAATGACCCGATCGAAAAACCCGAGGAAGCGCAGGCACTTGCGCAAAACATCGGGTATCCCGTTCTGCTGAAAGCCGTCGCAGGCGGCGGCGGAAAAGGTATGCGGGTCGTCAGTCGCGACGCTGAATTTGCTCCGGCCTGGCGCGATGCCGCTTCCGAGGCGCTCAACGCTTTCGGTGATGCCCGCTTGTACCTGGAGAAATATCTCGTCAAGCCCCGGCACGTGGAAATTCAGATTCTTGCGGACACGCACGGACGCGTGGTTTCTCTGGGCGAGCGCGAATGCTCCGTCCAACGCCGGCATCAGAAGGTCATCGAAGAAGCCCCCTCTCCCATCATGACGCCTGATCTCCGCAAGAAAATGGGCGACGCGGCCGTCCGTTTGGCGCGAGCGGGACGTTACACCAATGCAGGCACCGTGGAATTTCTGGTGGATGCCAACCTCGACTTCTACTTCCTTGAGGTCAATACCCGCCTGCAAGTCGAACATCCTGTGACCGAGCAAGTAACTGGCCTGGACCTTGTGAAACTGCAAATCGCCATTGCTGCCGGCCACAGGTTGCCTTTCGCCTGGGAAACGATCACCCCGCGCGGAAACGCCATGGAAATTCGGCTGTATGCGGAAGATCCGGATCACAATTTCTTCCCGTCTCCCGGCACCATTGTTTCGTGTCACGCACCGAGCGGACCTGGCATTCGTCTGGATGAAGGTATCTATGAAGGCTGGACGGTGCCGAACGAATACGACCCGCTGCTGAGCAAGCTCATTGCGTGGGGCAACAGCCGCGAGGAAACCATCGCCCGTTTGCGCAGGGCGCTGGAGGAATACACGGTCACCGGAATCAAGACGAACGCGGGACTGTTCCGCCGGATTCTGTCCGAGCCGGACTTTTTGCGAGCGGAAATCCATACCAAATGGCTGGATGAGCTGCTCGTCAAGCACTGCGTGGAAGAGCAACCACCGGATGGCGCCACGCAGGCCGCGGCGATAGCGGCTGCTCTGTTTCAAGGCTGTCAAGCCAACGGACTTCGCGCTAATGACGCCGGACAGGAACCCCGCTCCCGCTGGAAGAGCGAAGGCCGTCGCGAGCAATTGGATCGCACTCCATGAAATATGAGGTTCTGATCTCTGGGCGAAATCATAGCGTCGAAATTCAGCGCGAAGCGGCTGGCTGGAACATATCTGTCGATGGAGCGCGCATCGAGTCCGATGCCGTGGAGGTCGCGCCGAATGTTTTCTCCATCCTGATCGGCGGACAATCCTACGAAATCTACGTCCACCGGTTGCATGATGGGCGGATCAAACTGCAATCCGGGCATCAGGAATGGATTGCGGAGGTGCAGGACCCTCGCGCATGGCGTGGCCGCAGGCACGGCACAGCGGAAGCAGAGGGCCGTCAACAGATCGTCGCGCCCATGCCGGGAAAAGTGATCCGCATTCTGGTGGAGCCGGGCGACGAAGTGGAGGCTGGGCAGGGTTTGCTCGTCGTGGAAGCGATGAAAATGCAGAACGAGATTAAATCGCCCAAACGCGGCAAGGTGGAAAGGCTGCTGGCAAAAGAGGGGCAGACTGTGAATGCCGGCGACGCGCTAGCCTGGATTGACTGAATCGTTCAGCGGATTGGTTGAATTTCTTTAGACGTTTTAGCTGCGTCTGGCAGTTTTCCAGATGCTTCCATTACCTGTTCGGCCAGATAGTTTCGCACGCGTGCTTCGTCGCGCGCGATCGCCAGGTAAGCGGACCGGAGCAACTGTTCTTTTCGATTGCGCAGCGTGTCTCGAATCGTTTGTTGAACCTGCGGGTCGGCGATATTGCGCTGTCCAGGCGATTCCCGGGTGATCAATTTCAGGATGACGTAACGCGCACCCTCTTTGGACTGGATAAGCGCCGGCTGGCTCACCTGGCCCGGCTTCATTCCCAGCACCATCTTCTTCAGCGCCGGATCGGATTGATTCAGCGCGGACTCCGGCACATAGCCCAGGTCGCCGCCGGTGGCCGCTGAATTCATGTCTTCGGAGTAGTCCATCGCGAGTTGCGCGAAATCGGCGCCGCTGTTCAGCCGGTCCATCAGCATTTTCACTTTGCGCTGCGCTTCGGCTTCGTTGGTCGCGTCGTCGTTCTTGCGGTTGCGAATTTGTGGATCCTTGCGCGGGGTAACGGAGATTTGCGCCAACCGGTATTGGGGTTCCGCTACATTGAACTGGGCGCGATTCGCGTTGTAAAAATCGCTGACGTCCTGGTCGGTGATGGAAATCTTGGCGACAACTTCCCGATTGAGCAACTTCTGAATGGACAACTGGCGGCGCAGGTCGCTTTTGAGGTCCGATACCGAGACGTTGCGCTCCTTGAGCTGCCGTTGAAACTCGTCTTCCGTATAGGGACTCTTGATTTCGGTGAACTTGTCCTCGACCTCGCCGTCACTCGCTTCCAGGGTCAGCTTCTTGGCTCTTTCGAGCAGAATCTCGTTGTTGATGAGCTCGTCCAGCACGTTCAACTTCAACGATAACGCTTCTTCCTGCGAAGGCTCCTGGCCCTCCGGGGCCACGCGCGTGCGATAGTACTTCTCCACTTCATCGCGCTTGATTTCTTTACCGTTGACGACGGCCCACACATCCGGCGATGGCGCGGTTTGTTGTTTGCAGCCCGATGCGCCCAGATACACCACCACTGCCAGCGGCAACAATGCAACCGCTCGCCGCACTTTGGCCATGCGCAACCTGCCCATCGTTAGGAAGAAATGGAGCACTAGATCCAAAAAAAGCTCAGGCGGCTTTCTTTATGCGCCCGGCGCGAATGCAAGCGGTGCAGACGCGCACCTGTTTTGTCGCTCCGTTTACGGCGGCTCGAACCTTCCGAAGGTTCGGATTCCATCGCCGCCTTCGCGTGTTATTCGCGTGGCTGATTATGTTGCCAAACGCCGGCCCTTTGCCGCACAGTTCACACTTCGCCATCGTATTCCCACTTTTACAGAAAAATTGTTCACTTTCCGAACAACCTAGTCTAGCAAAGCTTCGAGCAACGGCAAAGCTGGTTTCCTCTGGCCCTGATAATAGAACTGGCCCTCTAAATCTGGACTTTTCCTCCGGACGCTATACAATCCGCGGGTGAAAACTCATTGGCGTACAGCCTTCCTGCCTGCCCTCGTTTTGTTCCTGGCGCCCCTGGCGTCGGCGCAACAGCCCACACCAGCTTCCAGCTTCCTGCGGGACGTTACCATCGTCGATGTCCGCACCGGCAAACTCCGGCCCCATCTGGCCGTTACCATTGCCAATGGCCACATTGCCTCGATTGCTCCGGCATCCTCCGCCACAGCGCCCGCTGGCGCTACCGTGATCGACGCTCATGGGCTCTTCCTGATCCCTGGGCTCTGGGACATGCACGTTCACCTCGCCTTTGGCGACTGGTTCCCGGGCGCTCGCGATATCACTCTTCCCCTGCTCCTGGCGAATGGCGTGATCGGCGTTCGCGATATGGGCAGCGATCTGGAAACCGTCCAGGCCTGGCGTCAGGAAATTACCAAAGGCACGCTCGTTGGCCCGAAAATCTTCACCTCCGGCCCGATGCTCGACGGCCCCAAGCCCAGATTCCCGAGCTCTATTGCTGTCGCCACGCCGGAAGATGGCCGGCGGGCGGTCGATGAGCTGAAAAAACGGGGCGCGGACTTCATCAAGTTTCAGTCTCTCATTCCTCGCGACGCGGTCTTCGCCGCGATCGACGAAACCCATAAGCAGAAGATTGCTTTCGAAGGACACGTGCCGGACTCCGTTCGCGCCAGCGAAATGTCCAAAGCCGGCATGAAGAGCTTCGAGCATCTGATCGGCATCTTCGAAGGCAGTTCGCCGCTGGAAGACGAATTCCTGAAGGGGGGCAAGACCGAAACACGCTTCCTCGCCAGCTACGATCCCAAACGCGCCGCGCTGCTCGCCAAGCTGCTGGCCTCCAATGGCACTTGGCAGTGCCCCACATTGGTGTGGGAACGTGGTGGCAATCTCATCGATGTCACGGACTTCAGCAAAGACGATCGAGCCAAGTACGCTCCCGATTCATGGAAGACCGGCACCTGGAAGCGCTTCACGGACGAAATCTTGCAGGGATACACCAACGACACACTGGCTACGCGACGCCAATTCGTTCAGAAGGAATTGGATGTCGTGCAGATGTTGCATAAGGCCGGCGTACCGTTTCTCGCCGGCACCGATACTCCCCCTGGGGTTTACATTTTCCCGGGCTTCAGTCTGCACGAGGAATTGCAGCGTTTTGTCGCCGCCGGATTTTCACCCTTGGAGGCCTTGCAGACCGCTACTCTTCATCCCGCCGAGTTCTGGGGTATGGAAGATCGCGCGGGAACCGTCGAGCCCGGCAAAGTTGCGGACCTGGTTCTCCTGACCGCCAATCCTCTGGAAAATATCGCCAACACCCAAAAAATAGCTGCTGTCGTCGCCGCCGGCCGCTATTTCTCCCGCTCCGATCTGGACAATCTCTTGTCGCATGCCTCCGCTGCCGCCGGCTCCGCGAAATAGCCAACAGAAACACTAGCGAGCGAGAACGTCCGAAGAATTCTCACCTGCCAGATAGCAGACTCCAGTTTCCGATTCGCGCAAAAATGCTCTAAAATCAATGGTGTGGGCGTGTAGCTCAGCTGGGAGAGCACCTGCTTTGCAAGCAGGGGGTCACCGGTTCGATCCCGGTCACGTCCACCATGTTATCCGGCCGCGCGACCACGTCAGTTCCGATCATCTCAGACATTGGATCCTCGTCGGGCGGGTGTTTTCTTTTGCGGTCTGACAACGTGACCCGCATCACTTTCGCAGCCTTATCGCCGCGTTTCACTTCTCGTTTTCACGCTTCTTTTACAACGATTGGACTATTCTAGATGGCCATGCGAGCCCAGCATTCAAGGAGCCACAAATGATGGATCATCTGGCAGACGAACAAATTCGCAGGATCGACGCCTACTGGCGCGCCGCAAACTATCTCTCCGTCGGCCAGATTTATCTCAAGGACAATCCTCTTCTTGAGCGCCCACTTACTCTCGCCGATGTAAAGCCTCGCCTCCTCGGCCACTGGGGCACTACCCCGGGCCTCAATTTCATCAATGCTCACCTGAATCGCGTAATTTGCGAACGCGATCTGGACATGATTTACATCATCGGCCCCGGCCACGGCGGCCCGGGCATCGTTGCGCACACCTACCTCGAGGGCTCCTACACCGAAACCTATCCCCACATCGAACGCAATCGTGACGGCATCAAGCGTCTGTTCCGCCAGTTTTCCTGGCCCTACGGTATTCCCAGTCACGTCGCCCCAGAAACTCCTGGCTCCATTCACGAAGGCGGCGAGCTCGGCTACTCGCTTTTTCACGCCTACGGCGCTGCCTACGACAATCCCAACCTCATCGTCGCTTGCATCGTCGGCGACGGCGAGGCGGAGACCGGTCCCTGCGCCACCAGTTGGCACTCCAACAAGTTCCTGAATCCCGCCGGTGATGGCGCTGTTCTTCCTATCCTCCATCTCAACGGCTACAAGATCGCCAATCCCACTCTTCTCGCGCGCATTCCTGACGACGAACTCGAATCTCTCTTCCGCGGCTATGGATACACTCCGCACATTCTCGAAGGTCATGATCCCGCTGTCATGCACCCGAAAATGGCCGCGACTCTCGACGCCATGCTCGATGAAATTCGCCGCATTCAAACCGAAGCTCGCGCCGCGAACGCCACCCTCTCCCGCCCGCGATGGCCCATGCTCATTCTTCGCACCCCCAAGGGTTGGACTGGCCCTAAGACTGTGGACGGCAAGCCGGTCGAAGGCACCTGGCGCTCTCACCAGGTTCCCTTCTCGGAACTTCATGAAAAACCGGATCACCTGAAAATCCTGGAAGACTGGATGCGCAGTTATCGCCCCGCCGAACTATTTGATTCCGAAGGCCGCCTCGTGCCCGAATTGGCCGCCCTGCCTCCTAAAGGCCATCGCCGCATGGGCATGAACCCGCACGCCAACGGTGGACTGCTCCTGGAGCCGCTTCAATTGCCCTCTTTTCGCGAATACGCCGTCGATGTCAAATCGCCCGGCCAGCCGGACACCGAGGCTACTCGTGTCCTCGGCGATTATTTGCGCGATGTCATGAAGTGCAATCTCAAGTCCCGCAACTTCCGCATCTTTGGCCCTGACGAAACTGCTTCCAACCGCCTCGGCGCCGTTCTAGACGTCACCGGAAAGACTTGGGAAGCCAGTACTCTGCCCGTCGACGAGCATCTCGCCACCGATGGCCGCGTCATGGAAATCCTCAGTGAACACGCTTGCCAGGGATGGCTGGAAGGGTACCTGCTGACCGGGCGCCACGGCTTCTTCTCCTGCTACGAAGCCTTCATCCACATCGTGGATTCCATGTTCAATCAGCACGCCAAGTGGCTGAAAACCACTCGCACCATTCCCTGGCGCAAGCCCATCTCCTCTTTGAACTATCTCCTCACCTCGCATGTCTGGCGTCAGGACCACAACGGCTTTTCCCATCAGGATCCCGGCTTTATCGACCACGTCGCCAACAAGAAGGCCGATGTCGTCCGCATCTATCTCCCTCCAGACACCAATTGCCTCCTCTCCGTTGCCGATCACTGTTTGCGTAGCCGCAACTACGTCAACGTCATCGTTGCCGGCAAGCAGCCCGCGCCCAATTGGCTCGACATCGATTCTGCTGTTCGCCATTGCACTACGGGTCTCGGTATCTGGGATTGGGCCAGCAATGCTGGGGGCTCGCCTGATCTCGTCATGGCCTGCGCCGGCGATGTCCCGACACTGGAGACCCTCGCCGCTGTCTCTCTGCTTCGCCAGGAAGTCCCCACGCTCAAAATCCGCGTCGTCAACGTTGTTGATCTCATGGCCCTGCAGCCGCGGTCCGAGCACCCTCACGGTCTCTCCGACGACGATTTCGACGCGCTTTTCACCACGGACAAACCGGTGGTCTTCGCCTTCCACGGCTATCCCACGCTCATCCACCGCCTTACCTATCGCCGCCACAACCACAACAATATTCACGTTCGCGGTTACGTCGAGGAGGGCACGACCACCACTCCATTCGATATGGCCGTCCTCAATCGCCTCGACCGTTTCCGGTTGGCTCTCGACGCCATCCGCCGCGTTCCCAAGTTGGAACGCATCGCTGCTCGTGCCACCAAGCTCTTCGAAGAAATGATTCAGCGCCACAAGCAATACGTCTCGGAAAACGGCCAGGATCTCCCGGAAGTGCGCAATTGGCGCTGGACGCAGAACTGAAATTCACGATGCCTCCTTCCGTCCTCGCCCTCAATAGCGGCTCTTCTTCTCTCAAGTTCGGTCTCTTCCTCCCGGATCAAACTGGTCCTGTCCCCCTTTTCCGTGGCTCGCTGGATGGCATCGCTTCCGGCCAAGGTCGCTTGCAGATTTTCGACCGCGCGGGTCACTGTGTGATTGAACAATCCGTTCGCTCCGATTCCCATTCCGCCGCGGTTCATTTTCTCGTCAAGGCCATCTCTCGTCTCCACGCGGCGCCGCCCGATGCCGTCGGTCACCGCATCGTTCATGGTGGCCCCTCCGTACGCCAGCACGTCCTCATCACCCCGGAGATTCTCCAAGCGCTCGAATCTTCCGCGCATTTTGCTCCCCTTCACGTTCCCATCGCTCTCGAACTCATCCGCGAATCGCAGCGTCTCTATCCGGACACTCCGCAGTTCGCTTGTCTCGACACCGCTTTTCACCGCACCATTCCGGAAGTCGCCTCCCGCTTCGCCATACCCGACGAATTCTGGCGCGCTGGCATACGCCGCTACGGTTTCCACGGCATTTCCTGCGAATCCATCCTCCAAACTCTCGGTTCTTCCGCACCTTCGCGCTTGGTCATCGCACACCTCGGCAACGGCGCCAGCATCACCGCGGTTCTAGCTCGCCAATCCGTCGACACCACCATGGGCCTCACACCCACCGGCGGCATCGTCATGGGCACGCGCCCCGGCGATCTCGATCCCGGCATCCTGATTCACCTCGCCCGCCACATGGGGAAGGATTTCGCTCAGCTCGAGGGCATCCTCAACAAGCACTCCGGACTTCTCGGCCTGTCTGGAATTTCATCGGACATGCGCGAACTGCGCGCATCCTCCGACCCGCGCGCGCAACTCGCCATCGACGCCTTTTGCCGCGCCGCGCAAAAAGCCATTGCCGGTTTCATCGCTGTTCTTGGTGGATTGGACCTGCTCGTGTTCACCGGCGGTATCGGCGAACACGATTCCGCCGTCCGCGAGCGCATCTGTTCCGCTCTCGCTCCCATGGGCATTCGTATCGACCCCGCGTCGAACGAACGCCACCTCCGTTACGTGCAATTGTCGGGCAGCTCCGCCCGCGTCGCCGTCATTCCCACCGAAGAGGAAGCGCAAATCGCCCGCATCGTTCTGCGCTTGTCCGCGGATTCTGCAAACCGTTCTTAGCTCTTCTTTTTATGTGTGCTCGAGGTGCCGGTGCCGGGCTTGTGCGCTCGCCGGTTCAGATACGCCACCATGCGCCGCGCCGACGGCGGCACTGGTACCGCTCCCTTGAAAATAATGTCTTCCGCGGAAATCTTCTTCCCGTATACCCGTTCGTTTGCGTCGTTGTCGGGACGCACCGTCGATCCTTCCAGCGACACTCCGGCAAACAGCCCTCGTGACCTCGAATACGTCAGGATTTCCGCTCGCAGCGTCACGTCCGTGGCCGCTTGTGCGTTTCGTCCCTTCGGTCCCGCTGCTACCGCCGCATCCGCTCCCAATTTCACCTTGCTGCTGAGGATCGAGTGCGCTCCACGGTCGTTCATCACCAGCAGCACGAAATCCGTCGCCTGTCCTCCGATTTGAAATCCCACTCCGCCCGCCTCCAGCGCCATCATCGAGGGTGCGCTCCACGGACCGTTGAAATTCTCGCCCGTACGGCAGGTCATCGCGCCCCGCCCGTAGCTTCCGCCCACCACGAATGCCGCTTTTAGCACCGACGGATACACGATGATGCATTCCGCCTTAATGATTAGGTCCTGCGGAATATCGTCCGGTATATCTAGAATCTCCTTCAGCACCGTCCCGCAATTCACCAGGCGCTTCGCTTCTTTCGTGTCGCTGGCGGCGGATAAAGGCAGCGCACATGCTGCCATCGTTGCCAGCCAAGCCACATATTTTCTCGCCATAAACCATCCTCCTCGATCGGCAGCTTCCCTCATGGACCGCCCGATCATCCGCCAAAAGACCATACCCTCGCCTTTGGACGATGTAAAGTTTGCCGGCATCTTTCTCAACTATTTCGTCCCTTTGAATTTATCTCCACAAGCATAGCAAGCTGGCCGCCAACGCCACCGGCATCGCGATCAGCCCGACTCGAAAAAACTCCCATGCTGTGATTTCCACGTTCTCCCGCCGCAGTGCGATCAACCACAAAATCGTCGCCAGTGATCCGCTTACCGACAGGTTCGGCCCCAGATCGACTCCAATCAGCATCGCGTGCGCCACCAGGCTGCTCTCTCCCGCGTGCTGCACTGCCGCTCCGCTTGCCAGCGCCACCGGCAAGTTATTCATCGCGTTCGAAAGCACTGCCACTCCCATCGCCGCCGCGCTCTTCGCCAGCCACGCCGGAGCTTGCTCCAGCGCACGTAATCCCGCCGAGCCTATCCGCAGCAATCCCGCGTCCTGCAACGCTTCCACGATCACGAACAAACCCGCGACCAGCGGCACCACGCTCCATGACGCTCCCTTCGTCACTCGCCACGCGATTCCCGGCCTCCTCCACATCACCGGAATCATCGCCAGGACTGCCGCCGCGCACGTCGGCAACCCCAGCGGAATTCCCATTGCTGACGCCACAATCAACAGAATTGCAGCCGCAATCAAACCGGCCAGTGCTTTTTTTCCCTCGGGCGACAACGCTATTCCCGTCACTTCTCCAGGAAAGTCTCCGCGCAGCTCCTTCCGCGACACCCACCGCAAACAGAAAAATGTCATCGCCACCGCGCCCACCGACGGCAACAGGAAAATTCTCAGCCACGCTCCAAGCGCCGGCATCTGCCCATCGAACACCACCAGATTGGCTGGATTCGAAATCGGAAACACGAAGCTCGCCGCGTTCGCGATCAGCGCGCATGCCAGCAGATAGGGCACCGGCTCTATCTTCGCCTTTCTCACTACCGCCAGCACCGCCGGCGTAAGCACCACCGCCGTCGCATCGTTCGAAAGCAGCGCGGTAACTCCCGTCCCCACCAGGTAGATCAGCGTGAACAGCTTTCCACTCGACTTCTTCGCGTGCCGCGCCGCTACGTCCGCCATCCATTCGAACACGCCTTCTTCCCGCGTCAATTCCGCCAACAGCATCATTCCCGCAAGAAAAAGATAGACTTCTCGCCCCTCCAGTGCCGCTTGCCGCCAAGGAATTAGCCCGCTCGCCACCAGTAACGCGGCGCCTCCGCACACCCAGTACGATTCCGCGATTCCCCGTGGCCGCGCCAGCATTAGCGCGATGCTGCTCAGTGCGATAATCCAGATCAAAATGAAACCGAAATTTTCCATGCTAGGGCGTCATATGATATCTGAAGGCGGAATTATGCACAGTGACCGGAAACGGCCTGTGGTGGGCTTGGTGGGTTTTTGGCTTATGGAATCTGCAATGTGAAGAAGATTCCAAGTGATCCGCAGCCGCTTCGCTCCTCCCTTGACACTTTTGCGGCCGACTCCGTAGCATGAATAGCTGCCTTAATGCCGGCGTAGCTCAGTGGTAGAGCGAGGGTCTCATAATCCCTAGGCCGTGGGTTCGATTCCCTCCGCCGGCACCAGTTTCATCCCCATCCATGCCCTTCGCGCCGGGTCGCTTGCCCCCGCCTACCATCGCCGGCGCCTTCCCTTTACGCCGCGTTCTGCGTTCCGAATCTCCGCCGGTACGCGCTTGGCGACACTCCCGTATGCCGATGAAATAGCGCCCGGAAGAACGCCACATCCTGATACCCCACCGCCTCCCCGATCTCCTGCATCGTCCGGTGATCGCTTTCCAGCAACCGCTTCGCCGCCGCCACCCTCAGCTTTTGCAGATACGCCAGCGGCGCGTCTCCCGTCGCTTGCTTGAATCGCCTCACAAAATTCCGCAGGCTCATCCCCACCCGCTCCGCCGCCGCTTCCAGCGGGATGTTCTTGTGAAAATTTTCGTGCAGCCATTCCTGCGCCGCGGAAATCGTCCGGTCCGAGTGCTCCGTCTTCAGCGGGACGATAGAAAATCCCGCTTGCCACGCTCGCGGTGTCTCGATCAGCAGCGCCTTCGCGCTCTGTACCCCGATCTCGTGCCCGCACATTCGCTCCACCAGGTAAAGTGCCAGGTCCAGCGACGCATTCACCCCGCCCCCGCAATAAAAATTGCCGTCCTCTGTCACCATCAACTCCGGCGTCCATTTCACCTTTGGATATTTCTGCCGGAATCGGTCCGCCAGGCTCCAGTGCGTCGTGGCCCGCTTCCCGTCCAGCATCCCTGCCGCCGCCACCAGCCCCACTCCGGAGCACACGCTCGCGATGATTGCTTCTCTTTTTCGCCACCGCTTCAGCCACGGCACCACTCCGGGATTCCGCTCCACCACGTCATCCAGGCTCAATCCCGCCGATGGAATGAAGATCAGTTCCGTATTGCGGATGTCGGACAGCGCCGCCTCCGGCTGGATCTGGATGCCCCCATCGCAAGGCACAGCTCTCCCGTCCATCGAAGCCGTAGTTACGTGAAAGCGCGGCTCGGACGGCCCGCCCGTCAGCAGATTCCACAACCCTCCCGCGTGCCGGAACACTTCCATCGGCCCAATGGCCGTCGAAGAAAACGTCTCGTCCAGAAAAACGATGGTCACTTCGATCATCGTGAATCTCCCGCAAGCCAGGTTGGCCTATTCACCCATGAAGAATGGCAAATCTGCCATCTGGTGGCAAGCCTCTTTTTCGCCTAATCTGATTGCGGTTTTATAACGACGGCATCCGTCGGGAGGACACCATGCGAAAATTCATCATCGAGCGCGACATACCCAAGGTCGGCAGCCTTGAGGCCCAGCAGTTGCAACAGGCCGCTGCTCAGTCCAACAAAGCTCTCAACCAGCTTGGTCCGGATATTCAATGGCTGGAATCCTTCGTCACCGCCGACAAGACTTTCTGCGTCTATCTCGCCAAAGACGAAGCGCTTATCCGCAAGCACGCGGAACTCAGCGGCTTCCCGGCTACCAAAGTTACCGAAGTCACCAAAATCATTGATCCCGCAACCGCTGGCTCGCGCTGACTTCCGGCCGGCGGCTCTTCGAGCCACCGGAGCCACTATTCAATCGCTGCGGAAGGATCATCAGATCGGAGCGCGGTCCTCTGCTTTCATGGTCCTAGTACTTCGATAGTCGCATTTTTGCGGGGGCTTCCCTTGCGCGCTCCCGCAGTGTACGCTTTTACTTCCCCAGACACTTTCACAGGAGATACTTGCTGCATTCCCAAAGCTTGCAAGAAGGCGCGATTGTCGCCCGCGAAGCCAGTTCCGCATTGATCGAGCTGAAGCTTATTGTCGACCGCACCGCCGAGGCCGTCCGGGCCGCCGAACGCGAAGCCGTCGGGATGGCTATCGGAAACCATCCGGGGAACGACCCTCTCACGCTGCTTCGCGCCGTTGCGCAATCCCTCGATACCGATCTCGGGCCCGCCCTGTCCCAGGCCAAGGCCAAGACACAGGCGGCTCTGCAGCAGCTAAGCTCCGCTAAAGCTAAAGCGGCCAACCAGTAATTTCATTCGAAGGGGGCCTACATCAAGCCGCTTTGTCGGGCCAGGTTTAGCGCCTCGATCGCCGCGCCTCGCGCTCCGGCCGTGTCACCGTTCGGCATTACCGAAATGGGAATGCCGGCTTGCTCTTCCCGTTGCTCGGGCATCCCCACGCGAATCTCGTTCAGAAACCACCGTTGGAATTCCTGGCTGGTCTCCAACGCGCCGCCTCCCACGATCAGCGCCTCCGGATCGAACGTATTCACCATTTCGTCGAAGAACAGGCCCAGCGCGTGAGCCTGTACCCGGAAAATCTCCTTGCACATCGCATCGCCCTTGTCGGCCAGCCCGCGCACCCGCTTGGCCGCCCGATTCGGCTCCATTCCCTTCAGTTCGTGATCGGGATAGCGAGCCAGAAAATACGGCAGCAGGTTCTTCTCGATCCCGGTGAGCGAACATAGCGATTCCAGGTCTCCTGTCCTTCCGCAGTTGCACACCGGCTTCATTCCGCTCGTCCCCGCAATACTCTGGTACGGCAACAGCACGTGTCCCAGTTCTCCTCCAAATCCGTTTTTCCCTTTGACCACTTTCCCTTCCAGGATGATGCCGCCGCCATTACCCGTCCCAACGATCGTCGACACCGAAGTCTCCTGGCTGTTCGCTCCGAACATGGCGTAGTGGCCCCACAATGCCGCTGCGTTTCCATCATTCAGATACGACACCGGCTTCCCCAGCTTGTGCGCCAGTCCCTGTCGAATATCGAATCCCGGCCATTCCGCGTGCACGAAGTTGGTGGAGCCGCGCGCGCTCAATAAGCCCGCCCCGCTCGCCGGACCCGGCGTATCCAGCCCCACGGCAACCACGTCGGAAAGCGGAACACCCACGCGATCCGTCGCAATCTTCAGCCCTTCCGCGATCTGATGAAGGCAAATCTCCGGTCCCTCTTTCGAGCGCGCCGGATGCTCGCACAGGTCCTCGATCAGAAACCGTTCCTTCTGGTCCACCAGCGTATAGTTGACCGCCGTTCCCCCCAGATCCACTCCTGCGACAACCGGCACGCCTGTCTCCTTTACTCCTCGATGCTTGCTCGGCTCAGCCTAGCAGAATTCCCCCGCCTGTACCTCAAACAACCCGCCCTCACGCAATCGCCCCGCACCTTGTCACTCCACTTGATCTTCCGCTCCCGTAATACGATCATGGCTGTTGGATACCGAGTCGATTCCGGTTTACTCGGACCCTTCGCTCATTCGAGGTGCATCCGTGTCTCACTCCACTCGACGTGAATTTCTGAAATCCGGACTCGTCGCCGGTGCTCTTGCCTTCACCGGTAGCCTCCCGCTTCGCGCCGCTCGTCAATCCGCCACGGACTGGGTCACCCTCGGAAAATCCGGTGTTCAGGTCACTCGCCTGGCCTTCGGCACCGGCAGCTTCAGCGGCCAGGTCCAGCGAGACTTGGGGCAGGATGGCTTTACCAGGCTAGTCCGCTACGCCTACGATCAGGGCATTCGCTTCTTCGAAACTGCCGAATCCTACGGCGAGATGCATCGCATGCTCGGAATCGCCCTCAAAGGCATTCCTCGCGATTCCTACCGCCTCATGTCCAAGGTAACTACTCGCCAGGGCGTCGATCCCCAGGAGAAATTCGACGAACTGCGCAAGCTCGCCAACACCGAGTACTTCGACATCATGCTCTTGCACTGGCAGCACACCGCCACTTGGCCCGCCGACACCCGCCGCTGGCAGGATGAAATTCTGGAAGCGCAGTCCAGGAAGGCCATCATCAGCCATGGCGCT
Source organism: uncultured Acidobacteriota bacterium (assembly GCA_963819745.1). Lineage (GTDB taxonomy): Bacteria > Acidobacteriota > Terriglobia > Acidiferrales > UBA7541 > Acidiferrum. The sequence continues at coordinate 259,645 of CAWFXG010000019.1, read as the reverse complement.
TCCGTCCACGGTCTTCCCGCGCTTCGCCAGTTCCCCGGAAACAAATGGCTCGACGTCGCCATGATCCGCGTCAATCACAAGGGCACCCGCATGGACGCCGAAGACTACAACACCGACGGCCTTGGCAACGTTCCCGAAGTCGTCTCTCACGTCAAGCAGGTTCGCCAGCAAGGTATGGGCGTCATCAGCATGAAGCTGGTCGGAGAAGGCACCTTCAACCGCGAAGATCGCAAAGCTGCCATGCGCTTCGCTTTCCGCAACGCCGGCGTCGATACCGTTACTGTCGGCTACAAAAACACCGCCGAAATCGACGAGGCCATCGACAACCTCAACCAGGCCCTCGCCTGACACTGCTACGCTCTTACCCCAATCCCCGCACCACAACCTAAACCGGTCGCTTCAATCCCATAATCTCCCGTATTTTGTTCCGGTCCGTTACTTCCTTCGGGCTGTTTCCCCTCCGCTCCAGCCACTTCGTAAAATCCCTCAACTTCACTTCGTGATCCACCGCCACGTCCATCACCCGCACCTTCACCGGCGCAAACCCGTCGGGTATCCCCATCACCCATTCGTTGCCTCGCAGCGCCGTCAGTCCCAGCGCTACCGCCTCGAACAAGCTGGACGCCGTCACCTCCACGGTATGCGTGACCCCTTCCAGGTCCGTCACTGTCACCCGGCATGTCCGCACGCCCATAACGCCGCTAACATATCATATTCGCTTTTTGTTCGCCATGGGCCTAAAGGCCGGCCTGGCCTTCCCCTTGCCAAACTAGGAGAGATTCCGCTACACTCCTAGTTGAACTAAGAGACCCGCGCCTTGGACAACGCCGCCGAACTGCTCCCCGGAACACTCGATATGCTCATTCTCAAAGCGGTCTCCTTGAAACCGTTGCACGGCTACGGTGTCTTGTTGCGCATACGCCAAATCTCCGGGGATGCCCTGGAGATTCCTCAAGGGTCCTTATATCCCGCCCTCTACCGCTTGGAGCATCACGGTCTCATCACTGCGGAGTGGGGTCAGAGCGAGAACAATCGTCGGGCGAAGTATTACACCTTGACCGTTGCGGGGCGTCGCCGCTTGCGTGAGGAAACCGCCGGATGGAATCGGTTGGCATCTGCCATGGCCGCGGCCTTGAACGCCACGTCAGAGGAGCTCTGAAATGATCCAGCGCCTTCGTTCTTTTTTTTGTGTGCTCACTCGGCGGCGTGATTTCGAAGAAGGAATGTCCGAGGAGCTGCGCTTCCACATCGAGCAACAAACGGATGACCTCATGCGCTCCGGCATGTCCCGGGAAGAAGCGTCCCGCAGGATACGCGCGGAGCTCGGCAGCCCCATCAATATCAAAGCCGATTGCCGGCAGGCGTTTGGTGTGCACTTCGTTGACGAATTTCGCAGGCAGCTGAGTTACGCCGTCCGATTGTTGCGCAAGACCCCGGCGTTTACCGCTACCGCTCTTCTGACGCTCGCCGTTTGCCTGGGCGCGAATCTGACGATTTTTGCCGTGATCGATTCGGTGCTGCTCCATCCTCTGCCCTTTCCCGAGCCCGATCGTCTGATGATGGTCTTTAATACCTATCCCAAAGCCGGCGTCGATCGTGACGGCTCCTCGGTGACAAACTATTACGAACGCCGCGGTCGTATTCCTGCCTTCGCCTCGCTCTCGATCTACAACTATGGAACGGAGATCGTCGGTGAGCCCGGCTCCACGGAACGCCTCCCGACCATGCGTGTGTCTCCGGATTTTTTTGTTACTCTTGCGCTCGGCCCCGCGATCGGACGCACTTTCACCGATGACGAAACCTCTTCCGAAACCAACCACGTTGCCATTCTGTCCGACACGTTTTGGCGGCAACGATACAACGCCGATCCCAACGTCATCGGAAAGCAGATTCGCGTAAACAGCGTTCCCAGAACCGTGATTGGCGTCTTGCCTCCCACCTTCCGCTTTCTCTCTTCCGATGCCAGGGTCTTCCTGCCCCTTGCTTCGCGCCCGGAAGATCGCCTGCCGGTGCGGCGGCATTCCGGCGGCAATGTGATTCAAATGATTGCCCGCCTCCAACCGGGCGCCACGCTCGCGCAAGCCCAGTCGGAGCTCGACGCGCAGAACACCGCGCTGGAAGTCGACGACCCGCAAGCCAAAATGATTGCCGACGCCGGCTTTCGTTCTTTGGTCGTGCCTTTGCGCGCGGACCACGTCGCCGCCGTGCGTCCCGCGCTGCTGCTGCTCGAAGCAGGCGTCCTCGTTCTTCTTTTGATTGGCGCCGTCAACCTCGTCAACCTGCTTCTGGTCCGTGCCGCCGGCCGCGTCAAGGAATTGGCCGTTCGTCAGGCCCTTGGCGCGGGTTGGAGCTACCTCCTGAGCGAAATAGTCGTCGAGACCACCCTACTCACCTTCGCCGGTGGATTGCTGGGTCTCGCCGTCGGCGCCGCCGGTATCCAGCTGGTGCGCGGGTTGGGCGCTGATCGTCTGCCTTTGGGAAGTCATGTCGCGTTCGACACGCGACTAGCACTCGTCGGCATGGCGGCATCCATCCTCCTGGGCTTCGTTTTAGCGGTGCCCGTTGCCTGGTTCCATCTTCGACGCCATCTCGGAAATGCCCTTCAATCCGAGAGCCGTGGCGGCACCAGCGGGCACGGCACGCAAGTCCTGCGCCACACTTTTATCGTTTCTCAAATCGCCCTGGCGTTCATTCTGCTTTCCGGAGCGGGCCTGCTCGGCCTCAGCCTTCAGCGGCTCATGGAGATTTCTCCGGGCTTCCAGTCGGACCACGTCCTGACCGGCCAAATCTTGCTCCCATGGGCGGACTACTCGGAGGCCGGTCGCCTGCAATTTGTGCAAAGTTTGATGGACAAACTCAACAACTCACCGGGCGTATTGTCCGCCGGCGTGGTCAACAATGTGCCCTTCAGTGGCAACGTCGGCAAGAGCGCCGCCACCGTGGCGGGTCACGTTCGTCGACCAGGCGAATCAGCGCGCGGCCACTATTCCTACGGTGCCGACGGCGACTATTTTCGCGCCATGGGTTTCTCTCTGCGCGCGGGACGCTTCCTCACCGCCGAGGATTCGCGTCGCTCCGCGCGTGTCTGCGTTGTGGATGAAGACTTCGCCCGTTATTACTGGCCGCGCGCCAGCGCAATTGGCCAACGCTTGTGGGACGGCTCCGAAGCGGGCAAAGACGCCGAAGCATTCACCATCGTCGGCGTTGTGGGTGACGTGAAACAAGCCGGACTCGCGGAAAACCAGGCGCAGGGCGCCGTCTATTATCCCTACTCCTTCCGCATCGGGGACAGCGTTTTCGTCGCCGTCCGCACCAGCCTCCCGCCGCAATCCTTCGCGTTGACCTTGCAGCACGAGGTTCGGCAAATCGACCCCAACGTGCCTATCAGTGATCTTCGCTCGATGGACACGCGCATTGCCGACAGCCTGATCGACCGTCGCTCACCGGCGCTGCTGGCTGGCCTCTTCTCCGGCATCGCTCTGTTGCTCACTTCCATCGGCACCTACGGCGTCCTGAGTTACTCCGTTGCGCAGCGCCGCCGAGAGATCGGCGTGCGCATCGCCCTCGGCGCGCAACCCAGCCAGATTCGCACCCAGTTTCTGTCCCTCTCGCTTCGCCTGCTGGCCGCCGGAACCTTGTTAGGCTTGATCGGCGCATGGCAGGCCGGCCGCGCGATGCGCTCGCTGCTCTTCCAGGTACCGCCGCTCAGCGTTGCGGTCCTTGCCGTTGCCGCCTGCGTGACGTCAGCCGCCTGTCTCGCCGCTTGCCTCCTCCCGTCGCAGCGCGCCGCGCAAATATCCCCGATGGAAGCTCTCACCGAGGAGTAGTCACTCCTTTCAACCCGTTCAGCGTGGCCATGGTCAGTGGATTTGATGGCAAAAGATCCTGTGCTACTCAGGATACCGGCGCTTTCAGCTCGACATCGGCATTCTTCCACGCTCGATCAAATTGTTGTCGAATCGCCTGCGCCTCCTCGTTCCTGCCCTGGGCCTGCACACTCTGCCACAAGCCGAACAGCGCCCGTCCGTTGTCGTGAAGGTTTCGCAGTTCCTCGCGATACACGCCTTCCGCTTCTTTGGCGCGTCCGGCCTTAAGCAGCGCTGCTCCCAAATACAGGCGCATCGATTGCGGCACATCGGGAGGCTCATTGAAATTAAGCGCATCCTGCATCTTTACTGCCTCGCCGAACGCTAGAACCGCGTCATCCGCCTTTCCTCGCGCCATGGCTATTTCACCCGCAAGCGCGCGCCACAGCATCCCCAAAATCGGCGCGCCGGAATTTGCCCCGGAGAGAACATCTTTCAATGCCGGATCGCGTGACGTCGTCTCCAGAGCCGTGAGTTCACTCCCGGCGTTTTCAAGCTCCCCAAGTCCGGCGAAAGCGCTCCCGCGGAAGTAGTGCCACGCGCCATTCAGGTACACGCGGTCCGCCGGCGGAGCTGCTTCCGCGAGAAGCGCCTGCCATTTTCCAAAGACCTGATGCACCCCCCAAACAGCCGGAAGTCGTTGCTGCCGTGGATTTGCCGCCATCATGCTATGGGCACCAGCGAGTTCGCGCGCTGCCTGGAGTGCGCGTGCGTAATTGCCTTGGAGCATCGCTGCATATCGCAGCACGTCCAATGCATGCGGTGCGTGGGTGCTGGCGGAAAGATGATACGTGCCGGCGGTAGGAAATGGCCGGCCTCCCCATTCCGACAAAAAGAACCGGTCCGCCGCCACGGACCGCTCATTGCTGGCGATCGCTTTCTCGTATTGCCCCACGCGAAGATAAATATGCGAAGGCATATGCACCATGTGGCCCGCTTTCGGCATGAGCGATTCGAGCCGGTCGGCCTGCGGCAGGGCGCGTTCCGGCTCCGCCGAACTCTCGAACAGGTGCACGTAGAGGTGCACAGCCCCGGGATGATTGGGGTCCAGCACCATGACATGTTCCAGCGCGTCGGCAGCCTCTCGCGTGCCGGGGAGCGGCGAACCATCTCGCCGCCAGTAGTTCCACGCCCCGCGGATCATCACCGCGTCCACATACAGGAACCCGGCCTCCAGGTCATCCGGGTATCGGTCGAGCAGCGCTCGCGTGGCCTCAATGTACTTGTCGTCGCGAGCAGCCCGGTCCGGGTATCGTTCCGTGTCGTACTGCACGGACAGGGCTCCGATTAGCGCCCGCTCGGCCGCTGTCGCGCCAGCCAAATGCGCGCGTGCACTCGCAATTGCTTTTCGCCCATCGCCGTGTGGGTCATCGACAAAACCGTTCTTTCGGCTGTTGGGGTTAGGACCCATCGCCAGCGCCAGACCCCAATCGAGCATCGGGTGATTCGGGTCATACTGCTGCGCTTCCTCAAACGACGCGATTGCTTCCGGGAAGTAGTACCCATAAACCAGGCGCAGTCCTTGGTCAAAGAACTTCTGCGCCATGGCAGACTTTGTCGAGATTTTTCGCCCGTAGGTGCCAATATTGTCGACAAGCACCGCGTGCTCGCCGGCTGGCGCCGCTATGCCTCTCTCCGCTACTGCGTTCGCTCCCAGCAAGCCGAGGAAAACGACAGCCACGGAAATCTGCGCATAATGGCTCGATTCCGAAAGTTTCATGATGTTCCCCCGACCGCGGGAATTGTAAGTCAAATGACAATGTCCGTATAGAAACGCTGCAATCCGCGCCGGTTCGTTTGACCCGGCAAACCCTGAGTATCCGGCCTTATGGAAGACAAAAAGATGCGAGAACCGTTAGAGTACCACTAGTAAATTGGAATGGTGTCCATCATCAATTTTCCGTTCTGGAAGACCGTGGTCGCTTCCGCGATTCTTTACATCCTCTGTGCACCCACACCTCCGGCAATTCGCCTGCCCCTGCCTCTCCATTTTCGGCTGACGCAATACTCCTCTGTACTCATGAACAATGCCTCCGGAGTTCGCGTCCAGGGCCCGGGCACTCCCCCGAGCCTCGGATTTGCCTGCTGCGAACATGGGATTGAGCAGATGCAGGCACTATTCGCCAACAAAGAAGTGATCCAATCTTTAAAAGATCTACATGCGGAAGTGGCCATCCCCACTCTGGACTTCAGCTCGGAGCGAGCCGCAACCGTGCGTCTCTTGAATCAGGCCGACATTCCCGTCATCGCTTGGATAATGCTGCCAAAAGAAGACGGCTTCTATCTGAATGCCGGCAACGCGCCCCAGGCTGCGGAACGCCTGACCCAATTTGAGAGCTGGTCAAGTAGCAACAATCTCCAATGGGCCAAAGTTGGACTCGACATGGAGCCGAACTTCACCGAGCTTGCCGCTCTCCGCACTCATCGTTGGCGCCTGATTACGACGCTGGCTGGCCGGCTCTTGCACGGCGCTCGCCTCACGCGCGCACGGCAATCCTATCTCCAGATTGTTCATCAGCTTCAATCCCCGGGCTTTCCGGTCCAGATTTACCAGATGCCTTACATCCCCGCCGAACGCAGTGTTCATTCGACGTTGTTGGACCGCCTGCTCCACACCTTGGACCTTCACGGCGACGCGGACTATCTCATGCTGTACATCAGCTTTGCGCGCCAGGTCGGCGCGGGCATGATTTGGTCTATCGGACCAAACGCGCAGGGTATTTCCATTGGAAGTACGGATGGTGACTCGCCACCGGGAGTCGGCGCAGGGCCGCTCGATTGGGATGAGTTCGCCCGCGATCTAATCGTCGCCAGCCACTTCTCGAAAAACATAGGCGTCTACGACCTGGAAGGCTGCGTTCGCCAGGGATTTCTGCCTCGTTTGAAGAATATGGACTGGACCCAATCGGTCACAATTCCAGCCCGGTCAATTTCACGGGCCAGGCGTCTCGGCTTGATTCTCCGTACGTTCCTTTGGATTGGTTCGAACCTGCCGTTGCTCATTCTTGCTGTTTTTCTCTTCTTGTTATTTTGGCGCGTTCGCCGCCAGCATATCCGGCAACAGGTGATTCAGGCTCTGACCTGGTGTCCAGAATAGAGCAACTGTCGATGACCATCGGCAAACGCCACTCTCAGCTAACGCTTTGCCGATTACTGACCGACTCTACGGGCAGGGCCCCTGGAGAGCGTAGCGTCCGAATATCCCGCATCGGTGGTTGGCCGAAGAAGCGGCTGTACTCGCGATTGAACTGAGTGGCGCTCTCATACCCCACTTCGAAGGCCGCGCTGGCGGCGTCCAGACCATCCGCGAGCATGCGTTCCCGAGCGGCTTGCAAGCGAAGTTGTTTTTGATACTGAAGAGGACTCATGGTCGTGAGCGCGCGGAAATGATGGTGCAGCGTGGAGACACCCATGCCCGCGATGTTGGCAAGATCTTCCACGCGTAGCGGCTTCGTGAAGTTGGCCTTCACCCAGGCGATAGCCTTCGCGGTGCGATGACTCTGATCTCCCAAGGTCGCAATGGCTCGGAGACGCGCCCCTTCCGCTCCGCGCAGAATGCGGTAGATGATCTCGCGTTGAATCAGCCCAGAAAGAAATGGAATGTCTTGTGGACTGTCCAGCAGGTCCACCAGGCGGCAGCAAGCATCGAGTAGTTCAGGTGTCGTTTTACCAAGGGCCATGGCCGGCTTGTCGGGCAGCCGCTCGGGCTCCTGCATTTCCTCGCGAGTCAGAAGCTCGCGGACTACCGCCATTTCAAGCTTGAGCACGAAACAGAGATACGGGACCTGTTCGCTTGCTTCAATTACGTTGCAGATCACCGGCAAATCCAGCGAGGTAAGCAGGTAGCGCGATTGGTCGAAAATGAAGTTGGTTCCGCCGAGGTTGGCTTGCTTGCGCCCTTGTGCGACCACCGCCAGGCTCGGCTCATACGTCGCGGAGACAGGCGCCGTGGGAGCGGTGCGGCGGCTCAGCAGCAAGCCAGGCACGTCGGTCAACAGCCTCTCTTTGGATCCAACGAAAAAGGCAATCTTGCTGGCCAACTCGTTCAGCAATTCCGGGACTCGGCTCCGTACCGATATACTGTTTTTCCCGCACGTTTTCATGTATTGGCTCTCTTGTCGCCCACCCTAAGGTTAGCCGCTCGGCCTTGGATATACCAACCAATTCTCGGTCGACAAGAGGAATAGGCAATAAATCGGAAGGATCGGGCTACCGCTTGCGGGGCCCTTACCCTTATTCTCGGGATGTTACAGACGCTAAGGAGAAGGAACAATGGAAACACGCAAACTTGGAAAAAGCGGCCTGGAAGTCTCGGCTCTCGGGCTGGGCTGCATGGGACTCAGTTTCGGCTACGGGCCGGCGGTGGACAAGAAGGACGGGATTGCATTGATTCGAGCGGCCGTCGAACGCGGTGTAACGTTTTTCGACACCGCCGAAGTCTATGGGCCGTTCACCAACGAAGAATTAGTGGGCGAAGCTCTCGCTCCGTTTCGTGACCAGGTGAAGATCGCCACGAAGTTCGGATTCGCCATTGATCCCGGCACCGGCAAACAAGCTGGGCTGGATAGCCGGCCGGAACACATCCGAGAGGTCGCGGAGGCCTCGCTGAAGCGGCTCCGAACAGATGTGATCGATCTGTTCTACCAGCACCGCGTTGACCCGAACGTACCCATCGAAGAAGTGGCCGGCGCGGTCAAGGAACTAATTCAGCAAGGCAAGGTAAAACACTTCGGCCTTTCGGAAGCCGGAGTACAAACGATACGTCGCGCACACAAAGTTCAACCGGTCACTGCGCTGCAAAGCGAATATTCGCTGTGGTGGAGAGAACCGGAAGCGGAAGTGATACCCACGCTGGAAGAACTCGGAATTGGGTTCGTTCCCTTCAGTCCGCTGGGCAAAGGCTTCCTTACCGGCAAGATCGACGAGAACACTACCTTTGACAGTTCTGATTTCCGCAACATCGTGCCGCGCTTTTCGCCCGAGGCGCGCAAAGCAAATCAAGCCGTGGTGGATCTGCTGGGCAGAATCGCGAAGCAGAAGAAGGCCACACCAGCGCAGATCGCACTGGCCTGGCTGCTGGCGCAGAAGCCGTGGATAGTTCCCATCCCAGGCACCACCAAAGTGTCGCGCCTGGAGGAAAATCTTGGCGCAGTGGACATCGCACTAACGACGGACGACCTGCGCGAAATCGTCCGCGCCGCTTCAGAAATCAAGGTTGAAGGTGCCCGGTATCCCGAACACTTGCAGAAAATGGTTGGCCGCTGAGATCTAAACAACGACTGGAGCAAAATTTGGCGCACTAGTGGAGAAACGAAATGAAAACACGGGAACTCGGAACATGGAAAGTATCGGAAATGGGATTCGGCTGCATGAGTATCAGTGCCAACTACGGACCTGCCGCTGACAGGAAACAAGGCATTGAAGTCATTCGTGCCGCCCGTGAAAAAGGCGTCACCTTTTTCGATACCGCCGAAGTTTACGGCCCATGCGATGTCTTCCCCATGGTCCTGATGGGGGCGGCCGCCGGCTTGGGCCTCGGTATGGCGTCGGTGCGCTTTATCGAACCGTTGTTCTACCAAGTGAAAGCCACGGACTTGGCGATGCTGGCCTTCCCGTCACTTACACTTTTCGCGGTCGCGCTTCTTGCTGCGCTACCTGCGGTGATCCGCGCAGTTCGGACCGACCCCGTCGCCATGCTCCGCGCCGAATAGGCAACCGGTTAACCGCCCCGCCACTTCAGTTGAGTCATCCGCGCGTGTAGTTCGCCGGCGAACACGCCTCAACCCCATTCCTGCCTTTGGTGGCACAGCCAATCCGGGCTGTCCTCTTCAAATATGGAAGCAATCATGTGCGCTTTTCTTCGTCGTCTTCCGACGCACAACCCCTCTTTTCGCCGTCTCTACTTCAAAATTCCCAGCGCCTTCTTCGGTAATTTCTCTGCCTCTTCCTTGGAGATTCCGAAATTGTCCGCGATCAGCGTCGCCGGATTCCCCGCCAGCCACTTCGATATCGAAATCTCCTCGAACACCGGGCTGTTGAACAGCGCGAAAAACTTCGTCGGCTCGCTCCCGATCTGTTCCACGCAATGCCCGAATCCCTGCTGGATGAAGCACACATTTCCCGGTCCGAACTCCTCTGTCCGCGCCCGCCCATGCGCTCCAAACACCGTCACCCTCGACCTGCCGCTGATGTAGTACTGCCATTCATCCGCGTTCGGGTGCCAGTGCATTTCCCGCAGCGCTCCCGGTTCCAGATACTGCAGCACCGACGTCAGCGTCGTATTGATCGGAAATTCTTTCGACGTCACGATGCGCTCCCATCCTCCGGGAAACGTCAGCGGCGCCATCTTTCCTAGCCGGAATTTGTGCGGATTCTGCGAAGTCTCCAGATCGTCCGCAAGATACGCCTCGGGAATCGTGCTCGGAATTTTCCCCGGCAGGATGTACAGCTCCTTTTTCGGCAGTCCCGCCACCGTCGCCGCGGACAGACCCAGGTTCCGCTGCACCACCGCCGCCGATGTGTGGCCCACCCAGTCCGTGATGCTGAAGGTTCCAAACTCCGAAAAGTGCCCATCGTCGAATCCCAGCACAAAGTGCGCTTCTTCGTTGCTGATGTTCTGCAGCGCGTGTCCATGGCCCTTCGGGAAATACCAGATGTCTCCCGGCTCGAAGATATCCGTAGCCGGTTGCCCGTTCGGCGAAATCACCGTCGTCAGCACCTTCCCGCGCAGCACCACCGCCCATTCCGCCGCGATCGCGTGCCAGTGCAGTTCCCGGATTCCTCCCGGCTTCAGCCGCATGGATACGCCCGCGATGCTTTGCGAAGCGGGAAACTCCGTTACCGTCGCTTCCTTCGCCGAACCCGCCTCGCCCACCCAACCCTTTGTGGACTCGATGTCGTATTTGAAATCCGGAATCGGCTCGTGTTTTCCGGGATCCTTTCCCACCTGGTAATTTGCCTGCTCCTGCGCCGCGCGGGCCGCCGCCGGCTTCATCGTCGAGCCCAGCGCCGCCAGCGACGTGGCTCCGATCATTTCTCTTCGCGTCAGCACATTTTTCTTCCCGTTCATTCCGCTCACCTCGCCGCTTCCGCCTTTTTCGGCTTCCGCGCCCTTTTTCGCAAACCGTTTCGCGCACTGAAATTTACTACCGTTAATCTCCCGCACCTAGCGCGACGTTCCGCCCATATATAGGATGTTAATGTCTGGTACTTGCGCGGCTGTTTGGCGACTCCGGAACTGCTTGGCTTACCAGAAACTTGCGCCGGGAATCGCGTTTCCGCTCCTCTCCTGCTCCGGTAAGATGGCTTCGTATGACCTGGCGAATCCAGCCGTCCGCGTGCGACGAGCTTTGCGTTTTGGCTCCCTGGAGCTCTTGGTGAGCTGGGGGAAACTCTCCCGCCGCGAATGGCTGCAGCGCGCCTCGCGCATCGCTGCCGTTATACCGCTTTCCGGCTTGGCGCTGCCCGCCGCCGCTTCGCCGCAGACACCGCAGCAGCCCCAACAGAACGTCACACCGCCGCCGGCCAGCGGCCTGGCCTCGCTGTTCAACGGCGATCCCACGAAATATCGCTTCACGCGCGAAGAAGACCGCTTCCTTGAGGAAGTCGAACGCGCGAGCTTCCAGTTCTTCTGGGACCAGGTAAATCCGTACACCGGCTTGATCAAGGACCGCGGCCAGGCCGGCGGCCCGGACACCCGCAACGTGGCGAGCATCGCCGCCACCGGATTCGGCCTCACCGGGCTGTGCATCGCGGATCGCCGGGGCTGGGAAGACCGCAGGCGTATTCGCGAACGGGTACGCAACACGTTGCGCTTCGTGCTCACGCGCGTGCCCCAGGCGCACGGTTTCTTCTGCCACTTCCTCAACGTGCAGAACGGCGAGCGGGTGTTCCAGTCCGAAGTCTCTTCGATCGACACCGCGATCTTCATCTGCGGCGTACTGACCTGCCGCGCCTACTTCGACGACGACGAAATCGACAACCTGGCCACCAAGCTCTACGAGCGCGTCGATTGGGGCTGGCTGCTGCATGGGCAGAAAACCCTGTGCATGGGCTGGACCCCGGAGCACGGCTTCATTCACGCGCGCTGGGACGCCTACAGCGAGTTGATGATGATTTACCTGCTGGCGCTCGGCTCGCCCTCCAACGTGGTTCCCAGGGAGAGCTGGGACGCGTGGACGCGGACCTATTTCGAGTTCAACGGCATTCGCTACATCGGATCGCACGCGCCGCTTTTCGTGCACCAGTATTCACACGCGTGGTTCGATTTCCGAAACAAGAAGGACAAATACGCAGACTACTTCACGAACTCGGTGATCGCCACGAAAGTCCACAAACTCTGGTGCCTGGAGCTGGCGCGGGAATTTCCGGACTACACCGAGGACCTCTGGGGGATCACGGCGTCGGATTCGGCGCGCGGGTACGCGGTGTGGGGCGGGCCGCCGGCGATGGGCAGAATCGACGGAAGTGTGGTGCCCTGCGCGGCAGGCGGATCGCTGCCGTTTCTGCCGGAGGAAACGTTGCGGGTGCTGCGGAAGATCCGCGAGAAATACGAGCGTCGCGCGTGGAAGAAATACGGATTCGTGGACGCGTTCAATCCGCTGACGAACTGGTACAGCCAGGACGTGATCGGGATCGACGTGGGCATCATCATGGTGATGGCGGAGAACGCGCGCACGGGCTTCATCTGGGATCAATTCATGCGCAATGACGTGGCCAAAAACGGCATGGCGAAGGCGGGATTCAAATCGATTCCGAGCAGCGAAGGGCCGGCGCCGCCAAAGTCACCGATTCCGAACGGGTATCCGATGTATCACAGCAGCTGATTTTGCGGTTCCCGAGAGCAATCTCCTACTTCGACAGCTCGATGAGCGCGAGCGCGTGCGGTTGCAGCGTGAGCGTAAGCGATCCATTTTTCAGCGCGTGCGGTTGCGAGGCGGGCAAAGCAGCGGCTTTGCGCAAGACCTCGATCTGCTCGAGCGTAGGAGAAGCGGGGCGCTGCATTTTTTCATAAGCGGGCAGCGGGGAACCATGCTCCTTGTCGACGATGGTGACGAGCGCGGATTTTGCGGCGGCGCCCTTGAACGTCAGGGTGAGGGTTTTCGGCGAGCCGGCTTCTTCCGGCAAGAACAAATTCCAGGCGGCGACGACCAGCGATCCGTCTTTACGTTTGGTGACCAGCACGGAGTCCGAGGAAACCTCCAGGCGGGTGTCGCCCAGGCGATGAAGCAGCGTGAAATCGTTGAAGGCGGGCTTGGGAATGCTGCGCTCGGCGAGCAGCCCGAAACCGCCGTAGAACGGCGTTTTCACCACGCCTTGTTCCTCGAAGACGTCGGAAAAGGTCCAGTAACTCATGACATCGACGAGGCCATCGCACTGGCGAATGGTGTTGGCGAGAAACGGTCCCATGTACGCGCTGTCGGTAACCTTCGGCTGGTTGCTGTAGTCGGCGTTGTATTCGGTCCAGAGCAAGGGCATTTTCGGGTAAGCGGAAGCGGCGATCTGGTCGTGAACTTTCTTGACGGCGCGGCAGACCATCTGATTGCGGGAGATCTGCTCGTGGGTGCCGAAGACGTCTTCGGCTTTGTCGTTGCCATAGACGTGGGTGGAAACGAAATCGACCGGGACATTCTTCTCTTTGCAGTGAGCAAGGAAGCGATCGGCCCAGGCGGCTTGCGCGGTGGCGGGTCCGCCGACACGGAGGCGCGGACTGGCGCGCTTGATAGCGACAGCGGCGTGATCGTAAAGCTGGTAGTAGGTGGATTCCTTGGGATCGCCGACCCAGAAATCGATATTGGGCTCGTTCCAGACTTCAAAGTACCACTGTGCGACTTCGGTTTCGCCATAGCGCTGGACGAGATGGCGAGCGAAAGCTTCGATGAGCTGCTCCCACTTGTTCCAGTCTTTAGGCGGGGCGACGTTTTGCTTGTACCAGAAGGCGTGCAGGGCATTGGGATCAGAGGTGAGCTTCTTGGGCATGAAGCTCATTTCGACGAAGGGGCGAACTTTGTTTTCGAGAAGGCCGTCGTAGATCTGATCGACGTAAGAGAAGTTGTAGACGGGATTTCCGGAAGCATCTTCGTCGTAGAGACCGACTTCGTCCTGGAAGATGGCATGGAAGCGAATGTACTCGAGATCGGTGACGCGCTTGGTTTCGCGGAGGTCGTGGCGATAGGCGTCGCGCAGGGAAAGAATGGCACGGCCGGAGCCGAACATTTGTTCCCAGAAGTGCGGGAAGGGATGGGACGTGGCGTTAGCGTCCACGACGACGGCTTCCTCGGAGGTTTGAGCGAATAGGGCGGGTTGCAGCGCGCCGGCGAGGCCGGAGGCGAGGAGCAATGAGACGCAAAGAGCTAAGCGGCGAAAAGCGCGATGGCGCATGACGGTCCCCCGGAGGAAGTTATAACAGGGAAGGATAGATGTGGCGAGCGAATGAGGAAGGAAAGAGACCAGCTGCGCACGGGAGCAAAGTGGCAGTCGGTGTTTATGAAGTGGTTACTCCCGACCCCCTGGATTTCGTAAGTGTTCATTCTAATGGGAGTTAAAAGTGCTTGTTTTGTTACACCTATGCAAGTGTTCATTCCAGGAGAGTTAGGGGTGGGGACAATAGGTGTGTGTTGGCCCGATTGGGGACTAGAGGGAGGCAATGGCCGGAGAATTTCGGTATACACGCGGAAGAATAGCATGGGAATGCCGTTTGGCTAAGGGTTATGCGGGGAACGGATGAAAATGGCGGTTGAGTGGTGATGGGTGGAATTGGGGAGAGTGTTGGAGTGATCTGGTTGAAGAAAGATGGCGAGCTGAACTCGCCGCTACAGAGACGGCGGAGGTGTAGTGTTACGGCTTTCGCGTTTTGTGAGGCAGGAATGGCACAGCGGCGGCGCTAGTGGACGGGTTCGGGGGCGGGCGAGGCGGTTTGAGGAAGGGCGGGATCCGGGTCCCAGGCGATTTGCTCCAGTGGACCTATGTTGAGGGTCCAGGCGACCGCGCCGATCAGGGAAAGCGCGGCGGCAATGGCCAGCGGGGCCGCGAAATGGCCGGTGGAATCGAGCAGGTAGCCGGTGAGCGCGGGGCCGATGACGCCGGCGAGGTTGGCCAATCCGTTCTGCAGGCCGGTCCAGCGGCCGGCCATATCCGGGCCGGCGAGAGTCTGGCAAAAGGCATAGATGCCCGCGCCACTCATGCCGGAGCCGACGGCCACCAGCATAAGCCAAATCTTGTACGTGTCCGGTCCGGCGAAGACGCAGGCGGCGAGAGCGATGGCGGCAGCAGTGTGGCCGGCGGCCATGAAGAACTTTCGAACGAAGGTGGTGGATTTACCGGCGCGAATCCAGCGATCCGCGAGCCAGCCGGTGGCAAGAGCGGAGGCGGCGTCCACCAGGTAGTAGGTTGCGGCGACCTTGGTCATGGATTGCATGGACAGCTGATGCGCGTGGACGAGGTAAAACGGGAGCCAGGTCACCTGAAAATAGAGGACGTAATTAGTGCAAAAATGGCCGACGGAAGCGCCCCAGAAAGAACGCTGGCGCAAGATAGCCAGGAAGGACCGGCCGCCGGAAACGCCGATCCTGGCGACGGCGTGGCCGCGAGGCATCCATCGGAACCAGGCGGGTAGCCAAAGCAGAGTGACCAGGCCGAGGCCCAGGAACACGGGACGCCAACCGTACCTGGCCATAAAAAATCCGGTAGCAAAGGTGCCAACGGCGGGACCGGTTTTCATGCCCGCGATGATGAGCCCATTGGCGAAGCCGCGATCGCGTTCGGGCAGATGAGTGGCCAGGATCTTGGAACTGGACGGAAACGCGACGGATTCGCCCAAACCGAGAAGAAGACGCGCCAAGAGCAGAGTGAGAAATCCGGTGACAAAACCAGTGGCGATGGTGGCCACGGACCAGACGGTGAACCCCGCGGCGAGCACCCAGCAGACATTGAAGCGATCCACGAGCCAACCGCTGAGAAAGATCAGAGCGGTGTAGGTACAGAAGAAAGCGGAAAAGAGGATGCCCAATTGGGAGGCCGAGAGGTGCAGCTCTTCCTTTACCAGCGGGGCAGCGACGGAGAGATTTCCGCGGTCGACATAGTTAATGAGAATGCAGAGAGTGAGCAGGGCGAGCGCGGGAGCAAAAGAGCCCAGAGTCCTGGAATTTGCGGCAAGAGGCATGGGAAAGAGTGCGAGCAGTGTGTGGTATCAGAACGATCGGCGCAAGGAGCCGGTTGACAGCGAATGCAGGTGAGCGGAGTGCCAAGAGGGATAAAGCGCGTGCAGGTGAAGCACTACCGGATCGACGAGGGACACAGCAACGGATACACGGCATGGAAAGCGATGGGATCGCCACGGAACCCGACCGCGGCCCAATACGCGGAACTGAAGCGCATGGATGGGCTGCAAAACGCTGGGCCCACCGGTATGGTTGGACGCCATCGAAGGGCGACTGCAAATCGAAATGGAAATGCCGAGACAAGCGATTTCGCTGGTGGAGCCTGCGATGGTAAAGCGGCCTGCAAGAAGTTACGGTGTGGAAGCGATGACCTGATAGGCCTTGGCGATGTTGGCGCCGACGCCGGTCGGGAAAGCGGGATCAAATTTGGCGGCGTAGCGGGCGACCAGGACCTTGGAGACTTGCGCCTGGGCTTGTTCGAGAGAAGCGCCGCGAGAATAGGCCTGGCCGGTTTCGTCCATCAGATCGCGGAAGTATTGCTTCCAGAGCTCGAACTTTTCCTTTCCGCGCATGACGTCGCCGTGGCCGCCGAGAGCCTGATCGAAATCGAGTTTTTCGGCATTGTCGAGGGTGGTGATCCAATCGAAGGGGTAGCTGTCGGCCATGAAGGGCGTCCAGCCATGGAGGGCGTCACCGGTGACGATGATTTTTTCCTTGGGCAGGTAGACGAAGACGTCGCCATTGGTGTGGGCATTGCCGAGCCAGAACATTTCCACGGTGCGAGATTTGCGATGCAGGATGAGGCTGCGGTCGAAGGTCATGGAGGGCAAGACCACCTGCATGGTTTTCAGCTCGGAGAGATACTCTTCGGCTTGCGCCAACTGGCCCTGTAACTCTTCCTTTTGTTTCGGATCGGAAGTCTGGCTGATGGCGGCTTTCAGTTTTTCGATTTCTCCGGGCATGGTGAAGATTTCGTGCTTCACGCGAGGGATGCCGCGCTTCTCGATATTGAGGCGAGTGGCTTCGGAGGAAATAATTTCGACGCCGGCGGGCCAGGAACTGGGGTACGCCTGATTGCCCTGGTAGTGATCCCAATGAAAATGAGTGTTCACGACGAAGCGGACCGGTTTGTCGGTGAGCTTCCGGATTTGTTCGATGAGCGCGCGAGCGGCGGAAGGCTTGGAATGGGTGTCGACGACGAGGACGCCATCATCGAGAAGAATGATGGCGGCGTTGCAATTGACCTTGTACGCGGGCTTGGCGATGGCGGCGTAAACGCCGTCGGCGATGGGCTTGATGTCGAAGAGGTCGTCGGCGAGCGCGGGGCGGACGGCCAGGAAGAGAAGGACGAGAAGTGGGAGAGCCGTGAGGGTACGCCGCTTCATGGGTGGCACCTTTCGAAGGGATGAATGGGCGGAGACTACTACAGAGGATGGGAATGGTAAAGAGCGAGGGGAAACAGGCAAGGATCGTTTCCGGGTGGGAAAAGAGGTCCGGGCGCGGATAGCTGTATGGAAATCTTCCGGACCGGCGGTGCGCGAAAACCGCGGGAGCAAAGCGGATGGAAACAGACGGGAAGGATAGAGGGTGTCGGAGTTGACAGGACCCCGGTCCTTGGGCAGCATGACGTTCCGGTGATAGCTCCGTACCTTAAGTCGATAAAAACTCCGATAGTGGTATTCGTAAACCCGCTGGCGGGCTCCGGCCAGACGGGCAGCTACCTGATGCGAATTCGAAAAGTGTTCGAGGACGCGGAGGTGAAGGCGGAATTCGCGGTAACGGAAAGCGCCGAGGACCTGGAGGGGCGCGCGCGGACGGCGATCGATCGCGGGACCCGGGTGCTGATGACGATGGGAGGAGATGGCACGTTCCAGGGATTGGCAAACGCGGCGTTCGGAAGCGACGTGGTGCTGGGATTGCTGCCGACGGGAGGAGGCAACGATTTTGCGCGGGCGATTGGATTGCCGAAGGAGCCGGTGGCGGCAGCGAGAGCCGTACTCGCGGGCCAACCCCGACCCGTGGACCTGTTACGAGCAAAAACGGAGGATGGGCACGACCGGTTGTATGTGGCCGGTGGAGGATTGGGATTGGATGTAGACGTCGCGAGACATGCGGCGGGAACGTACCGGCGCTGGCCGGGCCGGCTGCGTTACGTAGCGTCGCTGGTGCGAGCGCTACGCGGGTTCACGGCGCTGCATGTGCGAGCGCAGTTTCCCGAGGGAGAGGCCGCGCCAACCCAAGGGCGGGTGCTGGTAGCGGGAGTGTTGAACACCGCGAGCTATGGATCCGGAGTGCGACTATCCCCGGACGCGAAAATGGATGATGGATGGTTGAACATCGCGCTGGTGGACGATCTGAACAAGTGGAAAGCGCTGACACTGCTGCCGCGATTGCTGTGGAACGGCGAACTGCCTAATTCACTGGTGAGGAGGATACGGGCGCGGAAAGTGCTGCTGCTGACGGACCGGCCGTGTTTTTTTCATGGTGACGGGGAAATACTGGGGCCGGCGCCGGTGGAAATCGAGGTCGCGCCAAAAGCGGCGCAAGTACTCGCACCGATGGTGCGATCGATGCGCCGGACTTAGAGGACAACGAGGCTACGGCGTGTCTTTGTGGAAAAGTTTGCGACGAATGTCCGGCCAGAACTCGCGCATTTCATTGGAAACGCCATCCCACATGAGCAACATGCCGAAAGTTCCGATATTCCTGCCGAAGGTGCGATCTTCCGGAGCGTGATAAACGTTGGAAAACGCGGTGGCGGTGGCGTTGCCAATTACTTCGGAATAGTTGAAGCGAGTGTTACCGGAGTCGGTGCGGACGATGAAAAGGCGGTTGATGGCGTGATACGCGCGGTGGCCGAAGCTGCCGCGGGAACCCAACTGGTAATAGCGGGGATCTTCGTGAAGCATGGACGGGAAGATGGCGGTGGTCATGAAGGTACCGATGCCGTTGTCCCCGTAGGAAGCACCATAGCGTTGGGCATAGGCGCCCCAGCCCTGGCCCCACGATTGGGGTGAATTATTAGCCTGGTCGATGCCGGCGAGAGCGGCGATGAAGGGAAAAGTGGCCCAGTCCGTGACGCCCGCGAAAGCAAGATGGAATTTCTGGCCGGTGGTCAACGCGGGGAGATCCTTGGCGGTTTCCACGGTGCCATAGTTGGGAAGCACCTCGAAAATGCGGTCGTTAACGGTACCCGTTTCCTTTTCGAGCTTGGACTTGCCGATAGCGGCGTCGGCGGAATTTTCCTTTTGCGGATCAGACTTGGGTGCCGGAGCGGAGGGTTTGTCCGGCGGATCCTGAGCAAGGCAAGGCGACGCGGCGGTGACCAGCAAAAATGCCGCGGCCAGACAAAAGTTCCTCAATTCAACAATAGACATGAAGGCCGTGTCCGTTCTCCCCAATTTAAGTGCCGAAAGTGCAGGCTGCGGCGAGCCAACGAGGACGATCGATTACCCCAAGTATTTATGAATGATGCGCAAACCCTGATTCAGGTTACAGGCAATCAGCTCCACAGCACCGGTCCAAAGTAAGAGTGTGCCCGGCGCGATTTGGATGCCTCCGTAACGCGCAATATGCGGCCGATACGGTGCCAGAAATACCTATGTTTTCTTGGCAATCTTCAAGTTGAGGACGATTTCCTTCTTGCTGTCAAAGCTGGAAACCGTGCGAGTCTGGGATTTCGCGCCATCTTTTTCCGCGTGAATTTCATAGTCGGTGTTGGGGTCCAGGCCGCTGAAGCGATAGTTGCCGGAATCATCGGCGATATAGCTGCGCACGGCATTGCTGCGAGTGTTTTTTAGAAACACAACGCTGCCGGGGAGAGGAGAATCGGATTTGTCGGTAACCACGCCGTGAACGGTGCGAAGCTGAGCTTCGTGCTTGGCGTCCTGGGCGTAGGCCCACGAAACGCCGATCAGAATACCGAGAACCAAACACAATGAGCGGAAAAGCGCTTTCATTTCTGTCCCCCGGACAACGGCTCCATACGGAAGGTCATGCCATCCTGGATAAACCCGCTCTTGGCGTCCACCGCGTGATTTTGCTCGCGGAACCCCTTGGCACTTAGAACGATCTCATATTCGGCGCCCTGGGGCACGCGAATCGCAAACTCGCCACGCGAATTGGTATAGGTTTCCCAGCGAAATTTCTTGTCGGAAGAGCGGCGGACGCGGAGTTTGACGCCGGGAAAAGCGAGCGATTGCGGGTTGAAGACGGAGCCGCGAATCAGGAAGTCCGTCGCGTGGGTGTGGTTGGCGGCGTTCTGGCTCGACGAAGAAGAGGAAGAAGGAGCGGGAGCGGCGGATGCGGGAGACTGTTGCGCGGACGAAGGTTGTTGCTGAGAGGCGTGCGCGTGCAGCAGGGGAATCAAGAATACGGGTACGGCCAGAAAGGAGAGCCAGCCAAACCGGCCAGTAGAGCGGCTCATACAGATTTGGATACCGGATAGACCGAAGAGGATGCCCGGAGCCGGAAAGGCCACCGCGGCCTATTCCTCGTCTTCTTCTTCCTCATCGTCGTCATCGTCGTCGGGCAGATCGCCGTTGTCGGGAGCGTCGACTTCGTCCTCATCGTCGTCGTCATCGTCATCATCGTCATCATCAGAGATGAGATTGAGATGGACGGGATGCGTCTGAGAAACTTCGAGTTCAGACTCGCATTCGGGACAACTGAGAATTTCGCCTTCCTCGACTTCATCCTCGTCCACGTCGATTTCGGCGGAACATTCAGGGCAGCGGATCACGTCTACATCCTCCGTAGATGGCTCACAGCAGGCGTCCTCTGGGCCGGGAGGCGCCTTGGTCGAGCGTATTATATACCGCAGGGAGTAAGTCAACTGGTTACGGAATTTTTGCTGCGTCGTGGACAACCAAACAAGGAAGAAAAGGAATGGCCTCCAGTCGAGAATATCCGGACCGTCCAGTCGTGGGAGTGGGAGGAGTGGTGATTGAAGAGGGGCGCGCGCTGTTGATCCGCAGAGGGAGCGAACCGTTCCTGGGACACTGGTCGATCCCCGGGGGCACGCTGGAACTGGGCGAGACGCTGCAGGAAGGAGTAGCGCGGGAGCTGCGCGAGGAATGCGGAATCGAGACGCGCGTCCTGGAAGTGATCGAAGTATTCGACCGGATCTATTTTGAAGAAGAGGCCGGGGCGGCACCGTTGCGGGCGGAGGGAAAAGGGCCAAGGTATCACTACGTGATCGTGGATTTTTTGTGTGAACGTACGGCGGGAAAGCCGATCGCCGCAAGCGACGTTACCGACGCCGCGTTCGTCAGGGAAGAGGATCTGAACAAATATCAACTGACGGAAACGGTGATACGGGTACTGCGGAAAGCGTTTGCCATGGAGCGAGCCCGCAGAGCGGGAACGGAATTACGGAACCCCTAGAGCTTACGAATCAGTGCGCCTTCGCGATTTCAATGCTTCCATTGGAGTCGGTGAGCTGGAGCTGACAACCGCCGGGACCGATGGTGCCGTTCAATGAGTCGCTGCCGGTGGTGCCGGTGGTGGTGACCGGCAATTCGCTGGAGATCCTGCCGAAAGAAGTATGCGCAGTCAGGTTGTAGCCGGCGCCTTCTGGCACCGCGACGTGAATCGAAGAGAAGGAAGTCCGCAAGGAAATGTCCCGGCAGCCGGAGGAGGCGCGGGTGGCGGTGACGTCGATGGCGCCGTTCTGATTGTCGACGCTGATTTTCCCGCCGATGGAATCCAGGGTGACACCAGCGAAAGAGGTGTGGACAGAAGCGTCGCCTTTGACGTCGCGAGCGGTGACCGAACCATTGGTATTTTCCGCGGCGAGGTTGCCCGCGATGCGCTCGACGGAAATCGCGCCAAAGCTGGTCTTGGCGTAGGCGTCACCGCCGATGTCCGTCAAGCGGATCTGGCCGTTGCCGGTGATCGCGCGAACGCCCTTGGGAAGAGCGGAGGCTTCGATAGCGCCGAAGGAAGAGCGCAGAGTGGCGGCGCCGCGCGAATCGCGCACCGTGATTTTGCCGTTGGAAGTTTCCGCGTCGAGCGAGCCGGAAATGGCGTCGAGATCGATATTGCCGAAGGAGTTGCGAATGGCGACGGAGGGACCGGTAACTGTGCCACCCTGGACGCGGCCGTTGTTGGTGGTGCAGGTCAATTTGCCGCGAACGTCGGCGAAGGTGACGTTGCCAAAGCTGTTGGTGATGTCCGCGGAGCCTCCGACGTTGGAAAAATCCACGTTGCCATTGTTGTCGTGCACGGACAGATCGCCGCGAATGTTGCGGGCGTCGACATTGCCGAAAGAAGCGGTGATGCTTGCGGACGAAGCGTCGGTGAGATTGACGTTGCCGTTTCCTCCGGAAACGCCGGCGGCGCCCTGGATTCCGCGCAGAACAATGTTGCCGAAGCGGTTGCGCACATTGACCGCGCCTTTTACGTCGGACACGTCCACGTTGCCGTTGTTATCGGTGATGTCCGCGTCGCCGGCGGAGGTGGCGAGTTGAACGCCACCGAAGGAATTAACCAGGTGAGCGACGCCGATGTCGCGAACTTCCAGCGTCCCGTGACTGTTCTCGATATCCGAGCGAGCCCGAACGGCGGAAATGTTGACGTTGCCAAAAGCATTCTTGGCGTACAGCAGAGCATCGGAGGGCATGGCGATGTCGTAGTTGACCGAATACGAAGCGTTCCGGATATGCAGAAACCCGTGTTCGTCGGGATACACCGTGCGCACGGAGACGCCCTGGGCAATTTGCTCGACTTCGATACGGACACCGTCGAGGTAGCCTTCGGCTTCCGAACGGGATTTGGCCTGGACCCGAATGGTGGCGGATATCTTCAGCTCGCGACCACTTTCGCCGTGAATGTGGACGTCGCCAAACTTGTTGTCGATCCGGAAAGACTGGCCGGGTTCGAGGGTAAGAGTTTTCTGGAAGTCGCGAGAAACCTGTTCCTGGCCCGAGGGTGCGGCAGCCAACGTCGAAGCCGCGGAGAAAGCCACCAGTATGGCCGAAAACAGCGGCGCCAGGATCGCGCTCCGTGGCTGCAAAATCTTACCGAAAGAACCGTTCATCTTCTTGCCTCCAAAACTTCCTCCAGGGTGCGCTGCTTTTCCTGATACATGGCGAGCAACTGGCGCCGAAGATGCGCGTTGGAAGGATTCATGCCGGCTTGGGCGCGCAAGTCGTCGATGGCGCTATCGAGCACGAGAAGCTTCTCGCGGTAGCTGGAGAGCAGCGGCGTTTCCGGCCGATCCAATTGCGGCTTGGCTTCTTCCGCGAGCTTTTCGATGGCCTGGACGTACGCGGATTCGGTGCGCTCCACTTCCGAGAGGGCGCGGCTGCGAAGGAGCGGATTGTGGGCATCGCTGGTCGAAGGGTTACGCGGACCATGTTGATAAAGCCAGGCGCCCATTGCGAGCAGAAGCAGGGAGAACACCGCGGCGGCGGGACGCCATGAAAAGGTAAAGGTGTGCAACCACGCGCGCCAGGATGATGCCGCGGAAGAGGCCGTTTGCCGGGAAGACTCGGCCACCAGAGCGCGTTCAATGCGGGGCCAGAGAGAAGGGCTATCGCCATAATCCCGGAGTTGCGAGGCGGCGGTGCTGATGGATTTCCACGCGCGCAACTCTTCGGCGCAATTGGCGCAGGAAAGGGCATGAGCTTCCAGGGCGGCCCATTCCGCAAGAGTGCCATCGGCAAAAATTCGGTCCCGATCGTCACAGGTCAGAGGCATGGTGTTCACCGTGCTCCCGCTTCGCTGGGGCGTGGAGGCTCCAGCAGCTTGCGAAGATTCCTCTTGGCCTGGAAGAGAGTGTTTTTGGAAGCCGTTTCGCTGACATCCAACATTTCGGCAATTTCGGCATGGCTGAGGCCTTCCACTTCGAACAAGAGGAAAACTTCGCGTTGGTGCGCGGTGAGGGTAGCCAGAGCACGCTCCAGGGCAATGCGCAACGCGGGGTTGGCGCCGGGCGCGCGAGGCTCGAGACGCACGGGCTGATCGGCGGCGCTGTCCGAGACTTCGTTTTTGCGGAGACGGGAGCGTCGCGCATCGTGGCAAGTGTTAACTAGAATGCGGAAGGTCCAGGTAACGAAGCTGGATTGGCCGCGAAAGCTGGCGATGCCACGCTGTATTTTAACGAAGGTCTCCTGAACGGCGTCTTCGGCATCGTTGCTATTGCCGAGAAGATTTCTCGCAAGATTTTTCATGCGCGCGCCCTGGAGGACGTACAGGCGCTCATAGGCGCGCAAGTCTCCGGCGCGGCAGGCTATGGCCAGCGCGGTATCTTCCGCTTTCAGCGCGTCTTGCGCTGGACCGGAAGGCGCCGGATTGGAAAAGCCTGTTGGTTGACGGAAAGGTTCCACTCGCCTCTCTCGTGCGCACGGCACGGGAGCGATTCTATGCCCCCAGGGCAGTGCAAGTCCTCTCGTACCCATGCCTTACTCCTAGGGTATAGACGACGGGGCGGGGGCAAACGTCAGGGCTGCGGTGCGGCGGAGAAAATGCGCATTTTGTGGCGTTTGCGAGGGGTAGGCGGTGATTGGCTCCCGCGGGAGATTACGGACTAGCCCGCGATGGCGTCGGGCAGAGCACCACGCGTGCGTTCGCGGCGATCGAATTCCCGCAGAGCCGACTCGAGGTCGGCGGGCGTGAAATCCGGCCAACGCTTGGCAAGGAAGACAAATTCGGCGTAGGCGCATTCCCACAGCAAGAAATCGGAGAGACGCTGCTCGCCGCCGGTGCGAATCAAGAGATCCACTTCGGTGGAACCGCCGTGAAGAACTTCCGAAAGCACTTCGCTGAAGGCTTCCGGCGAGAGCTGGGTGACTTTGTAGAAGCGGCACGCAGCCATGTAGATGGCCTCGCGACCCGAATAGTCGATCGCGAGACGTAGATGCAGCCGCGTGCCCTTGGCTGTGGCGGCTTCGGCATCGACAATGGCCTGGCGCAAGTTGGCGGGCAGACGATCGCGGCGGCCGATGATGCTCAGACGGATGCCCTGCTCGAGGCAATGCGAGGTTTCGAGCAGCAGGTATTCATGGAGAATGCGAAGAATGGCGGTGACTTCCGCTTGCGGGCGTTTCCAATTGGCGGAGGAGAGCGCGAAAAGTGTCAGCGTGTGAATGTCGAGTTTGGGAGCGGAGGCAATGACGGCCCGGGCGGCTTGCGCGCCGGCGCGGTGTCCCGCGGAACGGGGCAGGCCGAGGTTGGTGGCCCATCGGCCGTTGCCGTCGGAGATGATGGCGACGTGAAGGGAACGTCGCGGGGGAGCGGGAAGAACCAGTGGAGCGGGCGGAACGAGAATGGGATGAGATGAAGTCATGGGAGTCCTCATATTTTCCTGCGCCCCGGGGAGGAGTGGAGCAAACTACTCTGCATTACAAAGTGCAAAGCCAAAAAATTTTCGCCTCAGCGCTCGCGCGTCGCGCGAATCAGCGCCTCCATATGGTTCAGGTAGCGTTCCAGCGCCTTGCGCCCGGGAGCCGACAGGCGATACTCGGTCTTCGGCAATCGGCCGTCGAAGGACTTCTCACAGAGGATATAGTCCGCCTCTTCCAGCTTGCGCGCGTGGACACTGAGGTTGCCGTCGGTGGTCTTCAGCATGGCCTTCAACTCATTGAAAGTCAGCGAGCGGTTGACGGCCAGGGCGCTGACGATGCCGAGCCGGACGCGCTCGTGAATCAGGCGATCGAGATCGGCGGGGACTGTTTCGCGCTGGACCACTGCCGGAACGACCGCCGGCGATTCGCGGCGATGGTCCTGACGAGCTGTGGATGACTTGGGCATAGATCCTTTTTGCGTTCCCGCGACAACGAGCCGGGCCTTCAACCTCCGTGCCGGCGGGCTATCCAGATGCCAAAGGCAATCTGCACCGCGCCAAATCCGGTAGCCATAAAGAAGTCGCCCCATCGCGCGGGTGCAAAAAACGCGGCGGTCCCGACGGCCATCAGGCACATGCCCATTACCGGCACAGCCCGCACGGAAAATGCTCCGCCGGTGACAATGGCGGTGCCGTACAGCAGCAGCCACACGCCGGGAAGAAGCGCAGCCAAACCCGCGGAAAACAGCACATACGTCAGCACGCCGCCGACAAACACCGGCGGGGCGAAACTCAGCAGAAATTTTCGACCGGGACCCGAAAGCAAAGAGGCGTTGGCGCGATGGGCCTTGGTGGCCGCGGCGGGCGCCGCAATGGCGATGGCGACGCAGGCCTCAATCAGCCAGACAGTAAGCCAAGCCCGGGGCGAAGTCTGCAAGGAGGCAGCGTAAGCGGCGGGAATGGCCGTGACACCCATGGCAAAGCCGCCCCAACCGGGGACGGCGGTGAACTCCGCGGCGCGCTCCATGGTTTCACGGATGTAGCGAAGATGGTCTGCGGCGCGAGCGTCAATGGGGATAGGTTCGCGGAGAGGAGAACGCAGAGGACCAACGGACGGCATGCTAGGAGGATAGGGGAAAAGCCAAGGAATGTCAAGTACTTTATATTATAAAGTGGACCGCCAAAACCTCAGGCCTGCCGCGAATAACGCCCGGCGAGCGCATTCCAGCGAATCGCGAAAACGTCCAGGAACATCTGGATGCTGTCGCGCAGCATGTTCACCTTGGTGGCCGGCGAATGTCCCCAGCGGACGGGTATCTCGATGATGCGCAGGCCATTGTGGCGAGCCAGATAGAGCAGCTCGGGATCGAAACCAAAACGCTCGATGGTTTGCTGCTCAAAGATGGTGCGGCAACGCTCGCGCAAAAAGGCCTTGAACCCGCATTGGGTGTCCACAAAGGGCAATCGCAAGATGAGCCGCACGATCTTATTGAAAATGATCCCGGCGAACTCCCGAAACAGCGACTCGTGGACGGTAATCAGGCTGCGGTCCACGGCCCGGGACCCGATGGCTACGTCGTGATCGGCCAGAGCCGCCAGCAGCTTATCGGCTTCTTCGATCGGCGCCGACAGGTCTGCGTCGGTGAAAAGCACGATGCGGCCGCGAGCCTCCAGCATGCCGCGACGGACACTGTATCCCTTGCCGCGATTTTGTTCGTTGGAGACGACGCGCAGCGACGGGAACTCCGCAACGAATGTCGATGCCACGGCGACCGTGCGGTCTCGAGAGCCGTCATCCACGACGATAACTTCCGTGGAACGATTGGACTGGCGAATCCAGGCAATGATCTGCGAAAGAGAACCGGGAAGGCGCGCTTCTTCATTGTAGGAGGGAATGACAATCGAAAGGTCGGGAGCTTCGACGCTCATCGAAGCGCGGATTCCTTCCAGCCGTGTGCGCCGAGGAGCGGAACGAACCGGCAGGGGTCCAGCAGGGTGGTGCGCAAGGTTTGATCGTGACGTTCGACCAGCTGCAACTCCTGATTTTGGATGTCTCCGACAGGAACGATCATGCGCCCGCCTTCGGACAATTGGGCAAGAAGGGGCGTGGGAACCGCGGGAGCGGCGGCAGCAACCAGAATGGCGTCGAAGGGAGCCAGTTCCGGAAGGCCCAAGGTTCCGTCGCCGCAATGCACATGAACATTGGAATAGCCGAGGTCCGCCAGACGTCGGCTGGTGGATGTCGCCAGCGTAAAGCGAAACTCGATGGTGAACACCTCTCGAGCCAGCAAAGAAAGAACGGCGGCCTGGTAGCCGCACCCCGCGCCAATCTCCAGAATTCGTTCGGTGCCGGCGAGCCGCAGCGCAGCGCTCATCGCCGCAACAATGTACGGTTGAGAGATCGTCTGGCCATCTCCGATCGGCAAGGGAGCGTCTTCGTAAGCCCGGGCGCGAAAATTTTCGGCTACAAATTCATGGCGTGGGACGTTGCCCATGGCGTGAAGCACGCGCGGATCGGTGATGTGCCTGCGGCGAAGCTGGGTTTCGACCATGGCAAGGCGCGCCGCTTCATAGTCCAGCGCGCCGGAAGAGGAAGAATCATCCAGGGGAGCCGGCTTTCCGCTAGTGTCGTCTGGATTCATAGTGCTCATGCCACTGTGGGAGCCGCGGCATGCTTCTCCCACGCATCGGTGCGCAGAATCTCATCCATTTGCGCCAGGGCGAATTCGCATTCCTCTTCGCGATTGTAAAAATGGGGAGAGAGCCGCACGCCGGCTTTCGGGCGATAGTCCACCATAATTTCGCGCGCCAGCAGCTCGCGGCAAACCTCGTAGGCGTGGGGACATTCGACCGAAACCGTGCCGGCCCGCTCGGCCGGATCCTGCGGCGTGTTGACCCGCCAGCCGCGCGATTGCGCGCCTTCCAGAAGGCATGCGGTCATGCGCATGGATTTGGCGCGAATCGCGGAAATGCCGACGCTATTCAAAATTTCCAGACCGGGCTGGCACGCGTAAAGCGCCGGGATGTGCGGCGTGCCGTTCAGGTAGCCGAAGGAGTCTTCCCGCGGATCGTTAGGACCTGTTTCAAAATTGAATGGCCGCCGGTGCGCCAACCAGCCGGTGAAACCCGAGCGCAACTTCGCCCGCAAATCTTCGCGCACATAAAGGTACGCGACGCCTGGTCCGCCGCAGAGCCATTTCAGCACGCCGCCAACCGCGAAGTCCGCGCCCAGCGCTCGAACGTCCACCGGGATGGTACCGGCAGCCTGGAAGAGATCCAGAATCACGTAAGCGCCCATGCGATGAGCGCGTTCGATGATGGCGCGAGCATCCAGGATGCAGGCGCTGCGAAACAAAACCTGGGAGATGGGCACGAGCAAAGTAGTTTCGTCGATGGCGGCAAGAAACCTCTCGAGGTCGAGGCGCACCGTGTCCCGGCTGGGCACCAGTTCCACCCGCGCACCCAGGCGCGTCTGCTCGTGATGAAAATATTGAATGGAAGGAAACTCCAGGTCGGTCATTACGATTTTGTTGCGCGGGCCGCGAAAATCGAAGCAGGAGGCGATCACCGCCTGGGTGATGGTGACGTTCTGGTGCAGGGAGATCTCGCCGGCTTTCGCGCCGATCAGCGGCGCGACTTTGTCGCCGACGCCGACGGCCATGTCCCACCAGCCCTCCTCCCAGGCGCGAACGCCGCGGTGGGCCCACATATCGGCGTAAGAATGCATGCGGTCGTAAACGGCGCGAGGCATGGCGCCCAGGGAATTGCTGATGAGGTAGGTGGTGCGGTCAAGAATGGGAAACTCACCGCGCCATTTGAGCAGCTCATCCGAAGCCATGCCGTCGTGACCGTCCTGAACGAGATTCCTTCACAGGCTAACACACAGACTTTACGACCCGTGGCGAAGATTTGCCACTCGGCGGAATGCGAAAGCGCGCGCCCACAAGGCCTGGCGCGAAGCCTGACATCCTGCACCGGAGGACAGCCGTTTCGTACAGCGAAAAGTACGGTGGAAGACGAGGCACAACTGGCCCTGCGACCCGCAGCGCCGCCGCAGACGGTTCCCTAAAATGAGTTGTCGCGCATACGGAAGCATTTGCCGCGACGGAGGCTGGCGATGAAAGCGGTTCTGGTGTTGGTGATCCTTTATGTGGGCGCGTTCCTGATTGCTATTCAGGGAGCTTCGCCGAACTCCGTGCAAGCGCAGAGTGTAGCCACGGAACCAAGGCAGGGAGTCGGCGCGTCGATGGACTCGGCAAAGGAAGCCGACATCCGCGCGTTAATGGATTTGACGGGCGCGCAAGATGTCTGGGAGACTTCGGCCGCTCGTACCGCCGGAGAGTTGCGCGACAATCTGCAGGCATCGGTGCCGGCCAATGTTCGCGGCCGGCAATTCGTGAAAGCATTTGCGGGCGGACAGGAACGGCGGCTGTATGCCGAACAAGCGGCGGACCAGTCCGTGGACATCTATAACCGCCATTTTTCAGCGGAAGAAATCCGGGCGTTGCGAAAATTCTACGAATCGGCGCTGGGCCAGAAATTTGCCGCGGAGTCGCCAAGAATTGCGGCCGAAATGGAAACCGCCTACCGCGCCGGCGGTCTGCGAGCGGCGCAGCAAGCGCTACAGGATCTGCACGGCAAGTATCCCGATATCAAGGCGACAGCGCGCTTGACCAACGCCGAGTCTGCGCCGAGTACGCCTTCCGGCGCGCAAATCAGCACCACGAACCAGGCCGTCATTCACCCCTGATGCCAGGGCCCGGGCGAAACGGTTGAACCGAAGGAAACCGGCAAGCTACGGAAAGCGCTTCTTGATCTTGATGTCGATACCGAACGTGCCGTTGTAGTCTCGCAGCGCGACAATGGAAATGTTGCGGTTTACGTTGTACTCCACCTGAATGACTTGTTGCTGGGTCGATCCCACGTTCGAAACATAGGTCACGGTAACGTTTCGGGTCACTTGCTGCTGCACGGTGACTCGCGCCGCGGCGTTCTGTCCGGATCCGGTGGTGCCGACGCCGGTCAAGCCGGGATCCACGCGAAAATTCGTAATACCAAAAAGCTTTTCCAGCCGGCCACCCAATTGGCTGGAAACAGCTTCGGAAAGCAGGGCGGACGCGCCAGACGCGCCACCTTGTGCTCCGCCGGCGCTGCGAGATGTGCCCTCGGCGCTGGTTTGACCCAACGCCAGCAGCGTCACGATGTCGTTCCCCGGCAACGGAGGATCGGATCGATAAGCCAGCGACAGCTTGCTCGAAGGTCCGGTGAAATTGAGCGTAATTTCGTACTGTTGAATCGTCGTGGAGGCTTCCACGTTGATTACCGGATCGAGCCGGAAAGGATTGGCGAAGTTGATATCGCCGCGTGCCACCTTGTAACGATTGCCATGAAACAACAGCTCTCCGGACAGAACGTGGATGTGTCCCAGGACAATCGGGTGCTCCCAGGTTCCGCGAACGCGCAAGTTCGCTTCCGCTTCCAGCTCGGCGCCGGGCCATTGCATGCGGGCATCCGGCGCGGAAACTGCTTCGACATCGAACTGAAGATTGCGCAAAAAAGGCGAGGTGGTGGTGGGAGCGGAAATGCCTTCCTTCGAGGAAACCAGTGAGCCGGCGGACTCCAGGCCCTGCGAAAGGCTGACGCGCTCGACGGTCACGCGGCCGGACAGCACACCGCCGTTGGTAGTGCCCGCGAGGCGCAAGGATCCGGCGGTAAGCCAGCTCATGCCTTCCGGGTAGCGAATGCGCGTGCCGTCGCTGCGGGCGGTAATGTCATAACGCAGTGGACGCTCGGTGTAGTTCACCGTGCCGGCCAGCCGCAAAGTTCCTCCGCCGGCTTCGGCCGTGAGATTGTCGAAGTACAAGCGATTCGCGTCGAAGATCAGGTCGCCCTTGATGGCGCTGAGGCCGGTGGGGAAATCCGCGGCGCGCGCCGACGCATTTTCAATGTGAATTCGCCCGGTGATATGCGGGCGGTCCAGCGTTCCTTCAAACACGGCGTTGACTTGCGCGGAACCGCTGCCGCTCATGCCAGGAGCCATGCTGGCAATCAGGCGCAAATCCAGGGCGCCATTGAGCCGCAGATTGATGGAGCGGCCATTGGAGAACTGCACGTTTCCGGCGACCTTGATGTCCGTGTCCGTTCCGCGAAAAGTCGCCGATTCGATTTGCAAGGCGTCTCGTGAAGATCGGAAATGCACCGGCTCGGAATTTTCCAGGCGCACGTTCTGATAGGTGAACACCAGGCGCGAGAAGCGGGTATCGGCGACCAGGCTTTCCGGATGCTGCAGGTTCCCACTGATGGCAATCTCGCCGTCGGCAACTCCATGGCCGTCAAAGTCTTTCAAATGCAGCGCCGTAAACAGGAACGGATCGAGGCTGATGTTGTGGATCGCGATCTTGCCTTCCAGCGGGAACGGTTGACTGAGCCCGAGAGTCAAATTCCCGGACAATTCGCCGGTGCTCATTGCCGAGCCTAACTTCAGCCGTGCGGTCTGGCCGTCCGAGTTCAGCTCGCCATCGAAACTGCCTATGATCGTTTGCCCCACCTTCAGGTCGACTACGCGAAAAGTTCCGTCGGCTCTTGGCGCATCCAGCGGCCCACTGGCTTTCAGCCGGAAAGTGACCTGGCCATCCACCGGAAGGCGCGCCGACTGAAGCTTTTCGAAATTGGCGAGCGGCAGGGAAGCGCCGACGAGATCGGCGGAAACGGTATGATCCACGAGATTGTATCCCGCGGTTCCGGTGACGATGCCCGCCCCGCGTCCGGCCTCTTTCCCCGGAGCAAACAGCCGCAACTCCGCATTGGCGATTCGTACTTCTTCCGCGGAGGCATTTAACTGGCCGCGGAGACGGTTGAACACCACATCGTAAACACTTCCATCCGAAAGATCGAAAAGGCCGGTCAATGCGGGATGCTGGCGCGTGCCGCGTCCGTGGAACTGCCCGCTGAGATTGCCCCGCGCGGGATAGTGAGTACCCAGAAATTGCTGGAGGGCATCGAGCGGAGTGGAGCCGAAGCTCAGGTCGGCGGACCAGGTATTGTCGGAGTCAAAGCTCCAATCGGATAAGGCCAGCGCCAATTCGATATTGGTATCGATCGCCCCGTCGCGCAGGCGGCCGCGAGACAAAGTCAGCTCATCCTGGGAATAGGTGAGGTCGCCATCCAGAAAATCCAGCGCGATATTTTCGTAACGCACGCGCTCCCCGCGTAGATGGCCGGAAAACGTGGGCGAGCCGGCCGGCCCGGAAATTTTCCCATCCCAGGTGATGCTCCCCGCGATTGTTTTGATTTCGTCGGTCGAGTGCGGCGCCGCGCCTCGAATCGCGTTGATGAAATCCCGATAGTTCTCCAGGGAGCCGGTTTCAAAACGAAGATCCAGGGCGGTATCGCGCGGAGCGAGAATACCGGACAGAAATCCCCGCGACTCCGGGGTCTCAAACTCGCCGGAATCAATCGAGAGCGTCCCTGGATCGTAGCGATACCGGAATTGCCATTCGCCGTCCACCGGAGTATGTCCTTCCGCGACTTCATCCGGCGAAGTCCACTGCATCTTCACGCCGATTTCAAAGTGACGAAAAGGCCCGCTCCAGGTTTCGACCGTATCCGCGGTCAGAACCGAATCCCAATGAAGCTCGTCGATCGGAAAACCACGATGCTCGATGGATGGAAATAGACTGGCGAGCGGAACGTCCTGCACATGGGTATCGGCGCGAAACTGCATTCCATCGAAGCGAATTTTGACTCGCCCGGTAACCCGGCCGCCCAGCGCCTGCGCAAAAAAGTCCGGCACGTCGATGCCGGCGTTGTCCATGTGGAAGCTGCCGCGGGAAGTGACGTTTTTGGCGTGAAAGTAGGGCAAGTACGAAAGAGCGATGTCTTCTCCGGAATAGCTGCCGCTGGTGGCCAGCTTTCCGCCGGCATACGAGCCTTCGCCGCGAACGTCCGCGCGACCCGTGGGAATATCCGAAGACCGGAGCGTTTCGCGAAGATCGAGTAGATTCACCCAGCCCCGGTAACGGAAAGTCCAGCGAGGTTGCGCGAAATTCTGCATGTCCGCTTGCGCGTCAAGGTGCGAGTGCTCGGTGTTGACGATGCCCTGTTCGAGCCGAAAACCTTCCCGCCACACGGTGAACTTGGCGGAGATGCCGGTGGGTGCGGGGAAAAAGCTCAACGCCGTGAACTTGACCGATTTCCAGGCGAAGTCACCGGCATACAGCGGATGATCCGCCGAGCCGCTGGCATCGAGCGTGAGGAATAGCTCGTTGCCCTCCACGCCCAGGGGAGTGCGGACGTCGTTGTACAGCAACCAGCCATTTTCGATCTGCACCTTGCGAATGTGGAGGTCCAGCAGCGTTTGCGGCGTGAATTCGCGACTGGAGCGCGACGCCGCGAACGGCGGGAGGTTGGTCTTTCCGTCCTTGTCGACGCGAAGATGAACGCTGGGCTGCCCGAGGTACAGCTCATCCAGCGAAACCTTGCGTCCCCAGAAGGAATCGATGCGCAGGCCTACGCGAATTTCTTCGGCCGCAAACAACGGTTCCGTGCCCGCGGGCTCTTTCCCGTGAATCACCAGCCCGCGCAGCCGCGCCTGCAAGGACCACCAGCGAATGGAGATGGTCCGCAGCTCCGCGCGCCCGCCCGTGCTCAATTCCAGCTTGTGGATCACGTAGCGGCGCAGCAGCGGATTGCCGGCGCCGCTGCCGAAGAAGATCAGCACCGTCACAATCGCCAGCAGAATCAAGGACGCTTTGGCTACCAGGATGTGGCGCAGCCAACGCCAGCGCCGCCGCCGTGTTTCGCGCGTCATTGCGCGGCCTCGTTCAGGAATTTCTCCACCCGATATCGCGGGCGGCTCTCTTTCAGCCAGCGATCCGCCTGTTCCCCGATGGATTTTTGCACCAATGCTTCCTGGATAACTTCCCGCGACGCTTCCAGGGTAGGCGCCATCTGGCCCCGCGCTTTGGCCCGCGGGATTACCGCTTTCTCGTAGAAGTCTTCCACATCCTGGTCACTCACCTGCGCGGACGGCCGGAAGCGGGAATCCAGATAGTTGCTCAGATATAGCTGCGAGGCCACCATCTCTCGAACATCCGCGGCGGTGATTCCCAACTGCCGGCAACGATCGGCATATTCCTTCGGGGAAGAAAACGCATTTTGCACGCGCTCGATACCCAGTTGGATTTCCGTGTCCGTCGGGTGCGGGAACTGCGCGGCGTCGGCTTCTCCGCGGACGATCCACTGATCGATCATGCGATCCAGAATCTGGATTTCCGGTTCGGATTTTTCGTCGACCAGTTGCTGGTAGCGGGCCAACGCGTGCACTTCGCTAAGCAAAATAATGTCGCCTTCCACCCGAGCCGCGATGCGATCCACCACCTGCTGCGCCGGCGCGGACACCACCGGTACGACACTGGCGAGGCACAGCATTGCG
The DNA here is from genome assembly GCA_963819745.1 of uncultured Acidobacteriota bacterium. Taxonomy (GTDB): domain Bacteria; phylum Acidobacteriota; class Terriglobia; order Acidiferrales; family UBA7541; genus Acidiferrum. The sequence continues at coordinate 224,902 of CAWFXG010000019.1, read as the reverse complement.
CGCAGGAAGTGCCGCCGCATCAGAACGTGGACCCCAGGTTGAAAAATATCTGGAAACCGGGAAGCCGCGTGCTCTTGAAGCCCTGCGATCCTGTTTCGCAGGTGGGAGTCGCGGAAGGACAAGGAATCGGAACGACGAACGACGGGCGATTGAGCTGGTAGCCGAGATCGATGCGAATGGGACCCACCGGCGTCGAATAGCGGAACCCCAGTCCGACCGTGTGCGCGAAATAATTGAGCTCGTTGGTGCAGTTCAACTGGCATTGCAAGGGATTGGCCGCATTGAATACGGGTTTTGGCGACGAGGTTCGGAAAGTGATGCGGTCCGCCCGGCTGTATACGTTGCCGCCGTCATAAAAGAGCGCGCCTCCGAGCGACGTTCCCAGGTACGGCAGCCGCATGGGAAAACGAAACTCTTGATTCAGGATGAGCAGCGCCTGGCCGCCCACAGGAAAACCCGTCAGGGCATCGCGCGGCCCTGCCTGGTTGAGTGCAAAACCGCGCAGCGAAGTTCCGCCGCCCGCGAAAAATCGCTCAGGCAATGGGATGAGTTGAACCGGAGTAGTGGGCGCCGGGAACGTCAGGGAGACGGTGTCGCGATAGGGCACCAGAAGTCCGAAACGCACGGAACGCGCGAAGCTGAAGCGCCGGTTGATCGGATGATACGTCGAATTCTGGAAGAAAAAACGCAAGAAGCTGGCGCTCGATCCGATTGATGTATCGGCGATCCCGAAGTCGGCGCTGTTGAAGTTGCCCTTGGTGGCGTCCGCGGGATTGTCTCGAGCGTCGCGCGCCCAGGTAAAACCGAACTGGGATACCAGCGTCGGCTGCTCGAACAGCGGAATTTCCTCGGGGTTGATGGTTTTGCTGATGTTGGACACCAGCACCTTGCGGAAAGAATACCGGTAGACCAGCGACGTGCGCGGGGTAACCGTCTGGCTCAATTGCACCGAACCTTCATATCGCGATTCCGTGAAGGTATTGATGTCCTGCGTCTTCTCCGTGTACGCCGTCGCCTGAAACGTGAAATGCGGATTCCCGAAGGTATTCGGATCCGAATACACCAGCAGGGCGCGATCCTCAATTGTGCTTCCGCGCAACTTAAGCGATAACGAATCGCCGCGGCCGGTCAGATTCAGTTTGCTGATCTCCAGAATGCCGCGCACCGCGGCCTGAACTTCGCTTTGCGTGGGGTCGCTGGTGCTTGCCAGCCGCTGAACTTCGAAGCCCCCGCCGTAAGCCAGCGTATACCGCTTGGCTTCTTCCACCAGGACCACCACGTCCTTGTCCTTGGTGGTGCCGTTGGGATTTTGCGGCTCGATGGTCACGCGATTGAATACGCCCAGATTGTACAGGCGGCGTTGCGATTCCACTTCTTCTCCCTGCCGCAGCGGTGCGTCCGGCTTCATTTGTATCTCGCGGCGAATCACTCCCGCGCGGGTGTGGTTGTAGCCGGTGATCAGTATGCGGCGCACGCGCGTCTGCGGTCCTTCCTCGAGGTGGTAGACCAGCTTCATCGACGCGGCCTGCTGCACCTCTCCTCCGTTCGCCCGCGCCGCTTTCTTCTTCGCTTTTTCCGCCGGATTCGTCTCGCCTTCGGATGGCATTGCGCTCTCTTGCGCAAGGGGCTCCGCTGCTGCTGTGAAGCGCGCATCGGGAAACCCTTCGTTGTAGTACAGCGCGAGAATGTTGTCGCGATCGGTGGCCACGTTGAAGTCCGAATAGGGCTGGCCGGGCGTCGACGCGATCACTCCCAGTAAATAATCTTCCGGGAACGCGTGGTTCCCTTCCAGGCTCAGCGCGCCCACGCGCGTCTGCTTGCCCTCCTGCACCACGAAGCGCAGCAGCAGCATTCCTTCTTTGTCGCCCAGGTTGTCCACGATTTGCGATTCCACCTTCGCGTCCAGAAAACCGTTGGCCAGGTACAGGTTCAACATGGACACGCGATCCGACTCCAGCAATCGCCGGCTGAAACGTCCCCGCGTGGCGAATCCGCTTCCAAAGATCTGCAGCCGGCTGCGCAGCAGCTCCGAGCTGAAGTAGTGATTCCCCTTGATCTCGATCCCCACAAGCGTGTGGCGCTCGCCGCGTTCCACGCGGTAGGTGATCAGTTCCTCGCTGCCTTGTGCCGCTCCTTTTCCCTGCACCAGTTGCGTGGACGTCGTGTAATCCACTTCCGCATCGAAGTACCCTTCGCGCTCCAGGCGTTCTCGAATATTTCTTCGGCCTTCCTCCAGCAGGTCCGTATCGATGGCGCCTTCTTCGTAAACCGGAACCAGGCGCTTCAATTCCCCGCTGGAAAGCTTCGCTCCGGTTACCGCAATCCGCACTCGCGGGCCCTCGGTCACCTCCAGTTCCAGCGGTACGCCGTTCTTGGCCGCGTCATATTCGCCGCGCCGTATCACGGCGCGCGCATTCAAGCGCCCCTTCTTCACCAGGAAACTCCGAATTTTCTCTGTACCCCGCTGAATCCGGGCGGTGGTGATCTCGCGCCCGGGTTTCATCTTGAGCCGCGAGAGCAACTCCGAATCGCGGTACTCCGTTTCGTTCTTCAACTGCACCTGCAGAACCCGGGCTCTCGGTCCGGGCCGCACCTGCACGATCACGTCCATCTGGTGTGTGTCCGGATACGCTTTGGGTTCCGCGGAAACCTGCGCGGCGTAAAAGCCTTCCTCGCGCAGCACCTCGCGCAAACGCTCCAGGCCTTCATCCACCACTTCTCTTCGATACGGCTGGCCCAGGGTAATTTGCATGGCGGCCGCTGCGGATGCTTCCGTCGGAGGAGACACCAAGCCCTGCAAGATGATTCGGTTGAAGAACAACTGCTCCGTTACCACAAAGTCCAGGCGAAGTCCTCCTGGAACCGGCGTTTCCACCGCTCGCAGGTCGGCATAGATGCCGGTTTTGTACATGGCGCGAATGCTTGCGGCCACCTGCGCGCGTTCCAGGGGCGACCCGATGGCCACCGTCACGCCGTCCGGCGCTTTCTCCGACAAAACCTTTCCGCCCTCGGTGACCACGCGTACTGCCACCACAGGTTGATCCGCTTGTGCATTGCCGGCTGCCGTCGATGGCGGCTGTGCCGGCGTCTGGGCGCGGACTGGTGCCGCTCCCAACAAAAGCGCCAACAGCAGAACCCCGCGCAACTCATTGGAACAATTCAGTTTCATGCGTCCATAGGCATCAGACGAAGGGTAGCACACGGACGTTGCCTGCTCTGCGAACTTTGCGCTGCTTTAGAGCTATCATGAACAGGGAAACCTGCGTCAAACGACCTGTTCAGGACGGATTCCGCGTGCAAGATTCTCTCCACGAAAAGTATTCGCGCCAGATTCTTTTTGCGGGCATCGGCGAACCCGGCCAGAACCGGCTGTTGAGCTCCAGCGCCGCTATTGTCGGCTGCGGTGCGATCGGCGCGGCCTCCGCCAATTTGCTGGCGCGCGCGGGAGTAGGCCGCCTTCGCGTCATCGATCGCGATTTTGTCGAGCCTTCCAACCTGCAGCGCCAAACCCTTTTCACCGAAGACGATGCCCGCGCGGCTCTCCCCAAAGCGGTGGCCGCCGAGCAGGCCCTCCGCAAAATTAATTCCGCTATCAGCATCGAAGCAAGGGTCGCCGACGTCAATCCGAAAAACATAGAAGAATTAATCGCGGGCTTCGATGTGATTCTGGACGGCACTGATAATTTTGAAACGCGCCTGCTCGTGAATGATTTTGCCGTCAAGGCCGGCTGCCCGTGGATTTACGCCGCCGCCGTCGCCAGTTATGGCCTCACCATGGTCATCTTACCGGGTGTGACTCCCTGCCTTGCCTGCTTGCTGGAAATGGACGGCGCGCGGCCCGGCCTGGAAGACACTTGCGACACCGTCGGTGTCCTTGGCCCGATCGTCAATTTGATCGCTTCTCTGCAGTCGGCCGAAGCCATGAAGCTTCTCGCGGGTCGCGCCGAAACTCTGCACGGTAAGCTGCTCTCTTGCGATGTCTGGAGCGGACACCTTCAGTCCCTGCGCCCCAGCCGCACTCTCGATTGCCGCGCTTGCGCCCGCCGCGAATTCCCGTACCTCGATGGCGAGGCCCAGCCGCATATCACTATGTGCGGCCGCGATTCCGTGCAGATTCACGAGCGCGATCGCGTCCTGGATCTGCGCGCGCTCAGTTCCCGCCTCGCTCCTACCGCCCGGGATATCCGCTACAATGATTTTCTGCTGCGCTTTCGCGTGCCGCCCTATGAAATGACCGTCTTCCGCGACGGCCGCGCGATCCTCAAAGGCACCACCGATCCTGCCGTTGCCCGCTCGCTCTACGCCCGTTACATCGGCGCTTGAATCTTCAGTTTTCTTTGAATTCTACTCTTCGCGGCTGCCGCAAGGTCGCGCCGCACACGCCGCCGCAACTACCTCGGCGCGGGATTCCGTCCGTATGCTGAGCGCATGGACGCGCGGTCCAGATTTTCCCGCAAGTTCATCAGTGTCAGAAAAGTGCTGAGGATCCGGGCCTTCAGGTCGTCGGTAAGCAGCAGCCCGCTGGTCGCCACGCGCGCCAGGATCTCGCCGTTTTCCGTGATAAACCGCATGATTTCCCGCGTTCGTTCGTGCGGAGTGTTACCCAGCGCGGTTTCGCGACGCATCGCCGCGCAGCCTGCTTCCAGCGACAACGTGAAATGCAATACACACATCTCCTGCTCGGTCAAAGCCGGAGGCGTGTCGTTCTTGCATCCCGCAGTTTGGCAACGTGTGCCCATGGGGCGCTAAAGCGCGTATTAAACAGATAACAATACTGGCCAGGAAAAATCCAGTGCGGCGCACGCCCATGGCGCGAATCCTGCACCATCGCCGTAACCCCCGCGCGGCCATTGACCTCTATTATTTTTCTATGCATAAAAATACAGTGCGTTGTATAATGCCATTTGCTATGAGCGCAGGGAAAACATTCCGGCATGGACAGATCCTCCGCTTGGTCACCGGTGAACGTATCGGCAACCAGGAAGAGTTGCGCCGCAGGTTGGCTGCCCAGCGGCTTCGCGTCACCCAGGCCACCCTTTCCCGCGATCTCCAGGAATTGCGCCTGGTCAAGACCCACGAAGGCTACAAGCAAGCCGCCGTCTCCGAGGAAGCCGCCGGCCTTCCTTCTCTGACTCGCGCCCTCGCCGAGTTTCTCCTGGATATTCGGCCCGCGGAAAATCTCCTGGTGCTCAAAACTCCGCCCAGTGGTGCGCAGCCGCTCGCCGCCGCCATGGACGGCGCGAAATTCCCGGAAATTGCCGGCACCGTCGCCGGCGACGACACCGTGCTCATCATCACCCCCAACAAAAAGACGCGAGAGTCGCTGCAGAAGAAAATCGAAGCTCACTTGAAATGAGAGATCCTCGCCAAGTCGCGGTGGTTGGTGTGACCGGTTACTCCGGTTTCGAGCTGGCGCGTATTCTCTTACGCCACCCGGCCGTGCACAGCTCCACCTTCTACGTGCGCGAGACTCACGGCGCGCGATGCCTCGGGGAACTGTTTCCCCGCTTGCGAGGAACTGGCGAAGCTCCCCTGCGTCCTCTGGCCATCGCCGACATCGTCGCCAGCCAGGCCGGCACGGCTTTCCTGGCCACGCCGCATGAAGTTTCCGCTGAAGTGGCTCCCGTTCTGCTTGAAGCGGGCCTTCGCGTCGTGGATCTCAGCGGAGCATTCCGTTTTCGCTCTGCCGAAAAATTCACCGCCTGGTACAAGCTTCCCGCCCCGCCTGCCAACTTGCTTGCCGAAGCGGTATATGGCTTGCCCGAACTCTATGCTCCGCAAATTGCCGTCGCGCGGCTCGTCGCCAATCCCGGCTGTTACTCCACCAGCGTGATTCTCGCGCTTCGCCCGCTGTTTGACGCCGCTTTCGTCGCGCCCGGAGCGGACGTCATCTGCGATTGCAAGTCTGGAGCGAGCGGCGCCGGCAAGGAGCCTCGCCGCGATCTGCATTTTGTGGAACTCGATGAAAACTTCAAGGCCTACAACTTGTTCTCCCACCGCCACACCCCGGAAATTATCGATCATTCCGGCGTTGCGGAGGGTCGCCTGGTTTTCTCCACTCACTTGTTGCCGCTCGCGCGCGGAATCCTTTCGACGATTTATGTCCCGCTGAAGGAGCCGCAAAATTCCTCCGCTATAGAAGCGGCCTACCGCGCCTTTTATGCGGGAAGGCCCATGGTGCGCATCTGGCCGGCGGGAAGTCTGCCGGAGTTGCAGCATGTCGCACACACCAATTTTTGCGACATCGGATTCGCCTTGGATCAAACGCGCACCAAGCTGGTGGTGGTTTCCTGCCTGGACAATCTGGGTAAGGGGGCTGCTGGTCAGGCCGTGCAGAATTTCAACCACTTACTCGAAATCGAGGAGCACACCGGACTGTGAGAATCGTAATCAAGATCGCTGGAGCATTGCTGGAAGACGCCGCCACGGTGCGCTCTCTTGGGCGCCAGATCGCGGCGGCCGCCGGAGACGGGCACGAGATCCTCGTAGTGCATGGCGGAGGCCGCGTCTTTACCGCCACGCTGAAGCGCATGGGCATCGAAAGCAATTTCGTGAACGGGCTGCGCGTCACGGATCGCGAAACCCGCGACGTGGCCGTCATGGTTTTTGCCGGCTTGCTCAACAAGCGTCTCGTCGCCGCCATTTCCGCGGAAGGCCAGCACGCCATTGGCCTCTCTGCCGCGGACGGCGCCGCCTATCGTGCCGAGCCGATGGTCTTTGGTGAGGTTGCCGGCAGCCTGGGTTTCGTCGGCTATCTCACCGGCTTGAACTCTGCCCTCATCGAATCGCTCTGGGCGCAGGGAATGATTCCTGTGAGTCCCTGCCTCGGCCTCGGTGCCGACCACGAACTTTACAACATCAACGCCGACCACATGGCCGCCGCCTGCGCCGAATATCTCTCCGCGGATCGTTTGCTGTATTTGACCGACGTCGCCGGAGTCCTGGACGGTGATCGCGTGCTTCCCGCCGTCGCCCTGGGTGAAATCGAGGGGCTCGTGCAGACCCGTGTGGTTTCCGGTGGAATGATCTTGAAGCTGGATGCCGCCAAGCGCGCGCTCGAAGGCGGAGTGCGAGAGGTCCGCATCGTGGGCGGCGCCGCCGGAGATTCCTTGCTTCTGGCCACCCGCTTTTCTTCCGATTCGCCGGAAACTTCGGACGACGTTCCGGGCACGCGCGTGCTCCGGGAACCCTTGTCCTCTGTGCAGGCGCTGTCCATCGCATGACGCCAACGCTTACCAAGTCGAAGAAAGGCAGTCTGCGGCCGGGCTCGCGACACAAAGTTGCGCCCCGCAAGCCGCCGGGCGATGCCCGCCTGGCTTCCGCCGAGCAGTTTTTACTGCCGACCTACAAGCGCTCTTCCATGGTGATTACCCATGGGCGCGGCAGCTATGTTTACGACGCCGCCGGAAAAAAGTATCTGGATTTTCTGGGTGGCATCGCCGTCAACGCCTTGGGACACGCGCATCCGCGGATCGTCAAAATCATTCGGCGCGAAGCGAGTCGCGCGATTCATCTGTCCAACCTGTACCACAACGCCTACCAGGGCCCGTTGGCAAAAAAACTTGCGGAATGGTCCGGCATGGATCGCGTTTTCTTCACCAATAGCGGCACCGAAGCGGTCGATGGCGCGCTGAAGCTGGCGCGGCTGTGCGCCGGCCAACCCGATGGCGCGTCCGCCTCCCAGGAACCGGCTAAGCATCGCATTCTGGCCATGACCAATTCCTTTCACGGCCGGACCTTCGGCGCGTTGAGCGTCACCTCCACCGAAAAGTACCGTTTGCCTTTCGCGCCTTTGCTTCCAGGCGTTGATTTCGTTCGCTTCAACGATGTTGCGGACCTGGAATCCAAATTTGATGCCACCGTTTGCGCCGTGATTCTGGAAACGATCCAGGGCGAAGGCGGCATTCACCCCGTGACCCAGGAGTTTTGGGATCGCGCGCGCTCCCTGGCTACCCAGCACGACGCGCTTCTGATCGCTGATGAAATTCAGTGCGGCCTCGGTCGCACCGGGCGTCGCTTTGCCTACCAGGCATTCGCCGCCAAGCCTGACATCGTCGTGATCGCCAAACCGCTCGCCGCCGGTCTTCCTCTTGGCGCCATCTTGACCAACGAAAAAGTGGCTTCCCGGATTTCCCCCGGACTTCACGGCACCACCTTCGGCGGAGGGCCGCTGATCTGCAGCGTCGCCCTGGAATTCCTCGAAACCCTCGAAGATGAGCGCCTCCTGGAAAACGTCCGCGCCCGCGGCGAAGAGCTGAAAAAAGGCCTGCGGGCGTTAGCCGCAAAGTTCACCTTTATCCGCGAAATCCGCGGCGAAGGCCTGATGCTTGGTGTCGAGCTGTCTATCGAAGGCGCCCCAGTCGTCGCGGAAGCCATGAGCCGGGGTTTGCTCATCAATTGCACGCACGACTACACCTTGCGCCTGTTGCCTCCATTCATCATTACCAGGGCCCAGGTTCGCGAATTTCTTACCCTGCTCGAATCCATTTTTTCGTCAATTTCCAAACCGCAATCCACGCCGCAAGCGCCTGTCGCGGATGCTTCATCGCGCCTGGCTCGCCGCGCGACCAGGTAAAAAGGAAAACATGACCACAACTGCTATCGCCTCGCCTTTACTTCTTGTCAACGATCTGCTCACCGGAGCGGAATGGAGCCCCGCGCAAACGCGCGAACTCCTGCAGCTGACCGCGGACATCAAGTCGCGCCCGGACCGCTATGCCGGCACCTTGCGTGGAAAATTCATCGCCCTGATCTTTGAAAAGCCCTCCCTGCGCACCCGCGTCACCTTCGAGGTCGGCATTCAGAGCATGGGCGGCTCGGTCGTATTTCTGGATCACACCCAGGCGCGCCTCGGCGAGCGCGAATCCATCGCCGACGTCGCCCGCAATCTCGAGCGCTGGGTACAGGGCATCGTCGCTCGCGTTTACGAACAGCGCGTCCTGGAGGAAATGGCCAACAGCGCGGACATTCCCGTGATCAATGCGCTCTCGGACAAGTTTCATCCCTGCCAGGCGCTGGCCGATTTCTTCACCCTGGAAGAGCGTTTCGGCTCGCTGAAAAACTTCAAGCTTGCCTATGTCGGCGACGGCAACAACGTGTGCCACTCCCTTATTTTCCTGGCCGCCCGCCTCGGCGTGCACTTGCGCATCGCCACTCCGCCGGACTATGCGCCGCTTTCTTCCGTGCTGGCGGAAGCCAAGCGCGTCGCGCGCGAAACCCGCGCCAAGGTCGAGCTATTTACCGACCCTGCCGAAGCCGTAAGTGGCGCACAGGGCGTTTACACCGATTCCTGGACCAGCATGGGCTTTGAAGCCGAGGAGAAAGTGCGGAAGACCGTGTTTTCACCCTATCAGGTGAACGCCGGGCTCATGGCGCAAGCCGCGCCGGATGCTGTCTTCCTGCACTGCCTTCCGGCGCACCGCGGTGCGGAAGTCACCAACGAGGTTCTCGACGGCCCGCAATCCATCGTTCTCGATCAATCCGAAAACCGCATGTACGTGCAAAAGGCCATCCTGCACGCGCTGTTCAGTTGAGTGCCGCTTCCAAGCGGCTTCGCCAAGCTCAATTCCGGGCCGATCCAGGGATGCGTGTCGAACGCGACCCTTCCCGGCTACAATCTCAACGCTGATCTCACCACAAGAGAGGAACTGTGAACAAGCAACCGAATAAACCAAAGAAAGTCGTGCTGGCTTATTCCGGAGGACTCGATACCTCCATCATCATCCCCTGGCTCAAGGAAAACTACGGCTGCGAAGTCATCGCCATGATCGGTGACGTCGGCCAGCAGGAAGATCTGCAGGCCGCCTACAAGAAAGCCCTGGCCACCGGCGCCTCCTCCGCTTCCATTGAGGATCTACGGGAGGAATTTGTCCGCGACTACATCTGGCCCACACTCCGCGCCGGAGCGGTGTACGAACACACCTATCTTCTCGGTACTTCCATGGCCCGCCCGGTGATCGCCAAGCGCCAGGCGGAAATCGCGCTGAAAGTCGGCGCGGACGGCTTGGCTCACGGCTGCACCGGCAAAGGCAACGACCAGGTTCGCTTCGAGCTGGCCTACAAAGCCATTGCGCCCAACGTGCAAATCATTTCCCCGTGGCGCGAATGGGACATCGATTCCCGCGAAGACGCCATCGCGTACGCCGACAAGCACCATGTTCCCGTGGAGCAGAGCAAGAAAAACATTTACAGCCGCGACCGCAATATCTGGCACCTCAGTCACGAAGGCGGCGAGCTCGAGGATCCCGCCAATTCGCCCAACGAAGCCATGTGGCAGTGGATCGTTTCCCCGGAGAAAGCTCCGGACAAAGCCGAGGAAGTCGAGATCGGATTCGCCTCCGGATCTCCGGTTTCCATCAATGGCGCGAAGCTCGGCCCCGTGGATTTGTTGAATGCGCTGAACGAAATCGCCGCACGCCACGGAATCGGCCGCGTGGATATCGTCGAAAATCGTTTGGTGGGCATGAAGTCTCGCGGCGCGTACGAAACGCCCGGCGGCACCTTGCTGGTCGCCGCGCATCGCGAGCTGGAATCGCTGACTGTGGATCGTGAAACCGCGCACTTTCAGCAGCCGCTTTCGCATCGCTACGCCGAGCTGGTCTACTACGGTTTGTGGTTCTCGCCTCTGCGCTCTTCCCTTGATGCGTTTTTTCAGGCGGCGCAGGAACGCGTGACCGGCTCCATCGGACTTAAACTTTGGAAGGGCACTTTCACCGTCACCCGGCGCGTCTCTCCCTTCTCTCTTTATCGCACCGATCTGGCCAGCTTCACCATGGGCCGCTACAACCCCAAGGACGCCGAAGGTTTCATCAATTTGTTCGCGCTGCCGGTAACCGTGCGTCCCAAAGCCAAAGCGGAAGGCCACAGCCAGTAACCCTCGCCCACAACGAAATAGACCGAGCGATGGGACAGAGTGAACAAGAAATGACCGAACGAAAAGACAACCGGCTGTGGGGAGGCCGCTTCGAGCGCGAACCGGACAAGCGTTTCGACGCCTTCCAGCGCTCGTTTTCGTTCGACCAGCGCCTGCTCCCGTACGAGTTGGCCGTGGATCGCGCCTGGGCCAAGGCACTTCTCGGCATCGGTATTTTGACCGAAGTGGAAGTGCGCGACACCATTGCCGCCCTGGACCTCATCGAAAGGGAACTGCGCGCCGACCCGGCTTTTATCCGGGAATCCTCAGCGGAAGATGTTCATCACTATGTGGAAAGCGCCTTGGTTCACGAACTCGGCCCACTGGGCTGGAAACTGCACACCGGACGCAGCCGCAATGAGCTGGTGGCCACCGACTTCCGCCTGTTCGTTATGGAAGCCGCCGCGAACCAGCAGCGCGCGCTGCTGGAATTGCAGCAAGTGCTGCTGCAGCAAGCGGAAGCCAATTTCGGAACCGTACTCGCCGGCATGACCCACATGCAGCATGCGCAACCCATCCTGCTCTCGCATTTTCTGATGGCTCATGCGCAAGCTTTCTCGCGCGATGTCACGCGGTTGGAAAATGCCGCCGCAAGCGCCGATGCCTGCCCCATGGGTTCGGGCGCGCTTGCCGGCAACAGTTTTGGCATCGACCGCGCGGCCATCGCGCGCGAGTTGGGCTTCACGCACATCACGGCAAACAGCCTCGATGCCGTCAGCGATCGCGATTTTGCCCTGGACTACCTGTTCGCGCTGTCGGGAATCGCCACCCACCTCTCGCGGCTCGCGGAAGACTTCGTTCTTTTCGCTTCCCAGGAATTCGGCTACGTGCGCTTGCCCGACGAATATTCCACCGGCAGCAGCCTGATGCCGCAGAAAAAGAATCCCGACGCGTGGGAGCTGCTGCGCGGAAAAACCGGACGCATCACCGGCGCCCTGGTGGCGCTGCTGACCACGCTGAAAGGACTGCCGGCCGGATACCAGCGCGACCTGCAGGAAGACAAGGAGCCGCTGTTCGACGCGCACGATCAGGTGGCGAATATGCTGGCCATCGCCGCGGGCGCGGTGAACACCACGAAATTCATCGTCGAACGGCTGGAAGCATCCGCCGCCGATCCGGCGCTGTTCGCCACCGACGCCGCGGACTACCTGGTGCGCCGTGGAATGCCCTTCCGCCAGGCGCACGATGCGGTGGGCAATATCCTGCGCGTAGCGGAGCAGCAGCAGAAACCGTGGACGAAACTTTCGCTGGAAGACATGAAAGCCATTTCTCCGCTGTTCGAGCGGGATTTCTTGGACGGATTGTCGGTGAAGAGCTGCATCGCAGCCAAATCCGTGCCCGGAGGAACGGCGGCGGATTCCGTGCGAGCCGCAATGAACGATTTGCAGCAAAGAATCACCCAGCGGAAATCCACGCTGGATAATCCTAAAAGGAGCACGACATGAGCACCCAAATCGTTGCGCAGGAAAAATCTTTCGCGAAGCTTGCGGAGGATCGGAGGTCCCTTCCGGGCGGCGCGCGCTGACCGCTACGAAGCGAACCAGGAATTTCGCCACTCGACCGGGCCGGGCGCCACTTTTCCCGCCGCGTCCGCGAAGAGCACGAACGCACACCATGCCACAAAAATCAGGCAAAAAACGGACATGAAGCACGCCCTCTCCGAATCCTCGCTGCCACGCGGCTTTCGTTTCGCGGCTACCGCGTGCGGCTTGAAAAAGACCGGCGCGCTGGACCTGGCGATTCTTTCGAGCGATGTCCCGTCTTCCGCGGCCGCGGTCTTTACGCAAAACCTGGTGGTGGCCGCGCCGGTGCTGGTTTCCCGCGCGCATTTGCGCGCCACCAAGGGGCGCATGCGCGGCGTGGTGGTGAACGCCGGCAACGCCAACTGCGCGACCGGCGCCGCGGGGTACGCGGCCTCGCAGCAAACCGTCCTGGAGGCCGCCAAACGCCTGAATTGCAGGGCGGAGGAGCTGTTCGTTTGCTCCACCGGCGTCATCGGCGTGCCTCTGGCGCTGGAAAAAATCCTGCGGCGGCTTCCGCAACTGAGCCGGGACCGCCGGCCCTCGGCGCGTTCGTTCGCGGAGTTGTCCCTGGCGATCTGCACGACGGACACCCGGCCGAAAACGGCGGCGGCGTCCTTCAAGATGGCCGGCAAGCGCATCCACCTGGTGGGCTGCGCGAAGGGCGCGGGCATGATTCATCCGAACATGGCCACCACCTTGGCCTTCGTGGCCTGCGATGCCGCCATTGCGCCGGGCCTGCTGCAAAAAACCCTGCGCGATGTTACCAAACGGACGCTGAATTCGATCAGCGTGGACGGCGATACCTCCACGAATGATGCGCTGATTGTTTTCGCGAACGGCGCGGCGGGCGCACCGGCCATTGCCGCCGGGAGCAAGGCGCACCGGGCCTTCACCGCGGCGCTGGAAGAAGTGTGCCACTCGCTGGCGTTGCAGATCGTGGCGGACGGCGAAGGCGCGCAGCGCGTAATTGAAATCGTGGTGCGCGGCGCCACCACAGAAAAAGCGGCGCGGCGCATCGCGGAAACGATCGCGACTTCCCCCCTGGTGAAGACGGCATTTGCCGGAGGCGACCCGAACTGGGGAAGGGTGTTCGCGGCCGCGGGCCGGGCGGGTGTGCGGTTCGATCCCGCGAAGACCGAGATCATCATGGCGGGAATTCCGGTGCTGAAACACGGCCAACCTGTGGACTTCAATGAGCGGGCAGCCAGCAACAAGCTACTGGCGCCGCATGTACCGATCGTGATGGACCTGCATGCGGGCCGGGCAATGGCGCGGTACTGGACGTGCGACTTCACGGCGGAGTACGTGCGCATCAACGCAAGTTACCGGACTTAGCGGTCTAACGTTTCGAGCAATCGATGGGGGACCCCCCTTTTTGCGTAAGTGCGGAATCTACTGGGGTTAAAAGCCTTTGGAATGAACACTTACGGAAGTGTGCCTTCTAAAGGGCTTACAACGAGGCAACGAGGCAACGAGGCAACGAGGCAACGAGGCAACGAGGCAACGAGGCAACGAGGCAAGCAGGGATGATTCTAGCATAGCTTAGTAACTAAGTCAATATCTATCTAGTGTGGTAAATAATCCACGGTGGTGTGGCGACCGGCGGGGCGCGGGACGCGAGGGCCGAGAGAAGCGCATTCGAATGGCTAGCGATCGGGCCACTGCCAATTGGCGAACTGTTCGCGCAATGCGGTCTTCTTGAACTTGCCGACACTGGTGCGGGGAATCTCGAGGACAAATACAAACGCATCGGGAAGCTGCCATTTTGCAAAGCAGGGCGCCAGGAAGGCGCGCAAATCTTCTTCGGTGACGCAGCAACCCTCTTTGAGCACTACGGCGGCCAACGGGCGTTCCTGCCACTTGGGATGGGGCACACCGATCACCGCGGCTTCCTTGACCGCGGGGTGACCCATGAGGGTATTTTCCAGATCCACGGAGCTGATCCATTCGCCGCCGGATTTGACGAGATCCTTGGCGCGATCGACCAACTTGATGAAGCCTTCTTCATCCATGGTGGCAATATCACCGGTGCGGAACCAGCCATCGGCGGTCCAGCGGTGCGCCTCGGCCGGGGCGTTGTAATAGCTGCCGGCGACCCACGGGCCACGGACTTCCAATTCACCGGGGGTTTCGGCGTCACGAGGGGCTTCGAGCATATTGGAGCCGGAGGAATCCGTGCGCATGACGCGCAATTCGACGAAAGGAGCGGGCCAACCCTGCTTGGCGCGAACGTCGTAGCGCTGGTCTTCGGTCCAGTCGACCATATGGCGCTTGAGACGGCCGACGGTGGCGAGCGGAGTGGTTTCCGTCATGCCCCAAAGATGCATGATGTTGAGATTGTGCTTATCGAGGGAGCGCATGAGGCCGACGGGAGGGGCAGTGCCTCCGCAGACGATGCGAACGGGAGATGAAAATTTCCAACGGCCGGGAAACTTGTCGAGAGCCTGCTGAACGCCGAGCCAAACGGTGGGAACACCGCAAGCCAGGGTTACGTGTTCCTGGGTAATGAGGTCGAGGATACTTTCGGCGTCGACGTTGGGACCGGGGAGGACCAGCCGGGCGCCGGTCATGGTGCAAGAAAACGGGAGGCCCCAGGCATTGGCGTGAAACATGGGAGCGACAGGAAGCACAGTGTCGTGATGACTGATGCCGAAAGAATCGACCATGGCTTCGGCGAAAGAGTGCAAAACCAGGGCGCGATGCGAATAAATCACGCCTTTGGAGGCTCCGGTGGTGCCGGAGGTAAAGCACATACCCGCGCCATCATCTTCCTGGATGGGGGGATAGTGAACGTCGCCGGTGGACTGGGCGAGGAGATCTTCGTAGTTAAGGGAGCCCGAAGGGAGCGGGCAACTGCCGGCATAAGGGACGACAATGACGCGCTCGAAGGGGACGGAGGCGCGAAACTTCTCGAAGACGGGAAGAAGCACATCGTCGATAAGCAGAAAGCGATCCTGAGCATGGCAGGCGATGGCGGCGATTTCGGCGGGATGGAGGCGAAGGTTCAAAGTGTGGAGGATGGCGCCGGCGCAGGGGACGCCAAAGAAGGCTTCGAGATGTCCGGAATGGTTCCACATCATGGAGGCGACGCGATCGCCGGGGCGCAGGCCGAGGCCGAGCAAGGCGGAGGAAAGGCGACGGGCGCGAGCGTAAAACTGACCGTAAGTGGAACGAAAGATGGAGCGATCCGGGCGGCGGGAAACGATTTCCACACGAGAAAAGAGCTTACCTGCACGCTCGAGAAGCGTGGGCAAAGTAAGGGGAAAATCCATCATGGTGCCGCGCATGGTGAGTTCCAGTGATGCTTGATTTGCGCGGATACTATCACTAAACAAGGCACTAAATAAGGGCACTCGATAAGGGCATTAAATACGGGCTAAGGGGCAAAGAGGGATGCGGCGGAGGATAATGGAGAGGCAGGGAGTGTCGAGTCTTTCTGATTGCAAAAGAGGTTAATTTTCGAGACGATGCCTGTGACCGCGGAAGTGCGAGCCCCTGCCTGACGGTGTGTCTCCGCAAGAAGCTCAACTCTTTCGCGCGCTCCGCGACTCGCAAGTGGGTTCCGGGCAGAAGGAGTAGCAGGTGAAGAAGCTCTATATCGGAAATCTTCCGTTTTCCGCAACGGAAGATCAGCTCAACGAGTGGTTCTCTCAAATTGGCGTAACTCCATCCGGTGTAAATCTGATTCGGGATCGTTTCACGGGACAATCACGAGGCTTCGCATTCGTGGAAGTGAACAGCGACGAAGATGCGGAGCGCGCGATCAATTCGTTGAACGGCCAGAATTTCGGCGGGCGGAACCTTGTGGTGAATGAAGCGCGGCCGCAGGCAGAACGAGGTGGGGGAGGCGGAGGCGGACGAGGCGGGTACGGCGGTGGACGCGGAGGCCATGGCGGTGGCGGAGGCGGTGGCGGGCGAGGCGGCGGTGGCGGTGGCGGTGGACGAGGCGGAGATCGAGGCGGAGACCGCGGAGATCGCGGGAATCGCTGGTAGGTAACCTCTCTGGAAAGTAGCAAGCGGCGACAAGTCCCAGCCGCCGCTGAATATCCCTCCTAAAGGCCGAAAGGTGCGGTTGTGCGCTGCGATGCGAAGCGCCGGCGACGAAGTGTTGCGCGCGAGCGTTGCGGTTTGGCCGATGATGGTGTAGTAAGACGCGCAGTACGGGCACAGGCCGGTCAGAGGGGGCAAAACGCGCAGCGAGGAAAAGCGACGAAACAATTAACCCGGTGACGGGTTTGATACAACCAGCAAGGAAATGTGTGGAAGGTGGAGGGACGGCGTATATCTTTAGCTTCGCCGGGTAGAACGTACCGGGTTTTCCCGAAGGAAATTGGGTGAACCTTCCGGAGGGACGGCGCATCCAACGGCTCATCAAGGGCGTATCGAAGGATAGAGGCAGGAGTAGGAGAAGCAGAACCAAGGCAAAATGACCACCTGGCACAAACGCGACTGGCAGCAGTTCTACGAACTGGCTCGCCGCCCATGGCAGCGGCACCGACCGCCGCGACCGGTATACCCGACGGGAATCAACCGGGTGCTACCGGCGCAAGGGTTCAGTTTGTCTGAACTGGATGACGCCGGGGTGGACCTGGACCAAGCGGAACAACTGGGATTGCCAGTAGACGCAGGGCGCATCGGGGCTTACGGGCCAAATGTGACGGTGCTGCGCGACTTTGTACGGTCCTCGCGGCAACCGCTGTAGAAATCTTCCCCCCAACGAAAATAAAGAGAATCACCGCGGGATGTCTGCGGGCGATGGAGCTTGGCCGGAGCCGTGACGCGGGCTGGGCGCGATGGTTCGTGCCGCGACGGGCGATACGGATTAGAATGGCGGCGCTTGGCGTGAGGTGAACCGTGCTGCGACGTTTGGGTGTACTGATGCTGTTAGTGGCTGCCGGGATTCCCGCGGCGGGAAGTCCCGAATATTCGATTCAGGCGCTGCGCTACGGAACGATTCCAGGATTTCCGGTGGCGGAACTGGTTATCGGCGCGCCGAAAGACGAAAAACTGGATATCGCCATGGTGTTCTGGCTGATTCGCGGCGGCGGGAAGAACATTCTTTTCGACAGCGGATTCCACCGGGAGAAATGGTTCAAGGAATTCACCATGCCCGATTTCGTGCGCCCGGATGAGCTGGTAAAGCAGGCGGGGGTGCAGCCGGGGGAGGTGACGGACATCGTCATCAGCCATGCGCATTGGGATCACATGGGAGGAATCGACCTGTTCCCGAAGGCGACGGTGTGGATTCAGAAAGAAGAGTTCCGGTATTACACCGGAGAGGCGTGGCAAACAGGCGGCAATCACGGAGGGATCGACCCGGAAGATGTGAGGGAGCTGGTGAAGTTGAATACAGAAGGCCGGTTGCGACTGGTGGATGGAGACAATGTGGAGATTTTTCCGGGGATTCGAGCGTATACCGGCGCGCGGCACACGTATGCTTCGGAGTACCTACGGGTGGAAGGAAAGCCGACGTATGTGCTGGCATCAGACAACTGCTACCTGTATCGGAACCTAGCTGAACATAGGGCTAGCGCGACGTTTTCCGAAGCGGATGAAGCGGGCAACATCAAGAACCAGGCCAGGATGGCGGAGTTGGCGGGATCAGCGGAGCGAATCGTGCCGGGGCACGACCCGGCGCAATTTCAGAAATTTGCGACGGAAGGGCGCGTGGCGCGAATCAAGTAAGGAATGGCGGCGGAAATTCGAACTACTGTTGAGCCGTCGAGGTAGCTGGGATGGCGGTGAGATTGGCCGTTTTTTGTTCGCCAGCGCGCAGGTCGATGGTTACTCCTTGGTCCTCAAACTGTTTCAGGAAGTCGGGATCTTGCCATACGCCTTGCTGCACCTCCTCCCAGGAGAAGAGTTTGTACTCGCCGGGGGCGATACCGTGGAGATCAAAATGGCCGTTCTGATCGGTTGACCCAATCTGGTACAAGTCGTCGCGGGCGCGGCGGGCTTTATCCGGTACCAGCACGGCCCAGATTCCGGCCGCAGGCAAATTGTCAGAATTGGTGACGGTGCCCTGAACCAGCGCGCCGCGGGAACTGACGGTGATTTCCAGGGAGACGGGTGCACCGCGGGCAACGGTAATGTCCCCGTCCGGAGAGGCCGAATCACCGTAACGAACCTCTTTGATGTAACAGTCTCTAGCTTCGCCAGAAAGTTGCACGTGGTGAATACCGTCGCTCACGTGCCTCAGCAAGAATTGACCACCGGGTCCCACTGCCGCGTTACTACCTGAGTAAGGGTCGGAGTCGTTCGAACTCAGATGCACCATCAATTGATCGCCTTCCAGAGCGGGCGGCCCGTCCCAAGTTATTCGCCCGGTGATGGTTGTTGGCGGAAGCAGATTTAGGGCGAGGTTTTCGATATCGGCGTCGCCGACGTCCAAAGGTATCGAAGCCCGGTAGGACCGGCCATCGTGGTATCCATTAGCGATGAGGGTATAAGGCCCGCTGAGTACATCCGTGATCTCGAAGGAACCATCCCGCTTATCGGCCCAGATTTGCCGCCCCGATTGCCAGTCCTGCCCATTCGACCTGGGACGCAACATCAACTCGACTTCGTTAGCGGAGAAATGCGCCTCTTGTTCGAACACGTGACCGCGTATTCGATGGACGGGTACCTTGCGCATCATGATGTCGACTGACGGGATTTCGTCTCCCGGCTTAACGGTAATGGAGGAAGCGCGAGAGAGATCCGGAGTTGAGGGATAAAACATTCTTGGATACCCCTGCGAAGCGGGATCTGAACTGATTGGATTATAGGGTCCCTCATTTCCCGGCCACGGCGAATAGAAAGAACTGATCAAGTAGCGGCCGGGCGCCAAGCCAAACAGGCGATATTCTCCCAAGTCGTTGGTTTGGACGGTGGCGTAGTTGCCGAAAGCGCGCTTGCCGTTCGAATAGGTGTCAGGGGAAGCCGAAACATTCACACGAGGCAGTGGCTCGCCGTCATCGTCCAAGACGTGCCCGGCAATCGCGGCGGCAGGAATCAGGCGAAAGGGCAGGTCCTTCAGCTGCTGGCCGGGCCGCAGAGTCAGCTGGGAACCGGGGAGCTCGGGTTTTTTCTGACCGTACTGTTGAGAAACAAATCCGACACGAAAGACGGTGAGCCGATAGTGGCCGGGATTAAGGTTTTTGATTTGAAAGCGACCATCCGCACCGGTGGTGGTGGTAACCGGATGGGCAGCGTTGACGGTGTCTTCCAGAAAAAGGCGGGCTTTGGAGAGTGGCGAACCGTCGGCCAGCCGGACGACGGTGCCGGCGATGCTGCACAAATCTTCCGGTTTGAGAGGCAGGGGAGCCTTGGTGGCCTGGGCGGACAGGGGGTCGCAAAGGAAAGTGGATAGAATGAGGAAAACCAAGAGACGCATGAAAGCCTCCATCGGGTAAGTATACGGTAGGAGACGTGCCGAAGTGTAAACGGTCTATCCGAGAATCGCTTAGGAGCGGCGGGATGCAACGAGAAGGTGCCCGATTTGTACCCGAGCGAGAATAGGGCGTAAAATGGCGAATTGATTGAGCGGCGATGAACTCACCTTTCCATATCCTTTCCGATGCGACGGCGCCACCTCCGGGGGCTCCCGGAGGACATCCGCGGCCGGAGTGGCTGCGCATCAAGTTTTTCGGCGGCGAGAGGTATCAGGATTTGAAGCGCATCATGCGGACGCTGGATCTGCATACGGTGTGCGAGAGCGCGCGATGCCCGAATATGGGCGAATGCTGGGAACACGGAACGGCTACATTCATGATACTGGGCGACATCTGCACGCGAGCATGCGGATTTTGCGCGGTGCCTTCGGGCAAACCGGCGGGCCCACCGGATGAAGAAGAACCGCTGCGAGTGGCGGAAGCCGTGGCACGAATGGGATTGCGCTATGCGGTGGTGACGTCGGTGAATCGGGACGACCAGCCGGACGGCGGAGCGCATATTTTTGCGAACACCATGCACGAGATCCGGCGGCGAGTGCCGGGCTGCAAGATCGAAGTGCTGATTCCGGATTTTCGGGGCGACTGGAGAGCGCTGGACACGGTGCTGGAGGCGGGTCCGGACGTTTTGAACCACAATACGGAGACGGTGCCAAGGCTGTACCGGCAAGTGCGCAAAGGAGCGGTGTACGAGAGGTCGCTGGAATTGCTGCGACGCGCGAAGCAAGCGCACCCGGAAATTCCGACGAAAACGGGATTGATGCTAGGCCTGGGCGAGGAAAAAGAAGAAGTACTGGCGACGATGGGTGACCTGGCGGCGCAAGGCACGAATATCCTGACGCTGGGCCAATACCTGCAGCCGACAAAAGATCACCTTCCGATCGTGCGGTACGTACATCCGGATGAGTTTGCGGAATTCAAGGTTTTGGGCGAAGAAATGGGATTCAAGCACGTGGAAGCGGGACCGCTGGTGCGTTCGTCGTATCACGCGTTCGAACAAACGGAATCAGCGCGGAGTTAGCCGCACACACCCGAAGATCCGAGCAAAAAAACGAGGTCAGGTATGGGACGTTAGTGGTGGAACGCGGGTGATGATCGCCCGCGGCTAGCGACCCGCAGTGGCAGTGGCAGCGGCGGCCGCAGCAGCAGCCTTCTTGGCGGCTTTGGCGGCGGTGCTGGCTTTGCGACGACGCTTGGTCTTCGGCGGAGTAGCAGGAGCTTCGCCGATGAGCTCGGCGGACATCATGCTGGTAACGAAGAGCTTCGGACCATGATCGTCGAAGTCGACGGCGGTGCGTTCCTGGTCGGACGCAGTAACCACGCCCAGTCCATAAATTTCGTGCTTGATGGTCTGACCTTCTTGCATGGATTGCACAGCTTCCTCCTGGACAACGCGACGAAAGAACTCTCTGGGAGGGCACCAGCGGCGTGTGCCGGGTCACCCGGTAATGGCAAGCCCCAGGTTGCCACCGGGGCCGTCAACAGCCTTTAAAGGGCTTCTTGCTTGATCTTGCCCCTGCCACGCGAGCGTAAGCGGCAAAAGGCGCCGAAAATCCACCCCTGAAGACCCGGAAGGCGAGCCAAGAGGCGGGATAAAGGCCTCGACAACAAAGAGATAATACCACAAAACGAGGGAATTGTCCACGGAGGGGAGGAAGGGGACAGGGGCCGTGTGTCGATAAGCTATTTATAATCATCTAATTACAGGGGTGTCAGGCCTGGAGAGGTAAGGTTATTCGAGGGAGTCGGGCTGAAGGCCAATGTTGCTCTCGCCGGAAGCCTTTTTGGTCCAATACTTGCGGACCCAAGCATCCCAGCTCTTACCGGCGGCGGGATCCTTCCCGGAAAAGACCAGTGCCGCAATATCGGCATAGGGGATGGTGACACGCTGATTGGTGTCCTTGGGAAGCACGCGAATGAAAGAGGTAGCCAACGTGGAGCCGGTGGAGCGATCAAAAATGTAACCGTCGACCTGCGAACCGTCCTTGCGAGTGACGGTGACGTCGCCGCGGTAATCGAAAGCCTGCTCGAGCGCGGCGCGAAGCTCCTCTTCGGTGGCAAGTTCGGGGACCCAGCCTTCGACAGCCTGGCGAGCAGTGCCTGGAGCGACTTCGAGCTTCTCTGGATCAAGTACAGGAGCGGGAGAGGCGGGACGCGCGGAGTGGTTCGGGGCGCTCAAGCGCGAGTTTCCTCGAGTTGGGGATTAGTGGCGTCAATCTGAACCAACGGATTAATGGAATGAACCGGCTTTACCGGTTCGCGAAGCAACAAAAGAGCGTCGGGATCTTCGTAGGAGGAAGAAAAAGCGGCTTTGGCGGTGGCCCAGATGCCGCGCAGACCACTGAAGGCGTGATCGACGGCCGAAGCTTCGTAACCGCTGTGAACCATGCAGTTGGCGCACTTAGGATTGCCGGATTCGGTGCCGTAATTTTGCCACTCGGTGGAATCGAGGAGCTCCTGGAAGGTTTCGGCGTAGCCGTCCTGAAGGAGGTAGCAAGGTTTTTGCCAGCCAAAAATGTTGTAAGTGGGCATGCCCCAAGGGGTGCAGGAATACTGCTGCTTGCCCATGAGGAATTCCAGGAATAGAGCGGACTGGTTGAAGCGCCAAGTGGGCTTGCGGTTGGAAAGAATGGCGCGGAAAAGGCGACGGGTGCGCGCGCGGCCGAGGAAGTGCTTTTGGTCGGGAGCTTTATCGTAGGAGTAGCCGGGCGAAAGCATCATGCCCTCGACGCCGAGGTCCATCATCTCGTCAAAAAAGGCGCGGACGCTGTTGGGATCGGCGCCATCGAAGAGGGTGGTGTTGGTAGTGACGCGGAAGCCGCGCTTGACGGCTTCGCGGATGCCCTCGATGGCCTGATCGAAGCCACCTTCACGGCAAACGGAAAAGTCATGGTGCTCGCGCTGACCATCGACATGGACGGAGAAAGTCAGATACTTGCTGGGTGTGAAAAGGTCGAGCTTTTCCTTGAGCAGCAAGGCGTTGGTGCAGAGGTAGATGTATTTTTTGCGGGCCACCAGACCGTCGACGATCTTGTCGATCTGAGAGTGCATCAGAGGCTCGCCGCCAGGGATGGAAACCATGGGAGTGCCGCACTCTTCGACGGCTTTAAAGCATTCCTCGGGAGAGAGTTCGCGCTTGAGGACATGCGCGGGATATTGAATCTTGCCGCACCCGGCACAGGCGAGGTTGCAGCGGAAAAGGGGCTCGAGCATGAGGACAAAGGGGTAGCGCTTGCGTCCCCGAAGCTTCTGCTTCAAGAGATAGGCAGCTACCGTCAAACCTTGTGAGACAGGAACCGGCATTGTTGTCCCGTTACGATCGAATACGCACGAATTGCTGGCGCGCCGCAGCAAGCAAATGAGCAAACTAGCGGCACAACTATTGTAACCGACGAATACGGCCAGCGGACAAGTCCCTTTTGACGGGATGCCGCAAGATGTTCCAACGGGACGACTTGCAGCAGGGATAGTGGGAAAAGAACTGGTCTGCGATTCTGTGGCAAAATAGAAGATTACCGAGTGAACGAAATGGCAAACCGGACGACGCTGGAAGAAGAACGAGGCATGAAAGCGGCAAAGGCAACGAAAAAGGGTGCGGTGCGGAAAGCCGCGGGCGCCGAGGCGGGGCACGCCGAGGAGCGGGAAAGGGTGTTCGATGCATTCCGGCGCTGGGGCTATTACGAGGCGACGCTGGACCCGCTAGGAGTGTTTCAACCGCTGAAATATCCCGATCTGGAAATAGCGGGCGAAGCCGCGGAAGAAGCGCGGCGAATTTATTGCGGAACGGTTGGCGCCGAGTTCATGCACCTGGCGGAACCGGAGCGGCGGCGCTGGATAGCAGAGAAGATCGAGGGCGAACCGACCGAAGTGGACCAACTCAAGGTGCTGGAGAGACTGATTCGCGCGGACCTGTTCGAACAAGTGTTGCAGGCAAGATACCTTGGGTCGAAACGATTTTCGCTGGAAGGGAATACGTCGCTGATCCCGTTGCTGGACGCGGTGCTGGAGACGGCGGGTGAATTCGGAGCAATCGATTCGGTGATGGCGATGAGCCATCGCGGGCGGCTAAACGTAATGGTACACGCGGCCTGCAAACCGCCGCATGAGGTGGTGTCCGGATTCGAGGACGTGGACCCGCGAAGCGTGCTGGGGGCAGGCGACGTGAAGTATCACGTGGGCGCGACGGGAACGTACGTGACGAGTACCGGGAAGCCCATCAATATTCACATCGTATCGAACCCGAGCCACCTGGAGGCGGTGGATCCAGTGGCCATGGGCCGAGCGAGGGCGAAGCAGACACGTCACGGAGCGGACGGGCCGATCGTCGACCGCAGCCAGGAATCGCTGAACAAGGTGTGGACGATCGTGATGCACGGGGACGCCGCATTCGCGGGGCAAGGAGTATGGGCGGAGACACTGAACCTGGCGGACCTGAAAGCGTACACGGTAGGCGGGTCGGTGCACGTGGTGGTGAACAATCTGATCGGGTTCACGACCGCGCCGGTGCAGGAACATTCATCGCGGTTTGCGGCGGACATCGCGAAACGGCAGAGCGTGCCGATATTCCACGTGAATGCGGAAGATCCGGACGCGGTGGTGCGGGTGGGCCGGATTGCAGCGGAATATCGAGCGACATTCGGAAGCGACGTGGTGGTGGACCTGATCGGATATCGACGGCACGGGCACAGCGAAGTGGATGACCCGACGATCACGCAGCCGCGAATTTACGCGCGAATCAAGAACCACCCGGCGTTGTGGAAGATTTACGCGGAGCGCACGGGAATCGATGCGGCCGGAATCGTGGAAGCGGTGCGCAAGGATTACGAGCAGGAGCAAAGCAAGGCGCGGGAACTGAAAAAGATGCCGCACCTGCGGACATTGCCGAACTACTGGTCGCCCTACACCCACGGCAAATACGATCCCGCGTATGAAGTGGACACCGGGCTATCGCGAGAAAAGCTTGCGGAATTGACGGACGGGATCGTTCGCGTTCCAGACGGTTTTCACCTGCATCCGAAGCTGGCGAAGCTGCTGGAACAGCGCGCGGAAATGGGCCATGGCCAGCGAGCCATCGACTTTGGATTCGCAGAGGCGCTGGCGTTCGGGTCGCTTGTGCTGGACGGGACGCCAATTCGACTGACGGGGCAGGATACGCAGCGGGGAACGTTCAATCAACGACATGCGGTGCTGATCGACACGGAGAACGAGCACAATTACGTGACGATCTCGCACCTTTCGCGGCACCAAGCGTTTTGCGAGATCCACAATTCACCTCTATCGGAAGCGGCGTGCGTTGGATTCGAATACGGATTCAGCCGCGATTATCCCGAGGCGCTGGTGCTGTGGGAAGCGCAGTTCGGAGATTTCGTGAACGGGGCGCAGGTGATCATCGATCAATTCATCAGCGCCAGCGAGGACAAATGGAATCTGCCGGCGGGGCTGGTGCTGCTATTACCGCACGGGTATGAAGGCCAGGGCCCGGAACATTCCAGCGCGCGCATAGAGCGATTCCTGCAACTGGCGGCGGAAGACAACCTGCAGATCTGCCAACCGTCGAACGCAGCGCAGTATTTTCACATGCTGAGGCGGCAAGCGATGAGGAAGTGGCGCAAACCGCTGATCGTGTTCACGCCGAAGAGCATGCTGCGGCACCCGGAGGCGAGCTCCAAAATCGAGGATTTGACGAGACCACGATTCCTTCCGGTGGTACCCGACAGCGAAGTGCAGGACGCCAAGCGGATTTTGCTGGCGAGCGGCAAGGTGGGGCACGAATTACGCGTAGAGCGGCGGCGACGAGGCGATACGAGCACGGCAATTCTGTTCCTGGACCAGCTTTATCCATTACCACGGGCAGAAATGACGGCGGCATTCGAGGCGCATCCGAACGCACATGAAATCGTGTGGGTGCAGGAAGAACCGAGCAACATGGGGGCTTATTTTTACGTGATGCCGAGGTTGCAGCGGCTGGCGCAAGAGAGCGGACGCAAAGTACGCGCGGTAAAGCGTTCGGCGAGCGCCAGCCCGGCGACAGGTTCCGCGAAGGCCCACGAGATGGAACAAAAGACGCTGTTGAGCCTGGCGTTCACGACGGCGGCGGGGTAGAGGGCAAGAACCGAAGGGATGGGTCCCTCCGCTACCACAGAGTCGCAAAGGAACAGCAGCGGGACGCCAAATGCGGGCTTGTGTATCCGCTTTCACGGTGCATTCATATTTCGTTTACCTAGCGGTCATGGCAAGCAGAGAAACTGTTTCCGTTGAATACCCTGCGCCCAACGGCTGGCAATCCGCAATCTTCCCTCAACTACCGTAATCCAGCGGTGTACGATACACTTCGTGCAAGCCGGCGGGCGGAACGTGACTCCTGCATGAAACGTATCTTGATCATAGAAGACGACAAGGACATCGTGGAACTGGTGCGATACAACCTTGCCAACGAAGGCTTTCAGGTCAATGCCGCGTTTGACGGGAGCAGCGGCCTGAATTCCTTGAAGAAAACGCCTCCGGATCTACTGCTGCTGGACCTCATGCTGCCAAAGCTTTCCGGGCTGGAGATATGCCGGGAAATACGGCGGGATGACTCACTGAACCGGCTGCCGATTCTGATGCTGACGGCGCGCGGAGAAGAAGCCGATCGCGTGGTTGGGCTGGAGATGGGCGCGGACGACTATGTGACCAAGCCGTTCAGTCCACGAGAATTGCTGGCGCGGGTGAAAGCCTTGCTGCGCCGGACCGAGCCGACCTCGGACTCGCCGCGGACGATCGAAGTGGGCAAGCTAGCAATTGATCCGGCGTCTTATCGAGTGAGCCAATCGGGGAAGGCCGTTCCGCTCAGTACACTGGAGTTCCGGCTGCTTTATTATCTTGCTTCGCGACCAAACCGCGTGTTTACGCGGGATCAACTTGCTAGATGCGGTGTGGGGAACGGAGCGGTTCGTGACGCCCCGGAGCGTGGACGTGTACGTGCGCAGGCTACGGGAGAAAATCGAACACGATCCGGAAAATCCGCTGCATCTGAAGACAGTGCGCGGCGCGGGATATCTGTTCGAAACTCGTGCGGCCTAACCTTTTCTGGAAACTAGCGCTGACATTTTTCGGCTTGCTGCTGGGAGTCCTGGTGGCAGTGGCGTTCTTCGCCGAGCGAGCGCTACATAGAGATTACGAACGGTCCGCCCTGCAGCAACTTGCGGCGATCGCGCGCATAGCAAAAGCCCGGCCTCCCCAGATTCCCGCCGATGCCGGCACCCACCCCGAGAAGTTGAGCGCATTGCAGGAATGGGTTGCGCAAATGTCCAGCAGCGGAGCGCGAGTGACGATAATCGCGCAGAACGGACAGGTGCTGGCGGATTCCGAATCGGATCCGCGCACGATGGAAAATCACGGGCAACGGGCGGAAATCGTGCAGGCGTTTGACGATGGAGAAGGCAGCTCGACACGGCATAGCGTAACGCTGAACAGAGACTTGATGTATTACGCGGTGCGGCAGCAGATTGACGGAGCGCCAGTGATCTTGCGGTTTGCGATGCCACTGGAGAACGTGAACGAGATCATGGTTTCGTTCCGGCGGAGTTTGTGGCTGGCGTCGCTGGTGATTCTGGTGCTAGCAGCGGGAGCGTCGCTGCTGGTTTCCCGGGGGTTCTCGGAACGAGTGGACCGCTTGAAGGAATTTTCGCGCCGCGTGGCGGAAGGAGACTTTCGGCCACTGCCGGGAGACGGATCGGGAGACGCGCTGGAGGCTTTGGGGGCGTCGCTGAATCAGACCGCGGCGCGCTTGGACCAAACCATCCAGACGTTGACGGAAGAGCGGAACCTGTCGGCGGCGATTCTGGGAAGCATGGTGGAAGGTGTGGCGGTGGTGAACAGTAGTGAGCGGCTGGCGTTTGCGAACCAGAGCTTCGCGGGGATCCTGGGACTCGACGCGCCGCTGAAGCCGGGGAGCGCGTTTGTGGAAACGGCCCGGCAGACGGAACTCATCGAGGCAATCCGGCGCGTGCTGGGAGGGGAAGCCCGAGTGGAGGCGGAAATCTCCACGGGAACGCTGCGACAGCATTATTTCGCGGCTACAGTGGCGGCGGTACGGGCGGGAGCAGCGTCGGGAGCAGTGGTGGTGCTGCATGACATCACCGATTTGCGAAAACTGGAGCGGGTG
Source organism: uncultured Acidobacteriota bacterium (assembly GCA_963819745.1). GTDB lineage: Bacteria > Acidobacteriota > Terriglobia > Acidiferrales > UBA7541 > Acidiferrum. The sequence continues at coordinate 196,891 of CAWFXG010000019.1, read as the reverse complement.
CGGCGGGATTTTGTGGCCAACGTATCGCACGAATTCAAGACCCCGCTGACGGCCATTCAGGGATTCGCGGAGACGCTGCAAACGGGAGCGAAGGACGATCCACTCAACCGCGAACGATTCCTGGGAATAATCGTCGAACATGCGCGGAGGCTGGCGCGGCTGACGGATGACCTGCTGCGGCTATCGCAGATGGATGCCGACCGCTTGGAGCTAGAAGTGGAACGGAGCAGCGTGATTGAGCTGGTAGAAAGCTGCCTGGAAACGGCGCGGCACCGGGCGATCGAGAAGGAGATCAATATCTCGGTACACCTGGAGGAAGCGCTGCCGGACATCGCGGCGGACCAGCGGCGGCTGGCGGAGGTGCTGCAAAACCTGCTGGACAACGCGATTCAATACACGCTCTCGCGGGGAAAGATCGATGTACGGGCGCAATTGCGGGAAGCGGAAGTGATTTTTTCTGTGACGGACACGGGGATCGGCATACCCAAGGCAGACCAACCGCGAATTTTCGAGAGATTTTATCGAGTGGACGCGGCGAGATCGCGGGAGGCGGGCCGTACAGGGCTGGGATTATCGATTGCGAGGCACCTGGTGGAGGTACATGGGGGCCGGCTGTGGGTCGAAAGCGAAGTGGGCCAAGGCTCGCAATTTTATTTTTCGGTTCCGGTGTTCGATCCGGAACGAGTTACGGCCCGGGCTTCGGCCGGCGGCGGAGTTTCCGGACGAGGTTCGGCGGGCCGGAGCTGAAGCCAGCATTTCTTTCGCACTTATTCATCCATTTGTGAACGCGGCGTAACGCAGGAGCAGGCAAACTCGCGCATAAGAGCAGAAGTGTGAATTGCCGGCCTGACGAGCGCCGAAAGAAAGGAACACTGATGGCAAGCACAGCAGGGCTGACGGAAATCGTACTGTACGACACGCTGGTGAATTACCTGGCGTCGATGGCGCGGACCGTGGAAAGCGCGATGAATCGCGCGCTGGATGCGCTGGTACGGCTGGACGATCCGACGACGCAGGAACTGCCCGGCGAAGTGTTCCTGCTGGAACCGCGCATCAACGAGATGGAAATCGTGATCGACGAACACGCCATCCGGCTGCTGCGACGGGGAGGATACTCGGACGACGAGATGCGGCTGATCGTGGCAGCATTGAAAATCACGAACGACCTGGAGCGCATCGGCGATATAGCGGTGAACGTGGCGGAAAGAGTGATTTCGCTGCGCGAGATTTCGTCCAGCACGCCACTGCAGGCGGCCCCCGAAGAGCTGGCCCCAATGGCGGCAGCGGTGCGGGCGATGGTCAGCAAGAGCCTGGGAGCGCTGATTTTTCGCAACGTGGACCTGGCGGCGCAGGTGCTGGAAAGCGATGACGTCGTGGACCAATACCGCGACCGAATTTTCGAAGGGTTGCTGCGAAGCATGACCGAGGAATCGGCGCGGGTAAGTTCCGGAATGCACTTTGTGCTGGCGGCGCGGCACCTGGAGCGCATCGCGGACCATGCGACGAATATCGCGGAGGACATCATTTACTGGGTGCGCGGGCTGGACGTCCGGCATGGGCGAGGCGTGGCGATGCGGACAGAGACGGAACCAGACACGGAAAAAAAGGCGGGCGAGGTTACGGAGAATTCACAGGACCTTCATGCGGATGTGACTCCGGGATGCGATCCTCAGGCCGCTTCATCTTCTATGTAAATCCCACCCGGGGATCGGTGCACCCCTGGCACCGGTCCCCTTCTCCCCCCTCTGTGGTTGGAGTGGAATGACAAGAAGGCAGAGCTACTCGTCTCCAACAGGGGTGCAGCAAGCGAATTGCTGAAGCGAAGTTTCGAACCTATAGAAAAAGAAACGCGCGAGGAACCGAAGCTCCTCGCGCGTCTGAAGCGGTGAGTAAAACTCGTTAGAAGATAATCTTCGCGACGAGTTGCATGTTGAATGGCTCGCCCGGACCGAGGCCCGGAGCGCCGTTGAAGTCGCCGATGGTGTCGGTGATCATGCCAGACCCACCAACCGAGCCGCCACCCGAAGCCAGGTTGATGCGGTTGAAGGTGTTGTACATTTCGGCGCGAAGTTGAATCCGCAAGCGTTCCGTGAGGGGAATGTTCTTAATCACGGAAAGATCTACGTCCTTGAAGCTCGGGCCGTAGAACTTGTTGCGAGACAGGTTGCCCAGTCCGGTGGTCGGAACGAAAACGGCGGGATTAACCCACTGTTCGCCGCCGTTGGCCGCCGAGAAGGAATGGGATACGCCGGCGAAAGGATCGCCCAGCAGGTCATAGCCCGGCCGGGAGGTGCCGCCGGTGATGTTAAACGGCTGTCCGCCGTGGAAGATCAACAAGCTGCTGACCTGCCAGCCGTTGACGAGCCTGTCGGCCCAGCCTCTAGCCCACGCGGCCTTGGGCACGTCGTAAATGACGCTTGCGGAGAAGCTGTTGCGGGTGTCGAAGTCACCGTTGCCATACTCCGCCTTGAGGTTGCTGCTATCCAGGGGAATGACGCCACGGTAGGCGCTGACCACATCCAGTTGGTGGCTCCAGGTATAGGCGAGCTGGGAATTCAAGCCATGCCAGGTCCTGAGCCGGAATGTGGTTTGCAGGGAGTTGTAGTTGGAATTGCCAACGCTGTTGAGCTGGTTGATGTCTCCGTAGGCCGGATACTGCGTAGCGAAGGGCCGCGGGCCGCCAGCAAGGGGAGCCTGGTTGATGTTTTGCATAACGGACAACTTGTGGGCGGAACTGCCGACGTAGCCGATCTGGAATACACCGACGCTGCCAAGGCTCTTCTCGACCTGCAAGTTGTAGTTATAGATGTAGGGAGCGCGGAAGTTCTGGCCTACGGCATAGAGACCGAACGGACCGTTCGCGCAGCTGGGCTCGGTGGCCGGATCGCCGCTGGCGCAGGTGGTAACGCCAGGGAAGATGTAGACGCCGGGTTGCCAAGTGAAGCCACCGGCGCTGTATCCGGAGACCGGCGACGGGCCGGCGGGATTGCCTTCCAAACCATCGGCTGCGTCGTTGGGCGGACGATAGTCGAGGAAGGGGTTCATGTTGATCTGGTCGAAATAGACTCCGATGCCGCCACGAATTACGAGGTCGTTACGCGCGGTGGGGTTGTACGCAAAGCCGAATCGGGGAGCAAAGTTGTTGCGGTCTGGAGGGAAAATGGAATCGATTCCGTTGCCTTGAATGACGATGCCCTTGCCCGGAATGAAGACCGCCAGATCCTTCTTGTCGTTGTGCAGAGGACCAAAATATTCGTAGCGCAAGCCGAGGTTGATGTTGAGCTTGCGAGTGACTTGCCATTGATCGGCACCGAAGAAGCTGACCGCGTTCACGGTTACGGTGCGTTCCGCATTTCCAACCGAGATGTTGGCGCTCGAAACGTTGCCCGCGAGGAAATCCGCAAGTGCCAGCTTGTTTTGGCAGACGGCGTCGGTTGCCGCGCAGGTGCCGGCCCAGGGTCCCAAGCTCCCGTCGAATACATAGTTGCCCAAGGAGTGCCGGAAGTAGAATTCATTAACGTGCCCCTGCCGCATTTCGCCGCCAAACCGGAATTGATGCTTGCCGATACTGTAGGACACGATGTCAGCCAACATTCCGGTGATGTCGTTGCGGCCTTCGGGAGGGGTGATGCCAACCTGCTCAAATCCGCCGTTGCCGGAAGGGGGAATAATGGCGATGTTGGGAGCACCGAGAATGGGATTGCCCTTGATCAAGGCATCCGGGCTCTGGAACAAACCCATGGCCTTGGTGTCAAAGCTGGCGTTGGCGTCGCGGAAGGTCTGATTGAAGTAGTTCACGCCGAACAGGATCTGGTTGGTGATTCGTGGAGAGAACGCCGAGTTCAGTACGAGTGTGTAGTTCTGGACGTGAAGCGGCGCCTTCTCAAAGTAAAAGGGAAGGTTGGAGCTCGCGACGGCCAAGGCCGTACTGGTGCCCAAGGGAGCGGTTTGGCTGCCCTGGCCATTGAACATGCGGGCGGAGAGGTGATGCTTTTCGTTGAAGTTGTAGTCGAGCTTCACGACTCCGTTGTAGCTGTATCCGGTCGAAGGGGAGGAACTGAAGAAGTTGCCGGTAGTTGCAGGGAGATTAGCTATGGAGGCTGGGCCGGAAGTGGGCCAGAGACCTTGCGTAGTGCTGGCGCCAGGGCAGGAAGCGCAAAGCGCGCCGAGCATGTTGACCGAAATGGGGCTTGGAGTTACGCCGTTGGCATTGAGGACAGCAAGAGCACTATCGACCCAAGCGGTGGAGGGCTCAGTGGCGAGACCGGAGAGACCAATAATGTACTGTTGCTTTTCGAAGCCCAAGAAATAGAAGAACTTATTCTTGATGATCGGGCCGCCCACGGTGAAGCCATAGTTTTCATTGCGTAGACGTGGGGGCTTGGGGGTCAAAGCGCTGGAAACGAAGAAGGGCGAGGCTGCGGCGTAGTACTCGTTTCGATTGTAGTAGTAGGCCGTCCCGTGGATGGTGTTGCCGCCGGACTTCAGCGCCAGGTTGACAGTGCCTCCGGCGTTACGGCCCGCTTCGGCACCCGACTGCGTTTGCGCGGAGAATTCGTCAATCGCGTCAACCGGCAACACAACACCGGCAATACCGGACACGCCGCCTTGATTAACCGCGGGAATGTTGTGCCAGAAATCGTTGTTATCCACGCCGTCGATTTGCCAGTTCATCTGGTTCGCCCGGGTGCCGTTCAAGGAACCATAGCCGCCGACGGAATAGCCGGCATAGCCCGGCGCGACGGCGATGAGCTGGGTGAAGTCACGTCCATTGAGGGGAACGTCCTGAATTACGTCGGAGGTGATGGTGGTGTTCTGGGTCTGCGTGGTGGTATCGAGGGTGAGGGCGGCAGCGGAGACTTCGACAGTGGTGGACTGCTGCTGCAGGGTAAGGCTGACGTTCAGCGTGTAGATGGTTCCGGCGACCACCGGAACCTTGTCGACGGTGTACGTGGGAAAGCCCTGAGCAGTCACAGTCACCTTGTAATTGCCAAGAGGAATATCCTGGAAAGTGAACTGACCGTCGCTGGTGGAAGTCGTCACGTGATCGATGTCCGTGGCCGACTCGGTAGCCTTCACTTGCGCTCCGGCAACCGCGGCGCCGGACGGGTCGGTTACGGTGCCGTTGATGGCGCCGCGAAACGTCTGCGCGTTCACCGAGACTGCCAGAACCAGCGTTAATAGAAACACAAAACCAAGTCTTCGCATGACTCACCCCTCAAAAATTAGCTTCAGAATCCAATCGATAGTGCAAAGAGAGCGAAAGAACCCCCGACAAAGTTCCACCACTGCGGAACCCGGGCCCACTCACTTACGAGCTAGAAATAGCACTCCGATTAGGAAAGAAATACACCTCATAGAGGTGCCCCCGAACCACCATAGCGGCAGCGAAAGGAAAGCGCAGCCAATATGGCTTATTGCCGCAAATGCTACTCCAGAGAGCGGGTAACGTCAAAAGGAATAATTTCGCTTGAGTAGACGAAAATATTTGCTGAGCGGAGTCCGACCCGGAAGGGCGGACCACAAGTGCGATGACGAGGATGTGGCTTGCGTCGCGAGACGTCAGAATTGATAGGTTACGTCAAACTGCAACCGCTTCAGGAAATTCTCCGGCGGCGCGGTGCTCGCGAAATTCAAGGGCCTGCCGAACAAGCCGATGAAATCGAGATGAACGTTGCGGTTCAACTGGTAAAGGGCCTCAACGCGATGTTGGGTTACGTTGCTGCCCTGACGCATTTCGCTGTAATTGAAGACGCTGAGGACGGCTTCGCGTTCGATGAACATGCGGGTATAGGCAAATTGCCAGTCGCCCTTTTCCTGTGCGCGGCCGAAACGCGCTTCCGCCCAATAGCCGCGGCGCTGACGTGAATTGCAGGGCGCACTGACCGTTTGCGAGAAAACGGTGCTGGAAGTATTGGGGGGAGCCGGGGCGAGGCTTGCGGCATTGGCGCAGGCGCGGGTGTTCTGAACAAAGTCCCCGATGAGAGCAATAGGCCAGCGCTCCGAAGGGGTAGCGAAATCGAAGCGGGCGATGGCATCGAGGAGCGCGAACCTGGAAGCAAATTGCGCGGTGACAATCCGGGATACGCCGGTCAGATTGGGTTGACCGTCCACCTGAATGACCTGGCTTGCCGTGGTGACCGTCAAGGAATTCTGCAGATTGGTGGACTTGAGCGGGAGGAGGCCATTAACCGGACTGGCGCTATTGGCGGTGGAGACTGCCAGCGCAATGGGATCGGCGTTGTGCCAATTGTAGAAGGCGCCGTAGCCGCTAAAGGTGATTCTGCTACCGAGCTGCAACCTGGTTTGCAACTGTCCGCCATATACGGCGCTGGCGGTGATGCTCCGGTTAGCGAGAGAAACGCCAGCAGTTTCCGCGAAAGGAAGCTCAAACCCGACCAGAGCCACGCGCTTCAAGAGCGCGTGAGATTCGAAGTCAAAGGCTAATGTTTGTGCCAAGCCTTCCGGATTGAGGTCCTTGTCCCAGGTCAGTTCGGTGTTGTACCAGGGATAAGCGAACTTTCCACCGGTCAGCGTGAGAGGCCGGAAGCCACTGGGGTTATAGCTGAGAAAGGCGCGGTCGAGATTGAAGGCCTTGCGTGTAAAAAACTGATTCGCGGTCTGGTTCGTTGAGGTGGGATCGTTGAGATCACCGGAAGAAAGGGAGAAACCACCGCTGAAGCTATCGTCGAGCTGAACATTGGCATTGAATCGAAAGCGAAAGCGTTCGCGATCGCGGACCATCGACTGGTTGGCAGGGCCGCCAAAAGATGGCTCGCCACGCAAGCGAATGTCGCCGCTGAAGCGGAAGGGGCCCACGTTGGAAAGGCGATCTTCGATTCGTTCCAGTCTGGCGGCAAGGGTATCTTGCCGGGATTGCGCCAAGTTGGGCCCAACGGCTTCACGCGCTTGCTCCGGTGTTGCGCGGTCTGCCGGTTGGACAGGGAGATGGAGCGCGGCTTCCAGACTGGAAATCCGCTGGAGCGCGGCACGCAAGTTTTCGCGCTCGGCCTCCAGTTCCTTCTGGTGCTCGAGCAGCCGGGCGGCCTGGGCGTTAACGGCTTCCTTGAGTTGCTGCAACTCCGCCGCGAAATTCGTTTCCGGAGACGCCGAATCCACAACCGCGGGAATTTTCGCCGAGGAGGAAGCCGGGCGGGCTTTCGGAGTTTCGTCCGAGGGATTCTGGGTGGCGCGGCCGGGCACTGCCGACAGGATACTGACCAGCGCCATCAGGGAAACTCGAGTCAAATCGAAATGGGAATGCTGAATCACATGGGCTCCTTGAGAATTTCCGCAGACCCGGTGGCGGAGGTCGCAGACGCACGGTTTGTCGTGGCCGGAGGCAGTCCGCGGAAGTGGAACGCGCAGTTGCCCGCCGAAATTGACTCCTTAAAAACAAAAATCCCACCGCCGCAGACAGATATGGCGATGGGAGCAAGAAGCGTATAGCGGAAATTTAGGCTATTAGCTCTTCAACCTCCCTGCGCCAGCGGGCGCACAGAGCGAAGCGCGACAAGCACGCGCCAACAGGCCGCAAAGAGGAGAAAAATTCATGGAAGTGAGGCTACAGGACACGGTTCGGAATTGCAACCGGAGGCGCGCTGCCCACTGAAAGTGCGCGAGAACTAACGTCTTCGGAATCGCAAAATGAGAAAGGCAGTCAGTTGTTGCAATTTCGCGCTCCGATTGGCGTGGCGCAGAATATGCATTTTCAATGGGTTACAGAGCATCGGAAGCAATCCGAGGTTTCACCCCAATCTGCGCGGATTGTAACAATGCTGTAACAGAAGGGAGAGACACTGCAGCGTACAACAGGTCCAATACACCCACGGAGAACACCCGATGAAGAGACTAGCAACGATACTAGCGGTCGCGTTGGCGCTAGCCATAGGCGCCTGGGCTCAGGGAGCACTTTCCATCAACGGAGCGGGAGCCACATTCCCGTACCCGATGTATTCCAAGTGGTTTGACGAATATCACAAGAAAAACGGATCTTTGCAGATCAACTACCAGTCGATCGGTTCCGGCGGCGGCATCAAGCAAGTGACCGAAGGCACGGTAGACTTCGGAGCATCCGACGGCCCGATGAACGACGAACAGCTTAAGGCTTTTCAGGACAAGCACGGCTTTGGGATCCTGCACTTTCCGACCGTTTTAGGAGCGGACGTGCCGACGTACAACATCCCTGGAGTGAATGCGGAGCTGAATTTTTCCCCGGACGCCATCGCCGGCATCTTCCTGGGCCGCATCACCAAGTGGAACGATCCCGCCATCGCCGGGCCCAACAAGGGCGTCAGTCTTCCAGCCAATGACATCGTAGTGGTGCACCGGTCGGACGGCAGCGGCACGACGTATATCTGGACGGACTTTCTGTCCAAGGTAAGCGAGGACTGGAAGAACAAGGTTGGCAAAGGGACGTCGGTCAACTGGCCGGTGGGTTTGGGCGGCAAAGGAAACGAGGGAGTATCGGGACTAATCAAGCAGACGCCCAATTCCTTCGGTTATGTGGAATTGATCTACGCCATTCAGAACAAGATGCCTTACGGCCGGGTGAAGAATTCGTCGGGGGCGTTCGTCAAGGCCGACCTGGCCAGCGTGACTGCCGCCGCGGCGGGGGCGGTAAAGACAATGCCAGACGATTTCCGGGTATCCATCACGGATGCGCCCGGTAAAGCGGCCTATCCTATCTCCAGCTTCACGTGGTTGCTGATTCCGGAGAAGTTTTCGGAAGCGAGCAAGCGTGACGCCATCAAGGGCTTTGTCAAGTGGATGCTGACGGATGGGCAGTCGTACGCGGAGGCGCTGTCCTACGCGAAGTTGCCCAAGGAAGTGGTCGCGAAGGAAATGAAGGCCCTGGACAGCGTCCAGTAAGATTGTGGCGGCCTCCAGCACAATTGTACCGAGCGCGGGTCCGGTAGCGGGCTCGCGCTCCCTATTGTCGCGTCTGCGCGAGGGCGATGAGATCGCGCGGATCGTGACGTTCCTGTTCGCCGCGTCGGTAGTGGTCATCACGCTGCTGCTGGTGCTTGAGCTTTGGCGGGGTTCCGCGCTGCCCCGCCACAAATTCGGATTTGCGTTCCTTTGGACTTCCGTCTGGGATCCAATCTTCGATAAGTTTGGCGCCCTGCCGTTCATTTACGGAACGCTGGTGACATCGGCGGTGTCGCTAATTCTTGCCATACCTTTGGGCATCGGAGCGGCAATTTTCCTGGCGGAGCTGGCCCCTGCACGGGTATCGGATACGCTGGAATTCTTCATCGATTTGCTGGCGGCGGTGCCCAGCGTCATTTATGGGTTGTTGGGAGTATTTATCGTCGTTCCGATGATGCGAGAGTACATCCAGCCGGCGTTAAAGGAATCGTTGGGATTTCTTCCGCTGTTTACAGGGCCGGCATACGGAGTGGGATTTCTAACCGCGGGGATCGTACTGGCCATCATGGTGATCCCTTACATAATTTCGGTATCCCGCGAGGTGTTGCTGTCCGTACCGCGAGATCAACGGGAAGCGGCGTTAGCGCTGGGATCGACACGATGGGAATCCACGTGGAAGGTGGTAGTGCCCTTCGCGCGCACCGGCATTATGGGGTCCATTTTCCTGGCGCTGGCGCGAGCCCTGGGCGAAACCATGGCTGTTACCATGGTGGTGGGGAATACTCCGATCATCAGCGCGTCCCTGTTCGCACCGGGATATTCCATTGCGGCGGTAATCGCCAACGAATTTACGGAAGCAACGGGTGATTTGTACTTGCAATCGCTCATCGAGTTGGGGCTGGTGCTGTTCCTGCTGACGTTCCTCCTGAATGGAATCGCGAGGCTGCTGATTGTGGCGACTTCGCAACGGGGCGGCGGGATGGGGCATACATGAGCCAACGGCTGCGATGGCGCAAGTTTGTCAGCGGCTTCATGCTGAGCATGACGGGACTCTGTGCGTTTGTAGCGGTTTTTGTGCTGTTTTTCATCCTTGGCTATCTCGTCTATCATGGCGGAACGTCCATCAGCTGGAACTTTTTCACCAAGCTGCCGGCACCGGTGGGCGAGACCGGCGGCGGAATGGCCAATGCAATCGTCGGAAGCGCCAAGCTCCTGCTGTTGGCGACCCTGCTGGGCGTACCCGTCGGATTTTTTGGAGCCATCTATCTGGCCGAATTCAGCGGAAGCACGACGGCGTTCGTGGTTCGTTATGCAGCGGACCTACTGAATGGTGTGCCATCGATCGTGATCGGAATCTTCGCCTACAGCCTGGTCGTGCTTCCGTTCAAACACTTCTCCACGTTGGCGGGGGGATTCGCGTTGGGACTAATGATGATTCCTATCACGTTGCGCAGCACGGAAGAATTTCTGCGTGGAGTCCCCAAGAATCTGCGGGAAGGTTCAATGGCACTGGGAGCCAGCAAATGGAAGACGATTACCTCGGTTATCGTCCCCGCCGCCTACCGAGGTATCCTTACCGCCGTACTTTTGGCTTTCGCGCGGGTGGCAGGGGAAACCGCTCCTTTGCTGTTCACCGCTTTCGGCAACCGCTTCTGGAGTCCGGGCTGGAACCAGCCAACGGCATCGCTGCCGGTGATGATTTTCACGTACGCGATCGCCCCGTATGACGATTGGCACCGGCAGGCTTGGGCGGCCGGTCTGGTGTTGCTAGGATTGATTCTGGTCATCAATATCGTGGCGCGTGCGATTCTGGCTCGCGGCATTGCGGTACCGAGGTCTTGAGTATGCACGCTTCTGTGAGGCCGGCATTGTCCGTAAACATTCCACCAACAGCAACCAGCGGGCAGGTAAGCCGGGAAACCGGTGCGGCCTTGTCCATGCGCATGAACATCAACAAGGTCAGCTTCTACTACGGAGCGAAGCAGACCCTGTTTGACATCACTCTGGGCATCGCCACCAGCAAGGTCACGGCGCTAATCGGCCCGTCGGGTTGCGGGAAGTCCACGCTGTTGAGGACGCTGAACCGCATGCATGAGACCGTACGGCATGCGCGGCTGGACGGCGAGATCCTGCTGGACGGCAAGAATATCCTGGCGCAGGACGTCACGCAATTGCGCCGGCGGGTGGGCATGGTCTTTCAGCGCCCCAACCCTTTTCCTAAATCGATCTTCGAGAACGTGGCATACGGGTTGCGCATCAACGGCTCGAAGCTGCCGCTGGCCGAAGCAGTCGAGAAAAGCTTGCGGCACGCGGCACTGTGGGATGAAGTCAAGGACCACCTGCACAAGTCGGCGTACGAATTGTCCGGCGGGCAGCAGCAGCGGCTGTGCATCGCGCGAGCGCTGGCAGTCGAACCGGAAGTCCTGTTGCTGGACGAGCCGTGCTCGGCACTGGACCCCATCAGCACGGCAAAGATCGAAGAGTTACTGGTGCAACTGAAAGACCTTTGCACCATCACGATCGTGACCCACAACATGCAGCAGGCGGCACGCGTCAGCGACTTCACGGCGTTCCTGCTTACCGGCCAAATGATCGAGTTCAGTCCGACGCCGCAGCTGTTCACTACGCCGAGTGATCCGCGCACAGAGGCGTACATCACCGGCCGGTTCGGCTGATTGCGGGCCGGCCACGGATTATTTGAGATATTGTGCACGCCACAGCGAGCTGAGGGAAACACTTCATGGAACGACACTTTGAAAAGGATCTGAACGAGCTGAAAGAGCGGCTCTTGTGGATGGGCAGCCTGGCGGAGCGCGCGGTGCACCAGGCAGTGCATTCGGTGCTGGATTCCGACGAACAACTGGCCAAGCGGGTACTCGAGGAAGAAGACGCCATCAATGAGCTGCAAATTGAAATTGACGATCGGGTGGTGCAACTGCTGGCGTTGCATCAGTTGATGGCCGTGGATTTGCGCCTGGTGCTGGCGGTTTCGCGCATCAACAACGATCTGGAACGAATCGGGGATCAGGCCGTCAATATCGCGCAGGCGGCGCTGCGCATTCTGCGGCATCCGCGTGTGAAGCCGTACGTGGACCTTCCGCGCATGAGCGAAGTCGCCGAAGAGATGGTGCGAGACGCGCTGAACGCAGTGGTACGGCGCGACGTGGAGCTGGCGCAAAAAGTGCTGGCCATGGACGATAAGGTAGACCACTACCGCGATCAGATTTTTCGCGAGCTACTGACGTACATGATGGGAGATTCCAGCGTGGTATTTCCCGCGTTCGAACTCATCCTGGTGGCCAAGAACCTGGAGCGCATCGGGGATCACGCCACGAATATCGCGGAAGACGTGATTTACATCGTGCAGGGACAAGACGTCCGACACCCGACAGTCGATCGGCGCTGAACCGCCCAAAACTGAGCTAATTGCGCGGGGCTTTGATCAATAGAAACGCCGCCAGCGCAACGCCCAAGCCGCTCAAAAGCAAACCCAGGGTCCGATCCGCAGTCCTGACAAAGCGAACCGTCACGAACGAGGTCCCCGCAGGCACAGGCACGATCATCTGACCTGAATCTTCCGATTTCTCCGGCTGAATGGGCGCGCCGTTGAGAATTACCTGCCAGGCAGGATAGTTCAGCAAGTGAAGAGCCAGGCGTCCGGATTGGCCGGACATCACCAAGATTTCATGGTTCTCGGCGGTCCAACGTTGCACACGAATGCTCGATCCAGCCAGGGACTTTCCCGAAATTCCGTGCGGCAGGAGCGCCGCAGGCGGAGCCGCAAGCGGAAGATTGTAGTGGTCGTCACCCAAGGGATCGTATTCATCCATTCCATCAAAGCCCTGGCCGGATGCGATGCCCGCTTGGAGAGTGGGAACGTCGTCCGGATCCCACCAGGCATATTGGACGAGACGGGCGCCCACACCGAGGGTAAGCAGCAGGACCACGGGAATCCACAAACGACGAAAGCTGGGCCGGGCAGCGGCGCCGGCGAGAAAAAAGGACAACGCCACGCTGAGAATCGACATCCAGCGCCAAGGAAATTGAACGAAACGCAATTCGGGCAAGTAGCGCCAAAGAAAGATGCTCGGGCGAATCATGACCAGGGTCGCAGCGGCGGCCAAGAGGAGCAGGGCTCGCCACATGCTGTCTTCCTGGACGGTCCGCGAATCAGAGCTTCCGCTATGCCGAGCGGCAATCGCCGCGAGGCCCGTGATGGCCATCATGCCGACAGCAATTGCAGAAGCCAGGAAGTTGAAGAGGGTGTGCTCCGGATCGTCAATTACGGTGAAGATAAAATTCTGAGCCGGTTGCAGTCCAGAGGAAAGCACCTCCGCGATGCTTACCCAACGCTGTTCGTAGGCCGCCGGAACAAGATAAAAGCCCGCCAATGCGAATCCGAGCGCAATGCCGGAGAAACCTGAAAAGAAAGGCACCCAGGATTTGCGGTTCCATGCAGCCCAGGCAAAGAACAGAGTCACACTGTAGGTGGCAATGACACCGGCAGGCGCGTTGGAAAGCCAGACGGCGGCGAAAAGAACAGAAAAAAGCAGGAGAGCGCGTGGACGCGACCGGCAACGATTGTCGATCACCCCGGCAACTTGTGCAGCGGCCAGGATCAAGATTGGGAAAAAGGCCGACGCGAGAAGCTCCGCAAAGTCGCTGCGACGGTAGACGATGAGCAGAGCGTTGGGGTTCCACGTGAAGCAGAGAGCGCCGAAAAGAGCAGGAGCGCGCGGCAAAAAACGGCGGGCCAATGCGTATGCGGAAAGGCCCGCGAAGCTTTGCACCAGAAAGATGAACGCGACCGGAACATAAGTCCACGGCGTGAACCAACCAAGTGCAGCTCCCAATAACCAGGAAAGCGGCGGATAAAAAATGAATCGCGGTTCGCCGAAGCCGTGGTTGGCCCATTCCATCCAGCGCGGAAAAGCAATCCCTTCCCTCCACTGGCCGGCAACGTCCAGCCAGGAAGAAACATGAAATTCGAAATCATGGCCGGAGGCGTTGCCCAGCCAAAAGAAGGGAGACACAATGCAGAGGGATGCAAGCACGGCGACCAGGAGTGCCAGCGCCCATTCCTTCGCGAAAAGTTGGCGGGCGTGAATGTCGGGAGGCGAAGAGAGCATAGAGACAAAATCAGCGGCTGAGTTCCCGGCTGATAAGAATAATCTGGCCTGCATGGTGATCCGCGTGGGCGGCACAGTCCAGGAGAATCGCGAAGCGGTTCTCGGAGGTAGTGCGTTCGGCGGAGTAGGCCGCGGCCAGATCGGCGGCGGACTGCTTGCGGGAGGTCTCCGCAGCCAAAGCAATGGCGCGATCAAAGGAGGCGAGAACTTCGTCTTTGGTTGGGCGGTCGCGCTCGGTAAATTCACGATCGCGATCGCGGACGTAACCAGTGCCGGCGATCCGAGCACCGATGTAATAGTTCAGGTTTCCCGTGAGATGAAGGATCAAATGCCCGATGTCATTGCCTTGCAAGAACGGATTGTGCCAGAACTGATGGTCCGTCAATGGATATACCCATTTGTGGACCTTCGTACCGGCCTTTTGGAAGTAGGCTGCAAGCACGGAGGTGACAGTGTCGGACAATTCAGGCATCAAGAACGCTCCACGGGGCCGGACAGAAAGTTTGAGATCGTTCCGAACGACGATCAAGGGATTATCGCAACCCGGTCAGTGCGCAAGGGCAGCGTGGTCGTTGCGGAATACAGTGCCTTCTTTCATCACAAAAAGGACTTTTTCGGTCTGACGGATATTCTCCGTGGGGTCACCGGGAACGGCCACGATGTCGGCAATTTTGTTGGATTCGAGAGTGCCAACTTTGTCGGCAATGCCCAATAGCTCGGCATCACCCGATGTCGCCGATTTCAGCGCGTCGACGGGCTGCATGCCGAGATCGACCATCTGGCCGAACTCTTCGGCATTGCGCCCGTGGGGGTAAACGGCGGCATCCGTGCCCAAGCCAATGCGCACGCCTTTCGCGAGAGCGCGCTGAAAGGTTTTGCGTGCCGCGGTGCTGGCCGCGTTGGCCTTGGCGAGAATCTGGGGCGGAAAATACAGACCGCGCGCGATGCGTTCCTGCTCTCCGACGATGGCCATCAGGGTGGGAACAAAAAAGGTGCCATGTTGCTTCATCATGTCGAGCGCCTCATCGTCGAGGAACGAACCGTGCTCGATGGAGTCGATGCCAGCGCGAATCGCGCGCTTGGCTGCCTCCGCTCCATGGCAATGCGCCGCGGCCTTGCGGCGCAGCGCGTGCGCTTCTTCGACGAGCGCGTTCAGTTCTTCCTGGGTGAGTTGCGGTGTATCGACGTCGTCGGTCAGCGAAAGCACTCCGCCGGAGGCACAGGTCTTGATGACGTCAGCGCCATACTTGTGCGCGAGGCGTACCGCGTAGCGGATCTGGTCAGGACCGTTGGCCACACCCTCCCGGGCATCGGACTCTCGCCCGAACAGGCCGGCGCGATAGCCAGCTGAATCATCGCAGTGTCCGCCGGTGGAACCGATGGCATAAGTGGCAACGAGCATCCGCGGACCGACTACTTTGCCGTTGCGGATGGCGTTGCGCAAACCGACGTCCATGTAATTCGACGAGCCGACATCCCGGACGGTGGTAAATCCAGCCATCAGCGTCTTTCGAGCGAATACCGTGGCATCCAGGCTTTGCTCGGCGATGGTTTTCTCCAAGCCATCCAATGCGTCCTGCTTCCAATCGTCTGTGCTTTCGCTCGTCAAATGCGTATGCGCATCGATGAACCCGGGGAGCAGCGTTGCGTCGCCCAAGTCAATCACCTCGGCGCCAGCCGGCACGCTGGCACCCGCCCCTGTGGCGACGATCTTGCCTCCGGTGACGACCACGAGGCCCGGCTTGACCAGTGCATCGCTTTTCCCATCGAACATCCGGGCGGCTTTGAGGACGTACGACTTGTCGGCAGGCTTCGCCTGTTGTCCGGTAGCACTCGAACAGAGTGCGCAAAGCCCCATCATGAACAAACACAAATTCTTCATGGCTCTCTCCACAATCTTCCGCGGCTACTTGGCTTTCTCGTTCTTATAGACGACGCCTTCCTTCATTACAAAGAAGGCGTGTTCGGTTTGCCGGATGTTCTCGAGGGGATTGCCAGGGACGGCTACGACGTCGGCAATCTTGTTGGCTTCCAGAGTTCCGAGCTTATCCGCGATGCCCAATAGTTCGGCGTCCGCCGAGGTTCCGGCCCGGAGGGCGTCCACAGGTTTCATGCCCAGGTCGACCATCTGGTGAAACTCCTCGGCATTGCGGCCATGCGGATACACGGCGGCGTCG
The DNA here is from genome assembly GCA_963819745.1 of uncultured Acidobacteriota bacterium. Classification (GTDB taxonomy): domain Bacteria; phylum Acidobacteriota; class Terriglobia; order Acidiferrales; family UBA7541; genus Acidiferrum. The sequence goes on along the minus strand of CAWFXG010000019.1, from coordinate 180,714 downwards.
GTGCCAAGTCCAATCTTTACGCCTCTGGCGACAGCTTTCTGAAAGGTCTTGCGTAGGGTGGCGATGGCGACCTGCGCCTTGATCTTGATCGCGGGAGGCAAATAAATACCCGCATTGATCCGCTCTTCCAGACCTTGAATAGCCATCAAGGTTGGCACGTAATACGTGCCGCGTTGTTTCATCATGTCCATGGCTTCGTCATCCAAGAAAGTGCCGTGCTCGATCGAGTCAATACCCGCACGGATGGCCCGTTTGGCGCCTTCAGCGCCGTGCGCATGTGCGGCGGTCTTTCGTCGCAAGGCATGAGCCTCGTCCACGATGGCGTTGAGCTCTTCCTGCGTAAGTTGCGGAGTATCGACATCGTCCGTGGGGGAGAGGACACCACCGGTGGCGCAGACCTTAATCATGTCGGCGCCATACTTATGGTCGAGGCGCACGGCATAGCGTGCTTGATCGGCACCGTTGATCACACCCTCCTCAGGGCCAGTCTCATGAGGGAACAACCCTTCCCGAAAGCCGTCGGAGTCATCGCAATGGCCGCCGGTAGCGCCCAAGGCATGGACGGTGACGAGCATGCGCGGCCCGGGGACAATGCGATCGCGGATCGCGTTGCGCAGGCCCACATCCAGATAGTCGTGCGAGCCGACATCGCGAACGGTCGTGAAGCCCGCCATGAGAGTTACGCGAGCATTCGCAATGGTATCCAGGGCTTGCTCGGCGATGGGCTTTTGGAGCAGATCCAGCTGACTCTGCTTGTAGTCATTCGTGTTGCTCATGGTCAGATGGGTGTGGGCGTCGATAAATCCGGGCAACAGCGTCGCGTCGCCCAGGTCGATCACCTCAGCCCCGGGGGGAACCGGAGAGCCTGCGCCGACCGCGAGGATCTTCCCGTCCGCGATCACCACCATACCGGGCGAAGCCATCTGGCCACTTTTCCCGTCAAACAGGCGCGCGGCCTTCAAGACGATAGGCTTTCCGCCAGACTGCGCCCTGGCACGAACCGGCAGGATGAGTGCGAGACACGCGAGAAAAAGACGAACGATCTTGCAGGACATTCATTTCTCCTTCACTTATAAGAGCAGGATGCGGAAGGCAGACAATAGCCCGGCTGCCGGCAAAGTCAAGGGCAATTGGATAAGCGTCTGAGGCCAGCAAGGCGGTTCGTCGATTTCCAGACTGGGTGGGATAGCCGCGATTTTGGACGGACAGGATTTCTCGCTTATCCTAGAAACTCGGCGGTCACAGCGCGTAACGGCTTGCCGCTTCCACATGCATAAGGTCAACCCGATTCGCATCCGCACCTGCAACCAGGCACCGGTGCAGCCGCAAGGGCACTACGTCCTTTACTGGATGATTGCCAATCGACGGCTTACGTTTAATTTCGCGCTCGACCGCGCCCTGGAACATTGCCGGTCCTTCGGCAAGCCGCTAGTAATTCTGGAGGCGCTACGCTGCGGTTATCAATGGGCGAGCGACCGGCTGCATCGTTTTGTCCTCGATGGCATGGCCGACAATGCCGACACCTGCAAGGCTGCGGGCATCCTTTACTATCCGTATGTTGAGCCAACCAAGGGTGCAGGCAGCGGCTTGCTTGCAACGCTCTGCCGCAACGCGTGTCTGGTGGTGACGGACGACTTCCCTTGTTTCTTTCTCCCGAGAATGGTGAGCGCAGCGGCGAAGAAAGTCTCGGTGCGCATGGAGGCTGTGGATTCCAACGGCATGCTTCCGCTGCGGGCCACGGACCAGATATTTTCGACGGCGTACGCGTTCCGGCGCTTCCTGCAGAAGAACCTCGCCCCGTATCTGTCGGAATTTCCGAAGACCAATCCGCTGGCCAAGTGGGATTCGCCGAAAAATGCGTTGCTGCCGGCAAACATCAGGTCCCGGTGGCCCATGGTGTCTGCGGACCTGCTGAACGGTTCGGGCGAGCTGCCACAATTCTGGCCGATTGATCATCGAGTCGGCGTCACTTCGAAGAAAGGCGGCCATGCTCATGCGGTAAGCGCACTTCGAAGCTTCCTGGATCATAAGCTAACGCGTTATGCCGAAGATCGCAGCCAGCCGGACCTCGACGTCTCCAGCGGTCTTTCTCCCTATCTGCATTTCGGCCACATCTCCGTCCACGAAATCTTCGCGGAGATCGCTCGCCGCGAACACTGGAAACGCGAACGCCTCGGGCAGCGAACCGACGGCAAACGGGAAGGGTGGTGGAACACCAGCCGACCTGCCGAATCTTTCCTCGACGAGCTGGTCACCTGGCGCGAAGTCGGTTACAACTTCTCGTCTCACAGTGACGCTTACGATTCCTTCGATGCTGTTCCCGAGTGGGCGTGCAAAACGCTGAAACAGCATCAGCGGGACGATCGGGAGTTTCTCTACTCCGTGGAACAATTCGAAGGCGCGCAAACCCACGATCCGCTCTGGAACGCGGCGCAAACCCAACTAGTCCGCGACGGCTTCATTCACAACTACATGCGCATGCTATGGGGCAAGAAGATACTGGAATGGAGTCGCTCACCCGAGGAAGCTTCTAAGACGCTAATCCACCTGAACAATAAATATGGCCTCGACGGCCGCAATCCGAATTCGTACAGCGGTATTTTCTGGTGCCTCGGCCGCTATGACCGCCCTTGGGGTCCCGAGCGTCCGGTGTATGGCACGGTTCGCTATCTGAGTTCGGAGAACACCGCCCGCAAGCTCCGCCTGAAAGACTATCTCCAAACCTACGGCACGGTGGAGCAGCGTAATCTAGCTTTCTAGGGTGCGCTCCTCTGGACAGCCCTTGGACCCGGCGTGATAGACTCGCCCTTCGACGGTGAGAGTACCGTCTGGAATTCGTCGTAATTGAGTGATCTATCGGATGCTCGGCACCAGCCAAATCGATTCCACAGTGTTGGGAGCGTATTCGTCGCAAACCGGCCACACTCTCGCGTCGCTGGTAAGCGAGCACACCATTTTCCTGGTCTTTCTTCGGCATTTCGGATGCACGTTCTGCCGCGAAGCAGTGGCGGAGCTCGCCGATAAGAAGAGAGCGATTGAAGCCAAAGGGCCGTCGCTTGCCTTCGTCCACCTAGGCACCGAAGAAAAGGCTAAATGGTTTTTCACGCCCTATGGACTGGGGGACACCCCGCGTTTTGGGGATCCCCAAGGACGTTTGTACGAGGAATTCGGGCTGGTGCGCGCGGAATTTCATCAGTATTTCAACGCCGAAAGCATCCGGCGCGCACTGGGGGCATGGCTCCGCGGACACTTTGTCGGCTATCCGGCGGGAGACGTCGAGCGCATGCCCGGGGTTTTCCTGATGCAGAACGGACGCGTTCGCAAGGCCTTCCGCCACAAGCTCGTTTCCGATCGCCCGGATTATCTTGCCCTTGCCACTCCGGCCTAAAAGGCCTAAAAATCAGCTAAATCAGGGCTTTTTCAACAGGGGGTACTTCGGTGCTATTGACCCTCGGTGACCCGCCCTCGAAACTCTAAAATATGGCCCGTTACTCCGCCTTTCTGGGGCGCAGGGTAGAGGTGCATTACCGCGCCGGCGATATCCTTTTGCCGGCCACGGGCACGTTTGTCGCCGATTCCGGCCGCTCCATCTTCCTCGAGCAGCACCTGCACCAACACGGCCAGCAGAAACACTTCCGCTGGGAAATTCCGTATCAATATATTGTTCGACTGGAAGAAGCGCCCCTTCGGGAGCCCACCGACCCGGAAGCAACGGAGGATTCCGCGGAGAACACGGGAAAGGCGGCATCCTCTTCTCGTCGCAAGAAGACCCCGCCATCATCGTTAGTGCCCATGCCTAATCCGCCGAAAACCGCCTGACCCAGTTGGGAAGGGCTGCTCCTGCTGTTTCCGCTACAATCAAGTCGCCGCACCCTTTATCCTTAGCGATTGACGGCGCTCTGCTGATTGGCGCTTCTCGTGGGAGGTTCTCGTGTCAGACAGTTCCAAGCCAAAGGTTGGTTTGATCGGTCTAGGGTTAATGGGCCGTCCGATGGGTCTCAATCTCCTTAAGGCCGGTTTTAGCCTGACCGTCTGGAACCGAACGCCCTCCCGGGCCGACGAGCTGGTCTCCGCAGGTGCGACCCTGGCGAAATCACCGAAGGATGTTGCCGGTCAATCCGACGTCCTGCTGACCATCGTGAGCGACCCGCCAGCTCTTGAGGCAGTCCTGTGGGCGGACGGTATTGGCGCGCTCCCCGCTCTCAAATCCGGCAGCACGTACATCGACTCCAGCACGGTTTCGCCGAACCTGGCGCGGAAGATTGCCTCGGCCTGCTCCGAGCGCGGCATTCGCTTCCTGGATGCGCCGGTTACCGGCGGCGATTGGGGAGCAAAAAAGGGTGAGCTTATTTTTATGGTTGGCGGTGAAGCCGCCACGCTTCACGATGTGGAACCTATCCTCGGCGTATTGGGCAAGCGGTGGTTCCACCTGGGTCCTAACGGCGCTGGGCAAACCATCAAGCTGGCGATGAATATGATACTCGCGCTGCAGGTGGACGCGCTGGCGGAAGCGCTCGCTCTGGTCACCGGTGCTGGGCTGAAAGGCGAAAGCCTGATTGAAGTCATGCAATCGAGCATGGCTCGTTCCGGAGTGTTGGATGTAAAAGCGCCCAACTTGTTGAAGGGCGAGTATGTTCCCAGCTTCCCGTTGCGCCTGATGCACAAGGATCTGAGCCTGGCGCTGGATCTGGCCAATGAACTGGGCGTCGCCTTGCCTGCGGCGGCAGCGGCTCGCGAGACGTATAGTTACGTCAAGGGCGCGCACAAGGAAGATCTGGACTTTTCCGCGGTGATGAAGTTCTGGCGCCCTTGAGCTGTGGCGGGATCCTCACCTTAACGTAAGGGTTATGGGACGTTACAGGGTTTATGGCCGCGCGTTTGGCGAGAAAAATCCGATAGGCAAGTCGCGCGCCGTCCGCAAACCGGCAGGCGCATCGAGAATCACCGGGATCGAGTTCACCACAACCGATGCGGTCGCGATGTCACCGTGCGATCCCCCCGGAATCACCAAGCTGATATTGGGGTGACCCGTCAGCTCCACCTTGTCCGCGGGTTCTTTAGCGCCCACGTACATCTGTAACTCCAGATATATCAATTCTTTCCCCGCCGAGGTGCCGCGGGCGATCTGATGCACACCGGCCGCCTGGCCTGGTTCAACCGTCAGATATTCGGTTTGTACGCGCTCTTTCGCGACGACCGGCTCGATGTTTTCCGTGATTTCGTCCACCGGCAAGTTGAACGAATCCGCTACCATCGCCACAGATTCTGGCAACCCCACGTGCTTGATTGTTCCGGCAGCCACCTGTGACTTGAACTCTTCGACACTCATGCCCGCGCCGATCTTTTTCTGTAGCGGCAAGCGCCTCTTCGATGCGTCCACGATGCGCAAGGCCCTGGCATGCTCGATTGTCTGGCACACCGCTCCCAGGGTGATGACCAGTTTGTCCATCACGAAGCCGGGGTTCACTCCCGTTCCAACCAGCGCCACTCCCCAGTCCTTGGCGGCCGCATCCAGCTTGGCGGCGAGGTCGGGATACGTGCGATAGGGATAGGAGAGCTCCTCACAAGTGGAAACCACGCAGGATTCCGCCTCCAGGCAGCGTAACAATTGATCCATCACTTTTGGCAGAGCCGATGATGTGGAGTGAATGACCACGTCAGCGGCTTGCTCCAGAACTTCGCGCGCTTCAGCAGAAACCTTGATGCCCCAGGGGGCATCTTTTGCGCCCACCACTTCACCCAGGTCGCGGCCTGCTTTGGCGGGATCGCTATCGATCGCGCCGATGATTTCGATTGCTTGCTTCTCGCGCATCAACCGCGCAATGGAGGCGCCGATAGGGCCGACGCCGAACTGGATGGCGCGAATCTTCTTCTTCACTAGCTTTCTCCATGGGTCGCGGCAGACCGGAAACACCGCGAATTTTCGCGACAAGCGAAACTTCTACGATAGTGGAATTCCAGAGGTCAGGCAATCGCAAACCTGCTCCATTGCCTGGAACCCTCGGTGGAATCGCTGGGGTCTCGGCCGCAATTGGCGCCAATCATCCCGGTATATTACAATTCCAATCGCCGTGAACCGTTCCCCGGTAGCTCAATGGTAGAGCATTCGGCTGTTAACTTTAAGACGATCCGTTGAATCGGCACCGTTTAACCCCGAAAAAGCTGCTCTTGGACGCCGAACAAGTTACGTCGATTGCCAACGCAGTTGGAATGAGCCGATAGACTAGTGCGCGGCATTGGCCGCGCGCCGAATCGGGCTATCGCCTCAGGAACTCACCGATTACGACCGCCAACGACGGGCTAGCAATGATGTTGTAGTGAGTCGTGCCGGGAAGGATGGCCAACTGTGCCATCGACCTCATCGATCCGTCTAGTCCGGCGTCCCGTTGTGCGCCACCGAGAGCCTTGTAGAATTCAACGATATGCTCGGCGCGAACGGCATCTGCATCGGCAAAGACCAAAAGTGTCGGTTCCTTGAGAGCCTTGACCTGCGCTGACCAGTCAAATGGCGTGCTGGCCAGTTCGCCCATCTTTTTGAACGACGTTTCCCAGTTCGTCTTCGGGTACATCGTCGCAAGTGGTGACTTTTTGACGTTGTCTGCAAGCATCGGTGCGTTCTTGCTCATCTGTGCGAACGCGGCAAGCCCTTCCGGATAGAATCCGGTTTGGGCCATGACAGAGGAAATCACCACCAGGTGATCGACGACTTCGGGATGTCGTATAGCAGTTTGCAATGCGACACCTCCACCGAATGAATAGCCGACCAAGTCAATTTTCCCCAGCTTCAGGTACGCGACCAGCGCGGCTACATCATCGGCCAGTGCTTCAAAGCGGTAAGGACGATCGATGTCGGCGGTGTTTCCATGTCCTTGCAAATGCACCGCAATCACCTGACGGGACTTCGCCAGAGCATCGATATTAGTGCCAAAACCTTCGAAAGCGGTGATTCCGCCGTGGAGCAGAACCATCGGCTTACCTTGGCCATGAATCTCGTAGTAGAGCTGCATGCCATGAATCGGTGCGTATCCAGTTTTACTTTCTGCGTTCCCAGGAACTCCTGACGCGCTAACTTCAGTGCCAGCGAGGCTCAAGAGCAGCACAGTTATGAGTGTCAGAATGTTATTTCGCATAGTCTTCTCCAGTAGCTAAGTTCTGCATGCTCGGTTGTGCCTGCCTCTACTTTATGTTCAGTAGCTCGCACACGACGATCATCAAAGCTTCAGTTTCTTATTTCACCTGCGTCAGCTCTGCAACAACGGCCGCAATTTTATCGAGTGTCTCAACCCAGCCCTCGAATTGACCGCTCTCTTTTGCGCTCTCCATGGGGTCATTTCCAATCAAGGTGAGCTTAGTCTGGCCGTTCCCGAGATCCTCAAAAATAACCACGTCGCGCGCATCGTCTATGGCCTCATGTTCTATTCCATACTCCTCAGGCTCAACCTTGTTTCCCTTCGAGTCGGAAAAGTACATGGAGTAAACGATCTTCTCGTGCAGAACAATCTCGTGGTATTCCCCGGCATTCCAGCCCTCCTGCCCATCCGGCGTTCTCATGCAGAAGAGAAATTTTCCTCCTACGCGAAAATCAATCTCGCAAGCGGGGCAGCTAAAGCCTTTCGGCCCCCACCACTGCATCACATATTTCGGATCTGTCCACGCCTTCCAAACCAATGCGCGTGGGGCATCAAAAACTCTAGTGACAACCATGCGCTCTTTCTCGTTAGCCGTGTTTTTTGTCATCTCTGATCTCCGCTTTTTTCATTTGATTCACAACCACATCCAACTTGTCGAAACTCTCTTCCCAGAATCGGCGATAGCTAATCGCCCAGTCGCTGACCGTCTTTATCGCCGCTGGCCTAAGCGTGCACACGCTCTCTCTTCCACGCTTCGTCTTGATCACAATCCGCGCCCGCACCAGGTAGGCAATATGTTTTGAAATCATCTGCTGCGAGAGTGCGAACGGTTCCGTCAATCCATGCACAGAGGCAGGCCCACGGGAGAGTCGTTCGATCATCGCCCGGCGGGTTGGATCAGACAGAGCCGTAAATGTTGTATCTAATCTATTCACAACCATATGGTAGTGAATTATCGGCCGATGTCAAGTGTGGATTTTGGAGTTCCCGATTTCTGTTTCCTGATCTCCGAACCCTGAGAATAAGTTCTTGAGAATCAGCCAGCACACGTGACCCTTTCATCGAGCAATTCGAAAAAATCACGATGTTGGACCCAGACACGAGGTAGCTTGATTTCGCACTCTGTATTACAATGAAAACAAACGCGTTGTGCGGTTCCCCGGTAGCTCAATGGTAGAGCATTCGGCTGTTAACCGAAGGGTTGCTAGTTCGAATCTAGCCCGGGGAGCCAACTCCTTCAATCAGTTAGCAAGTAGTCGCATCCGGGCAGTCTGAGACTGTGCCCAATTCTGGGCCCCATCCCCCTCAAAGTCTGCGCCCTTTAGCGCGTTGACGGCCTGCCGCTGCACAGACTGTCCTATGTGCCCGTAACGTCTGGTCATTCGCACGGTAGTCGATGGACTCCAGCCCATGATCGTGGCGACGACGGAGAATGGCACAGCGGACGCTGATTCAGAAACATCAAGGAGCCTCCTCCATGCAACCTATGTATTACATCGGACTGGATGTTCACAAACGGAAGATCAGCTACTGCGTGAAGGACGGCAGCGGCGGGATTCACGCCGAGGAATCGATTTCCGCCACACGCCTGGACCTGGACCACTGGATGCGCTCGCTTCCGCAGCCGTGGAGCGCGGCGATGGAAGCGACCGTGTTCACGGGTTGGATCTACGATCAACCTCAAGCCACATGCCGCCGCTCTGAAGGTGGCGCACCCGCTGATGCTGCGGGCTATCGCGGCGGCGAAAAAGAAGAACGACCGCCTCGACGCCAGCAAGATTTGTGACTGCCTGCGGTGCGAGACTCGGACAAATAAAAGCTTGATCGCGGATGTCCTTGAAAACAACCCAGACACATGATTACGCGCTTGCCGAGGCGCGGATTTTCAAGTCAGCACTAGGCCGGGCTTAACCTCAATGGAAGTTCTCCACCAGCATGATGTCCATGTCAGTGGCCACCTCCATGACCAGGATGAACCGTTCATCCGGCGAAACCGCCAGGGCTCCCTCGTCCGGAGGCAACGGGCGTGCCAGCGGCGTGATTGAAGAGATCTCGTGGTTGGCGAAATCGTAGTATTTAACAATCGCTTGGGCTCCAGTTTGGTCAACAAAGTAGATGCCGCTCCTGCCGAGCGCCCAATGCCCCAAAAACACCCTCACATTCAGGATTCTGGACTCCGGTCCGCCCCCAATGGAGCGCATCCAAAAGCCGGACTCGTTACGTTTGGTGTAGACCAAATCTTTCCCGTCGGCCGATTCAAATGCCGCAAATCCACCCTTGTCGGTTACCTGAATAGCTTTCCCTCCTGCCGAAGGAATCTTCCAGATCTGCCACAAACCGCCGCGATTTGAACTGTAGTAGATCCACCTGCCATCTCGCGACCCACTGGACAAAGCGCTCTCATTCTCAGGCCCGGTGAGCGGCCGGGGTTCGCCGCCGCCCGAGGGCATGATCAAAACCTGGCTATGGCCGGCCTGGAATCGAACGCGATCATTTTTCCGTCCGGTGACCAGCGCGGCGTTTCGGTGAGGACGCCCAGGGAAGTGAGCTGAGCCGGATTAGAACCATCCGAGTTACAGACCCAGATTTCTGAGCTACCCGAGCGCCGCGAATAAAAGGCGATCTTGCTCCCGTCCGGTGAGAATTGAGGATTCCCCTGCCCGGTCGTGGAGGCTAACAGTGGCCGTGAGGTTTGTGCCTGGCGGTCTGGTCCGAGCGGAATTTCCCAAATGTGCGGATGAATCCCTCCCCGTGTATAGAGGAGCCTGTTTCCCCTGCTGGCTATACTGAGGTTTTCAACGTCCTCACCTCCGATTGGCACAGACACGGGCGCGCCGCCGACTGCCGAAGTCTTCCATAAGCTCGTTCCTCCCCCTCGATGGGAAACAAAGATGAGACTTCTACCGTCGCTGGTCCAAGACAGCCCATTGATCGGAGTATTGTCCGTTGTAAGCCGCCTGGGTTCCCCACCTGTGGTTGGTATCACAAACAAATCGTCCACCGTAGCGCTGGTCTGACGCACAAATGCAACCAGTTTTCCGTCTGGAGAGAACTTCGGGAAATGGTCGCCCCTGCCGGGCGGCACTGGCGAGGTAAGTCTCTGCAACTGCAGATCTTTCATTCGCAAAAGAAAAATGGACTGCGGAGAGGTCGTCGCCTCGTTGCGTGTAATGGCCATCCATTCACCGTGCGGTGACCAACTGATTCCTTCGCAAGACGGCTCCGTCAATCTGCGTTCCGGCCCCCCAATGGAGGGAACAACAAAAATTCCTTGCTGGTCGCCACCGCACCGCTCATAGGCGACGAACAGTCCGTCCGGCGACCAGGTGGTGCAGCACGCCCATCCAGAACCGCGTGAGATTTGTAATTCCTGGTTTCCGCCGATCAACTTCACGAACACATTGGCGTCGAAATTTGATTGGCCATCCCATTTCACGTAAGCCGCCTGCTTGCCATCGGGAGAGAAAGAGGGATGCATCTCCGCTCCCGGATCGGTGGTGAACGGAAGGACCTTTGCCGGCGGTAAGGCAGCCGATCCGACAAACCGCGCCAGCCAATTGTCGTTTCGAAAATAAATCCCCGTAGCAGCCAGAAGCAGTAGGGCCACAACGACAGGTAGCGCATAGCGCAGCCCATTTCCGTGCTTGTCAACGGCACGCTCTGCCGAACTCACTGGCGCCAAGCTGGCTTGCGCAGCGCTTTGCGGCGTCTCAACGTTAACGGCGTTGACCGACCCCAGGAACCTGTAGCCGCGGCGCGGCAGTGTCTCAATCAGGCTCGGCGTGTCAGCGGATTCGCCCGGCGCATCCCGCAAACGCTTGATAGCGGCATTCAGGCCGTGATCGAAATCAACAAAGGTGTCCGCCGGCCACAGCTGCCGGCGCAGTTCCTCGCGCGTCACCAGCTCGCCCGGCCGATTCAACAGCGCCACTAGAATTTGGAAGGGTTGGTACTGCAGCTTGATCTGGGCGCCGCGCTTGCGCAGTTCTTCGGAACGCAGATCGGCTTCGAAAACCCCGAAACGAAGAATGCAGAGCGGTTTCAAATCCGTCTCCGTTAACTTCGTGGGAGTTTACCACTAGTTCAAGCTCCGCCTTGCCTTGGACTATAAAGGCCACCTTTGAGAAACAGATTTATATCAGATGGTCTTGTCTCGGCCTGTGGAATGCCCCGCGCTTACCGTGACTTAGCAGGAATTTGGAATCAACCTCCCATGAAGACTTAGGATAAGCCGACTTCGAATGGGGTATTTCTCCGCTCCGGTATCATCCATGGCCCGCGAGCGCTCGGATTGCGGTAGGATTGCGCTTTATTTCTGGGCTTTTACTCAGTCTGGTGAAAGCCGGGTGTACATTCATGCGGCAAAGCCCCATGATTCGGTTAATTTCCATCTTTACGCTGCTTCTGTCTCCGCTGACAATTTCGACAGCCCAAACCACAATTTCTGGCGCGTTGACCGGAGTGGTGACTGACCCAAGCGGAGCCGTAGTGCCCGGAGTCGCTGTCCACCTCCGAAGCAACTCTAAAGGAACCACTCAGTCCACCACAACGGACCAGAAAGGCCTTTACCAATTCTTCTTTCTGCCCCCCGGCAGGTACACGCTGACCGTGTCACATCAGGGCTTTCGCGAGTCAACCCAGGAAGTGAATGTGTCTCTGGGGCCTGCCGGAACACGCAACTTCACGCTCAAAATTCAGGGGGCCAAATCGACCATCGAGCTGACGGATGAGCTGCCGCTGCTACAAGCCGAGAACGGCGACGCCGCCACAAGCATGAATCAGAAGCAGATAGGCGAAGTGCCAAATCCCGGAAACGATCTTACCTACGTTTCACAAACGGCTCCCGGAGCGATCATGAACACGGACACCATCACCGGGAATTTTGCAGGGATTGTTTCCATCCTGGGAATGCCCGGAACTTCAAATCTATTCACCATCAACGGAATGAATGAGAACTTTGTACCCCTCAACACCAACAGTACCGGAGCACTGGGAATGCTGTTGGGACAGAATGGAATCCAGGAGGCCACCGTCGTCAGTAACGGCTATTCGGCGCAATCAGGAGGAGCTGCAGGATCGAATATCAACTACGTCACAAAATCAGGGGGAAACGGGTTTCACGGAAATGCCGCATGGTACTGGAATGGGCGCATTTTGAACGCTAACGACTGGATTGACAATGCCGAGGGAAATCTGCGCCCATTCGCTCGCGCAAACCAGTGGGCAGCATCGATAGGCGGCCCAATCATCAAGGAAAAGCTGTTCTTCTTTTTTGACACCGAGGGCATGCGTCTTATCCTTCCCCAGCCTACCTTTGTGGTCCTGCCGACCGCAGCTTTTGAATCCGCGACTATGGCCAATATTGACTCGGTCTTTGGGTCGCTGTCGCCTTCACACAAGTTCTATCAGCAGGTCTTTGAGCTGTACAACCAGACGCCGGGAGCGAGTAAGGCAACTGCCGGCAATTTCAACGATCCGCTTGGCTGTAATGGTTGGACCAATCCCAATGATCGAAATGATCCCAATGGCTTGGGCGTGGGCACGCCCTGCGCGGTTCACTTTTTCGAAGACTTGTACCATCGGTCCAGTGAATCGATCGAGTCAGGCAGAGTCGATTGGAATATGGGGCCGAACGATCGCTTGTTCTTCCTTGCGCAGTACGATTATAGCCAACGCGCCTTGTACATAGACCCAATCAGTTCCGCGTTTAACGCTTTCATGAGAGAACCCTGGTGGCAGGGTCAACTCAACGAGACATATACCATCAGCCCTACAGCATCGAACCAATTCCTGCTAGCCGGAACGTACATGTCCTTCTTAGATAGCGTGTTGAATCCCGTGAAGCCAGCGCTCTTCCCAACGGAATTGAATTGGTGTAATGCGGGTTGTCCCTTCACCAATTTGGGTAACAGCGATATTTACAATGCCATGCCCTCCGGCACAAAAACCATTTCTTACCAAGTCTCGGATGATTTTGTGAAGGCGATGGGGAGACATAAGCTGGGATTAGGAATCAGCTTCCTACGCACGTACACGAAAGTGTTTGGTTACAATTTCGCCGGCACGGGCGAGATTCTGCCGCAAACGCTCAACGCGTTTTTTAATGGAGGAACATCTCCTGCTAGTCCAGCCCAGGATTTTACGAGTTCCTACCAAACTTACCCTGCCGTTACGTGGAACCGTATCAACTTCTACAGTTTGGGACTTTATGGACAGGACGAGTGGCATGCTTTAGCCAATCTGACGATCACCATCGGGACGCGCGCGACGCATCAGTCTAATCCTGTGTGTGCAACCCGCTGCTTCTCGCGCCTTGCGAATTCGTTTGATTCTCTCAGTCACGATCCGACGCAACCGTATAATCAAGCAATTCTTGTGAATCAGAAACAGGCCTTTTCACAAACTGACAGCATTGTCTGGTCGCCGCGATTCAGTTTCGCCTGGCAGCCTCTCGGCGTGTCGCATAACACCGTCCTGCGTGGGGGAATTGGAATTTTCTATGACTCACTGCCTGGTGTCATCGCGGCAAATCAGAGTACCAATTTTCCGCTGGTAAATGCCTTCACGGTAACCGGATATAACCTGGCTCCGCTGGAGACAAATAGCTTGTCCCAGGTTGCCGCAGCCTCCAACGCCGCACTTGTGCAGGGTTTCGCTTCGGGCGCCACTCTGGCGCAGTTGCGGATGCTCGATCCGCGCTTCACACCACCGGCTGTCTTCAACCCTCCCCGTACGATGCACACCCCGCAATTTCAAAAATGGAGCTTGCAAGCGCAACAAACCTTCGGCGGCTCAAACTCATTGACGATTAGCTATTTTGGAAATCATGGGATCCGTGAGTTATTCCAGGATGTAAATGAGAATGGGCACAGCTTTGCAACGTTTCCATCCCTCCCCTGCGGGAGCCCGCCGGTGGCGCCGTGCTATGACCTTCGATTCGGACAGGTACAACAGATCGCGACGGGCGCGATTTCTAATTACAACGGAATGGTTGTGACATTTGCAAAACGAGTCTCTGGCGAAGGCCGTGGTCAACTTCAAATCAACTATACCTACGGGCACGCGCTAGACGAGGTGTCCAACGGAGGCCTTGGACAATTCAACTCCGGCAGCAATCTGTTTCCCCAGGACGGCCACAACCTGCGCGGAAGCTACAGTGCCGCGGATTACGATGCACGCCATTCGGTGAACGCCAACTACGTATGGGATGTCCCGCTCAGGAAAGCTCTGCGCGGTCATGGTCCAGAGGCGCTCGATAGCGGATGGCAAGTCTCAGGGACTGTCATCGCCCGCACTGGTTTTCCGTACACCGCGATTGACTATGGAGAGAGCGGTAACCTGATTAACGACAACATTTTTGGACCGATTTATTCCGTGCCGGTCGGCCCGACCGGACCACAGAGTTCATGCGGCCAAGCTGCGGCCATACCAGCGGCCCCGGCTCCCTGTTTACCCCCGCAGCTGCAATCGAACGGCTCGCCGAACCCTGGAGCCTTGTTTGTGCAGACTGGTTGCGAAACAGGATTCAACGTGGGCAATCTGCCAGGTCCAGCCGGGCCGTGTAGTGGTCCGACTGTCGCGTTTGCCCAGGGGCGCAATCGGTTCCGCGGACCGGGCTACGTCACAACGGATCTGGCTATCATGAAAAGCACTAGCATCCATCATTGGGAAAATGGCCTGTTCATAGTTGGTTTGCAGTTCTTCAATTTGTTCAATCATCCGAATTTTGGAATTCCCGATAACGCCAGTTCCGATGTGGGCTTCGGCCGCATTTTCTATCAGGACCAATCGCCTACCAGCGTACTCGGATCGGGTCTTGGCGCTAATGTCTCCGGGCGCACCATTCAGGTAAAGGCCCAACTGCGCTTCTAACACCGTGACGATTCGAGATTGCCGTGCGCTTTATCTGCCTCTCATGTCTCACTTGTTGCGACGCGTGCCGACCATGTGGTCGCAACTGGCCAAAACAACTCGATTTCGATCACCAGAGGAACGATGACGGCATCTTAATGCTCGATCTCAGCACGGGTCTCGAGAACAGCCGGCACTAGCCCAAAACACTCACCGATCCATTTTCGAGGAGGCATGCCGCTCCCGGTAGCATGCCTCTTCGTTTTGTTTTGCAGTGTTTGCATGGCAACGGGAAAGGATGGGAAAACGCTTCCTTGGCGATCACGCGACGAGAGTTTCTACAAAGTTCAGGAATATTCGCGGCGAGCCTGGCGGCCGGGCACACCCACGTGACCCGGATAGCGCAACGGAGTCCCAACGCGGCGCCCATGCTGGATTTGAATAAGCTGGAGAAATTCGTCGACGCGCTGCCGATACCCCCAGTGGTCCAACCGAAGGGGAAACGCCCGAATCCGGAGCGGCCCTCGGAGTCGATTCCTCATTACCGGCTGGCGATGCGGCAGATCACCGCAAAAGTGCATCGGGACGTCAAGCCAACGCGATGCTGGGGATTCGAGAATATCTCGCCGGGTCCCACATTAGTTTCGTGCAGGAGCGTTGTGACACTCAGGCTTGGCGGAGAGCCACGTCAAGCCAATTCACGCTTGGCGAGCCGGTGCAATTCGGAGTACAGCACGCTGAAAAGGGCATCCGCAGCCGCGCTATCGCCGGTTTCCGCTGCGTCGATAAGGGAGGAAATTGTGGACTCCACGCGGCACCCTCCCACCGGCGAATCGTCCTCAGTGTCGCATATCTGGAAATGGCAACCAAGGTACGGTTTCCTCCGATTTATCAGCGGACAGTACGATTTTTCCTCTGGAAGCTGGGTGCAACTAGAAAGGTAAGGATGGTTTCAGATGTCTTGTAAACAACACATAATAGAAAACTTAATGTCTTGAATCCCTGTGTTGCTACCCGAAGGTTGGGCGCACCTAGGGTGCACCTTTGGCGCTCTTTAGCCACGCGGCTCTTTGCCGGTGCACCGGCCCGTGCTATATTTCTCGTTGATATGTTGTCCACCGCCACCAAGCGAATGATTACCGCGACGCCGTCTATTAAGAAGACGTCGACTACGTTCGCTTTGGGCGAGTGGAGAAACAGCTAGCAAGTTAGACAAGTTTCCAACCCACCGCCAAAGCGAATCTGGCGGTGGGTTTCTTATTTAGCCCCCTCCAGAGTCGCTCCCGCGGAACAGCCAGGAGCGGCATTATGCAACTCGAAAACCTTCAGGAAGCCGATCCAGCAACATTGCAGTGTCCCGCGCGGGACGCAACGAACCACCGCGCTGGCGGCTCGACAGGGGCTGACGGCGTTACGATCGCCAGGCGGCCTGTGGCCTTGAAGTTTGGCGGCACCTCTCTGCTCGGTCCGGAGCGCATGCTGAATGCCGGAGGGTTGGCAGAGAGGGCGGCACAACGTTCTCCTGTGGTCGTAGTGGTGTCGGCGATGAAAGGCGTTACCGATCGCCTGCTCGATATAGGGCGTCTGCTTGCCGGCTGCAAGCGTGCACGTGCCCGTTCAGAGGCCGAGGCGCTACTGCACTTTCATCATGACGTTCTGGCTGGGCTTTCTTTGCCACTCGGGGAGCACGACCGCGTCACCCGCGAGCTGAGGTCCTTAGGCCACGATCTGTTGCACGAAGTTTCTTCGTCGGCTTCTACCGCCGCCAATGCGGAGCTGTTCGACCGCTTGGGTTCCTACGGCGAACGCCTTAGCGCGAGATTGTTTGCCGCCTCACTGGCATCTCACGGCGTTCCATCGGTGCCCGTGGCTTCCTCTGATTTTGTCCTCACCTGCGACACTTTTCGTGATGCCCGGGTTCACCGGGAACAGAGCCGCCAGAGGGGGCGCCGTATCCTTCTTCCGCTTCTGCAAGCAGGCATAGTTCCGGTGGTGACCGGCTTCATTGGCGCCACGTCTGACGGCCGCATCACTACACTGGGACGGAACAGCTCGGATTTTTCAGGCGCTTTCGTGGCGCACATCGTGGACTCAGCCGAGCTTGTCATTTGGACCGATGTGGACGGAATCTTCAGCGCCAATCCAAATACATCACCGCAAGCCCAGCTCATTCACGATCTAAGTTACGACGAAGCCCATGCGCTGGCTGCCGGCGGCGCTACGGTTCTGCACCCGCAAGTGCTACCCCTCGCTGCGGAAACCGAAATGACCGTATGGGTCCGTAACACTTTCAGGCCGCACCTTCGCGGTACCCGTATCGGTGCGCTTCGAAATCTGCAAAACTCGATGGAACAGGGAGGTCTGGCATGAGCGGTTACGTTCGGCAGAGCGACAATGACCATCCGCGGAAGAAATGGCGCGCCGGAGTTCTCGGCGCCACGGGTATCGTCGGGCAACGCCTGGTTCAGCTTCTCGCCGACCATCCTTGGTTCGAGCTGACAGAGGTGGCAGCCTCCGAGCGCTCCTCCGGGAAGACTTACCTGGAGGCGGCGCGCTGGCATCTTGACTCTCCGGTTCCGGTGCGGGCTCGCGAGCTCGTGGTCAAAGGTCTTGAGCCCATCCTCGATTGCGACTTCGTCTTTTCCGCCCTCGATTCTTCCGTCGCGGGCACGGCTGAAGAAGAGTTCGCGCGCGCGGGCTATCCGGTTGTAAGCAACTCCCGGAATCACCGCATGGATGTGGACGTTCCGCTGCTCATTCCGGAGGTAAATGCCCCCCATCTGGACGCGATTGCCGCGCAGCAGAAAAATTGCGGCTATACCACCGGGTTTATCGTCACCAACCCCAACTGTTCCACGGCAGGCCTGGTCCTGGTGCTAAAGCCGCTGGCGGATGCTTTCGGACTCGAAAAAATCTTCGTCGTTACCCTTCAGGCGCTTTCCGGCGCCGGCTATCCGGGGGTTCCTTCGATGGACATCCACGCCAACGTCGTTCCCTTCATCAGCGGCGAGGAAGAAAAGATGGAAGTCGAGCCGCAAAAATTGCTGGGGAAATGGGACGGTGCCCGCTTCGTCGAAGCCGGCCTGGGTCTCAGCGCACACTGTAATCGCGTCCCAGTCTTGGATGGTCATCTGGAATGCGTGAGCCTCAGCCTGAAGAAAATTGCTTCCCTCGATGAAGTGCGCGAAGCCTTGCGCAATTTCGAGGTTAGCGCCGAACTCGCCTCGCTTCCATCCGCGGTACGCCACCCGGTGGTCGTGCTCGACGAGGAAAATCGTCCGCAGCCGCGCCGGGATGTGCATGCAGGTAATGGCATGGCTGCCGTCGTCGGCCGCATCCGCGAATGTCCGCTGCTGGACGTGAAGCTGACCTTGTTATCGCACAATCTGGTCCGCGGCGCCGCCGGCGCGGCTTTGCTGAACGCGGAACTCTTGGCGGCACGAGGCTTTCTTCCGAAGCGCGTCGGATCCCCCGGTGAGCAACCTGTCGCCGAGCCTGTCACTCGATAGCTGAATCGTGCTACACCTTGGCCGGCCTGATGGCACGTAGGAACTCCATTCGTGCGGCTATTCCACCACGGCCGCCTCGCAATCTCGCGCGGCGGCGCACTCCTGCATCAACTCGATTATTCGGCGGTTCCAACCGTCCAGTCCGTCTTTGCCGCCAAAGGAGACGATCACAACTAACACATTTTTCGTTTCGCCGGTCACCATGGTTCGCTCGGAGTCGCTGGTCGGGCTGCCGTGCGGACCTCGCTCGTCGCAGAACACCGGTAAGCCCTCGAGGTTCAGATCGTACTTGCCTTTCCCTTTGTATGTTTCGCCCGCGCGTCCCGTGCGAAACACGATATCGCCTTGAACTTGTGCGGTGTCGTACAAGCCGATCGAAAGCTTGCTCTCCAGCGATACGAGGTTAATGACGTCCACTACGGCGTTAATCTGCGGCAACCCTTTGCCGCCAATCACCCTCCGCAGCAACGCCTCCGCCGAGCCGCGATACCGCGCCGGATCTTTTCCCAGCGTTTTGTATGCCGTTCGGGTCGCGAGGATTTGCGGCGATTCCAGCAAGGCTCGCGGCTCCGGCATTCGCAGCGCCTTGCTCTCCAGCGCTTTCATCTGTTCGACCAAGCCGGGCGGGGCAGGCGGGGCTTCCACATGCGTGGTGATGCATCCCAGCGCCGCTCGCGGGCACTTCGTTTTCAGTTCCCAGTCGATCGTCACGCGCATAACACTCGTTCTCAAAAAAGGACGGCTCTCGCGGAATTGTAGCGGACTTTAACGCGGGGCGGTCGGATGGACTGGCGCGGACTGCAGCCCTTTACGTTCGAGGGGCTTCCAGGACATGTCGCCACGCAAAAATTGCCACAGGCCCTGCAGTCGCCACCACATGTGGAATTGGCGGTAGGGAAAATGCTCCAGAAAACAGTAGCTCACCAGACGAGCCACGTCGCGCCAATCGTTGTATCGCTTGTAGGTCAACTCTTCCTGGAGCACCGCGCCGAGCGAAATCACCGTGGCGAAGGCGTAGCCGAAGATCATGAACTGAACAAAAAACTCACGGCTCAACACGCCAAGGGAAGCAGCGAGAAGAATGGTAAAGATTCCGCCGATTTCGATTACCGGCGCGAAGAGCTCGAAAATCCACAAGTAGGGAAGCGCGAAGCTGCCGATGCGTCCGTAACGCGGGCGAAACATCATGTCTCGCAGCGGCAACAGCGTGTCCAGCAGCCCCTTCTGCCATCGCGCGCGCTGCCTCGCCAGTGATCTCAGGTCGGAAGGCGCTTCCGTCCAGCACACCGGATCCGGCACGAACTGGATACGATAATCCTGCTTTTTCTCGAGCAGGTACCGGTGCATCCGCGCCACCAAGTCAAAATCCTCTCCGATAGCCTTGGCGCGATAACCCCCTACGGCACGGACCAAGTCCGCCCGAAATAGTCCAAACGCGCCGGAGATGATCATCATCATGTTTCCCTGTCCCCAGGCTTCTCTGCCGATCAGGAACGCGCGTAAGTATTCGATTACCTGGACGATTTCGATTCCCTTCGAGGGCAAGCGTACCCGCGTCAGTTGACCCCCTGCGATATCCGAGCCGTTGAGGATGCGGATAATTCCTCCGACTCCCACAACATGCTTTGGATCGGCCAGTACCGGAATCATTACGCGCAGCAGCGCATCTTTTTCCAGCATGGAGTCCGAATCCACGACGCACACATACGGTGAAGTCGCGGCGTTCAGCCCAGCGTTCACCGCGTCCGCCTTGCTGCCGGCAGCTTCCTTGTCGATCACCAGCAGCCGGGGATCCACATCGCTTCGGTAGAATCCGCGAATCGCCGCGGACGGCAACTCCTGCACGTAGACTGCGCGCACCGGCCTCAGGCGGAATTCTTCCGTCATTTCCTCGAGCGTGCGGTCTTTCGAGCCGTCATTGATCACCACGATTTCCAGTTCCGGATAGTCCAACTCCAGAAGATTTCGTACCGATACCCGAATCGATTTTTCCTCATTGTGCGCCGGAACGATCAGGCTAATGGGCGGAGCCAGCGGTGAATCCGAAATCCAGCGTAACCGGTAGCTCTCCACGCGTCGTTGATGCGCGGCACTTGTTTTCAGCGCGATCAACAGACAGGCAAGGTACGCAATATTCCCCAGCAGGTAGTACCAAAACAGCGAATAGTTGGCGAAGTTCAGTACGTGAATCATCGTGCGGCCGTTTGCACGATTCCCGATTTTACCTGGGCCGGTGTCTCCGGCAGTTTCCCGCTGCTTAGGACGGACAAAAGCCGGGCGGTCTCCTCCGTCTGGAAGTGAGTGCCTCGCTGCAGTTCCGCTTCCAGCTGCTTTCTCAAGTCGGCGTTTTCCAGCGCCGCGAGGAACGCGTGCAGGCCGTAGCGATCTCGCGCGTCCACCACCAGCGCGAACGTGGTAATCAGGTGCGCCTTCAGATCCACCAGCCCTTCCGCCGCGCGCATGCGAACCTGGCGGTTGGAATCCGTCAGCGCTTTGATCAGATACGGCACCGCGGCTTCTTCATACAGTTTGCCGAGCGCCACCACCGCGCGCAGCCGTACGAACCACACTTTGTCTCGAGACAACTCGGCCAGCACTTCCACCGCATGCCCGGGATGTGTGTTGGACATTGCCCGCGCGGCCGCCGCTCGCAATTCTGGCAGTTCGTCATCGGCAAGTCCTATCAGATCGGCACCGAGCGCCGGACTGGCTACTTCGCCAAGTACGCGTCCCAGCACTTCGCGTAGCGTTGCGTCGGCGTGTTGCAAGTAGGGCAACAGAATCTGGGGCCGTTCCCTGCAACAGGTGATTAGCGCGTTTTGCAGCGGCAAAGCCGGCACTTTCAGTCCACTCTCCGAGATCCACTGCAGAATTTCTTCTCCGGCCTCCGGAGAGCCTAGCCTGCCTAGCCCGCGCAGTGAGGCGTTGCGAACCTCGGCGTCTTTGTCGCGAAGTCCCTCCGAAAGTGCAGGAATGCCTTCCGGAGCCCGCGTACGGCCGAGCGCAACCAGCGCGGTGCGCCTGCGCCATCCCTTGTGTTTGCGTGCTTCAAAGATTCTTTTTTCGATCAGCCCGCTAGTTCGCAGAAAGCGGAGCAGCCGCGCGGATTCCTCCGCGTCGGCCGCCTCGAACGCGTCCAGGACCATGTCCTCAATGATTCCCCGATCGAAATGTTTTCCTCTCCAAGTCTCATAAGGAATAACTCCCGTGATCAGCGCGTCCCAGTTCTTGCGCAATTCGAATACCCGCGCATCGCGCCTCCGAAAATGCCGTTTGCGGTACGTCCGGCGCAGCAGAATGAATCCGAGCAAGAGCAGGTCCGCCACAATCGCGGCGACGATCGCGCGAGAGACGAACGCAGACGGATGGAATCTGTCGAAAAATTTAGAAACGGAAACCATAGGTAAATCCGAAGCTCGTTTGTGCCTGGTTACGCGTTCGCTGCTGGAATGCCGCAAAGCCGGTGATGTCCTGTCTCGGAGTGAAGCGAAATCTCAGGCCGCCCCCATACGTTTGCGAAGCGAAGCTTCCGATCTGGTCCACCTGCGCAAAATCCTCGGTTCCAACCGCGTAGAAAATGTTGCCGGACAAGCCGCGTTGCGACCATTGGTGCAACGGAAAGCTCAACCGGGAAATCCCGGAAGGTTTCCAGTCGATTCCCGTTGTCGAAAAGTGGCTACGCGCTTGCGTAATGCCTAACGACCAGCTCCAATCGCGCGGAAGATAGAACACCGCAGTCTCGTTCAGGGTCAGGATCCTCGCCGTCGAATACCAATACCAGTGCTGGCCGTAAATCACTTCCACGCCGCGAACGAAACCATCCTCACTGGTCTTGAACCCGTGATCTAGTTCGAAGAACCCCTCCGTCCTGGGGACGACGCCACTATCGTGATTGGTTCCGCCGCCGATGGTCACGGCGCCCCAAGGCCGCGCACTCCCGGTCACGCTCGCGATTACTCCTCCTGCGTTCGCTCCACCTCGTTGATACGTGCTCGCGGTAAGATTTGTCGCCCAATGCGGTGTCCATTTGGCCGCGAAGCTTACCCATTGGTCGTGGTTCGCCGGAGCGAAGGACAACAAATCGTTGTTCATCCCCAAACGGATTTCGTGCGCGCCTTCGCCGCGCAAAGAAAACAGGCCCGATCGGGCGTCCAAACTCGTGGGATCCAGGTTCAGCGCCCTACGAAATTCCCCTTGTGCTTCGCGACGCTCTCCCATCGCGCGCAGGATCTGACCACGCGACGTTCGCAAGTCGGCGCGCTTGGGATCCATTTCCACAGCGCGGTTGGCTTCGCGCAGCGCCTCTTCCAGGCGACCTTGCCGCAGGTGCAGTTCCGCTAGTCCCATCCACACATCCGGATCACTCGATCCATTTTTCGTGATTTCCCCATATTCTTTTTCCGCGTCGACGAGGCGTCCGGCCCAGGTCAACACCCGCGCTCGAAATGCACGAACGTCCATATCATTGGGATATTGCGCCAGTTGACCGTCAATCGCGCGCAAGGCTCCGTCCCAATCCTGCGCGTCGGCTTTCTCTTGCGCTTCCCGCTGCCACGGCTCTGCAGTTTGGCCCATCAGCACTGCTGCGAACGCAAGACAACACGCCAGCACTCCTGCGCTTGCTCGCAGCATGCGGTGTTTCCGGCGAGTTCGCACACGCTCAACCTGCCTGTGAATGTGCTGTTCGCAAACCATTCCGGAAAACTACTAATGCAAGCAACAGGCCAAGTCTCGCCCTGCGACTCGTGTGTGAGAAAAATCGTAAAAGGCCGGGAATCAGGCTACTACGACGAAAGAAAGCCACTCACTCTTTGGTTGGAATGCCAACCATTACCGCGAATATCAGTTTGATACGCTCCACGTCAAATCTCTGAGACACGCAATCAGGCGGTAATTTCTTCGCGTTATTACTTTCGCGCCGCCGCAAATTCCTTTCGCTGTTCGTTCTTTTTCCTCCGTCGCGAAGTCGCTACGATGAGTTGCCCACTCATCAGCTTCGATATCGAAAGGCGGCGCGGCGTCATCCTGCAGATGACGTTAGCGCGGAGAGTCTTCATGCGATCCTTGGATAAACTCCTGCTCGGCGCACTTATGTTCTCCACGGCACTTCCTTGCGCTTGTCGTAGCGACGAAAAAAACATAGCCGGTCTGCACGCGGCAGATGTCCCGGTGCTTCCTTTGCGCCATGCGCCCGCGGATCCTACTGTTCAGTTTCCAGAAAGTTTCCCGCTTCAGGTGGCTGTGTACTGGTCTGCAGCGGACGAGGGGCTGCTGGGCCTGACACATTCGCTCGGGGAAATGGGTGTGCCATTCTTCGTCACTCGCGACCTGGATCAAGCTTTGCGCCACCACCTGGTCATTATTGCTCCTTCGATCGACGGCAAGACCTTTCAGGAGCCGCAAATTCGCAGGCTCACCGAAGCGGTCACCAACGGATCCAGCATTCTCGCATTCAACGTTTTCGCCGGAGGCCTGAAGCCGCTCTTCGGTTTTGGCTCATACGCCCCATCGCGCCGCCGTTATCAAGTGCTCTTTGCCGCCGGCTCGGATCCGTCCGCACAATATCTGAACCGTCCCGAAGAACGCACAGCTCCGCTGGGCGCTTCCGCTCAGGGCGATATCTTTTGGACGAATGGTTACACTCCGGACGCCTCCGCGACACTCATTGCGAAATTCGACGATGGCACTGCTGCCGTCTTCCGCAAACGCACCGGACGGGGGAGCACCTATCTGATCGGTCTCAGCCTGCAAGATGTAGTGTTGCGCAGTCAGATCAATCACGATTTTGAAGCGGGCCGCCGCTACGTGAACGCTTTCGAACCGGGAGCGGACATATGGATGCTCTTTCTCCGCGCCTGGTATGAATCCAATGAGCCCAACGCCGTGCGCCTGGGCACAATTCCCGGAGGCCTGCAATCTCTCGTCCTGCTATCCCATGATGTGGACTGGGAGAATTCGTTTGATCCGGCGCTCACTTTTGCGGACATGGAAGACCGCCACCACGTAAAGAGTTCCTTCCTGATCCAGACGAAGTACGTGAGCGACGCCAACAGCGTCTCTTTCTTTTTCGGCAAGGATCTGCAGGATCTGAAGCAGCTTTACTCACGCGGTTTCAGCATCGGCAGCCATTCCGTGATCCATTCCGCGGCCTTCAACAAATTCTCTCTTGGCGACGGAAAGGAAACTCTCTCTACCTACCGGCCTAAGGGCACCGGTTTCAATTCCGCGGAAGGCGCGACCGTCATGGGCGAGGTGCGCGTCAGCAAGGAACTCCTCGACGGACAACTCGAAGCCCAACATACGCAATTCTTCCGTGCCGGACACTTGCGTGTCCCGCCGTCGCTTCCGGAAGCTCTGCAACGCTGTGGCTACTTATTCGATTCGTCGTTTACCGCAGGAGACGTACTCTCGAATTTTCCCTATCCGCTCCCTCTGGCGCTGGGCTTTGACGAGGACAGTGGGTTGTACGAATTCCCTGTGACCATCGAGGACGAAGAGAAACCTTCCATGGAGCAGCGCGTCGATCAAATCCTCGAGGTGGTGCGCGCCAATGCGGAAAACGGCGCCGTCACCGTGATCTTGATCCATCCCAACGAAGCCATAAAAAAACTGGCTGCCGAAGACAACCTGCTGTCGCATTTGCCTGCAGGCGTAGGCGCCGCGGACCTGATTGGTTTTGCGCACTTCTGGCGAGCCCGTTCGCGCTCGCACTGGACCATTACGCCCGGATCGACCACCGCTTCCGTGAGACTCGACGTTTTGTCCGGTGAGCCCGTCGATGGCCTGACTTTCCAATTCGCGCGCCAGATTTCTTCCGTCGACGGAGGCGCTCGTGTTTTGGAAGGCGGCAAGCAAATCGTTTTATCGGCGCTTCCTGCTGGAAAAGCTTCGTCCTTCGTGATTCGCTTCGCGCAATAGCGCGGATACTGCTCGGCTTTCCCGGCTTAATCGTGTCCAACCCCGCCCGTGCAGCAGCCTGATGGTCATGTTAGAATTTCTGCGCTGGCATCCCCCGCTTTTCCGTGGGTGCCGCAAGCCAAGGCGGTGCCTGCGAATGGGCCGCTGGATCCTGACGTTAGGCTCGTAGCTCAGTTGGTTAGAGCGCCACCTTGACACGGTGGAGGTCTGGGGTTCGAGTCCCCACGAGCCTACCATTTCAACCTATCGACCTGTTTCGGTTTGATCGTTCAGCCGTCGACGTCTCCTGCTGGATATTTCGCGCACTGTAGCGGATTTTGTAGTCGGTATGAGTTTGGATCTGCCTTGACAGCCTCTGATTTGTCACCAGTCGAATTCATGTACCCGTCGGAGACCGAACGGTCTACATCGAGGATTGGGGTGTTGGGTTAGAACACCACCGCCCTTACCAGATTCCCAATGTTTGCGAGGATTTCGCATGGCCAAAAGGTACGGAAGTACCGAAAAGTAGCCGATGGTTTGCATCAATGAAGGTGTTTCCGGCAGTGAGAGTAGTAAGGTTCGTGCACGAGGCAACGGTGTTAGAGAAGCCGACGTCTAAGGCGTACGCCCCCGCCTTGGTCTCTCTCTTCGTCACCAGAAAGCAGTGGCCAACTGCATTCGAGCTGAAGGTTATTCAGCCCACTCGTGGAACGTCGTACTTTCCGTAAAAGCCTTTTCCGATTGCCAAAGCGAGGTCACGAATCTTCGGTGAATACAAAGTATCCAGAATCTGGAATTTGATGATGAGTTTCTTGGTCAATTGTCAGTTAACGCTAGATCGTGACGACACGACAATCGTTTGATTCAAAGTGCCAACATCTTGCGATGAGGCGCTTTGGCTCCCCTCCGTGAACTCATAACCGCTCAGAAATAGCACTCGGCAAGTCATTGAAAAGCAATCGCAAATTGAATTCTTAGAGTGGAGTGCTGCGTGCATCTCCACGCGTACCGCTGCAGCGCGTGGTGGAAAACGGCTGCCTGGGATGTAAGTAAAACAATCCTGTAGCTCTGAAGGAGAGAAGGCAATGCGCAGACTGATCTTCCTGTCACTGGCAGGGGTACTTTGTATATTGTTCGTCAGTGCGGCCCGGGCCCAGCGACTGGACGGAACGCTTCGCGTTACCGTCACAGACAAGAGCCAGGCCAGTATCGAAGATGCGAGGGTAACGGCAGAGAACCAAGCCACCGGAGTTTCAGCGACAACAACGACTTCGAGTTCGGGGACATACGTCTTTCCAAATTTATTGGTCGGGACATATGCGGTGACGGTGGAGAAAGATGGATTCAAGAAATCGGTGCAAAAAGGCATCATCGTGAATTCCAATCAGGTGACCGAAGCGAAAGTGGATCTGGAGCTCGGTGAGTTGTCCGCAACTGTCGAAGTGGAAGCAGGCGCGGATTTGGTGAAGACGGAGTCTTCCACATTGGAGGCGACGTTTAGCGGGGGGGCCGTGCAGGATGTTCCCATCAACACGACAGGCGGGGATGTAAAGGAATACGCGGTGTATGCGCCGGGAACAACTACACAACAGGGCGGAGTGCTGGGCTCAGGAGGATCGATCGGCGGAACGCGCCCCCGATTCAACGGTTTTTCGATCGACGGTGTGGATGATAACAAGATTGATACCAATGGCCCTACACAAGCCGTGATCCAAGAGTCGGTCGCGGAATTCACGCTGCTGACGAACCAGTTCAGCGCGGAAAACGGACATTCGGCGGGAGGCCAGTTCAATATCGTGACGAAGTCCGGCACCAACAACTGGCATGGCGCGGGATGGGGATACAACCGGAACCGCAATTATGATGCGGCGGACAATCTGCAGAAGCAGCGAATCGAATCAGGCCAGGCAACCGACAAGGATCGGTTTGACTACAACCGGGCAGGCGCTGGCGCGGGCGGGCCGATCATCCACAATAAATTCTTCGTGTATGGCGCGTACGAATTCCAGAACAATGGACTGGCCTCCTCCAGCCCGAGTTTCTCCTCGCCGACCGCGGACGGATTGGCTACTCTGATGACGCTCGCGCACGACAGCGCGATCACCGACTTTCTAAAGCAATTCCCGGTGGCGCCAACCGCGAATGCAGCAGTGCAGGTAAACGGACAAGCGATTCCGGTGGGCACGATTCAGTCCGTCGCGCCGAATTTCGCTAATCAGCACGATTTTATCGTGAACCTGGATGCGAGCGTGGGAAGGCATCAACTTCGCGGGCGTTTTCTTTATGACCGGCTCCGCGAGCCCGATTTCAATCCATCGCAACCACAACCGCAGTTTCTAGGAACGCACAACGAGGATGCGAGGAAAGTGATTTTCACGGACGCGTGGTCGATTTCCAACCGTGTGATCAATGATTTCCGCACATCGTACTCACGCCTGAACGGACCGAACCTGGTGGTGCCCACCCCCTTTCAGAATTTCCCAAACGTTGAAGTAGACGAACTCGGAAGCAACCTTGGACCGAACGGTCTGGCGCCGCAGGGTTATGCACAGAACGTTTACCAGTGTGTGGACAATATTTCCTACATCCGCGGAAAGCACACTTTCAAATTCGGTGTGGAAGCGCGGAAATATATTTCACCGACCAATACGCTGCCTCGCGCGCGGGGTGAATGGGATTACGCATCGCTCAGCCAGTTCATCAACGACTTCGTACCGACCGGCGCGAATGGCGCACTGCGGGGAGCGGGCTCGGGAAGCGTGGCGGAAAACTACAATGCGTTCTATTGGTTTGTGCAGGACGACTGGAAAATTACACCTAGGCTAACCTTGAACCTGGGACTGCGTTACGAGTACAGCGGCGTTCCTCGCGACGAAAACCTGCAAGCCATCAACGGTATTTCGGACGGTCCAGCGCTCGGGCTGCCTTTCCGCGCGCCAAAACCGGACACCAACAACTTTGCACCCAGGTTCGGTTTTGCCTGGGACCCGCGCGGCAACGGCAAGTGGGCGGTACGCGGGGGCGCCGGCTTGGCCTATGACGTCGTGCCAAACAACTTTGCCATCAACAGTTTGCCGCCGCAGTTGCAATCGGAACAAAACCCCGGCCTGACGTGCGCGCTCGCTGGTGCACCTCAGTGGTGCGCTACTTTCGACGGGGCCAATCCAACCAATCCAACGGCCGGGCAGGGATTCCTGCAATTCGGCGGATTGCTGCAGGTAAACGTTCCGCCGGTGACGCAAGCAGATGCTCGAGCGGCAACCGCATCGCTCATTCCGAATCATGTGTCGCCAAAGGTCA
Source organism: uncultured Acidobacteriota bacterium (assembly GCA_963819745.1). GTDB lineage: Bacteria > Acidobacteriota > Terriglobia > Acidiferrales > UBA7541 > Acidiferrum. The sequence continues at coordinate 152,024 of CAWFXG010000019.1, read as the reverse complement.
TCACCTGGACGTTGGGCGTGCAACACGAACTATTCCGTAACAGCAGCATGGAAGTGCGCTATGTGGGCACCCGCAGCCTGGAACTGCCGGTTCAACAGCGGTTGAATTCGGCGTCGGCGTTTGACCCGAATGTTCCAGGAGGGGGCATAGCGCCGCTTCCGACTTTTATCAGTCCGAGTGGCGTGCCGGCAGCGGTTGTGAGCCCGGCGAGCACGTTGCAGAGTTTTGACAACTTCAATCCGCTTCCTCTCTCGGGGGACGGCTTCCTCGGAAGCGTCACCACATTCCCACCGATTGGCAGCGGCATATACCATGCCGGGTCCGTCGATTTCATTCATCGCTTCGCACGTGGGATTTATCTGCGGGCAAATTACACATTTTCCAAGAACATCGACAATGCCACCAACGAACTGTTCAGCAGCCGTGTGAATCCACGGCGCGCGCAGGATGGTTTCGACTTCGCGGCTGAGCGGGGCTTGTCGGCCCTGGACATCAGACACAAGTTCGCACTCTCGTTCCTGTACGAACTTCCAAACGTGCAGACGGAACATGCATTTGTGAAGGCTCTAGCTCACGGATGGGAATGGGGAGGCACGTATCTGGCGGAATCCGGCCAGCCTGTAACTCCTTTGTCGGGCATCGATTCCAACGTTAGCGGAGACTCTGCGGGCGACCGGACCATCATCAATCCTGCAGGAGTTGGGCTGACGGGCAGCACCGTCAATTTTGTGTGCAACGCCGGAGCCGGTGGTGCGACCAGCGTCGTCACCGATCCCGCCACTTGTGGCACTGGCGATGACTCCAATATCGTCGGCTACGTCGCTGCGAATCCCACGGCGCGCTTCATCCAAGCTGGAGTGGGAGCTGCGGCAAACGCGGGACGAGACACCGTGTCCACGCCAGGTCTGAACATCTGGAATATGTCACTGCTTAAGAACACAAAACTCTCGGAGCGCTTCTCGTTGCAATTCCGCGCCGAAACCTATAACACATTCAACCACCGGAATTTCAGCATCGGCTTGCCCACAAATAACGGCACGATCGATCAGGACACGAACGCCAACCCACTAAGCTCCGGGTATATTTTCGTAACCTCCGGCAACCTGTTCCTGAACAACCACCAGTTCAATGGCGGAAGCCGAACGATGCAGCTAGGCTTGCGCTTGACCTGGTAGCCGCTTCGACTGCTTCGAATGAGCGAGGGAGTCCAGCACGGACTCCCTCCATTTCTCCTTCGTCTCAGAAAGAAGGTGCAGGACGGCTGTATTGCTGCACTAAGAGTGCGTTTTATGTCGGTGATTACCACGCGCCGCAGCTACTTAGGAAGGTGGATCCATGTCGACGCCGATGATGTCCAAATCAGTTTTAGGCGCTCGCAGACGACAACTGAGCGAAACGAAGGCAGCGGAACGGTATCTGTCTCTTGGCCAGTTTCAGGTTGATCTGCACCGCGAGGAGCTGTTTAAGGAAGGAACGCGAATCCGCATCCCGTCCAAATCATTCCAAGTGTTGTTGGCGCTCATTGAACGGCCCGGCGAAATTGTGGCCCGCGAGGCCTTACGCGCGCGGCTGTGGCCAGGCGGCACGTTTGTGAATTATGACGCTAACGTAAATAGTACCGTCAATAAATTGCGGCGGGCCCTGGGAGATTCGCCGGAGAAGCCGATGTACGTGGAGACGATACCGCGACAGGGATATTGTTTTCTGGGCAACGTCGAGCGTGGAAACGGACTGTTGAACACCACCGGCGTGTTGACCATTGTGGCGGCTGACGCTGGGGACGGTCTGGCAGCGCAACAAGGGGCGTCGTCGATCAAAACTGGAGGAATAGTCAACGGAAGATTTGCGGTGCTTTTTGCGAACCGTTGGGGCGTCGTGATTCTCTTGTGTCGAGTACTGATCGGCGTGGGAATTGTGCTACTGATGCATTGGGGTAAATGAACTCCGCATTAGGCGTGCCGCGAATCGAAAGCGCGTGAATCACATCGTGTCTTTGTTTGACTGAATCTATTTTTCGTACGTTGGTCCCTTCCGGTGCCCAAGGACATCAAATCCAGTTACAATCTGGTGTGTGGGAGTTGCTTGGCGAAGACTCTCGACGATCGCATGGGCCTACTGGTGGTCCATCTTGTTTTGGATGGGTCTTGCCTTCCTAGCTGCAGGAGAGGATAAACTCCACTTCTTGGAGAGGGGGCTCCACACATCTTACTGGACTGCACTGCTTGTCGAGGGCGGATTTCTACTGCCGACCGCGCTCGTGACGCCTCCGGTTCTCGCGATAGTTCACCGCTATCCGATCGTCAAGCCGATTCGGTTTGGGCGCGTAGCTGGGTACGTTCTTGGCACTATCCTTTACATCATCGCCTGCGTGAGCCTCCGTTGGGTTTTAGTGCCGCCCTGGAATGTTCCTGCTCAGAAGTTCGAACAACGCTCGTTGCACGCCTTGGTTACAGGTTTTTACGTTTTTGCCGAGATAACCTGGAACTACATTATTGTGTTGGCGGCTGCGCATGCCTACGAGTACTTTAAGCGGGCCAGGGACCAGGAGCTTGAATTGCAGCAGGCGCTTGCCACTAGCGAGCTCCAGGCCCTGAAGAGTCAGCTTCATCCGCATTTCTTATTCAATACGCTCCAGGGAATCTCAGCTCTGATTGACACGTGCGATCCGCAGAACGGAAAGCGAGCGTGCCGCTCAGTTTGTGAAAATACTGCCTCAACTGGAAGAACTGTTGTCGAAGTCAGCGAAAATCGCCATCAAGGCGAAAGGAAGGATCCTTTTTGTCGATCCCGCCGACGTGGTGATTGTCGAAGCTCAAGGCAATTACGTATTGTTACAGCGGGCTTCAGGATCTTACCTACTCCGAGAATCGATTTCTACGATGGCGGAAAAGCTAAAAGCCTACGGATTTATAAGAATACACCGCTCAGTGCTGGTAAACGGTTCCTTCGTTGAAGAAATTCAGCCTTGGCCCACGGGAGAGTACGCGCTTCGCATCAAGGGAGGCAAGGAATACACAGTCTCCCGCACTTACAAGACCAATTTGAAGTCGCTAGCAAAATTCTGGATTGGCGCCGACACTTTCGTCACGGGCTAGCCGCGCGCGCTACAGTGACCCTGGCCGCCTGGATATGCCCGGCCTGGAGACCGACAACGACAGCGCCGCATGCGCTCTGCGCAGCCTGAATCATTTCGGCATCGGCGCCTGTGTTCCATCCGACCATCTGTCTGTGGGAACCATGAATACGTCGATTGGTTCCGGATCGCCACGGAACTGTGGATTCAGCACGACGGGGGAGCGGGGTAGATCTGCACCCCAAACGGCGCTGTCCATGAGCGGAGTATAAATCATCAGGTGAGCCATCCAGTTGTGCTGGCCGTCGTCGGTAAGGTACTGTCCCTTCGACATCATGTAGCTCATCGCTCCACGCTCCAGAGGCGGCAACTTTTGCTTTATGAATGTCTTGATTCCTTCAATGATCTGAGCTTTGGATTGACCGGCCAATACCATTTCCGTTCTTTTATATGTCATCGGCAAAATGGAGCGTACCGCCGGCGGATTAAAGCAAAGGGGGCCTCGAAGTTTAGGGTTCCAAAAATTGATGGCAAATTCGCCATGGAATGGGCCCATCCACCCTCGCTCCACGACACACACGAAACCGTTCTTACCTTTGACTGCGGTTTCATAGCCATGCCTTCCGAGAACAAGGATCGTAGCATCGCGAGAGATCGCGTCGGGAGCTGCGCTGCGCGCTAGGGCAATTTCAGCATCGCGGTCTGGCATCAAGTACTGATCCACTGGCGCCATGCTGGGATACGGTGTCTTGGGATATTGCGCCCGCATCTGAAGTAGCACCGCAAAGGCACAAATCACCGCAACCACTAAAGAAGCACCGGCGGAAAGTGTATTTCTGTCCATCAGTCCTCCCGGAATGCCGTGGACGACACAAACCCCGGCGCCGAGATGCGCCAGGTTGCGAGATACGTTAGTCCGTCTTTGTCGCTCACCTTATCTCAGTCAGAATGCCCGCTTCCATCGGGGGCTGCAAGGATGATGTGATGAATCGCAGGAATCCGGGCCGAAGTTACGCAGAGTGAGCACGGAATGTTGAGGATTGAAAAGGATTGCTGACGGGGAGCAAGACAGCAAAGCCAACTGCGCAAGGGAGATCACTTCACAAACGTGTAACACACCACGAACTCAACCGAGGACATTCCAGAACCTGCTGGGCAAGAGGATCAGGCTACTGCTTGTCAGAGACACCATTCTGGGACAAACTGTTCAAGTCCTTCGTATCGTTTGCGATGCTCTTGGGATTGATCTCATGTGGCTAGTTTTTGCGCGATTTTCCGGGTACTTCTTCTACGCCGACAAAACAGACGTCTCACCCATTCCTGCTGATGGCGGCAAACCAGTTCGTCATGTCTTGGTGAAATCCGCCGACAACAATTTCCCCTGCTGCAATTCCGCAAGTCGTAGCATTCGTCGTCGCGCACGCCTTCCCGGGATTAGTTTGACGCTCCTGCTCATTCCTTTTTCGTTCGCTCGTGCACAGAACCACACACCTGAGGCATCCGACGCGCGCGTTCAGCAGTTGTACGGAGAGGCAAAGGCCGCCCAGGCGCAAGGAGATCTGGCGGGCGCGGCGGCAAAATATGAATCGCTGCTGGAGTTGGCGAAGAATTTGGGGCCCGCCTACAACAATCTGGGTTCCATATATCTGCAGATGCGGGAGTATTCGAAAGCCGTCATCGTCCTCCAGAAGGGCCTGAAGATCGATCCTCGAATGGCGTCTGCCAGGGCGCTGCTTGGAATTTCCCGCTATCAAATGGGTGATTACGAAGCTGCACGTCGCGACCTGGAAGATGTTTTGCGCTCCAACCCGAGCGACAACAATGCCGAGCTGTTCCTCGCTAACGACCTCATAAAGTTGGGTGATTTTGATTCCGCCGTTGCGCATCTGCGCCGGCTCGCACAACGCCAGCCGGAAGACCAGGAGGTTCTGTATTTGCTGGGGCGTGTGCACATGAAACTTTCCGAGGAAGCTCTTTCGAAGCTCCAGGCCATGAATCCCGATTCGGTCTGGGTGCACGAAATTTCCGGAGAAATCATGGAAGGGATGAAGAACTTTGATGGCGCTCTGCCCGAATATCGAAAAGCGGTCGAGCTGGCGCCGCAGCAGCCGGGCACGCACTACGCCTTGGCGAATGCATACTGGTCCATCCACATGTGGGGTGCGGCCCGAACCGAGTTTCTGGCGGAACTTCAGAACGATCCGGCAAGCTGTACGTCGGAATGGAAACTGGGAAACATTAAATTGGAGCAGCGAGAAGACCCTTCGGAAGCTTTGGATTACGTGGAGAAGGCCCTCCATACTTGTCCAAACCTCGCCGGCGCCCGGCTCGACCGCGGACGAGCATTGTTGCAACTCAACCGCCCCCAAGACGCCATTCCGGAGCTGCTCACCGCGGAAAAATCGGATCCTGCCGAACCCAGCACGCATTTTCTGTTGGCCCAGGCTCTCCGCGAGACCGGCAAAGCGCGCGAAGCGCAAGCCGAAATGCAGATTTTCAGCAAGCTCGAGGAAGAAGCTCGCGCCAAAACCGCGGACCGGGTCAAGCAGATCTTGCAAGAGACTGGTAAGACCCCTTAGCCCCGGTTTGCATCCAATCTCCAGACTTCCACAGTATTGAATGCGCTGTATACGGGGTGCTACGCTTAAGCGATAGGGGTGGCGTGGGATGCAGGGCGCGGACGGTTCCCCGACGCGACGTTTTGGCGTCTTTGAAGTGGATTTGCGAGCCGCGGAATTGCGGAAGCGCGGAGTGCGCATCAAGCTCCAGGAACAGCCTTTTCAGATACTTTCCCTCCTTTTGGAACATCCGGGCGAAGTGGTGACCCGCGAAGAATTGCGCCAGAAACTGTGGCCCGTGCATACCTTTGTGGATTTCGATCGTGGCTTGAACAAAGCCATGACCAAACTCCGATTTGCGCTCGGCGACTCCCCCGATAGTCCGCGGTATGTCGAAACGATTCCAAGGCACGGTTACCGCTTCCTGTCCCCCGTGCATGTCTTCGGTGCGGAAGAAACAGCCCTGGCCAGAACACCTGTGCAAGTGACAGCTCTTGCCGGACCCGTCAGCACTTCACTTGCCACTCATGCCGTGCCCGTGGGCGGTTTCATTTTCCGCGGCTCTTGGAGATACTTTGGCGGCGTTGCCGCGGTACTCCTTGCCTTGGTTGTTGGCGGAACCTATCTGCGAATGCGGACAGTGGTCCTTAGCGAATCGGGACCCGCGATCAACCCACGCCGCTCCGTTGCGGTCATCGGCTTCAAGAATCTTTCGGGTGACCCGCGGGAAGAATGGTTGTCAACCGCGCTCTCGGACTGGCTGACCACGGAGCTGACTGCGGGCGAACAGATTCGCGCCATTCCCGCGGAAAGCATTTCCAGAATGAAGCTGGAGTTGGCTCTGCCCGACGTGGACAGCCTTAGTCGCGATAGTTTGCAGCGAATACGCCAGAATATCGGCCCGGACGTGGTCGTTGCCGGCTCCTATGCCGCCCTCGGAGCCAAACCCGACGGCCAAATTCGGCTGGACCTGCGCCTGCAGGATACCCAAAGCGGAGAGACCATCGATTCCGTCTCCGAGTCCGGCAGTGAATCCCATCTTCTTCAGCTGGTTTCGAGCGCCGGCGAGCAACTGCGGGCACGCCTCGGTGTTCGCGCGGTAACCACCGCGGAAGCCGCCGAAGTGGCCATCGCACTTCCAGCCAAAAGCGAAGCTGCGAAACTCTACGCGGAAGGACTGGCAAGGCTGCGCGTTTTTGATGCCCTTGCAGCTCGCGATCTATTCCAGAAAGCGATTGCCGCGGAGCCTTCGTTTGCTCTTTCTCATTCGGCCTTGGCCACCACTTGGTCCGATTTAGGCTACGAGGAGAAGGCCAAACTGGAGGCCAGGAAGTCTTTTGATCTTTCATCGAACCTGCCTCGTGCCGGAAGGCTTCTCGTGGAGGGACGCTATCGCGAAGTATCGCGCGATTGGTCCAGAGCTATCGAGATTTATCGGGCGCTATTCGATTTCTTCCCCGATAACCTGGACTACGGACTTGCGCTTGCTCAGGCGCAGTTGGGCGCAAACCGCTGGAGAGATGCTCTGGGCACCGTTTCGGTTCTGCGCGAGCTGCCCGTTCCCCTGCGAGATAACCCGCAGATTGATTTTGTCGAAAACAACGCGGCGCAGGCTCTCGGCGACGCCAAGCGAGGAGATCTCGCCTTGGCACGTGCTGTTGCTAACGCTCAAGTTTCCGGGGCTTCCTTGCTACTTGCGGAAGGTCGTCGCCAACAAGCCTGGCTGTATGAGAATTCCGGCCGCCAGGATCTTGTCGAGCAAGCTATTCGCGAGGCCAAAACGCTATATCTTGCCGCCAACAACCGGCTTGGCGTTGCTCGAACGACGACTCTGGAAGGCATAGTGCTCGAGCGCCAGGGTGACTATGTCGGAGCGAAGGGAAAATACGAAGAGTCTCTCGTGATCTACCGGGAGGCTGGCAGCAAGCTCAGCCTCAGCAACCAGTATGACAATCTGGGCGATGTTCTCCTTTATCTGGGTGACTTGAAGGGAGCCCGCGAAAGCTATCAAGCCGCTCTCACTACCTACCAGGAAATTGGCGACGAAAATGGCGCAGCGCTGGCCAAACTTGGTCTCGGCGATGTCGCTCTGGAATCCGGCTACCTGGAACGCGCAAAGAGCCTGTATACCGATGCCTCCGAGCTTTGCCGCGAGCTTGGCAATCCTACTCGGCAGGCCTCTGCCCTGGTCGACCTGGCCCGCGTTCAGCGCCTGCAAGGCGATCTCGCCGGAGCCCGGCAGAACAGCGCGGAGGCCCTGGCTCGGTTCGACGAGGCCAGCGATAAGAGCGAATCCGCTCATGCTCGCCTGCAATTGGCACAGCTGGCTTTGGATGAAGGGAAAACGGCCGAGGCGGATAGTCAGGCACAACAAGCTGCCAGCATATTTGAGCAGTTGCAAGCGAATCGCTATCGAGCCGAAGCGATGTTGTTGGTGTCCCAGGCTATGCTCGCCGAAGGCCGATTCGATGAGGCTCGGCCCAATTTAGATCTCGTGATGAATCTGGCCCGGAAAAGTCACAACCGGGAGCTAGAACTTTCTGCCTCCATAACGGAGGTTCGCCTCCAGGCATTATCCGGCCATGGACCGTATGCGTCGAGCTGGGCGCCAAAACTCAAACAGATCGCGAGCGATGCCGAAGCTGGGCATTTTTCCGAGCTGGCCTTGGAGGCCCGCTTGGCGCTTGGCGAGCTCGAATTAGAGTCCGGGAGTTCCGTAGCCCGCACGCATCTTGACGCTATGGGAAGAGATGCGCTGGCGGCTGGCTCGTCGTTACTCGCGAATCGAGCCAAAGAACTCCTGCGGAACGACGCGCCGCAGAATGCGCACAATTGAGCTTGCCAGCAGCCACATTCCGCAGGGAAGAACAGCTCATAACATTTGTATCGTGAACCAATTAGCGGAGGGTGGCCAGGCGACACACTGGTGTGTTGACTCTTATGGAGAACGGAGTAGGGTCGCCCAGAATCCAAGAACTCAGGAGTAGGAACCGATGTCACGCCGGATCTTTCCCATTAAACTGCCTGACTCCGCATCCTTGGCCTGTCTTCTGATCCTCTTACTCGTCAGCACTCCGGCAGCGGTTCGAGCTGGGCCGCCAGCACAGCCGTCCGCGAAGACGCGCCTGGCTATCGTGGGTCTGGAACACGACCACGTCTGGGGCCTCCTCAAGGACCTCGAAAACGAACCGCAAGCGGAGCTCGTCGCTATCGCCGAATCCGATCCGGAACTCGTCGCTCACGCGAAAAAGGAGATTTCCGCGTCTGTTCCAATCTACTCCGACTTCGTGAAAATGTTGGACGAAGTCAAACCCGACGCCGTTATCGCCACCACCTCAAACGATCGTCATCTGGAGATCCTGCGACAGTGCGCCAAGCGGCACATTCACTTTTCGACCGAAAAGCCCATGGCCATTACCGCTGCCGATGCCCGGGAAATGCAACGCCTGGCCGACGCTGCGGGAATCAAGCTGATGGTCAACTACTGGAACGCCTGGGTCGCGCCTTCGCACGCGCTCTATCACCGCGTCCACGCGGGGGACCTCGGACCGGTGGAAAGGATCATCGTCGAATACGGTCACCGTGGGCCGAAGGAAATTGGCGTGTCCCCGCAATTCGCGAAGTGGCTGTATGATCCGGAGAAGAATGGCGGCGGGGCGATCATTGACTTCGGTTGCTACGGAGCGGAGATGGCCTTGTGGCTCAAGGGGCGGCCAGCCCGCGTCTTTGCCGTTACGCGCAAGCTCAAGATTGACCAGCACAATGCCGTAGATGATGACGCCACCATGGTACTGGAATATCCCGATGCAACCGCGGTCGTCCAAGCGTCCTGGGACTGGCCCTACACGAAGGAGCAAGTCGAAGTTTACGGGCCAAAAGGCAGCCTCTTGGCGGGCGCAAAGGAACTATTGTCTCGATCCTCAACCGATCACGAGCCGATTACCATGCTGAATGGAAAACCGGTCAACTTGGACCCTTTGACTCGTGAAGCCAGCAATCCCATCTCTTATTTTGTCGATTGCATTCGCGACAATAAGCACATCGAGGATCCCCTGTCGGCCAGGCTAAACGTCGAGGTCATGGAAATTCTCGACGCCGCGCGGTTATCGGCGAAAACCGGGCAAGCCCAGGCCCTTCCCTGATCCGCTGGACTGCATACATTGGGTCCCTTGCGCCGGGAAACGCAAGGTGAGATGACCTTTCTATGCGCGCGTCCCTGCTCTTTCTGAGTGTCGCTCTGGCGTTGGCCACCGTGCACGCCTTGTCCGCGGTGTCGCAGAACTCGAAGCCGGCCGATCTCGGAATCATTCCCAGCAAGTTCGTCGATGTAACCAGCGATGTGGGCATCAACTTCATTTATCTGGCAAGTCATACCTCTAAGAAATATTTGCCGGAAACCATGGGTGCGGGCGTGGCGGTGTTCGACTGCGACAATGATGGTCGACTGGATATTTTCCTGGTCAACGGCGCTCCGCTTTCAGACCCTACCCCCAAAGGGTCAATCCCTCAAAAAAGTGGGCCTCGCTATTGGAACCGGCTTTACCGGCAGCGGCCCGATCATTCCTTTGAAGACGTTACGGAAAAAGCGGGTCTGCACGGGGCTGGATATGGCATGGGCGTGGCCGTCGGGGACTATGACAACGACGGTTTCGAAGACCTCTATGTAACGGCACTCGGCGGCAACCGCCTTTACCACAACAATGGCAACTGCACCTTCACCGACGTCACCGAAAAGGCCGGCGTAACCGGCAGCGGTTGGTCGACCAGTGCCGCCTGGGTTGACTTGGACAACGATGGTCGCCTGGATCTAGTGGTCTTGCGCTACATGAAGTGGGATTTCGACGACATCTGGTGCGGTGAACATCGTGATGGCTATCGCGCTTATTGCCACCCGGATGTTTTCCAACCGGCCTCGCCTTTAGTCTTCCACAACGATGGCAACGACCATTTCACCGAAGTCGCTGCAAAGATTGGTCTCGCGAAGCCGGGTAAGGGCCTGGGGATCGCCATTGGCGACTATGACCGCGACTCAAAGCCGGACCTCTTTATCGCCAACGATTCCATGGTTCAGTTTCTTTATCACAACAAGGGGGACGGCTCCTTTGAAGAAGGAGGCCTTGCTGCTCAGATGGCTGTAGACGGCGACGGCCGCACCTACGCAGGCATGGGCATAGACGCAGCCGACTACAACAACGACGGCTGGCCGGATCTATTGATCACCGATCTGGCCAACCAGCGCTACGCTCTCTACCAGAACAATAGCGACTCTACTTTTTCTTACTCCAGCTTCAGCACTGGTTTAGGCCGCATTTCCATGCTTCATTCCGGCTGGGGCGCGCGCTTCCTCGATTATGACAATGACGGCTGGAAAGACATTATCGTCGCCCAGGGCCACGACCTCGACACCGTGGAGATCAACTATCCCAACCTGCACTATCGCGAGCCGATGCTCTTGGTGCGCAACATGCAAAAATCCTTCGTGGATGTATCGGCAATCTCCGGACCAGGTCTCCGACAACCCTGGTTGGGCCGTGGTCTGGCTACCGGCGATCTGGACAACGACGGACGGGTGGATGTTGTTGTCAGCACGAATGATGGCCCCGCCCACGTGTTACGCAACGAAACTCCAACCCAAAATCACTGGCTCATCCTCAATCTCACCGGCCATCGCAGCAACCGCGACGCCATTGGCGCCACCGTGAAAGTCACCTCCAGCCAAGGTCCGCAGTTCGCCACCGTCAGTACCGCCGGAAGTTATCTCTCCTCCAGCGACAAGCGGCTTCATTTTGGCCTTGGCACGGATGCCAGCGCACGGTCCATCGAGATCGCCTGGCCTAGCGGCTTGACGCAAACACTCAAGGATGTTCCCGCCGATCAGATCTTGAAGCTGGACGAACCCAATGGGCCGGCGCACAACCGCCCGGAGAAGGACGCGCCGGCGAAATGATGTCTCGGTAACCCGGGCAGGAGTGCCATCAGGTCGCCCATCGCCGCTCGGAGTTGCCCGCAAACTCCCTTTGTAACTGGATGTATAGGCCTTCTTTTGCTAAGTAACATTCCACGTGAAACACCCTCGCCCCGCGGGAAGAGTCTAACCTATCAATCCTTTTTTCATGACCTTAGCCGGGAATGCGATGAATACACAGGGGTGTATTGACTGACCGGCAGTCTTAATCGACATTCAGCCTATTCAGGGTGGGTGTATTGCGAGGATTAGGCCCGACCTTGCTTGGGGGTGTTTGATGTCGCTATTGATCCAGTTGTTTTCCTCCACCGTGCAGGCACCACGTAAGGTACGAATTAAGGGTGCCATTTGTCTCTGCGCTCTGGTCCTGTGTTTTGCGCCCGGGATCTTGGCACAGGGTGTCAGCGGGATAAATGGCAGGGTAACCGATTCCTCCGGTGGTGTCGTGGTCGGGGCCAAGGTGACCGCGACGAATGATGCTACCGGCATCGCCAGCCGCACTTTGACCAACTCCGTCGGCGCCTATTCCATAATCGACTTAATTCCCGGCGCTTACACGGTGCGGATTGAGGCTGACGGCTTCTCTGCCTTCGTTCAGAAAGCCGTCAACGTGGACGTCAGCCGCACCTCCACGGCGGACGCGATTCTGAAGACCGGTTCGACCGCGGACACGGTAGAAGTTATCGCGCAAGAGATCTCGCTGGAAACCACGCAGCCTCAGTTGGGCACCATTGTCGAAAACAAGTTGGTGCAGGAGATCCCGGTGCTGATCGGCGGCGGTCCTGGAAATATCGGCGCGCGGGATCGCCAGATCGATGACTACCTCTTCATCGCCCCTGGCGTGCAGGGAGGAGAATTCAGTCACCGCATCAACGGAGGCGTCGACTTCGAAAACGAAGTCATGTTCAACGGCGTTGTTGCCAACCAGTCGGAAACTCAGGGCTTACAGTCCAACATCAACCCACCTTACGAAATGGTCGGTGAAATCCAGGTCCTGACCTCCAACTTCTCGGCCCAGTATGGACTCGCCCAAGGTGTCGCTTCCTACCAGTTCGTTTCCGGTACTAACGCTCTGCACGCCGATGCCTTTGAAATTCTTCGCAACACCGACCTGAATGCTGCCGGCGCAAACCCGCCGGGGACCACCGCTGCGGCCAAAGGACCGACGCCCACGATCAATCAACACAATTATGGCTTTTCGATCGGCGGTCCCGTGTGGATCCCTAAAGTCTACAATGGCAAGAATAGAACCTTCTTCCACGTCAGCGCCGATTGGTTCCGCCAGAACTTGGCCGATCAGGGCACATTCACGGTTCCAACACCCGCCGAGGTGGGCGGAGACTTCAGCGGTTACACCGACAGCACCGGCGTACAAATACCGATTTTCGTTCCGCAGGGATTTGCGGCACCGGCTGGATGCGCGGCCCCTGCGGCAGGTGCTCAGTGGCCCGGCAATAAGATCCCGACGGCATGCTTCAGCTCAAATTCCTCTAGCCTTCTTTCTCTGATTCCGACGCCCAATCTTCCCGGCGCGACCAACAATGCCACGTCGACCGTCGGTGTCCTTCCCACTCGTCAGACCAACTGGGGCCTCTCGATCGACCATAACTTGACGGACCGCCAAAAGCTTCATGCCAGCTATTGGCGCGACAAATACGACCTCACCTCCTGCTGCAACGTCGGCATCCACGTAAACAATCCGCTGTCCGGTCTCGAAAAAGAACCACGGCTGGGCACCGGATTCTTCCTTACTTACTCGAATGCGATTTCCAACAACCTGGTAATGACCGCTGGCTTCGGCTGGATGGGCGAGATAAACGACGAACTCAACTCGTTCCTGAACGTCAGTTTCCCGGGAGTTCAAGCCGGCGAGGTACTCCCCACGATCTATTTCAACGGTGGTCCTTTGGGAAATCAGCCTTCTTCCTGGGGCTTGAACTCCCACGGCGAGACCTTCTCGATTAACCGTAAACTTGGTCTCAGCTTCGACAACAACTGGTTGTGGACCAAAGGCCGCCACAGCATGAACATCGGCTTTGAGGTCCGGCGCTCCTACCAGGACGATCATGAGTGCCAGCAATGCGGAGGCAGCTTCACCTTCAGCAGCCGCAGCACCGCCGATCCCCTGAACATTAACGGAACGGGCAGCGGCTTCGCGAGCTTCCTGCTGGGCCAGGCCGATGCTGCCCAGCGGCAATTCGCGCTGGAGACGAAACTCCGTAATTTCTACGTCGCGCCGTATTTTCAGGACGACATCAAGGTAACGCGTAAGCTCACCGTGAATGTTGGGCTGCGTTGGGACATCATGGTGCCATTCATCACCAAGGCTGTGGATGGCCAACCCGAGAACCAGATCGTGTTTTTTGACCCGCAGGCTCCCAACCCCGGCGCAATTGATCCTGCCACTGGTCAAGCGCTGCTGGGTGCCGCAAACGTCATTGGGACTTGCGCGACCTGCTCCGGTTTCCACCGGGCCGATATCCAATGGCGCCACTTTAGTCCTCGCGTGGGTTTCGCCTACTCGTGGAACCCCAAAACCGTCCTTCTCGCGGGTTTTGCGCTCAACTTCCTGGATGGTGGCGCCTACGAGTATGGCGACAACAAACTCGCCGTCGGCTACGGAAACCTGCTGGCGGGCATCACCAATGTCAACTCTTTAGGCTCCAACGTGGCTCACTACGGCCAATGGGACGGCAATCCGCTGGCAGTTCCTCCAGCCACCGATTTTTCGCCGGAGTTGTTCAACTCCACCGGTGTGTTGCATCAGTTTGGCCGTGACCCGGGCCGATATCCTTTCTCGCAGGCCTGGAATGTGGGAATTCAACGCGAATTGCCTTACAACATGTTCCTTTCCGTCTCGTACATCGGCAATCGCGTGCTCCACCTGCCCTCCATGCTCAATCCTATCAACCAGACCAACCCCACTTTCCTGTCTAACTTCTGCCCCAGCGCCAATCCCGGCGATCCAAACTGCTTGATGTCGCCGGGCTCACCGAATTTCGCTTGGACCTCAGCAGCGTCGCAGGCCGCGCTGCAGTCCGCGGGCTTTGCCTCTGCTAGCGTGACTTGTCCCGCGGCCAGTAACAACCCCGGTGCCACCGGAACCTTCTTCACTCCCTATACGAATTTCCTATGCGACTACGGACCCGGCGCGGGCCTCTCGCAAGCCCTGCTTCCGCACCCGATGTTTAACCCCAGCGAGTCCGCGGGTGGTCTCTTCAACCAGTTCGATACCAATGGCACCGCCTTTTACAACGCCTTGCAGGTTCAAGCTCAGAAGCGCTACTCAAGCGGTCTGAGTTTCCTGGTGTCGTACACCCTCTCTAAGACCATGTCCAACACCGACACCGGTTTCGCCTCCTTCAACTTCGGTTCGGAGAACCGCTTCAACCAGAAGGCCGAATGGTCCATCGCCGGCAACGATCAGACCCACCTGCTCAACATCAGTACTGTTTACGAGTTGCCTATCGGACCGGGCAAGCGGTTCCTGAACAAGGGTGGACTGGTAGCCAAGAATATTCTGGGCGGCTGGCAGGTCAGCGGCGTCTTTCAATACGCCAGCGGGACACCAAACACCGTTTATTCGAACAATAACGATCCCTTCCTGAACGGCTTTAACCGAGCCAATTTCGATCCTTCCGCCGGCCTTCACCTCGACTACAACAACTACTACAAGGGTCTTCCCGTTTTTAACACCGCAGCGTTCTCCGACCCGGGCTTTACCGCGGGGAATGAGCCGCGCGTTGTCGGCGGGCTACGTCAACCCTTCAATGCCAACGAAAATTTCGCGTTAGCCAAGAAATTCTTCTTCGGCGAGCGCGTCTCCGCCGAATTACGCGTGGAATTCTTTAACGTTCTCAATCGCATGCAGATATGCGGCGTTAATCAAGGCTTGGACAACAATGTCCAGGATGGTCCTGGAAACTTCGGTGTGGTCAGCCCCAATGGCAGTGGAGGTAGCAGCCCCTGTCAAGGCAACACGCCCCGCCAGGGCCAGGCTTTCTTTCGCGTTAGTTTTTGAGGGCGTCCAAAGCCCACCTTTGGCGCTCTGCAGTCGAGGAAGGCCGGAACCCGGTTCCGGCCTTTTTTTTCCGGCGAGCCATGGTCGCTATTGTTCCTCCCAAGCTTCGCTCCTCTTTTCTCTTTGACCCCCGTCGCTAACCTCAACAAGATTGGCAGATGCCGCGCATTAGCCGAATCCGGATGTTCCTCGTAGGCAGCCGAGACGTCGGCATGATGAAGGTACCAATCCAAACCCACAGGATTATGCGAATCCATTGGAGCTGCCCTTTGCATTGCTTGGGAAAGGCCAGGCACTCGCCGACTGTATCTTCCCGTGCGCCTCAATGGAACCCAACAAACTTGTAGCAGAAAATGTAGTTGGTACTGTTCTTGATGCTGTTAGACCGCGCTTGATGGATTTTGGCCACAATGCTTGACCGCGCCATCTCGTGGCTACCGGTTGTGTTAGGATAAGCTTTTTGCTGGACCAAAGCTGACCCTTGCGGTGCCCCCTAAAAACCAGTGGAGACCACTGATGCGCTTTCCCTCGGAGGGCAATCCGCCGCCTGGCCCTGCAACCTCGCACACCATCAAATTGAATCTGCATGACATAAACCAACTCTTCAACTCGATGGACCCGTCACCCTTCATCGAAAAGGACCTCGATGACGACGCAGAGGAATTCATCGTAAGTTGGGCGCAGGAGTTTCCGCCCGGCGCACCGGTGAGATTGCGCATCTACCTGGAGCAGTGGCCGACCGAGGATCCCAAGGGAATGGTCCGGGAAGCCGTGCACAATTACTTCGCTCACCGCGCCACACTGACCAAATTGGAGTTTAGTCGCTTGATGAAACAAGGCCGCACAAGTCTGGTCATCGGTTTACTATTCCTGGCCGTCTGCCTCGTTATCATCCAGACTCTGTTGCATGGTGAGGCAAGCACCTGGGCTGGCGTCCTCCGCGAGAGTCTTACGATCGCAGGATGGGTCGCCATGTGGCGACCGATGCAGATCTATCTTTACGATTGGTGGCCCTTACGGCGTCGGAGCCGCGTTTTCGCAAGGCTGAGCCACATGCCCGTGGAAGTTGTCCAACACGGGAAGACTTGAGCATTTTTCTTGCGATGGCGGTGGTGCTTCGCGAGCATTTCGCGTACCAAGCGTTGAACTGGAGGTGAGCATGGAGTCGATTGAGCGTGGTCGGCCAGAGGCCGCGCAAAAGCAACTGATGGTCCATCGGCAGGTAGCGCCCGATTTTTTTGATCCTTCCCTTGAGTGGCGACGCGTTTTCGCGGAAATCTGGGGCACATTCCTATTGGTGCTGGTTGCTGCTGGTGGGGGCGTCGTTTCGGCGACGAGCAACGGGCGGGTAACCCTGGCCATGATCGTGGTTGCGCCGGGAATTATGGTGATGGCTATCATTTACTTTATGGGTTCAGTGAGCGGCGCACATTTGAATCCAGCGGTCACGTTAGCGTTTGCAGTGCGGCGCAACTTTCCGTGGAAGAGAGTTCCGGGCTACGTCGTGGGGCAGGTCATCGGAGGCCTCGGCGCGGCTGTTTTTCTTCGAATCATGTTCGGAACGGTTGGCGCTCTCGGCGCGACGTCGCCGGGGAGCGGCGTGACTTACGCGAAAGCACTCGCGATGGAAGTGGTGCTCACGGCCGGACTGGTGAACACGATCCTAGGTACGGCTTCTGGTGCGCGGAACATCGGTACGAACGGCGCAATCGCCGTAGGTGGGTATATTGCGTTAGCAGGATTATGGTCGGCGCCGGTTTCGGGCGCTTCAATGAACCCGGTGCGTTCGCTCGTGCCGGATCTGGTGCGCGGCGACTTCCGCACGACTTGGATCTACATCGTCGGGCCAGCTGTGGGCGCCCTAATCGGAGTAGCCTTTGAGTGGATTCTTAAAGGAAAGCCCACGGCCGCCGGCAGGATCGCCGCGCAAGGCTCCCTTGGCGTAGACGATCCCGACGCACTGATAAGTGATGGAAAGTAACGTCCACCTCCACAGATCTGTACCAGAGCGAATTCAACAGTTTTTCACTGTCGGTTTGTGCGGGAAGGGTGAGGACTACATCATGGCTAAGAGAGATAGCGTCTGGGCAGGCTCATGATCTTGATCCATCTCTAGGATTGGGGTTGTGCCATCCGCCGTCTGAAGCGATGATTGCCTCAGCGTCTTTCGGGCCCCAGCTGTGACGCCTGTACCGGCGTACGCGGTGGTGCTTTCTGAGCACAGGATCGACCACCGCCCAGGCAGCCTCAACCGCATCTTCACGGGTGAAAAGTGCCCCGTCTCCGATCATGGCGTCCCCCAAAAGTCGCTCGTAGGGCGTCTCCTCTCCCGGTTGTTCTTCAAACAGGTAGAGCTCTCGCTGATCCCCAATGAACTCCTTTCCTGGGAGCTTAACTCGAGCGGCGATGGCGACCGCCGAGCTTGGGGAAAGGCGGAAGCGCAAATAATTCGCCAGCCCCGTTTTCGGTGTCGAGTCAGCGAAAAGTTTCTGTGGAGGCGACTTAAGTTCGACCAGGACCTCAGTCGCGGTGTCGGGAAGGTATTTGCCGGAACGGATGTACCACGGCACTCCTTCCCAGCGCCATGAATCGATGAAAAGCCGTAGAGCGCAAAAGGTTTCGACATCGGAGTTTTTCGCAACATCCGGCTCTTTCCGGTACCCAATGTACTGACCGCGCACCAAATCGTCGGATTTCAGCAGACGCATGGCTTGAAAGACCTTGGCTTTCTCGTCGTGCACGGCTCCAAAGTCCCTGCCGGACGGCGGCTCCATGGCAAGTAGCGCGACGATCTGGAAGAGGTGGTTCTCGATCACGTCGCGCAAGCACCCGGCGGTTTCGTAAAACGCGCCGCGGCCGTTTCACACCGAAATCCTCGGCCATGGTGATCTGAACACTGGCCACATAGTTGCGATTCCAGATCGGCTCGAGAAAGGAATTGGCGAAGCGAAAATAGAGGATATTCATGATCGCTTCCTTCCCGAGGAAGTGGTCGATGCGGAAGATCGAATCTTCCGGGAACACCGACCTCGCGACTCGATTGAGTTCCCGCGCGGAAGCCAGATCGCGTCCGAACGGCTTTTCGACTATTACGCGCGCACGCTCGGACAAACTCGCGGTGCCAAGCCCTTTGATCACGGTCTCGAAAAGGGACGGAGGGATCGCTAAATAATGTGCAGGGCGGCGAGCGTTGCCCAGCGCCTTTTTTAACGCCGTGAATGTAGCGGGGTCTTTATAGTCTCCGCTCACGTAGGTGAACAATGAAATAAGTTGCTGGAAGGCACGCTTGTTATCGATGCCCCCAGATCGTTTGATACTGTCCGAGATGCGTTTGCGTAAACGTTTCAGACTCCACTTCGGGAAAGCGACGCCGATGATCGGCACCTTGAGGGCGCCCCGTTTCGCCATCGCATAGAGGGCCGGGAAGATCATCTTGTGGGCAAGATCGCCAGTCACACCGAAGAGCACCAGAGCATCCGAACGGGAAGTTGCCATCAGAGTTCCACTCTCTATTCAAAGGTTCGTCAACTATTGGCCCACAATTCAACAATTCACTTCGCGAGTTGCTTACCGATTGACTTCAATTCTCGCCGACGTTTTGGCGTGGTCTTGGGATAGGCCATCTTCAGATCTTCGAAGGCATCGATAACAATTCGGGAAACGATCAGCCGGGCGTTCTCTTTATCATCGGCGGGAACGACGTACCAGGGTGCGTGATGGGTGCTTGTAGCGTGCAGACACTCCTCGTACGCCTTCGTGTATTGCTTCCAGAATTTTCTTTCGTGAATGTCCGCGAGCGCTGAATTTCCAATTCTTGTCCTTCTCATCTATTCGCTCGAGGAAACGCTTTCGTTGTTCATTCTTCGATAAGTGCAGAAAGAATTTGACGATCCGGGTGCCGTTACGGTGGAGATGATCCTCCAAATCGACGATGGAATCGTAACGTTTCTCCCAAAAGGTCTTCTCGTCGCGCAACTCCTTTTCGAGGCCCTGGCTGCGAAGAATCTCCGGATGCACGCGAACGACCAGCACCTCCTCGTAGTAAGAGCGATTGAAGATGCCGATACGCCCACGTTCGGGAAGACGGCACGTAGTGCGCCAGAGAAAGTCATGTTTCAGTTCTTCGGCGCTCGGCTGTTTGAAACTGAAAACCTCGCAGCCTTGCGGATTCACCCCGGACATAACGTGCCGAATGGCGCCGTCCTTGCCGGCCGCGTCCAAAGCCTGAAAGATCAGGAGCAGTGCATAGTGACCGGAAGCGTAGTGAAGGCGTTGCAGCGAGCTCAATTCCGCAACGTGTTCCTCAAGGAGTTCTTTATACCGCTTCGTCGACTTATAGAACGGTTTTGTGATCGTCGGCCAATCTCGGAGTTTGACCTTCTTCCCAGCCCGCACCCTAAAATCCTTTGAATTGATTTTCATTCTTAATCCTTTTGGCGTTACGCAGCGCACCGGCTACGCTCGCAACTCACGCCGCACCGGAGGCCGTTCATACGGCCTTCGCCTTTGCCGCCGGATCCTTCCGGATCTCGCGCTCTGCTTCTTGCCAGTCTTGATCCGCCGGACTTTTTCCTCGAACGCGCTGTTCGTAGAGTTCATAGGCGCGAGCGGCAATCTGCGGTCGTAATATTGGGCGTCTTGTTGACGGATAGTGGAGCTTTCGTGCGGTCAAGGATCCGATAGGCGAGCAATTTCACTCGGTCATTCACGAGGGCCCAAATCAGGGCATAGCCCCAAACGAACCCTGCCCAACCCCACCCGAGGGGTGTCATGAACAACCCATAGACCGCAATCAGAGTGGCGATTGTTTGCGTCCCGAGCACGGCCACCCATAAAATCCGAGCGGGGCGGATGGACCAGAACGGACCGCGGGTCCGGGTCAGAAAAATCGTCAAATGTCCTGCCACGGAAAGCTTCAAGTACATCAACGACTGGATGTGTGCATAGTCGAGGTGAAATACCCGTTCGCCAAGATAGAACAGGCCAAACGCAGCTACGACCCCCATGATGCCCAGCACCGTGGAGATGCCTAGCACCAGACGCATGTTCCAGGCCTCGGGCTTGTCCTTGTAATGAACGTTGTCATAGGCGATCGACAGAATGGCTCCATCGTTGAGCAGAGCCAGCATCACAATCATCACCGCCGTTACAGGGTAGAAATTAAAGACCAGGATTGCCAGAGTCATGAAGAACAGCACGCGCAGTGTTTCGGCGATGCGGTAGATTGCGTAGCTGTTCATCCGCTGGAATATGCGGCGGCTCTCCTTGACCGCGTCGATGATCACCGACAGGCCTGACGCCAGCAATACGATGGAAGCCGCGGCGCGCGCCGCGTCTGTCGCTCCGGACACTGCAATCCCGCAGTCCGCCTTCTTCAGTGCGGGGGCATCGTTCACCCCGTCACCCGTCATGCCAATGATGTGGCCGTGCTTTTGCAACACGTCGACAATGTTGTATTTGTCTTCGGGGAATACTTGGGCGAACCCGTCTGCTTTTTCGATGGAATCTACCGATTGCGCCGACTGTTGATTCTTCGAATCGCGTAACACCGTGGCGTCAAGGATGTTCGTGCCCATCCCCAGTTGACGGGCGGTTTCCTGGGCGATAGCCAATTGGTCGCCGGTGACCATCTTGACTCTCACGCCCATTTGCCCGGCGCTCGCGATGGTTATTTTGGCCTGCTCGCGAGGTGGATCGAACATCGGCAACACGCCGACAAACTGCCATTTATTTTCCTGATCCGCCCTGGCTACGCCCAAGGAACGAAAGCCGCGGCTGGCAAACTCGTTGACGGCTTTCTCGACGGCGGGTTTTACTTCGCCGGCGTTGCTGGACATTTCCAAAATTACCTGTGGTGCACCTTTGGCCACAACGAACTGCTTCCCGTCCGAAGCTTTGACAGTGGCTTCCGTGCGCTTATGCACCGGGTCGAACGGCTGGAAATGGAGCACTTGATAAGCCTTTAGCGCCTTATCGTCCTTTACGCCACCGATCACGGCCAGGTCGATGGTGTCCTTGTCTTCGGCACGCGAGGCCAGTGCGGCCCATAGAATGACCTGGTCCGCCGCGGTATTGTTCAGGCAGAAGGGATCGCCCAGCGTCAATTTATTTTGGGTGAGAGTGCCAGTCTTGTCCGAGCACAACACATCCACGCCAGCTAGTTCCTCGATGGCCGACAGCTTGGTCACGATCGCCTGTTTTTTTGCCAGCAGACGTGCGCCGACTGCCATCGTTACGGACAGCACCGTGGGCATCGCCACGGGGATCGCGGCCACCAGAAGCACCAGGGCGAACTCCAAAGTACTGAGGATTGGATCGTGGCGGAAGAACGCCACGGTGACGATCACCGCCACCAAGGCCACCGCGAGAACGATCAGGTAGTTGCCAATTTTGAGCACGGCGCGCTGGAAATGGCTGACGGTATGAGCTCCCTGGACCAACTGCGCCGTCTTGCCAAAGTAGGTCTTCTCACCGGTGGCGTAGACCATCGCGTCGGCTTCGCCCCTCTTGATAATCGAGCCAGAAAACACCGCCTCGCCCGGCTTGCGCGTCACAGGCAAAGATTCTCCGGTCAATGCGGACTGATCGACTTGAATGGGATCTCCTGCCAACAAGCGTGCATCGGCCGGCACGATATCCCCCAGCCGCAGACGGATGACGTCGCCTGGCACGAGATCCGCGACTTTCGGGGCACCCCACTTTCCATCTCGCAGCGCCTTGGCCGTCACTGCCAACTTGGCCCGCAACGCGGCAATTTCGTTGCCCGCCTGATGTTCCTCCCAAAAGGCCACCACCGCGTTGGAGAAAAGCAGAAAGAGAATAATGAAGAAATCAAGCCAGTGCCGAACGAGCCCCGACAGAATCACCGCAGCTTCGATCATCCACGGAATGGGCCCCCAGAAATAGCTGAGGAACTTCAGGAGTACATTGCTTTTCTTTTCCGCGATCTGGTTCGGACCATATTGCGCAAGCCGCTTCTGCGCCTCGGCTTGGCTGATGCCCTTCGCGGACGAACCCAATTTCTTCTCCAGCTCTGCCATTGGCAGGGTTTTCAGATCGTCTTTGGCATCGGGGTGGGACCCAGACTTCGATGTGGGGCTAGTGGGCTTTGATTCGGGAGCTTTTGTCTGTTCGTCAACGGCTCTCATACTGTGTATCCTTCCTGTTCTCTTTCCCGCCACCGAATCTCGCTCCGCGCGCTCTTGGAAAGTCGGTGGACTGGTGCTGTCGAAGAAGCTTCATTCGCGATTTTGAATTCCTAAAATCGAATGCCTTACACTTTCGCTCCTGGCGAGTCAGCGACTCCTCCCGCCGGCAAGACATCAGGTAAGTTGAGGCGTGCTACACCGATCCGCTTGTCGGCCATGCCGTAATAGACGTCGAAGCGGTCCGGTGCGCCAAGATCGTCGCGGCGGTCGATGCCCGTGGGAAACACAACATTGGCTACCATCCCGTTGCGTTCTTGCGGCAGTTCCGGCGTCAAGATTGGCTCCTGCGAACGATAGCGAATCAACTGCGGATGATCTCTAGTAAGCACCATCAACCCGGCTGAGTACCGCAAGGGGTGTAGGTCATCGTTCCGCTTCGGCGCTTCGCTCACGCCGTGGTAAATAATCAGCCAGCCGTGCCGAGTTAGGATGGGTGGAGTACCACCACCGATTTTGAGCCGCTCCCACGGCGACACCGGAGTCGCCAGCCGATGGTGAGAGCTAAACTGGCCCAAGCGATTTGGTTTTGGTCCCGGCAAGGCCATCGGGCAGTAGGAAATCCAGACGCTTTCGCGATCGAGGTCAACCTCACGGGACCCAGCATCGCAGGCCGTTTCCTCTGGACGAGTGCCGGGGAAAAGTGGCCGGTGCAGGATGGCAAGTTCCGGATGTCCGGAGGGATTGGGGATGGCGATGGGGAAAAGACTGGCATCCTTGTCATCCACATCGCCGAATTCAGTGCCGGGGTACGGACCAAAGGTCGCTAGCCCCAGACGCTGCCAGTGGAACAGGTCCGCTGAGGATGCCAGGGCGATACGCGGTCCTTCTGGCGAAAATGCTGTGTAGGACATGATGTAGCGCTGGACTGGTTCCACGAACGTGATACGAGGGTCTTCGCAGCCCCCGCCGCCATCGGGCCGCCGTTCATAATCGGCTTCCGGCTCTAGTGCGATGCCGAGTCGTTCGACTCCCATGGGATCGCCGGCTTCATTGAATTGCACGCGCACAATGCCGATGCGCGAGTAATTTCCTCGCGCGACCATCCGCGGAAATAAATAGAGACCGCCATCGGGGCCCCGAACAGCAGCGGGATTCAGGACGCCTTCGATCTCCTGAGGATTACCCCGCTCGGGCTCCATCAACATGCCCAGACGTTGCAGGTTGAATCCACTCACCACATTTACTCGCGAGGCCGCACTCATAGACTGCTCTCTAGGCAAGCGCTGATTGCTTTGATGACCGGCTTAGTCTCGTTCGGACCACGAACTGGGATCGAGATAACGCCTGCCTCTTCAGCCGGATAGTCGTTCCCACCGGGGAACAAGGCATCCCCGATGAAAATCATTTCTTTCAGGGAAATCCCTAAAAGGTCTCGCAATTTCTTGATTCCGTAAGCTTTGTCGATACCCGGTTTTGTGACGTCGATGGAGGTCGCGCCGCCCATTCGAACAGAAAATCCTGGAATCAAAGGGTCGAGGATCCCTTTGATTTTTTTGCGCTTGCTGTAATCAGGATCCCACTTGTCCTTTTCTTCTAAGGGGGCTCGCTGACCCAACGCCGAAAAGGTTATCTGGCTGCCGCGGTCTTCAATGACTTCTCCCCAGGCCTTTTCCACCTGGAAGCCTGCCTCCGCTACGGCCTTCTTCAGTGAACAGATGATTTTCTTTTTTTCATCCGCGGCGAAATCCTCTGAGTAAAGTTTCCGCCAGTCGGTCTTATATTCGAAGAATTTTGTTCCGCATGTGGGAAGGAGTGACAGGTTCGCCAGGCATTGGTCATGGGGAAGATTGGCGAGCAGTTGCTTTTCAAACTGCGGCCAATCGCCGCCGGAGATTATCGCCACTTTGACGACGCCGAGCAGGTCATGGAGCAGCGCCGCCATCTCGGTATCGAGAGACGATTTACTTTCGGCAAGTGTGCCGTCCAGATCAAAGACAATCAGCTTTTTCACAAATCAGCCACCTCTGGCTACCTGCGTCGCTGGAGCAGTCTTTGCCGGCTTGCCACCATGCTGCTGCTACCAGGCCGCAAACTATTCCGGTATTCCAATCTCCAGCAAATTCACCACACCGCTAGGACGGAACGCACAAGCTCCGACCACTGCCGGCAACAGCAATACCTCGCCTTTTCCGATGGGATAGGTTGCGCCGCCGCTCTCGATCTTTCCGGAGCCCTCGATGCATACGAGCACCCGGGGAACACCAGCGGCGCCCACAGTAAATGGCGCTTGGCCGCGCAAACGCCACAACCAGAAATGTTCACAATGGAAGAGTTTCTCGCGCACTACGGGCGCCGTCGCCTCCAGCACGGGCCTTACTAAACCGGCAGCAGCATCCGTGAAGTCAATGCTGGCAAGCGCCCGATCGACTTGGAGTGGCCGCGGGTGGCCCGTCTTCGCGTCAATATGGTCCCAGTCGTACAGGCGAAACGTTACGTCGCTGTTCTCTTGCACCTCGAACACGACGACGCCGTCGCCGAGTGAGTGAACCGTCCCGGCCGGCACGAAAACGCCGTCGCCCGGCTTCGGCGTGAAGAATACGAGGTCGTCCGCGATCGATTTGTTCTTGAGCGCCCGCCGCAGATCGTCTGCATTGGTACCTGGCTTCAGGCCTGCATAAATGCGGCTCTTCGCTCCCGCCTCGAGTACGACCCATGCCTCTGTCTTTCCGGTTTCGCCGGCTGGCAACAGGTTGGTTTGTGCATCCGAGGGATGCACCTGGACGGATAGCATTTCGCGCACATCGAGAAACTTCAGCAACAGCGGAAATCGGCGGAAGCGCCTGGCCAGCCTTCCCAATATTTCTTCCCGTGAGTGTTCCAGCAATTGAGCAATTGTTTGCCCCTTGAGAGGTCCACTAGCAACAAGACTCGAATGGTCATCGCGGTCGCTGAGCACCCACGCTTCTCCGATCGGACCATCCGCCGGCAGCGGAGCGGCGAGCAGGTCGGCCAAACAACGGCCTCCCCAGAGGCGGTACTGAAAGATGGGTTCGAATTGCAGCGGATATAGATGTGTTTCACTCAGGCGGTCTTGCTCTTCACTCTCCTCTTTCGCCAGCAGGCCTATCTCTCCCGGAGGAGATCCCGCGCCGTCCTTATAACTTCGTGATTTCACGTGTTTTCGTTCCTTATTACAAGTTCATGGACCTTCACTATTTCCTGACGGCAGTTGACGCCGGCCGCCGCGGCTGGCTGTGGAGTACGAGCGACAAGTCATCGCTCATGACATAGACAGTTATGGCCACCACCATAAGCAACATGCCAATCCAAAAACGCCAATCCTGATGAGCGCGCTTCCAGTAAGGGAATGTGTCGTAATGAACATGCTGGCCATCCACCGCTATGTGCTGGCCGTGATTGTGCTTTCTCTCATGCATAGTTCCCCTTCTTCTCGAGGGCGTCTCCAATGATGTCAGGACTGCGCTGTTACCGATCTCTTTCGACTCACGGACGCGCAAGTCTTGGCCGTGTTCGTCAACGCGATGCTTGTGCTACGTGATGCTGTTCCTGACTAACTCCTATTTCCATCGCTGCGTTGTATTCGCCCCGGCGCGCGGCGCGGTCGCACGTGGCTCGATGATAGAGAGCATGCTGCGCCGCCAACACGTTCACTTGTTGGCCTTGCCAAATCTCCAAAGCTGGTTGCTGAATGGCGCGGGCAAAGGAGAACGTCAACGCCCAAGGCATTCGCGACTTGAATCTGACATTCATCGCATTCAAACGCGCCGAGGCCAATTCCCCTGATTGACCACCCGACAAGAACGCAATCCCTGGAACGGCGGCGGGCACGGCACGCAAGAAACACGTCACTGTAGTATCGGCCACCTCGTCCGCCGGCACTTGTTCGGGGCAGGTCAATCCCGGAAGCACCATGTTGGGCTTCAGGATCATGCCCTCCAGCATCACTCCCTGTGCGTATAGGTGATTGAAAACTGCTCGTAGGACTTCTTCCGTTACTTTGCTGCACTGCTCCAAGGTATGTTCGCCGTTCATGAGCACTTCCGGCTCGACGAGTGGGACCAGTCCGACCTCCTGGCACAGGGCGGCATAACGAGCTAACGCATTCGCGTTGGATTCGATACAACCTCGACTGGGAAGCCCGTCGCTGATGACAATCACGGCGCGCCATTTGGCAAAGCGCGCCCCCATTTGAACGTATTCGGCGAGGCGATCCCGCAAACCGTCTAAACCCTCGGTTATTTTTTCTCCGGGATGACCCGCCAAGGATTTTGCACCGGTGTCAACTTTGATTCCGGGAATGATTCCCGCATCGGTGATGGCTTTCGCAAAGGGGGTGCCGTCTTTCGTCTTCTGACGGATCGTCTCGTCGTAGAGGATCGCGCCACTAATGGACTCACCGAGGTGAGGTGTAGTTACAATCAACTCTCGGTATGCGCGTCGGGCTTCCTCGGTCTGCGGAATTCCCAACCTGGCAAAGCGTTTATTGCAGGTCGGATTGCTCTCATCCATTGCCAGCAAGCCCTTGTCGCCGGCGACCAGCGCCTTCGCGGTATCTGTGAGCTTTTGGGTATTCATTTAGCCGCCCCCCATTTCCAGTTACGAATCTCTGGCAGGTCTTGACCGTGCTGGTCGATGTAGTGCTTATGCTCGATGAGCTTGTCCTGCATCTGCTGCTTCAGGTAGGCGCCCTTGGAACCCAAGCGAGCAAGGCGATCGACCACATCCTGCACCAAGTGGAAACGGTCGAGGTCGTTCTGCACCCTCATGTCAAAAGCCGTCGTGATCGTGCCTTCTTCCTTGTACCCTCGGACGTGGAGATTGCGGTTAGTGCGACGGTAGGTCAGCCGATGGACCAGCGTCGGATAACCATGAAAACCAAAAA
Organism: uncultured Acidobacteriota bacterium; assembly: GCA_963819745.1. Taxonomy (GTDB): domain Bacteria; phylum Acidobacteriota; class Terriglobia; order Acidiferrales; family UBA7541; genus Acidiferrum. The sequence goes on along the minus strand of CAWFXG010000019.1, from coordinate 124,356 downwards.
TGATGTGCTTGTCTTTCGTGAAGAGCGAATCGTAATCTGCTTCACGGAGGCCGTGAGGGTGCTCGCTGGCTGATTGTAGCTTCATCAGATCGACGACATTGATCACTCGAATTTTCAGATCGGGCAGATGCTCGCGCAGGATGGAAACGGCCGCCAGTATCTCCAGAGTGGGCGTGTCACCGCAGCAAGCCATGACCACGTCCGGTTCGGTGCCTTGGTCGTTGCTGGCCCATTGCCAGATGCCAATTCCTTCGGTGCAATGCACGACTGCCGCATCCATGGTCAGCCACTGCGGTAGAGCGTGCTTGCCTGCCACCACCACGTTTACGTAATGCCGGCTGCGCAGGCAGTGATCGAAGACCGACAGCAAGCAATTGGCATCGGGCGGAAGATAAACGCGAACGATATCGGCCTTCTTATTGATGACGTGGTCGAGGAAACCAGGATCCTGGTGGGTGAACCCGTTGTGATCCTGTTGCCAGACGTGAGAGGCGAGCAGATAGTTCAGCGAGGCGATTTTCCGGCGCCAGGGCAGTTCCAGGGTTACCTTCAGCCACTTGGCGTGCTGGCTGAACATCGAGTCCACGATGCGAATGAAAGCCTCGTAGCTGTTGAACAACCCGTGCCTTCCGGTCAGGAGATAACCCTCCAACCAACCCTCGCACTGGTGCTCGCTGAGCATCGAGTCCAGCACGCGGCCGGCCGGCGCGAGGAATTCATCATTCTTTTCTTCCCGGGCGTCCCACTGGCGATTCGTGAATTCGAAAACCGCGCCGAGAAGATTCGAGAGCGTCTCATCGGGACCAAAGACGCGAAAATTATGTTCATCCTCATTCAGCTTGGCAACGTCGCGGAGGAATTTCCCCAGGACGATCGTATCTTGACCGTTTACGGCACCGGGCGAAGGCACATTCACGGCGTGAAGATGAAAATCCGGCATGCGCAGGTCGCGCAGTAAGAGTCCCCCGTTGGTGTGCGGATTGGCGCCCATCCGGCGGTCGCCCGCCGGCGCTAGTTCAGCCAATTCCGCGATGAGCCGCCCGTTCTCATCGAACAGTTCCTCGGCCTTGTAACTCTTCATCCAGCTTTCAAGCTGCTGGACATGCTCGGGATGCTCGGGATCCACCAAAAGGGGAACTTGGTGCGCTCGAAATGTGCCCTCGACTGGGAGGCCGTCCACGATCTTCGGCCCCGTCCAGCCCTTAGGTGACTTGAGAACGATCAGGGGCCAACGCGGCCGGGTGGTATCGTTGTTTGTTCGCGCGTTCTTTTGGATTTCCCGGATGTCCTCGATGACTTTATCCAAAGTGCTGGCCATGAGTTCATGCATCTTTGCCGGCTCATCGCCTTCTACAAAGTAGGGCGTCCAGCCGCAGCCTCGGAGAAATTGTTCTAATTCTTCGTGCTCGATGCGGGCCAGCACGGTCGGATTACTGATCTTGTAGCCGTTGAGGTGCAGGATCGGTAGCACGGCTCCGTCGGTAATGGGGTTGAGAAGTTTGTTGGACTGCCACGCCGTCGCCAGAGGCCCGGTTTCCGCTTCGCCGTCGCCGATGATGCAGGCAACGACGAGCTCGGGATTATCGAACGCCGCTCCAAACGCATGGCTCAGCGAATATCCCAGCTCGCCGCCTTCGTGAATCGACCCAGGCGTCGTCGGTGCGACATGGCTCGAAATTCCGCCGGGAAACGAGAATTGCTTGAACAGCTTCTTCATCCCGGCTTCGTCCGGGGTAATGTTGGGATAGACTTCGCTGTAGGTCCCCTCGAGATAAACGTTGCCTACAAGGGCCGGGCCGCCATGTCCCGGACCTGCGATGTAGAACATATCCAAGTCATACTTTTTGATGACTCGGTTCAAGTGCACGTAGATGAAGTTCTGGCCAGGCGTCGTCCCCCAGTGTCCGACCACCAGCGGCTTCACGTGCGATAGTTTCAACGTCTGCTTCAGCAGTGGATTGTCGTACAGATAAATCTGGCCGACCGACAGGTAGTTGGCGGCGCGCCAGTAGGCGTCCATTTTGTGGAGCAGTTCCGGGGAAAGAGTTGGGGAATTATCGCTGGTAAGCTCCAACGACAAAGTTTGTCTCATCAATGGATCAATTCTCCTTTTTCACCAATGCCGAGAACGCCGCAAGCCAAATTGACAATCATGCGTTGGACGTCCGCGTGAATCACGCACATTCGCGGCGCTTTGCTTTTCCTCGAGCTCGATTCCAAGGAATGCCAGCTCTGAAGCTCCACGGTTATTTCCGCCGTGATTGGACCGGATGTCGTGCTTCCGCCTGAAGATAAAACGCGGCGAATGCAAGCAGCCCCACAAAGCTCCGTTCGCTCAACACTCCGGCAGGCTAGACTCCGGCTGCTGTTGCCATTTCGCCCGAATGCACTGCACAGTGAGAAGGATGCGTGGTTTCGATGATTTCCTTCGCCTTAGCCACCTCTGCGGCCGTCCCGTGGGCGATCAGTAGGAACTGATCCGTCTTTAGTGCGGCTTCGTATTTCACGATGCTGTCCTTGGGTATTCCCATGCTGAAGAGACCTGCTCCTAGTGCCCCCAGTCCTCCGAACATGACTGCGCTTTCGAGCGCGCCCACAATCCAACCAACTACCGGTCCCGCTGCTAGGATTGGACCGAGGCCCGGAATCATGAAAAAAGCAGAGCCGAACAAGAGCCCCCAGAAACCTCCCCAGAACGCGCCGACTTTGCCCCAGTACTTCATACGATCGCCAGTGTTGTAGTAGCCTACCGCGTGCTCGTCGGTGTGATACCCCTTACCGACGATCGACAGTTTCTTCATGTCGACTCCGCCTCGTTGCAGTTCCTTCACCGCTTGGTCCGCTTCGGTGTGCGTTGTGTACACCGCAACAACTGAATTTTGTGTGGACATTTCAGAATCTCCCTAGACATCAGTCTTCTCAGCTCAAAAACCTAAGTCCCCACTTGAAATATGACAGCGTGCTACCTAGGAAACTGTTCCGTTTTGCACAGCGGGGGTTAAAAGGCCGTGCTGTTCTCGCCGGCACGGAACACAGAATCTTCCAATTCTGCATTACGAACTCCGATTTGGCTCAAGGAGGACTTCGAGACTCTTGTGCGCTATTGGGAACGCTTCAACAATTAGTCGCCGAGCATCGGCAGAAATTGCTCGTAAAAGACACCGAATTACGATCTAGAGTGTGGTTTCGAATTCTGTTATTCGCATTCGGATATGTATCATTCAGGACAGAAAAGCCCTTTTCCAGCGTCTAAGATGCCGTTGTAGACCGCCATGAAATTCACAGCGGCAAAGTCGCTGTTCAGGAATCCGTGCCAGCGCTGCTGCACGAAATTGGCAACTTCCTCCAAGCAGCTAACGCAAAATCGCAAGCTGTGCGCAAAGGCGATCGCATTGAGGCAATTCAAATGAAAAAGAACAGCTCATTTCCAGTCTTGATATTCTTCGTAATTGTAGCCATCGGCGCAGCTTCGGCGTATGCCATGTATCGCGTTTCTCCGGACTTCACAGGCTTATGGATTCTGGGCTGCTCCGTGGTCCTTGCCTCCATCATCTCTTCCGCAATCCAGGTTGCCGACCAGTGGAGTAAGGCGGTTGTCTTGCGACTCGGTAAGTTCCGTTCCTTGGAAGGGCCGGGGCTCTTTCTGATCGTCCCACTCATCGAGACCATTCCTTACTGGATCGATACCCGCGTGCTGACGAGTTCGTTCAAAGCCGAAAAAACCTTGACGAAAGATACCGTGCCGGTGGATGTAGATGCGGTTCTGTTTTGGAAGATTATCGACCCCAAGAAGGCCGCTCTCGACGTAGCCGATTACCAAAGCGCGATTAGCTGGGCTTCCCAGACGGCACTGCGTGACGTCATCGGCAAAACCATGTTGTCGGAGATGCTGGAAGGCCGAGACAAGATCAGCGGAATCCTGCAAAAGATCATTGATGAGCGCACCGAGCCGTGGGGCATCAACGTGATTTCGGTGGAGGTCAAGGATGTGTTGATTCCGCCGGCTTTGGAAAATGCCATGTCCATGCAGGCCCAGGCCGAACGCGAGCGTCAGGCCCGCGTGATCTTGGGAGATTCTGAGCGCCAGGTAGCGGACAGTTTTGGCGAGGCCGCCAAAACCTATACCAACAATCCCGTCGCATTCCATCTGCGAGCCATGAACATGCTGTATGAAGGCTTGAAACAGAACTCCACGATCGTCATCGTTCCCAGCTCAGCCGTTGAGACTATGGAATTGGGAGGACTTGCCGGATTGACCGCGCTGACCATGGGACTGGGCCAAGACCGCGTAAAAAAGATGAAAGAAGTCGAACTCGAAAACAATAATGGCGACAAGCTACTGACTACTGCTTAGTTCGAATGCGACCCTCTCTCTGTTTCTTTTAGGACAGCTTTGGCCAACGCTCGGATGTTACCCTGCTCTCACAACCGCAATGGTCCGTGGTCCTCGCGACTCCGGAGGATAGTATGACCGCTCGATTAACAACCTTCGACAGGGTTCAGCCCTCAAGCATTCTTTCTCATGGAAGAAAAAACACCTTCACTGCGCAGATTTTCCTCGAATCGCTCGGTCCGTCGCGAAGGATCGTAGAGTTCTCTCCAAAACAACCTGTCTTTTCCCAAGGTGACGTGGCCAACACCGTCCTGTATATCCAGAAGGGCAGCTTGAAACTTACAGTTGTGAATGAGACTGGCAAGGAGGCAGTTGTAGCGATTTTCGGATCCGGTGACTTTCTGGGCGAGGGCGTTCTGGCAGGCCAGACGATTCGCATGGGTACTGCGACCGCGCTCGCCGCTACTAAAGTGCTGTTTATTGAAAAAGACGAAATGGTTCGCGTGCTCCACGCGGAACACGGCTTTTCCGATTGCTTCATCAAGTACATGCTCGCCCGGAACATTCGCGTGGAGGCTGACCTGATCGACCAGCTCTTCAATTCGACGGAAAAGAGATTGGCTCGCGCCCTTTTACTGCTTGCGCGCTACGGTGACGAGGGTTCTCCCAAGCCGATACTGCAGAAAGTTTCCCAGGAGACGCTGGCCGAAATAATCGGTACCACCCGCTCTCGCGTCAACCTATTCATGAACAAGTTCCGGAAGCTGGGGTTCATCGCGTACAACGGCGAAATCAAGGTCAATAAATCACTTCTTACCTTTGTTCTGCATGAGTAAGATACAAGAACATGAACCGGTACAGGTCTAGGATTCGAGTCCCCACGAGCCTACCATTCCAACCAACTTTCCAGTCTTTGGCGTGACGCGCGCGCTCGCGACCTAGTTAGCCCTTCCGCTAGCTGCTAGGCTCTCCTATAATCCCACGCTACACGGAGCTTGGATTGGCCGAGATTCCTGGCAGCGCGGAGCACCATATGCTAGCCGTCATTTCCGATGACGGCGATTTCTATCGTGAGGTCCGCCAGCATCTCGGGCTCGCGTTCCGGACGGAGCTTGCCAGTAACGAAGCCGAGATCAAAGGAATACTCGAGCAACCGGAAGTTCACGCCATCCTCTTCAACCTGGATTGCATTGGGGACGGCGTCGGCGACGGGCTGGACGTCCTTGAAGAAATGCGCAGAATTCGGGAAGACGTCGTTCTCGCAGCATGTACCAGGTCCATCCAGCGCACCATACCGCTGAAAGCTAGCCAAGCCGGTGCCGACGAGTTCTTCCTGTTGCCTCTCAACTATGAGGAATTGAAGATCGTTCTCAATCGTGCCATTGAAAAGCGCGCCCTGGAACTGGAAGGCCGGCGGGTCATCCAGCAGGCCGAGAGCAAGGCGTCATTCTTTGGACTGATCGGTTCGAGTCCCGCGATGCAAAAAGTGTATCAATCGGTGGAGGCCGTGGCGTCCACCAATGCATCGGTGGTCCTGCGGGGCGAGAGCGGAGTGGGCAAAGAGCTCGTAGCACGCTCCATCGTCCAGTGCGGCAATCGAGCCGACAAGCCCTTCATTTGCCTGAATTGCTCAGCGCTTCCGGAAAGCCTGATGGAGTCCGAACTCTTCGGATACGAGAAGGGAGCATTTACGGGAGCCGACAGCGCCAAACCTGGCCTGATCGAGATGGCCCACGGGGGCACGCTGTTTCTTGACGAGATCACCACGTTGAACCCCAGTCTGCAAAGCAAACTGCTGCGCGTCTTGCAGGAGCGAACCTCACAGCGGCTAGGTGGCAGGAACGCACACAAGATTGACTTTCGCCTGATCACCGCGACGAACGACGACCTGGAAGACTGCATGCGCAAGGGACGCTTCCGCGAGGACCTCTTTTTTCGCATTAACGTGGTTCCCCTCGTGGTACCTCCCCTGCGGGAGAGGGCCGGGGATATTTCGCTACTCGTAGACCACTTCCTGCGGATCTATTGCGCTTCCGCGAAGAAGCCTCTCAAGGCGATGCAGCCGGACGTACTCGAGATTCTGGAAGGCTTCAGCTGGCCGGGTAACGTCAGGGAGCTCGAAAATGTGGTCCAACGGCTGGTAGTAATGGTGAATAGCCAGGTCATTGCCCTGGAGCACCTTCCCCAGCAGTTGCTGCACTCCAGTGCGACCGGCCAGGAGTCCATCCTGATTCCCGAAGGCGGCGTGGACTTTGACGCGGAACTCTTGCGGATCGAGATGGCTTATGTCAACGCGGCGCTGCGCCGGACCGCAGGCAAAAAGAACGCCGCGGCGGCCCTGCTGAGGGTAGACCCGCAGCGGCTGAAGTACCTTTGTCGGAAGCACGGCCTACAATAAGGTTAAAATTTAATCTATCGGTGGTTAATTTTTAACCGTCGGTGAAAAATTCCTCTGGTAGCTCCTAAGGTTCCGCGCGGGCTCTCGACGTAAACGCTTTGTTTTCAATGCGGGTTGCGCCACGCGAGGCGGGCGGGACTTTGGCAGCCGTCATGCAAACTGGAACCAGCATCGCAGTTAAAATCTCTGAGGAGCGGGTGATCGAATGTCCATTCAGAAGAAGAGCTTGATTAATACCCTGAGGACCACCAAGAAGGCCAATATCGCGAAGGAAGATTTCAGCGTCTCCGGCGTGACCGCCAGCCCGGCTTTGAAGCACGCTGTTGCGAAGCAAGCAGTGGTCAAGCACGCTGTGGCGAAACAGGCTGTTGCCAAGCAAGCTGTAGCCAAGCAGGCTGTGGCGAAACAGGCTGTGGTCAAGCACGCTGTGGCCAAGCAGGCTGTAGCCAAGAACTAAGCGCCTTCGACGAGTTTGGTACCGACAGTCACCCACTTCCCTGGACCCCGAGTACATCTCGGGGTCCTTTTTTCCCCCTACCACAGCTTGCGGACTAACGAACGCTTCACTTCAGCCCACAACAGGCCTATGGGGCTGCGCCTCGGCCCATAAATCCGGGCCAGTCCAACCATCCCAGGTCTCAGGCGGCCATCGACATTGGAAACTGGCATATCCACCACGTAGAAGTTGGGCGGCCGCAAACCCTTGAACTGCGTGGCCTCCGAGAGTCCTGGATCGATAGAGGAAGACTTGGGGGCGATCGAAGCGACGACGGTGTTCACTTTGCGGAGCGAGCCGTCCACCATCAACCGGGCTGGGGAACCCATTTTCAACTTGTAGAGATCGTATTCGGAGACGTAGATGCGCGCCCGCAATTGGCTCAAGTCGGCTACTTCGGCCAGTTCGGTGCCTGCCGAAACATAGGACGAGAGCCAGTCAGTTACCCGTGGAGTCAGAACTACCCCCGACATGGGACTTACCACGTCCAGTGCGGCTGCTTGCGTCCGCAGGTTGCGGGATTGCTCGACCAACCGATTCCTATCCTGCGTGGAGGCACCGATATCGGAGTAGTGCAGCACGGCGGAGGTGGCGCGCATGGTGGCAACCGTGTAGTCGGCGTCACTTCGCTCCAGCCGGGATTGCAGCGGAAGATTTCTTAAACGAAAAAGTGGCGCGCCGGAAGCCACCGTCATTCCCTCGTCCGCGAAGACGCCGGTCACCATACCCGGCACCATCGCCCGTATTTTGACGGAATGCTGTGGTTCAAGGATGAAGCGCGCCGGTATGGACTCGTGCAGGATCGGAAGGCACAAGAATATCGCCAGGACACCGGCCAGGATCAGGGGATGGCGAGAAATGGACCAGGCGCGAACGCGATCCCGTTTGTCGAGGTAGACGAATTTCATAAAGTTCACCAGGGTACGAATGCGTCCGCGGAAGACGATTGCCGCGGTCGCGAAGTTCTGGAATGAAGGACCAGTCCGGATCGAAATTCCGAAAAATGTTACCCACGAAGCGAGCCACGATGTAAAGGACCGTGTAGCTGTACAGGCCCGAGAGCAGACGCGTAAGCGACGTAGCCGAACCTCCACCGCCGGGGAACGTAAGGGACCTCAACCGGAAGTCGCCAGATGTGTCCGTTTGACCCAGGCGGAAACGTAGGCCGTGGAGGATTCCTTCAGGTCGACCAACCGCAGAATCTCGCACATCATGTAGTAGCCATCGAGCTTGATCAGCGGATTGAAATTGATGAGCAGCGAAGCGATGCCGGTGATCAACATCATCATGTATGCCACGGAATGCAGGGTGGTGTCCGGGGGCGAAACCCACCACAAGATGGTGGCGAGCGCGCAAATGTACAGCTCCGCCCATGCGCCGGCCATGGCGATGATCAATCGCTGATAGCGTGTGGCCATCACCTGACCTTCGGTAGTGTCGGTGTAAAAACCCGGAGTCAGATAGATCAAGCAGGAATCCCATGGACGGAACTCGCCCACCGAAGTGCTTGCAGGCATGCCCGTGGCCGATTTCATGCCAACACATCGCGCCCACGGCCACCAGGTAAAAGATACCCACGTCGCCCCAGCTTTTCTCAGAGAAATTAAAGAACTGCAAGGTGTCGCGACCGATTTCGCTCCAGTGCGTCAGCGTAATCCCGGTCATGAACGCCGAAAAGCAGCAAGCGTAATGGAGGTCAACCACCAGCGTATATACCCAGTAAGTGTATCGGTGGAACCAGGTCAGGAATCTGTCGGGATTCACGGCGGGAAACGTGATCTGGGCCAGATCGCCGTACTTGCTTTTCTTCGCCTTGAGCGCTTTGCGCCGCTTCTGCGCGTCCTTTTGCATCAGCAGGATGTTTTGTTCCTGAGGCGTCTTGTACCAGAACTCCGCGGCTTCCAGAGACGCGGCGAATTCGCGGACTTCTTCCGTGCTGTACTCCGCGCCGGTTTTGGCCGAGAATGCCTCTGGCGATCTCTTCGTACGAGCGCACACCGTCAAAGAGTTGCGCGAGCTCCCAGTTCGGGCTGCGGGAAACGAAACATGGCTTCCTGGCTGGGCACCAGGACGCGGACCACCGGCTTGCCCTCCTCGATGTGTTCCTTCCAAACGACGTCGGGAGGCAAGCGGGGAGGCCGCTGCGAGATGAGTCGCGCCGAAATGTCCGGCAGCGCCACGTCGAGGACGCGAGTCAGATTCATCGGACGTCTTTCGGATGTGCCAGCGAAGCGGTCATGCCGGGACGTAAGGCGCCGGACTCGCCGGTGAGCTCGCACGAGCACTTCGAACGTGCCGCTGGCGGGATCGATGACCGGGCTGATTTCGCGAACGCTGGCGTCGTGCTTTTCACCCGGTGCAGCTGCTGAAGTGACTTCGAACTTCTGCCCCGGATGCAGGCGGCCAAAAAACCTCTCCGGCAACGTGAAGCGCATCAGCAGAGGAGCTACCGCGGTTATCCAGAACAGGCGATCTCCTTTGGCGACACTTTGCCCCTCTCGCACGTAGCGCCGAGCTACCAACCCGCCAAACGGAGCGGTGATTTTTGTTTTTTCCAGCTCCAATTCCAGCGAACGCTCTTCCTGCTGGGCGGTGTTGCGTTGTTCGGTAACTCTCTGGATGTCCCACTGCTCGGACTCAGCCTTGTATTTGGCGTGCTGCAGCTCTTCCTCGGAAATTACGCCCAGATCCCACCTCCGCTGGGCTCGCGCGTAATCTGCTTTGAACACCTCGGCCTCGGCTTTCCAGTTTCGAATTTCTGCTTCAATGCCTCTCGTCTTGGCGCGTGCGGCTTCAAGATTGGAGGCGATTTGGCGATCATCCAGCTTGGCCAGCAGGTCACCCGCATTGACGCGAGAGGGAGAATCAAAAAAGATTTTCGCGACGATACCGTCACGTTGCGCTGCGAGATCAAGCTGATGCTCGACCACGATGGGGCCCGTCACGACCAGCTCCTGCGTGCCGCTCGCCTTAACCGGGGAAGATGTGGGGGCGCTGACAGCGGAGACCGGTGCGGCGTTAGTAGTGGAGGGCGGGATAGACCTCTCCTCGCCGCAACCCGCGGCGAAGAGCGCAAGCCCAACTGCCATGACCATTGAGACCTCGCGCATGGATGCCCTCCGCGGCCCTTTCACCAGCCCAACCAGTACCAAATCTTCGAATAGAACCAGATGTACAGATGGCGCAGCAAAACATAGCCCGCGGGATAGGTTCCCACTCGTACTTTCCCGCGTCCTTCCATCCCGGATCGAATGGCACCGTCGGGATTTTCAACAGCTACACGCGAATAGAACACCGGCGTTTCGTGGAGGCTCTCCCCCTTCTGGCTGATCACCACCACCTGGCCATGAAACGTTCGAGTTGGATAGCTGTTCAATTTGATCGAGGCGCTCTGCCCTTCCCGAAGTAGTCCGGCATCTTCCTCTTCAATGGCGACATCCACAATGGCGCGGGAAGAATCCACTACTTCGGCGAAAGAGTCGCCCGGATTGAGTTTGCGGCCCGCGAAGCTGTCGACGCGCGGAGTTGAAATAACGCCGTCGATGGGCGATCGCAATTCGGACTTCTGCAGAAGCTGCTGCACGCGGGTGAGTTCAGCTTTCCAGTAGTCAGCCTGAACTCGATGGGAGCCGGCCGCGGTACCGTCATTCACCGCAAGTGCGTGGTTCATCTGCATAAGCGCCAATTCGTATTTGGATTGAGTTTCGGCCACAGCAGAACGCAAATCCCAGTTCTCCATCTCGGCGAGGACCTGCCCGGCTTGGACCGGCTCGTCCTTCGCGAACCAGAATACTGAACCCACCACGCCTGCGGTTTCCGGCTGCACTTGCACACGATGTGCGGGGGTCACCACAGCATCGCCATCCACACGGAGCGGCAGTGGAAACGCGACCAAAAACAGCAATCGCGATCGCGCAAGCCGCAAGAATCAGGGTTCGGCGGCGCTTTTCCATGGCCATGAACTTGCGCTTGCGCATCAGCACAGGTTCGAGAACCGATATGAAAGGAACCTCCTTGTACATTTGCGCGTTGCGCAACGCCACCGTCGCCTGGCTGCCGAGCAATTGCAGGATTTCGAGGTGCGCCGGCGCCAGGAAATCCGGATCGCTCGCTTCCAGGGCCAGAATACCCACCCGCCCGGTGTCGTCGTTGAGGGGCATCGCGTAAAAGCCGCGCATCCCGGAGTCGGCAAAGTATTTTCTGAACTTCGCTCGAGTTTCCTCGCGATCGGCATCGATATCGTCGCCATGCTGACGAACGTGAATGACTTCCTCCGACAGTGAGGCCCACTGCAACAGGTCATTAAGACGGCGCTATTTCCGGGAGGTCGACATTGATCTGCGCGAGACCGCTGACCGCGCTGAGTTTCAATCGTCCGCGCTGGTCGAGCGCGATCGCCGCGCGCTCGTAAGGAATCACCGCCTGTGGGGCGTTCACGATGGTTTGGAGCATTCGCTCCAGATTCAGCGTCGAAGTGATCTCGTGGCTGACATTGTTGAGCGTCTCCAGAATTTCGACTTTCCGCTCGGCCATGAGCAAGCTGGCATTGTGAAGCGCGTTCGAAGCGGTATCAGTCAAGCTGCTCAGAACGAAAAGATCGTCGTCGTCGAACAACGTTCCATCGGCTTTGTTGATGGCTTCGACCACGCCCACCAGGGACTCACGATCCATAACGGGCACCGCGATCAGCGACTTCACGGCAGCTTCGCCTGCACGTTCGTTACGTTGTATCAACCGCGGGTCGGTCGAGTCGAAGATACAAACACTCTCTCCGGTATTGGAAAGATCTCCCGACAATGCCTTCTCCCGGCTTGATTACTTCTCCCTTGAATGCTGTGCGATCGACGCCCGACTGGTGCAGCAACTCCACGGTTTCATCCGGGTGCAGCAGCCAGATGTTGACCGCCTGACACGCAAGAATTTCCAGAAACTTCGAGGTAATCAATGGCAGAAGCTCGTCCATCTCCAGCGTGGACGAAAACACTTTCTCCAGATCGTACAGTTGCGAGAGGCGGGTAATCGAAGTAAGCGTGCCGTGACGTTCGCCCTCAAAGGACTGAGCCGAAGCGATCGCGGCAGCCGCTACGCCGGCCACCGGCTGCAACCCTTCGATTTCTTCACCGGAGAGTTCCCTGTCAAACGAAAGGATTTCCAGCGCGCCGAATAGACCGTCTTCGCGAAGAAGAGGGATATAGCACAGGGATCGTAGCGTCCTGCGAGTGTCAATGTGCGGATAGTCTTCCCGCCGGAGCGCTGAACCCGTCAGCAAAACAGACTCCGATTTCTCCATCAGAGCGCCTATGGCCCCGGTCGCGGAAGGAATGGACTGGTCATGGACTGTCGCGTCACCTATCGTAGCTTTCGGCATCCAGTAGGTATTCGCCCCATCCGAGCCAAGGGTGTATACACTGACCGCGGATTCCGGGAAAATGCTATGCACGAAGTGCGCTATGGATCGCGCGCGTGGTCCTACCTCCTGCTCGGAGAGCAGTTGCACGGAAAGGGGAGAGATATCCGCAATCGGGTTTGGGTTAGCGCTGGGCAACGGTCGACTTTCCGCCAAACGCCTTCTTCGCCAGAAGGCACCGAAGAGCGGGTTCCTTGCTTTTTCGCCACAGGTTAATTAGTTTGTGCGCGCACTCTAGCAAAGGCCCTGAGGGGTGTCAACGACGAGCGGGCCCATACGGTGGCACGCGAAAGGTTGAAACACTTGGACATCGAGAGCAAGACACAGGACGGCGTGAAGGTAGTGAAATTGAAGGGACGCCTCTGTATGGGCGCCCCTTTGGATCGATTCAACACCGCTATGACGGAACTCTTGGGGCAGGGCGAAAATAAAATTATTCTCGATTTCGAAGATATGCCCACGATCGATTCGAGCGGGATCGGCGCCCTGATGCGTCACCTCACTACTGCCAAACAGGGGGGCGGTGCGATCGTCTTATACAAGCCTTCTCAATTCACTCTGCAGACGCTTAAGCTGGTAAGTCTGCTCAACCTGTTCAAAACCTATTCCGACCTGGACGAAGCCGTCGCATCCCTGCAATAGATTCAGCCGCTCCCTCCGCAAAAGGCGGATGGGTGGGTGGATTTGAGAAATTGTTGGAGAAATCTGCAACCTTCAGCCAGCGAGCTTTAGCTCGCGAATTGCTTCTCCAGCTCCGCATAAGTTGGCGAGCCGCACCTCGGAATAAGCGGCAACAGCAGGTTGACCCAGAGCCGGCAGGGCCAGGGCAGCGCTGGTTCCGGCTGCGATCTTCAGGAATTCGCGGCGATTCCAATCGAATCCAGGCATGGATTTCACCTTTCTTGCATGTCAAAAACCATGGTGAAGGTTGGAACGCAGTGTCAATGAACCATCCTCGTTTGTCTTCTGGCGACACGCCCATTGCACCGGATAGCGCATGCCCTTTACCTCAATCTCAGCTTTAAGTTTCAAACCCTCAAACTTTGTTCCTTCCGGCATCACAAATTGCGCCTGCCGAAGTTTTCCGGGCAGTGGATAACCTGGATCCAGGCAACCGCTTTTCAGCACTTTCCCATCTTCACTTTCCACGGTTACTCGCAGAACGCCCGGAACACCCGCGATGCCGTCGTTGGCGAACGCGATAATAAGTCCCAGATAGCCAGTGTCTTCGTAGCTCCAGATCATGGAAGGCCTTACCCGATAACCAATTCGACGATTGATTTCGTCGAACGATTTTGGGTATCTCTGGTAATAAGCCTGCAAATTTTCGGCACTGATGGCGTGGAAGTTCCAAAGCGACCAATAGTTCGCTCCTACGTCCATGACGTGAGCGATCATATTTTCGGTAGGCGATATACCTTCTTCCGACTCGCTCTTGTCCGGACGCTTTGCTGGAATCCCCTGTTCCAACGCCGCCGCAATCCATGGCGGACGATTGCTCAGGGATTCAATCTGCTCGTTCTCAATGAAGATGGTGTCGCTCCGAATCCAGTTGTGGCTGCGCACCGTCAGATCAAGGACTTCGGAATTGCCAACGCGACTGTAGTCGGGCTGGGTATTGGTCATTAGCGGGGTTTGTGAGAAGTGTTTCAACTGCACTTGCATCATTTTGACCCAAGTCCTCTCTGCGCTCTGATAGTCGGGAAAAGGAGTATTGAGGAAGGGCCACGTATGCCCCTCGCCCCAGAACCCATAGAGAAAAGTGTCGACGAACTCGATGCTTGGATTGCCGTTGAATTCCGCTGCCAAAAGGCCTACCAGCTCACCGAATGCTTGTTGAAAGAAGGGATGATCAAAACGGGGCTGATAGCGCGAATAGGGATTCTCCACGAACCGCGCCGCTGCCTTCTTTTCTTTTTCATCGGGCACCAGTTCAACCTTGGGCACTTTGTCGAGGACGAAATCCGGCAGCGCCGGCTGGTGCTTGTAATCGGGAGCACTCATCTGAATGCGAAGTCCAACCCGTTTCTTGTTTTTCTTCGCCAGATCGAAGACGAGCTTCACGTAATCAGGCAATTCGAGGCGCCCGGCTCGCGGTTGGACTTCCCGCCAAGTCGGTCGTATGTAAAGCTGTTGCCCCAGGGGAAACCGAACCAGGTCCTCTATGGCCTGCGAAATGTGGTCCGACTTGATTTCCTCTGTGCCACTGTCCGCCGTGATGTAAGTGATCAGTCCCTTGCCATAATTCGGCACGACTTCTTCGGATGGAGTGGTGGTCATAACCACTTCATCCGTGGAAATCACGGCGTCGGGCGGATATTGGGGGAAAGGTCCTTGATTCAGACGGTCTGTGACGGGTGGGCCAGAACCGAAATCATAGTTTCCCCAGTTGTGAGCAGGGACATGCGCTTGCGCCTTGCTGGTTCCGAGTTCCGCAGCGACAGCCAATGCCATCCCACTTTTAAGAAAGTCTCTACGCTGCATCGAATTGTGACCTCCGCCGTTCATTGCGCTCTCGCAGTGAACCCGCCACCTGGGTTTCGCAGGACCCGACGCGGTTGCTGTCTTCGGAACTCTTTCCGCTTTTCGCGGCTTGGATAAGCGACTATCGAACGGTTCCTTTTTATATCTTTCGCTTTCGTTTGTCCATGATCAGCCTGCCGGCCTCTTGGGCTGATCCCCACTGGTTGCGCTTCACTATGAGTGCCAGGCTTTCTTCCGCGTTAGCTTCTAAGCGCGTCCAGAGCCCACCTTTGGCGCTCTGCACTCGAGGAAGGCCGGAACCCGGTTCCGGCCTTTTTTTCGTCGAGCCATGGTCGCCATTGTTCCACCAAGTTTCGTTCCGGTTTTTCTCTTTGACTCCCGTCGCTAACCTCAACAAGATTGGCAGATGCCGCCCATTAGCCGAATCCGGATGTTCCTCGTAGGCAGCCGATGCGTGGGCCTCGCTGTCCTCGGCATGTTTCTGATTGTGGGCTGCAACCTGGCTTTCGCTCAGGAGCCGATTGAGACCTTTCCTGTGCCTTCCGGTTCTTCCGCCGGTGCGCAGTCCCTGGAAACCGGTCTCGCAAAAGCACAAACCCTCCTGGAGCAAGGCGATCCGCAAGGCGCGGAAGCTTTCCTTCGCCAATATCTCCTTCAGAACCCGAAGTCCGCCGACGCCCACTACCTCCTTGGCCGGACGCTTTTCCTGAAGATCCAGAAGCTGGCCGCCACGTCGGCCCTTTCTGACCAGATCAAGGCCGACTCCGCCAGGGATTCTTTGGCCGAGTACACCGAAGGCGCCAAGTATCGCCGGCCCGATCCCGCTGATTTGCGAATTGTGGCCTTCGACTACATTGTTCTCGCTGACTTTTCCGACGCGGACCGGTGGTTGACGCGAATGCTCGATGAGTTCCCTTCCGACGCCGACGGTTGGTATTACTTGGGTCGCACCAAATACAACGAAAACCGCTTTGCTGAGGCGATCCGTGCTTTCTCGCGCTCGCTCGCGCTGGATCCGCAAAATGCCCGCACCGAGGACAATCTTGGACTGGCCTATGCTGGCCTCGGAAAGGTGGAAGAGGCCTTCGCGGCATACCAAGCCGCAATCGAATGGCAAAAAACATCCGCCAGGAAAGATGCGGGGCCTTACACCGACATAGCCAGCCTCTTGTTGGACCAGGACCGGACTTCGGAAGCCATCCCCTATCTTCTGCAAGCCGTCGCCATCGCCCCGTACAGCTCGAAGCCCCACGAATTGCTTGGAAAGGCCTACGCCCGGCAGGAACACTATGAAGCCGCTAGCCTGGAATTGGAGAAGGCGACCCAATTCGCCCCGAATAGTCCGAACCTCCCCTGTATGCTGGTGACCGTCTACCGGAAGTTAGCCCAGCTCGGCAAAGCGCAGAAGGCCATGGATCGCTGCGCTGCACTCAATGAGAACCACAACTCCACCAGGTGAACCCTCGCCTTTCCGGGATCTCGCTGCTTAGGGTACCAACAGCACAAAATCTCTTCTCCAGGACCTAAACAAACCCTTCCCGCCCGTTTCCGGCCTACCACGCCGCCTTTCCGCCCGTACAGCTAAATCCCGATGTTGGCTCGGACGCTTCTCCCCTAACCTAATCTCCCGGTATTCCGGTGCAGCTTCCCAGGGCTTTTCCAGGTAAAAAGAGATTTCCCACATTCCGGTTCGTGCCTCCGCACAAAATGTACCAGGGCCAACAATCGGGGCGGAGCAAAGGATAGCGATAATGAAAACGTCTGCGTTACGCCTCTTGCTGTTGACGGCTTTAATTCTGATGTCGTGTCGTGGCGTATCCGCGCAAGTCGCGATTACGGTAAGTTTCGGCCCACCGCCCATCCCTGTCTACGAGCAACCCATTTGTCCGGGCGAAGGCTACATCTGGACTCCAGGTTACTGGGACTACGACGATGACGACGGATATTACTGGGTGCCCGGCACCTGGGTTGAGGCTCCCGAGCCCGGCTACCTTTGGACACCCGGATACTGGGGCTGGGGTGACGGTGTTTACGCATTCCATGAAGGGTATTGGGGACCTCACGTCGGTTTCTATGGCGGAGTTAACTACGGATATGGATATACCGGCCATGGCTATGAAGGCGGCCGGTGGGATCGCGATCATTTCTACTACAACACCGCGGTAACCCACGTAAACACGACGATCATCCACAACACCTATAAAACAACCATCATCGAAAATCACAATCGGGTCAGCTACAACGGTGGCAATGGCGGCATTCAGGCACGCCCTTCGGCCCAGGACGAAACCTACAGAAATGAACGGCACGTCAATGAAGTGGCCTCACAGCGCGAGCACGTGCGACAGGCTCGCTCAAATCCGGAACTACGCGCCGCTCGAAACCAGGGCAAGCCTCCGATCGCCGCAACCGCCAAGCCCGCCGATTTCAGAAGTGGAACGGTAGCGGCACGTAAAGCGGGCGGTGCCTACAAAGCGCCTCCGGCCAATACCGCGCATGGCAGGGAAGCTCCGCGGACCGGCAACGAAGCCCAGCCCCGAAATGAAGCCAGACCCGGCACCAACAACCACGCCAGTGAAATCCCTAAGCATGAGGCCCATGCAACCAACGCCGGCAATTCCGGAGCCGACAGGAAATATCAGCAGCAACAACAGAAACTGGCCGAAAAACAGAATCAGGAACATCAGAATCTGCAGCAGCGGCAAGAAAAGGAACACCAGCAGGCGATCAGGAAAAACGCCGACGAAGCCCACAAGCAGCAGATGGAACAGCGCCACACCCAACAGACACAGCACATGGAACAGAAACATGAGGCTCAGCAGCAGCGGGCGCAACCCAAGCCTCAGGCCCAGCCTCACCAGAGCGCTCCCAAGCCTCAGGAGAATCATCGACCGAACTGAACCGGATCATTTCCGGTTCAGTGGCGCAGCACTTCGTACCGGGTAATGGTGTAACCCAGAATTCCGCCGACGAACACATCGGACGGAAAGTGTGCGAGCGTGCTTACGCGAGACAAGCTGATCGCCGTCGCCAGCCCATACGCGACGAACGGTACCCACCGGTGCCGCCGGTAACGCTGCGCCACCACCGTCGCCACCGAAAATGCCCCGGCGGCATGGCCAGACGGAAAGCTGCTGCCCTTGAACGGTGATTTTCCGCCGCTGAAGAACGTGTCGTTGAATGGCGCCCCGGGAGCCACATCGACGGGCCGCTTTCGCCGCGTCACGGCCTTTATCGCCAGGTCCACAATCGCGCCGTCGGCGTACGCTTCTCCCGCGAGCAAGGCGGTGTTCACCGCGTACGTGTCGTGGCGCAAGTATCCTCCCACCAGCAGCGCCGCTGGAACCGCCACTACCACGCCCGTCGTGATATAGCTGTCGAAGGTGTCGTTAATATCGTCCAGGTTTCCCGCATGAGTCCGGAAATATGGCATCGCGTGGGGATCCGCGTAGATCAGTCCCGCGGTTCCTCCCGTGACCGCTAGCGCCGGCAGCAGGTGCTGGCCTTTGGCCAGTTGCAGCGGAAACAACCAGATGTCTTTTTGGTCGTGCAGGATTCGACCGGGCATTTTCTTCCAGGAAATGTCCACATCTTCCTGGACGCTCGGGGAACCTTCCTGCGGTTTTGGCTTCGGCGCATCGATAGTCGCGGAGTCGAGGGACGACCTCAAGCCTTGCGCCTGCGACGGAATGGCGCAGAGAAATAGCGCCGCGCAGGATACCAGCACCCGCTTCGGAAAAACCCTTGATCGATAACGAAAATCCATTCAAGTCCTCTCTCTTCGCGGAGACAGAAGTTCACGTGGTTGCGCCAGGCTGTCATCCGGGTGCCCGGTTTTGCCTTTGCCTAGCTGGGCAGGGGGCCTGTTACCGCGCCGAAATTATGCCATCCCAAATTGCGCGACAATCTCCGCACGCTCCCTATCAATGGGCCAATTCGCGAAATCCCCTTCATTCTTGC
Organism: uncultured Acidobacteriota bacterium; assembly: GCA_963819745.1. Classification (GTDB taxonomy): domain Bacteria; phylum Acidobacteriota; class Terriglobia; order Acidiferrales; family UBA7541; genus Acidiferrum. The sequence goes on along the minus strand of CAWFXG010000019.1, from coordinate 105,278 downwards.
GGTTTCAGAGGAATTCGACTCGGTATTTTATGGTATTCACGTCTTTTCACCGCGATGCCACACTTCTTCCTCACGCCCATGTCTGCTCCCAAATCAGCTTCGTCCTCGCCGGTTCCCGACTCGCGTGCTACTCGTTCCATTCCTCTTGCGGAAGACCTGATTGATGAAGCTTCCCAGGAGTCCTTTCCCGCCAGCGATGCTCCTGCCTGGACCGTCGGTCGCAAATACGAGCGGTGTCTTCGCGGCTCCGATGCCCCGGAGAAGTCCGAGAATTCCTGACCGCCCCACGGCCTCTCCCGGTTGAGCCTTCGCTAACCCCGGTGCTATCCTGCCTGCTATGCCGGATCCGCTCGTTTCTTCGCGCGACTCGGCGCTTGCTTCGCCTGTCGAACACTCGCGCCGTCAGCTCGAAGCTTTGCTGGAAGTCAGCGAAGCCATTGCCCAGCAGCGCGACCTTCCCGCGCTTTTTCACGATCTGGCCAACCGTCTCCACTCCGTAATTGATTTCGATTTCTTGACTCTCGTCCTGCACGATCCCCAGCGCAACGTCATGCGCCTGCACATTCTCGAAACCCAGATTCCCACCGAAAAACCTAAACCCACCGGTGTTGAAAGTCCCGTGGCCGGGCATCCCGCCGGCTGGGTATGGGAGACGCAAGAATGTTTTGTTGTTGCGGACACCGAAACCGACACGCGCTTTCCCGAATATCTGGGTCGCCTCCGCGAGCACGGCGTGCGTTCCGCTGCACTGCTTCCGCTCACTACCGCTCAGCGTCGTGTCGGCGCCATGGGCTTCGGCCGCCTGGTGCCGCAAGCGATCACTCCGGGCGAACTTCAGTTCATGCAACGCGTGGCCAGCCAGGTTGCCGTAGCCGTGGACAATGCTCTCAATCTCGATGCTTCGCTGGCCTACCAAAGCCAGTTGGCCCGCGAGCGTGATCGGTTGAAGGTCCTGCTGGATGTCAACAATGTGCTGGTCACCAGCCTCGAGCTTCCCGAGCTCTTTCGCGGCATCGTCTCCACCCTGCAGCGCGTCATTCATCACGACTACACCAGCCTCGCCTTGCTTGATCCCCTTCATGGACTTCTGAAGATTTATGCGCTCGATTTTCCTGGCCATCAGGGACTGCTCAAGCCCGAACTCACCGTTTCCCGCGAGGATTCCCCCGCCGGCCGGGCGATCGCCGATGGCGTCCCGCTCGTCGCTCGTGGCCCCGAACTCGATCAGTACAAAAGCGAAGTTGTCCGGCTGCTCCGCGCCGAAGGCTTGCAGACTATCTGCTGCATCCCGCTGGTCAACCGCGGCCGAACCTTCGGCACGCTCAATTTGGCCAGTCGCCGTACCGATGTTTTCAGCGCGGCTGACATCGAGCTCATTCAACAGGTTGCCGCCCAGGTGGCTATCGCCGTCGAAAACGCCATGGCCTTCAAGGAAATCGATGTCCTCAAGGACAAGCTCTCTGAGGAAAAACTCTATCTCGAGGAAGAAATTCGCAGCGAATTCAACTTTGAAGAGATCGTCGGAGAGAGTCCCTCGTTGCGCAAGGCTCTCGCACAAGTTGAGCTCGCCGCGCCCGCGGGTTCCACTGTGCTTATCCTCGGTGAAACCGGTACCGGCAAGGAGCTCATCGCCCGTGCCATCCATAACTTGAGCCCGCGGCGCGAGCGCACCTTCGTCAAAATCAATTGCGCCGCTATCCCTTCCGGCCTGCTCGAATCCGAGCTGTTCGGACATGAACGCGGCGCTTTCACCGGCGCGGTAAACCAGAAAATCGGCCGCTTTGAACTCGCGGACCGCGGCACCCTCTTTCTCGATGAAGTAGCCGACATTCCTCTCGAGTTGCAGCCTAAGCTTCTTCGCGTCCTGCAGGAACAGGAATTCGAGCGCCTCGGCAGCAACACCGCGCGCCGCGTGGATGTCCGCATCGTCGCCGCTACCAATGGCGACCTCGCCAAACTCGTCGCGGACCGCGCCTTTCGCAGCGATCTCTTCTATCGCCTCAACGTCTTTCCCATCCACATTCCCGCTTTACGCGAACGCCGCGAGGACATTCCTCTCCTCGTCCGTTATTTCGTTCAAAAATTCAGCCGCCGCCTCAACAAAGCCGTCGAATACATTCCCGCCGACGCCATGGACGGCCTTACCAACTACTCCTGGCCCGGCAACATCCGCGAGTTGGAGAATTTCCTTGAGCGCGCCGTCATTCTTTCGCCTGGCAAAGAGCTTCGCGTCCCTTTTTATGAGCTGAAATCCGCTGCCGCCGTCTTCCCGGCAACTTCGGACTCATCGTTTGGACCTACCCTGACTTCGGCTTCCCCCATTTCCACGCTGGAGGAAGCCGAGCGGCAACACATTCTGCGGGCCCTGCGCCAAACCGAATGGCGCATTGCCGGGCCCAAGGGCGCCGCGCAAGTCCTCGGCATGAAGCGCACCACCCTGCAAGCGCGCATGCGCAAACTTCACATCCGCCGGCCCGTTTGATTTTTTCTGGAAAAGTTTCCGGTCTGCCGCGCCTACACCACTTCCGCGATTAGCTCGATCTCCACGCATGCCCCCAGCGGAAGCTGCGCTGCTCCGAATGCGCTTCGCGCATGTGCTCCCGGGTCGCCGAATACTTCCACCAGAAGTTCCGACGCTCCGTTCGCCACCAGGTGCTGTTCCGTGAAGTTCGGCGCGCTGTTCACCAGCACCAGCAGCTTTACGATCCGCCGCACTTTGCTCAGGTCCCCCACCGCATTCCTCAATGCCGCCAGAAGTTCCACTGCGATTCCGCGCGCCGCTTGCTTTCCCTGTTCCACGCTGATCTGGCCGCCCAGTTGTCCGGTCCACGGTTTCCCGTCTTTCTTCGCGATGTGCCCGGACACGAAAACCAGATTCCCGCTCCGCACGTAAGGCACAAACGCCGCGGCTGCCCTCGTCATCTCCGGTAGTTCGATTTGTAATGCCTGTAACCTCTCTTGTACCGACACAATTCCTCCTCCCGACAACCCGCTGTCTTTCTCTCGTTCACCCATATTCCCGGCTAGTCCTCGCGTGTTCAACGTCCAATCTGGTCCGCGGCCACTTTGACTTCCGCGCCCTTGCTTCTTCCAAAGTCCACCGCGGTGGTGTTCCCGCCGCAAATCACAATTCCCACGCGCTCATCCGCTTCGGGTCGATAGCGTCCGGACAATAACGCCGCAAACGCCGTCGCTCCGCCCGCTTCACTCACCAGACGCAATTCGTTCCACAGTGCCCGTTGCGCATCTTCAATCGCTTCATCCGGCACCAGCACCACTTGCTGCACATGTTTCTTCGCGATCGAAAACATCAATTCGCCTACCCGCCGTGGTGCCAGCGAATCCGCGGCGATTCCTCCTGCCGGGCTGTCCACCGGCCGCCCCGCTCGCAGCGCAAAATCCAGTGTCGGGCAAGCCTCCGGCTCGACTGCGATTACCTTCACTTTCCCTCCATACCACGCCGCGATCCCGCCGATCAGTCCGCCTCCGCCCACCGCTACCAGCAGCGTGTCCAGTTCTGGTTGCTGTTCCTCGAGCTCCATCCCCACCGTTCCTTGTCCCAGCAACGTTTCTTCTTGATCGTAGGCGTGAACTCTCAATGCTCCCGTCTCCACCGCCCATTTCTCGCTCGCTTCCAGAGCCTCCGCATAAAGCTCGCCGCCGACCACCAGGTTCGCGCCATACCCCCTGATTCGATTCACTTTTTCCGCCGAAGCCACCGCCGGCACAAAAATCTTCGCCGCGATTCCCAGCTTTTGCGCTGCATACGCCACCGCCGCTCCGTGGTTGCCTCCCGACGCCGCCACCACGCCCGCTTCCGGTATCTTTCGCGTCAGCAAATTCGTAAATGCCCCGCGTGCCTTGAACGACCCGGAATGCTGCAGCAATTCCAGTTTGAACGTCACCCGCGATGCGCTCAGCCCGAACTCTTTCCCGCTCACCTCCATCATCGCCGTTCGCCGCACGTGCGGCCGGATCAGCCGCTCCACTCCGGCAATCTTTTCCCGCGTGATCTCCGCTTTCTGCATGCTGGCTCCTGCGCTATTCTGCCCGAGCACCGGATTCAATCCTTGCCTCTTCCGGCACACCCGCATTATACTTAGGCAGTTGGCTAATCGTCTATATGAATATGGAACTCGCTCTTCGCGCTCTCGCCAGTGGCCGCCGCCTCCAGATTCTGGCCTGGCTCAAGAATCCCCGCCGCCACTTTCCCCCGCAAATCGACGGCGATCTCCTCCGTGACGGCGTTTGCGGCCTCAACATCGCCAGGAAACTGCGCGTCAGCCAGCCCACCGCCAGCGAACATCTCAAAATCCTGTATATTGCCGGCCTGGTTCGCGGCAAGCGCATCAAGCAATGGACCTTCTATAAGCGCGATGAAGCGCGCATACGCAAAATCAAAAAGCTCATCCTCTCTCAAGTCTAGGCTCGCTACTGCCCCCTTTCCGCACATCAACCTGCGCCTCCTTGCTCCCGCTCTTGCCCCTAACCAACCACATCCCGGTTGTATCTTTCGATTCCGCCCTTGCTTCTCCCCTCATTCGACCTATTCACTTCGGCACGCCGTTATGCTCTGCTAGACAGGACGCCATGGCTTCTCTCGCTGCCAAAACACGCCCTCGCCGCGCCGCCATCTTTTCCTTTTGCCGCTGCTTTTGCGCTCTCGCCGTTCCGTTGCTCTTGCCTCGGCTCCTTCTCGCTCAGGGCGAGCAGCAGCCTTCGCAACCCAATCAGCCGGTGCTTCATTTCGTCCGCAATCCCGATCCCGCTCCCGCCTTTAAACTTCCTGGTCTCGACGGCAAACCTCTTTCTCTCGCCGACTCTCGCGGCAAAGTCGTGCTGCTGAATTTCTGGGCCACCTGGTGCGGACCCTGCCGCGAGGAAATTCCCGATCTCATCGAGTTGCAGAACAAGTACAAAGACCGTTTGCAGATTATCGGCCTGGCCGTGGACGAAGAAGAATCCGCTCCGGTCGCGAAATTCGTCCGCGAATCGGGCATCAACTATCCCGTCGCCATGGCTTCCCCGGAACTTCGTTTCAAGTACGGCGGCATCGCCGCTCTCCCCACGTCGTTCATTCTCGATTCCGAGGGCCGCGTCGTCCAGAAGCATGAAGGACTGCGCGATCCTCTGCTCTACGAGTACGAAATTCGCGCTCTCCTCGGCCTGCCCATCAACGCCCGCATCGAAACGTTCGAAGACACCGGCCAGATTTTCCTCGCTCATGCCAATCGCGCCAACCAGCTTCCCGGTGTCGATCTTTCCCGGCTCACTTCCGAGCAAAAGGAAGCCGCACTGCACAAATTCAACGCCGAAACCTGCTCTTGCGGCTGCCGTTTCACTCTCGCGCAGTGCCGCATCTATGATCGCAATTGTTCCGTCAGCAAAAATCGCACCGCCCAGATCATCGCTAAAATCACAGGCACTCCCGCTCCGGAAACTCCCGCCCCGCAAGCCGTTCCGTCCGGTTCCACCGCTGCTCCTCCGCCTTCGAGGCTCTCGCGGTGACCGAAGACGCTCCCAAGAAAACTTTTAGCGCTGGCCCCGATCCCTCCGTAACCAAGCTCATGTTTTTCATCGGCTTGATTCTTTCCGCCACCGGCTTTATTTCTCCGCCCGTCGCCCTGGCCATCGGCATTGCCTTTGGTCTCAGCGTTCAGCATCCCTTGCCGAAAGACAGCAAGGCCCTCGCAAAATTTCTCCTGCAAGCCTCCGTCGTGGCCCTCGGTTTCGGCATGAACCTCCACGAAGTCATCAAAGCCGGTCGCAGCGGTTTTATCTACACCGCTCTGGGCATTTCCTTTGCCCTCATCGTCGGACTCTCCATTGGCAAACTCCTGCAGGTCCGGGAGAAATCCTCTTTGCTCATCACCACCGGCACCGCCATCTGCGGCGGCAGCGCCATTGCCGCTGTCGGCCCCATCATCCAGGCCAACGAGGAAGAAATGGCCGTCTCCCTCGGCACCATTTTCATCCTCAACTCCATCGCCCTTTTTATTTTCCCGCTGATCGGCTGGAAGCTGCATCTCTCCCAGCCGCAATTCGGCTTGTGGGCCGCTCTTGCCATCCATGACACCAGTTCTGTTGTCGGCGCTTCCTCCCGCTATGGGGCCGCCGCGCTTACCGTTGGCACCACCGTCAAACTTGCGCGCGCCCTTTGGATCGTTCCCCTCGCCCTCGCCACCGCCGCCATCAAGCGAAGTAAATCGCGCGTCAACCTGCCCTGGTTCATTCTGTTTTTCTGCCTCGCCGCGGTCGTCAATACCTATCTGCCGGGCATCTCCAATTTTTCGAAATCCCTTTTCACCATCGGTCGATTTGGGCTCACCTGTACGCTCTTCCTCATCGGCACCGGAATTTCTCGTGCTACGCTGCGCGAAGTCGGCTGGCGTCCGCTGGCCCAGGGCGTGCTCCTCTGGCTGGCCGTCGGCATCACCACGCTCTATTTCATTCACAACGGCGTCATTTCTTTCTGACTTCCTTTCCTTCTTGCTTTCCGCTCGCGAAAATAGATTGCAGCTTCCCGGCCGCCGCACTACACTCGCCGCATTCAGGCGCGGCGCCAAGCCGCGCTCCATCTCTCGAACATTTTGGAGGTCTCCGTGAATCGTATTTTCTCGCAGGCAAATCGCAGGATCGCCCTGGTCGCCGCCGCTTTGCTTGTCGCCGGAATCGTTACCGCCCGCGGCGCTTTCTCTCAACCTCCCGCTCAGTCCGCCCGCCGCGCCATTAATCTGCAGGACAAAAATGGTCCGCAGCTCCCTTTTAGTGATGCCATTGTCTCCGGCAATACCGTCTATCTCGCCGGCCGCCTCGGACTGGACAAAGACGGCAAAGTCCCGGCCGACGTCGAAGTGGAAGTCAAGAATCTCCTCGACAGCTTTAAGCCCGTCATGACCGAGGCCGGAATCACCTGGGACGATGTCGCTTATGTCACCGTCTATTGCACCGACCTGAGCCTGTTCGAAAAATTCAATGCCGTCTACAGAACCCACTTCACCAAGGAAATGCCGGCGCGCGCCTTCATCGGTGCTGGTTCATTGCTGCGTGGCGCCCATTTCGAGCTGCAAGCCGTTGCCGTGAAACATTAAGCCCAGCTTTTTCTAACCCAATCTCCAAAACCCTGCTCCACTTCAGCCTAATAGTGCCAATATATGGGCTATTTGCGGCGGCTGTTAATAGGTCAAATGCCCATATACGGTCTTAAATCGGCCCCCATTCTCATCCCTTCTAATACCTAAATGTCTTCCCATCAATCAGTTACATATTAACGAAATTTCGCATCGCTTGGCTCTCCAAATGCATCTGACCGGCGCTAGCTAGAACGGGGTTCTCATGTTGCGCATTACCACAGAAAATAGACGCGGACGCACCATTCTTACCGTGGAAGGTCGCTTGGCCGGTCCGCTGGTCTCCACCCTCGAGCAATGCTGGCGCGAAATCCACAATTCCTCGCCGGATGAAAAATTCAGCATTGATCTTTGCGGCGTCAGTTTTATCGATTCTTCCGGCAAAGCCTTGCTGAAGGAACTTCATCACCAGGGCGTCAAGCTCGTCGCCGAAGGCTGCCTCAATCAAGCCATCGTCAAGGAAATCAACAGCGCGGAAAAATCTTCGGAACACAAGAGTGATAGCAAGAATAAAGATGAAGGCGGCGATCCCGGCAAGGGATCCAAGGGTTCGCCTATTGTTTTTTATCTAGCGCTGTTCAGCTTGTTGCTTGTGCCCGGTATGGCCAGAGCGCAGGCGTCTCAGCGCAACGCGCTTCCCGCGAACCCCAACCGCGATACTCTCCGCCTGACTTTGGATCAGGCCGTCTCGCTCGCTCTTCGCCAGAACACCACCGCGCGCATTGCCGTAATCACCGCCGCGGAAACCGATCAGGGTCGCCGCATCGCGTTGGCCAATTTGCTGCCCCAGGCCGATGCCAACGTTCAGGAACAACGCACCAAGATCAATTTGGAGGCTCAGTTCGGTGGAAAGCTGGCCTTCCCCGGTGTCCCGCGGTCCATTGGGCCGATCGACGTTTTTTCCGCCGGTGTTGGATTTAACGGTCCGGTTTTTGACCTCAGCTTGATTCGTCGCTACCAGGCTTCGCGCGCGTCCAACGAAGCCAGCAAGGCGGAAAGCTTGTCCACGCGCGAGCAAGTCGTCCTGCTCGTCGTCTCCCAATACATCGGCACCCTCCGCAGCATGGCCGACGTGCAAGCTTCGCAATCTCGCGTCTTCCTCGCCAAAGCGCTGTACGACCAGGCTACCGATCTCCAGAAGGAAGGCGTCGGTACCGGCATTGACACTTTGCGCGCCAATGTCGAGCTGCAAAACGAGAATCAGCGTCTCATCGAAGCGCAGACTACTCGCGATAGCTCGCTCTTCGGTTTGAGCCGCCTGCTCAATCTCGATCCGCGCCAGCCCCTTGAACTGGCCGACTCCCTGAGCTTTTTCGAAACGCCTCAGCCGGAAGTCGAGCCCTCCATCGACGAAGCCCTGGCCAATCGCCCGGAATGGAAGGCCCTCGAAAATCAGGTGAAAGCTGCCGGCTACGAGAAGAAAGCCTTCAGTGAGTCGCGGCTTCCCTCCCTGCACTTCAACGGCAATTGGACGCAGCTCGGTACCGATCCGACCACCATCATTCCGACCTACACCTATGCCGGAGTAGTCAGCATGCCGCTGTTTACCGGCGGCCGCATTCGCGCCGAAATCGCGCGCTCCAACCTGGAAATCCAGCGCCTCGAACAGCAGCAGCAGGATTTGCGCAATTCCATCGCCTTGGATGTCAAGACCGCGCTGCTCAATCTCGATTCCGCCCGCAACGAAGTCAAAGTCGCCAACCTCGGCGTCGAACTCTCCAAGGAGGAAGTCGACCAGGCGCGGGACCGCTTCAAGGCCGGTGTCGCCAACAACATCGAAGTCATCCAGGCGCAAGACTCCCTGGCCCGCGCCAACGACAACCAGATTGCCGCGCTCTATCGCTTTAACCAGGCTCGCGCGGATCTGGCCCGCTCCATCGGTCAGATGGAAAAGATTTACGCGAAGTAAAGCACCGGGAACGAGGGGACATGAGTATTGAAATCGAAGTTGGCTTGGAACGGGCCGCGAAGGTCAAGCCGGCTCCGGAAGAGATTCGCTTGGAGGAGCCTCCCAAAAAGGGAATGGCTAATCCGAAAGTGCGCCGTGGCCTGATCGTCGGCGGCGTTGTGCTCGTCCTTGTCCTCACCGGGTTGCTGTTCCACTTTCACAACCGCGAAAGCACCGACGATGCCCAGGTGGATGGGCATATCACTCCCATCGCATCGAAAATCTACGGACGCGTCTCGCAAGTTTTGGTCACCGACAATCAGCCCGTCAAAGCCGGCCAGGTTCTCGTGAAAATCGATCCGCGCGACTACCAGGCCTCCTTGGACCAGGCTAAAGCGGCGCTCGCCGTTGCCGAAAGCGATGCGCAATCCGCCGGCGTGGACGTTCCCCGCACCCGCGAAAATGCAGCCAGTGGAACTTCCAGCGCCGACGCTCAACTCTTGGGTGCGCAGGCGGATCTCGCGGGTGCCGAAACCTCCTACGAACAAGCGCAAACCACCGATCTGGCCTGGGCTCAGGCCAACATTGATAAGAGCCACGCTAACGCCGAACTCGCCCAGGCCGATCTCGCGCGTTACAAACCGCTGCTTGATAAAGGTGAAATCTCAAAGCAGCAATACGACGCCGCTAAAGCCAACGCCGATGCCACCGCCAGCGCTCTGCGCGCCGATCAGGAAAAGTTGATCCAGGCCCAGAACAACGTACAGATATCCAAATCGCAGTTGGATGCCGCAAAAGCACGCGTTGAACAAGCCAATGCCGGCGTGCAGTCTGCCAAAGCGGATACTCGTCAGGTCGGCATGCGCACCGCCGACGCCCAATCCAAGATTGCGAAAGTCCAGCAAGCCCGCGCCATGCTGGAAGCCGCGCAACTCAACTTGAGCTATACGGATATCGTCGCTCCCGTCGACGGCGTCGCCACCCACAAGCAAGTGGAAGCCGGACAAATCGTCCAACAGGGTCAGGGTTTGTTGGTGGTTGTACCATTGCAGGACGTTTGGGTCACCGCCAATTTCAAGGAGACCCAGCTCCGCAATATGAAAGCCGGCCAGAAAGCCGAAGTGCACGTGGATACCTACGGCAAAAGTTTTCCCGGACACGTGGATTCGCTTGCGGGCGCTACCGGCTCGGTTTTGAGCCTGCTGCCCCCGGAAAACGCCACTGGCAACTACGTGAAAGTTGTCCAGCGCATTCCCGTGAAGATCGTGCTGGATCCCATTCCTCCGGACAAAGCGATTTTGCGTCCCGGCATGAATGTGGATGCCGTGGTGAAGACGGAATAGAACGGCTCAGTCGACGGTTATATCCAGATAGCTCGGTAACAGTAGCAAACGAAAGACGGGGAAATGCGTCACAAGATCTTATCCAGACTGCGAAGGCCCGATGGGACCATCAATCCCTGGGTTATCGCGGTCACCGTCACCCTGGCGACTTTCATGGAGGTGCTCGACACTTCCATCGCCAATGTCGCCCTTCCGCACATTTCCGGGAGCTTGTCCGCCGGTGCCGACGAATCCACCTGGGTTCTCACCTCCTATCTGGTTTCCAACGCCATCGTCTTGCCGCTCTCGGGCTGGTTCTCTTCGCTCATCGGACGCAAGCGCTTCTACATGTCCTGCGTCGCATTGTTTACCGTCAGCTCGTTCCTGTGCGGCCTGGCGCCCAGCCTCGGCGTGCTGGTGCTTTTCCGCATTTTGCAGGGCATCGGCGGTGGCGGCCTGCAACCCAGCGAACAGGCCATTCTCAACGACACCTTTTCCCTCGAAAAGAGGGGCATGGCCTTTGCTGTCTATGGTTTGGCGGTAGTCGTAGCCCCCACCATCGGGCCCTGGCTCGGCGGCTGGATTACCGACAATTTCTCCTGGCGCTGGATTTTCTACATCAACGTTCCGGTGGGAATCCTTTCGCTGGCTCTTACGTCCATATTGGTTAGTGACCCGCCGTACATGAAGCGCGCCAAACTCGGCGCCGGCTTCCGGATCGACTACATCGGCATTGGCCTGATCAGCCTGGGTCTCGGCAGCATGCAAATTATCTTGGACAAGGGGCAGCGCGACGATTGGCTGTCTTCCAACTTCATTGTCTGCTTTTTTGTATTGATGATCATCGCCATCGTGGCGGGAATCATCTGGGAACTGCGGGAAAAGGAACCGGTGATCGATTTGCGAATGCTGAAGAACCGCAACTTCGCGGTTTCCACCATCGCCATGTTTTTCCTGGGATTCGTGCTGTATGCCAGCACCGTGCTGATTCCCCAGTTCCTCCAGCAGTTGATGGGCTACACCGCGCAGTTGGCGGGCATGGCGCTCTCGCCGGGCGGCGCGGTCATCATGTTCATGATGCCGGTCGTCGGTTACCTGGTGTCGCGAGTGGATACGCGCATCCTGATCACCTTCGGCTGCACGGTTTCCGCGCTGGCGCTGTTTATGATGTCTGGATGGGATCTCAGTTTGGACTACGGGCACGCGGTGCGCGCGCGCATGCTGCAAAGTTTCGGCCTGGCCTTTTTGTTCATCCCCATCAACGTCGCGGCGTTTGCGTACGTGCCGAGGGAAAAGACCAACATGGGCACGGGCATCATCAATCTGGCCAGAAATATCGGCGCCAGCGTGGGTATCGCCACAGTGACCACCCTGCTGGATCGTCGCGGACAGTTTCACCAGGCGCAATTGATGGAGCATGTGAACACCTACAACGCGGCGTATCACAACTTCATCAACGGGACGCAGGCTCGCTTGATCGCCGCCGGCTCCAGCGTTGCTGAAGCCAGCGCGCAAGCTACCGGAATGGTCTACCACACCGTGCAGCGCCAGGCAGCCATGCTCGCCTTTATCGACAATTTCAAGATGCTCGGCGTGGTGTTTTTCGCGGTGATTCCGGTGCTCTTGTTGCTGAAAAAGCCCAAGGCGCCTTCCGGCAACGTGCCGGTGCATTGATCCGGACTTTTTCGGGCCCGATCGAACGTAGAAGATTTGAGTTCAAACCCAGGGGGAAGCGATGGCGACGCAAGCGATGATTGGAATCCAAATCGACGAAGGCCAGCTGATCCAGGCTGGACAGCGGGGCGATTCGCAGGCGATGGACGCGCTGTTCCGGCGTTATCACCGGCCGCTCTTTCAGACCGCGCTGCGCGTGTTGGGAAACGCGGAGGACGCCGAAGACGCCCTGCAGGACGGAATGCTTTCCGCGTACCGCAACCTGAAGCGCTTTGAGGGCCGCTCGCAATTTTCCACGTGGCTCACCCGCATCGTGATCAACGCGGCGCTGATGCGGCGGCGGAGCGCGAAGGCGAGGCCGGCGGTGTCGTTGGACGAAACGCCGCGAGAGGATGAACTGCCGGCGGCGGAACGATTCGCCGCGGAAGGACCCAACCCGGAACAAGTGTTCGAGGGAACCGAGTTGCGGGAAATCATCAGCGAAAACCTGGACGAACTTTCGCCCTTGCTGCGAACCGCGTTCGTGCTTCGCGAAGTGGAGGGGTATTCCACGGGCGAAGCCGCCAAGAAACTTGGCGTTACGGAAAACACGCTGAAAGCGCGGCTGTGGCGCGCCCGGCACCAACTGGCGGAGCGCCTGGGCCGCCGCCTGCGGCGATTCAGCGACGACGTCACCGGCAAAAACGGCAAAGGCGCGGGCATGCTGGGCGAAGAAGCTTGCAGTTATTGCTAGAACGGAAGAAAAGTGCCTCTGCAGGGAAGGAAAAGGCCGGCGATTTGCCGGCCTTTTTATTTTGCGGGTGATGCCACCGTTTTCGCGGCCACGTAAATCCCCAAAACGCGGACCTCGTGCGCGGCTTGCCGCAGCTCGGCGAGCGCTTTGCCGATCCAATCCGGGTTCGCGGCTTCCACATCAAGGAAAAATTGATACTCCCATGGCTGACCGTGAATCGGACGGCTTTCAATCTTCAGCAAATTCACCCCGTGGCGCGCAAACGGCTGCAGCGAAGAGAGCAGCGCGCCGGGCTGGTGCGCCAGGCGCATGGCAATAGACATCTTGCGCGTGTCCGAGGACGTGGAGCGCGCCACGGATTCCCTAGCGGGCTTCAGCAGCACGAAGCGGGTGAAATTCTCCGCGTTGTCCTGGATATTCTGCGCGAGGATCACGCCATGGTAGCGGTCGGCTGCGTAACGTCCGGCGATGGCCGCGTAGATCTGGTCTCCGCGAGCGATTACTTCCCGCACGCTTCCGGCGGTATCCTCCGCTGGAGAGCGCTGCAGTTGCGGATGAGCCTGAAAAAAGCGTTCGCATTGCGCCAGCGCCATGGGGTGCGAAGAAACGTGGCGAATGCTGTCCAGTGAAGCTCCCGGGCAGGCGATCAAATGCATTTCGATGGGCAGAATCGTTTCCGCCACGATTTCGAGTTTGCTTTCCAGCAGCAGATCGTAGACACGCACCACGGAACCCGCCAGCGCATTTTCCATGGGCGCCAACAGAGCGTCTGCCGCGCCTTCGTCGATGGAGCGGAACGCGGCATCGAAGGTGGCTCGGGGAACAGTGGTGATTTCTTCGCCAAGAAGCTGGACGGCGGCAGCCTCGCTGAAAGCGCCGGGCTCGCCCTGAAACGCCACGCGGAGTTTTTGCGGTTCCGAACTCAAACGTTTCCTTTCCACGTCTCCTTGGCCGTTCTTGGCCAGGTCCATCGACTTAACAATGTACCCGATTGTCAGCGGAGCGCGTCGCTTTCTACAGGAACCAAGGTCGGCTCGCGTTGTTCGGCCCCGGACGATCCAGTATGATTCGCGCAGGCGCCGGAGACCAAGTCGAATCTGGAGGAATCCAATTCTCATCTTGCGGCCGCAAAGGGAAAACAGATGAGCTACGCGGAAAGAAGCCTGGTACCCGGAGAAACCTTGCTGTACCAGACGCGGCATCACTGGCTGGTGCTGTTGGGTCCCGCGATGATGGCAGTACTGCTGAGCGCTTTAGCAGTGGGATTGATCGTGGAATCGATTCAGGCGAAAGAGGGAAAAGGACTGGCCGCCGAAGCTGCGCCGGTGGCGATCCAGGCGATGACGATCGGGGGAATCGGCTTGCTGGTGGTCGCGCTGGTGCTCATCCTTTACGGAATCTCGAAGCGCAACGCCACGGAGATGGCGGTCACCAACCGGCGCGTGCTGATCAAGACCGGCCTGGGTAGCCGGAGGACATTGGATTTGATGCTTTCGCGCGTCGAAAGCATCGGAGTGGAAGAAACGTTTTGGGGGCGGATGCTGGGATTCGGTTCGGTGGTGGTGCGTGGAACGGGCGGAACGCCAGAGTCTTTTGTGATGATTGCGCACCCGCAGGAATTCCGGCGAAGCGTCCAGGGCCAAATCGGGGCGGAACACAGGGCTCCAGACGTCCAGTAGACGGCGAGCATAGCCGTGCGGCATCGGGGCTGGATTCTCCTGGAAGGCGGAAGCTGTATACTAGGGCGGCCATGGAGACCAAACGAGCCAAAGTGACGCGAGCGGAACCCGGAGAATACGCGTCGTTCTACGAGAAATACGTATCCCGCGTCGTGGGCGACGACATCGTGGGCATTCTGGAAGCGCAACGATTGCAGATGAAGCAACTGCTTTCCGCGCGCAGCGAGCGCGAAGGAAATTTCCGGTACGCGCCCGACAAATGGACGGTCAAGGAAGTGCTCGGGCACATGAACGACGCCGAGCGAATTTTTGCGTACCGCGCGCTGCGCATCGCGCGAGGAGACCAGACGCCGTTGTCCGGATTCGAGCAGGAAGACTATGTGAAATCGGCGGGAGCCGCGGAACGCACGCTAGCCGATCTGGCGGATGAGTTCACGGCGGTGCGCGCCTCCACACTGGCGTTGTTGCGACCATTGCCGGCGGAAGCGTGGACGCGGATGGGTACGGCGAGCGATAATCCGGTGAGCGTGAGGGCGTTGGCGTACATCATCGCCGGACACGAGTTGCATCACCGAGCGATCCTGGAAGAGCGGTACTTCGCAGCCATTCCGCGGGCGTAAGAAAAGAACTCGGCGTCGCGGATGGCCGCGAACTCGCCGACGCATCCATCCGTTTCCCTACCAAGTAATCAGCCGCTAGCGGCGAGTGCCCGTCAGTGGCAACGAGCGAGAGCTGGCGTCCTGGCGGATGCGCGCATGGTCCCTGTAAACGCGCTGATAAGGTAATTCGCGCTTCTGGCGCTGCTCTTCGGCGACGCGTCGCGCGACGAGTGCGATCCAATCGGCGGGGGGAATGGTGGCATTGCGGCCGCCATTCCTTTCCTTGAGGCGCCAGCAGAGCTGGAAAAGAAAAAAGACCAACACAGCAGCGACGGCCAGAAAAGAAGCAGCGGCTACGATGGCCACAGACTGCGCATTGACGGGGTGCGCAAACTGATCGTGGATGATGTAGCTACCGAGGAAGAGGCACGAGGCGGCGATGGCGACCGCGCTGGAGACGAAAGTACGCAAGGAGCCGCCGGTGGCGGGAAGCGTGCGGCCGAAGAGCGAGCGAAGAGGTTTGTGAGCACGCATGGCATCACCGTTCATCCCCGTTGGAGGCGGCGGCCCAGACTTCATCGTCGCGAAGGAAGTCGAGATAGGAAAAGACGGGTGATGCATATTTTTTCTTCAAAGGCGCACCGCAAGCACAGCGCGGATTTTGTCCTTCGACGTGACCGCTGAGTTCCACAACAACCTGACAGCCGCATTGCGAATTGAGGCAATGCCAGCGTTCCTTCGCTTTCATGAGCATGGCTGGATCCTCCGTGTGACGGCGGGGACGAGCATCGTGTCGATGCCTGGGGAGGAGGAGGGCGCCGCGGACTCAGGAAGATACCGATGAGTACATTAGAAAGCAATAGGTAATTTAGTTATATTCCAGTTGATGGGCGAGGGAACTCGATCAGGGATGGCGGATCGCCGCCGGGCGAGGGGCGAATCAGGGGTGCAGACGGTTCGGACCGCCTGCGCGGGGAAGAGCGAAGCCGGGCGGGGTAAGCTCCCGCCCCTACAAGGGTGGGGGGAAGAATTGAGCCGGAAAAGTCAAAATCCGCACCCTGAAAAGCACAGGGTGCGGCACCCAAAACCGTTCGTAATGCGGCAGGGTGGCCCACTCCCCGTGGGGAGGGGCTCCGCAAGTTTGTAAGTGTTCATTCCAGAGGGGGTTAAAAGGGTTTGTTTTGATACGGTTATGCAAGTGTTCCTTCTAAAAGTGGTTAGCGAGCGGGGGGGGCAAGCCCCGCCCTACAAGGGCCATTCACGGAAGGGTCGGGACTTGGGGCGGCTAGGTGGAGGTTGGGGGGCTGGGGAGGAGGCTGGGTGAGGCCTGGGGCGAATCGGGGTCGGAGTCGGCGTCGTCTTCGAGATCGGAGTCCGAATCGTCGAGGTCGGGATCGGCGAAGGACGAGCGGATGACGCTGCGCCAGGCATCGGTACCGAAGGCATTGATGTACTCGCGCTGGGCGAGATGGATGGATTGCAGCAGGGTCTGGCTGAGATAGGCGAGGGTGGTGGCGGTTTTGGGCTTGATGAGGCCTTCGGCGACGGCGGGGATGAGGTGACCGAGAGCGGAACTGAGGTCGCAGGCGGAGAGATAGTGGCCAGAGAAGAAGCCGGAAAGTTCACGGCTGAGCTTACCGGAGGCCAGGGCCTGCGCTTCCTTGCGGGCATGATGAGCGCAGAAATGCGAATGGACGGAGCAGCGGGGAGTGCGGCAGCGGCGGCCATCGGCATAGGAAAAGAGACACAAGGACGCGCGGTCCTTGGAGAGGGTAATGGACATAGGAATCTCCAGAAGGAAGAAATTTGGGATTATTTGGGATTACCTCGCAGAGCGCGAGGCACACTTTTGAACAGGGAGAAGTATAGCAGGCGGTAATCGGTTTGTCAAGTAGCAGGTGAGGGACGGCGGAGCGCCGTATCTGGCGTCACGACGTGTTGCAAACCAGAGCACTGGCAACGGTGCCACCCACATGAGCGGCCAGACCGGATTCAGCCCGGAGCCGAAATACATCCTCGTGGCCGTGGCTGCACACGCCAGAGTCGCCTCAACAACACTGAGCCATTTAACTCCGAATGCCATGGAAATACCTCCGGAACGACCGACGACAAAACGCGCGAAACCCCTCTGTATCTATCTCCATCCAGCCGCCAAGATACAGCATCACCAAGTCCTGGATTAACGCCCCCATTTCAAGCGTGATCTCCCAGGCGTCCAGTTTGCGGAAGAAGCCACGCTTAATACCATCTTCGATCGCTTCCGCGGTCAGATTGGCCGGCGGAGACTCACGCGCCTTAAAGTCTCGCGGATAGGTTGTCGCACCAGCGCGCTTTATTTGCGGCGAATAAGATAGAGGCTCGGCGGATGGCCGGTTAGAGGAGGGGCTCGCTCCAGTTCTCCAGGGTGTCTTTCACTTTGTGGAGGAACTGGTGAGCGATGGCGCCATCGACCACACGGTGGTCGTAGCTCAAGGTGACGTAACACATGGAACGGATGGCGATGGAGTCGTTGATGACCACCGGACGCTTTTCAATGGCGCCGAGGCCGAGGATGCCGACGTTGGGCTGGCTGATGACCGGAAGGCCGAAGAGGCCGCCAAAAACGCCGGGGTTGGTGATGGAGAAGGTGCCTTCCTGAACTTCCTCGGGACGGAGTTTCTTGGCGCGAGCACGCTCGGCGAGATCGTTCATGTTGCGCTGGATGCCAAGGATGTTCTTTTCGTCTGCGTTCTTGATGACCGGAACGATGAGGCCCCAATCGAGAGCAACGGCGATGCCGATGTTGATTTCCTTGTGGAGGACGACGTTGGTGCCGTCGAGAGAAGAGTTGACGGTGGGATAGGCGCGAAGGCCGGCGACGGCAGCCTTGACGAAGAAAGGCATGAAAGTGAGCTTGGTGTCGTAGCGCTTTTCGAATTCGTCCTTGGACTTGGCACGCAGGGCGGCGACTTTGGTCATGTCGATTTCGTCGACGGAGTAGACGTGGGCGGATACGCGCTTGGAGGCGACCATGTGTTCGGCGATGCGCTGGCGCATGGTGCTCATGGGCTGGACTTCATAGTTGCCGAAGTACATTTTTTCGCGAGGTACGGCGGCATCGAAGGTGTTGAATCCATGGGTGCCGGAGCCGGCCGAAGGCGGAGGAGGAGGAACGGGAGACGCGGCACGCGGCGGCGGAGCCGGCGCGGAGGCGGAAGGCGCAGCGGGAGACTCATAAACTTCCGCTTCCTGGGCAGAACCGGAAGCAGGGGCATTACCGGAAATGAAAGCCTCCATGTCCTGCTTGCTGATGCGGCCACCGGCACCGGTACCGGGAACGGAAGCGAGATCGACGCCATGTTCCTTGGCCATGCGGCGGACGAGCGGAGAACTGTGAATGCGTTCGCCGGAAGGCCGCGCCGGAGGAGCGGCGGGGCCGGATGCCACGGGTGCGGATGACTTGGGCGGGGGAGGAGCAGCAGCAGCAGGCTTGGCAGAGGGGGCAGGCGCGGGTTCGGCGGCGGCCTTAGGCGCAGCGGCGGGAGCCGGCGCAGGGGCAGAGGCGGCGGAGCCAGCGGCGTCGATTACGCCGACGACGGTTTGAATGGGCACGGTTTTGCCTTCGCTGACCTTGATTTCCTTGAGGACGCCAGCGGAAGGCGAAGGAATTTCGGCATCGACTTTGTCGGTGGAGATTTCGAACAGAGGCTCGTCGCGCTCGACTTTGTCACCGGGCTTTTTGAGCCACTTGGTGATGGTGCCTTCGAAAATGCTTTCGCCCATTTGGGGCATTACGATATCAACGGCCATTTGCGGTCTCCTGTCTAAATCCTAACGCAAAGGGCGGGCCCGGAACGCGGGCCCGTCCAAACTCAATAGCGCGCCAGCTCCCTGGCGGCGGCGACGATTTTCTGCGTATTGGGCAGAAAGAAATTTTCCAAGGGCGGGGAGTAGGGCACGGGAGTGTCCAGCGCGGTGACGCGCAGCAGCGGGCCATCGAGGTGACCGAACGCTTTTTCGCAGAGGATAGCGGCGATTTCGCCGGCGATGCCGCCGGTCTTGGTGTCTTCGTGGACGACCAGGCAACGGTTGGTTTTCTTGACGGAGTTAAGGATGGTTTCCTCGTCGAGCGGCAGAAGGGTGCGGAGGTCGATGACTTCGGCATCGATGCCATCCTGGGCGAGAGCCTCGGCGGCCTCGAGAGAATTGTGCATCATGGCGGCGTAGGAAACGATGGTGAGGTGGCGGCCTTCGCGGCGGACGGCGGCCTTGCCGATGGGGACAACGTAGTCCTCGGAAGGCAGCTCTTCCTTGATGCGGCGATAGAGAAATTTGTGTTCGAAAAAGAGCACCGGGTTATTGTCGCGCACGGCGGCCTTAAGCAATCCCTTGGCGTCGTATGGGGTGGAAGGGTAGATCACTTTTAGGCCGGGCGTGTGCACGAAATACATTTCCGGATTGGCGGAATGAAAGGGACCGCCATGGACGCCGCCGCCGGAAGGGCCGCGGATGACGATGGGTGCGGGAGCATTCCAGAGGTAATGGCCCTTGGCGACGAAATTGGTGATCTGGTTGAAGGCGCAAACGATGAAGTCGATGAACTGCATTTCGCAGATGGGGCGCAGACCGAGATAGCTCATGCCGCAGGCGGCGCCGATGATGGCGCTTTCACTGATGGGCGTGTCGATGACGCGTTCCCAGCCGAATTTTTCGAGGAGACCCTCGCTGGTCTTGAAAGCGCCGCCGTAAACGCCGACGTCTTCGCCCAGGACCACCACGGAGGGATCGCGCTGCATTTCCTCAAACATGGCCTGCTTGATGGCTTCCAGGAACGTGACCGGGCCACCGTTGGTTGCGGGAGAATTGGACTTGGCGGCCATGATTACCTCCGCGCCTTTCCAGCAGGCGAACGGCGAGCGGAAGGCTTCGCGGGCTTGGAGGATTTAGCGATTTTTTTCACGACGACCTTGGCGGGAGCTTTGGGCGCGAGCTTCTCTTCATTTTCCGCGCGCTCTTCGGAGGTGGGTGTGTCGCCGAAGTGGATGGGCGCGTTGGCGCCGCCGGAACTTTTTCCAGCGCCAAAACCTTCGACGGTCCAGACGGCGGCGATGCTGGACCTGGGCGGAGTGACTTCGGCGATGGGGCGCTCCCACCGGGCGCGGATCTTGTGGCAATCGTCGCCGGTGCAGTAAACGCCCTTTTCGGCGAGCTCGGGAGGAGGCATGGGGGAGTTCTCGGCGAAGTCACGCTCCTTGGAGAGCAGCGTGTCGATTTTCGAATCGATTTCTTTTTTGGACTGGGCGTCGAGGAATTTTTTGTCGGTCAGGAATTTTTCGTGCAGCAAAATGGGGTCGCGCTTCTCCCAATATTCGCGCATGTCCCTGGGAACGTAATCGGCGGCATCGTGTTGCGCGTGGCCCATGCGGCGGAAGGTCTTGGCTTCGATGAGAATGGGGCCTTCGCCGGCGCGAGCGCGATCGACGGCTTCTTTCGTGGTGGAAAAGACTTCGGCGACGTCGTTGCCGTCGACGATGTAGCTGTCGATGCCGTAAGCCTTGGCGCGGTCGGCGAGATTCCGCAGAGGGACCTGGCGGCGCACCGGAGTGGAGTAGGCCCACAGGTTATTTTCGAGGATCAGCACGAAGGGAGCTTTTTGGGTGGCGGCGAAATTCAAGCCTTCGTGGAAGACGCCGGTGGAGCTGCCACCGTCGCCAATCCAGGTCATGGCGACAATCTTGTGGCCGAGATAGCGGCCGGCCATGGCCACGCCGGTCATGACCGGGATGAGATCGCCGAGCATGGAGATGGGCGAGACGATGTGGAGATTTTCGAGGTCGCCGAAATGGCTGGTGCCGTCCTTGCCGAGGGTGGGAGAAGTGTACTTGGCCATGTGCTGGGTGAAAATGTCGCGGGGCGGGACGCCTTTGACGAGGAGAGCGCCGATGTTGCGAATCATGGGAGCCAGCCAGTCTTTTTTCTCGAGGGCGAAGGCGGTGCCGACGGAAACGGCTTCCTGGCCGAGGCTGGAGTACAGGCCGCCGACGATTTTATTCTGGCGAAAGAGCTTGACCATGGTGTCTTCCACAGCGCGGTTAAGGCGCATGTAGTAGTACAGGTCGAGATGCTGCTGACGCGTCAGATCCTTCTTCATTCGATCTCCGGTGGGGCGGCGTCGCGGCCGGTCCCACTCCCTACTTTACGCCGACATCACTTTACGCCGACAACGCCACAGGCTCCGCGAATCGCAGCAAGGCGTCCAGGAATTCCTGGCGAGAAGCGGGCTGCGCTTCGAGGCTGAAAACTTCGGCAAAATGTGCAGTGATCCGGCGGGCGGTTTGGTGGCGCTCGACGCGGCGGTCCAGCAATTTTTCGAGCGAGGTGGCCTTGCTGCCGGCCAGGCCGCAAGGAACAATCAGGTCGAAGTAGCGCAGATCGGTCGAGACGTTGTAGGCGAAACCGTGCGAGGTGACCCAGCGGCTGAGGTGCACGCCGATGGCGCCGAGCTTTTCCGGAGCCAAGGACGCGTCTTGCGGCCGAGCGGGAAGCGAAGATTTTGGCGCAACCCAAATGCCGGTTTTGCCGGCGATGCGCGCGGCGGCCAGTCCGAAATCGGAGGTGGCGCGGATCATGATTTCCTCGAGGGAGCGAACGTACCAGCCGACATCGCGGCGAATGGCGGCGAGATCCAAGATGGGGTAGCCGACCAGCTGGCCGGGGCCATGGTAGGTGACGTCGCCACCGCGATCGGTGGAATGAAACTCCACGCCTTTCTGGCGCAGGACATTTTCCGAAGCCAAAAGGTGCTCGCGCTTGCCGTTGCGCCCCATGGTGATCACGTGGGGATGCTCGCAGAGCAGCAGCACGTCGCCGCAGACGCCGGATTTGCGAGCGGCCACGAGGCGCTGCTGCAGAGCGGCCGCTTGGGCATAGCCGATGAGACCGAGATCGATAATGCGGCAGGGCGTCATGCGCTGGCTTTTAGTACTCCGGTGGGTAAGAGGTTAGACATTGATTTGCAACCCGCGGACCGAGGCGAAGGCATCGCCCATGGCCTCCCACACCGTGGGATGCGCGTGCATCATGCTCATCATGTCATCAATGGTGCCTTCGAGGTGCAGAACGGCGGCGGCTTCCGAAAGGATTTCCGTGGCGTAGGGGCCGATGATGTGAATGCCGAGGACTTCGCCGAACTTTTCGTCGGAGACTACCTTGATGAAGCCGCCGTGATTGCCGAGGATGGTGGCCTTGCTGTTGCCGACGAAGGGAAATTTTCCAGTCTTTACCGCGTGGCCGGCGTCGCGAGCCTGCTTTTCGGTAAGCCCAATGGAGCCGATCTGCGGCTCGCAATAGGTGGCGTTGGGAATGCGGGTTTTCACGATGGCCGGGGGCTGCTTGCCGGCGATGTGGGTGACCGCGGCGATGCCTTCCATCATGGCGGCGTGCGCGAGCTGCGGAAGGCCGGCGACGATGTCGCCGATGGCGTACAGGCCTTTTTCGGCGGTTTCCATGAAGGGGCCGACTTCGACGAAGCCGCGATCGAGCTTGGCTTTCGATTTCTCTAGGCCGCAATTCTGGGTCATCGGCTGGCGACCCACGGCGAGCAACAGCTTTTCCGCTTGCAGGGTCTGGGCCTTGCCGTCCTTGTCCTTGAAATTGACGGTGACGCCCTTGGCGTCTTTCTTAACCGAGTCCACTTTGCTGTGGGTGAAGATCCGGATGTTTTTCTTGCGGAAAGATTTTTCGAGCTCGGCGGAAATTTCCTCGTCCTCGACGGGGACGATGCGCGGGAGGGCCTCCAGGATGGTGACCTCAGTGCCGAAGGAATTGTAGATGGAGGCGAACTCGACGCCGACGGCGCCGGCGCCGACCACGATTAAAGTTTTGGGAATGGAAGGAAGCTCGAGGATGGAACGGTTGGTGAGGATGGTCTTGTGGTCGGGCTCGATGCCGGGAAGAGCGCGCGCTTCCGAGCCACTGACCATCAGAACGTTGGAAGCCTCAATCTGCGTCTTCTGGCCGTCTTTTTCGACGCTGACCTTGCCGGGACCTTCATAACGGCCCCAACCCTGGACCCACTCCACTTTGTTTTTCTTGAACAGGAACTCGATGCCCTTGGCGTGCTTCTTAACGATTTTTTCCTTGCGGCCGATGATGTTGGCCCAGTTGATCTTCAGGCCGGTGACTTCAAAGCCAAGTTCCGCGCCGTTTTTGAAATTGTCGTAAACCTCGGCGTGGTGCAGCAAAACCTTGGTGGGGATGCAACCCACGTGCAGGCAGGTGCCGCCGAGGAACGGATCTTTTTCCACCACGACGGTTTTCAGGCCCAGCTCGCCGGCGCGAATGGCCGCAACGTAACCTCCGGGACCGCTGCCGATGATTGCCACATCGTACTTTGCCACGCGAACTCTCCCTTCCGGATCGGCCGGAACCGTACAAACAGCGCCGACGGAAGGCACCGGTCGAGCGGCCCAGGCGGACGGAGAAAGCCGCCCGCGCACGGCGCCGACGGCTGCGTCCCGCCAAACTTGTGATTTTAGCAGCGGCAAGGGGCAGCCGCAACTTGAGGTGGAAGAGGCAGGTAGCGGACGAGAGTGCCCAGGGTGGCGGCTACTGCAAGAGCAGCGGACGCAGTTGGGCAACCCACACCGCGAAGCCTTCGAGGGGTACGGGGGCAATGCCCGCATCGCGAAGTGTTTCGCGGACGAAGAGGTGGCGCTCGTTGCCCTCCGCCAGGGGAACGTCGGTGACGGCGGCAAATTCGGTGGCGAGCCGGGACTTGGCGGCGATGCGCTGGGCGGTGTAGGCGAACTCCTTGGCGGCCGCGGGAGCGCGGGTGACGGAAAGAGTCTGCACGAAACCGCGCGTGCCGTTGCGGTGATAGCTATAGTCCAGGCGCATGGGATCTCCGGGAAAAGTGAATTCTTCCGCGGGAACGGATTTTTCCAAACGGTCCCACAAGCGAGCCTGGCGGAAAACCTGGGAGCAGTAGGAACGCAGCGCGCCGCGGCTGCCGGGAAGCCCGGCGCGTCCGGTGACGCGCGGGATGGCCACACGATCGGCATACAGGCGATCCATTTCAGCGTCGAGATCGAGAGCGCGAGTGAGTTTCGGTTGAGCTATGTGCAGGGCGCCGGAAAAAGTGCGGTCCCATTTGTCGAGCAGTGCCTGCCAGGAAGCCCCGCCGTTTCCGGCGTCGCGGCCGGCACGCTGGAATTCGTCTTCGAGGTAACCGCGCCAGTGGCGCAGCACGGACTCATCGGCGTCGCGGTGCAGACGGCGGACGCGGCTATATTCTTCTTCGTCCTCGAGGAGCCGCAAGCGGCGTTCGCCGGTTTCGGAATCAAAGAGCAGGATGCCGATATTGACCCACTCGTCGCGCAGCGCATTGGGAGCGTAGCGCAGCACGCGATAGGTCAGGTTGCGGTCCGCGGAGGTGGCAGGGGGAGCGGGAGGCGCGTGGAGCTCAGGCATGGCGGGTACTCCTTTGGGATGCGCGGCTGGTGGCCGGCGCCTGGGTGTTTTGTGTCGACATCATTTGTTTGTCCATCGTTGACTGTCCTTTAGCGATGCCTTGGGGATTGCTTGGCGATCCTTTCGGGCGCGCTCAACGCCAGTTCAGAAACGGCTGGCGAACGCTTTTCTTGGCGGCCAGCAGCAGTTCCGGAACGCGCGCGCGGCGCCGCAATAACTGCTCGGCGACCTGCAACAGCGCATCGTAATCGTCCTCATACCATGCCGGAGGAATCTCGCGCAGGATTTCGTCGAGGACCCGATCGGTGATGCGCTGCTCGAGGCGCTGGAGCCACGGCGCAAAGGATTCCATGCCGGTGACGCCGAGATACACGGAATTGCGGGAATACAGGCCGCGCAAGGGAGCGTCAGGAAAATTCCACTCACCGGCATTGAAACAAAATCCCTGGTCAATCATGAGCGTCTGATAGCGCCTTTCCACCGCGGTTTCCGGAGACAGGCTGGAGAAGAAAAGCGTCTGCCGGCCGTTGGTGTTGCACGTCCACTTGTCGAAGACCAGCATGCCCGCGAAGTCGAAAAGATTATCGACGGATCGGAGATGTTCGTCGGGAAGAAAATCGAAGAGGGTTTGCCGGCGAGGATCACCGGGATAGCGGGAACCGAACTGCGCGCCGTCCTGACAAGGAATGCGCGACCTCGGAAGTTCGATGACCAGCGCGGGCGTGCCGCGAATAAGGTCCGCGCCAACATCGATAACCGCTACCGGAGTGGTCGGAAGCCCCATCCGAGCCGCTAGACGGGTACCAAGCAGTTCATTGACCAGGATGCGGCGGTGTTGCGGGTTGTTTTGGAACTTGACGACGTAGTAGTAGCCGTCGGAACAGCGCATGAGATGCGACTGCGCGCCGCCGCGCATCCGCCGTATCTGCTCCATGGCGTGCAACATCGGCGGTTATCGTAGCGGCACTTGGCGCGTGCGGCAAGAAAAGTCGGAAGTGGGAAGAGGGAGGTTCCTGAAATGCGGCGACGCCAGGTCAAAAATGGGAGGAGAGGGAGGATTGGTTTGGCGGAAGGAAAGGAGCGCGGGGACCAAAATGGAAAGGCCGCCGAGCAAGCGGCGGCCTTCGATCAACTCGTTGCTCCGGATTGGCGTAGCGGAATCCGGGGATGCAATCAGCAGGCGGCTAGCGGCGTTTCTTGCCCTTTTTCTTTCCGCCACTTTTCTTTCCGGCTTTCTTCTTTCCGGCCTTCTTCTTGGGTTTGGATTTCGCCTTGGGTCTGGACTTGGCCTTGGTTTTTTTCGCGGCTTTTTTGGCCGGCTTTTTTGCCGCTTTCTTGGGCGCGGCCTTGGGAGCCGGACGCGAAACAGGCTTGGGAGGCGGGGGTGCAGACTCTTCCGCTTCGTCGTCGGCGATAATCAACTCTTCCTCTTCCGTCTCTTCGACGACTACCGGTTCGCCGAGCTCTTCGTCCTCGAGCCCCGCCAGTTCATTTTCGTCTTCGAAGTGGTCCTTGAGATTCATGCCATCCTCCCCACGGGAAATCCACGCAATGGGCCGTCCGCAGCAGGCCAAACAGGCTCATCGTCGCTCGCGCCGGAGTTGCCATGCCGCTCCGAAGCCAGCGCCGTTGTTATCGCACTCGCACGGAGTTGTCAAGAGTTCTGCGAGCACGGGACACAGGGAGATGGCGGTCTAGTTGGAGGTGCCGGATTTGCCGGCAGCCTGGGCGACTTTGGTGCCCTTTTTGGACTTGGCTCGTGCCCGGGCAGGTCGCGCTTCGGGGGCACCGCCGAGGGTATAGACGCGCAGAACCATGCCCCGGCCGACGCGGTTGGTCTTGAGGCGGTTCCACTTCTTGAGGTCATCGGGTTCCACACTGAAGCGGTCGGCGATGCCCAGCAAGGTGTCCCCCCGGCGAACCCGGTAACTGACCAGGCGGCGCTTGGATTCCGAAGGCGGAGCGGCGGGAATGACCAGTTTTTCTCCGGCCTCCAGGGCGGCATGGTGTTCGAGATTGTTCACGTCGGCGATAGCAACGGGGGTTACGTGGTATTTCTTGGCCACGGAGGTCAGCGTTTCTCCGGCTTCGACGCGGTGGCGGCGCCAACTGACCCACTTGTCGGCGGGAATGGCGGCGATCTCGGCGGAAAACTTGTCCGCGGAGCCGAGAGGCAGGTGCAGCTCGAAGGAAGGATCGTCGGGCGTAGCCAGGCGGAGGAGGGGAGGGTTGAGGGCGCGCAGAGTCTCGACGTCGGCGTCGATGGTTTCGGCCACCAGGCGCAAGTCGATGGCGCGGCCGGGCTTGACGACGTCGGTAGCGACGGGCTGCTCGGGGTCCACCTCAATGCCATAGTGCTGGGCGTCTTTGGCGATGAGCGTCAAAGCCAGGATGATGGGCACGTAGTTCTTGGTCTCTTTGGGCAGGACGTTGCGCTTATAGAGCTCCCAGAAATCGGCGTAGCCGGTGCGCTCAATGCCTTTTTGCACGTTGCCGGGACCGCAGTTGTAGGCGGCCATGGCCAGGTACCAATCGCCGAACATGCCGTAGAGATCACGCAGGTGCCGGGCGGCGGCGCGGGTGGCTTTTTCGGGATCCTGGCGCTCGTCAATCCACCAGGTGTGCCGCAGGCCATATTCCTGGCCGCGATAGGCGACGAACTGCCAGATGCCGCGGGCGCCGGCGCGGGAAAGAGCCAGAGGCTGGAACGCGCTCTCGGCTTGCGCCAGATAGATCAGGTCCTGGGGAACACCTTCTTCCCGAAGGACGCGCGAAATCATTTCCCGGTATTTACCCTGACGGCGCAGCCCGGCTTCCACGATGGCGCGGCCGCGGGGGGTGCGGAAGAAATTCAGGAAGGACAGAACTTCGTCATTCACGGTGAGCGGAAGATCGTGGGAGATATTCTTGGCGGCTTCTTCGGCGCGCTCCTTGAGGCGCGGGTCCACCGGGAAGGTCATTTCGGCGACTTCGTCAATGGGCGCGGGAACCGCGGGGTCTTCCTGGAAGCCGTCGCCGGCGCGGAAGGCCTGCAGTTCGTAGCTGTAAACGGTGTCGACCACGCGGCGGAAAAGTTCGCTGAGCTGGGCGTCGGATTCGGGGTCGAAACCGCTTTGCAACATGGCGTCCACGGCCTCATCGAATTCCTTGCGCGCGGCCTCCAGGTGCCCGGCTTTGAAGTCTTGCTGGCCAGCGGCGAATTTCTGTTCAACCAGGCCGATCAGGGCATCCTTGGCGGACGCGGCGGGAGGAAGCAACCGCAACGGTCCGGATGCGGGGTTGCGGAGCGGCAGGGCCGGAATGACCGCGGGAGTTTGCGACTTCGCGGAGGCGGTAGCCGCGGAAGAGGCCGCCGGCGCGGGCGTCATCGGAGCGGGAACGCGGGCCTGAGCGGACTTTTTGGAGGAGTCTTCACAACCAGCCGCCAGGCACACGGCCAGGACAGCAAGGACCGCGAGAGGCGCCATGGCGCGGTTTTGGGGCATTCGTTCATGGTAAGTAGCGGCCCGGCGGCGGTCAACGCTTTCCGCCGGAAGGGGGGTGACGTTCACAGTACAAGGCGTGAGGGAGGAAATTTTGCGAGGGAAGCGAGGAAAAGGGAAGAAGAAGGCTTGACAGAAAAGGAGGGAGGTGGGATATTAAACCATATGGTTAACTATTCTTCGGAACTGAGCGGGGGCGCGGTGCTGGATGCGACTTTCGGGGCGCTGGCCGATCCGACGCGGCGGGCCATCCTGGCGAGACTGGCGGAGGGCGAGGCCACCGTGGGCGAACTGGCGGAACCGTTTCGCGTGTCGCTGCCGGCGGTGTCCAAACATCTGCGGGTACTCGAGTCCGCCGGATTGTTGAAGAGGGAGATTGACGGGCGAATCCATCGCTGCCGGTTGTCCGCGGAGCCGATGCAGGAGGCGGCGCGATGGATCGAGCATTACCGCGTTTTTTGGGAAGACCAACTGGAGTCGCTGGCGAAATACCTGGAATCCAGCAACGAGGAGAACCAAGCATGGCAAGCGCGCAAAACCAACCCGGAATCACGCTCGAAGTCCGGCGCACCTTCGCGGCGAAGCGGGAAAAAGTCTTCGCCGCGTGGGCCGAGCGAGAAAGGCTAGAGAAGTGGATGTGCGCGGACGTGGCCAAACATACGGTGATCCACCACGAACAGGATATCCGCGCCGGCGGGCGTTACGTGATGGAGGTCCGCGACGCGGGGAAGAAAGAAACGTACTGGGGGCGCGGCGTGTATCGCGAAGTGACGCCGCCGGAGAGGATCGTGTTCACCTGGTGCTGGACCAAGGACAGGCCGGACGGACCGAACCTGCACCCGGGGAGCGAGGAAACGCTGATAAGCGTGGAGTTTTTCGAGCGCGGGCCATCGACCGAAGTGGTGCTGCGGCACAGCGGATTCCACAGCCAGAAGCTGCATGACGAGCATCAACGCGGATGGAACGGTTGCTTCGACGTACTGGAAACGGTGCTGGCGGGAAAGCGCTGAGGGAGCTTCCGGGGTCTACGGCCAGTCGGGGTACAGGAGATCGATGACGCCGCCGGACCAGTGCTCATAGAAGGCATCGCCGCAGGTTTTGAGGCAGTCGCCATATTTTCCAAGGACATGGCGGCCCCAGTGCGGGCGGGCGCCGTCGGCGTCGCAGAACGGGAATTCATCGGACAGGTTCCAGGAACTGAATACCCGTCCGGATTTACGCATGAGGTTGGCGTCGGCCGCCAGCGCCGCGATCGCGCGTCCCACGAACAGCGGCGTTTCCGACATCGCGTAGTCAGCTTCCTGCTCCACTGCGTCCCGCCAGTTGGCCTCCGTGACACCGAAATACTCCAACATGGCTTCGGAGCGAAGGAAGCCCGACGTCAGGGCCACGGCCGCGACGTTCTTGCGGCGAAGTTCCCGAGCCATGCCGAAGGCCAGCCGGATGATGGTGGTCTTCACCAGGTCGTAGAAGAGGTGGCCGCGATAGGTATAGGAGTCGCCGTCGCCGATTTCGACAATCAAGCCGGGACGGTCCGAGGTCCGGGCGGTCTCCATCAGCAACGGGGCCGCGAAATGACTGGTGGTGATATGGGTGTGGATGACGTTGCGGAAGTTGGCGAAACCGGTCTCGAGGTCCAGCTCCCAGAACACTTTGCCGAGATCCTGGGGTGTCGCCTCGGAAATGGCATTCACGAGGACGTGCAGGCGGCCCTGCTCCTGGCGAATGCGGGCGATGAGTTTTTCGACTTGCGCCGCTTCGGTATGGTCCACGACGGCCTCGATGGCCTGGCCTCCCCGGGCGGTGACCAGCTGTACCGTCTCTGCGACGGTTTCCGGACGCCGGGCATGGTCGAACGGCGAGACTTTCGTGGCCGTGCTGCGCGGCAGGCGGTTGGCGCGAGTGCTGCGCCCGGTGCAATAGACGATGGCGCCCGCTTCCGCGAGAGCCAAAGCAGCGCCGCGACCGACGCCGCGGGTGGCGCCGGCGACGAGGGCGACTTTTCCGCGCAAATCGGGAGGGAGATAGAGAGGGGGAGCGGTCATGGAACCTCCGGGAGGAACAGGGGCAACGGGACGGGGCAATAGTAAACGAGCGTTCACTAATGTCAAGGGGAAAGTAAACGGCGATTCAGATATAATCCGTGGCGTCGCGGCGGAGTCCCGGGAAGCCGGAGCAGCCGGGAAATTTGTTGCAGCGGAAAGAGCATGAGTCCACGGCCTCGCGAAACATCCGACGAAGAGATCCTGGCGGCGACGGGACGGGTGATGCAGCGCCGGAGTCCCACGGAGCTGACGCTGGCGGACGTGGCCGAAGAAGCCGGAGTGGTGCCGGCGACGATCATCCAGCGCTTTGGGACCAAGCGGGAACTGCTGCTGGCAGCGTGCCGCACCGCGCCGGGGGCCGTACCTGCGCAGTTTGCAGCGGCGCGCGCCAGGCACCACTCGCCGCTGCGCGCGCTGGTCGAATTATTCGTGGAATGCGCGACGTTCGCACCGACTCCGGAAGCGATGGCCAACGGGCTGGCATACCTGCAAATCGACCTTACGGATGCGGATTTTCACGCGATTACGCTGGCACAGTTCCGGGCCATCCAGGCAGAGACCAGGAAGCTGCTCGAGGAAGCGGTGGCCGCGGGCGAGTTAAGGGATTGCGACACGGAGTCGCTGGCGCGGCTGATCCAGCATGGCAATGGCGGAGCGATGCTGGCTTGGGCGGTTTTCCGCGAAGGACCGGCGGGAAAGTGGATCCGGCGCGACCTGGAAGCGTTGCTGGCCCCGTATTGGGCGACAGGGAAGGAGGGCCGGAGGGCGGTACCGGCAAGCCGCAAAGGCCGAAAAAAACGCTAGACGACTTAGGGGTTTTGTGGTACATTACGTATGCGTTTGTTGCTCTTGTATCGCCTTTGGAAAGCGTAAGCGGTCGCAAGGTTCAAACTTGCGGCCTTTTTTTACGCCCCAAAGTCGGCCCGATCTTCGTTGAGGGGTTCGGAATCGAGGCACCAGATAGCTCAATAAAGTGAGTACGGCCTAACCCGGCCGGGCTCAAGTGTGGCCGCTCAGCGGTCACAGAAAAGAGTAAAGCAGTGAGTAAAGAACAAGGAACAGTGAAGTGGTTCAACGCTAGCAAGGGCTTTGGATTCATCCAGCGCCAGAGCGGAGAAGATGTATTCGTACATTTTTCCGCGATCGTGGCTGATGGCTACAAGTCGTTGAACGATGGCCAAGCGGTTGAATTCGAAGTGACCAAGGGCCCCAAGGGCCTGCAGGCCTCGAACGTCCAACCCCTCTAAGCCACTTCACAAAAAGACATCTACGGGCGGAGCGCTTCGGCGAGCCGCCCGTTTTTGTTTTTGTGGGCGAGTTGTTCGAGAGTACCGGCAGCCTCGCGCGGTCCGGCTAGCGCAGCGCCTGCCGCAAGTCCTCGATCAAGTCGGCGGAATCCTCGATACCAATGGAGACGCGGACACTGCCGGGTGCAACGCCGGCTTGCGCGAGCTCTTTGGCGCTCATGTTGTAGTGCGAAGTGTACGCCGGCAAAACGACCAGTGACTCGACGCCGCCGAGGCTGGCCGCGAGCAGAAACAATCGCACGCGATCGCAGAAGCGGCGAGCCGCGGGTAGCCCGCCTTTCAGGTCAAACGCCATCATGGAACCGAAACCGCGCATCTGGCGTTTGGCCAGAGCATGGTCGGGATGCGAGGCGAGGCCGGGATAGTGCACGCGCGCCACTTTGGGGTGCTTCTCCAGAAATTTGGCGACGGCCATGGCGTTTTCGCCCTGGCGCTTGACGCGCAGGGTAAGGGTCTTGATGCCCCGGCTCACGAGGAAAGCGGCTTCCGGATCCATCGAGCCGCCAAGGTAGATGACCATGTGCTGGATACGGTCCATCCACTTGCGGCTGCCGGCGGCGGCGCCGGCGATGACGTCGGAATGTCCAGCCAGAGCTTTGGTGGCGCTGTGCACGACCATGTCGTAGCCCATGGCCAGAGGATTTTGGAGGACGGGAGTGGCGAAGGTGTTGTCGATGATGGAGATCAACTTGTGCTTCTTCGCGAAGTCCACAGCTTTCTGCGTGTCCACCAGGCGCACGGTGGGATTGGTGGGAGTTTCCACGTAAAGAACCTTAGTGCGGGCATTGACAAGATTCTCGATTCCAGCGAGATCGACGCCAACCTGGCGAACGGTGATGCCCATGTCCGGGAAGACGTCGCGCATCAGGCGATAACTGCCGCCATAAACCTGGCCGGTGGAAATCAACTCGTCGCCCTGCTTGAGGGCGCCAAGCAACGCGCAGGAAATCGCGGCCATGCCCGACGCGGTGCAGACCGCCGCTTCGGCGCCTTCCAGGGCCGCGATTTTCTGTTCGGCGATAGCCAAGGTGGGATTGCCGTAGCGCGAATAGATGTAGGCCTTGCTCTTGCCTTCCGCCCAGCGCTTCATTTCCGCGGTGGAGGAAAAAGTGAAGGTAGAGGTGCGGTAAATAGGCGCGCTGACCGGTCCGCCGACACCATGGCGAATGCCTTCACCGGCATGGACAGCGAGAGTTTGCGTGGCGCGTTTAGGGGCTGGCTTGTGTTTCATGATGTCGCCATTTTGGCTGCGGTGCTGCTTGCGGCAAGCACCAATTTGGCGTTGAAAAAAGCGCGCGTACCGGGCGCGCTTGGATTATTCTGCTGGAACGCAGAGATCGCCACGCTGCCAAGTCTGGCTCGCCGGGCGCTGGCGGAGCCAGAGACAATCATGAACGTTCCAATTCTATGCGGGGTCGTGGCGGCTGTGTGGGGATCCTTCCCCATTCGCCCCACCGATGCGCTTACCGGATTTTGGGTCCTGTTCGGCGTGTATTGGTTGCTATCCGCCATCGGACGCAAAAAAACCAAGAAGCGCGAATCCTGGCTCCAGCGCATCGCCTACATTCTGCCGCTGCTCATTGGCTTCCGCTTGGCATTTCGGCCCGAGGCCCGCTACGGCTGGCTCGGCACCCGCTTCGTTCCAGACACGCTCACGGTAGCCTGGCTGGGCGTGGCCATCACCGCCGCGGGTGTGGGTGTCGCGTTCTGGGCTCGCTATCACCTTGGAGCGAATTGGAGCGGCACGGTGACGCTTAAAGAAAATCACGAGCTGATTCGGACCGGCCCTTACGGCACGATTCGCCATCCGATTTACACCGGGATCCTGCTCGCGCTTTTCGGCAGCGTAATCACTCTCGGAGAAGTCTGTGGCCTGATCGGGCTGGGCGTAGTGTGGCTATCCTTCTATATCAAGGCGCGCCGCGAAGAGTCTTTCCTGGCGGAGGAATTCGGCCCGCGCTTCGCCGAACACCAACGCCACACCGGGATGTTCTTGCCGCGTTTCTCCTAGACACAGGAAAGCTTTCCGCGGCTGATCTGCCTATGTCCTGGCGGCTCTACGCCTCTTCCTCTACTAGTTGCTCGCCGTGAGCGGCCTTGTGGGCGGCGATGACTTTGTCGGCGAGCTCGTTGGGCACGTAATCATAGTGGGAAAACTCCATGGAGTAGGTGGCGCGGCCCTGCGTCTTGGAAATGAGATCATTGGCGTAGGTAAGCATTTCGGCGAACGGCACCTGCGCCTTGATGACCACGTTGTGGGCGCGGACATCGCTGCCCGCGATTCGCCCGCGACGCGCGCTGAGATCGCCCATCAAGTCTCCGGAATACTGATCGGGCGCATAAACTTCCACGTGCATGACGGGTTCGAGCAGCGCGGGCTTGGCTTGTTTCATGGCTTCTTTGAAGGCGAGCGAGCCGGCGATCTTGAAGGCCATGTCGGACGAGTCCACGTCGTGATACTTGCCGTCATAAAGAGTGGCGCGGAAGTCCACCACGGGAAAACCCGCCAAGAAGCCGCGAGCGGCGGCATCGCGGATTCCTTTTTCCACGGAGGGAATCCAGTTTCGCGGAATGGCGCCGCCGAAGACGTCGTCGACGAACTCGACACCTTTGCCGCGTTCGACGGGTTCCATCTTGATGCGGCAGACGCCGAACTGGCCGTGACCGCCGGATTGCTTCTTGTGCTTGCCTTCGGCGTCGGCTTTACCGCGAATGGTTTCGCGATACGCCACCTTCGGAGGCTTCAGGGTGAGATCGACGTGATAGCGCTTGTGCAGCTTGGCGACCACGACCTCGATGTGCTGCTGCCCGGAACCGGCAAGCAGGAATTCCTTCGTCTGCGGATCGCGGGAAAAACGCAGCGCGGGATCTTCTTCCAGAATCTTGTGGATGGAGACGCCGATCTTGTCTTCATCGGCGCGGGTCTTGGGCTCGATCGCAAAAGTGATGGAGGGCTCCGGCAATTGCGCGGGGCTATAGTAGATGGGGGAATTCTTGTCGCCCACGGTGTCGCCGGTGCTGGTTTCCTTGAGTTTTACGACCGCTCCGATGTCGCCGGCGCGCAGTTCCTGCGTTTCGGACAGTTGCTTGCCCTGGACGACCTGGATGTGCTGGAAGCGTTCCGGGAGGCTGCGCGTGTAGTTTTGCAGCGTGGCGTCATTTTTGAGGACGCCGCTTTTCACTTTGAAATAGTTGATGCGCCCGGCGAAGGGATCCGCCAGGGTCTTGAACACAAACAGCGAGACCGGTTGAGTGTCGTCGTAGCTGCGCTCAATGCGCTCGCCCTTGCCGCCGGGTTCCTGAAAGCCGACCTGGGAGTGCTCATCGGGATGCGGAAATACATCGGCGAGGAACGTCAGCAGGCTGCCGGTTCCCACATTGTGCAGCGAGGAAACCATCAACACCGGAAAAATCTTCTCCGCGACGATCGCTTTGCGCACACCGGGAATCAAGTCTTCAATGGGGATGGTGCCTTCGCGGAAGAATTCCTCCATCAACTCGTCGTCGCCTTCGGCGATCATCTCCACCAGCTTTTCGTGGGCTTCCCTGGCTTCGTCCGCCAGCGCCGCGGGAATTTCCTCGATCGCGGGCCGTCCGTCGCCGTCCGGCTTGTACATATGCGCCTTCATGCCGACCAGGTCGATCACGCCGCGGAATCCGCGCTCCGTGCCGATCGGCAATTGCAGCGCAACCACGTTGCGGCCGAATACTTCCTGGAGCGATTCCATGGAGCGTTCGAAACTGGCGAGCTCGCGATCCATCCAGGTGAGAACGAAAGCGCGAGGAATGTCGTACTCGGTGCAGTAATCCCAAACTTTTTCGGTGGTGACTTGAGAGCCGACATGGGCGTCCACGGCGATGAGCGCGGCGTCGGCGGCGATCAGGGAAGCCTTGGCTTCGGTGATAAAGGTGGAATAGCCGGGCAGATCGATGAGATTGATCTTGACGTTGCTGCCGCCGCACAGGGTGCAGGGCCATTCGGCATAGGAGAGGCCGGTTTGAATGGAAATTTTGCGCTGGATTTCTTCGTCGTCCCAGTCCGTGGTGGTGGAGCCTTCCGCAACTTTTCCCCATCGCGGCGTCTGACCCGCGGTGTACAGCAACGACGACACCAGTTGCGTCTTTCCGGTGCCGCCGTGGCCGACAATGCCCACGTTTCGAATGTCCTTGGTGAGATAGCTCTTCATGCAGACCTCCACTGCGGCGAGGTCCGCCCCGGAGGGAAACATAGGCGCGGGCCTGCGCCTGCTTGAGATAAACGGCGGGACCGCGCCTAATTCTGGCCGCCTAGATGAAGAACGTGGCCTCTACCTGGGTCCCCGCAAGGCGCGAGGGCGAAGGTGTGTGCGAAACTTCCCCTAAGTCCGTTCTCCAGCGAGCGGATGCTAGCACAGAGGCAAAGGCACGGCAACGGCGCGACGTGGGGCCACTTGGGGCCGGAGACTGTGGCATGGGGGAGTGGGATATGCTCTGGAAGTGCCGGCGAAATGTGACGCGATAGTGCTGGGAGGCGGGGCGGCGGGACTGCTGTGCGCGGCGGAGGCCGGGCGCGGCGGGAAGCGCGTGGTGGTGCTGGAGCGGTCCGAGAAAATCGGGAAGAAGATCCTGATTTCGGGCGGCGGGCGCTGCAACTTCACGAACCTGCACTGCACGGCGGAGAATTTTCTCTCGCGCAACCCGGATTTCTGCCGGTCGGCGCTGGCGCGGTACACGCCCGGCGATTTCCTGCAACTGGTCGAGAGATACAAGATTCCCTACCACGAAAAGAAAACGTATCCGGGGGCGGCACCGGGGCAACTGTTCTGCGACCGGTCGGCGCAAGACATCGTGTCCATGCTGGAGCAGGAATGCGCGGCGGCGGGCGTGCAGATCCTGGTGAACTCGCGGGTGGTCGAGGTGCGGCACGATATAGGGAACCCAGGGGAATTCGTGGTGCGGACCGGCGAGACGGAATATCGCGCGGCGGCACTGGTGGTGGCGACGGGCGGACTGTCGATCCCGAAAATGGGCGCGACGGGATTCGGATATGAGGTGGCGAAGCAATTTGGACATGAAAGTGCGGACTGCCGGCCGGGACTGGTGCCGCTGGCGCTGGGGCGAGCGGACGCCAAGAAATACTGCGAACTGGCCGGAGTGTCCGCGGAAGTGACGGCGTCGTGCGGGCGGCAGAGCTTCCGCGAAAAGATGCTGGTGACGCACCGCGGTTTGAGCGGGCCGGCGATTCTGCAGATTTCTTCGTACTGGAAATGGAAAGACGGCGAGGAGATTTGCATCGACCTGGCGCCGGAGAAGGAATGGACCGCGCCGCTGCGGGACGGGGGGCGCAGGGACCTGGCGGCGGCCCGGATGGCGCTGCGAAAAGTGTTGCCGCAGCGGCTGGCGGACCGCTGGCTGGAGGCGAATCCGCCGAAGGACTGGACCAACCGCGGACTGGAATTGCTGGAGGAAAAGATTCACGGATGGACGGTGCGGCCGGCGGGAACGGAAGGCTACGAAAAGGCGGAAGTGACGGCGGGCGGAGTGGATACGAAAGAGATTTCAAGCCAGACGATGGAGAGCCGGAAAGTGAAGGGATTGTTTTTTGTGGGAGAGGTGATGGACGTGACGGGATGGCTGGGCGGATTCAATTTTCAGTGGGCGTGGTCCTCGGGGGTGTGCGCGGGCCGCGAGATTGGCGGGAGGGGTTGACGGGACATGGAAAACCGAAGAGAGATTTCTCGCTGCGCTCGGAATGACAGATAGAGAAATCGGGGTTAGTGGAGAGCGGGGGGAGGAAGCCCAGGTGAACCAGTTTGCTCGTGGCGGGATGATTGACCTGGGCGAGAGCGGGTCCTAAAATGGCGACCGAAGAATTATCTCCCCAGTAATATCCAGGCCAGAGGCACTCTGCCGGCTCTCGGAAAGCCAGCCAGGAGGCGTCGGTGACCGAATCCGAAGAGCCCAAACCGGCCCCATCGCTGGAAATCGCGCACGTATTGTTCATGGATATCGTGGCGTACTCCACGCTGCAGATGGAGCGGCAGCACGAACTGCTGAACGAGCTGCAAGCGGCGGTGCGGCAGACTGAGGAATTCACACGAGCGCAAAAAGTGGACCAACTGATCCGTCTGCCCACGGGAGACGGCATGGCGCTGGTGTTTTTTCGCGATCCGGAGGCGCCGGTGCGTTGCGCGCTGGAGCTGGCGTGCGGGTTGCAAAAGGACGCGCACATCAGGGTGCGCATGGGAATCCATACCGGGCCGGTGTACCACGTGGCAGACATCAATGCCAATCGGAACGTGGCGGGCGGCGGCATCAACATGGCGCAACGAGTGATGGATTGCGGCGATGCGGGGCACATTCTGGTCTCGAGCGCGGAAGCGGAGGTTTTGGGGCAAGTGGGATCGTGGAGCGGCATGCTGCACGATCTGGGAGAGGTGGAGGTCAAACACGGAACGCGCATTCACCTGTACAACCTGTACACCGGGGAGGTCGGCAACCGGGAATTGCCGAAGAGTATTGGCAAAGGCAGGCCGGGCACAGGTGTGGCGGAAAAGCGGGCAGTGGCGGTGCTGCCATTCCGGCTGTTGACGCCGAACACCGAGGACGAATATCTGAGCGTGGCGCTGGCGGATTCGATCATCCACCAACTGGCGGCCGGAGGAGAAGTGCTGGTGCGGCCGACGAGCGCGGTGGAGCGATACGCCAAGCAGGGTGCGGATCCGCTGATAGTGGCACGCGAGTTAAACGTGCAGATCGTAGCGCAAGGCGGAATCCAGAAATCAGGGACACAATTGCGGGTACATGTGCAGGCGTGGAACGCAGCGAATGGGAAAGTAATCCACTCAGCGAAATACGACGTGGGAATTCAGGAAATGTTTCAACTGCAGGATCAGCTGGCGGCCGATCTGGCGGCCGCGCTGGGAGTGGAGGCTGGAGAGGAAAAGAAAAAAGGAGGGGCGCCACCGACGAAGAATACGCATGCGTACGAATTGTTTCTGCGTGCAGCGGACCGATTGGCGCGGCTGAACCGTTGGGATACACGGACGGCGATTGAAATGCTGGAACAGGCGGTATCGCTGGATCCGAAATTTACGGACGCGTGGGCGAGGCTGGCAGAGGCATTCGTGCTGCTGGGAACGACCCAGGACCCACATCCGCAGTGGCTGAAGCGCGCGGGGAACGCGGTGCGCAAGGCGCTGGCGCTGGACCGTCACAGTGCGGAAGCGCACTGTGCGCGCGGGCGATTGCTGTGGACTCCGGCACAGCACTTCAAGAACCGGCCCGCACTGCGAGCTTTGCAGGAAGCGCTGCATATCAACCCGGGTTGCCACGCAGCACAAATCTGGCGTTGCCTGATCTTGATGCACGTGGGGCTGCACAAAGAGGCGCGAGAAGGCTTGATGGAGGCGCTGGAGGCGCATCCGGACGATGCATTTACCCTGGTTTTCAT
The DNA here is from genome assembly GCA_963819745.1 of uncultured Acidobacteriota bacterium. Classification (GTDB taxonomy): domain Bacteria; phylum Acidobacteriota; class Terriglobia; order Acidiferrales; family UBA7541; genus Acidiferrum. Next base: position 66,537 of record CAWFXG010000019.1, on the reverse strand, counting down.
CGGGCAGACGGCGATGTACCAGTGCGACTACGCACAGTCGGCGGAGTACAACGACCGCGCGCTGAAGGTCGATCCCGCGCACATCTGGGGAAACGGCTTCTCGGCGAACGTGGCTTTGTACCAAGGGAAACTCGGAGATGCCGAGGAGAAAATCCGCCGGGCGCGGCAAGTGCTGGGAGACGATCCGTGGTTGGACGGTTGCGAAGCGGTGCTGTGGGCACAGCGGGGCAACGTGCGAAAGGCGGAAGCGTCCGCGAAACGATCGCTGCGGCCGAACAAGGCATTCCTGCACACACATCATTTGTGGCATGCGGCGGCGGCAGCGTACGCGCTGATCGAGCAGCCGACCAAGGCAATCGGTTTGTTGCGGCGAGCGGGAGCGGAAGGATTGCCGAATTATCCGGCGTTCCGGGATGATCCGTTGCTGAAGTCGCTGCATGGGCGGGCGGATTTTCAGGTGCTGCTGAGCAAGCTCAAGCGCGAATGGGAGGGTTACCGGCGGGAGTTCGCGTAGTTATTGCGCAAGCGAGAGCGCGGGGAGTTCGGCGTCCGGGAGATCGACGTGCAGGAGGCGGGCCAGAGTGGGGGCGATGGAGCGCATGTCGATGGGGCCGAGGGAGCGGGCGGCGGGAATGCCGGGGCCAAAGAGGAAGAAAGAGGAGTTCATTTCCGGGAAATCGGGCCAGTAGCCGTGCATGCCCTTGGAAGTGCTGGGAGTGACGAGCTCGCCGGTGACGGCGTCTCCGGTGATGAAGCCGGGCTGAAGCGCGACGAGGAAAGCGGCGCCGGGAAAACCGCCGCGGGACTGGAGCTCTTCCGCGGAAACGATGCGGGCGATGCCGTTGGCAGGATCGGCGGCGAGCTTATCGAGGAGCGCGGCCACCTGTGATTTTGTGGCGGCGTCGGCGGGATCGTGCAAGACGATGGCTTCCGAGCCGCCCGCGCCCCAGATGGTGGCCTTCCAGGACTTGACCTGATTTTTATCGTCGAGTTCGATGAGGCCGGACTGGCGGAAGGCGACGGCGAGGTTGAGATTCTTGTTCGTGGAAACGAACCCGTGATCCGAGACGAGGCAAACCGCGGCGTTCGAGCCGTACGCACGCTGAACGGAAGTGAAAATCCGGCCGACGGCAGCATCGATGCGTTCGAGCGTGGCGTTGCTTTCCGGCGAGAGCGGGCCGGAAGCGTGCTGCTCGTGATCGAGCGCGGTCAGGTAGATGGTGCTGAAGCCAGGGCGATGCAGCTCCAGAAGGCGCTCGGCGAATTTGGCGCGATTTTCGTCGGCGGCGATGGATTCGTCAATGCCATCCGCGTAGGGACCCAGATCTTTTTCGAGGGCGTCAAGCAAGCCGGGTGTTGCGAGCACGCGAAGAAGCTTGCCATCGTCCGGGGTGCCGGCGCGCCAGTACTGGGGCAGATTCCAGGTGATATGCGGAGCGGCGACGCTGACGGGCCAATGCACGTTGGCAACGGTTAGGCCGGCGGCGGCAGCGGCGTCCCACAGAGTGGGAATTTTTATGTCTTCCGCGTACCAATACCAGCCGCCGAAATTCTTGCGGAGCGGGTCGAAGGTGGTGTTGGCATAGATGCCGTGGCGGGCCGGGGCGGCGCCGGTGAGGAGCGTAGTGTGGCTGGGATAGGTGACGGTGGGAACGACGCCGTGAACGCCGGTGGAGTAGGAGCCCTCGCGAATCAAGCGGCGAAGATTGGGAATTTTGAGCTGGTGAGCGTCGGCCTGCAGGATGTATTCGGGCTTGAGGCCGTCAATGGAGATGAGCACGAGCGCGGGACGAGTAGAGTTGGCGGAAGGCGTGGAACTTTGCGGCCGGGATTGAGCGGCGGCGAAAATCGAAAGAGCCAGCAGAAGAGCGACGCGGCGAAGCGAGATCATCGAGAGAGCCTCAAAGGAACAGTCCTATAGCGAGCATAAACGAAAACCGGGCGCGCGCGAGGCACGCCCGGCCGATCGTTGCAAAGAGACAATCCACTAAAAGAAGAGACGCAGACCGAGCTGAATGGTGCGCGGACCAGCTTGTTCGCCGCCCTGGACGTCGGCGGAAGTGCCGAAGCTGGAGGGGCTGGAAATGTTGGTGCGCTGCACGTCGGGATTCACGTGGTTGAAGAGGTTGGCGAATTGCGCTTCGAACTTCAGGCCGAGGCGCTCGGTAAACCGGAACTGCTTGCCGAGCGTGGCGGAGAAGACCTGGGTGCCGGGACCTTCGAGGATGCCGACGCCGCAGTTGCCGAAGCGCCCGATGTTGTCGGCCGGAACGGCGAAGGCGCCGATGTTGGAAAGTGAAGGAGAGCCGACGCAATCGGGACGCTGGGTGGAAGTGACGCCGCGGACGAGGACGCCGGTGCCGGAAGGATCGGTGCCGCTGAAGGTAGGAGTGAGGTACGGGCCGGATTGCGCGAGCCAGACGCCGGCGACGGACCAGTTGCCGAGCAAGGCTTCGGTGACCCCGTTGGAGCTGGCGCCGTACTTCTTGCCATTGCCGACGGGCAGATCGTAGAAGAAGGTGGTGAGGAAGCGATTGCGGCGGGTGAAAACGACGTTGCCGTAATCCTCGGCGATGTTGAAGAAGTTGAGAGTGGTGGGGCCGTTTTCCGCGCTGTAGTTGCTGGGGGCGGTGCCGAGGGCATTGGAAAGATTTTTCGCCCAGGTGTAGGAGCTCTGAAAATTGAGGCCGCCACCGAAGCGCTTGGTGGCTTCGACGGTCGCAGCGTTGTACTTGGCGCTGGGGCCGTTGTCGCGGGTGAGCACGGCGTTGAAATTGGGGAACGGCCGGCTTGCGGAGACGGCGGCGTAGCCGAGGGTGTTGGGCTGAACCTGGTTGAGGTCGGGGCTGTAAATCAGTTGCGTAGTGTGCGTGCCGACGTAGCCGATGCGCAGAAGAGTCTGCCAGCCAAGATCATGCTCGATGGAGGCGCCCCACTGAATGCTGCGGGGATCCTTGAGATTGATCTGGTTGGCGCGGCGGAAATCCGGAATACCGCCGCCGAAGCCGCCGACGCTGGAGGGAAAAACGTCAGGGAACTGCAATGCGTAGGTGGCGCCGCCGGGGCCGACTCCGGTGACGGACTGTGAGAAAACGGGAGCGTTACTGGTAGCGATGCCCGCAAGCGAGTAAAGGATGGAGCCGAGAACGGGGACGGTGTAAACGCCGGCACTGGCGCGCACGACGGTCTTGCCGTCGCGGAAAGGACGCCAGGCGACGCCGAGGCGGGGATCCCAATCGCCGTAATACGTGTGGCGTAGAGTATCCGGCAAGCCGGCTTGATTGGCGAGAATCAGCGGAGTGTTACCGATGGAAGCGGCGAAGGTGGGCGCGACTTCGGCAAGGCCCTTGGCGTTTTGCACGACGACGCGGCCGCCGGGGGTGAAGCGGTCGAAATTGGCGAGCTGATTGGTTTCATCGTTGAAGGGCGGATGAATTTCGTAGCGCAAGCCGTAGGTGACGGTGAGATTGCGCGAGAGTTTCCATTCGTCCTGGCCATAAAAGCCCCAAGTGTGCGTATAGGGTCGTGGATCGGGACCGTTTTGCGCGAAAGAAGTGACCGAGGGCAGGCCAACCAGGAAATCGGCGAAGTCGAGACCAGTGAGCGCGCCCGTGAAGAAGTATTCGCCGAACTCGTCCCCGTTGAAGAAGGAGAGGAAGTCAATGAAGCTCTGGTGCGAATAGTCCACGCCGAATTTGAAGGAGTGCGCGCCCTTGAGCCAGGTGACGTTGTCGCCGAGAACGTAGGTATGGTTCTGGATTTTCTCCGGGCGGCCGGAAGTGTTGCTGTTGAGAATACCGCTGCCGGTGAAGTTGAAGTCGGGGATGCCGCCGGAAGGATTGGCCGGGGGCAGTCCGAGGAGGCCGAGCTGCTCATCGATGGCAGCGCCCTGCTTGGCGAGGGGATAGGTGATGTTGTAGTTGGCAAAAGAAATTCCACCGCGCAGTTCGTTAACGAGATTGGGAGTGACGATCCAGTTGTAGGACGCGGCGAAGTTGCGAAGATTGCTGATGCGCGCGAACTGGCCGAAGTTGGCGTTGTAGCCATTGGTGGGACTGGTGCCGGGGTTGATGCCGGAATCGGTGATGTCCTTCCAGGAGACGCGGCCATAGATTTTATGATTGGCGGTGAAATTATGGTCGATGCGGCCGTCGTAGGTGTTCAGCGTGTAAGGGCCGGGGACCTGAGTGCGGAAGTTGGGAGCGGCAATGGAATCACCGACGCCGGCAATATTCTGCTGCGGGAAGAGCGCGGCGAGAATGGCGGTGGCGGTGGGGCTGATGAGATTGGCGGGAACCTGATTGTTGGCGAAGGGCGTACCGGTGAAGGGATTCACCAGCTGGACCTGGCCGTTGAGGCTGGAGAAATCGCCGTTCCGCCAATTGCCGGGAGGAACGGTTTCGCTGACGATGGTGTTGCGCGGGCGGCGCGTGCCTTCGTAATCGAAGTAGAAGAAAGTTTTCTGGGCGTTGTAGAGATGAGGAATGGTGAGCGGGCCGCCGAAGAAGCCGCCAAAGGTGTTGCCGATGAGGAAATTTTTCTGGTGGGTGAAGGGGTCTTTTCCGTTGAAGGCGGAGTTCTGATAGTAGTCGTAGACCGCGCCATGATAGGAGCCGGTGCCGCTGCGGGTGGTGACGGTGAGGTCGCTGGGCTGACCGAACTCGGCGTTGTTGTTGGCGGTGTTGACCTTGAACTCGGAAATACCTTCGATGGAGGGGAAAAGGTCGCGATTGGGACCATTGAAGCGGACGTTGGTGGTGTTGACGCCGTCGATGGAGAAGGAAGTGAAGTACGGGAGGCCGCCGGAGACGGAGATGTTTTTGCCGTTATCTTCCTGGACGCCGGGAGTGAGGACGGCGACGTTGAGAGGGGAAGGGTTGTCGGTGGCACGGAAATTGAGGGCGAGGTCGCTGATTTGTTCCCCGGAACGCGAGTCAGAGATGGTATTGGATTCGCTGATGACGGCTTCCGAAGCGCTGACCTGAACCACCTGACCGGAAGCGCTGGCGACCTGAAGAGTGGTGTCCAGGCGCAGCTCCTGGCGCGCGAGAAGCTGAACATCTCTGCGCTCGGAATTGGCGAAGCCGGGCGCGATGAAAGTGATGGTATAGACGCCAGCGTCGAGATTGGGGACGCGGAAGTCACCATTGGAGTCGGTGCGCACTTCGCGGGTGAGGTGGGTATTTTGTTCTGTGACCTGAACTTCCGCATTGGCTACGGTGCCGCCCTTGGGATCGGTGATGGTGCCGGAAATCTGGCCGTAGATGGACTGGGCGGACCCAGTGGGCGCAAAGATCGCAGCAGCGCAGAGGACCACAAGAATCGCAAGCATGGTGAGGATTGACAAGGATCCGCAGAAACTTTTCTGAAGCATTTACACACCCCTCTGAATTGAGTACCTGACCTGCCATGGAGCGCGGTACACACCGAGTACGGCACCGAAAAAACGGCAGGCGTTGGAATAGACCTGAAGGGTGACGCGGTTATTTAATTGGCGTGCGACACGGGGATGAATATTACGTGAAGGCGATTTTTACACCGCTGTTACAAATGTGGCGTCGGGAGCGACGTAGCCGTAGGCCATGCGAGGAGTATTGAAAGCGGCGCCCGGGCGGCCGTGGCGATCGAGAAGAATGAGGCCGGCGGTGGCGTGCGTTTTTTTGGCAAAGAGAGCGAGCGTTTCGGAAGCGGATTTCATGGCGTCGTAATGATGAAGAAAATCCGTGGCGGTCTTGGCCATGACGACTTTCATGATCGCTTCGCCGTAACCCGTTGCGGAAACGCCGCCAGCCTCGGAGTCGGCATAGCAGCCGCAACCAATCAACGGAGAGTCGCCAACTCGCCCGGGGAGCTTGCAGCAGGTGCCGCCGGTGCTGGTGGCGGCAAAGAGGGCGCCGTGGGAATCGATGGCGACGGCGCCAACCGTACCCTGCTCATGGCCACGATGATGTTCCGCGGCGTGGGCGTCCTGGCGGCAATGCTGCCAGGCTTCCCGCTCGGCATCCGCGATCAGATCTTCCGGCGAGCAGAGAGGAAGGTTTTGCGACTGGGCGAAACGTTCGGCCCCGTCGGCGACGAGCATCATGTGCGGGCAATGCTCCAGAATCTTGCGCGCGAGGCGAATGGGATTGCGGATGCGCTGCAAACCAGCGGCGGCACCGGCGCGCAGCGTAGCGCCATCCATGACGATGGCATCGCATTCGACGCGGCCGTCGAGATTGAGGTGAGAGCCGAAGCCGGCATCGAAGACCGGATCATCTTCGAGGACGAGTATGGCGGCTTCGATGGCGTCCAGAGCGCGGCCACCCGAAGCAAGAATCTGCCAGCCGGCTGCGAGGGCGCGGTGGCAGCCAGACTTGCAGGCGGGCACAGCTTCATCGGGAATGTCCCAGGCGCCGCCATGAACGATGAGCGATGGCCGCATCGGCAAGGAGAATCGCAAAGGGGTCGAGATTTGTCCAGACAGTCGAGCCAGGCGACCAACCTAAGACGCAATACGGCGGCGCATCCTCAGACCGTGGAAGGCTTCAAGTGCCGGTTGGCCGACTAGATAAAGAAGTCGAGCAGAATCAGCACGGGTCCCAGAGCCACGAGAAACGCGCCGTAGCTGTAACGGCTTCGCGGAATGGCACTTAGGGTCCGCACCATCTGGTGCGGGAGAATCTTTAGGCGGGACTCTTCGCGCGGGCTGTAAAAGGGCCCGATCAGGATAAAGCGGGAAAGGGTACGGCGATAGGCGCCGACTTCATCGTGGACCCAAACGACGATGTGACTCCGCCCGCGCCATACCGACATGGCACCGATGACAAAGGAGAGATAGCCGAGCAGAGTCAGCAGGCCTAAAGCCGGGCCCGCTCCCCAATACCAGATCATTTCTGCCTCACAGACAAACGGCCCGCATTGTACACCGAAGGACGGCCGGAAAAGCCAGCGGGATACGGATTCGGCTAAGGGTTCTGCCGGCCGACCACCCAGGCGAATTCCGAGTGAGCAGGCTACTCCTCTTCGTGAATGGTGACCAGGCGGACGACTTCAAACTCCTTGGAGCCGGCCGGAGTGGTCACCTGGATTTCGTCGCCGACTTTGCGGTTGAGCAAAGCTTTGCCGATGGGAGAGGTGGTCGAAATATGGCCCTTCTCGGCGTCGGCTTCTTCCGAACTGACCAGCTTGTATTCAATGCGGACTTCGCGGTGCACATCCAGAACCAGGATCCGGGAGCCATAGCCGGCGCGATCCTTGGGAATGTTTGTGAGATTGAGCATTCCCAGGTCGCCCATGCGCCTTTTCAATTGGCCGATGCGGGCGTTGACGAAGCCCTGGCGTTCCTTGGCGTACTTGTACTCGGCGTTCTCGGAAAGATCGCCATGCGCGCGAGCAACGGCAATCTCCTTGGGCAGATCGATGTTGAGCTCGTGTTCCAGGCTGGCGATTTCCGCCTGGAGCTTATCCTTAATCTTCTTCAGTGGGTCCGACATGGTTGCCAGTCTATGATGTTTTGCCGGGAGCGGGCGGGCTATCCCGGTTGGAGCAAGGATCCATTATAGATACGGGTGAGTTAAGGCTACAAGTCGCCTTCGAGTCTAGGCTTAGGCCAAGCCGCGGTACACCCGAATCGGGAACTCAAGGAAAGAAAGTAGCGGCGAGAGGTAATTCCGGTAGCTGGCGGGAGATGGGCAGTCCTTGCGGCTTGCGTCGAAGTCTAACACTTGCTTCTCGCCGGACCTTCTGCTGAAAGCAAGGTCTTGCCGACGATTGCGGGGCATTTTGCTTGTTCTTGCTGAGGATTGAGAGTAATGAAAAACGAATTGATTCGAACGCGACCTTTCGGCCATCACGACGCGGACGTCTCTGTGCTGGGATTCGGAGGGCATCACCTGGGAGACACGCCTGATGAGCAAGCGGCGGTGCGCCTGGTACAGGAAGCGGTGGACAGTGGAATCACGTTCTTCGACAACTGCTGGGAATATCATCGCGGCAAGAGCGAAGACTGGATGGGCAAAGGGTTAAAGGGGCGCAGAGACAAGGTCTTTCTGATGACCAAGGTATGCACGCACGGGCGGGAGGCGGCGCTGGCGACGCAGATGCTCGAACAGTCTTTGCGGCGGCTGCAAACGGACCATCTGGATTTGTGGCAGATCCATGGCGTGACCTTCGACAATGATCCGGAGCTGTTCATTCGAAAGGGCGGCGCGGCGGAAGCCTTGCAGAAGGCGCAGCAGGACGGAAAAGTGCGCTTTGTGGGATTCACGGGACACAAAGACCCGGCCATCCACCTGAAGATGATTGATACCGGATTTCCGTTCGATGCGGTGCAAATGCCGCTGAATGCCTTTGACGCGCACTTTTACAGTTTCCAGGAACAGGTGCTGCCGGTGGCGAGCCGCCGGGGAATGGCCGTGCTGGGAATGAAGTCCATGAGCGGTCATGCCGAACCCATCCTGCAGGGACAGATCACCGCGGAAGACGCTTTGCGGTACGCGATGAGCTTGCCGGTCACGACGACTATCGCGGGAATGGAGTCGCTGGAGGTTTTGCGGCAAAACGTGAAGATCGCGCAGGGCTTCGAGCCGATGACCAGGGAACAGATGCAGGCAGTGCGAGAGCGAACCCGGAAGGCGGCAGGGGATGGGCGCTACGAACTCTACAAAGTATCGTTGAAGTTCGACAATCCCGAGTCCCGGCTGGCGCATGGATTCCCGTTGGACGATCAGAGCGTGGAAGTGAAGGAGATGAGGAAGGCGACGGAGAATACCGGTGCGCCGTTCCCGGTGATTCCGAAAGAGCAGCCGAAATGAGCAGCGGAGACGGCCATGAGCGATAACAAGAGAGTGACGCGGCGGAGATTCGTGCAGGATAGCGCAGCGGCGTTGACCGCGGCACTGGCGACCGGCGCAACGATGGAGGCCGGCGGATTTCAGCGGCTTCCCGCGGACAACGAGCAAGTGCCGCAACGGCCCTTGGGCAAAACGGGAGCTCATGTTTCAGCGCTGGGTGTCGGGGGCTATCACCTGGGATCGATCAAGGAAGAAAAGGAATCGACGGTGCTGGTGGCCCGGGCATTGGACGCCGGGATCAATTTCTTCGACAACTGTTGGGAATATCACGACGGATTGAGCGAAACGCGGATGGGGATCGCCTTGAAAGGCAAGCGCGATAAGGCCTTCTTGATGACCAAGGTGTGTTCGCACGGGCGAAGCAAGCAAGTCGCCATGAAACAACTGGAAGAATCGTTGCGGCGGCTGCAGACCGATCATGTGGACCTCTGGCAAATCCATGAGGTGGTCTATTACAACGATCCGGAGTTGATTTTTGCGGCGGACGGAGCGGCGGAAGCGCTGCTCGCAGCAAAACAGCAAGGGAAGACGAGATTCATCGGGTTCACCGGGCACAAGAATCCGGCCATTCACCTACAGATGCTTTCGCACGATTTTCCGTTCGACACCGTACAAATGCCGTTGAACGCGCTGGACGGAACTTTCCGCAGCTTCGAGCAACAGGTGCTGCCGGAAGCGAATCGCCGAGGCCTGGGAGTATTGGGAATGAAGAGCCTGGGCGGCAGTGGAGAAATGGTCTCCGGCGGCGCGCTTACCGCGGCAGAAGGATTGCGATACGCGATGAGCCTGCCGGTGGCGACCACCATCAGCGGCATGGATTCGCTCGCTGTGCTGGAGCAGAACCTTTGGGTGGCGCGCGGATTTCAGCGGATGGCCGCCGCGGACATGCAAGCGTTGCGGGAACGCGCCCGGGCGCTGGCCGCGGACGGACGCTACGAGCTTTTCAAAACGACCACGAAGTACGACGGAAAGATCGGGCGCGAGCAGCATCACTACCCGCCAACGGAAAACTTGCCGGCATAGCGGCCCGCACTCTCGGCGCGACAGCCTGAATCAGTGCACTTTTACCTCGAGAGTCTGAATCTTGGTATTGCCCGAGGCATCTTCGATGGTAAGGGTGTACACCGTGTTTTTCGCTGGCGTCACGTCCACGCAACGGTTGTACGACGGCCAAACCGGATTGGGCTGGGGCTCGAGCGTGACGGTCTTGGCGTTCGCCACTCCGTAACACAACTGCGAGGTCTCGCCGCGATGAATCGCAGCAGGGGCAGCGTAAAACATCTGGATCGCCAGTTCCTTCCCGCCCATCTGCTCGAGCGTCACCTTGTCGGCTTCCCGCTGTTTTCGCGCTTTTTCCTCAGCGTTCCTGTGCTCGATCACGCGGTTGTCCTGCCACCGGGAATAGAGAATCCAGGCAACCGCAAGGGCGGCGACGGCCAGTACAATCGAAAAATAAACGGAAGGATTCTTGAACGGCTTCTTCGGAGATTGCGGCGGCGAGTCCGTAAGCATGGAGCGCCGGCCTTTGCCGGCTTGGATTAGATTACGGGTTCCCGCAGGAAGTTCGCGCAGCGTGTGACGTAAGGTTCATGACGGAATGTGGAATACGCGGCGGAAGAGTCGGATGGTTTCGGCGAAGGATTTGTCGGTGGCTTCGGGATCGAATCGCGGGCCTTCGTCGCGCGTGAACGCATGTTCGGCGGGATAGAGCAGCGTGTTGTGGCGAATGCCGGAGCTACGCAAGGCTTGATCGATCACCACGCGCCCGGCATCGGGGACGTGCGGATCCTTGGTGCCGAAAATCATCAGCAGCTCGCCGCGAATTTCCTTGGCGCGAGCGAGCGAACCGGCATCGGGGTCCTGGCCGAGCTTTCCGTCGTGTATGCCCGTGCCGTAGTAGCAGACGGTTGCCAGCACATCGGGCTGCAACGCGGCGCGAAACGCGAGATGGCCGCCGATGCAAAAACCCATGGCGCCGATTTTTCCGGGAGCGACATGGGGGTAAGTGCCCAGCCAATCCAGGCCGGCCCGGCAATCCTCATCGAAATGCGCGACGGGAGTCTTCAGCGCATCTTGCTGTCCGCGCGTTCGTCCGGCATCGTCGAAGGCAATCACCGTGCCCGGCGGCTCGATGCGGCGATAAATTTCCGGCGCCGCGGCCACGAAGCCATACCCAGCCAACCGCACGCAAGCGCGCAATAGCGGGGGCGTGAGCTGAAAAATATCCGAATAGCACCAGATACCCGGATAGCGCCCTTCGGCCTTGGGTGCGGCCACGAAGGTGCGCATGGGATTTCCCGCAAGCGGGTTGTCGACGTATTCCGTAGTGACGATCATGATTTCTTCGGCGGATTCTTGGGCGGTATGGTGGCATAGCCCGGCGCCACTTGCTTCAGGTTGGAAGTGAGCTTGGCTTGCGCATCTCCGATGGCCCAGCGAATCCCACCGCCGACCAAATTCACGAGGAAAGGATCCTCCCAATTTTCGGGGCGATCACCCATGGCGGTATAAAAAACGCGCCCTTTGCCGTGCATGCGCGCCCAGGTTACCGGGTATGGCGGTCGCTGGTAGCATTCTCCCTTCATACCCTGGGTGTCCAGCGTAAGAATTACGTGAATATCGGGCATGAAATCTTTCAGCGAATACCACTCTTCGGTGAAGGAAACGGGCGAGGAAACGCCCTCCAGTCCAGGGAATTTCGGGTCGTTGACGATGGCGTGGGCTTCCTGAAGGCGCGGCTCGCTGCCGTGAATAATAAATTCTCCCCCGAGCATTCGCAGATAAGGATCGCTTTGCGCGCCGTGAGCGATGTACCGGTTGGAAAGATCCTGCGGGTCGGGCTGCGTGTGGAAGGTGTCGGCGGCGGCATGCGCGCCGACGAAGCCGATGCGGCCTTCATGCACGGCATCCAGCAAAGCTTGCTTCCCCTTGGCGCTCATCGGTGGCTGATGATCGGTGGCGGAAGTGGTGAGATCGCCGGTAGTGAAGAAAAATAAAGCGGAATGAGTGAGAAATTCCGGAGAGTCGAAGATGCGGCCGTCCTTGGTCGCGGTCACGTCGAAGCCGTGCTTTTCGCCGAGCGAACGGACGGCGCGCTCCACGATGCTCGGCTGGCCATCTTTTACCTTAATAACGTCGTGCTCCCATCCGGAGGACTTGGTAAAGAGCAGGATGGACTCTTTCCCGGGCGCCTTGGCGGGCAGGCGATTGGCGAGGGCCAGCCCCACGCCGCCGATGGCCACGGTGCGGAGAAAATCCCTGCGGTTGGCGACATCGTTCTTCATGCTTCCTCCAGATTGCGGTTCACAAACTCCGTAGCCCGCGTCAATTCTTCCTTCTCAGTTGGATGCCGTATTCCCTGACTCCAGCTTCCAGACGATTTGCCGCAACATGCCCAGCCAGAACTCGGCGTCGGCGGCGGACAGTTTATGGCGGAGAATCAGCCGGCGGACATTCTCCCTCATTCCCGCCGCCGAGCGGGAGCGCAAAGAACCACTGGAGCGCAACGCCTCAAACAACAAGGAAGTAACGCGTTCGATGTCATTCGCCGTGGCGGGCTGGTCCTTTTCCGGTTCCGCGCGCTTGATCTTGGGCATGGCGTGCGCGCCACGGGCGAGTTCGTACAAGGAAATCGCCACCGCCTGCCCCAGATTGATCGACCGGTGTTCCTGGCGAGCGGGAATGCGCATCAGCCAATGACAGTGGCTGAGATGCTCGTTGGTGAGGCCGACTTTCTCCGAGCCGAATAACAGGGCCACGCGGTTGGAAGCCATGCGCTTGCGAATTATGCGCGCGCCCTCGTCCAAAGGCCGCACCGTGTGGCGCATTTCCCGGCCGCCAACCGAGCTTGTGCCGACGACCAGCACGCAATCCGCAACGGCCTCGGCGACATTGTCGAATACTTCCGCATTGGCCAGAACCGACGAAGCTCCGACCGCCGATCGGGCCTCGCGAAAAGCGGGATCAAAGGGGTTCACGACGCTCAGGCGCAGGAAACCGAAGTTGCTCATGGCGCGAGCGGCTGCGCCAATATTCAGAGGATTGCGGGTGGCGACCAAGACCACGCGCAGACTATCGAGTTCAGTTCGAACAGGCAAGCGGTCATTCTATAACAAAGGTTCGGCGATGGAGTGATGGCGTCCAGGCATGACGGAGACGCTGGTCGTAGTAGCATGGCGAGGCCATGTTTATACGAATGTTCCGCCCTTTGTGCTGTCTGATTCTGTCGTTCGCAGCGGGTGTCACAGCCCGCGCCGTTACCTTGACTTCTCCCGATGGCCGGCTGGTGATGGTCATCGAGACAGTTTCGAATGGCGCGAATAGGCCCGGCGAACATTTGGCTTACCGCGTTTCTTTTCGCGGCAAAGCGCTGGTCGAGGAATCCGCTTTGCGTCTGGAGCTCGAGGGCGCGCGTCCGCTGGGAAGTGACGTGCACATCATAAGTTCCGCGCCGAGCTCCGGAGACCAGACCTACCGATTTGGTGACGGGGAAGACGAGCCAGGCGCGCGACCACTACAACGCCGTGAGCGTCGATCTCCAGGAAAACGGAGGGCTCCGCCGGAAATTGACCATCGAGGCTCGCGCTTATGATGACGCTATCGCGTTCCGCTACGTGCTCCCCCAACAACTGTCGATGGAAGATTTTCGCTTGACCAAAGAGGGCACCGAATTCCGCATTGCCAAAGACGCCATGACCTACGCTCTGGAGCTTCCGAATTTCCGCTCGATGTACGAGAGCGAATACGTAAAGCTCCCGATCAGCGCGTTTTCCAACCAGGGCGGCGTCGCCAGCAAGGTGCTGATCGGCTTGCCGTTGCTGATGGAAGTGCCGGGCGTCGCCTGGATGGCCATTGCGGAGGCGGACTTACGCGGCAACAGCTCAATGTATCTGATGAATACGTCGGGTAGTTGGCTGGGCCACTGGCTGGAATCCGTGATTTCTCCGTCCGTGGAAGATCCGGAAATTCTCGTGAAGGCAACTCTGCCGCATCATTCCGCATGGCGCGTGCTCCTGGTAGGCGACGAACCTGGACGTCTGGTGGAATCGAACGTCCTTACGAATCTGAATCCCGAGAGCGAAATCGCGGACACTTCCTGGGTTCATGCTGGTCGCGCCACCTGGGATTGGTGGAACGGCAGCCTGGGTGCCGATGGCAAGCCCTCCTACACCACCGACACCATGAAATTTTATGTGGACTTCGCCGCCAAATCCGGCTTCGAGTACATGCTCGTGGATGCTGGCTGGTCCGATCGCGATATCACGCGCATGAACGGCAAAGTGGATATTCCGGAGCTGGTGAAATACGCCGCGCAAAAGAATGTAAAGATCTGGATCTGGCTGTATTACCAGGACGTCGCCACCCAGATGGAGGAAGCTTTCCCCCTTTTTGAAAAATGGGGCGTGGCCGGAATGAAAATTGATTTCATCGAACGAGACGATCAGCAAGGCGTCGATTTTTATTATCGCGTGGCCACGAAAGCTGCCGAACATCACCTCATGGTCGATTTCCACGGATCGACCAAACCGAGCGGACTCGAACGGACCTTTCCCAACGTACTCGGCTATGAAGGCGTGCTGGGAATGGAGCAGTCCAAGGCCGGAAGCCGGGACAATCCCGACCATCACGTCACGCTCCCATTCACGCGCATGCTGGCCGGCCCGATGGATTACACGCCCGGCTCTTTTCACAATGTCACTCGAGAGGAATTTACTCCTCGCATGGAATCTCCCGTGACGATGGGCACCCGCGCACACCAACTGGCCATGTATGCCGTTTATCAAGCGGCGGTGCAGATGGTGGCGGACTCGCCGCAATCCTATGAGAATCAGCCGGAGTTCGCGTTTATCCGGAATGTGCCGGCGACTTGGGACGAAACCCGCGTGCTGGGCGGCAGACCCGGCGAATTCGCGACCATTGCGCGGCGCCGTGGAAAGGAATGGTTTTTAGGGAGCATGACCAACTGGGATGCCCGGGAACTGGAAGTGTCGCTGGATTTTCTGGATGCCGGAAATTGTCAGGCGGATATCTATGCGGACGCGCCGGACGCCGGACGGAATCCGAAGAGCGTGCGCATCGAACGCAAAACCGTTACTCGCGCCACGAAGTTGCACGTGGTCATGGCCCCTGGCGGCGGCTATGCGGTGCGATTTGTTCCTGCGCCTTAGCGCGCTGTTAGTTTTCTTCCGACGCGGACAATTCGCGAACCCAGATATTGCGATAGCGCACCGGGTGATTGTGATCCTGCAATGCGAGGGGCAGCTTTGCGGGTTGCGCCTCGTAGGGCTTTTCGATCGCCGTGGGTCCCAGAATTTCCACGTTGTCTTGCACGAGAACGCCATTGTGCAGAACCGTGACCCGCGCGCGATTGGCCAGCTTCCCATCGTTGTCGAACCGCGGAGCGTGGAACACGATGTCGTACGTCTGCCATTGTCCCGGCGGCCGCGACGCATTGACGAGTGGCGGATATTGGCCATAAACCGCCGACGCTTGCCCGTCCGCGTAGGTCTTGTTCTGGTAGGAATCGAGCACCTGGATTTCGTACAAGCCCATCAGGAACACTCCGCTGTTGCCGCGATCCTGCCCCTCGCCTTTTGGCGGTGAAGGTTCCATGAATTCCACGTGCAATTGGCAATCGCCAAAAGGCTGGCGCGTGTAGATGTAACCGGTCTTGGGCACTACTTCAAAGTAGCCGTCGCCGACCTTCCACTTCGCCGCGCTGCCATCCTTCTCTGACCACTGCGACAAATCCTTGCCGTTAAAGAGCAACACGGCATCGGCGGGAGGCCGCCCTGCCGCTTCCAGCGAACTGGGCGTTCCGGGATCGACGGCGGTCGGCTGGGGACGCGCCATATCGTGGGGTTTCCATTTTTGCTGAGTTTGCGCCAGCCCGGAGCCGCACCAGAACGCGGAGATCAACAACACCGGGCAGATTCGGAAAGCAATATTCTTCATGGGTGACTCGCTTAAGTTATTTTGGGCGGCCGGAGAAATCCCTTGCGGGCAAATCTTAGCACTCTCGGATTCGTCTGGCGCGTTCGGAAGCGCGTGCGACCAGATTTAGGCAAGCGGCATTTCGCAAGAGCTACTTGCGGAGCGCGCTCAGGATCATCGCGATTTGCCCGGAATGGTAAATCGCGTGTTGCACCGCTCCCAGCAGCATCTTTTCGTAAGGATAATCGCGTCCGGGAACCGCTTTCGTTAGATCCTCGGCGGGAAAATTCCGGATTCTCTCTTCCATCAGGTCACGGCTGCGGTTCCACCGGGCAACCAGCTCGTTCCAGGGTATTGGAGGTTCCGCCCATTTTCCGCCTGCCAGGGAGGTAGCGGGTTGCTCGCCGAAGTGCTGCGAATTCTTTCATTCCACAGCAGCAGATGCTGAAGCAACGCCGAAATCGAATTGGCGACCTGTGCCGGTTGCGTTGCCGCCAATTCCGGCGAAGTCCGGTCCAGCAGCTCCGCGATCGATGGCCCATACCACGCTCCTTTAATCGTCGCGGCGCGGTAAGAATCGGCGATATGTTCGGTCAAATTCACACGTCATCCCCGGGGAAAAATGCCCGCGACGCTACTCGAAATCCGAGTGCACGTAGGCCTCACGAGAGTTTAACAGATTCAAATGCTCGGCACTTTCTCCTGGAGACTCTCATTTGCTTCTCTGGGACTGCGGCGGTTAGATCACTGGTTCACTTTGCGGATAGAAAGAGAAGTATCTCCTGCATAACTCGATCTGCTTGATCCGTTTGGAACAGAAATTGAGCGTGTGCGGCGCCGTCAAGAATTATCAGTTTTTTGGGTTGAGGCGCTTTCTCATACTGCTGGCGAATTTTAGGGAGCCGCGGTCCATCTTCGTTCGCATCATCGCGTGCCACGATAAACAGGGTCGCTGACTTGAGCTTTTCGGCTGGACCGTTCAGAGTTGCGCCCAGCAGCACCACGCGGTCAATCTCACCTGCCGGCGCTGCCATCGATGCATCGCCGGCCGCGCCCCCACCCATGCTGCCTCCCACTACGGACACGCTTTTCGCGCCCATCTTTCGCAGGTAGCGAACAGCGGCCAACACGTCCAGGTGCAGCGGTGCATCCATGGGTGCGGAGTCGCCGGGACCTCGCGATTTGCCGTAGCCGCGGAAGTCGAACGCCAATACGTGAAATCCAGCGGACGCCAGGGTATGAGCTTGCGTCGACCAGCTCTCCTTGCTGAAGCGGCCACCGTGGGCCAGGACGATACCCCTGTCACCTTCTCCGTAAATGTCGGCGTAAACGACGCCTCCATCCTCGGTCGGAAAGGAAACAGTTTTTTGCGCAGCACCGCCTCTGGCAAACAACAGTGCCACCACGACGGCTATGAGCGTACGCATGCCGAAAATGTACCACCGTTCTGACGAGTCTCGCCAAGTTGGCTTGCCCGACTCGTTCCTGCCCACGTCTGAATCGCATTCGCGAACGCACCGGCCTAAAATAGTCCAGACACGCGCATGCGCAAAATCGTGCACATCGACATGGACGCTTTCTACGCTTCCGTCGAGCAGCGGGACGCTCCGCAGCTCCGCGGCCAACCCGTCATCGTCGCGTGGCGCGGCAACCGCTCCGTTGTCTGCGCGGCGTCGTATGAAGCGAGGAAATTCGGCGTGCGTTCCGCGATGCCCGCCATTCAAGCCGAACGCCGCTGTCCGAAAGCCGTCTTTCTCCCTCCGGATTTCCCGCGCTATCGGGCTGTATCTCGGCAAGTGCGCGATATCTTCCTCCGGCACACCGATCTCATCGAACCGCTGTCGCTTGATGAAGCCTATCTCGATGTTACCGAGAACAAGACCGGCTTGCCGACCGCAACGCAGGTGGCCCGCATGATTCGCGAACAGATTCGTACCGAACTTCAGTTGACGGCCTCCGCGGGCGTCGCTCCGAACAAATTCCTCGCCAAGATTGCGTCGGACTGGAAAAAGCCAAACGGGCTCTTTGTCATTCAGCCCGAGGAGGTCGACGCGTTCTTATTGCCCTTGCCGGTGGGCCGTTTGCCTGGAGTCGGAAAAGTCACGGAAGAAAGGCTCAAGGGCTTCGACGTGCACACCATCGCGGATTTGCGGCGCCTCACCTTGTCCGCGCTCGAAGACCGCTTCGGACGCCACGGAGTCCGCCTCTACGAATTGGCGCGTGGTGTCGACGAAAGCAAAGTCGTGCCTGATCGGCCGACACAGTCCATCTCGGCGGAAGACACTTTTGAACGCGACGTTCCGCTCAGCGATACGGAGCCGATGATCCGTAGACTTGCCGAACTCACCTGGGCCGCGTCGCGCAAAGAAACCCGGGTCGCGCGAACCGTGGTGCTGAAATTGAAGACCGCGGAATTCAAGATCCTCACCCGCAGCCACACTCCGTCGTCCCCTCCCTCCTCCTGCGAAGAGCTGACGGCCATTGCGCTCTCGCTGAGGGAACGTGTTGCCCTCGGACCGCAGCAGCGATTTCGTCTCGTAGGTGTCGGCGTTAGCAATTTCCTCGACCCGGAAGACATCTCGGCCCAACCGGCTCTATTCGCCTGAGTCAGCAAGTCTCGACGCTGAATGCAATTAGGGAAATTCTGGCGGAGAGCTCCATACTAAGTCTTGATAGTCTTAACGTTTGAGTACATAATCCCGGCCTCGATCATTCTCGCACTCTCCCTAACGGGTCTTCGAATGGTCGGCGGCCTGTTTGGCTCTACCGTTCGGTTGGGTGGCTCGCGCTGTCGAACTGCTGCTGTGGGGTACACAGTCCTTCGCGCCATTTGAGTTTTCACTTTTCCTTTACCGCGTTAATCAGGCCTTGAGAGAATGGCTATCGAAACGGCAGCGGGATTTCCCGTTATTTGACGTGCGGTTGGCCATAAAGAAACAGGAGGGCGGCGGCGAAGCGCTGGCCGAAAGTGGGATAGTTGTGGTGGCCTCCGTCCGTGATCGTGAGTTGCACCTCCCCGGGCAGGTAGGCGGCTTTCAAGTTCTGCACGAGTTGCTGGACCATGCGTATATACGCAGCATTCGACCCGAACCTATCCTGATCCTCGGCTGTTCCTGCTCCCACAGCGATCCGGCTTGGCGTCCTAACAAGAAATTCAGTATCACGTAAGAGTTGACCGTTTCCGACCTCAAGTGCAGGACTTTCGATAATCGCGGCGCCAAAAAGGTCCGGGCGGTGGATCAAAGTGTAAAGCGCGGCAACGCCGCCGTAGGACGCAGCCCAGATGGCGGTATGCCGGGGACCAGTCTCGACTGGGTACTTCGCGGCGATGACTGACATGACTTCGGACTCGAGAAAGTCAGGATACCCAGTTCCGGAGGGAGCGAGGGTACCTGGGTCATAGGGGTCCGGATACGGCAGAAATTCGCGGGCGCGCGCATTCCCATTGCCGTCGCCTTGGTGGATGGCATCGGAGCCGTTGTCGATGCCGACGGCAATCAGCGGAGATATTTTACCGGTGGTGATCAACTCGTTGAGCGTTTCATCGGCGTGCATCTCTTCGTGGTTGTACGAAGCGCAAACGTCGAACGCACTCGCACCATCCAGGATGTAAAGAACGGGATACTTTTTTGCGGGATCGAAGCCGGGCGGCGACCACACGCGCAGGTTTCGAGTGTTGTGAAAGACGCGGCTGCTAAGCGGCAGGATGTCAAGCCTGCCTACCACCGTAGCCTTGCAAGGCACCTGCTGTGCGGAAGCGACAAAAGGGAGACAAACAACCACAAGAGCGACGGTGCGACAGAATCGATGCAGCATACTCAGGAGCCTAGCATTGTCTAAATCCAATCCCCAAATCGAATTTTGGTTATCGATGGATGACGATTGAAGTGTTCAGCGCAGGCGCTCTGGTTACAGACCGCATCCGTCGGCAATCCGGAAGTTAGTCCTCGCCCGGCTTGGCGGCCGTCACTTGGACGTGTAGTCGTCTTACCGGACAGGTGGCAATTCGGAGTCTCTGGACTCGGCGGCTACTACATTTTTACTACATTGCAGCGCGGTCTTATCTGGATCGGAGTTTTACGGCGACCATTCAATCGGGGTTAACTGGCAGATTCTAAATAATCTGGCGGAGAGGGGGGGATTCGAACCCCCGGTAGGAGTTTTGGCCCCTACAACGGTTTAGCAAACCGCCGCATTCAGCCGCTCTGCCACCTCTCCGCGGCGTCATTTCAACAGCTTAGCACATCCGCCCTAATCTCGACGGGGTTACGCGCAGGTGCCGGGGGCCACTGTTTGGGGTGGCCCAGCACGATCGGAGCAACCACCTGATATTTTTCCGGAAGGCGCAATTCCTTTTTAATGGCCGGTTGATTGAACCAGTCGCGAGCCAAGCCAATCCAGCAGGTTCCAAACTCCTCTTCGCGGGCGGCAAGCATGAAGTTTTGTGCCGCGAGGCAGCAGTCCTCGGCCGCTCGCGGGTCGTCGGATGACGCGAGAAAGTTGTGGCTGCTGAAAAACCTCAAGACTAATCCCTCGCTGGCTTCTCTGAAACCACTGCTCGAAAGACCGGACTACAGTGTCTTGCGTGGCACACCGGTGTTGGTGTTCATTTTGCCCGGCGAGAGTGGTCTTCGATGCGCTCGGGATCGGTGAGCACCGCGAATGCCGACGGTTGGTGATTCATGGCGCTTGGCACAAGGCTCGCCGCATGAATGCAATGTTCGATTCTTGCCTGTTCGACGGGCATGTCCTTGTATTCCGGCACGTCGCGTCACAATCGCCTGCATCAAGTCCATAACCTAACCCTTCTATGCTCGGGCCGATAAGATTCTGGTCAAACCAGCTTCTTCAGGCTCGGGCAATTCGCTGGTGTTGCCGCAACCAGCCGGCCATTCCGCCTGCCTTTGCCAACAATTCCCCAGCCTCACCGCTAACGAAACTGAGTTTGGCGCCTTTTGCCAGTGCGAGTCGCGTCAGAGTTTCCGTCATAGCGACGTCGATGCGTTTGCCTCCGCATGCAGCGCACACCGGCCCACTCTCGCGGCTGACCGTCAGGCAGTTCACGCACTCCCGCAAATGCAGTTCATGATTTTCGGCGACAAAAAGCGTGCCGATAATTCCCGCCTGCAGCTTGGCGAGGGCTTCATCCGGATCGACAACGGAGCCGCCCTCCGCCGCGAGTACCGTTCGTACTTCTGTAAGCCGCGCCGTCTGCTCGTATTCCTCGATGAGAGGCTCAATCCGGCGACGAATGTCTTTGGGTGCAAATTGGCCCAGGTCTTCGAACACGTTCACCACACGAATATCCGCCGCAGCGGCGGCCAGGTGTTTGTGGATGGCAGAGACGAGCCCTTCGGGTCCGACGAGGAAGATGCCCGCGAAATCATGTTGCTTTACGAGCGAAGCCGCGTGGGCGGCGGTGTCACTCCACAGTTTTTCATATTGCGCGTCCAGACGGTGGTTGTACAAATCGCGGTCGGGACCATGACCCTTGCGCATCGTCTCAGTGGCGATATGGCCCACGTCGGTCCGCTTCCATTGCGATTCATCCACTTCGAACTGCTTTTCGCTGAGGGTGGTGAATTCGCCGAGATAAAACTCAAAGAATCGCGCTATGTTGCGATCGACGGCTACGACGCCGTATCGCGAATGCTCGCCGAGTAGCCGTGCCAACTGGCCGACCGCCGGTTTTCCCCAATGGATCTCGTTTTGCACGTGGGTCTCCAGCGGAATGACCGTCCAGCTGTTCTGGCCGGCAAAGATGGCCAGCGCCTTTTCCTGAGGATGGCGGCCTTCGAGGAACTTCTCGACACGTCCGAATACCTTCCCGAACTCCTTGGCTTCATGCGCGGTAAGGCTCTGTTCAAGCGCCGCCTTGTTCCTGCGGAGCCAGTTGATATCGGCAGGGACTCGCGGGTGCCGCGACGGATTCGGATTCTCGGTATTCAGGAATACTGAAACGATTGGCCCATCGACACTGGCGAGCAGTTGAATCTGATTTTCGGCAAGCATGCGATGGACTCCCATCCTTTTCGCATCGTGAATTACGAACTCAGTCTGACAACCACGCGACTGGACGGATGTGCGCGCGATCACAAAATCGTAGGACGGTGGTCACACCCATTGCACGGCCGTTTACGACTCGGTCCTGGTCCGCGAATCACTTCGACCGAGCAATGAGCGTGAACGGCGACGCTCTCCGACACGCTGCCCATGAGGAAGCGGTCAAACCCACGCAGCCCGTGCGAACCGAGAACGATGAAGTCGGCGGGCCATGCTTCCGCCGTGTCAAGGATGACTCCGCGCGGGTCGCCCGTGGGGATCAGGGTTTCGACGGTCGCTCCAGGTGCCGCCTTCCGACAAAGATCTTGCGGACTGCGGCAGCGCCATCTTCGGCGCGGGTGCGGGCCGCGGCAATCAGTTCCTCCAAGAGACTCGCCGGATAGATTGCAGCCGAGAGACGAAGCCTCCATCGGTATGGGCATCGTGACGAGTTCTTCGACGCTCAGGACTCTGAAAATACGTACCGGCGGGCCAGGGCCGGGTTGCGAGGGATCGCGCTGCCGCAAGCGAGCATGCGCTTCCATCGGTGGGCACCAGGATTTTCATGGGATGGGAGGAAGGTGCGGCCGGCTGTGACTCGGGAAAGCGCACAATTTCAACCGAGCAGGTCGCTGTCCGCAGAATTCCCTGTGCGACGCTTCCGAGGAAGAATCGGCCGACGGCGCCACGGCTATGCGATCCGACCAGAATGAGGTCCGCACCCCACTCCGCTGCAAATTGGGAGATGATGCGCCGCGGCGATCCCAGTAAGCACTTCCGTAGTTGCCGGCGAGTTTGGCTTGCGCGAGAAGCGCGGCACCGGCCTTGACGATCTTTTCGCATTCGCGTTTCGCGTCGTCGATCAACGCCGGCAATTCCGCGAAGCGGCCGACGTCGACGGCCGAAACGATCAAGAACATGGTATTGGGCGGCCAGGGACGGGCCATTGCCTCTTCGAGAACTTGTTGCGATACGGGTGAGGAATCGATGGCGAGCAGGATCTTCATGGTTGTCTCCCTCGGCGGATCCGATGACAGGTAATTCGTGTCATTAGTGCTCTCCTTGCAGGGCGAGAGTGACAGCGTTCCCATTGGACCGACTGTGATTGGCCGTCACACGGGCTGTGTGCCCGCGCGACGAATGCGGGACAGGACGAATGGACGACACGAACTATCCGCAACCGTCTGGGTTTGCAAGGTCACACGACCGGGTGACAGAACGCACTGCGGGAAGGCGGTTGGATCCGCGATGCTGCGAGTGTTCGAGGGCAAGACAGGAAAGGGGGTCCGCCATGAAAGTATTCGCACCGCAGGCTGCAAAACACGACATAGAGCCTGGGATCGCACAAGTATTTGTTGTCCTTGTGCTGGTGATGCCCTCTCTATTTGCGTTTCTCGCTTCTTCCGCATTCCACACTCCGGGTGCGGCGGCCCCGGGCCTGTGGTTCTTCTATGAAATGTCTCTCAACCTCGGTTATGGCGCGATCCCGGTGGCGGTAGGTTTGACCGCGATGGCGATCTACGGCCGTGAGTCTTCAGCTCCGCTCAACGCTGGCCATGGCGGCCATTAGCGTAGCGGGGCATCCTTTTGACCTGGTATGCGGGACGGCTCTAGTGGTGCATTTCCGCATGGGGAACGACGGAACTGTGGCGAGCCCGGTTGCGAGTGGACGCTTCTCGTGATGCAGGTCACCCGGAAGGGTGGCCACAGTCACGGACACCCGACGGCGGACAACGGAAACTGTTCTTTGGAGGATGAGGATGCTTACCGTACCGGTTAGCAAACGAATCGCGCTCAAGAACATTTTGTTTCTGACGGATTTTTCAGAACCTTCGGTGACCGCTCTCCCATTCGCGACCATGATCGCGCGCGCCTACGGAGCGAAGGTGACGGCGCTGCACGTCGTGCTACCTTCCGCCTACACCTACATGACTCCGGAAATGGCGGGGAGTCTGCTCGAAGCGGACGAAGATGTAGCCAGAACCGAAATGAGCCGCGTCGAGGCCGGCCTCATGGGTCTTCCGCGCGAGACGATGATCGAGCGCAATATCGGAGTCTGGCCGGTGCTTGCAAAGAGGCTGGAACGAGGCGATATCGACCTCATCGTGATGGGAACGCACGGGCGTACGGGCTTGAAAAAGGCGGTGTTCGGTTCGAGCGCGGAAGAGGTGTTTCGTCGCGCGAATGTCCCGGTCTTGACGATCGGTCCGGCAGTAAGAACGGGCGGCCACAACGGCGGAAGATTTCAGTGCGTACTGTTTGCGACTGATTTCAACGCGGTATCGAACGCGGCAGTCTCGTATGCCGCCTCGCTCGCTCAGGAAAATCAGTCGCGCCTGATTCTTCTGCACGTGTTGCCTTCACCGAAACCGGGGAAGGCCAGCAAAACGACCGAGTTCTCCGTCGTCGAAGCGCTGCATCGCGTGGAGAGTCTGCTGCCGCCTGATGCGGAATTGTGGTGCCGGCCCGGAGCCGATGGTCGAACACGGAGAACCGGGAGCGCAAATTCTCGCCGTGGCGGATCGCTGCGGCGCGGATTTGATTGTTCTCGGAGTCCGGGGAATGGATACTATTGACGGAGATCGCGACGCGTGTGGAACGTGCGACCGCCTATGAGGTTGTGGCGCACGCGCATTGTCCCGTGCTCACGGTTCGTGGCTCGTAAGGGTTCACGATAGCCGCGAGGAACGTTTTCAGGAGTAGAGGTTGCCGTGATCAAGAAAGTCAAAGGCGGATATCAAGTCGTGTCGACCAAGGGCAAAAATCTCGGCGGCCCGTACAAGTCGCTAGTTGCCGCGAAGAAGCGGCTGCGCCAAGGTGGAGTTCTTCAAGCACCGAAAACCTTAGGCCAGAAGGACTCCGCGAAAAAAGAAATTGGAAACGGCAAGAAGCGCGACGCAGAATCGTTTCGCGAACCTTACGATCGTGGTTATGAAGGCCTGCCTACTGCAAAAACCGGCGCCGATCGAAACGCGACCGCTTGTCTACGCGGATGTCCCGGTTCCGCAGCCGGGTTCGGTGAAGTGCTGGTGCGTGTCCGCTATTGCGGTGTCTGCCGCACGGACCTGCATGTGGTGGAAGGCGAACTGCCGGCCAAGAAATCTGCCGGTGATTCCGGGACACCAGATCGTCGGAACGGTTCGAAGCAAGAGGGAAGAGCAACGCGCTTTCCAGTCGGTTCTCGCGTAGGCATCGCCTGGTTGCACAAGACCGACGGGACTGCGCCTACTGCCGCGAGAATGCGGAAAACCTGTGCGACCATCCCGAATTCACGGGATACACGGTTGACGGCGGTTTCGCCGAATACGTGGTTGCTCCCGAACAATTCCTGTACGCGATTCCCGAAAGCTTTCTGGACCGTCAGGCCGCGCCGCTTTTGTGCGCGGGAATCATCGGTTTCCGGTCACTACGGCTTTCCGGAATTCAGCGGGTGGCAGGTTGGGATTCTATGGATTTGGCGCAGCGGCACACGTAGCGATCCAGGTCGCGCGACACTGGGGCGTGGATGTGTACGCGGCGACGCGGGACGCGCGTCACCAGAAATTGGCTCTCGATCTTGGGGCGAAGTGGTCGGGTGACACGTTTGCGAGTCCACCGGTCGCTCTCGATGCCGCAATCGTGTTCGCGCCCGCCGGCGAAATCGTGCCCGCGGCACTCAAGGTGTTGCGGAAAGGCGGAACGCTCGTGCTGGGCGGCATTCACATGAGTCCGATCCCATCGTTCGACTACGATTTGCTGTACCAGGAACGCGTGATACGGAGCGTGGCCAACAATACGCGGCAGGATGGGGAAGACTTCTTAAAAATCGCCGCGGAGATTCCCATCGAAACACACACGCAGCTTTGTCCTGTTGAAGAGGCCAATCAGGCGCTCCTGGCGTTGAAAGAACGACGCCATCGCCGGAGCCGCCGTTCTGCAAATCGCGCTCTAGTGGGTCGCCGGGCGAAGCGCGATTCAGTGGCTTCTGCCGGCCGTTTGTTTTTCGAGCGCTTGTTGGTGACGCTCCCACTCTGCACTTCTCGCCAACGCTTTTCTTGTTTGCGGGATTTGCGCCAAAAAAGACAGGTCCAGTTCACGCCTGCGCGGCGTGCGCGCGCACATCTCCCGACGCTTGCTGACCGTAGAGCCGTTTCAGGGCGCGGATAATTTCTTCGGAAAAGAGTTCGCAGCAGCCCTGCCATTTCCCGATGTCGCCATGGGTGATGATGTCGTCCATCGATAGAATTCCCTGCGGCACGCCTGCTTGATCGACTACGGGCAGACGGCGGACGTGTTTCTCCGCCATCGTGTGGAGCGCTTCGTGAATCTCGTCCTCCGGTTTGCAAGTGAAGACATCCTTGGTGGCGATCTCGCCGACCGTAAGGTCACCAGCCAAGCGGTTTCGCGTGCCCATGGCAATGCAGATGTCACGATCAGTGACAATTCCTTCGAGCTTTCCGTCGTCGCCCACGACCGGCAACATGCCGCAGTTGTTGACCCACAAGAGCTCGACAGCCTTCCCCACATTGGTCTGGGGACGGCAGCAAACGGCCGATGGTTTCATTACCTCCTGCACCTTCATGGCATGTCTCCTTTGCGCACCGGGAAAATATCCCTCACGCTCCGCCAATGGCTTCGAGAGCTGGGCGATTGGCAATCAATAGGGAAGAGCCCCGCAGCGTAACCAATTGACGGCTCTTGAATTCGCTGAGTGTACGGGTCACGGTTTCGCGCGTCGTGCCGATGAATTCGGCAATCTCCTCGTGAGTGAGAGGCAGCTTGATCAGTGTGCTCGATTCCGCATTTTTGGGATCTGACCACTCGAGCAGCAGGCGCGCCAACTTTTCCGGTGCCGAAGCGGAGAGACCCACCGTGCGCAATTGGTCGCAAGCGCCGCTGTACAGCGTGCTCAGTTGTTTGACGAGACCTTGATAGGCTTCGGTATGCTTGGAAACAAAGCGGACGAAATCGTCGCGCCGGACAAAGACTACCTGGCAGGGATGGAGGGTCTCGGCGGTGACTTCGTAGGAAGTTCCCGACATGGTGGCCATGAGGCCTAGAATCTCTCCGGGCTTGGCAATTCTGAGGATCAGGGTCCTGCCGCCGCTCGAACTGATGGAAAGTTTTACTTGCCCCGCGCAGAGCAGGAACACGCCGCGAGGGTCCTGTTTTTCGAGAAACAATACCGCGCCGGCCGGATACGTGGCCGGGGACTTTATCTTATTCAAATCCTCCGTGGCTGCAGCGCTCAACCGGCAAAAGAAGCCATTTCGCCGCAATTTACAAGACTGGCAATTTTCGTTCATTTCAAACCCGTAAGGACCTCGCATTCTAGCCTCCTTCTTTCCCTTCTTTCCCTTCTTTCCCTTCTTTCCCTTCTTTCTCGTCTTTCTCGTCTTTCGGAGATTTCTCCATTGCGTCTTCCGCAAAATATCGCGTCTGGGGCGAATCCGTCAGGAAGTGGGCGCGGGTCTTCTGAAAAATCCTGCGCAAAAGGTCTCTTCCCTTCGGATCGACAAAAACGACGCCGCGCAAATCGAGCTCCAATTCCCTTGCACCTAGCAATGGCTCTAGTGTCTGCCAGGTACGTTGGAGCTCCTCAACCCAGGGCCCAACGACCTTGCCTTCGAGCTTTAGGGTTTGACATCCCTCTGCGTCGAGAAGCGTGATTCGCAGCATCCGTATCTGACCCAGGTGGTTCAGTGACGTTAAGTAATGCAGGTCACGCGCCAAAAGTGAGGCTCGTCACAGCCGTCCGGGAAGTGTTTCAAAGGGGAACACTTACGTGCCGTGGTGAGGATAGCCAGTTGCTTGATGGGTATGACGGAGCTTGAACGACGAGACGAAAGGTCGTCCCGGGACTAAATATAGTCGCGCCGCGCGATTCCAAGCTTCTTCATCTTGGAGTTCAGAGTCGTTCGCTTCAGGCCAAGACGTTCGGCGGCGCCGCCTGGTCCCCCGATCATTCCCCCGCACTCGCGCAGAATCCGAAGAATGTGGTCGCGCTCTGTGGCCTCAAGGTTGGCATCGGCCGTTCCGGAATGGTCCTCGTTTTGCTTGAGTTCCGCAAGCGGTGCGCGTAACACAGAACCCGGTGTGAGGATGACCGACCTCTCGATGAAGTTTTCGAGTTCCCGCACGTTGCCGGGCCAGGACCAGCGAACCAGAGTCTTCATGGTTTCGTCGGGAATGGTCTCAATCCGTCGGCCCATGCGGTTTGCATGGGTAGCGAGAAAATATCGAACGAGAAGGGGAATGTCATTGCGGCGCTCGCGGAGCGGAGGGATTGTGAGAGGAAAAACGCGAAGCCGGTAGTAGAGGTCACTGCGAAACTGACCGGTGCTCACCATCTTGGCGAGGTCTCGGTTGGTTGCCGCTACGAGGCGAACATTGACGGGAATCGTTCGGGTGCCGCCGACTCGCTCGAACTCCTTCTCCTGCAACGCGCGCAGAATCTTGGGCTGGAGTTCCGCAGGTAGATCGCCCACTTCGTCCAGAAAGAAGGTGCCTTGGTGTGCAAGCTCGAGGCGCCCGACTTTCTGCGCGATCGCACCGGTAAACGCGCCCTTTTCGTGGCCGAACAATTCACTCTCGAGAAGCCCGGAGGGGATAGCGGAACAATTGAGTTTGACAAACGTACCATCGCGGCGGGAGCTTAGTCTGTGGAGGGCGCGGGCGATGAGTTCCTTGCCCGTTCCGGTTTCACCGAGAATCAGGACGGTTGCGTCCGTCGAGGCTACCTCCTCCGCCTGTTTAAGCACGCGCTTCAGGCCGGAACTCTCACCGACGATTTCGTCAAACTGTTGGGTGACCTCGAGTTCTTCTTCCAGATACAGCTTCTGTTGTTCACTACGGCACAACGCTTCTTCGGCTTTCCGTTTTTCGGACAGATCCCGAATGACGCTCAATACGATTTGACCCTGCGGGCCGGCAATGGGGCCCAACATGATATCGACGGGGAATTCCGTTCCGTCCTGACGTCGCCCGTAGAGTTCAAGCCCCGCGCCAATGGTGCGGACCCGCGAGTGAGCGGCGTAGTCGGCACGGTGTTTCGGGTGGGACCCACGAAACCGTTCGGGAATCAGAATTTCAATCGGCCGCCCCAAAAGTTCCGAGCGGGAATACCCGAAGAATTCTTCGACCCGGGCGTTGGCTTCGGTGATTTTCCCTTCGGCGTCGGAGACGACGATGGCGTCCGGCGAAAATTCGAAAAGGGACCGGAGCCGCTCTTCGCTTCGGCGCAGGGCTTCCTCCGCGTGCTTATGCCGGGTGATGTCGTTGTTGATCTCGAGAATAGCCGTTGGCCTTCCTTCCTCGTTTTTTTGTAAGACCCGCCGGCTCGCGACGATGATGCGCCTACCATTCTTCGCGGTATGAACAACCTCACCTTCCCAATACTGGTCACGGAGCAGTGCGGCGTCCACGTTCTCTGCAGACTCCGGGAATTCCGTCTTCAACAACGTGTGCGCCATCTTTCCAAGAGCTTCCGCGCGTGACCATCCGTACTTCTCTTCGGCTCCGCGATTCCAAAACGTGATGCGGTTTTCCATGTCACGCACGATGACGGAGTCATGGGCCAGTTCGAGAAGCGCCGCTTGATCGCGGGCTCGTGCCGCTTGTGCGTCGCGTTCATGTTCCGCAAGCTTGCGCTGGGTGATATCGCGGACGACGGCCAGCACAAAGGATCCTCCGTCCAATTCCACGGGACTCAGCATGATGTCGACCGGGAACTCGCCGCTGTCCTTGCGCCTGCCGTACAGCGCAAGCCCCGCTCCCATAGGACGGGTATGCGATTGCGCTACGTAATCGGCTCGATGCTGCGGATGACCGGAACGAAATCGCTCCGGGATCAGTAGCTCGATAGGCTGGCCAATCAATTCCTGCCGGCCGAAGGCGAACATGTGTTCGGTTTGTGCGTTCGCCTGGACGATGCATCCCTGGCGGTCCGTGACGAGGACCGCGTCGGGCGAAAACTCGAAGAGCTTTTCGAACAAAGTGCTCGAGTCCGGAGACGCGGTTTTTTGGGGGCCTTCGCCGCTCAAATTGCGGCTCCTTCGGAGCAACACGCACTGGGCGCCAGTTTCATAGATCAGCACCAAGGGTCGCTGAGGTGGTCGCCTTCCCTGCTTATGAAAGACGCATGCTCGCAAGGGGAAGGAAGTACGCGGAGTATAGCGCATTCCGACCTATACCCGGGAGAGCGTGACGCCGCACACAGCGGCTTGTAATCCGGGTCACTGCAGCGCCGCGCCATTCGGGCCAACTTGGGATTTAAAAGAGGCTGACTATGGCGAACGACTCGCGCAGAATCTGTTAGCCGTCCTTAAGGCGGAACTGGAGTTTCTGAAAAAGGCGGCTATCGCCATACGGCGCGCGCGGCATAGAGGCCGCATTTCCTATTTCAGGACTCGCCGACGTGCTTGAATTTCGACCCGACCAGGGAGCCAAGGCCCTGCAGCGATTGCGCGATGATGCGACTTGTACCCGCCGAGTCATCCCGAAAAAAGGTTCCGTGCCGGTTCATCCCGCTCAATGACGAAGGCGAAACGATCGATTCTCTCTACCGGTACGGTACGCAGGAGGAATTAGAAGCAGCACTGGGAAAATGGCTGACGGAAACGATCCGGAGTCTTGAATCCGTGCGAGGCAAGGCAAGGACTGATGGAGAAACACCCAAAGTTCACGTGCGTGCCAAGTGGGTAGCGGGCGAATGACCCGCATCAGGGCATAGACCCGATGATTTCCACTTGCGCAAACCCGGATTGCAAAAGGGCATTTGAACTATCGTCAAGGCCGGTTCTTTCGATTTCACAAGGCATCTGCGGCCGGCGAAAGACCAAATACGCATTGCGTCCAGCATTTCTGGCTGTGTGGACGCTGCTCGGCGAGAATTTACGCTGGCGTACGAACCCGAACGAGGCGTAGTGATTTCGCCGAAGCCGGAAATCTCAATCGAACTCAAGCAGCGGCGGTTCGTTGCGGCAGTGTGAGAGAATCCCGTCGGGCCGGAGACGTCGGTTTTCGAATCGCGCCGCGTCCCACGCAGACAAGCCTCATTTTGCGGTATCGGTTTGAACTGGTTGCAAAGCTGCGACAAGACTCCTCTGTAACCCGGCGTTCACGCGGGAGTAACCAAGGCGGCGCAAGATCGACTTTACCGATTCTCGAGAAGACGGGTTTCGGACCTCGCAATATGACGCATTTTCCTGCACTCCAGCCGGACATGAACGACGGCCATCGCTCTCGAGTGCAAAAACTCATTCAGCAGCTAACTGTTCTGCGGTCGGAGATGCTGGAGCTCGAAGCATCTGGTTTGGCCGGTTGCTCCAAGATACACGCGGAACACATCGCGAGCGCGCGAAACCTGATGCACTACCTGGCGCTGCGGCGGCACGACATACGCGACTTGCAATCGCAACTTGCGGAGTTGGGACTATCGTCGCTGGGGCGTACGGAGTCGCATGTCCTGAGCGCGTTGGACGCCGTGGTGAAACTGTTGAGGAAACTCGGCGGTTTCGAGGAAGCATCCCCGCAACCGTCCCATGGAGTCCGGGATCGGCGAAGGCGGCCTTCTATTGGCGCAAAAGACCGAAGCGCTTTTTGGCGCGCCTCCCGCGCAGCGCAACGTTCGGATCATGGTAACCATGCCGCCAGAAGCCGCAACCGACTATGAGCTGGTTCGCGATCTTCTGTTGCATGGTATGGACTGCATGAGGATCAATTGCGCGCATGACGGTCCCGAAGCGTGGTCCGCCATGATCGGAAATCTGCGGCGGGCTGAGAAGGAAACGAAGAAGAAATGCAAGGTTGCCATGGACCTAGCCGGCCCGAAATTGCGCACGGGACCGGTGGAGCCGGGACCCGCCGCCTTGAAATACCGCCCGCAGCGGGATGCCCTGGGGCGCGTCGTTTCACCGGCGCGAATTTGGCTGACGCCGGAATCCGCCCCGGAGGCCCCTCCCGATACGGCGAACGCCGTTCTACCTGTGTCCGGTGCTTGTCTGGCTCGGCTGAAACGCAAAGACTCGGTGCGGTTTACCGACGCCCGTGGGGCATCCCGTAAGATGACTATCTCCGGAGTTGTGGGACACAGCCGATGGGCGGAAGCAGTCCGAACGGCCTACATTGTCTCCGGCTTAACTCTTGAGATTCGAGGGCCGGTGCGAAAAGGTGCAGGCACGCGCGCTTGGCGCACCCAGGTCGGAGTCCTGCGCGCGAAGGAACAAAGCCTTCGTTTGAAACTTGGAGACACGCTGGTTTTGACCCGGTCGTTGGAACCGGGGCGTCCCGCCGAGCGCGATAACCGGGGTAAGCTCAGGCGTCCGGCGCAGATCGGCGTTTCGCTGTCGGAGTTTTTCGATGGAGTGCGGTCCGGCGAACCCATCTGGCTCGATGACGGCAAGATTGGAGGGGCGATCCGGAGCGTTTCCCCGGAGAAAGTGATCGTGGAGATTACGCAGGCGCGCGCTTCCGGAGAAAAGCTTGGCCCCGAAAAGGGAATCAACGTACCGGAAAGTGTTTTGGGCCTGTCGTCTCTTACGAAAGAGGACTTGGAGGCGCTTCAATTTGTGGTCAAGAACGCTGACATCGTCGGCTGCTCGTTCGTGCGAAGTGAAGCGGATGTTGTCGAACTGCAGTCTCGACTAGCCGGCTTGGGAGTAGAGGAAAACCTGGGAATCATTTTGAAAATCGAAACGCGGGAGGGTTTCGCTCAATTGCCGCGGCTATTGCTTGCGGCGATGCGCAGCCGCGCGTTCGGGGTCATGATCGCTCGTGGCGACCTGGCCGTGGAGTGTGGTTACGAGAGGCTGGCCGAAGTGCAGGAAGAGATTCTGTGGATTTGCGAGGCTGCGCATACGCCGGTCGTCTGGGCGACCCAGGTTCTCGAATCCCTGGCGAAGAACGGCATTCCCTCGCGTTCGGAAATCACCGATGCAGCCATGGGTGAGCGCGCCGAATGCGTCATGCTCAACAAAGGACCTTACATCGTCACCGCGGTGCGCATCCTCGACGACATCCTGCGGCGCATGCGGACTCACCATGAAAAGAAGAGCTCCATATTGCGCAGATTGCACGTAGCTGACGCGTTTCGAGCCGGCGGCTGACGCCGTGGTTGTGACTCCTCAGGCGTTGGACATCATGTCCCAGAACCATCGCAGCAAAATCCCGTAGTACAAGACGACGATTCCTGAGCTGATGAGAAAGGTGCTGGCCGTTTTGCCGAGTCCCGCGTATTCCTTTTTCCGGTGTCTGGCGCAGAGAGCAACCATCAACAAAGCGATCGCAGCCGTGGTTAGGGCAAGAAGGCTCACGACAATCTCGGTCCTTCCGGTACTGTGAAACGCCGCAAGTCGCTGCAGAGCCGTGCTCAAGATCAGCGCGAAATACGCCAAGCCCAGCCAGACGGCGGAAGCGAGCATGGCAATCATGTAGGCCCAGCGTTCCCGGCGGTAGTACAGCAGAATGAGAATGGCGAGGTAAAGTATCGACTGATAGAGATGAATGACCACAAAGTGCGGTTC
Organism: uncultured Acidobacteriota bacterium; assembly: GCA_963819745.1. Taxonomy (GTDB): domain Bacteria; phylum Acidobacteriota; class Terriglobia; order Acidiferrales; family UBA7541; genus Acidiferrum. Next base: position 33,227 of record CAWFXG010000019.1, on the reverse strand, counting down.
GAGTTGCGTCAGAACGAGGAAACAGAGGACTTGCGCACCTGCTAAGGCGGCGATATCGCGATAGGCTCTCACAAGTCCTCCTTCCAAAAAAAGTTTCGTGTCAGTTGCGAATCGTCAGCACCGGGCACTCGGCGTGGGAGACGATCTTGTGCGCCGTGGCGATCGGCAAATGTGTTGCCGCGCCGGGGACGCCCTCTTCCGCTTTCACGCCGAGAACGATCAGGCCCGATTCCCGCAGGTGGGCGAGTTCGAGAATCCGGTCGGCCGGATTGCCCTGTTCGACGAAGAATTCGGGTTTGCACCAGGCTTCCGCTTCGGCGGGCACCAGTCTGCGCAAGAGATCCTTGGCGGCCCGCGTGACATCGTGGGCAGAAACAAGTTCGCCGGCCTCGGGCTCGGCGATGACGTGCAGCAGAATCAGCCGCGCCTGAAACTCTTGCGCGAGAGACACAGCGTAGGCCGCCGCTGCGGGCGAGGAGGAGCTGAAATCCGTCGCGTAGAGAATCTCGCGGATCTCCCCGTCGGCGCCGCGCGAAGTGTCCGCGCGTGGACCAACGGTAAGGACCGGGCAAGTCACCGTGCGGAGGATTTCTTCCGCCACGGAACCGAGGAGCATTTTCCCCAGTCCCGTGCGCCCGCGCGTACCAAGGACCACGAGATCGGTGTGGTTCTTCGCGACGGCTTCTTGCAAGCGGGACTCGATATTGCCCTCTTCGATGAGCGCGGTGGTGCGGATTCCCGGGAACGTTCCGAGAAGTCGTGTCCGAAACTCTTCATTTTCCTTTCGAACAGTTTCCTCGTCGGGCCAGGTCACCGGTTGGGTCATGGGATTCACGGCGGGTGGTCGCACGTGCAGGGCGACCAGGTCCGCATCGTAGTGTTTCGCGATTCTTTTGACATATGGAATGGCATGGGCGGCCGCTTCTGAAAAATCAGTAGCGAATAGAATATTGCAAAAACGAACGGCGGAGCGGGTGGCGGCAGTTGTCATGGTGTATGTCCTCCTGAGCGCATCTTCGCCGCCCCTCCTTGTGGAAGCTGTGACGAGCGTCACGGGCGGCCGTGACGTGGGGTGCTTTGCGGATGGATGGTTCAGGGCTATTGTGACGGGGAGCACAGCTCCGGTCCTCGCCCAGTTTCCGGATCGAGAAGGTTCCGAAGGGAATTAGAACGGCAAATGAATCTTGTCGCTACCGACATCGCGAAAGGCTCCACTGGGCCGCCGTTACCCGATCTGGGATTGAGTCAGCGCGAAGCGGAGGCGCGTCTCCGCGAAGTAGGGCCGAACGATCCCTCGCCGCGCAAGCGCGCCGCGCTGCTGGTCGAGTTGCTGGCCCTATTCCTGAATCCACTGGTCATCATCCTGCTCATCGCCGTCTTGATCTCGATGGCCGTGGGACAGGTCACCGACGCGGCCATCATCTTTGTGATCGCCATGCTCAGTGTGGCGATCAACTTCGTCCAGACATACCGGTCCGAGCGCGCTGTTCGCAACCTGCGGGAACACGTGAGCCTCACCGCCACCGTTCTGCGCGACGGCGTCTGGCAGGAACTGGGGAGGGAACTTCTTGTTCCGGGAGACGTCGTACGGCTATCGGCTGGAGATTTGGTACCCGCCGACGGATTGCTCATCGAGTCGCGCGACCTGTATGTCCAGCAGGCGGCCCTCACCGGCGAGTCGATGCCGGTGGAAAAAAATATCGCCCTCGAGGTGTATACGGCGAAACCCAGTCCGGAGCTGCCGAACTGGGTGTTCCTAGGCACTTCGGTCGTAAGCGGCACGGCGACCGTTCGGGTTACAGCGACGGGAAGCCGCACGTCGTTCGGCTTTATCGGCGCGAAATTGCGCGAGCGGGTGGGAGAAACGGAATTTGAGCGCGGTTTGCGGCAGTTCGGGATGCTGATCATGCGCGCGGTCTTGCTTCTGGTTTTGTTCATACTCGTAGTGCGTGTGGCCCTGCATAAGGATGCGTTCGAGTCGTTCGTATTTGCGGTAGCACTGGCTGTCGGCCTGACGCCGGAATTTCTCCCGATGATCACTTCGGTCACCCTCGGGCGGGGCGCCGTGCGGATGGCCCGTAAACAAGTTATCGTCAAGCATCTTCCCGCAATTCAGAATTTCGGAAGCATTGACATTCTTTGCAGCGACAAAACGGGAACCCTCACGACCGGGGTGATGACGCTGCACTCGGCCGTGGATGCCTTCGGCAAGGATTCGGAACGTCCTTTAGTTCTAGGCCGGCTCAACAGCCGATTCGAGACAGGAATCCGAAGTCCGCTGGATGCGGCCATCTTGCAGGGCGAGCACGCCGCCTCATCCGAGTACGTGAAATGCGATGAAATCCCCTTTGATTTCAACCGGCGCCGGTTGTCGGTGGTCCTTGAGCGGCCCGACGAGCCGGAGTCCACGCGACTCTTGATTACAAAAGGCGCGCCGGAAAACATCCTCGGACTGTGTGATTCCTATGAGACCGGGGGCCAGGTACAGGTCTTGGAGTCCGGAGAGCGCGAACGCGTGCGGAAGGTGTTTGAAAATCTTTGCGGAAAGGGATTTCGCGTGCTCGCGGTGGCCTCACGCCGCGTCGAGCGGCGCGATGGATTCCGCGCCGCCGATGAGCAATCCATGGTTCTTGCGGGGTTTCTCGCATTCGAAGATCCAGCGAGCCCGGATGCCAAGCACGCGCTGCAGCAGATGAAGCGCGACGGCGTCGAAGTGAAGATTCTCACGGGCGACAACGAACTCGTAGCCCGGCATGTTTGCGCGCAAGTAGGGCTCATCGACCTCGCTTTGGTGCTTGGCCCCGCAGTGGATGACATGACCGAACCGGCGCTCGGACACGTTGCCGAGCAAACCACGGTTTTTGCGCGCGTGACACCCATGCAGAAACTGCGCATCCTGCGGGCGCTGCGGCAGCGCGGCCACGTCGTGGGGTATCTCGGTGACGGAATCAATGACGCGCCCTCGCTGCATGCGGCGGACGTGGGAATCTCCGTGGCCACGGCGGTGGACGTGGCGCGCGACGCCGCGGACATCATTCTCTTGCGGCGCGGCCTCGGGATCCTTCATCGCGGAATCATCGAGGGCCGGAAGGCATCGGGAAACGTTCTCAAATACCTGTTGATGGACACCAGTTCGAACTTTGGAAACATGTTCAGCATGGCGGGCGCATCTCTGTTTCTACCGTTCCTGCCGATGCTATCCACGCAAATTCTGCTGAACAATTTCCTGTACGACAGCGCGCAGATTGCGATTCCGACAGACAATGTGGACGAAGAGTACCTGCGCGGTCCTCAGCGTTGGGACATGCGGCTGGTCCGCAACTTTATGATTTTTGTTGGGCCTATAAGTTCGCTTTACGACTTCTTGACTTTTTATGTGCTGCTGCGCTTCTTCCATGCGCCGGAAGTCCTTTTCCACACGGGATGGTTCGTGGAATCGCTCGCCACGCAGACGCTCGTGCTGTTCGTCATTCGTACGGCCGGGAATCCGCTAAAGAGCAGACCGAGCCGCTGGTTGACAGTGAACACGCTTGTGGTGGTCGCCGTGGGCGTAGCTCTTCCGTGGTCGCCGTTGGCCGGACTTCTCGGGTTGACACCGTTGCCGCCGTTCTTCTTTTTGTTTCTTGGACTTTCCACCGTCACGTATCTCCTTCTGGTCGAGGCTGCCAAGCGCAAGTTTTTCGCAGTGTCGCGCCAACGGAGGAAAGGGCTGGTAGGTTCCGCGGCATGAGGCAAGCGCGCGAGACGGATACTTCATCACGTGGTGCCCGAGCCGTCGCTCTGGTCGCCGCAGTGGGAATTGCAATTCATCTCGTGTTGCGGTTCTCCGGTCCCGGTGCGCGCGTCTTCGCAATCATACCTTTATATGTTGCCTTCGCGACGGGCGGTCTGCCGCTGCTTGTGCAGCTTGGGAAAAAGTTGTGGGCCGGAGAGTTCGGTTCCGACTTTCTCGCTGGGGCGTCCATCGTAACGGCGATTCTTCTGCGCGAATATCTGGTGGCGACGATTGTCGTGCTCATGCTGTCAGGTGGCACGGCTCTCGAAGAATTCGCCACACGGCGGGCCTCCCGCGTGCTTGACGCGCTCGCCAAGCGCATGCCGAGCATCGCTCATCGAAAAGCCGACGAACGAATCGCGGACATTGCCGTCGGCGAAATTGTGGTGGGCGATACGCTTGTGGTTCTGCCCCACGAAATCTGCCCGGTGGATGGCATTGTCCTCGAAGGTCAGGGGTCGATGAACGAGGCATATCTAACCGGCGAACCGTTCGAGGGCGAGAAGGCTCCCGGCGCAATGGTCCTATCGGGCGCACTGAACGGGGAATCTTTGCTGATGATCCGGGCGGAGCGGTTGGCAATCGATTCCCGCTATGCCCGCATCATGCGAGTGATGGAGGAAACGCAGCAACGCCGTCCGCAACTACGGCGGCTGGGAGACATTCTGGGAGCGTGGTACACGCCGTTGGCCATTTGCATTGCGATCGCGGCTTGGATTCTCAGCGGCCAAGTCGAGCGCTTTCTCGCCGTGCTGGTCATCGCCACACCGTGCCCGCTGCTGATCGCGATTCCGGTTGCGGTCATTGGCGCAATTTCTCTAGCTGCCCGGCGCGGCATCATTATCAAGAATCCCGCGGTGCTCGAACAGATCGCTTCTTGCCGGACCTTTATTTTCGATAAGACGGGAACCTTGACTTATGGCAAGCCGTCGCTCACGCGAATCGTCTGCTCGGCCGGCTTTACGGAATCGGAAGTTCTCACGCTGGCCGCAAGTCTCGAACGCTATTCGAAACATCCATTGGCACTGGCTATCCTGAAATCGGCAAAACAGAAGCGTTACGCGCTGTCCCCCGTTTTGCAGGTCAGCGAGCGGCCTGGCGAAGGTCTCCGGGGGACCGTGGCTGGCCGGGAAGTGTTCATCACCGGCCGCATGAAAGTATCGGGGAAAGAACTGCATCTGCCTGCGATTGAGCCCGGCCTGGAATGTCTTGTTTTTCTCGACGGGGCGTTTGCGGCCCTGTTCGGATTTGAGGACTCCCCGCGCGCCGACAGCCGCGTTTTCGTATCGCATCTCTCGCCCCGTCACCACGTCGCAAAGGTGATTCTGGTTTCCGGAGACCGCGAAGCGGAAGTGCGTTCGCTGGCGGAGAAGATTGGGATACCCGCGGCCTATGGCGCGAAGAGTCCAGAGGAAAAGGTGGAGCTTGTTCGCACCGAAACGACGCTGGCAAAGACCGCGTTTCTCGGGGACGGAATCAACGATGCCCCCGCCATGCAGGCCGCAACCGTTGGGATCGCATTCGGGCACGAAAACGACATTACGGGCGAGGCAGCCGACGCTATCGTGCTCGACCGATCGCTTGAAAAAGTGGACGAACTGATTCACATCGGCGGGCGCATGCGGAAGATCGCGCTCCAGAGCGCCGTAGGGGGTATGGTTTTGAGCGCGGCCGGAATGGTGCTGGCGGCGCTAGGGTTGCTCCCGCCCATTACCGGCGCAGTGGCCCAGGAGTTGATCGACCTCTTGGCGGTCTTGAATGCCGTTCGGGTGACTTTACCGTTTGGAGTTCTCCGTGATTATTGACAAACAAGATCGGTCGCCATTGGGATGCTTTTTTTCTCCTTGCTCAGTTGCCGTAGTGGGAGCCACCGACCGCGAAGGAAGTGTGGGCCATACGGTCGTTCGGAACTTGATGCAGGGAGCCTACCAAGGCCGTGTTCATGCCGTGAATCCTGGCCGGACGGAGGTGAGTGGTCTTTCCTGTTATGCGTCGGTCGGCAAAGTGCCCGAAGCGGTCGATCTTGTGGTTGTAGTTACGCCGGCGAACACGGTGCCCGGTGTGATCGCCGAATGCGTGAGCGCAAACGCGAAAGCCGTCGTTGTGATCTCGGCAGGGTTCAAGGAGAAAGGCCCGGAGGGAGTTGCTCTTGAAAACCAAATTCAAGCGGAATTAAAACGCGGGGCAACGCGATTGATCGGGCCCAATTGCCTGGGTTTGATGAATCCCTGGATTGGACTGAATGCCACGTTTGCTCAGGATATTGCACGGAGGGGGAATGTCGCGTTCCTCAGCCAGAGCGGCGCACTGCTGACTGCCATTCTGGACTGGAGCTTTGCAGAACAGGTGGGTTTCAGCGCGATTGTTTCCACCGGTTCCATGCTGGACGTAGGTTGGGGCGACCTGCTCTCTTTCTTCGGTGACGATCACAACACGAAGAGCATTCTGTTGTATATGGAGTCGATCGGAGATGCGCGGTCGTTTTTGTCCGCCGCCCGTGAAGTATCCTTCAGCAAACCGATCATCGTAATCAAAGCCGGACGCTCGGAGGCGGCGTCCCGTGCCGCCGCCTCGCACACGGGAGCGATGACGGGAAGCGACGAAGTATATGACGCTGCCTTTGCCCGCAGTGGAGTCATCCGCGTGAAGAACATTGCCGAGCTTTTTCACATGGCTGACGTACTCGGCAAACAGCCCCGGCCAAGAGGTCCGCGGCTGACGATCCTGACCAACGCGGGCGGTCCGGGAGTTCTGGCCACAGATGCCTTGCTGGACGGTTGCGGCAAACTCGCGGAGTTGTCCGCGGAATCCGAGAAGGCGCTTGGCGCCTTTCTCCCAGGGCACTGGAGCCACGGAAATCCGATCGATATCTTGGGTGACGCCAATCCCGAGCGGTATGCGCGTGCGCTGGACATAGCGCTTGCTGATCCGAATAGTGACGGACTGCTCGTGATCCTCGCCCCACAAGGAATGACGAATCCCGCGCAAGTGGCGGAACGCGTAAAAGCATGCCCGCGAGGAAACATAAAACCGCTCCTTGCCAGCTGGATGCGCGGGCAAGGTGTTGCCGAAGGCGTCGGGATTCTGAACGCTTCCGGTATTCCGACATTTTCCTATCCGGATGCCGCGGTTCGCGCTTTCGAGTCGATGTGGAGTTATGCCGAGCGCCTGCGGGGTCTCTACGAAACGCCTCTCCCGGCGGACGATCCCGCGGGCGCGCGCGCAAGAAGAGAAAAGGTCCGGGAGCTCATTGAGCGCGCGGCGGCGTCGGGCAGAACGCTGCTGACCGAGCTCGAATCGAAAGAGATTCTGAATGTTTACGGAATCCCGACCGTTCCGACGCAGCTTGCCACAAGCGAGGACGATGCCGCTCTTGCAGCACAGATGATCGGCTATCCGGCGGCACTAAAAGTTCACTCCGAGGTGGTCACCCACAAGACGGATGTCGGAGGCGTGCACCTGAATCTCGCCAGCGAAGCGGAAGTGCGCCGTGCTTACCAGGCAATCCAATCCTCCGTGGTTGCCAAAGCCGGCTCCAAGGCGTTCCTGGGCGTGACGGTTCAGCCGATGGTTCGCACCGATGGGTACGAACTGATTTTGGGGAGCAGCATCGACGCACAATTCGGTCCGGTTCTGTTGTTCGGCTCGGGTGGGGAGCTGGTCGAAGTGTACCGGGACCGCGCTCTCGCACTTCCTCCGCTGAATTCCACTCTGGCGAAGCGGCTGATGGAGCGGACGAAGGTGTTTGCTGCACTCAAGGGGGTACGAGGACGCAAGGCCGTGGACCTTCAGGGGCTCGAGGCGCTTATCGTGAGATTCAGCGAACTTGTCGTGGACCAGCCGAGGCTGTGCGAAATCGATATCAATCCCTTGGCCGTTTCTGCCGGGGAATTGCTGGCGCTCGATGCGCGCATGGTGCTCCTAAGTAGTGAGAAAAAGGGAAATAATCTTCCGCGTCCCGCCATTCGTCCGTATCCCGCGGAGTATGTTTGGGAATGGACAATGAAGGACGGGAGCCATGTGACCATCCGGCCAATCCGCTCCGAAGATGAAACACCGATGAAGGAATTTCACAAGACGCTTTCCGACGCCACCGTGTACCTGCGTTATTTCCAAATGCAACGATTGGAGACTCGCGTTGCGCACGAGCGGCTGGTGCGTAGGTGTTTTCTCGACTATGACCGCGAGATAGCTCTTGTAGCGGAGCGCGTGGATGTGCAAACCGGCCGTCATGAGATCCTTGGAGTCGGGCGGCTGGCGCGGGAGCGGCGGATGCACGAAGCCGAGCTCGGAGTGGTCGTGGCGGATCGCTGGCAGCGGGGAGGTCTCGGCACCGAACTGGTACGGAGGCTGCTGCAGATTGCACGCCCTGAGAAAATTTCCCGTATCGAGGCTCACATTCTTCTGGCAAACAGTCCGATGCTGGCGCTGGCCAAGCATTTTCAGTTTGAGTGCGCGCCGAACAACGACCCCGCTTCCGTGACCGCCACGCTCCGCCTCGCCGAGCCTCGCTCACAAGCATGACCAACATCATGCCCGGAAGGCTGTCGTTTTGTTGTTCACGCCGCTCCTTGCCGCCAGATTTCCGCGCGAATTGCTCAGACTCATGCGGTCTACACATGGGTGACGGGCGTCACAACTCGCCGTGACGCATGATACCGCTGCTTCTTGGAGCTTTTTGCGTTAATGCCGATGTAGCAATCGGAGGCCACCATGTTTGCAACGTTTGAAGCCACGGTTCCCAAAAAGGAAGCTGCACCTTCCACGATGCGGGCGCTGGTGTTTCGCGGGCCGAACCAGATCGGAATCGAACAGGTTTCGATTCCCCGCCCGTGTCCAGGCGAAGCGGTGATTCGCGTGACGCTCACGACGATCTGCGGAACGGACCTGCACATTTTGAAGGGTGAGTATCCGGTGAAGTCCGGTCTGGTCATCGGCCATGAACCTGTGGGCGTCATTCACGAATTGGGAGTCGGTGTGACCGGTTACGCCGTGGGTGATCGTGTGCTCGTCGGGGCAATCACTCCGTGCGGGCAATGCAATTACTGCCTGAGCGGCGATTGGTCGCAGTGCGGCGGGCCGATTGGCGGATGGAAGTTTGGAAACACCATCCATGGGGCCCAGGCGGAATACCTCCTTGTGCCAAGCGCGCAGGCGAATTTGGCAAAAATTCCCGACGACTTGACGGACGAGCAGGTCGTACTGCTGGCGGACATCGCGTCCACGGGAATCTCGGCGGCGGAAAGTGGCAAAGTAAAACTTGGAGACACGGTTGCCGTGTTTGCGCAGGGGCCGATCGGACTATGCGCCACGGCTGGCGCGAAACTGCGGGGCGCGGGTTTCATCGTGGCCGTGGAATCCGATCCAGTGCGCACCGCCATGGCCAAACGGATGGGTGCCGATGTTGTCGTCGATCACACGAAGACGGACGCCGTTGCGGAAATCCGCAAGATCACCGGTGGCAGAGGAGTGGACGTCGCCATTGAAGCGCTCGGCACCCAAGCTACATTTGAGGGAGCCTTGCGTGTTCTCCGCGCGGGCGGGACATTGTCGAGCCTCGGCGTGTATTCCGGAAAACTGTCGGTACCATTAGAACCTTTTGCCGCGGGTCTGGGCGATCACAAGATTGTTACCACGCTTTGCCCCGGCGGCAAGGAACGGATGCGTCGGCTCATGGAACTCGTTCGTCACGGCCGTTTGGATCTGCGGCCTCTGCTTACCCACACCTTCCCGCTTGATCGCATCGTCGAAGCCTACGGCCTTTTCGGCACGCGCAACGAAGGCGTCATTAAGGTCGCCATCCGGCCGTGACCGATGAAAAATAGGATTCTGCAAAGTTCGGTCGGCTATTTTCCTACGCGTGCTCGGTTGTGGGGGCGTGTCGCATTCGTTTCTCTTTTCGGCTTTTCATTTCTCTGGCTGGGCCTGCCCACGACCTCCGGTGACGGTACTCGCCCGAGAGCGAATGCTCAGGCAACGCAGACAGGGCCGAGTGCGCGCGAGGAAGTACCAAAGAAGATGGCGGCCGGCGAGTATGAAGTATATGAAGAAGCCAACGAAGGCTTGGTCGGCCCGCACGGGGAAGAGGTTCGGAATTTCCGCGAATCCTGGACGCTGTGGCAAAACGCGAAACGCGAATATCAAGCGGATGGAGAGCGGCGGTTTGAGACTCTGAAGAAAGGGCCGCAGTCGCACCGATTCGAAGTCGAGCTGTCGCGCGATCTTACCGTCATGAAAATAGTCGAATTTTCTTCGCTCCTGTGGGTCGCAGACTCTGGACCGCTGACGTGCGATTTTCTCCGTAACGAGATGCACTGCTCGCAAGGTGGAAAGAGCCCCGATCCGTCAAAGGATCGTCATGTTGCCGTCGAACATCCTTACGGCTTGTTGTGGCCCATATCTCCGTTCTCTTGGGGCGGCGTTACGAAAGAGTCGGAACGTGATCCTTCGCATCCTACTCGCGTATCTCTGATTACCATCGAGCAGCCAAGCGCGGACAACCCGGTCTCCGTACTCATCCTGGTCGGCAAGTTGCAGTACTTGGGTGTTGAGAATCTGGAGACTGCGGGCAGAATCTGGCAAGCTCATAAATTCTCCGTCAAAGTTCCTTTTCACCCGCGATACCTCGTGTGGACAACCTCCAAAGGACTCTTGCTGGCGCTAAGCGTCGAGCATGCGCACGCCAACTGGCCGAAGGAAGGATTGCGGCTGGTGCGATACCAATCCTTCTCGGATTTCTAAGCAGAGCTTGTTGCTGCGAGTTCTGACATGAGCTTCCAACACTCGCGCGCGATCACCCAATCTTCCTGAGCGCGGACGACGATCACACGTATTTTCGAGTCCGCAGTGGCGATGTCCAGATCGGATTGCACTGCGGCGTTCTTGGCGAGATCGACGGCGAGACCCAAAAACGTCGCGGGAAGTGGGCGCAGGTCGCAGTGCGGACTTCTGGAGAATTCTCGCCAATGCCAGCCGTAAAGTCGATGGCGTCCGCACCATCGAGCGTTGCGAGCATGGAACCTATGCCAGACCGCAATCGGTGAACGAACATGTCGAAGGCCAGCTGCGCGCACTGGTTTCCGCCGCGCACGGCAGCTACGATTTCTCGCATATCGCCGGAGAACCCGGAAATTCCGAGCAAGCCCGACTTCGTATCCAAGATTTCATCCAGAGCGTTGGCATCGGTACGACCTTCGCTTCACAGGTAGGTGAGAATCCCCGGGTCCACGGCTCCCGAGCGCGTGCCCATCATCAATCCTGCTTTCATTCCCGCCAGTGATTGAAGGATTCGGCAGGCATGGTAGGAAATCTCTAGCACCCCTGGCGCGGACCGCCGGACCGAAGGGAGCTGATTGCCCCACACTCGGGAGCCCTGTCTAGCGTTTCAGTTACGGTTCTCTCCCATAGAGGAGGGTTGTCTGCGGGTAGGTTGAACGCGGCATTGCTGAAAGGAGCGTCGCTTGAGCGCAGAAGTGCGACGATTGGAATTCCTGGAACTTTCTCGCGGAAATGGGCGATCAAGTCTTCGCGGTCTGCGCGGGGTCCGCCATGTCCGATCACGATAACTCCAATTGCCGAATCCGGAAGATCGAGGGAGCGAACGTCAGAAGAGCCGAGAACCGAAATCACTTGGCATCCAGCCCGTTGAAGCACCACCTCTCTCTCGAACAGGAGACTTGGCGAAAACTCGACTTGCAGAACGGTCTTCAAAGAGGGCCTCGCTTCGTCCTTGTGGGAACAATATCGCCGTTCCTGGCGTGAATTGGTGATCACCAACCCAGCCTATGCCTTCACGCCCGCCTTGCGAAGGATGCTCATCATCGGGCACCAATTGCTAAACGCGGACTGGAGAAGATTCAGGCCGACGAAGGCAGTAAAGAGAAGCCAGTAGGGGCTCACCCAATATCCCAACGCCAGTGAAGCCAGAACGAAAATTCCCGCAATCAGCCGGACATAGCGTTCAACAGTCATGATTTGTTCTCCTTTTTCAATCGGTCGCGGGCACAGAATCAACGCCGACGGATGACGGAGAATCTGTTCCGCTGCGTTCACTCAGGTAATACAAAAGCGGAACGGTCATTCGAGAAAGAACCGTGGATGCGACCTCCCCCGCCATAAGCGAAATCGCCAAACCTTGAAAGATTGGGTCGAACAAGATCACGCTCGCGCCGACGACTACGGCGGCGGCGGTCAGCAACATCGGACGGAAACGGACCGCACCAGCGTCGACGACAGCTTCTTCGAGGGACATGCCGTGCGAGCGACGCAGTTCAATGAAGTCCACCAAGATGATCGAATTCCGAACGATGATGCCCGCGCCGGCGATGAAACCAATCATGGACGTCGCGGTGAAGAACGCTCCCAAAAGAGCATGAGCCGGCAGGATCCCGACGAGCGTCAGTGGAATCGGGGCCATGATGACTAAGGGCGTTTTGAAAGACTTGAACCAGCCGACGACCAAAACGTAAATTAGTACCAAAACGGCAGCGAAAGCCAAACCGAGATCACGAAATACCTCGACAGTGATGTGCCACTCGCCATCCCATTTCATGGATGGATGATCGGTGCGCTCCGGCAGCATCGTGCCAGAGTATTGCTTTACATGATAGCCATCCGGCAGTTGGATGGCGTCGATGGCCTTGCTCATCTTGAGGATCGCGTACACCGGACTCTCGATCGCACCGGCTACATCGCCCGTGACGTACACCACGGGCCGTAAGTTCTTGCGATAGACACTCTGATCGATTGTGGTCTCTACCGTGCGCGTGACCTCGCGAAGAGAAACTTGGCGCCCTGAAGAAGTGGGTAACTTCAAACTCTCCAGACCCTCAATCCCGGAGCGATCTGGCCGAGACAGACGCACTTCGATGGGGATGTCCTCCCGCGACGCGGGATCGTGCAGCAGCCCCGCGGATGATCCGCTCAGACCGATGTCGACGGTTTGTGTGACTTCCGCTGCGGTGATGCCTTGCAGTGCGGCCTTGTCGAGATCGACCTGCATGTCGTATTTGTGCTGTGGATCTTCGACGTACCAGTCAACGTCCACTACGCCGGGAGTCTGCTGAAAAATCGGTTTTATTTTTGCGGCGAGTTCGGTCTGACCCTTGTAGTCCGGTCCGTACACTTCGGCCACCAGCGTTTGCAGGACAGGTGGGCCGGGCGGGACTTCGGCAACCTTGATGCGTGCATGGAGTGGCGTTGCAATCTTGTCCAGCTCCGGCCGCAGTCTTCGGGCGATTTCGTGGCTCTGCGCTTTGCGATCATGGCGAGAGAGAAGGTTGACCTGAATATCGGCCTGGTTCGGTTGAGTGCGCAAAAAGTAATGTCGCACGAGTCCGTTGAAGTTGTAGGGTCCCGAGGTCCCTGCATAGATTTGGTAGTTGAGCACGTCGGGCTGCTGGCCTAAGTAACTCCCTAGGGCCTGGGCTGCGTGCACAGTCTGCTCCAGCGGAGTTCCGTCGGGCATGTCAATGATGACCTGAAATTCGCTCTTGTTGTCGAAAGGGAGCATTTTGACCTGCACCCATTTGAGCGGAATGAATGCCACCGCCGCCAGCAGGAAGACCACCACACTACCGAGAAAAGACCACCTTCGCCCTGCATTCTCAATCAGCGGATTCATCAAGCGGCGATAGAACCGCGTGGTCCAACCTTCGGCCTCGTGCCCGGATGCGGGACGATTGGCATAACGGTGCAACAGACGCAAGGCCGCCCAAGGTGAGACCACAAAGGCGACAATCAACGAGAACAGCATCGCCGCGGAAGCGCCCACGGGGATCGGGCGCATATAGGGCCCCATCAATCCGCGCACCAAGGCCATCGGGAGAATGGCCGCAATCACGGCGAAGGTCGCGAGGATCGTCGGGTTGCCAACCTCGTCGACGGCTTCCACGGCTACGTTCGCGAGCGGGCGGCCACGATTTTCGGGCAGCCGGAAATGGCGAACGATATTCTCGACCACCACGATGGCGTCGTCCACCAGAATTCCGATGGAGAATATGAGGGCGAAGAGGGTGACGCGGTTCAGCGTATACCCAAAAAAATAGAAGATGGCCAGAGTCAGCGCGAGTGTTACGGGAATGGCCAACAGCACAACGCCTGATTCCCGCCAGCCCAAGGCAATCGCAATGAGCAAGGTTACAGAAAGCGTGGCAAGGAAGAGATGTTTGAGGAGCTCGTTCGATTTGTCCTTGGCCGTTTCTCCGTAGTTACGCGTAACCGTAACGTTCAAATCGTTTGGAAGCGTATTGCCTCGCAGCGAGTTAATCTTTTGGAGAGCGCTTTCAGAAATGAGCGTCGCGTTGGCGCCCTTGCGTTTGGCCAAGGTAATCGTTACGGCAGGGTATACCGCATTTCCCGTGCTTGCCGCGGTTCCTTGGCTGGAGGCGAACAGGACATAGCTGTCAGGTTCCGCGGGGCCGTCGATGATTCTTTCCGCCACGTCCCGCAGATACACCGGCCGGCCGGCGTGAACTCCCACAACGACTTGCTGTACCTCTTCCGGGCGTGTGAAGAAGTTGCCTGCTTCCACCTGAAACTCCCGGTTGCCGCGCGCAAAGCTCCCCGCGTGATTGCGCGTATTTGCGGCGCCGAGCTGATCGAACACGGAACTTGGTGTGAGGCCGTACGCCCCAAGGCGTTGCGTGTCCAGCACAACGCGCAACTTGCGCGGCTGCCCGCCGATGATCGTTGTTTCGGAAACATCGTCCAGTTGTTTGAGCGAGTACTCGAGTTCCCCCGCGATGAGCCGCAACTGGTACGCGTCGTAGTTTCTGCCCCACAGGGTTAGGGCGAGAATGGGCACGTCATCAATCGAACGCGCCTTGATGATGGGTTGCGAAACCCCCCGCGGGATGCGATCGAAGTTCGAGTACAGCTTGTTGTAGGTCTTGACGATCGCGTCTTCTTCTTTCGTTCCGACATAGAAGCGCACGATCACCATGCTCAGGCCGGGGTGACTGACGGAATAGATGTACTCAACCCCCGGAATTTCGCGGAGCAGTTTCTCCATGGGAACGGTAGAGCGTTGCGTTACTTCTTCTGCGGAGGCCCCCGGCATCTGCACAAAGACGTCCAGCATGGGGACGACAATCTGCGGTTCTTCCTCGCGTGGCGTCCGCAAGATACTGAAGGTTCCTAGAAGGAGAGCGCCCACGATGACCAACGGCGTCAACTTCGACTGAATGAAAAGTTGCGCGATGTGGCCCGCCAGCCCCAGCATGCGGATGGAATTGTCCGGTTTGGCAGAGGGGTCACTCATGGTCTTGGGATGATTCGCTTGCCCGCCAGATCGCGGCCTCCTGGTGCGGAAACCAGCATCTCTCCTTCTTCGAGCCCGGAGAGAACTTCGGTTTGTTCTCCAGCACTCTGGCCGAGAGTGACGTAACGGAGTTCGGCTATCCGGTTCGCGTCCAACACATAAACTCCGTGCAGTTGGCCGCGCTCGACCAAGGAGGTGCCTGGGATGAGAAGCGCCGACCGCTCGTCGCGAGAGAAACGAGCTCTGCCGAAGAGTCCAGAGTGGGGATGCGCCTCCGCGGGCAATCCTACTTTCACGAGGAAGCTGTGGCTGGCCGGATCGGCTGCCGGAACGATCTGCGCGACCTTGCCCGATAGTTGCACAGTTCCCACCGTGTCAATCGTCACCGGACTGGCCTGCCCCATGTGGACAAAGCGAAGATCGCTCTCGTCGACGGCCACTTCCAACCGGTAGTTCCGCATGTCTTCGATGGTGAACAGTGGCATGCCGGGCGAGGCCAGCGCTCCGGTATCGACCTTCTTTTCTGTCACTACACCGGCAAACGGCGCGCGTATACGCGTGTACCCCAATAAAGTGCGAGCCTGGGCCAGCGCTGCGCTGGCTTGTGCTCGTCCGGCACGTGCCATATCGCGCCGTGCTTCCGCGGACTGGTAGCGAGCCTTGGTCTCGTCGAATTCCTGCGGGCTTACGGATTTCTTCTCGTGCAGCTGTTGGTAACGTTTCAGCGTTGAAGCGGCAAGAGCCAGCTCCGAATCGGCGGCGGCCAGTTCCTTTTCCGCAGCAGTCACCGCGGCCGTGGCCTGGTCCGTAGTGGAGCGAGATTGCGCGTCATCGAGAATCGCGAGCACCTGGCCAGCTTGCACGCGGTCGCCTTCATGAGCAGGCAGGGCGACGATATTGCCCATCACCTGACTGGAGACTTGGCTCGTCTGTGCGGCGCGCACCGTCCCTACGGCCTCGACCCAATCCGGTACCTTCGTCTTTTGCGCGACAATCACCGGAACATTGCTGATGGTTTCCGGCCCGGCACTGGTTGGATGCCGTTCGTTGCTGCAGCCTGCCAACGCTCCGCTTAAAACGAGAGGCAAGACGCAGAAGTGCTTGATCGCACCGTTCTTATAGTTCATGGCAGCACCACGGGAGATTGAGGATTGAGTGTTCCGGTGGCCAGTTCAAGGTTCGCGTAGCTGGTGTGATAGCGATAGACGGCTTCCCAGTAGTCAGTCTGGCTACGCCGTGCGGCTTCTTCCGCCGCGAGCACATCGGTAATCGTCGAGAGGCCGGAGTCAGAGCGGTTCTGATTAATCCGTAAGCTTTCCTGAGCCTGGGCAATCGTTGCACGGGCGATTTCCACCTGCCGCCGCGCCGAGTCGAGATCATAATAGGCGCGCCGAACTTCGAGCCGAATCGAATCCGTGGCCATTTCCTTGACGGCCGCAACTTTGTCTTGCATGGCTCGTTCATGCGCAAGCTTCGCCCGCTTGGCTCCGCCTTGGAAGAGATCCAACTGCACTTCGACCCCGGCTAGCCAGTTGTTGCCGCCGCCGCCGGCCAGGAAGGTTGGGTTGTCGGCTTCCCATCCTGCAAAGGCATTGACCCGGGGACCAAATGAGGATTTTGCCATCGACACGCTTTGCTGCTGCATTGCCTGCTCCGAGCGAATACGCTTCAGGTCCGGACGCAGTTCCACGCCCTTTGTCTCTGCTTCTTCGAGTGTCGTTGTAGGGAGAGTTCTTTCTGCGAGAGCCTCTGCTGGGTCGAATCCCCTTTCCTCCGGTATTCCCAGGGCCGCGTTCAACTCCGCCCGCGCCAGTGACAGAGTATTTGTCGCGCGAATGGCTTCTTGCTTCCGGGTCGCGAGCCGGACCTGGGCGCTCAGTAAATCGGACTCCACGACCACGCCGCTTTCAAAACGATTTTTGCTTCGGTCGAGGATGGCCTGCGCCGTCTTCAGGCTTTCCCCGGCGACTTCCATCTGTTTCTTTGCGAGAAGCACCCCATAAAAGGAATCCACTACGCGAAAGATGATTTCCTGGTCGGTCCGCTCCAACTGATGTCCAGCGGCGTCCTTCACGCGTCCGGCACGGTTGATCGCCCGCAAACTGCCGAACGAATCAAAAAGATTCCAGGTGCCTCCAAAGCGCGTTGCGAAGTTGCCGAGAGGAGTGGGCGTGTTGAGGATGTTCAGATTGAAATCTGTTGCGGCAAATCGCTGCTGTCGCAATTTGGTTCCGAATACGTAAACGGGATCGTTGCCGCGAGTGGCGGTCTCGGAAAAAGTGATTCGCGGGAAGAGGATAGACCGCGCCTCCTTGATATCGGCGGAAGCAGCCCTTGTGTCAGCAAGCGCTGCCTTGCGTTCCGGGTTTTTCTCCAGAGCAATGTGGACCGCCTGTTGGAGAGTCAGGGGCGAGGACCCTGTTGCCTGTGCCATGAGTAGCGGCGGAGCGCAGAACGAAAGCAGTGAGCTAAGCGTGGCTGCCGCCCAACTTCGCTGAATGCTATTGAATTCCATCGAACCAATCCTCTCGCCGCACGCCCCGTGCCACGGGCAGAGCGTTTTTGTTGACCGAATTCCCGCTGCACTTCGCGACCCGTTCTGCACTTTCAAATCGGGAATTGCGTCTAGCCCGCAACGACCTCCGCAGAAACTTTCATCCCAACCGGATTTTCTTCCACGATCTCGTAGGTGGTGTGCAACGTGGCGGTTTGTTTTACCATCGCGCCGACCGAGCAATACTTGTCCTCGGACAGCCGAATCGCCTGCTGGATTGCAGCAGGCTCGATTGCGAAGCCGGTGACGATATGGTGGATACGAACGGCGGTAAACACTTGTGGCGGGCGCTCCGCTTGCTCGGCCTCGACCCGGACTTCATAGCCAGTCACCTGTTGGTGGAACTTCTGCCGGAGGACGGTGATGACGTCAAAGGCCGTGCAGCCGGCTAGCCCTACCGCGACGAGCTCAATGGGTTTGGCCCCGCTGCCGCCAGCGGCGTCGTCGAGCAGCAAATGGTGCTCGCTGCCGGTCGTCGCGACGAACTGTCGCTCGCCTTTAGTGGGTTGTGTAAGTACAACCTTGGAACTAATCATTGTGCCTCCTAGCAGTCCTCCGGACTACGGAGGGCGCTCCGATAAATGCAAGATTCGAGTTTTTGTTACAGGAAAAAGGGAGCGCTTTAGGGCCGTTTGGCACGCCTCCACAGGGGAACTCCCTGCTCATTTCTAAAGGTCCACATGTTTCCGCCCTGCTTGATTTGGCGCGCGATGACGACATCGGATCCGTGATATTTCAGTCGCGACCCAATGACCTCGATGTGCTCACCTCCCGCGAAGGCGTAGTCTTGCTGTTTCAAATACCAGGTTGGTCCGACATGAATATCCAGCATTTCGTTGTCGGTCTTGAGGACGAGATGAGTGCCCGTGCTGCCGTGGGTCCTGGAATTTCCTTCACTCCCTGGATTGTCCCGGTGACGGCAGTCTCTGTCTTTGGATTGTAGATCGGTGTTCGACTACCTTGGGTTGACTGCGCATAGGAAACGACCGTGCTCAGGCCTACGAGAATGGCGGCCAGCACCCACGACTTACCGGAGTACAACAAAGTTTTCACGATTTTGCCTCCTGCCCGGCTTGGATTGACCTCCAGCGAAGGGACCGGGTATCCCTGCTCAGTTAAGCGGGAAAGGCACGTACCCCGCTGTGATAGGAATCACAAGCCGATGTGAGGCTCGGATTACGCGCTGGGGTCGGAGCGGCGATTACAGCAACGCAGGGAGGAAAGAGAATCCGCGCGAAGATCACACTTCCTTTGTCTCGCTGCCGCGACTATTCGCGACGGTCGCCATCAATTGTTGGTACTCGGCCATCAATTCGCGCCGGAGTTTCGCACCGACGCGTGGGTCGAATGACTCATCGGGTGCCATCCGGCACTGCTGGATGGAGCGCTCCAAAGTGCAAAGGAACGCTTGGCAGGGCTGGCAGCCTTCCATATGCTTTTCCAGTTCGGCGCATAGAGAGTCGTCCAACTCGTCGTCCAGGTAGTTGGAGAGTTCCGCAAACATTTCCTTGCACCGCCCCTGGTGGAGCTGTGCCGGTAGATGGATTCGCTCTGTAGACTTCGTTGCTCGATGGCGCAAGGCATGCCGGCCGTCTCTGGCGAGCTCTTTTCGAACGAAGAGTCGCGCCCGGTGCAGGCGCACACGAACGGTTCCCGATCGAAGGCCAGTAATTTCAGCAATGTCCTCGTCCGTTAGCCCTTCCATGTCATGCAGAACGAGCACGATCCGATGCTCCGTAGGGAGTTTCTTCACCACCTCCCGCAGCCGCATCGCACTCTCACGTCGCAGCAGCGAACTCTCCGGCGTCGCGTCGGCATGGCTCGCAAGCTCGTGTAATTCGCGGCGGTCGGGCATCAACTCATCGAGAGAAAGGTCGTTCTTGGGAGCAAATCTACTCCTCCTCCGGTTCATCAAGCAGCGGTTCTTTGCAACCTTATAGAGCCAAACCATCAGAGCCTTCGGGTTATCGAACTTCGACAAGTTAGGCACGGATTTGAGCAGCACTTCCTGCATGGTATCTTCCGCGTCCTGCCGGTGCCCACACACCCTCATGCTGAACGAAAAGACTGTTTTCTGTAACAGGGCCAAAGCCTTGTCCAGTGACTGCGGGTCCTTGCGCCTTATCAATTCCACGACTTGCTGGATCTCTGGCCGCATGGTTTCGACTTTAGCACGATCGAAACGGGCTTCCACGGAGCGCAGAAAGTCCAAGCCGCGGCCAAGGATGACCGGTGAAAAAAATATTGGGAAGGGGTCGCCTGCTGCGTTATTGCCTTCGCGTCTCGGGTGTATAGTGTGCTTGCAAATAACGGATGATCTTCTGCGACTCATCGTCAGGAATGCCCGCACCGAAGGTCTTGTTCATCTTATTGACCTCGGCTTCCCACGCGGCCGCCGGTAACGGCGGTTGCATGGAAATGTATCGCGGACTATGGCAGGTGTTGCAATAGATCTGAACCAATTGGCGGCCGTCGCCGGGTGCTAACTCCAGGGCAGGTACCGCGTACGCCGCGACCTGGTAGACTGAATCGTCTGATAATTCCGCGGGTTGCGGCTGCTGGAGGACCCCGAGGTTCGTGGGACGATAGTTACTCTTTGTAAGATCAGCGCTTACAACAATCCCGGCCAGTGCGAATGCTGCGATAGCGAGAACAACCACCAAGAGTCTATTCTTCATTGGTTCCCTCCATCAGCCCGCCATGCCCACGACGATCTCTTGGCGTTCTATTCGATTCCAGAGGTAGCCTCCCGGATTCCACACTGGCTCGTCGGGCTGTGTGTTGCCTTTTTCGTCCGCTGCGCGAACCATCAGTATGTGTCGACCGGGCGACGGTGCCGTCCACGGGGCCTCCCAAGTACGAAACGAGTACGCGCCGTGATCTTCGCCCAGTTTCGCCTCGGACCAAATCTTGTCGCTCTCTTCCCGGACTTCCACGCGGGTCACGCGGCCGAATCCGCTGAAAGCTATGCCTCGAAGCGTGATGCGCATCCCCGCAGGAATTTTCGACGAGCCATCGGGAGAAATGAGAAATGACCGCACAGGCATCCGTCCAATCGGAACGGTTTTCACCTGGCCTGCTTTGATGTCTTCCGGAGAAGTGTTTCCGCGCGGGGTGTCCGGGACGCGATAACCTGTTTTCATCCAGAAATTGTCATCCGGCGTGTCGAGCACGCGAATCCACGCAAGGCTCTTCATCCAGTAGGTCGCGAAGTAACCCGGAACGACGAGCCGCGCCGGAAAGCCGTTGAGCATCGGCAGCGGTTCACCATTCATGAGATAGGCGACGATGCATTCGTCGATGACGGGATTGGCGAGATCAAGCGACTTGAGAAACCGGTTCGAACCCAGTCCTACGGGCCCGATCCCGCTCTCCAGCCCTTGAAACTGGATTTGGACGGAACCGCTTTTCACGCCGGCTTCGTCGAGAAGGTCGCGTAGTCGCACGCCACTCCACAGCGCATTTCCCATCGCGCCGTTTCCCCACTGTCCGCCTGCCACCCGGGGCTGCAACCGGCTCCGGGTATTTCCGGAGCATTGATTCGCTGCCGCAATGGAAACCGCCTTGAACTGTCGCATTAACTCCGGCAAGTTCAGCGCCAGGGTGACCTGCCCCCCGAAATTTAGTCCAGCCAAAACTTAGCTTCTCCGGGTATAAGACCACGAGAGGAGAAGCGCCATGAAAGGAAGCCGCTGTAGTGAAGAGCAGATCGTTGGGGTGTTGAAGGAGGCAGAGGCTGGAGTTCCCATGAAGGACCTCTGTCGTCGCATTGGCATCAGTACAGCTACGTTCTACCACTGGAAAGCGAAGTACGGTGGTCTGGAAGTGAGCGAGACCCGGCGGCTGCGTCAACTGGAAGAAGAGAACGGACGGCTGAAGAAGATCGTGGCGCAGCAAGCCTTGGACCTGGACGCGCTGAAGGTGGTGCTGGCAAAAAAGTGGTAGGCCCGCGGGCGAAGCGAGAAGCGGTGCGTGTCGTGAGGGAAGAAGCAAGACTCAGCGAGCGACGCGCCTGTGGGCTGATCGGGATGCACCGCGGGAGCTGGCGGTACCGGCGGAAGGAACGGAACGAAGTGGCGTTGCGGGCCCGGCTGCGCGAGTTGGCAGGCGAGCGCCCGCGATTCGGCTATCGGCGGCTGTACATTTTCCTGCGACGGGAGAAGACCGCGGATGGAACGCTGCGGTGGCGTGTCAACCACAAGCGAGTGTATCGGCTGTACCGGGAGGAGGGGCTGGCGATGCAGCGTAGGAAGCGCAAGAAATTTCGATCTGAAACGCGGGTACCGTTGGCGCTTCCGACGCGTGCAAACGAGATGTGGACGATGGACTACACGCATGACGAAATGGCCGGCGGGCGGAAATTCCGAACACTGAACCTGATGGATGGCTTCACGCGAGAGGCCCTGTGGATCGAACCGGACACGTCGCTGCCCGGTCTGCGTGTGGTGCGGGTACTGGAGGGGCTGCGAGAACAACGTGGAACACCGGCGGCAATCCAGGTAGACAATGGAACGGAGTTCACCAGCCGCGTTGTGGATCAATGGGCCTATCAGAATCAGGTGGCGCTGCACTTCATCGAGCGCGGCAAGCCCACGCAGAACGCGTTCATCGAAAGCTTCAACGGGAAGTTCCGCGATGAATGCTTGAACCAGAACTGGTTCGTTGATCTCCGACACGCACGGAAGGTGATCGAGGACTGGCGGGTCGATTACAACACGGTACGCCCACACAGCTCGCTGAGGTATCTGACGCCGGAAGAGTTCGCAGCGAGTGCCGTCGCGCGACCGGCGTCTCCCCCCACGCCGGTCGTCTCTATCGACCCAGCATGGGCCGGATCGGATCTGCAGGAACCCCGGAGTGCTAACTTATGACTGGACCAAAAACGGGGGGCAGGTCAGGGCTTGTTGACGTTCCCTTCGACCTTCAATTTCCATTCCCTTAAGTCAAGACTGTTTGGTATCCCCTCCAGATGCCAGCGAACGTAAAAAGCCTCATTCGGTGTGAAAGCGGTTCGAAAATAGGATCGAGGAGTTTCGAGTTGAACGGGCCGGTCGGTCAGTAGAATGAGCGGCGCCTTCTGCGGCTCGGTTATATAAGGACCGACCGAATTCCTGTGGGGGTTCGCACCCGGCCCGGTGAACGCTTCTATTGATTTTGCAGCTGGCTGTTCCTGCGCAATCGCCACATCTGCTTTCGGCCATGGACGGACGAAAAGCCCGCCCGTTGTTGCGCCGAATAGCTTCAAAAGGCCACGCCGAGAGAGGAATTGGTTCGCCTGACTCATGGACAACTCTCCGAACGATGGTTGTATCGGCCCGAGGTTAGGACGTACTTTCCCCCAATTCTCCTTGAAACACAACACCAGATTGGAGAAGGCGAAGTCGAGAATTGTTGATCACTCTGAGGCGCGAACCAGGTCACAGCGGGCATACCAATGCTGAAGGAGAGTCTAAAATCCGATCTGGATAGGAACGATGCGCTGCGCTCCTATGGCCTGCGGGAACCTCGGAGGTCGCGATGTGATCGGACGAGCCTTAAAGGGTTCGCGTTGAAAACCAGAAGCCGCCGAGTTTGTTCCACTGCTCCGGATCGTCTGGTGACACGTTGTTACGAGACGGTCACGCAGGTGAGAACTCAGGTCTTGCGCTGCGACAGCTGGAATCCCTGTGTGCCGCGACGAGCGCCTGTCCAAGGCTTAGACCACCATCGCCCGTCGGAACCAGATAATGCGTGAAGACCTGAAAGCTCTCAATTTCCAGTTTGCGATGCAAGGATTCGTGCAGAAGCAAGTTGTTGAAAGAACCCCCGCTCAGGCAGATTCGATTGATGGAGGATTCCTGGCGGAGCAGGCACGCAAGCCGCACGAGGAGCTCGACGAGCCCGTTGTGGAAACGGCGACTGATCGTAGAAGCGCACACTTTGCGGCGGAGGTCCTCGACGATCGCCTGGAATAAAGGCCGGGAATCGACCTGCCAGCAGCCGTCCTGGTGGCGAATGGCGATGGGATATGTGCCGGTTTCGTTGGAGCGCCGGCCCGACATTTCCAGTTCAATGGCCGCTTGGGCCTCGTAGCTCACTTCCTGCCGAATCCCAATGAGAGCGGCGATGGCATCGAAGAGACGACCGCAACTCGAGCTCATGGGAGAGTTCACTCGTTGAGCGATCATGTGCAGAATCAGCTCAGCCTTGTCGCGTTTCAGCTGCCGGACGAACGGGATATCCAAGGCAAGGAAATTCTCGCCAAACGTCTGGGCGAGATAACTGACCGCCATGCGCCAGGGTTCGCGAATGGCGGCAACCCCTCCCGGAAGCGCCGTGTACGCAAAATGCGCGGCGCGCTCGAAGCTTGCATAATCGGCGAGCAGCGCCTCACCGCCCCAAATCTGCCCGTCGGTGCCATATCCGGTGCCGTCGAGAGACAGCCCGATCACCCGGCCATCGATGCGATTCTCCGCCATGCAGGCGGCGATGTGTGCATGGTGATGTTGCACGCCCACGAGACGCACGCCGTTTTGAGTCAACGCCCATTTCGTCGATAGATAATCCGGATGCAGGTCGTGGGCGATAATTTCGGGCTCGATTTCGAGAATCCGCGAAAGATGGGTGATGGCCTCGCGGAAGAAATCGAAGCTCTCGACGTTCTCGAGGTCACCAATGTGCTGACTCAGGAACGCGAAGCTGCGGCGCGTCAGGCAGATCGTGTTCTTTAGTTCTCCCCCAACAGCAAGAATCTGTGGAAGTTCCTTGTGCAACTGTACGGGGGCCGGTACGTAACCTCGCGATCTTCGAAAGTGTTGCGGTTTACCGGCGGAAGGGCGAACCACGGAATCGTCGCAACGAAGAAGAATTTCCCGGTCGTGCACGAGAAAGAAGTCGGCGATGCCGCCCAATCGTTCGACCGCCTCGCGATTGTCGCTCGCAATCGGTTCTTCGCTCAGGTTCCCGCTGGTCATGACCAGGGCCGCAAATTTGCCTTCTACAAAGAGCAAGTGATGCAGCGGAGTGTACGGCAGGAACACGCCGAGATCGCACCGCTTCGGCGCCACGGCGTCGGCGAGCGTCGCGTCCCTCGCTCTTGGAAGCAGAACGATGGGCCGTTGTGGGCCAGTCAGAAGTTCGTGTGATTCTCCGTCGATTTCGCAAAATGTGCCAGCGGCAGCCAGATCGCGCGCCATCACGGCAAGAGGTTTTTCCATGCGGCGTTTGCGCAGGCGCAGGCGTTCCACTGCGGGTCCGTTCATGGCATCAACAGCGAAGTGAAATCCCCCGAGTCCTTTGACGGCCACTATCTTCCCCGCGCGGAGATGCTCCACAGCCGCTCCGAGGGGAGCCTGTGCCGCGACCGGGCGGCCCAGGACATCCCAGAGTTCGAGTTGCGGGCCGCATTCCCAGCAGGCGTTCGGTTGCGCATGGAAACGGCGATTGCGCGGGTCCTCATATTCAGCGTGGCAAGCCTCGCACATGGGAAATGCGTCCATTGAGGTATGCGAGCGGTCGTAGGGAATGTTGCGCAGGATCGTGAAGCGCGGACCACAGTTCGTGCAATTGATAAAGGGATAGAGATACCGGCGGTCGCGAGGGTCGAATAGTTCCCGCAGACAATCTTCGCAGACGGCGACATCCGGGGAGATCAGCGTACTGGACGTGTTCCCCTGCGTGGCTGGAAAGAATCTCAAAGGATCGCTCCGGTTTGCACGGCAACTCGCGAACCAACACTTGGGTAATCTGCGCCAGCGCCGGCGCCTCCTTGGGGAAGGCGCGAGACGAAATCCTGGACCAAGTCCGGAGGGCCCTGAATTTCGATGGTGACCCCGGCGGGGGTGTTGCTGATGTTTCCGCCAAGGTTTCGATTCGTCGCAAGCCGATAGACATACGGCCGAAACCCGACTCCCTGCACGATCCCTGAGACCTGGAGTTGCTTGCGGACTTGCATCACGCGTCAGGATAGGGACGCAAGCGCGCGTGAAGCTTTCGCGCTTGCGATCGAGCCATGCGAGCCATTCCGTCACTCCTTGGCGTGTCTGGCAGGAAACGCGAACAATCTCGATGTCGCGGTGCACACGCCGCGCGTTCTCTTCGGCGGCAGCAATCGCAAATGGCACGTAAGGCAGGAGGTCGATCTTGTTCAGGATCAGCAGTTGCGATTTAAAAAAGATCGAAGGGTACTTGAGGGGCTTGTCTTCGCCTTCGGTAACGCTGAGAACGACGAGTTTTGCGGCCTCCCCCAAATCGTAACTCGACGGGCAGACGAGGTTGCCCACATTTTCGATGAGCAACAAGTCGATGTCTTGCAAACGCCAATCCAGGAGAGCCTTCTCGATCATGCGAGCATCCAGATGGCATGTTCCGCTCGTCGTGATTTGTTTTACGGGAAAACCAAACCGGGCCAGCCGTTTGGCGTCATTCTCGGTCTGTATATCTCCGGTAAGAACCGCCACTCGTTCGGCGATGTTGAAACTTTCGAGAGTGCGTTCGAGCAGGCTGGTCTTCCCGGATCCCGGCGAACTAATTAAGTTCAAGCACAGAATATTGTGTTCGGCAAAACGCGTCCGCAAATCGGCGGCAATGCGGTCATTTTCGCTCAACACTTTACGTTCCAGCGGCACGCGCTGCATTTTCGACCTCCAGATAGGCGAGTTCCAGTTCGTCGCCTCCTAAGAATTGTGACTCCAACCTGCCGCACTCCGGGCATGCCAAGTCTTCCCCGCCAACGTAGGGGTGATCACAGGCACGGCACCGGTAACGCCGCGGGCAGTATTCAATCTCAAGCGCGAGCGGCTCGAGTTCCGTTCCCCGCACAAGAGCTTCAAAACAGAAGGTTATGGCATCCGGGTTTACGCCCGCGAGTTCACCGATGCGCACCCCCACTTTGCAGATGTGGCCATCCGGAAAACGGCGCATTTCTGTGCGAATCGCTTCGAGCACCGAATTGGCAATTCCCATCTCGTGCATCGGTCGGTCCTCAGCAGATCCTCGGCAATTGATCGCCGGAGAGCAGGTCCACGATTCGCGATGTTCCCAACCGCGTTCGCAGCATGACCATCCCGCGATGGGAATCGGTGACCGTTCCGATCATCTGCGCGTCTCGGCCCAGAGGATGCAGGCGCATGGTTTCGAGAATCCTTTCGGCTGCGGAGGGCTCCACGATGGCCAGCAGTTTACCTTCGTTGGCGACGTACAGCGGATCGAGCCCCAGCATCTCGCATGCGCCCCGAACTTCCTCACGGATCGGGATGGCACGTTCGTCGAGCGCAATCCCCACGCGCGACCGGCTCGCAATCTCGTTTAACGAACTCGACAGACCGCCGCGCGTAGGATCACGAAGACAACGAATCTCCGAACTGGTGCGGAGCATGGCGGCAACCAGCGCGTGCAGCGCCGCGGTGTCGCTCGTGACGGCGCTTTCGAATTCGAGGCCTTCGCGTTGCGACAGGATCGTGATCCCGTGGTCTCCAATGGTTCCGCTCACAAGCACGCGATCGCCAGGGCTTGCTTGGTCGGCGGAAAGCCGGAGTTCCGATGGAACCAGTCCAATTCCCGAGGTGTTTACAAACAATCCATCCCCGCTTCCTTTTTCGACAACCTTGGTGTCTCCGGTGACGACAACGACTCCCGCGAGGGAGGCCGCAACGCGAATGGATTCCATAACCCGTCGCAGGGAATCGAGCGGAAGCCCTTCTTCGAGAATCAGTGCGAGGCTCAAGAAGAGAGGTTCGGCTCCTCCCATCGCCAGGTCGTTTACCGTACCGTTCACCGCCAGCGTTCCGATGTCGCCGCCGGGGAAAAACAGCGGCTTCACGACGAAAGTGTCGGTGGTGAACGCAATTCGGGATCCGCCCACTTCGACGATCGCTTGGTCGTCCAGCCGATCCAGCACGGGGTTTCGAAGGGCCGGAAGAAGAATATCTCGCAGGAGGTTCGCGCTCATTCGGCCTCCGCTTCCGTGGCCCAGGAGCACGGACTCCCCGGCTGCCACCGGCAGCGGGCAATGCAAAGCCACGTCGAGCATCGTTTCTTGCGCCATCAACGACTCTCCCTGGCCGCAAGTGCATGCCGACGATACTGGTAATATGCCGCACACGCACCCTCGGAAGAGACCATGGGAGCGCCGAGCGGATTTTCCGGCGTGCAACGCGTCCCGAATGCGGAGCAATCCGGGGGTTTCTTGAGTCCCTGGAGAACCTCAGCGCTGATACACTCCGCGGGTTCGTCCGCGGTGACCCCTTCGGTTCCAAAAATACGATCCGCATCGAATTCAGCATACTCTTGTCGGAGATGGAGACCGCTTTCCGGAATTCCTCCGATTCCGCGCCATTTGCGGTCGCAGACTTCGAATACCTCTCCCAGTATTTTCTGCGCGAGGAGATTTCCCTCATAGGTAACGGATCGGACGTACTGGTTTTCGACTACCGCGCGGCCATCTTCCAGCTGTCGGACAAGCATGAGGATCGCTTCCAGAAGGTCCAGCGGCTCGAATCCGCCAACAACAATGGGCACGTGGAATTCTTCGATGAGTTCCTCGTATTCGCGATAGCCCATGATCGTGCAAACGTGACCCGGACCAATGAAGCCTTGCACGCGATTGCGCCGTGAACTTAAGAGCGCTCGAATCGCGGGTGGCACAAGGACGTGGGAGGCCAGCATTGAAAAATTCCTAAGGCCTTCCCGCTTTGCTTGCCAGACGGCCATGGCGTTCGCCGGAGCCGTGGTCTCAAAGCCAACGGCGAAGAAGACGACCTTGCGGTCGGCGTTTGCGCGAGCGAACTTGAGCGCTTCCGTTGGCGAATAGACCACGCGCACGTCCCCACCGCTGGCCTTCACGTGAAATAGGTCGGTACGCGAGCCCGGTACGCGAAGCATATCGCCATAAGAAATGAACGTCACTTCGGGCCGCGAAGCGATCTGGATCGCCTTGTCAATCGTTTCCAGAGAGGTCACGCACACGGGGCACCCTGGTCCATGAACCAGTTCAATTCCGGCCGGCAGCATCTCGTCGATGCCGTAACGCATCAAGGTGTGGGTTTGGCCGCCGCAAATCTCCATCAGTACCCAAGGCCGTGTAGCGCGACGGGCCAACTCGGCCACAATTCCGCGGGCAATCTTTTCATTCCGGTATTCGTCCAAATACTTCAAGCCTTCCCTCGCAGCCAGGCCGGCGTCACCTTACCTGTCCATTTCCGAATCTTCCAGATCCGACTCCAGTTCATCCTTGAGCAACCCCATGGATTCGAGCACTTCATAGCTTCGCTCCGCCTCTTCACGGTCCACGCAACTGATTGCGAATCCGACATGCACGATCACGTAATCTCCGATCGATGCTTCGGGAACAAAGTCGAGGCAGGTCTCTCGCGTGATCCCGCCGAACTGCACGCGCCCCACGCGAATACCGTTCTGCAGTTCACTGCTGACGATCTTTCCAGGGATAGCGAGGCACACGTTAGAAGCCTCCTTCGCCAGGGCTTGGAAACCCTTCGGTCCGGGGATTGCTCGGCGCTCACGAGTGACGGATGGGGCTTCACACCGGCGTCTCGTGCTTCGTCCACAGTTGCAGTTGAGCCAACGCTGCGTCCACTAAAGGCACGAGCGCCGCCTCGACTTCGGGAGACAACGTCGTGCCCCAATCCGTATTGGCAGGCTGCACGCCCAACACAACAATATCCTGCGGAACAGCTCGACACGAGGAAGAGAGCCGCGATCAGATCGGCAACGCCCAACTGATGAACGCTACGTCCCCCTGTCGCCCCGAGCAAATCCTTTCCTGTCATTCGAGCCGAGCGTTCCGGGCGCACTTCCGAATTCATGGCGTCGAGGAGCAGCACGCGAGACGCATCCGAAGCATACGGAATCAGCTCCAGACCGATTGTGCCGCCATCCAGAATCGTGACACCGGCGGGCACTCTTGGATCAGACTGCAGCAGTCTCGCGGCATGCACGCCGACACCCTCGTCCGAGAGGATCGTGTTGCCAACCCCGATCACCACCGTGTCCGAAGACAGCAACTCTTCCATGTCACGCCCTCGATTGCGAATTGTGTCCGGCAACCGGGCTAGCCGGGATTTGTTCCTGCTGTGGCCCAGAATTCTCGTCGCCTTGCTCGGCCATCGCTTCCCGCAGTTCATGTTCGGGAACGAATTTGTATCCGCTGAAGATGCTCTCCATCACGCCGTTCTCCTCCTCGACCGAAACCAGGATGGCGGTATAGAGGTGGTGAATGAAGAACATCCAGAATCCGAACATCACCAGGAAATGAATTTCACGGAGCCATTGAATGTCCAAGACACGAGGAATCCAGCCGACGAAGAAGCTGAGCGTCCTGTTTCCGAGAATCCGCGAGTAGAGCGCGAGTCCCGTGAGGATCTCAACGACTGCCATCCCGAAAACGGCAGCGTACGCGGCTCCTGCCATCGCGTTGTGGCCGATGTGGGGAGTCGGCGACCAGGTCATGAATCCGTAATACTTGGCGGTCTCGACGATATCCTTGAAGCGTTTCTTGGTTGTCGGGATGAACTGGTCCCAACGCGACCATTGGTTGCCGATAAACATCCAGACGACCCGAATCAGGACCGCGCCGAGAAACGCGAAACCGGAAAGCAAATGGACGAAGCGCATCGTTCCCATGACGTAGGCCGTTCTTCCGTGCGGAACGATGAACGGGGAATGCATGTAATAGCCGGTGATCGAGAGAGACACGATCGTGGTGAAAATGATCCAGTGCGCAAATCGCACCGGCCATTCCCAGACGTACACCCTCACTTGTCCGTGCGCTGGCCTCTTCCATTCCGCTTCATGGCCGTGTTGCCTTCGTGTCTTTTTCATACGCAGCCTTCCGCCAGTCAGGCTTCCGCGCGAGCGAGCACATGCCCGCGAGCGTCAACCACGTGAACGGCGCAAGCCAGGCACGGGTCGAAGGAGTGGATGGTGCGCAAAAGTTCGAGCGGACGATCCGGATCGGCGACCGGCGTCTTGAGGAGCGCCGATTCATAGGCTCCGCGCTGGCCGCGTGCATCTCGCGGGCCGGCGTTCCACGTGGACGGAACGACCGCCTGGTAGTTCTTGATGGCCTGGTCTTCGATCTCCACCCAGTGCCCGAGCGACCCGCGCGGCGCCTCGAAGAAACCGAAACCCCGCGCGGTCTTGGGCCATGACTTCGGGTCCCACTTTTCTCCGTTGTGAATGCGCACGTTCCCGCTCGCCAAATTGTTTCTCAATTCTTCGATCCAGCCGACCAGACGGCTCGCGAGCAGTTGTGTTTCCAGCGCGCGCGCGGCCATGCGTCCGAGAGTCGAAAACAACGCGGCGGGCGGAGCCTTCAGCTTTGCGAACGTCGCATCGACCAGAGCCTTAACGTCCTTCTGGCCCGAAGCGTAGGCGACGAGCAATCGTGCGAGCGGACCGACCTCCATCGGCTCGTCCTGATATCGCGGAGCCTTCAGCCAGGAATACTTTTGATCCACTTCGAGGAATTCGTAAGGAGGTTTGGGTCCCGAATATTTCGGATTGGTCTCTCCGTCGAACGGATGTTTGGCAGTCTGATCTCCTCCCGAATACTCGTACCAGGAATGGGTCACATATTCCGTGACATTTGCCGGATCGACTGGGTGAACCTTCGACAGATCGCGATTCAGGATGATGCCCCGGGGAAGAAAAAAGTTGGCAGGATCTTTGATGGAACCTTGCGGATAACCGCCATAGGACATGTAATTCCCAACGCCCGCGCCGAGTTCGAACCACTCGCGATAGAAACCCGCCACCGCAAGAACGTCGGGAATGTACACCTGATTCACAAACGCGATCGCCGACTTGGCCACCTGCAGCAAGAAATCCATTCGTTCCGGGTTGATTGTCGCGCCCGGCTCGTTCGGGTCCATGGCGGTGGCCATGCCGCCGACCAGAAATGTCTGCAAGTGTGGATTCTTGCCGCCGAGAACCGCGTGAATTCGGATGAATTCCTTTTGGAACTGCAGCGCTTCCAAGTAATGTGCGACGGCCATGAGGTTAGCTTCGGGCGGAAGATGGTAGGCGGGATGTCCCCAATAACCGGCGCCAAAGAGACTCAGTTGCTTGCTCGCGACCAACGCGCTGACGCGGTCTTGCACGCCCTTGAAATACTTCTCACTCGACATAGGCCAATCGGAGATTGATTGCGCGAGCTGCGCTGTCTTCGCGGGGTCCGCCTTCAAGGCGGAGACCACATCCACCCAGTCGAGTGCGTGAAGATGGTAGAAATGGATGACATGATCTTGGACCGTCTGTGTCGCAGCGATGATGTTCCGAACGAGGCGGGCGTTGTCGGGAACTTCGATGCCCAGCGCATCCTCGACCGCATTGACCGAGGCGAGCGCGTGGACCATCGTACAGACGCCGCAAATGCGCTGCGCCCAGATCCACGCTTCGCGCGGGTCACGGCCGCGCAGGATCAGCTCGATTCCACGGAACATCGTGCCGGAACTCCACGCATCCGCGATCATCCCGCCTTCGACTTGGGCTTCGATGCGGAGATGTCCTTCAATTCGTGTGACCGGATCGACCACAATCCGCGCCATGGATTCCTCCTACGCTCCGCGAGACTCCGGCGGTTCTTCTGTTTCCTCAGTCGTCTTCTTCGGCCGAATTTTGTCGCGCACGATATTGCCGGCGACCTGCGCGACCATTGCCGCGCCCACCGCCGCCGTGGCGACCCAACCGATCTGGTCCGCCGTAACATCCACTCCAAACCCGGGCACCGAAGGCAACCGCTTATAGAAAGGTGATTTCGTATCCCAAAAGCGGTGTGAAGCACAGGCGATGCAGCCGTGGCCGGACTTCACCGGCCAACTCGTTCCATCATTCCAGCGGACGGTGGGACAGTTGTAGGTTGCTTCCGGGCCTTTGCAGCCCATCTTATAAAGGCAATAGCCCTTTGCGATGGCCTTCGTCGCCCCACTCCTCGACAAAACGGCCCGCATCGTAGTGAGCGCTCCGCTCGCACTGGTCGTGAATGATGTCGCCGTAAGCGAAAAGCGGCCTGTTGTATTCATCGAGTGCAGGCAGATCGTGGAACGTCAGATAGTGGACCAGAACCGCGGCGGTGTTCGCGGGATTATGTGGGCACCCTCCCAGGTTGATGAGGTTCTTTAACCCCGGAACCGCTTCATGCAATCCCAGGGCTCCGGTCGGGTTCGGATTCGAGCGAACCAAACCGCCGTCCCAGGCGCAGGCACCCACAGCAATATTGGCCGCGGCATTGCTGCAAACGTGCTTGGCGATATCCAGCGCGGTTTTTCCGCCGATCGTGCAGTACACGCCGCCGTCCGCCGTGGGAATTGCGCCTTCCACCACGGCGATGTACTCGCCGGCATGCTCGCGAACGACACGTTCGAGTGCATCCTCCGCCTGCTTCCCTGCACCGGCCATGAGAAGTTTCGTGATATTCCCAAGACAGAAGATCGAGAACAAATTCCGCCACCGGAGGATTGCTGCTGCGCAGCATCGATTCCGTATTGCCAGCACAATCTTGAAATTCGAGCCATACCAGAACAGGACGGGTCGCTTTGACGAGCGCCTTCGCCACCGCACCGAGATATCGCGGAGGCAAAGCCAGAGGGCGACCATCGAGCTGCAAAACTTCACGAACTCCCGGCGCGACACGCCGCGCGCTT
>CAWFXG010000018.1:0-10278 GCA_963819745.1 uncultured Acidobacteriota bacterium | reverse complement strand
CTGCCCCACGCCCATCTGCAGCAATGTCTGCTCCACCTGTTCGTAGGAAAATTGGACGTAGCGCACTTCGGGATTGTTCAACCCTTTGCCAATGGCCGTAGCCACTTCGCTCATGCTCAAATCGCGCTCGCCCAGTAATTCTTGTGTCTGCTTCCCGTTGAAATCGAGTTTCAGCAACCGGTCCGCGGCATACACACCGATATCCCGGGTCGCAATCATCGGGATCTTCATGTTCGGATTCAGCGCACCGCCATAGATCCCCATCATCTGGATCATGCCCACGCCGCCAAGATGGTTCTCCATGAAATACGCCGGCCGCAGGTGCAGCACATGCACTCGCTCCAAGCCGTTTAATCGCTGCTCGTGCCGGTGCAATCCTGCGATGGGTCCAGTGCCCGCCGGGGCCTGCGCCCCGATGCTGCTCAGGTTAACGGCATACGCCAGTCCCGCATGTTTCACCGCCAGGCAGATAGCGTTGGACGCCGCTTCCTGTTCCACGCTGTAGTCCGGAGCTGTCAGATTCGGCGGCACCATCAGAAACGCCGCTCGCGAGCCCACAAGCGCTCGCGTCAAAGCGTTCGCGTCCGTCACATCCGCGACGAAAGCTTCCGCGCCCTTCTGCGCAAATGCCTGAAGCTTTGTCGCGCTGCGTCCAACGGCGCGTACCTTCTCGCCTTTTTCCAGTAATTTTTTGGTGATGATCGAGCCGATATTTCCCGTAGCGCCCAAAATCGTGTACATCGATAGCTGCTCCTCGACCGCCGGCCCCTGCACCGGGACTCGCGGGTTCCTCGTGTGCCGCTATCCTACAGCATCGGCAGCTTTACGCCAGTCTTTCGCGCAAAGTCGATTGCTTCCGGGTAACCCGCATCCACGTGGCGCGCCACGCCCATGCCAGGGTCGTTGGTCAACACTCGTTCGATGCGTTTGGCCATCTCCTTGGTACCGTCCGCGCAGGTCACT
Organism: uncultured Acidobacteriota bacterium; assembly: GCA_963819745.1. Lineage (GTDB taxonomy): Bacteria > Acidobacteriota > Terriglobia > Acidiferrales > UBA7541 > Acidiferrum. Next base: position 9,315 of record CAWFXG010000018.1, on the reverse strand, counting down.
TGCCCGGCGTGCTGCGAATAACCAATTCCCACTCCGCCGCCATTGTGAATGGAGACCCAGGACGCTCCACTTGCCGTGTTAATCAGCGCGTTCAGCAAGGCCCAATCCGCCACCGCATCGGATCCATCTTTCATCGCCTCTGTCTCGCGGTAAGGCGAAGCCACCGATCCGCAGTCCAGATGATCCCGCCCGATCACGATCGGCGCCTTCAATTCGCCCTTGGCCACCAGATCGTTCAGCGCGAGACCAAATTTAGCTCGTTCGCCATAGCCCAGCCAGCAAATCCGCGAAGGCAATCCCTGGAATTTCACTTTTTTCTGCGCCATGGTGATCCAGCGCTTCAGATGCTCGTTCTCCGGAAACATTTCCAGGACCAGCCGATCTGTGCGGGCAATGTCGGAAGCCTCGCCAGAAAGCGCGGCCCAGCGGAATGGTCCTTTTCCTTCACAGAACAGTGGCCGGATGTATGCGGGCACAAACCCCGGAAAGTCGTACGCATTCTTCACTCCCGCCTCATAAGCAAACGTTCGGATATTGTTCCCGTAATCAAACGTCACCGAGCCGAGCTTCTGCAGGTCCAGCATTCCTTGCACATGCTCGCCCATAGCTGCGATGGAACGCTTCCGGTATTCCGCTGAATTGCTCTTTCGGAGTGCTGTCGCTTCGTCGAGGGTCATCTTATTCGGCACATATCCGCCGATGGGATCGTGGGCGCTGGTCTGGTCCGTCAATATATCCGGCACCACGCCGCGCTTGGCCAATTCCGGGATCAGGTCTGCGCAATTGCCCACCAGTCCCACGGACGTGGCTTCGCCCTTGCGCACCGCGTTCTTCAGAATCCGTAGCGCCTCATCCAGAGAATTGACCATCACATCGCAATAGCCGGTCTTTACGCGCCGCTTGATCCGCTCCGGATCCACGTCAATTCCCAGGAATGCCGCGCCGTTCATCGTCGCCGCCAGCGGTTGCGCTCCGCCCATTCCGCCCATGCCGCCGGTTACCACCAGCTTTCCGCGAAGCGTTCCTCCGAAATGCAGTTGTGCCGCTGACGCGAACGTTTCGTACGTACCCTGCAAAATTCCCTGCGTCCCGATGTAAATCCAGCTCCCCGCGGTCATCTGGCCGTACATCATCAGTCCGGCGCGATCCAGTTCGTTGAATTTCTCCCAATTATTCCAGTGGCCCACCAGGTTGGAATTGCACAGCAGCACTCGCGGCGCGTATTCGTGCGTACGAAACACTGCCACCGGCTTACCCGATTGCACCAGCAGCGTTTCGTCATTCTCCAGCGCCCGCAGCGATTTCACGATGGCGTGAAAACATTCCCAATTTCGCGCGGCTTTTCCCGTTCCGCCGTAGACCACCAGGTCTTCCGGCTTTTCGGCCACTTCGGGATCCAGATTATTCAACAACATTCGCAGCGCGGCCTCCTGCTGCCACCCTTTGCAGGATATTTCCGTGCCGCGCGGCGCTCGGAATGGACCGCGGCTCGTCGCTGGATCATTCATCACCGGTGTCAGTGCGCTCATCTCCCTGGCTCCTTCACAAGCATTTTATCCCACCGCGTTGCGGCTTTGTACCGCGTGCCGGATCGTTACGCCAACTGCTCGGATTTCTGTGCTGCCACGCCCCTCGTCACCACCATCGCCGTTGCTATGGCAGCCAGCAACAACACCGACGCCAGATAGTATGGCGCACCCGGTAAATGCAATCGCGCTGTCGGCGAAATCGCCGCCGAAAAAACCTGCGTGAACAGCAGCGGTCCCACCATGCCCGTCAATGCGCGCAACGAGTTCACCGCTCCCTGCAATTTTCCCTGCGAACTCGCATCCACTCTCCGAGACATCAAGGATTGCATCGCCGGCCCCGCCACTCCCCAAAGCGCGATAAATGGGATCGACGCCAGCACCGCCCATCCCCGCCACGCCAGCGCGAAACCCGCAAATCCCAACGCGCCATAAAACAGCCCGGTAACAAGGCTTCGGCGCTCTCCGAACTTCTTCACATACGGCCCCACCAGCCCTCCAGAAACAATCATCGCGCACACGCCCACCACCGCCAGCGAAATCCCAACGCTTCTCGTGTTCCATGCGTAGCGATATTCCGTGTACAGGACGAAAACGTTTTGCAGCGCCTGGTGCGCCAGGTAATAGAGCAGCACCACGAACGACAACCCAGCCAGCTCCGGATGCGAACGCAGCAGCGCCAACGACCCAAGAGGGTTGGCCATGTGCCAGGCAGATTTTGCGCGTTTCTCCTTTGGCAAAGACTCTGGCAGCACCAATAATCCGTACAGGAAATTTGCCAAACTCAGCACCGCCGCCGCCCAGAACGGCGCCCGCAGATTGTATTGGCCCAAAAGGCCGCCCACCGCCGGGCCAACCACAAAGCCCAAGCCGAATGCCGCGCCCAGCAATCCGAATTTCTTCGCGCGCTCTTCGGGAACCGTAACGTCGGTTATGTAAGCGAAAGCAGTTGAAACATTGGACGCCGTGATCCCACTGATCAATCTCCCGACGAACAGCCACTTCAAAGAAGGCGCAAGCGCCATGAAAATGTAATCCAGCCCCAGGCCCAGGCACGAAATCAGAATCACTGGCCGGCGCCCAAACCGGTCGCTCCACGCCCCCAGCACCGGCAGAAATAGGAATTGCATCAGGTTCCACGCGAACCCGAAATATCCCGTTATCGCCGCGGCCTTCGCCATGTTGCCGCCTTCAAACTGGATAATCAGGTTCGGTAAAACTGGCGCAATAATTCCAAACGCCAGAAAATCCAGCGCCACCGTAACCACGATGAAGATGAAAGTGGCCTTCGTGGTGTTCGCAGAAGTGCCGGATTTTATGTGGCCTTCGCCATTGCCACCGGGTAAGCCCATTTCTTCCATAGGGATTTGATTCTAGCCTACTCGACAGCCGTCTCCTCGAATTCTGCTAAACTATCCGCAGGGAACCATCATGGCCAAGGACTACATCGAAAAGCGCGACGCCGGCTACTACGTCATCGGTAGCCGCATTCCGATTGACACGATCGTGACCGCATTCCTCGGTGGCGACACACCTGAAACAATTCGCAGTTCTTTCCCAACCCTTAGCCTCGAACAGGTTTACGGAGGCATCCTTTTCTACCTCGAAAATCGCGACGCCGTGGAGGCATCGATGCAGGTAGACGAAGAAGCCATTGCCAGGATACGTAAAGAATTCCGAGACAAGAATCCGGCGCTGTTCCAAAGACTTGAGACGGCAAGGCGAGCGGCACAACTCCAGAAGCAGCGATGAACGTCCGCTTTTTGGCCGATGTCAATTTCGACGAACGTATCGTCAGCGGCGTGCTCCGTGCGGAGCCTTCCATCGATTTTCTCACTGCCGCGGAGGCAGATCTCCATGGGCTCCCCGACCCTAAAGTCCTGGAAATTGCCGCGGATGAGGACAGAGTTCTGGTCACTCACGACCGAAAAACCATGCCGTACCATTTTGCGGATTTCCTTGCCAAGCGCTTAAGTCCTGGGCTCATCATAATTCCGCAAGAGCTTGGTGTTGGCGTGGCCGTCTTCGAACTCTTGCTTATCTGGAGCGCTTCGACAGCGGAGGAATGGCAGGGAATGCTTACTCAGATCCCCCGGCCAACGTTTAAAAGCTAAGTCTTAGACTTCCAATATCACCGGCAAAATCAGCGGCCGCTTCGACGTCTGCTTGTTGATATACCTCTTCAAATCCACGCGAATCTTCTCTTTGATCACAGACCAGTCCGCGCGCTCTTCCAGGTTGGACATTTCCACCGTCCTGGCCACCACTTCGCGCGCCCCGGCCAGCATTTCGTTGCCGTTTTCGCTCATCAATCCGCGGGTCACAATTTCCGGGGCCGTTTCCACGCGTCCCGTGTGTTTATCGATCGCGATAATCGGAATCACCACGCCTTCTTCCGACAAATGCTTCCGGTCGCGCACCACGATCTCTTCGATCTCTTCCAGCGATCCGGAATCCACCAGCACGCGGCCGGTTGCCACTGGATCTCGACGCACCACGCCGTCTTCGGTAAACTCCACGCATTTCCCATCTTCCAGCAGCAAAATCTCGCCGCTCACCGCGCCCAACTGGTGCGCCAGTGCCGCGTGGCGGAACAGATGCCGGAACTCTCCGTGCACCGGAATAAAATATTTTGGCTTCACCAGTTGCAGCAGCAGTTTTTGCTCTTCCTGGCTCGCATGACCCGAAACGTGAATGGGACCCGCCGAATTGTCGTAATAGACCAGCGCTCGGCGCCGGAACATGTGATCCAGCATCCGGAAAATCGCTTTTTCATTTCCGGGAATGATCCGGGCAGATAAAATCACCGTGTCGTTCTCATCGATGGTCACGAACCGGTGATTGTCCACCGCAATCCTCGACATCGAAGACATCGGCTCCGCCTGCGACCCGCTCGCAATTACGATCAGCTTTCGTGCTTCATAGCTCCGGATGTCCTGCGACCTCACCACCATCCCGTCCGGAATCCGCAAATATCCCAGGTTGTGCGCGATTTCGACGTTGTCCACCATGCTGCGTCCGACGAACGCCACCTTGCGTCCCACGCGCTCCGCAATATCAATCACCTGCTGAATGCGGTGGATCGAAGACGCAAAGCAGGAAAGCACCACGCGTCGCGGCGCAGACCGTGTCAATTCCTCAATCCGTGGAGCTACCACGCGCTCCGACGGCGTAAATCCCGGCCGTTCCACGTTGGTGGAATCGCTAAACAGCGCCAGCACTCCTTCGTTCCCATAACGCGCAAAGGTGTGCAGGTCGAACTGGTGATGATCTACAGGCGTCTGATCAATCTTGAAATCGCCTGTGTGAATCACCACGCCTACGGGAGTCCGAATCGCCAGCGCCGCGCAATCAATCGTGCTGTGCGTCACCGCAATAAATTCCACTTCAAACGGACCAAGCTCAACCAGCCGTCCCGGCACGGTCTCGAACAGCTTCGCCGAGTCCAGCAGCCCCGCTTCTTCCAGCCGCTTCTTCACCAGCGCCAGCGTAAACCGCGTGCCATAAATCGGCACATTCAAATCGCGTAAAATGTAGGGAAGCGCACCGATATGATCTTCGTGCCCGTGGGTCAGCACGATTGCCCGTACATGCTGCTTGTTCTGCTTCAAATACGTGATGTCTGGAATTACCAGGTCCACGCCCAGCAACTCGGACTCCGGGAACATCATTCCCGCATCCACCACCAGAATGTCGTCGCCGAACCGGAACGCCATCATATTCATTCCGAATTCGCCTAGTCCCCCAAAGGGGATCACTGTCAATGCTGCGTTCGATTTGCTCAAGTTCTTCCTTTTCTTTTTCTTCGCAAACTGCGTTGCAAGCGTATCACATCGCGTCTACGCCCGTCGGTAACGCCTCCCTTGGGCCCGCCTCCCGAGGCGGGCCGTTCCCGATAGCTGGCGGTTCCAGTTGGCAGGCGTGGCACAGGCACTCCTGCCTGTGCTTCCGTCCACTTCAAGCAATCGCTTCCCCCAATCCGCCCGCAATCTCCCGCCGTTGCATGAATTTTCCCCATAGGGTAAATTCACCTTTCCCATGAGCTACGGTACCCTGCCCTCCCGATTCCTCACCGCCGTCGAAGAGCACCCGTCTCCACGCGCGCAAATGTTCCGTGGTCCAGAGCGTTGGGAAGCCATCTCGTCCCAGGAAATGCTTCGCCGCGTTGCGGGTCTCGCCAACGCCTTCGTTGAACTCGGCGTAAAGTCCGGCGATCGCGTCGGCCTGTTCGCTCCCAACTGCCCGGAGTGGCACACTGCGGACTTCGCCATCACCGGCTCCGGTGGCGTCACCGTTCCCGTCTATTTCAACGAATCGCCCGATCGTATGGCGTACATCCTCAATCACTGTGGGGCTCAGATCCTTTTCATCGCCGGAGCCGCGCAATTGGAGAAGTTTCTCGCCATCCGGGATTCGCTCAAAGACGTCCAACACGTCATCGTCGCGGGTGCGAAGGAAACTCTTTCCGTCGATTTCCTGCGTTACGAAACACTCATCGCCGCCACCGGCCTCTCGGAAATCGCCGCCTATCGCCTGCGCGCCGCCAAAGTCCTGCCCAGTCAACTTGCCTCGCTCATCTATACGTCCGGCACCACCGGTGAGCCCAAGGGAGTGATGCTGACGCACACGAATTTCTGCTCCAACGTCACCGACTCCTGCTCCGAGCTGATACTGCGTCCGGAAACCGACGTGGCCGTCTCGTTTCTTCCGCTTGCTCACGTGTATGGCCGCATGCTCGACTATCTTTACATCTTCAACGGTTGCCCGATTGCCTATGTCGAGATCGTCGAAAATGTCGCTCAGGCACTTTTGGAGGTCCGACCCACGGTCCTCGCCGCCGTTCCACGCTTCTTCGAAAAGATTTACGCGCGTTTGATGGAGCAGGGAAGTAAAGCCACCGGCGCCAAGCGGAAAATGTTTGATTTTGCCATGCAAACGGCGCGCGAATCCGCCGCTTGGCGCTGCGGCGAAAAATCCGCGGGACTCGCTGCACGAGTGAAGTGGGCTATCGCCGACAAACTTGTCTATTCGAAAATCCGCGCTGGCACTGGCGGCAAGCTCCGCGTCATTCTCTCCGGCGGCGCTCCGCTCTCCAAAGAGCTGGCCGAATTTTTCTACGCCATCGGTATTCCCATTTATCAGGGATATGGCTTGACGGAAACCTCGCCCGTCCTCACCAGTAACTATCCGAAAAATCGCTTCGGCAGTTCCGGGCGCCCCATTCACAACGTGCTGCTTCGCATCGCGGGCGACGGCGAAATCCTCGCCAAGGGCCCCTGTGTCATGCAGGGCTATTTCAAATCCCCCGAATCCACCCGGGAAGTCCTCTCCGAAGACGGCTGGTTCAAGACTGGCGACATCGGCTATCTCGATAAAGACAACTATCTCTTCATTACCGATCGCAAAAAAGATTTACTCAAAACCGCCGCGGGAAAATTCGTTGCCCCGCAGCCCATCGAAAACACCCTCAAGACCAGCCCCTACATTCTGAACGCCATGGTTGTTGGAGATCAGCGCAAATTTGTTGTCGCCTTGATTGTTCCCAATCACCCAACGGTCTCCGCCAAATTAGCCGAAGAAGGCGTGCACCTTTCTTCCAGCGCTGAACTCTCGGCCCATCCTCGCGCGTATGCTTTGATCGAAAAGGAAGTAGCTCGCCTCACCGCGCACCTTGCGCAATATGAAACCATCAAGCGCTTCGCTCTGCTCGCCGACGATTTCACCTTCGATGGCGGCAGCCTCACTTTCACCATGAAACTCAAGCGCCGCGTCGTCGAGCAGCAATACCACGACCTAATCGACAAACTCTACGCCGACGTAGCCGAACCCCGCCCCGTTATCCAACACTAATGGGGATACCCGTAGGGGCGGCTTTACGCCGCCTTCTTAGATTTATCTGAACAATTCAGAGTCGTGTCGGAGTCGTGTCGGAACCATGCTTGCTTGGTTCCCAACTGCAGCTTCCTGTTATCTGCTCGCTGCTCGCTATTCGCTATTCGCTTCCTCTCTCATTTGTCCCCAACCCTCCCCGCGTTCTACAATCCTCTTCGGAGACCACCCCATGTCCGATCAACTCGTCATCGCTGGCCGTGCCTTCAACTCCCGCCTCATCGTCGGTACTGGCAAATACCGCAGCTTCCCCGAAATGGCCCGCGCGCACGTCGCCTCCGGCGCGGACATGGTCACCGTCGCCGTTCGCCGCGTCAACCTCACCGATAAATCCAAGGAATCCCTGCTCGACTACATCGATCGCGAAAAAATCTTCATTCTTCCCAACACCGCCGCCTGCTACTCCGCCGACGAAGCCATCCGCACCGCGCGTCTGGCCCGCGAAGTTGGCCTCTCCAACTGGATGAAGCTCGAAGTGATCGGCGACGAGAAAACGCTCTTCCCCGACACCGAACAGCTGATTCAGGCCACACAAGTTCTGGTGAACGAAGGCTTCGTCGTGCTTCCGTACACCAACGACGATCTCATCGCCGCCCGCAAGCTCATCGACGCTGGCGCCTCCGCCGTGATGCCCCTCGCCGCGCCCATCGGCTCCGGCCTCGGCATCCAGAATCCCGCGAATCTCCGCATCCTCCGCGAACGCATCACCGAAGTCCCGCATGATCGTCGACGCCGGCGTGGGCACCGCATCGGACGCCGCGATCGCGATGGAACTCGGCGCCGACGGCCTGCTGATGAACACCGCCATCGCCGAAGCCGCCGACGCCCCGCTCATGGCCGAAGCCATGCGCGACGCCGTAATCGCCGGCCGCAAAGCCTTCCTCGCCGGCCGCATGCCCAAGCGACTCTATGCCTCCGCCTCCAGCCCCCTTGCCGGCGTCGTCCGCTAAGACGATGGCTCCTATCGAATCGTTGATCGCGGGCAGTGAAAGGCTTTTGGCAATATTCGGTCGCTGGCCGTCCTTCCATGACGCTAAAGTACTGGAAATCCGTCTTGTAGGAAAACCGAAGAGGACTGGGGACAAACGCGACCGGGGTCCCGAATTGTCCGCGCGAATTCACACCTGGGACATGACAAACGAGCTGGACACCCGCGGCTACTATGTCTTGAAGAATCACACTTTAGTTACGTTGAATTTTTCCGGCGTGGAAGAGCTAAAGCTCGAAGGGTTCAATCACCAAAACGTAATCTTCGGCCTGACGATTCAACCAAAGGAAAGCTCCGAAGCCGCAAGCTCAAAATTTCACGTCGAATTTGATCCAAGCTTCGGCGTCGACGCCATTTTCGACTGCGCAGCTATAGAGGTTGTCGAAGCGGCAGCTATGCCGGACACTGGTCCGCAGGAATTAGAACATTTGTGAGGGGATGTTGTAGGGCCCGCCTTCCGAGGCGGGCCGTCAGCGCAATTAAGCGCAAACCGGCAAAACGAGGATCAGCCCTGATTCGTCACCCCACGACTGTCAGCCCACCCAATTCTGAATCTTCAATCCCTTCACTCGCCGAAACTCTCGTTCATTATTCGTCACCAAAACTAACCCCGCCGCCAGGGCATGCGCCGCGATCCACAAATCATTGTTCCCAATGATTTTCCCTTTTGCTTCTAGTTCTGCCCGAATCTCTCCATAGATCTCGCCTGCGGCCCCGGGTAGCGGCGTCAGCGGCAATAGCCGCATCATCTCTCGCAAAGTTACAATTGCCGCCACTTTCCGGCTGCTCTTCGACACGCCGTACATCAGCTCGCCATAGGTGATCACTGAAACAACTGCTTCTCCATGTTGCAACTTATTGAAGCTATCTCGCACACTCGCTGGTGAATGCCGCCGGATGTAGATGATGGTA
>CAWFXG010000017.1:0-17678 GCA_963819745.1 uncultured Acidobacteriota bacterium | reverse complement strand
ATGTTGTTTCAGCGGGTAGCCGGCATGGTTGCTGCCGATCGGGCGCGGCCGCCCACTCTACCTGCGCCCTCCCGGCGAACCCGACGGTCGCTCTCTCTCTCTGGCTGCGCCTCCCATCCGGTCGGCTCCGCTGCCGCTCCCGCCTGCGTGTCTCGCGGGCCAAGTAGCTTCGCGAGTGTGGACGACGACGAGCTGCCGTGGATCAGCCCGCGCCATCTTCGACCTGCTCGACGAGCTGTGCCGGCGCCGCCTGGCCGGCGAGGTCCACAGCCGGGAGTGGAACGCGGACCGCACCCGCGACATGCGCTTCGTGGTCTCGAATCGCATCGAGGCCGACGCCCGGCTGGCGCAGGCCGAGCCGGGCGCGTCGTGGCCGCAAGTGTTCGTCGAACCGCGCGACCTCGAACCCGAACAGCAGGCGCTCTATCGCGCCGCGGCGCGCGGGCTATCTCGATGTGTTCGCCGGGCGGTCCGCGGTTGTCGTCGACCTCGGGTTCCGTACCGCGGAGCGCGACCGCTTGCGGCGAAGCGGGGCAATCTACTCTCGTTTCCAAGTTGAACCGAAAATCGCTGGAAACGGTCCATTCCACGACACGAGCACAACGGAAGCCGACGCGTTAGGAGGGAATCCGCGGCGGTTCGGAGTATCGCGCAAGCCGACAACGCGGCGAAGAGTCACGTGGAACCGCGATCAACAAACAAGGCGACGCGACGTAGCGCTTTCGCTTGAGATTCAATAAGATTAGGGTCGCGATCTGCAGGAGAAGCGGCTCGGAGGGCCGAATATGGCGGCTGAAGATCTAGTCGTTTTCGACACGTGCACGCTCCCGGAAGACTACAATGATGTTCACAAGGTATTGTCTTTGCCGAGAGGATATGTCGTTACCTACGACTACGTGCGGCAACATCGACGCGGAAGCACTCGCAATCCTGAAGCGACTAGCGGGAGCGCGTGAAAAAAGACGGGTTCTCCTTGCTTACATGCAAGCCAACCAATACAAAAAGGGCGACCCGTCCCCAGAATCGCGGATTCTGGATGAAGGATCATTCGTTACACTCACCCGGCTCGCAGAGCTGTCGCAGTCCGCGAACTGACGAACAACAAGAAGACGCGCTACTACTTGGATTTACAACTATTGGGATATCCCTTCGACCGAGAACAAACCATCGCTAACGACATCGTCGGTGAACTCCGAAAACGGGACGCCATCCCTATGCGAATCTACATCGCGTTATGTCCTGATACCGCCAGCAACGTTCTCTTCACGCAAGATGGAACGGACGAGCAAGGATTCTCAACAGTGGTCGATGGTTTGTCGACGGCTCCAAGCCAGTTCTACCGTGACACCTTCTGGCGAATTTACAGGATTACCGGTCGCACGAAACCGCTGATTCCATTTTGGCCGACCAAACCAAAAACTTTGACGCCGCTGCGACGTCTCGACGCTGAGCGAACAGAATCCTATCTCTCCCTGCGGGATCAATCCACCGTCTTTTTCCACTTCCAGTTTCACAGAGGGCGCGAACATGGCCCCGACTATCGCATCCGTAAAGTAAAGGTCGAGGTCTCTCCCAAGTCTGTTGCGGATCCCGCTGTCGCCTCATTCAGCACCCGCTCGTTCGGGCAAGAAACGGTCGCGCTCAAGGTCCCCGCAACGTTGGCCTTGTCGTCTCAAGAAATTCGCTATCAGTTCGAAACCGTGCTTCACGAAAACGATGAACGGAAGGACTATCCATATGGTCCAAACTTGACAATTGCTGTCGAGTATCGAAAGCCAATTTTTGCACCGTTCTCGCCCTTTTTCTCATTTGCACGGCCAGCGCGCTGTTTGCGTGGGCCGCATTTTCGACCAGCGTGCTAACTGCCCCGCCTACCGTGGGGACTGTCGTGCCGCTCTGCTGGCGTACGGCCGCAGTCTTGCTCGGAGTCATCGCGACTTTGTATTCCTACTATCTTTGGACCGACGAAATTAGCCTGGACCGAGCACGCCGGTCCTAGCCACCTAAAGGTTCATGCTGAATTTCGGCCACGTAGGAGTAGCGTTTTTCATGGAATCAAACTTCCCAATAGGAGACTCGCAACCATGAGCGTCCAAGCCTTGAGCGTCAGACAACCTTGGGTGCATGCGATTCTCCATGGCGGCAAAACCGTCGAAAATCGCTCCTGGCCAACGCAGTTCCGCGGCACTATCGCATTGCACGCGGGTCGATCCATGGAACCTCACGACGTTGAAGCATTCTTCAAGTTCGTCGAAGAGCGCGCGCTCAATGGCAGCTGGCTCCAACGCGGCGAGGTAGATACCTTGGCGAGAGGTGCGGTCGTCGGTCTCGTTGACATCGTGGATTGCGTCAGGAGTTCGCCTTCACCCTGGTTTGAGGGACCTTATGGTTTCGTTCTCGCGAATCCTCGCGCGATCTCGCCCATATCCTGTAGAGGAGCGCAGAAGTTTTTTGATCTGCCGGCTGATGTCCTCACCGCCTTGAGCCAACATCAATGAGAGTACGACTAGCGGGTTTCATGTCTTAGTCGCCGAGTTCTTCTTTCGCATGACGCAAGTGATAGCAACGGGAGGTCTCAAATGTTTCCCGTGGGTGGCTGGCCGATTGGCGATGTGGAATTGTCTTTCGCCCGATCCCTACTTGAAGACCTTGCTCCACTCGGTTTTGAAATTCATTCCGAGAACGGCCGTGTTCAATTTACCCATGCTGCACCAGAATCTCTGCGTTCTTACCGCGAGTTCTACGCCGAAGCACATCGTCAGCTTCACAAGAAGCTCGTCGCCACGAAGTGGTCAGAAGTAATCGAGTTTGAGAGGAATTTGGCGGAGGTGGATCCGGCCATCCCCTGTACATTGCGGCGGTGGTGCAGCGGATCGGGTCGATCTTGCGGCAATTCCCGGACAGTTCCAGAATCCATTTGGTATTCAGCGCGCACGGTTTGCCGATGAGCCTGGTCGAGAAAGGCGACCCTTACCCGACCCAGATCAAGGAAACGGTTCGCCTGGTCTGCGAGTCCGGCGCGAAACAATACCGGGGCTGGCCGCGTACCCACCTGTTGTGTTTTCAGAGCCGGGTAGGGCCGACAAAGTGGCTGGAACCGCCCTTTACGGGCACCATCCATCGGCTCGGGCACGAAGGCGTGAAGGAAGTGCTGGTGGTGCCGATCTCCTTCGTAACGGAACACATCGAGACCCTGCACGAGATCAACATCGAGGGGCGCGCAGACGCACGGAAAGCCGGAATCGAACGACTGCGCATGATGCCGGCGGTCGGCGACTCACCGTTGTTTATTGCGGCGCTGAAAGAACTCGTGCTGCAAGCCGTTGAGGTGCAAGACAAAGCGGTCCCGGTCGCGGCGGAGTCGAAATAGCAGGGAATTGGCCCGGCTCTGGACTGCATGGCATGGGACAAGCAGGATTGTTCTCCGTGAGTTATAATTTGCCGCGGAACGGCAGATCGCATGACCTCTAGCTACAGCCCTCTAATTCATCGCTTCGCTAAGTTTGTGGTGGCCTGGACAGTGCTGCTGTTCGTTGCCGGTGCCTTGGTGACCTCCAATGACGCGGCACTTTCCGTGCCGGATTGGCCCAAATCGTTTGGCACGTGGTTCCCGTCGCTGCAGATGCTGGCCGGCGGAGCATTCTTTGAACATTCTCATCGAATCATCGCGGGTGTCATGGGCGTCTTGACGCTGATCCTCGTCATCCTGATTTGGGTGAAGGACAATCGGCGTTGGTTGCGCTGGTTCGGCGTAATTGCGGTCGCGGGCATTGCGGTGCAGGCGGTGCTGGGCGGTGAGGTGGTCCGCCAATTGTTGCACTACTGGCTTCCGGTGATCCATGCGTGTTTCGCACAAATCGTCTTTGCCGCGGTTGTGGCCATCGCGGTGTTTACAAGCCGCTGGTGGGTGTCGGAGCGCCCGCAGCTTCCGGCAATCGGCACTCCCACGATTCACACCATCGCTACGCTGAACGCCGAGGTCATCTTCTTCCAGGTCGTCCTGGGGGCGGGCTTCCGTCATCAGGAACTGCCGATTTGGCCGCATATCCTCGGTGCGTTCGTGGTGGCCGCTACGGTGGTTTGGACCGCGGTGGCCATGCGCAAGCGTTTTGGGGATGCGCCGGAGTTGTCGAGGGCGCGGATGATGCTGCATTCCATCTTTGGCGTGCAGTTCCTGCTCGGATTTGGCTCTTACTGGTCGCGGCTGTCGTCCCTGGAAGCGCCGCAGCCCATGCCGCTGATGGTGCTGCTGACCGTAACGCACACGGTCGTGGGAGCAATTCTATTCGCATTCTCGGTGGTGGTGGTTTTGCTGTGCTACCGGCTGGTCCCGTGGAAAAGGGAATTGACCGCTCCGAGCCACACGGAGGCGACGGCCTCATGAGCACAGCGCGAACCACGGAGCTGACTCTCGCCTCGCGTGCGAACGCCTACGTGGCTTTGACTAAGCCCGATGTTTCCCTGCTGGTGATTATGACCACCGCCGCGGGATTCTATATGGGCTCGCACGGTCCGGTTGACTGGCTGCGATTGCTTCACACTGTTTTCGCCACGGCGCTGATCGCCGCTGGCACGGCCTCACTCAACCACTATATCGAGCGTGAGTCTGATCGATACATGCGACGCACCGCGGGGCGGCCGCTTCCCAGCGGCGTGCTGCATCCCCGCGAGGCGCTGGCTTTCGGCGTGTTGCTGTGCCTGGCTGGCGCATTGGATTTGCTTTACGCGGCGAACTTTCTCGCTGCTGGCCTGGGTGTCCTGACCTGCGTCAGCTATTTGCTGGGCTACACCCCTCTCAAGAAGCGGACGGTGTGGGCGACATTCATTGGAGCCTTTCCCGGCGCGGTGCCGCCGATGATTGGCTGGGCCGCGGCATCCGGATCTTTGGACCGCGGCGCGTGGCTGCTGTTCGCCATCCTGTTCTTGTGGCAGTTTCCCCACTTCCACGCTATTGCCTGGATGTACCGCGAAGACTATGCGCGCGCGGGCATCCTGATGCTTCCCGTCGTGGATCCGAAGGGCACGCGCACCTTCCGGCAGATTATCCTTGCGGCGGCAGGACTTGTCTGCGTGAGCCTGCTGCCCGCTATTCTTGGGGTGGCGGGGGTGCTGTACTTCTTCGGAGCACTCATCAGCAGCGTGGCATTGCTACAGGTATGCCTCTGGGCCGCCAGTGACCGCAGCAACTTTCGGGCCAAGTGGCTAATGCATGCGACGGTGATTCATACGCCCATCCTGCTGGGCCTGATGATGTACGACAAGCTGCCTCGCTAACGAGTCTTACCAGGAGCAACGACTTACCGATGTTTTCCCATGCCGCGCTCAATGCCTCTCTGAATGGCGCCAGCGCCGTCCTTCTGGCTGGCGGCTATCTGGCGATCCGAGCCCGCCGCGTCACGCTTCACAAAACGCTAATGCTTTCGGCGTTTGGTCTGTCGTCCGTGTTCCTAGTTTCGTATTTGCTGTATCACTACCGCGTCGGCCATGTCGCGTTTAAGGGACAAGGGTGGATCCGGCCGGTCTATTTTGTGCTGCTGCTGACCCATACTGTGCTGGCCGCGGTGATCGTCCCTCTGATAATTATCACTCTCCGTCGCGCCTGGCTGGAGCGGTTCGATAAGCACCGCATCATCGCGCGGTGGACATTGCCCTTGTGGTTTTATGTGTCGGTGACCGGCGTGATTGTCTATCTGATGCTGTACCAGATTTACGCGCCGAAATCGTGAAAGGGAAGCGACCGCTAAAGCTATCAGGCTGGATTGGCAGCGACCGGAGCAAGAGCGCCTACCACCGCTTCCGTAAACTCCTCCGTACCCGCTTTTCCGCCGAGGTCCCGGGTAACATGCTTTCCTTCCCGGTAGACCTTCTCCAGAGCGGCTTCAATCCGCCGCGCCGCCGGCCTTTCGCCGAGATGATCGAGCATCATGATTGAGCTCATCAACAGGGCCGTCGGATTCGCCAGTCCTTTACCGGCAATGTCCGGCGCCGTTCCGTGCACCGCCTCAAACATCGCGCATTCGTCGCCGATGTTGCCGCTGGGAACGACGCCCAGCCCACCGACCAGACCGGCGGCGAGGTCGCTCATCACGTCTCCGTACAGGTTGGGCAGCAGCAGCATGTCAAATTGCCCGGGATCGAGCACCATCTGCATGCAAGCGTTGTCCACGATGAGTTCTTTGTACTCGGTCTCGGGGTATTTCTGGGCCACCGTGCGGATGGATTTCAGGAAAAGGCCGTCCGAAAGCTTCATGATATTGGCTTTATGAATGGCGTGAATCTTCTTGCGGCCGCTGCGTCGCGCATACTCAAAAGCGAACTTGGCAATACGCGTCGAAGCGCGCTCGGTGATGATCTTCAGGCTTTCCACCACGCCCGGCACCACCTCGTGCTCCAGGCCGGAATAAAGATCTTCGGTGTTCTCCCGGACCAGCACGATGTCTACATCCGCAAAGCGCGACTTCACGCCCGGCAAATTTTTCACCGGCCGGAGGTTGGCATAAAGGTCCAGCGCTTTGCGTAGCGCCACGTTGACGCTCGGCGCGCCGCCGGCAATCGCTGTTCCCGTAGGCCCTTTCAGCGCCACGCGGTTGCGGCGAACGGCTTCAATGGCCCCTTGGTTGACGACCTGGCCGGCTTCGGAGCTTTTGTCCGTGCGGGCTTCCAGTTGTTCCCAGTCGATTTGCACTCCGGTCACAGCGAGGATGTGTTGTACCGCAACCGATACTTCCGGTCCGATGCCTTCGCCGGGAATCAACGTGACTTTGTGTCTCATGGCTGCATCGTATTGTAAGCGAACTTCGGCGCGTGCCGAAGCTAGTGCTTTTCGAGGTTGCTTGCAGAGAACTTCCGCTTGTGCAGCGCTGTCCGGATTTTGGTATACTGGACGACGAAGAGGGTTCGCGGTTTCAATCGCGAACGGAGGCTACGAACTAATGATTAATTTGACGCCGGTTGCAAGCACTAAGGTCAAGGAAATCATGCAGATGCAGAACCCCGTACCGACGGCGCTGCGTGTGGCAGTGGTTGGCGGCGGGTGTTCCGGTTTCCAGTACCATATGGCGTTCGAGAACCAGACCAACGAAGGCGACGAGGTTCTGGATTTTAACGGCCTCAAAGTTGCCGTGGATCAAATGAGCTCCATGTACCTGGAAGGTGTGGAGATCGATTACATCGAAACCGTGGAAGGCGCGGGCTTCAAGTTCAACAATCCTAACGTGAAGAGCACTTGCGGCTGCGGCAGTTCTTTTAGCGTTTAGCATTTCGGAGTTCCGCTGTTCACAAACGGAGATTTCCACTCCCGGGCGAACCCCGGGAGTTTTTTTATGGCTGCCACCCGGAACGACTGGGACCTCAAACATCGCGCGGCCTCACAGACGGTTGAGGCGCCAGCAGAGATCGTCGTCGAACTCTTATCGTTGTTGCCACCTGGGCCCGCTCTGGACTTGGCGTGTGGAAAGGGAAGGCACACCCTGCTGCTTGCCCGACGCGGCCAGCCAGTAACCGCGGTGGACGGTTCGCAGGTGGCTTTGCATTTGGCGGAGGAGCAAGCCAGGGCCGCCCGGATGACCGTATCCTGGAGCGGTAACAGCCACGCACTAGCACCCGTGCAAAGCGGTATCCGGTTGGCCCAGCTTGACCTGGAGCAGGCCACCATCAAAACTGGTGCTTTCGATCTGGTCCTTTGCGTCAACTATTTGCAGCGGTCGATCTTTGCGAAGATGGAACGAGCTCTTGCTCCCGGCGGCCTGCTCTTGTTTGAGACGTACACGCGGGCGCAACTTGAATTCTCCGGCGGTCCAAGAAGTCCCGAGCACTTGCTGGAACCCGGTGAATTGCGAAACGCTTTTCCAACGCTGCGCGTCTTGTTCTATCGGGAACTACGCGCGGGAAAGGGAATTGCGAGTCTTGTGGCGCAGCAAATCCAGCGCCTGCGACGAGCCTGAGAGACAGTGCACATGCCCTTGGCGGAACGTTTGCAATCGCTGCTACGCGACCGTATTCTGGAAGTGCCGGCATGAAGATAGCCCTCGCGCAATTCAATCCCACCGTAGGTGACTTCGCGGGCAACGTGGCGCGCATCCTGAGCCTGGCGGAACAGGCGCAGCAGCGTGGCGCCCAGCTTGCGGTCTTTTCCGAGCTTTGCTTATGTGGCTATCCTCCTCAGGATCTCCTGGAACGTCCATCGTTCATCGACCGCAATCTGAAGGAATTGAAGGACCTGGCCAGGAAACTGCCGATCTCCGCAATCGTCGGGTACGCGGGCCGCGTCAAGAAGACCGCTGGTAAATCCATCGCCAACAAAGCGGCATTGCTCTGTGGAGGACGTATCGTCTTCGAGCAGAGCAAGATGCTGTTGCCCACTTACGATGTGTTCGACGAATCGCGTTATTTTCAGCCTGCGGAACGGCAAACTACCTGCGATTTTGGCAACGAGCATCTGGGCATCACCGTCTGCGAAGACGCCTGGAACGAGAAAAAGTTTTGGCCGAACTGCCTGTACGAACGAGACCCGGTAAGCGAACTCGTTGGGCAGGGAACTACCTTGCTGGTGAACATCTCCGCCTCTCCCTACATTATCGATAAGCGTACGCTGCGATTCGACATGCTGAAGTCCATTGCCAAGAGTCACCGGCGCCCAGTAGTTTATGTTAACCAGGTCGGCGGCAACGATAGCCTGATTTTCGATGGCGCCAGCCTGGCCTTGACGGCGGAAGGCAAAGTGGCGGCGCAAGCATTGGCGTTCGAGGAAGATCTGGTGCTGTTTGACACTGCAACCGGCCAAGGCGAGATCCACCCGCAGCCCAAGCAGGAAATCGAGTATGCCTATCGTGCTTTGGTAACCGGCACGCGAGACTATGTTTTGAAATGCGGCTTTAGGAAAGTGCTCGTTGGGCTAAGCGGCGGAATAGACTCTGCGGTGGTCGCGGCCATCGCCGTCGACGCGCTGGGACCCGAGAATGTTCTGGGCGTTTCCATGCCCGGCCCTTTTTCCTCCGAAGGGAGCAGGGAAGATGCCCGGGCCTTGGCCGAGCGTCTCGGTGTTCAGTTGATGACCTTGCCGATTGCCGAAGTATTCTCGTCCTACAGGGCCGCACTGGCACCGGGCTTCGGCGATCGCCCGGCCGATGTGACCGAAGAAAATATCCAGGCCCGCATTCGCGGCAACTTCCTGATGGCACTTTCCAACAAGTTTGGTTCGATGCTGCTCAGTACCGGAAACAAGTCCGAGCTAGCGGTAGGGTATTGCACGTTGTACGGGGACATGGCCGGTGGACTTGCGGTCATTTCCGATGTTCCGAAGCTAATGGTTTACGAGCTGGCACGATGGATTAATCGCCACGGCGAAGTAATTCCACAAGCGACGCTGGAAAAGCCGCCCTCCGCCGAGTTGAGGCCCGACCAGAAGGACGAGGATAGCCTGCCACCTTACGACGTTCTGGACCGGATCCTGAAGGCCTACATCGAGAACCTGAAAAGCCCGCAAGAAATCGCCGATCGCTACGGTTTTGATATCAAGATGGTCCAGGAAATCGCGATGCTGGTGGATCGGAACGAGTACAAGCGGAAACAGGCGGCACCCGGATTGAAGATTACCTCGCGCGCTTTTGGGTTCGGACGGCCGTTTCCGATCGCCCAGCGTTTCATTCCGTGACCAACCGAAGAAGGAGCCCGAGTTGAAGACCTCTAAGTCCGCCCTGGCGATGCTCATATTTGGACTCTGCGCACCCGCGATGCGGGCGCAAGCGACAGGGCAGTCGGCGCCCGCCGCGGCAAGCCCAGGTACTCCGAGTGCGGTGCAAAAATCAGTGGAAGCCTACCTGCGACATCTTTATGCCTTTGGCCCCGATGTGCTGATTACCGTTTCCGCTCCGAAAGACACGCCCATTCCGGGCCTGTTGGAAACCTCCGTGGACGTGAAGATCGGAGACAATTCGGAAAATGCCAAGTTTTACGTCAGCAAGGACGGCAAGTACCTGGTGCGGGGAGACGTATCGGACCTGACGAAAGATCCCTTGGCGGAAAATCGAGCTCTTATCCAGACGACGGATGCGCCGACTTTGGGCGATCCGAAGGCGCCGGTTACGCTCGTCGAGTATTCTGATTTCCAATGCCCGGTGTGCCGCAGCCTGCACGATATTTTGCGCGGGATGTTGCCCAATTACCCTCAAGTGCGAGTCATCTTCAAGGATTACCCGATCGAGGTCCTCCATCCCTGGGCGCGTACCGCCGCCCTGGCTGGCAGGTGCGCGTACCAGCAGCAACCCGCCGCTTTCTGGAAAATGTACGACTCGATCTACGACAACCAGGAGTTGATCTCGGCCAGCAATGCGTGGATGAAGATGGCCGAATTCGCCGGGCAGGCCGGGCTAAATGCCGATGCGTTCAGGATCTGCATGGCGGGTCCTGAAGCGGCCGCCGCGGTGGATGCCAGCCGCACCAACGGTCAGCAACTCGACGTGAGCAGCACTCCAACTGTGTTCATCAATGGACGCCGAGTGGTTGGCGCCGATGGCCAGCGGTTGGAGCAGTACATCAAGTACGAGCTTGCTCAGCAGAAACCTACTCCTACATCGACAGAGAAGAAGCAGTAAGGGAAGAGGGGCGAGGGAGGCGTAAACCGCGCCAGTCCGGAGGCGGCGTCCTTAGCCTCATTTCTTAGTTAACATAATATAACTTATGGGACACGATGTCAAGAGGAATCTTCATTAGCGCTTTGGTCTTGCCCGGGCCGGCGGCGCCGCCGAACAAACGATACTTCGCTCGAGAATCATGAAATTGTTTTTGCCGCGCGAATGGCCGGTAAGAATCGAGCAGGCTGCGGCCCTTCCTGGGCGATCGCCGGCCATCGCGCCGTGCCCGCATGGGATTCCACACGATTTATTGCCCGCGCAGCGACTTTCCGATGCGATACGCTACGCCGCCACCCAGCAGCGCCAGTGCCGCCGGCCAATGATGCAGGCTGAGCACCAGCCCGGCTACCATGGAGCCGATTCCCGCTATTTCCGTCAACACTCCAATATGTTCGAGGTGGGAATTTTCTGCCATGATGCGGCCTCTCCGTACTCGCTTCCTTCGCCGTTACAACATCCCGCGTACATCCTTCCGCCGAAATCACTCCGTGCGAATCAGCGGCGCTCCGAAACCAATTGGAGGCGGTTCGTCGTCCAGGGGCGTCGCGTTCTTGCCGTAAATCAATTCCCGCAAATAGGCCAGCTCGCGCTGCGCGATCTTTTCGTCCTCGGAGCGCAACAACCGCACTTCCAGCTCGATCAAGTCGACTTTTTCGTGTACCGCCTCCACGAATGCCGGTCCGTCCAGCGGCAAGGGCTCCGCGCCCGGACCGATCTTTGGCTGCTCGGGAGTTTCCGCCTTGGGCGATTTCGGCGACTTCGGCGGCCGAGGCGAGGTCCCGGATTTCCGGGACCCTTTCGCTCGTGCCTCGGACGGAGCCGCTTCCACGGGCGCTTCGCGGGTCGAGCAGGCCGCTGCGGAGGGCGCGGTCCCTGCCGCGGACAGGCCGCTGGCGTCGTCGGATGCAGCTCGAGCCTGGGTTGGCGGCAACGCGCCGCGTTCCAAGGATGCGGAATCCTGGTCCATGCTTGCGGCCTGGAGCACCGCTTCATGGCCGTTCGCATGGCCGTTCGGTTTACCGTGTCCGTGCGCGGCGCGGTGTGTGTCTCGTTGCGTCATGAGAGCTCTTGCGCGGGCGGTGTGTAGCGCTTGCGAGCCCACGAAATCAGCCGGTCCGCGGGCAAGTCCGCGCCATCGCACACCTGATACAGGTTCGCCGCTTCACTGGGTCGATCCGCGCGAAGGTAATTTCGCGCTCGCACTTGCTCGGCGGGCACAAAATCGTGCTCGGGGTCGCCGGGCAGCTCCGCATCCGCGAAGGCCTGTTCGAGCACCGCTCGCCAGAGTCTGTTTTCGGGTGTGAGCATGGGCTTCGCCGCTTAAACCAGGATCTTCGCGGTCAAGCCGCTGCCGCCGGTCGAGGAAACGAAACGGATGCGCACAAATTTTGCCTGCACGCCGGTAACGGTACGCGCCTCACCGGTGGTTGCCGCAGACGTGTCGATGACCTGATACTCGGAGTCCACGTCGGCCATCGCCGTTTGCAGCACGATGCTGACCGCGCTGGGTGCGCCGCCAAAGATCGTTTGCCAGCGAATCGCGGCACCCGTGTCGGGAACGCCCGTGAAGCTGAGCAGCGCGAATTGCGAGCCGGCCTGCGCCGAACCGGGAAACGTCTCGTTGTTGAAGCTGAAGCCCACGTCGCCCGAGGACAGCGACACGGGAGGCACAGCGTTTTGATAAGCCGGCATGGATTGCTCCTTCGACCGCGAAAAAGCGCGGATGTGCGAGAAAATCGGGCGGCGACACCGCGGCGACTGCGGGAGCTCACCGCACAAGAACCTAAAGGCAATAGAACCTGGGAGATTGCGAAGAAATGGCAGCCGGAAACAGGGTGTCCGGATCCGAAAAGACGTCCTGAAAAGCAAAACGCCCCGGGCGTTTGCCGGGGCGTACTTTTCTACGAGAGCAAGTGTACCATATTCTAAAGGTCTGTCAAGAGTAATTTGAGATATTCCGCAAGAAAAAAACGCCGCCGTTTGTTTTCAATGCTTTGCACGAAGGATCCGCGGGGCATTGCGCGAGGCCTCGGGCTTCCCTTCCCGCCATTCCCTCGCCGCTTGCGAAATAGGCTATCCTCGATGTTTACACCCGGCTCGCTCGACTCGTTCACCGGAGGTCCCCGCATGGCGTCGTCGCCAATCCGACATCGCAGCCTGCAGCTGCTGCCCCTTTGCCTGTTCGCACTTGGCCTTAGCTCCCTCGCGCGCGCGCAAACTCCGCCCGCCGAGAAACCCGCCGAACCTGCCGAGCAAACCCAGCCCGCTCATGAGCCTACCGCCGCCGAGCTGAGCAAGAACGAAACCGTAAGCTCCGCCCTGATGCGCACCTTCGGCAGCCAGGAATACGAGTTCCGCGCCGCCGCCGAAGCCATGCCCGAAGATAAGTACAACTTCCGCCCCGGCCTGGTCGGCAAGTTCACCGAGCCGGCGCCTTTCGGTCCGACCGAGCTGCGAACCTTCGCCGAGCAGATCAAGCACGTGGCCTGCTCGAATTTTGGGTTTGCCGCGGAGCTCGATGGCAAGAAACCACCCGATGGCTGTGACAAGGGCGGACCCAGCCCGGCCAAGACCCGCGCCGAGCTGCTCACCTACTTGCGCGACTCGTTCGCCGCCATGAACAAATCCATTAACGCCATCACCGTGAAAAACATGTATGAGCCGATCGACGGCATCTACGGCGGACCGAACACGCGCCTGGGCATCGCCGGCCTGGCCATCTGGCACGCCGCCGATCATTACGGCCAGATCGCGCTGTATCTGCGGCTCAACGGCATTGTTCCGCCGGCCAGCCGTCCCAGTCCGCCCGAGCTAAGGGATTACCCCGCGCACTGACGCCCCCACGCCGCAATCGGCCCTGCGCTACAATCCTTGTGTGAGTACCTCTTCGGCTGCGCCACGCCTGGCGGGAATCCGCCTGCACCCCATCAAGGCGCTTGATCCTGTGTCGGTGCAAGAAGCGCGCATCGGTCCGGCCGGCGGGCTCGAGCACGACCGGGCCTGGGCGCTGTACTCCGTCGATGGCCGTTGGGTGAACGGCAAGCGCACTCCTGCCGTTCACCTGATCCGCGCCGAATACTCCCCGGACATTCGCAGCGTGAAACTCGACGTGCCCGGCGACCGCCGCCCCATTCCGCGACGCGAATTGACTTTTCCCCAGGCGCACGAAGAGGCCGCGGAATGGTTCAGCGTCTTTTTCGAGCAGCAGATTATCGTTCGCCATTCCGCCGCAGGCTTCCCCGATGACGTTATCGCCCACGGCCCCACGATTGTCTCCACCGCGACCTTACAAGCCGTGAGCGGCTGGTTCCCCGGCGTCTCCGTGGACGAGACGCGCGAGCGCTTCCGCGCTACGCTGGAAATCGACGGCGTGCCAGCGTTCTGGGAAGATCAGCTGTTCGGTGCGGACGAGAATTACGCAGTGCGCTTCCGTATCGGTGGAGTAGCCTTCGAGGGCAGCAACCCGTGTGCTCGTTGCCCGGTTCCGCCGCGCAACCCGCGCACCGGCGCCGAAACCATCGGGTACCAGAAGCGCTTCACCGCACTGCGCCAGGCTCACCTGCCGCCTTGGGCGCCCGCCGCCCGCTTCGATCATTTCTACCGCCTGTCCACCAATACGCGCGTCGCTTCCTCGGAAGCCGGAAACGTCCTGCGCGTCGGCGACCCACTGGAAATGTCCTGACGATTCACCGCCGCCGGGCATCTATCGAGTTTAACTTCCATTCGCGAAATATTTTCGCGGCGGGAACAGCGCGCGCCGCAGCAATTCCCGTCCGCACCGTCGCCGAATTTCCTCCGACCAGTTCACCCAGTTATGCTCGCTGATGCCGAGAAAGTGCCGCGCCGATTCGTAAGGCGCCAGCCCAAGGTAGTACAGCCGGAACATCACCATCCGCGATGCCGATTCCGGTCCATCCAGCGCCGCTTTACCGGCCAGCGCAAAATCCGCCACGAACTCGTTCAGCCGCGGGCGAATGTCCGGGCGCCACAAGTACTTGGTGGCCTCCTGCCAGTTCAGCGCGGAAACGCCGCGCTTGGTTTCCAGCACGTCGCGCGCGCCCTTGTACACTTCCCAGCAGACATCGAACGCCAATTCCGGCTTCGCGCTCATGGCTTAGTTCACCGCCTGCGCGGTAGGCCGGGGGCGAAGCGTATCCCGCGATCGCCGCGGCCGTGCACCATCGATTGACGCGCATTCCGTTGACGCCCGTTGGCGCCGCAACCGGTACTCCCACACCGGGCCTTCCTCGTTACTGCGCAACGCTTCTTCCGCGCGCCGGCGCTGCTTCTCCACCAGGTAAGCGCCGCACTCCGGCTTGCGCAGATGGCGAAGCTGCGCCGAGATGCTGGCTTCGCCATAGCGCGTCAGCCGCGACAATTCGCGCAGCGTCAGCCACGCGCCGCACTGCGCCGCGCCGAGCATCACTTCGCGCAGCACGTCCCGTTGCCCGGGCGCACTACGTCCGTTGCACTCTCTACCATTCTTTCTCCGCATGCTCCGCCTCCGTTCCGGTCGCGGGTCATGCCCGCGCCGGAAAATCCTTCCGCGCGGCACGCCAGCGGCTCGCCGCCTGCGTCTGGACCGTCGCCCTCGTCGTCCGTTTGCTCGGGATCCCAAGCACTTACCTCCGGATTTTCGTAATCGCCGGCGCAAGCGCTGCAGGCGCGAAACGACCGGGCTTCGCCAGCCGACAAAGTGATGCCGCGAGCGCCGCTCATCGCGCATCTCCACGCCGCACAACGACGCGCCTACATTTCCACAGATTTCCACACACCGTAACGCCGCTTATACTATTGACTTAAGTCACTCTTCTGTTAACGTAGCGGCACAACCAAGGGAGGGCCACGTGACCCACACTGCCACCCAACCGCCGTGGGAGTTTCTCCTTTCGGCTTCGCGCACTTCGCTGCAAAGCTTCGAGCTCTCGCGACTCAGCCATGCCGCCAACATTCGCAAACAGATTGGACAGTTGCTCGACCTGTGGGTGGACGAAATATCCGCCGCGCAGTTGGCACGCTGGATCATCGAGTACGGCGAACTGCTCAGAAAACGTGCGGAGGGAGTAGTGGCAGGGGACGCAGGTAAAGCGAGCGGTGCGTCCGATAATATTTACGCCGAACAAATTTGCGATGCGCCCGCCCATTCGCGGACCGGTGTAGGCCACCGCATCGTTTTCGGCGTATTTGCAAGGCGGCGCGAGCCGCTTTCCCGGCCCGGGTGCCGGTGACCCGGTCATGCGCAGTTGTGTCTTGGTTCTTCGGGCCGGAACAGTGAGCCAGGGGCTTCGCGAAGTTACCTTCCCGCACTTCGCGAAGCCGCGCGCCGACAACAAGCCTTCTCGCCGCCACCTCGCTCGCCAACGCTCTTCCGCTTCACCAAGACCTCCGCCTCGCAACATTACGTCTTGGCTACTTTCTATTTATTAGAGGAAGCAGAAGTAACTAGAAGTTATCTCATAAACACATTCAAGCCGCTGAACGGTTGAAACTTGTGACAAACGGCGTAAATCGAGAATATGGACCTTACCGACGCCCAGTGGGCGGTTCTCGAACCGTTGTTTCGTCCCAAACGACGAGCCGATGGGCGAGGGCGACCGTGGCAAGACACCCGTGCGGTACTGAACGGAGTCTTTTGGGTTTTACGCACGGGTGCTCCTTGGCACGATCTGCCGTCTCGCTATCCTTCGTATCAGACCTGTCATCGACGCTTCCAACACTGGCAGCGCAGTGGGCTGCTGACGCGCTTGCTGCAAAAACTGGCCGAGGACTTACGAGACCGAGGGAAGCTCGATCTGAGCGAATCCTTCATCGACGCCAGTTTCAGCGGCGCAAAAAAGGGGCTCTGGTGTCGGCCCTACAAAACGCGGCAAAGGCAGCAAAATCATGGCAATCGCAGACGGCCATGGTTTTCCTCTCGCCGTGTACGTGGCCAGCGCTTCGCCTCATGAAACAAGGCTCGTCGAACCCACTCTTGACCAACGATTCCTTGCCAAAGCCCCCGAACGCATGATCGGCGACCGCGCTTACGACAGCGATCCCCTCGACCAGCGCATCCACGAACGATACGGCGTACAACTCATCGCGCCTCACAAATTCGTGCGCGTCGCAGCGGCGACGCAGGACGGCCGGGTTCTGCGCCGCTACCGGCGTCGCTGGAAAGTCGAACGCTTGTTCGCCTGGCTTCATAACTTTCGTCGCACCGTCATTCGCTGGGAATACTACCCAGAGAATTTCCTCGGGATGGTTCAACTCGCTTGCGCTGTGATCCTCCTGAGGCATTTGTGAGATGAGTTCTAGGCACGACAAGCCGCACCTTGCCAAGCACACCATTGCGTGCGCTTTCTCTCAGGCAATCAAGGATTGGGTTCAGATGCCGGACTTAGCGTGTGTTTACTGGCTCTGCGGGGGCTTTTTCGAGCAACTGTTCTTTGCGGTAGACCAGCGCATTTATGTCGTACGTGGCAAGCTCAAAACCGTGGCCATGGGTAATGGCATCGGTCGGACATGCTTCCACGCAATAGCCGCAAAAAATGCACCGGCTGTAATCGATGTTGTAGACGCTGGCGTAGCGCTCACCCGCGGAAATTCGCTTACTGTCGGTATTTTCCGCCGCTTCGATGTAGATGCAATTCGCCGGGCAAGCCGCCGAGCACAGGAAACACCCGACGCACTTTTCCAGCCCGCTCTCATCGCGATGCAAAACATGCATGCCGCGATAGCGCGATTGGAAATTCACGGGTTCGTACGGGATAGTTCTCCGTCACCGTTTTCTGGAACATATTGCGAAATGTGACGCTGAAACCCTTCACCAGAGTGGTGAAGGTCTCGCCGACTTCACGAAGGATAGAGGCCATGGGATTTGAGTCTAGCAAACGTGCTCGCACCCGGCAAATCGCATCCAGCCGGCGCTACTCTTCTTGCTAGGATCGCCCGGCCAGCGCGTCAATGATCTGTTTACCGTGGAAACGCCCATTCTCGATGAAGATTTCGCTGGTGTGTCGCCCTCCGATCACCACGCCCGCCAGATGGATGCCCGGCACGTTGCTC
>CAWFXG010000016.1:0-8035 GCA_963819745.1 uncultured Acidobacteriota bacterium | reverse complement strand
ACAAAGCGGATGCCGATCAGTTTCGGGCGGAACTTACGGAACGAATGAGGAAGTTCAACCTGGAACTGCATCCCGAGAAAACGCGGCTGCTGGAGTTCGGTCCTTTTGCGATCAACAACCGGCAAAAGCGTGGAGAAGGGAAGCCGGAGACATTCAACTTTCTTGGCTTTACGCATATCTGCGTAAAGAAGAGAAGCAATGGAATGTATACGGTGTTGCGGCAAACGATACGCAAACGGTTGCAGGCGAAGCTGAACGAGGTGAAAGCCGAGCTTCGGCGTCGTATGCACGACCCCATCCCCGAACAGGGCAAGTGGTTGCAAGCGGTGGTAGCGTGGGCATATCCGGTATTACGGCGTGCCCATGAACTACCCGGCGCTGGCTCTTTTTCGATTCCAAGTGGGACGGCTCTGGCATCGCGCGCTGTCTTGGCGCAGCCAGAACGGCCACGTCCTCTGGGATCGTATGCGGCGCTTGATCGCTCGCTGGCTGCCACCGCCTTCTGTCTGTCATCCCTATCCCCTGCGCCGCATGCGCGTTATTACCTAAGGCAAGAGCCGGATGCGGGAAATCCGCTCGTCCGGATCCGTGGAGGGGGTTGTGAGCGATCATGATTCCTACTCCGACTTTTCTTTTTTCGAGCGGTTTTGCTGCTCGAAAAAAGAAGCAAATTCCCTTCATAGCGGGCTCATTGCGAACGGGCGCGCGCGCCGTCAAGGGCGGATGGGTATGCCGTTTATTGGAGCGAAGCGAAAACCCTTGACGGACTAAGCGCGGGACCGGGCGCAGCCTCTTGCGGAGAAGGGAATGTGCGGAGGAACTGATTCAGACGCAAAGAGGAATCAACGTTGAGGTTCTGAAGGCTTTGCGTGGGTTTTGACTTGGTGTACGTAGCCGTTCGCCAGGCCCGCCGTAGGAGATCCGGTGTTGTAGTAGGAAAGGGCGGAATCGAGGGCGGCGAATCCCTCGCCCATGGATGCGAGCGGTCGCTGCGTACGTAGCGGAAAGCAAGGCAGCGCCCGAACGAAGATTGGTGCATGGGTCAAACAATTGCTCCGGTGATAGATGCAAGAGCGCCGCGTGCTCGCTGTTCACCTGCAACAGACCAATGCTGACGGTGAGACCTTGAGCGAGGAGCCATTTGGTCCATACAATTGCCTCGTCGAGTGAGGCGGGTTGGCGTTCGAGCGTGATCGTGCCGTGATTCCATCCTTGTCGCCGGGCAAGCTGGTGCGGGCGGTTGATGCTAAGGGCGTACGGGTGCAGAGCCGACTCGGTCCGAGCGATGGCTTCAAGGGTACTGACGGGGACATTCTCCGCGCATGATCGCGCCAGACTCTCGAACGCCGTGACCGAAAGTTTCGTATTCGCGTTTGAGGTCGGTGTTTGCGCGGAGCAATTTATACTCGCGAGGATAAGCAGCACAGCGACAATGATTCTTGAAATTCGCATCAGAAGTTAGTGGCTGACAGCATCGGAAGATGAAAAAGTCGAGCCCAGCTCTCCGCACTCGATCTCTGAATTTCCGGGATGCGAGTGTTTCGTGCCCAGTAGTCGTTCGAGCTGGTCAGAAGAATTGTCGGATGTTCGAGAGCGGAAGATAAGAAAGGCCATACGAGAAGTTGTTCGTAGCAGATAAGCACGGCGGCCTTTTGATCGCGCACGCGAATCGTCCCGCGCCCCAATAGATTGAGCGGAACACCATCCGTTCCGAACGGTTTCCACATACCGATCGGAATGGGAATACGTTCCTGATAAAACGCATCGCTTTCCTGCCCACGTCCCAGCAGAACATTTTGGAAACGATTCTGAGCGAATGGATTTCTGGAAGTGGCTCGGCAGGCTGATGCCAGCGCCGATCAATACCGTCCGATGCTGGGCGGCTGCGGTTGTGAGCGTGCTCTCCCAAAAAGCTTCCGTTGCTTCATTCCAATGCGAGACGAGATGTTCCGGGAAAAGCAGGACGACGGCTTTCGAATTAAGGATCGTTTCCTGAATCGATTGGTGAGTGCTGAACTCCGTCGCGAAATTGGGCTCGCCTTGTCCTGCGCCTCCGTAGTGTGTGTCGATTGCTGCCCACCCTTTTGGCGGTAGCGGCTCCGTATAGCAAATATGAGCGACCAGAGAACAGAGAACGAGGACTGCAACGCTCCATCCGGGGCGACGGCGGAAGAGACTCAGGAACATGACGACGAACGCCAGACCGAGCCATCCCGTTCCCGGAAACAAAACTCCCGCGGAGAGCAGTGGCGAAGCCCACCCGATGATGCCGCAGCGGTGGAATCGCCGCGAACAGAACGCAGATCGGTACGAGCAACATCGCCATTCCTCGGGAACGGCTGAATAGCAAACCCCACGGCAAGGCCAAGAGCAGCGCTGAAGCGATGCAGAGAAAAACGCCAATGAGCGGTGTGCCTTGGTCTCCGAAAAATGCGCGCGCACCACGGATTAGCGGCGCACCTGCCGCCGCGTAATAACAGAACATCAAGGCATACGCCTGCCATCTGGACTTTGCTTGGTAGACAAGCAGTGGAGCAATGAGCGAGAGCGGAATTGTTGCGAACGCTCCGTTCCATGCGATTGCCGCTGCGATTCCGGCAACGACCGGAAGCGCATATCTATTCCCGAGGAACTTCCGTAGCAAAGGTCCAGAGTGGACGGAGATAATGTCGAATCGATGAGTCTGGAATAGGGCCGTAATAGCGGCTGTCGAAGCTATAGGGGTTGAACGTGGAGATGACCCATATGGTTCCCGGTTGAACTTCGTAGACCCCGTAAGGCCAGGGGTCGAGGGGACGCTGCTGATGGTCGCGGAATCGTCCTGCACTGTTCGGGAGTAGTTTTCCATTGATTCGGATTCCATCGGCATTCACCTGGACCGTGTCGCCGGGATGAGCGACGACCGGTTTGAGAAGTGGAGCGCCGCCATCGGGACAAGCTCCGAGGGTACGGTAGCGTCGGCTGAGGGACAGGGATGCAGCCGAACCTTGGGGGCAAAACTCCGCGAGATCTGCACTGGGAGAATGACTGACGATGTAAAAACCCCGTGGCAGGGACGGCGTGAAGTTAATACGGACGCCAAAGGCCCAGCCTGCAACGAGCCCCAGGAAGAGCGGAGTCGCCAGTAGGCAAGCCCATAAAACGGCGCGACGAAGTCGTTGGCGAAATTCATAGGAGCCAGGTGTCCGAACTTTCGGCAGATTCAAGAACGGGAGCTCCATCGGTCATGACCTCGTCAGTGAATTTTGCGTGTGCTGGTGGCGACGTGGGTGGATCGTGCGCAACCCCGCCAATGACAAAAAACTTGTGCACACTGACTTCGTAGATATAGCGCTTGTATTGGTCCTGACCGACGTAGGGCCGTTGGTCAAACGTTCCTTCGACATAAAGATTCGTGCCTTTCTCGAGTTCGGTTGCCAGGATCGCCAAATCGCCGTAAAAGACGAGGCTGAACCAATTCGTGTGCTCGGACGGTTTGTCTTGGCGGCTGAAGCGATATGTCTGTCCGAGACGGGCGTTGGCCACGGGCATGGAGGAAGGCAAGTACCGAAGCGTGGGTTTTGCTGCAAGGTATCCGGCGAGTTGAAAGCGGTTCTCTTGCATGAGTTATCGCTCCGAGTCGAGATTCAACCGTTCGAGCAGACCCGGTGAGGGATGCAGGGTTGCACCTGCGGGTGGGGGAGGTTGCTCGATCGGACCGCCTGAACTATTTCCGCTGGAGACCGGCGACGGACGGCGAGGTCGTGCGCCGGTGGTTGGTTTTGGTCGTACCGTCAAGTCCGGGAGCGGATCTTGTGGCAAAAGGCCTCCCTCATGAATGGAATAAAGTTTCGTAGGTGGGGGAATTGCGGCTCGCGAACCAAGGATTGGATCTGAGAAGTACAGCATTTGTGTGCCGTAAATCGGATGATGGCCAGAAACGAAAATGAGCATATCGCCGGGGGCGATGATTTTTTCCTGGTGGCCGGCGCGGTCTTTTTTCGGAGGCCGGAGGCGCATGATTTCGTCCGGCGTCATAAGCGGACGCTCGATCTCATCCATGTGGGTGCTCACGTTATTGAGTACGGGTGACATGCGCGAGCCGGAAAAGTTGAACGATGCTTTTCGAATCGTCTGCGTACCTGTCATCTTGCTGAGAAGCTCGGCAGTATCGTATTGATTGGGAGCGAAGGCCACGCGCACCTGACAGTTACTGACGATGCTTTCGTTCCGGCCGTATTCGTCCACAATCTGGCGAATGTCCTGCGTGATGAGATACGCCTTGAGTCCAAACCCGGCCATATAGGAAAGGGCGTCCGCGAAAATCTCCATCCGCTTGAGAGAAGGAAACTCGTCGATCAGGAAGAGCAGACGGTGTTTGTTACGAAGTTGCTCAGAACCCTGGAAATCGAGCTTTTCCGTAAGGCGATTCACGATCATGGTGAAGATGAGGCGCATCAGCGGACGAAGCCGAATCTTGTCGCTGGGCGGCACGACAAGATAGAGAGAGACGGGCCTCTCATGATTGACAAGGTCTTGAATTGTGAAGTCGCTTGCGGAGGTCGTCCGGCTGACGAGGGGATCACTGTATAGCGTCAATGCCGTTTTCGCGGTGGAGAGCACGCCCGAGAAGTCTTTGTCTTCCTTGTCGAGCATTTCTTGAACTTTTTCTTTGACCACGGGGTGAGTCCGCGTTGGCTCGCCGGTGGGAAGCCGCCAGTTGTGGGCATTGTTCTTGTCGTGGGTATAGGAGAGCA
The DNA here is from genome assembly GCA_963819745.1 of uncultured Acidobacteriota bacterium. Lineage (GTDB taxonomy): Bacteria > Acidobacteriota > Terriglobia > Acidiferrales > UBA7541 > Acidiferrum. The sequence continues at coordinate 3,299 of CAWFXG010000016.1, read as the reverse complement.
GTTCGGTAAGGGTCTCGCGGAAGGTGAAGCCGGGCCGTGTGAAAACACCGGCAAGCAGGCTCAACGAAGCGTGGCGGCCTTCGAGAGCAGCTGCGTAGCAGACATGCAAAATCATTCCCGCAGTGATGGACGCCGCAGCATCCTGCCAGTAGCGTTCTTGCGGGCTATCTTCTCCCGTGCGCACGAGCATGTTGGCAATGTTCTGGGCGTCAGAAACATCGCGATCTGTGAAGAGCCGGATTTCCGCGAGCGGATTGAAACGCGAGGAGTGTTCTGGCTCCACGGGAGAGAACTTGAAACAGATCTGGCCGGACTGACTGCGAAAGCCTGCGGTCTTCGCCCAGTTCTCGCCTTTGATGTCATACACGACCGTGCTTTCAGGCCAGGCCAGAAGGGTCGGAATAACAATCCCCACTCCCTTGCCGCTACGTGTTGGGGCAAAAGCGAGAATGTGTTCCGGGCCGTTGTGACGCAGGTAGTGGAGACGCCCGATGGACTGTTCGTGCCAGCCTCCGACATAAACACCCTGAGTCGTCTGCAAGAGATTTGTTTCTTCGATGTCCGCTTTGGTCGCCCAGCGCGCGGAGCCGTGCAGATCTTCGGTGTTCATGGAGAGTGCCTTGGTGCGAGCCAAGTTCAAAAGGAAGAAGACGGCGCCCGAGGCAAACGCCCCGCCCACGATGATTCCCGCGCCGAGTAGTAACGACAGTCTGACGCGAACGTCATCGGAATTACTTTGGGTCCACACCCACACAAGCCATTTGTACGGCGCATAAAGATAGAAGGATGAGATTCGAAGGAGAGGAACGCCGAGGGCCGGCTGGTACCTGAAACGCCAGGCAATAAACTGCGTTGCCAGAACGTTGGTAAAGAAGAGTCCCACGAAGCCGACGATGGTCGGAGTCCAGTAGAAACCGCCGACAAAACCGGGATCTTTCGGTTTCCGGTAAGCGCTGACTTGCCTCACCGTCCCAGCTCCTGCGATTTTCTCCTTTCCCTGACGGAGACGACCCTGCCGGCTTCGCTGCTATAGATGATCCGCACGTGTTCGCCGACAGCCGGGATACTGTCGAGAAGTTCCTTGCGATGAACAATCGCAGCGTGCGGAGTGATTTGCTGGATGAGACTTTTCTCGGTTTCGGCGAGCACGTCGCCCCGGTACGTTCCGCTATCGGTCTGCGCGTTTTCCATCCGCGCGCCCAGAGCCAGCCGATGCAACGCCGACTGGAGGGTCAGTGGCGATTCGTCGCCCATCAGTTTTCGCACCTCGGTCCCCGTCGCCTTGTCGTGGAGTTCGACGACCCCGCTTCCTGGCTGGTGAGCCGCCGATAATGTTGTCGATTCGCGCCGTTCAATGTCAGGTTTTGACTTAAAGGTTGGCTGAGGGGAGGCCTTCTGCTTCTCTAAGGCGTGCTTGTCCAATTTGTCTGTGAGATGTCGAAGATCTTCGATGGCGGTAGGATCGAAAAGCAATTCGTATTCAAGCCGATCGCTCTGCATGCGGGCGAGCGTCAGTGCAAGCGTGGATTCTCCGAGTTGCCTGGGGACGCGCTGAGCGTTCAACTCCTCCAGATAATCGCGCGCCAGTTCGGCGTCGCGATCGAAGGCCGCTTCGAGAACGTCTTGAAGTTGCTCCGAGTCCAGCGGGATTCTTCCCGCCACATCGGAATCGAGATAGGACTCAAGGTACTGTCTTGGCCACGCGATCAAATCGTGGTCGAGTTCAGACGCAAGCAAGGTTTCGAGGTCGGCCGGCGAAGCTGCAGAGTCCGCAAGGCTAAAGATTTGGTGATTCACCGATACTTCGACTACATCTTGCCGAACGGTCGAATTCTTAGGATTCATATCACGACTCCCTTCTACGGCTTTGAAAAGCGGCGCTCGCAACGCTATGTAGTGATACGTATAGCACACATATAGCACCATTGGACTGGCCGATGTCAAGGGTTCAGATGGAGCGGCTGTCGCCTTTGGACTTTTCTTGCCTTGCCTTGGGCGGACTGTGAACCGCGGCTTGCAGTCTCGACTGGTACTTTCCGAGCCATCCACCCCAGACGGGCGGAACGTCACGAATACCCCGCCGTAGTAGGAGCGCTGCTTCCCGATCAAAATGAGCGCCGTTCGCAAGGAGCTTGGTTGCATCTCCAAGGTCTTCGACAGACAAATCAGGCTTCTTGTTAATGAAGCGCTTTTCGATCCGGGCAAATCCATTCGTGCCGAGTTTCCCCTGGCGACGGGCCTCTTCAATTGCGCGCGTGTGGTAGATCAAGTGGACGACGCCGTCCGTGCCTTCGAGCAGCATGTAGCGTTTTCCAGTTTGTTCGTCTTCTGTATGTAGGAGGATGCGTCCCGCGACGGACTGAAATTGACGCAGAGTGGTGACTTGAATCGGAAGACGCTTGTCGGAAACAAGGGCTCCGTGTGCAGCGAGCATTCTTTGCCGGTCTCTACTTTGTTGCAGCGTTCGAAGCACTTTCTCGAAGTCGCTCTGCACGCGCCACTCGTGAGGAGCGGCAAACTGAGCGAGGCCCATGGTTTCGAGGTGCTTGAGCCGGTCGACAAGTTGTTTCTGTAGCGCCTGCGCGGATTCGGAGAGCTTTTTGTCATCCGCATTGGCCACCACTGCAAAATGGGACTGTGCCCGGTCATTACTTTGTTGCAGGATGCGGTCGAGGGAGGTGTATCGGTTTTGCAGCGTCTCGCGGCGCCGCGCCTCTTGCGCATCAGCTGGGGAACGATAACCTAGGAGTTCGGTCGCGATTTCCTCGGCTCGTTCGCGGATGCCTGAACGAATGTATTCCCGGGGCAGCCGCAGGGATTGCCCATTCTGGTCGAGGCCGCGCAACGCTATATGAACGTGCGGGTGCTCCGTGTTGCGGTGAATAGCGGCAACCCATTCGAGGGATGTGCCAAGGTCACGTTCCATTCGACGCAAAAGTTCCCGTGTGTGTCCTTGGAGATCCAGGCGGTCGCCAAACTCGGGCGACAGAATGATCTTGAACAGACGCTCATCGCCGGCTGTCTGCCAACGGTCGAGAGTCACCGCGATATTCAGATTTCGCTCGGCTGCATTGAATCCAGCTTCGGAAGGTCTTCCGCCCTGAGTCGCACTATCGCGTGCCACATATTTCCCGTGCGCCTTCCATTGGCCGGGATTCTTATTTGCGGAATAGCTGACGCGCACTGCCACGCGCTGGTTGAAGAGGCGAGAACTCTTCCCGCTACGATATGCGCCTTGGACTTTTCGGCCCCGCTTTGACATCTGGACGAAGCGAAGCATGGACCGCAGAACGCCGGTG
>CAWFXG010000015.1:0-197480 GCA_963819745.1 uncultured Acidobacteriota bacterium | reverse complement strand
TCAGCTCAGCCTTGTCGCGTTTCAGCTGCCGGACGCGAAAAGGGATATCTAAACCAAGGAAATCCTCGCCAAAGGTTTGTGCCAAATAGCTCACCGCCATGCGCCAGGGTTCACGAATCGCAGCGGCCCCTCCTGGAAGCGCCACGTACGCAAAATGCGCGACGCGCTCGAAGCTTGAATATTCTGCGATCATAGCTTCGCCGCCCCAGATTTGCCCATCGGTGCCATAGCCCGTGCCATCCAGCGCCAGCCCAATGACTCGTCCGTCGATCCGATTCTCGGCCATGCACGCAGCGATGTGCGCATGGTGGTGCTGCACTCCTACAAGACGCACTCCTTTCTGCGTCAATGCCCATTTCGTCGACAAATAATCGGGATGAAGGTCATGCGCGATGATTTCTGGCTCGATTTCCAGAATCCTCGAAAGATATGTAATGGCCTCGCAGAAGAAATTGAAACTCTCGGCGTTTTCGAGGTCACCGATGTGCTGGCTCAGGAATGCGAGGTCGCCGCGCGTAAGGCACACCGTATTTTTCAGTTCTGCCCCGACCGCCAGAATCTGCGGAAGTTCTTTATGCAATCGTACAGGAGCCGGCACGTACCCTCGCGACCTCCGTATTTGCCGCATCCTGCCGGTCGAATGGCGAACGACCGAATCGTCGCAACGAAGTAGAATTTCCCGGTTATGCACAAGAAAGAAGTCGGCGATGCCACCTAATCGGTTTACCGCCTCGCGGTTGTCAATTGCGATCGGCTCTTCGCTCAAATTCCCGCTGGTCATGACCAATGCCGTGAATTTGCCTTTTGTAAACAACAAGTGATGCACTGGGGTATACGGCAGGAAGAGCCCAAGGTCGCGCTGGTTCGGTGCAACAGCCTCAGGGAGCGGAGCGTCCCTCGTTTTTGGAAGCAGTACAATGGGGCGCGGTCGGCCGCTCAGAAGTTCTCCGTGCTTCCGCGTCGATCTTGCACAATGTGCGCGGTTTCCAAATTGCGCACCATCACGGCAAACGGCTTTTCAATGCGCCTCTTGCGCTGGCGCAGGCGCTCAACCGCGGCCGAGTTCATGGCATCTACGGCAAGATGGAATCCACCGAGTCCTTTGACGGCGAGTATCTTCCCCGCGCGGAGTTGCTCCACAGCCGCTTCGATGGGATCCTGTGCTGTGACCGTGCGACCCTGGACATCCCAGAATTCGAGTTGCGGGCCGCATTCCCAACAAGCATTCGGTTGTGCATGGAAACGGCGATTTTGCGAATCCTCGTATTCTGCGCGGCATTTGTCGCACATTGGAAATGCTGACATCGAAGTATGCGGCCGGTCGTATGGAACGTTCCGCATGATCGTGAAGCGCGGGCCACAGTTCGTGCAATTGATAAAGGGATAGAGATGCCGCCGGTCCAGCGGGTCAAACAACTCGCGAAGACAGTCCTCGCAGACTGCTACGTCCGGTGAGATCAGCGCACTTACAGGTTCGCTACTATGGCTGGAAAGGATTTCAAAGAACCGGTCCTGCTTGCACGGCAACTCTCGAACCTGAAGACTGCGTAATCTGTGCAAGAGCCGGTGCCTCCTCAGGAAGACGCGATACGAAATCCTCGACGAAGTCCGGCGGCCCCTGAATCTCGATGGTGACCCCTGCAGAGGTGTTGCTGATGTTTCCACCTAGATTTCGATTCGTCGCGAGCCGATAGACATAGGGCCGGAATCCGACTCCTTGGACAATTCCGGAAATTTGGATTTCCTTGCGGACCTGCATCACCGTCAAGATACGGACGCAGCGCGCGTGCAAGCTTTCCCGCTTGCGATCGAGCCAAGCGAGCCATTCCGTCATTCCCTGGCGCGTCTGGCAGGATACTCGAACGATCTCGATGTCGCGGTGAACCCGCCGCGAATTCTCTTCGGCGGCAGCGAATCGCAAATGGCACGTAAGGCAGGAGGTCGATCTTGTTCAGGATTAGCAGTGCGGACTTAAAAAAGATCGAAGGGTACTTGAGCGGCTTGTCCTCGCCTTCCGTGACACTGAGAACGACCAGTTTAGCGGCCTCGCCCAGATCGTAGCTCGACGGGCAGACAAGGTTGCCGACGTTTTCGATCAACAACAGATCGATGTCCTCCATACGCCAGTCTAGAAGTGCTTTTTCGATCATTCGGGCATCCAGATGGCAGGTGCCGCCCGTCGTAATTTGTTTCACGGGAAATCCGAACCGAGCCAACCGTTTCGCATCGTTTTCCGTCTGAATGTCTCCGGTAAGAACTGCTACTCGCTCGCGACGGTCGAAGCTTTCAAGGGTGCGTTCCAGCAGGCTGGTTTTCCCGGAGCCGGGCGAACTAATCAGGTTCAGGCACAGAATATTGTGTTCCGCAAATCGTGCCCGCAAATTGGCGGCAATGCGATCATTTTCGCTCAGGACTTTACGTTCTAGCGGTAACCGCTCCATCTTCGACCTCCAGATAGGCGAATTCCAGTTCGTCGCCTCCCAAGAATTGAGACTCCATCATGCCGCACTCCGGACATGCCAAGTCTTCCCCGCCGCATACGAGTGGCCACAGGACCGACATTGGTAACGACGTGGGCAGTATTCGATCTCGAGAGCGAGCGGTTCGAGTTCCGTCCCGCGCACCAGAGCTTCGAAACAAAAACTCATGGCATCCGGGTTGACGCCCGCTAGTTCGCCGATTCGCAGCCCCACTTTGTAGATGTGTCCACCGGGAAATCGGCGAGTTTCCGCTGCGAATCGCATCGAGCACCGAATTGGCAATTCCCATCTCGTGCATCGGTCGGCCTCAGCAGATTCTCGGCAACTGATCGCCAGAGAGCAAATCGACGATTCGCGACGTTCCCAAACGCGTTCGCAAGGTCACCATCGCTGATCGGGAATCCGTGACTGTTCCGATGATCCGTGCGTCTCGGCCCAGCGGATGCTGACGCATTGCTTCGAGAATCGTGTCGGCTGCCGTGGGTTCAACAATCGCGACCAGTTTACCTTCGTTCGCCACGTACAGCGGATCGAGCCCCAACATTTCGCACGCGCCTTGCACTTCCTCGCGGATCGGTATGGCGTCTTCTGTCGAGCTCAATGCCGACGCGCGACCGGGCCGCAATCTCGTTCAAAGAACTCGACAGGCCGCCGCGCGTTGGGTCGCGAAGACAACGAATTCCGAACTCGCGCGAAGCATGCCGGCAACAAGCGTGTGCAGCGCCGCCGTATCGCTTGTGATTGCGCTTTCGAATTCAAGGCCTTCTCGCTGCGACAGGATCGTGATCCCATGGTCTCCAATGGTTCCGCTCAGAAGCACGCGATCTCCCGGGCGCGCCTGGTCGGCGGAAAGCCGCACTCCCGATGGGACCAGTCCAATTCCCGAGGTGTTCACAAACAATCCATCGCCGCTTCCCTTTTCCACGACCTTGGTGTCTCCGGTGACGACAACGACGCCCGCGAGAGCGGCAGCGACGCGAATGGATTCCATAACCCGACGGAGGGAATCGAGCGGGAGCCCTTCTTCGAGGATGAGCGCGAGGCTCAGGAAAAGAGGTTCCGCTCCGCCCATCGCCAGGTCGTTTACCGTACCGTTCACCGCCAGCGTTCCGATGTCGCCGCCGGGGAAAAACAATGGCTTCACGACGAAGGAGTCTGTCGTAAACGCAATTCGAGATCCGCCCGATTTCGACGATGGCCTGGTCGTCCAACCGATCGAGCACGGGATTTTGAAGGGCCGGAAGAAGAATATCTCGCAGGAGGTTCGCGCTCATTCGGCCTCCGCTTCCATGGCCCAAGAGCACGGATTCCCTGGCTGCCACCGGCAGCGGGCAATTCAATGCCACGTCGAGTTTCGTTTCCTGCGGCATCAATGACTCTCCCTCGCCGCAAGTGCATGCCGACGATACTGGTAATATGCCGCACACGCACCCTCGGAAGAAACCATCGGAGCGCCGAGTGGATTTTCCGGCGTGCAGCGCGTCCCGAATGCGGAACAATCCGGGGGTTTCTTGAGTCCCTGGAGCACTTCCGCGCTGATACACTCCGCGGGCTCGTCCGCGGTCACCCCTTCGGTTCCAAAAATACGATCCGCATCGAATTCAGCATACTCCTCTCGGAGATGGAGACCGCTTTCCGGAATCCCACCGATTCCGCGCCATTTCCGGTCGCAGACCTCGAAGACTTCGCCCAATATTTTCTGCGCGTGGAGATTTCCCTCATAAGTCACGGATCGGACGTACTGGTTTTCGACTACCGCGCGCCCTTCCTCCAGCTGTCGGACCAGCATGAGGATCGCTTCCAGAAGGTCCAGCGGCTCGAATCCGCCAACAACAATTGGCACGTGGAACTCTCCGATGAGTTCCTCGTATTCGCGGTAGCCCATGATCGTGCAAACGTGACCCGGACCAATGAAGCCTTGCACGCGATTGCGTCGTGAACTTAAGAGCGCTCGAATCGCGGGTGGCACAAGGACGTGGGAGGCCAGCATCGAAAAATTCCTAAGGCCTTCCCGTTTTGCTTGCCAGACGGCCATGGCATTCGCCGGAGCCGTGGTCTCAAAGCCAACGGCGAAGAAGACGACCTTGCGGTCGGCGTTTGCGCGAGCGAACTTGAGTGCTTCCGTTGGCGAATAGACCACGCGCACGTCCCCACCGCTGGCCTTCACGTGAAATAGATCGGTACGCGAACCCGGCACGCGAAGCATGTCGCCATAGGAAATGAACGTCACTTCGGGACGCGAAGCGATCTGGATCGCCTTGTCAATCGTTTCCAGAGAGGTCACGCACACGGGGCACCCTGGTCCATGAACCAATTCAATTCCGGCCGGCAGCATCTCGTCGATGCCGTAACGCATCAAGCGTGTGGGTTTGGCCGCCGCAAATCTCCATCAGTACCCAAGGCTTTGTGGCGCGACGGGCCAACTCGGCCACGATGCCGCGGGCAATCTCTTCATTCCGGTATTCGTCTAGATATTTCAAGCCTTCCCTCGCAGCCAGGCCGGCGTCACCTTACCTGTCCATTTCCAAATCTTCCAGATCCGACTGCAGTTCATCCTTGAGCAACCCCATGGATTCGAGCACCTCATAGCTTCGCTCCGCTTCCTCACGGTCCACGCAACTGATTGCGAAACCGACGTGCACGATCACGTAATCTCCTATGGATGCTTCGGGAACAAAGTCGAGACAGGTCTCTCGCGTGATCCCGCCGAACTGCACGCGCCCCACGCGAATGCCATTCTGCAATTCACTGCTGACGATCTTTCCGGGGATAGCGAGGCACACGTTTACAAGCCTCCTTCGCCACGCGGCTTGGAAACCCTTCGCTCCGGGGATTGCTCGGCGCTCACGAGTGACGGATGGGGCTGCACAGCGGCGTCTCGCGCTTCGTGCCACAGTTGCAGTTGAGCCAAAGCTGCGTCCACTAAAGGCACGAGCGCCGCTTCGACGTCGGGAGACAGCGTCGTGCCCCAATCCGTATTCGCAGGTTGCACGCCCAGCACAACAATATCCTGCGGAACAGCGGACACTAGGGAGAGAGCCGCGACCAGATCGGCCACGCCCAACTGGTGTACGCTGCGTCCCCTTGTCGCCCCGAGTAAATCCTTTCCCGTCATTCGAGCCAGCGTTCCGGGCACACCTTCCGAATTCATAGCATCGAGGAGCAGCACGCGAGACGCATCCGAAGCATACGGAATAAGCTCCAGACCAATTGTGCCGCCATCGATAATCGTGACACCGGCGGGAACTCTTGGATCAGACTGCAGCCGTCGCGCGGCATGCACGCCGACACCCTCGTCGGAAAGAATCGTGTTGCCAACGCCGATGACGACCGTGTTCGAAGACAGCAACTCTTGCATGTCACGCCCTCGATTGCGAATTGTGTCCGGCAACGGGGCTAGCCGGGATTTGTTCCTGCTGTGGCCCAGAATTCTCGTCGCCTTGCTCGGCCATCGCTTCCCGCAATTCATGTTCGGGAACGAATTTGTATCCGCTGAAGATGCTCTCCATCACGCCGTTCTCCTCCTCGACCGAAACGAGAATCGCGGTATAGAGGTGATGGATGAAAAACATCCAGAATCCGAACATCACCAGAAAATGAATCTCACGGAGCCATTGGACGTCCAAGACACGAGGAATCCAGCCGACGAAAAAGGTGAGCGTCCTGCTTCCGAGAATCCGGGAGTAGAGCGCGAGGCCCGTGAGGATTTCGACGAACGCCATCCCGAAAACGGCGGCGTACGCGGCTCCCGCCATCGCGTTGTGCCCGATGTGGGGCGTCGGAGACCAGCTCATGAATCCGTAATACTTGGCGGTCTTGAGGAAATCCTTGAACCGTTTCTTGGTTGTCGGGATGAATTGGTCCCAACGCGACCATTGGTTGCCGATAAATAGCCAGACGACGCGAATCAAGACGGCGCCGAGAAACGCGAAACCGGAAAGCAAATGCACGAAGCGCATCGTTCCCATGATGTAGCCCGTTCGTCCGCGCGGCACGAGGAAGGGAGAATGCACGTAATAGCCGGTGATCGAGAGAGTCACGATGGTGGTGAAAATGATCCAATGCGCAAAGCGCACCGGCCATTCCCAGACATAGACTCGGACTTGTCCGTGCGCCGGCTTCTTCCAATCCGCTTCGTGGCCGTGCTTCCTTTGAGTCTTTTTCATACTCCGGTTCCCGCCAAGTCAAGCCCGCGCCCGAGCGAGCACATGCCCATGCGCATCAACCACGTGAACGGCGCAAGCCAGGCACGGGTCGAAGGAGTGGATGGTACGCAACAGTTCCAGTGGACGATCGGGGTCCGCGACCGGCGTCTTGAGGAGCGCGGCTTCATAGGCTCCGCGCTGACCGCGGGCATCGCGAGGGCCGGCGTTCCAGGTGGAAGGAACGACCGCTTGGTAGTTCTTGATGGCCCGGTCTTCGATCTCAACCCAGTGCCCCAGCGACCCACGGGGCGCCTCGAAGAAACCGAAACCCCGCGCGTTCTTGGGCCAGGACTTCGGGTCCCACTTTTCTCCGTTGTGAACGCGCACGTTCCCGCTCTCCAAATTGTTCCTCAATTCCTCGATCCAGCCGATTAGCTGGTTTGCGAGAAGTTGTGTCTCGAGCGCACGCGCGGCGATGCGACCGAGAGTCGAAAATAACGCAGCCGCGGGTGCCTTCAGCTTTGCCAACGTCGAATCGACCAGGGCTTTAACGTCCTTCTGACCGGAAGCGTAGGCGACGAGCAGTCGCGCCAAAGGGCCGACTTCCATCGGCAAATCCTGATAACGCGGGGCCTTCAGCCAGGAATACTTCTGATCAACTGCGAGGAAATCGTACGGAGGCCTGGGCCCCGAGTATTTCGGATTGGTTTCTCCTTCGAAGGGGTGTTTGGCAGTTTGATCTCCTCCAGAATACTCGTACCAAGAATGAGTCACATATTCTGTGACATTCGCCGTATCGACAGGGTGAACCTTGGACATGTCGCGATTCAGGAGGATGCCTCGGGGAAGGAAGAAGTTGGAAAAATCCTTGATTGAACCTTGTGGAAAGCCCCCGTAGGACATGAAATTCCCGAGGCCCTCGCCGCGTTCAAACCAATCACGATAGAAACCAGCCACCGCGAGAACGTCCGGTACGAGCACCTGATTGACGAAGGCAATCCCTGACTTGGCCACCTGCAGCAAGAAATCCATGCGTTCTGGGTTGATGGTAGCGCCTGGCTCGTTCGGGTCCATGGCTGTGGCCATGCCGCCAACTAGGAACGTCTGCAAGTGGGGATTCTTGCCCCCGAGAACCGCGTGAATTCGGATGAATTCCTTCTGGAATTGCAGTGCTTCGAGGTAATGGGCCACCGCCAGAAGATTTGCTTCGGGTGGAAGATGGTAAGCTGGATGACCCCAATAACCCGCTCCGAAGAGACTCAGCTGCTTGCTCGCGACCAAAGCACTGACGCGGTCTTGGACTCCCTTGAAATGCTTCTCGCTGGACATCGGCCAGTCGGAGATGGATTGCGCCAGTTGCGCTGTTTTCGCCGGGTCGGCCTTCAGGGCCGAAACCACATCCACCCAGTCGAGCGCGTGCAAGTGGTAGAAATGGATGACGTGATCTTGGACCGTCTGTGTTGCCGCGATGATATTCCGAACAAGACGGGCGTTGTCGGGAACTTCGATGCCCAGCGCGTCTTCGACCGCATTAACGGAGGCGAGCGCGTGGACCATCGTGCAGACTCCGCAAATCCGTTGTGCCCAGATCCACGCTTCGCGCGGGTCCCGGCCTCGCAGGATCAGCTCGATTCCACGGAACATCGTGCCGGAACTCCAGGCATCCGCGATCATCCCGCCTTCGACTTGGGCTTCGATGCGAAGATGCCCTTCAATTCGCGTCACCGGATCGACCACAATCCGCGCCATGGATTCCTCCTACGCTCCGCGAGACTCCGGCGGTTCTCTAGTTTCCTCAGCAGTCTTCTTCGCACGAAGTTTGTCGCGCACCATATTCCCGGCGACCTGCGCGACCATTGCCGCGCCCACCGCCGCCGTGGCCACCCAACCGATCTCGGCCGCCGTGACATCCACTCCGAACCCGGGCACCGAAGGCAATCGTTTGTAGAAAGGTGACTTGGTATCCCAGAAGCGGTGTGAAGCGCACGCGATGCAGCCGTGGCCTGACTTTACCGGCCAACTCGTGCCGTCGTTCCAGCGAACCGTGGGACAGTTGTAGGTTGCTTCCGGGCCTTTGCAGCCCATCTTATACAGGCAATACCCTTTGCGATGGCCTTCATCGCCCCACTCCTCCACAAAGCGTCCTGCATCGTAGTGGGCGCGACGCTCGCATTGGTCGTGAATGATGTCGCCGTAAGCAAAAAGCGGCCTGTTGTATTCATCGAGAGCAGGCAGTTCGTGGAACGTGAGGTAATGTACAAGAACTGCGGCAGTGTTCGCGGGATTATGCGGGCAGCCTCCGAGGTTGATCAGATTTTTTAATCCCGGAACAGCTTCATGCAGTCCGAGCGCTCCGGTGGGGTTCGGGTTCGAGCGAACAAGACCCCCGTCCCAAGCGCAAGCTCCGACGGCAATATTGGCCGCGGCATTGCTGCAAACGTGCTTTGCGATGTCCAGAGCGGTCCTACCCCCGATGGTGCAATAAACGCCGCCATCCGCAGTCGGGATTGCTCCTTCCACCACGGCAATGTAGTCGCCAGCATGCTCGCGAACGACACGTTCGAGGGCATCCTCCGCCTGTTTCCCAGCCCCTGCCATGAGAAGTTCGTGATATTCCCACGATAGAAGATCGAGAACGAATTCCGTTACCGGAGGATTGCTGCTGCGCAGCATCGATTCCGAATTGCCTGCACAGTCTTGAAACTCGAGCCACACAAGAACAGGCCGGTTCGCTTTGACGAGCGCCTTCGTGACTGCACCGAGATATCTGGGAGGCAATGCCAGCAGGGCAACCATCGCGCTGCAAAATTTTACGAACTCGCGGCGAGACACGCCGCGCGCTTGGAGTGGGGCTGGGATCATGCGTCCTTCTGGTCTCATCGTTCCCTCCGAAAACCTCGGGACTGCGGCGAGCCCGGATACAGGGAAGTCCGCTAGCTCTGGCGCTCAGGAGACACGGCCAAGGCGGACGTCGAGGACTGAATCAATCCGATGTCGCCCACCGGAGCTAGGATGGAATGGCCCCCAAGACATTCACCCGACTTTGGACATTCCGTGCAGCGGCCGGAAGGCTGCGATTCCGGATTCAGGCGCGGTTCGGCGCCCAGCCAATAAAGCCCATTGGCCATCACACAAAAGCCGGTCGCGGCAAACCACACCATGGCGCCGCCCACGAAGGCTGTGAACAGCGTGAACCATGGGCTGTAAGCAATCACCAGGACGGACGCGACGGAGATGTTGATTCCCACGAAAAGATAGATGCGGCGCTCCAGATACCATTTGTCGATCTGCATGAAATACAGGTTCCAACGCGTTGCGGATTTCGACCCGAGCATTGGTGGGAAGCCGAGTGCGCGTAGCACACTGCCCACCGGGCAAAAGCCCGTCAGCGCCACGTTGATGGACACAAGACCGGTCGCGATGACTCCCAAGATCCAAAGCCTGCTCACCAACAACGCCATTCCCGTGCTCACAAGCAAAACCACCCCGGCGATCAGCCAGACCGTTCGTTCGATGTACCACTCATTGGTCGGAACGATATAAATGCTTGAGCGCAACGCCATAATCTCAAACCTCCTTTGCGATCACCCACGCCGCCGTGATCGAAGCTCCGGGAGCTCGGAACGCCACAGCAGTGAATTTGCGTTCAGCATGGATTCCCCCGAGACCGCACGAATGGGTGTGAGCTCCGTGTATTGCCTCGCTCTTGCATACATACTCTAGGGTAATATACATATGTAGTTAACATACGGCACATCCTATCTGTTCCGAGGCCATACCTCAAAAAGAGGTCAGGAGTATTACACCGGTTGAACGTGTGTTCTGTGACGCGAATCACAACTGTTGAGGAACATCCTCGCCGCAAGCCCAGGCACGCCGGTACGTTGTGCCATATGTGTTCTTCGTCACAGCCTTGGTACGGCCCCCGCCTGTAGCCTTTACTGGATTCGGAATCCAACGGCAGTGATGCCGCATTCTCTTTCCGGTATTCCTCCTGAGCAGGGGCCGTAAATAGGCCACGTGGCGGCAGATTGTGCGGCCCTACCTCAGCAAAATTTCGTAGGGAGACACCCATGCATTCTTCATTCACTCGTGCGTTCCGCTACGTGCTTGGCCCTTGCGGTGCGCTTTTCGTGCTAGCCTCGCCGCTACAGGCGCAAGGAGATGCAGCAAGTACTTACAGAGCGAAATGCGCGTCATGCCACGGTGCCGATGGCAAGGGGGACACACCCGCGGGCAAGGCCCTCAAAGCACGTGATTTCGCTTCGCCCGAGGTGCAGAAGGAGACGGATGCAGAGCTTGTCTCCATCACTCAAAAGGGCAAGAATAAAATGCCGGCTTATGGAACCAGCCTTAAGGATGCGCAGATCAAGGATCTGGTCGCCTACATTCGCAGTCTAACGAAGAAGACCTAAACGCAGGCTGTTCCGGCACGGGGACTTCGCCCCTGATTTCAGGGAGCGCTCGGCGGGGAGGAATTGGAAATGGGACCAACCGGAATTCTCGTCGCGTTGATCTTACTGACGATCGCGCTGGCGGCTGTATTTCTCGCGCGCCCTACCGTAACTACCGGAGTCACAGGCAAGATCCTTGCCTTCGCCGCTCTATGCATTCTTCCAGTGCTCTGCATCGCCGCGGGGATGATGGTGCATATGCAGCGTTCGGAGCAGACGAAATTTTGTACTTCCTGCCACAGCATGGAAAAGTATGGAAAAAGCTTGTACCTCGATGATGCGAAGCATGTCCCGGCGCAGCATTTTCAGAATCACCGGGTTCCGGCGGATACGGCTTGCTACTCCTGCCATACGGACTACACCATTTTTGGCCCCATGAAAGATAAGCTCAAGGGCATCACACGCATATACTTGCAATACGTGAGCACGCCTCCGAACCCGATTACGATACCCGGTGGATTCAAAAATGCGCAGTGTCTCCACTGCCATGCAGGAGCCAGGAACTTCGAGGAAAACCCCGTCCACTCGGCGATGATGAGCACCCTGACTTCAAATCAGTTGTCGTGTATCTCGAGCGGTTGTCACGATTCGGTTCACGACGCGTCGAATGTGGATCACCTGAAAATGTGGAGGTCCGGCCAATGAAACTAGGCTCAATCGGAATCCGGCACTTTTTCCAAGTTTCCTGCATCCTGATTATTCTGGGCCTGCTTGTGGAGATTGTCAGTATTTTGTGGTTCCACCCCCTCTCGTTTGTGCTTTTTGCCTTCGTGGGCGCGATCCTGATAGGCCTGGGAATCGTGGTCTATCTGGCTTCCTTGGTCTTCGCGGTTTCCCCACCCAGTGAGACTCGCGGATGAGCGAAATGCGGGGACTTTGGTGATACATGCAGGTGATGGACTAGCTGGAGTAGTGGCTCGGGAGGAAGACCGATCCATTGAATTGAAAAAGGAGTGACCGTGATTGAGAGATTGAAGGATCTCCCTCGTGGAGTCGATGGTGTCAGGGCTATTGGAAGGATCTCGAAAGAAGACTACGAGCAGGTGTTTGTTCCGCTGCTCGACGAAGTCCGACGGGAGGGTCGCCACATTCGATTTTTGTACCAGTTCGGGCCGGAATTCGAAGGCTTCACCGCGGGCGCGGCATGGGAAGACGCTAAAATCGGTCTCCATTCCATGCGCCTTTTCGACGGCTGCGCCGTCGTCACCGAGCTTGCATGGATTCGGGAATTGACACGGCTGGGGGGATTCCTCATGCCGTGTCCCGTCCGGGTATTCGGCAACGATGAGGTTGCCCAGGCGATCGAGTGGTTGAAATCGCTTCCCGAAGGCCCAGGTGTTTCGCATCGGCTTCTCCCCGAATCCGGTGTGATCGTGGTGGAAGTCAAGCAAGCGCTGCGTGCGCAGGATTTCGATGCGCTGGCATTCACCGCAGATGCCTGGATCGAAGCGCATGGCGACCTACAAGGGCTGGTGATTCACGCCCGTGAATTTCCCGGCTGGGAAAATCTGGGGAGTTTCGTTCGCCACGTGCGATTTGTCCGCGACCATCAGCGGAAGATAAAGCGGGTTGCACTAGCGGTGGATGCCAAGCTGGCCAGCCTGGCGCCCGCGATCGCCGAGCATTTCATTCAGGCCGAGGTCAAGAAGTTTGCCTACGACGAGCTCGACGCTGCAATTGCTTGGGCAGCCGCCACCCGGAGTGCAGCGGCTGCGCGACCTGGCTCCAATTGAGCCAAGCCTCTTCGACCATCGTTGCGAATTTTTGAAGGGCAGGGTGAGCCAGCAAGGTTCCCAATTCGTTTGACGTTGTGCTGATTGCGGTTTGAACCGAGAAGCGCTGAAGTCACGGAGGTTAAGATCATGCCACCTCGATCTGTGAATATCACTACCGCGGCTCCCTACTTGATTGCCTCTCTACTGGCTGTCGCCGTAGTATTAACGATTCTTGGAAGACCCTACGTTCTTACGGCGCAGCAGGCGCCGCGCGCACAGCCCGCCACGAAAAAGGAGGACAAAGCAATGGTCATCGCGCGAGGCAAGTACATCGTAGAAGGAGTGGCGGGCTGTGGATACTGTCACACTCCACGTGATCAAGACGGCAATCCAGACCACTCAAGATGGCTTGACGGTGCACCTGTGTTCTATGAACCTGCCCGGCCGCTGCAAGGATGGGCGAACACCGCTCCACGACTTGCCGGGTTACCGCCCGGAAGCGATGCGCAGCTTGTCAAACTGTTAACAACATCGGTTGCTCGCAGTGGCAAGCCCCCTCGCTGGCCGATGCCTCGATTTTACATGACGCGCAGCGATGCCGAAGCCGTCGTCGCCTATCTCAAATCCATTGACGTCAAGCATTGAGATATGCGGACTTGTCATGGAAGCTTTGCGATTGATTCCTTTCGAATCATGATTTGAGGCTCTAGTCTGATGAGGCCAATATTGATCGCGATTGGTTCAGAATTAGCGCGCGATGGCTGGATGCCCCGACGCCCACAGGGTCAGCACGACTCTCTTGATTCTGGCACGATGCTTTTGCGCCGCGGCTTCCGAAGATTACCGGCAATGTCAACGGTCAAGATAATAGCGTCGCAGCCAGTTAGTGCTGTCAGAACTGACGGCGATTAGGGAACAGGTCCGTCGAGGGCCCATGATTTTCGGCGCACATCGTCGCTAGGTTTTTAGGTCGAGATGAAATGTTGTATCAAGTCCTATCTTTCTGCAGAACTTCCACGGGCATATGACTTAGTTTTAGAAAAGTTTGCCGGCGTTGGCGCAAGGGCCACCAGTCGTAGAGATAGATTTGCATTGGTCGCCACATGGCCACCCATCCGGCGATGGTAAGGCTCTCCCGTATGATGGCGGCCCAAGTTCCCGCGGCGTGGTCCAACAACAACTTGCCCAGGAGCAGACATCCTGCAAGGAAAAACAGCCCGATGAAAAGACTGGTGCGGCCCAGTTTCAGAAGGCGTTTGAACTCCAAGTGAGCAATCTTGGCGCGGTGTGCGAAGTGATTGTGGACAGCTTTCGTAATGGATTCTTTGGGGTCATCCGCGGGCCATTCTTCCAAGTATATGCGCAATTTGATTGGAGAGTCTGGAGGGAATTCCTGGGCCCAACTTAAGATGAATTCTTCCGCGTCGTCGTCGAGATCCTTTTCAATGAACGGCGAAGGGTCCATGGAATTGAATAGCTGGCTCATGTCGTGCAGTTTCAGCCTGATGATGTGGGCATGTCCGTGGTCCGTTACTGCATCGTTTGGGAATGAGGGGCGCATGACAATCTCCGCCGTTTGCGGCGACACTAGGATGTGACGGTCCACGAAGAGACGGCCCCCGGCAATCCTTCAGGGCAACATTACGACTCCGGAAGAGCTGTCTGTCTTTGTGCGCGAGCTTGGAATGAGCGTCGCAAGCACGCGAAGATCATTCGCGGCACAGATCGATTAAAGTATACTGCGCCGCAAGCATCTCAAGTAC
Organism: uncultured Acidobacteriota bacterium; assembly: GCA_963819745.1. Lineage (GTDB taxonomy): Bacteria > Acidobacteriota > Terriglobia > Acidiferrales > UBA7541 > Acidiferrum. Next base: position 182,923 of record CAWFXG010000015.1, on the reverse strand, counting down.
GCAATGATTACCCTCGCGTCTTCATGTTTCAAGTGACGGCTAATCAAGGCAAGTTCCGGTGTTCCTTCCAGAGCGGTCCTTTCTGCTCGAAAGTTCCATATTGAAACAAGCCGGAAATCCGAATCAAATTCGAACTCTCTATTGCTCCCGACCAGTCCCTTCCTTCACTCAGCTCGCGGCCAATGAATTGTAGAAAGAAATAAAGGAAGCCGAGATCGCAAGCGACACGCCGGTCTTGGGCAACATGTTCTCCGATAACCCTGCGATAACTATGTATACAGACGGTAATGTTTTCTGCTGGATCTGGCTCTTGCCTACTGACACGAACCGTCGCCCACAAATTGATTCGACGACGACAACACTAGCGATTGCCAGCACGTCAATAGCGAAGCGTCGCTGGGGAGTGGAACGCGAAAAATTTGAAAGTCTGTGGGCCGAGTGAGAAGCATGGTTGTAGGAGGATGCGTGTTCATTCCTTCCCATATATTAACGGTGCTTTACAAAGTGCATTAAGCATAGTAAATATATGTCCTAGTCGGAGGACGCATGCGCGCCGTGAAGATCGCAGTGATTTCCCTGTTGGTTTTACCCGGTGTTTCTCTGCGGGCCGCAACGAAGGGGGACGTCTGTGGAAACGTGGTAGATCCCGGGAAGGCGGGCATACCGAATGCCGAGGCAGAATTGAGCGGACAGAAAATTCAAGTCAACACGCGTACGGATGCAGCGGGAAGCTTTTGCTTCAGGAATATCGAGCAAGGAACCTACGAACTACAGATTAAAGCTGTTGGATTTCAGACCGGCAGTCGGCAAGTGACGATTCCTCAAAACGAATGGGCAAGCATTGTAATTACACTCTCGATTCTTGCGGCCCGCGAAGAAGTAACGGTTGTGGAAGAGGCGTCCGATCCGGCCTCTCTAAATGTCGCGCGGACAAAATTCAGCGCGGGTTTAATCGAAAAGCTTCCGAGCGAAAGCGTGAATGCGGCCATGAGTTCGGCCCTGACCCTGACCACGCCCGGTGTCGCAGCGGATTCGAATGGCGTCTTCCATCCCCTCGGCGAGCACGCGGAGACATCGTTCAGCGTGGACGGTCAGCCGATCTCCGATCAGCAGAGCCGCATTTTTTCCAACCAGATTTCCCTAAACACGATCGAGGGGATGCGGACGATCCAAGGCGCGCCACCCGCCGAATACGGCGACAAGACAAGTCTCATCGTGGAAGCGACCACGAAATCCGGGTTGGATGCGGGAAGAACGGAGGGCACCGTCTCAGTTGGTTACGGATCGTTCGATACACCCACGGCAAGCGTCACAGTTTCCGCCGGCACAAAGACGCTCGGCAATTTTCTGGCAGCCGATGCAATCAACAGTCACCGGTTTCTGGATTCTCCCGAGTTTCATCCCCTGCACGCGAATGGGAACGCAGCGAATCTGTTTGACCGGTTCGACTGGCGGCCGAGCGACGCCGCAGCCGTTCACGTGAATGTCTCCGCAGCACATTCCTGGTTTCAGGTTCCGAACACCTACGATCAGGAAACGGCTGGGCAGGATCAGCGCCAGCACATGTTGAGCTTCAACGCAGGGCTCGCGTTTTCCCGTGTGCTCACCCCTTCGCTTCTGCTCACGGCCAACACTTGGGTGCGCCAAGACCGGGTGAACTATTTTCCCTCAGGGAATTGGTTTTTCGACCAGCCCGCGACTCTCTCGGAGTCAAGGCGGCTGACAAGCACGGGGATGCGAAGCGACCTTGCCTATGTAAATGGACACCATACGATTAAGGGAGGCTTCCAGCTGCAGGTCACTCCAATTACGGAAGAGTTCCAGACGGGTTTGACCGATCCGGGATTCAATTCTCCCTGTGTGGATACCGAAGGGACTCCTGTTTCCGATCCGGCGCTGACTTCGACCGCCGAATGCGCCAATGCAGGAGACAAAAGCAATGTGGCATTTCAGCCCGCGCTGCTGCCCTATGATCTGACGCGGGGCGGAACTCTGTTTCAATTCCGCGGCAGCGCCGTTATCAAGGAAGAGAGCGCGTATTTGCAGGACAGCATCAAGCTCGGCGATTTGTACTTGAATTTGGGAGTCCGGTACGACAACTATAACGGCTTGAGCAACGGTTCGGGACTCCAGCCCCGAACGGGCGTTTCGTACAACATTCGTCCGACAGGCACGCTTCTTCATTTTTCCTACGCGAGGGTCTTTCTGACGCCATACAACGAAAACCTCGTGCTCTCGAGTTCGACGGGTCCAGGCGGGCTCGCAAACGGTTCGCTCGGAGCGAGCGGAGTGGAGCCGTTGACGCCGGCGCGACGGAATCAATTCAACGTTGGAATCGAGCAGAACCTGGCCAGCAAGCTCAGCGTGGAGGCCGAATATTTTTGGAAGTTCACGGCCGGAGCCTACGACTTCAACACCATTCTGTACACGCCCCTGAACTTTCCCATCCAATTCCGCAAAGCAAAGATCGATGGCGCGATGGTACGGACAACCCTCAGCAATGTCCATGGATTCAGCGCCTTCACGGTTCTGGGACATACCCGCTCACGCCTGTTCAGTCCGGAAATCGGCGGTATCAATTTTGGCGGTGGCTATGACCCCGTAGCCCGACCCGATCACGACCAGGGATTCCAGCAGACGACGAACCTGCAATACCAGTTCGCCGGGAAGAGAATGCGGGGAATATGGTTGGGCATGACTTGGCGATACGACAGCGGGCTAGTCGTTGTCAGTGTTCCAGACTACGCAACCGCCCTCACGCTTTCGGGAGACGAACAGCAGCAGATCGGTCTGTACTGCGGAACGAATTTCGCCACCCTTGATGCACCCCTGCAGAACTGCACTTCCACGCAATTCGGAGCGACGAGAATTCACATCGTACCGTCAGGAACTTATAACGCGGATACCAATCCGTCGCGCATCGCCCCCCGGAGTCTCTTCGATATCGCACTCGGTTCGGATTCAATCTGGAAGAGGGAGCCGTACGCCCTGGGAGTGAAGCTAACTGTGGTCAATCTTGCGGACAAGATCGCACTGTACAATTTCCTTTCAAGTTTTTCGGGAACGCACTTCGTTGCGCCACGTTCTGTGCAGGCCGAGATTACGTTTCATTTCTGAAGATGAGGCAATTTGCCGAGGTAAGAGGTCCGAGTAAACGGTCAGCTTCTTTAACTTGCTGGCAGTCTCGTTTAGTTAACCTCGTAGCAATCTGAACCCAAACCCATAGGTTCGTGAGATCCAGAGTCTGTCGACAAGACAGCCGTTATCACAAACGCCGACGTTGGCGCGCCCAGTTATTCTGTTGCGATCCGGAACCACACGTTTCTCGACAGGCATCGCACCAAACATAGGAAGAAGATCTCGAAACCTCCAATGAGATGTCGGCTGGTAACCTTTTCAAACCGAAATAGCGAAACGGAGCGCGCAATCTGCGTGATTTCACGGCGTTAGCGCCCCCACAACTTAAAGGTCCTTCTTGAGCCCCAGCAGGTTGCCCGCATTCGGTCACCGTACCCGGCTGCTTGGGCAACGAGGCCGCACTGTGCAAGGTCCCAACGGACTGACGAAGGGGAGCTTTCCAGACACCTACTACGTGAGCGTGTCTCGATATAGAAGAACAGTTCTTGTAGTGCTAGTCTGATGCCCATGCCGGAAGATAATGAAGGTTTGGCGCCCGCTCATCGCAGGTATCGAGCCTTGCTCGATGTATCGAGAGCGCTGGTCGAGCAGCCGACAGTAAAAGCCGTCCTCCACAGCCTGCGCGACGTTTTGTCCAGCAGCGTTCGCCTCCATGGAGCCGACCTGTATCTTCTAGACAGCGATCACGAAACTTTGCATATTCTCGAGTTTGATCGAGAAGCGGACGCTCCCGCCATCAAGGTTGGCACCACAATTTCGCGGATTGGCGCGGCAGCGCAAGCCTTGGAGCAACAAGCACCAGTTTTCCTGCCTGACGCATCGCAGGAAATGTTGAAACATCCCGAGTTGGCTCCCTTTGCAGCTCAGTCTGTTGGTAGAAGCACCTACGTTTTCCCTGTGTTTACCGCCCAACAACAATACGGAATTTTGGCGGTGACTAAGGAGCGGGGTCAGGAATTTTTGCGCGAAGATGTCGAACTACTCCGCTCTCTGACGTCGCACGTTGCGATTGCGCTAGAATGCGCCCTGGCCAGGGATTGTGCCGAACAGTATGAGCGGGAACTCGCCACCGAGCGCGACCGCCTACGGTTACTCCTAGAAATCAACAATCACGTCGTTTCAAAACTGGATATGGAAGACCTTTTCCGCTCGGCTTCGACTTCCATTCGTTCGTATTTCGGCAACCATCTGACGGGATTCTGGCTTCTTGAGAAGGACTCGCATCGCCTTCAAAGTGTAGTTTTGGATTTTCCTGACGGCAAAGGGTTTGTGGCGGAGATGGCCTCAACGAATCTGACTGAAACGGAGTGCGAGAAACTTCGCGCCCGCAGGTCCGACATTTTGTCAGTCGACGACATCGAGAGACTTCCGACAACCATTGCCGAAACCTTGCGAGTCGAATCCATAACGTCGGTTGCCGTTGCTCCGCTTGCGACCGGGAGCGGACCGCTGGGTCTGTTGGCGATCGGCGGCCGGAAGCCAGACGCTTTCGGGCAAGAAGACCTGGACTTGCTAACGCAGATTAGTATTCAGATCTCCCTCGCGCTGGATAATGCCCTTGCGTACGGGCGTCTGAACGCATCGGCAGCTCGTCTGGAAGAGGAACGCCTTTACCTCGAATCGGAAATTCGCGCGGAACACAACTTTGAGGACATCGTTGGCAAGAGTGCCACGCTGCGGAGAGTGCTACATCAGATTGCGGTTGTCGCTCCAACAAGCTCGACCGTGCTATTGCACGGCGAAACCGGGACCGGGAAGGAGCTGCTTGCGCGAGCCATTCACAACCGCAGTCCGCGTCGCGAGCGCACGTTCGTTCGATTGAATTGTGCGGCTATTCCTTCCGGATTGGTCGAAAGCGAATTGTTTGGGCATGAAAAAGGCGCGTTCACCGGTGCACTCATGCAGAAACGAGGTCGGTTCGAGTTGGCCGATCGCGGCACACTTTTCCTGGATGAAATCGGGGATATCAGTCTTGACCTGCAACCAAAGCTTTTACGCGCTCTGCAGGAACGCGAGTTTGAACGTTTGGGAAGTACGAAAACTATCCAGGTTGACGTTCGCTTGATTGCCGCAACCCACCGCGATCTTCAGGGTATGATTCGCAACAACCAATTTCGCGAAGACCTTTTTTATAGATTGAACGTCTGCCCGATTGAGATCCCTCCGCTTCGTGAGAGACGCGAGGACATTCCTCTCCTGGTTCATTATTTCGTTTTGCGCTTGTCCCGACAAATGCAAAAGCGCATTAAGACTGTTCCGAAGGAGGCCATGGAGGCGTTGGTGAATCACGACTGGCCCGGAAACATTCGGGAGCTTGAGAACTTTATCGAGCGCTGCGTGATTTTCACGCAGGGGGACGAGCTGAAAGTTCCTCAAGACCAGCTAAAGAGGACGGCTAGCCGCAGCGTTGGATCGGCATCATCGACATTCGAGCAAGCAGAGCGGCAGGTAATCGTCGACGCGTTGAAGGCGGCGTCCGGAAGGATATCGGGCAAAGGCGGGGCGTCAGAACGCCTCGGACTGAAACGAACGACGCTCCAAAACAAGATGCGCAAGCTAAACATCACTCGCGCTGAATATTCCAGTACATAAGGATTTCGGGTTCGCGTCGGAAGCAAGAACGGGCAAGACGATCATCCTAAGTGGGGTGGGATTCCAACGTCTGTTTTATCGTCGCGAGGACTCGTCCTAGCGAGGATCGGGCTTTGTCTACCGCCACCTTGCGCACGATGCTTCCCTTTAATCCCGTAAGGCCGGCCTGCTTTGACCCTTTGACGGTAATGATGTAGAAGCCAGGGCGTTGCGCATCTCTGACGCAGACCGTTAGATCGAGTGCTGTTTCGAAGTAGTGACTTGCGTAGAGCTGCTTCTCCGCTAACGCGTAAGCAGGGTCCGTTGGGCTTGCCCCGCGATACACGACCCTCTGAACGATCCGAAAAGTAGGCTTCAATCCAAAATTAACCTTCTCCCAGTAGAAGCCTGCTTGCACGTTAGCTGACTCAGTGTTCGGATACTCAAGAAGATATTCGTTGAGTTCGGGAGGATATTCCGGAAGTGCGCTTAGTCGAGTTAACAGCGCTGCAAACGTTTCGGCCACCGCAGCAGGATGGTTCTTGTCACGATAGACCCCTAGCGCCGCATTGCCCCCATTCATGTAATTGAGTAGCGCTTGCAACGCCATTTGGCGGGCCAGGTGATTCACCCTGTTGGCGGCATCAGGAGCGGACCAGTCGATAGACTGTTTAAAGCCCTCCATCGCGTCGGTTGGCAGTTGAACCTCACAATGTCCCACCTTGCAGTTTTTCAGCTCGTCGATGTCTTGCCTTTCAAGGACGAAACCCTCAAGGTCCGAAAGCTGTGGCGGATCGCTGAAGCTTTGAATGGCAAGATAGCTTGGGAGTTTGCGCACCGCGTCGACGTCCGAGGCGAGTTTGAGATAGCTCTCTGGACTCGCCTCGACGTACACTGAGCCGAAGACGAACACTTCGTCAGGAATGCGCGACTCGATAACCTTGGCAACCGCCTTCCCAGAGCGGATCGCTCCTATCTGATCTTCACTCAAGCCAACAAACTCTCGGAAGAATCTATATGGCTCGTCCGGGCCTTGAGCCTTAGTGACAGGTGCTTTCAGCAGAAATGCGACTGCAAGCGCGATGCAAAATCTGGTCTTCATCATTGCCCTTCACCTCCATTGTGCTCGTCGACCCGCCTCGCTTCATCACGGTCATGCAGATGGCTCCGACCGCTGCCCAAAAGATGGACCGCGCCCGCCGGCACAAAGCCAACGTCAATCCTGCGGTACCTGTCACACCAAACAGATTTGCAATGAGCATATTCCCACCTTCGTAGGTCCCGAGATTACCCGGACTCAGCGCGCCAACGAGGTTGATCACCTTGGTCAAGCCTTCCATCGCAACCGCACCAACCACACGAACATCTGCTCCCATAAATCGCAGGATGAGATACACCTCCAGGACTGCCATTGCGTGCCAAAGGAGATTGAGCATCAGGCTCGTCCAGAACGCGACCGGCTCGTCGCGGTAAAAGGTGAGCAGGTTGTGTTCGGCTGAATCAATGATCGACAGCTTGCTGCTCACCAACTTCTGAAGCCGAGGCAATCGCCCAATCGTGCTGGCGGCGTTTCCCATCAGCCGCCATCCACTTGCGACAGCCGCAGCTGAAATGGTCACTATTGCAATGAGAACGGCGGCGAGCAGCAATGCGTAAATTCGCCACCGACCATCAAGAGGAGCGAGCAACAGAGTGGTGGTAATCCCCAATACTGTGACCACTACTGCTGTGAAAGCATGCAATCCTCCATCAATCGCGGAAGACGATATTCCATTCGCTAGTGGCACAGCAGAACCAAGCATGGAAATGCGCAGGCCTTCCCCAAAGAGCTTTCCGGCAAAACCGAGTTGCCCCACTGCATCAGAGACGAGCTGCGCTCCAAGACTGCGCGACCAGGAGAGGGCGCTTATATCGCATGCAAAAGTCTGTCGCCATGCGCATGTCTTAATCAGCTGAGAAAATCCTCCCAGAATGATGATCAAAGCCAGGCCCCACCCAACCGCCTGAACATGCTTCCAAACGGCCCCGGGACCGGCTCGAAACACCATGTACCCCAGTAGGCTGACCCCAACGAGCAGAAGAAACGATCGAAAAAAACTTCGAGGCGCTTTACGATGAGTATCAAGTTTTTCGGTGGACTTCATATTCAGGCTCCGATGTCGTTACCCTTTCCGAGGCAGGGATCCGTTGGGGCCAGATTGGTCGCTGTTTGCTGCACGCTCCCCCCTGAGATACGAGCTGCCATTTGGAGCTACAGCCAAATTCAAACGCTCGCACACATCCAGCACGTAAGAATTGGGGGCGACGAACTTCGCTCCGAACCGGCCGAGAAAAGACAGCACTTCTTCCCCTGCCGCGTCGATGAATACTACTTCGGTCAGATCCACCAGAAGCTTTCCGCTTGCGGCGCATCGCGCTGCGAGCGTGCGAGTCTGTTCTGCGTCATCACCGGTCAATCGGCCTTCCAGCCTTAGGATCAAAGTCTCAGCCGAATCGCTTATTTCCACGCGGAGCATCCCGCCTCCTTAGTATGTGATTAGCTGGAAAAATCACCAGCCTTGCCCGTTTCAACGGGCGCTCCCCTACCAACTATCGCCCAATGAAATAGCAGGTCTCGTGCCAGAAGCCGCTCCGCGTAAGTCATTCGAATCAATACATATTGCGAAATGCGTTCGGATGGCCCTTGCCCTCATGCGGGCGAAGCCCCGATGTGGGCACCGCATGTCCTTCGCCCAAAATCGATAAGGCCAAGCTTCGAACTATTTCTTTGAGGCGACAAGCAGCGGCAATCTAGCCCGTCAACAGCCCACCTTCCGCAGCAGATCAGCCTTGCGACCGTTTTGTGCCGGTTCTGAACAGAATCGGACAAGGTCTCGCGTTTGTGCCTGCGACCATCGCTCGCGCGGCGGCATTGCCCGCATTCGGGCACGCCGAACCTGGCTGCATGCGTCGGCCCCTAATAAATCCAACAACTTGCGAGTTGTGCAGGTTGGCATGGTCGCTGCATTACTCACGGCGGGGAACGCAAAATGAATCCACTGAACAAAAAAAACACACAGAGCCCGACAGAACGTCGGACCATAAAAGTATCTTTATCCCGCGTGGCTTTGATTCTGTGCCTCCAGCTCACCCTCTTTTCGGTTGCGTGGGCACAGACGCCGGAACCCGATACCACTACCGCGCCGCTGTTGACCTTGGACGAAGCGATCCGGATTGCAAGCGGCACTAACCGAGACATCCACATCAGCAAACTTGAAATCATCAAGGCGCAAGAGACAGTCGCGCAGGTTAAAACCAATTACCTCCCGAAGCTGGATTCGAACGTTCTTGCGGGAGCGCCGCTGCAGCCACTGAATTTCAGAGTTCCCGCTGGCAGCCTCGGCACCTATCCAGCGACTGGTCCTATCCCAGGGACCGATTCCAACATTCACTCACCTGTGCGGTTCGGCGCGTTCGTCAATGCCTCCGCGGCACAACCTCTTACACAACTCTTCAAAGTAAATCTTGCCGTCAAGCAGGCCCGACTCGGAATTGACCTCGCGAAGGAAGGCGTGCGCGCACAGAGTCAAGACACAGTGCGACAGGTGAAGGAAGCCTACTACCAGGTAGCGGAGCTCCAGGCGCAAGTCGCCAGTGCAAGCGCAGCTATTCGGTCGTTGAACGAGCTGTCCACGTTAACCGAACAGCGGCTCGCACAGGAAACCGTGTTGCTCTCTGATTCGCTCACAGTAAAAGCGAAGTTAAAACAACAACGCTATCAGTTGCTTACTGCGGAAGACGCCTTTGAGTTGCAGAAGCAGAACCTGAATCGACTTCTGGGACGCGACCTACGCACCCCCTTTTCGGTGGAAATGCTCCCGTTCGGCGAGCTCGTTGAATGGGATCTGGATACGGCTCGTAAGCAGGCACTCGAACAGCGGCCTGAACTTCGTGGCGCCAGGCTGCAGACCAGGATTGCCGACCTGGATGTGCGTCGCGAGCATGCGAAATACATTCCCGATCTGAGTTTTCAGGTCAGCTACCTCGGATTCCAAAACGTCAATTTCCTCCCGCAGAGCGCCGGCACTGTCGGATTCCAGTTTCAATGGCAGCCCTTCGATTGGGGATACAAAAAGCACCGCATCGCAGAACTGAAGGCTACGACAGAGCAGAAGGCAACTACGGAACGCGACCTCGAACAGCGCGTTCTGCTGGATGTTGAAGAAAAGTTTCGCAAGCTGCAGGAAGCACGCATCCTGCTGGATGCGCAAACGGATCAGCGCGAGGCGGAACACGCGAAGCTCGTCGAAGTGACAAACCGTTACAACCAGAAAGCAGCGCTTCTGTCCGATCTTTCACAGCAACAAGCAGCGGTATCGCAGGCAGAGGCACAGTACCAGCAAGCACTTGCAGGATTTTGGACGGCACGGGCCAACTTTGAAAAAGCGATAGGAATGGAGTAAACGCATGAAAAACAAACCAAGCATGGGATTACGGAAGGCAGTAGCTGCACTATTAGTGTTAATTGCAGGGGCAAGCGGATGCCAGCAACCGACGCAGGTAGCGGCGAAGTCTGCAACGCCTGTTCGCGTAGTGGATGTTGCGCTCAACTCTTCTTCAGAAAGCCTGCACTACTCGGCTTCGGTGTTGCCGCTGGCGCAGGCGGCGTTGTCTTTCAAGTCTTCGGGATACGCGACCCAGATCAAACAGGTCATGGGCGCGGATGGAAGACGCCGTGAGATTGGAGCAGGCGACTATGTTGCTCGCGGCGCATTGCTGGCACAGATTCGCCACCAGGATTTAAAAAACCAGCTTGACCAGGCCGCAGCGGCCGTAACGCAGGCCGAGGCCCAACATCTCCAAGCTTCTCAGGATTACGAACGCGCTCAGGCGCTTTACTCCACGCACAGCCTGACGAAGCCGGGATACGATCAAACTCAAGCGCGATTCGATTCCAGCCGGGGTGCTCTGGACCAGGCCAAGGCCACCTTGCGACAGTCGCAATTAGCTTTGGCCGACGCGGATTTGGCTGCGCCCTTTTCCGGCTTCATCCTGGCTCGCAATATCGAACTCGGAAATCTGGCGTCGCCCGGTATGGTCGCCTTCACGATCGCTGACACCAGCGCGGTCAAAGTGAGTTTCGGAGTTCCAGAGTACGCCGTTAAGCAACTCCGTTTGGGCCAGGAATTCAACATTCACTTGCAAGACGACCCGAAAGAGTACAAAGGGCGGGTCACAAGTATTGCCGCTGGTGCTGACGAGAAAAATCGGGTCTTTGCTGTCGAAGTGACCGTCCCCAATCCCAAGAGTTATTTGAAGCCGGGAATGATTGCTTCGCTCACTCTGTCTGGCGTGGAAAAGGCTCCGGCACCTTCCGTGCCTTTGGCAGCCGTTGTCGCTGACCCGTCCGCATCTGGGCGCTATTGCGTTTTCGTCGCCAGCGAGGCAAACGGCAAATGGTCCGCACATTTGCGAGCAGTGACGCTCGGTGAGACCCACGATAGTGACGTAGCAGTGGAAGGCGTGAAACCTGGGGAAAAGATCGTCGTAGTTGGGGTCGCCGATTTGAAGGATGGCGATTTAGTTCAAGTTCTCCGATAGAGGCATAAAAAAATGGCACACGAAAAAGATCAAGACATCAGCAATCGTCGCAGTATCACTCGGTTCTTTGTTGAGCATCCCCACATTTCCTGGATGATGCTCGTCGCGGTGCTCGTTTGGGGCTGGTTCGGTTACACATCCATGCCGCAGCGAAAAGACCCGGAAATCCCCGTGCGCGTCGCCGTGGCGGCTTGTCCTTGGCCCGGAGCGACAGCAGAGCAAGTCGAGCAGTTCGTTACCCGGCGCATTGAAGACGTTGCCGCGGAGAACAAAACGATTCATCCCGGGACGGACGCAGACTATGGCGTCAAATCCATCTCTCTCCCCGGCTATTCGTTTGTATACCTGCAGCTGGATGAGAGTGTCAAGGATACGAAGCGCCAATTCAGCGACATCAATCTCAAGCTGAATGCGCTCAATGCTCAATTGCCGCAAGGCGCGGGCCCTATCGTTTTCCAAAGTGATTTCGGAGACACCGCTGCGTTGATGCTGACGGTTGCGAGCCCGAAAGCGGATGACATTGAAATAGCAGCCCGCGCCAATTCCGTTGAATCGGCACTTCGCAAAGCCCGTAGCTCAAAACAGCAAAATGGAACGGGCCAACACGTAGCGATTGTGGATTCGTTTCCACAATCCATTTCGGCTCGCGAAGTTCTGGACGCCGGATATCTATTTCAACGGGAAGCCCAGAGCACTGGGATTATTCGAGACTCGGAAATCGTTCAGGGTAGTGGTTTCATCGGCTTGGATGGAATTTCCGATGCCGATGACACTGCGATTCGCGCCTTCATTCAACGCTTCCTCTCGGACCGCCTGAAACGCTCCGAGCTGCATCCGGATGCATGGGAGCTTGTGATCATCCGCGATCCCAGCGAAACCAGGGAGAAACTCGCCAGCGTTGCCGGCGACAAATACAGTTACGCCGACCTCGATAACTTTTCCGACTTGATCGGCCGTACGCTTCAGGGCGCTACCGAGGTCTCGAAAGTCGAAACCCGGGGTGTTTTGCCTCAGGCCGTCTACTTGGACTATTCGCAGGATCGGCTTGCAGCTTACGGTTTGCGCCCCGCCGACCTGTCCAAAGTCCTTTCCGCCCGGAACATTATTGCCCCTGGTGGAAACATTGAAACGGCCGACCATAAAGTCGCGCTTATCCCTTCTGGAAAATTCGATAAGGCGAAGAGCATTGGTGATCTCGCGGTTTCGACCACACCAGAAGGTGCCCCGGTGTATCTGCGAGATCTCGTCCAGATCAGCCGCGGCTATCAAGCCCCTGCCCAATATCTGAACTACTACACCTGGCAGGACAAGAGCGGGCGTTGGCAGCGCAGCCGCGCCGTTACGTTGGCAGTCTACATGCGCGACAAAAAGCAAATCGCGAGCTTCGGTGAGTCGGTGAACGCAAAGCTATCGCAGCTTCATCAAATTCTCCCAGCAGACCTCATTTTGGCGCACACGTCGGATCAGCCCCTGCAGGTTAAGGAGAACATCCATCTCTTTATCCGGGCACTGCTGGAAGCCATAGTCCTCGTCGTGATTATTGCGCTGCTCGGCTTCTGGGAGTGGCGTCTCGCGCTGATCATGGCATTAGCCATACCAATCACGCTGGCCATGACATTCGGAATCGTTTATGTGCTGGGAATTGATCTTCAGCAGGTTTCGATCGCAACACTCATCATCGCTTTGGGACTTCTTGTGGACGTGCCGGTGGTGGCGGGAGACGGCATCAAGCGCGAGCTGGCGGAAGGCTCGCCCCGCAAGATTGCTTCCTGGCTCGGTCCAACCAAGCTTGCGACTGCGATTTTCTACGCGACGATTACGAACATCATTGCGTACCTGCCGTTCCTGATGCTGACCGGAAATACCGGCGAGTTCCTGAAGAGTCTGCCGATCGTCATGACGGCCTCCCTACTGTCCGCGCTGTTCGTTGCAATGACGTTCGTCCCATTCTTGGGCTACTACATTCAACGTGCCCCGGCAAAGCCAGAACCTACCATCGAGGAAAGGCGCGAACGAGGCTTCTACGGTTTCTACAACCGGCTTGTCCAAAGAGCCATAAAACATCGTTGGGCTGTTCTTGCCGCATCTCTTGTTTTTCTCGTCGCTGGAGGACTTTTCGGTTCTCGATTGAAGACTCAATTCTTCCCTGAGGATGTTCAGTATTGGTTTTACCTGGACGTTTGGCTGCCAAATGACGCGCCTTTGAGTGCAACCAGCGATGCCGCCGTCCGAGCTGAAGAAGTGGTTCGGAAAGTGATCGAAACCTCGCCAGAGCTTGGATCGAAGGACGAGCGTGGCCATCTTCTCAAGTCGCTGACAACTTTTACTGGTGGCGGCGGACCGCGTTTCTGGTTTTCCGTCTCACCGGAAATGCCGCAAACGAACTATGCGCAAATCATTGTTGAAGTAACGGACAAGGAAGCTACTCCGAAGCTGAAACGCCCGATACAGGACGCCCTTGCGAAGCAGATCCCAGGCGCATGGATCACTGTACGCCAGCTGCAAACAAACCCGGTCGAGAATCCCGTAGAGCTGATCATCTCCGGCCAGGCGGACGTGGACGCGAAAAACGAAGCTGACGATATCCGCACGTTGCGAACGATCGCTCGCCAAGCCCAGGACATCGTTGCCCAGTCGCCCGGTATTTCCGTTCTTCGGGATGACTGGTTTCCGGACAATCTTCAGCTACAGGTTCAAATCGACCCTGACCGCGCGAACGTCGTGGGCATCACCAACGCCGATGTCGCAAGCGCGTCAAGCGCGGCAATCAGTGGAACCCAAGTGGGCGTGTTCAAGGAGGGAAACAAGGACATTCCTGTTGTGGCGCGCCTTCGCATGCAGGAGCGCGGTCAGCTCGCCGACATCAAAAACCTTTATGTGTACAGCTCACGGACGAATAACCGCGTGCCTCTACTGTCCGTCGCAAATTTGGAGCACCTCCTGCAAACCGGTCGTATCGCGCGTCGAGAACACTTTCGCACCATTTCCATCTTGTGTTATCCACAGCCTGGAGTTCTCGCATCGGAAGTAATCGATCCGATTATTCCGAAATTGCAGGAGTTCCAGAAAAATCTTCCGTCCGGATATCAGCTGCGGATTGGTGGTGAAAGGGCCAAGCAATTAGACGGGTTCGCAAATCTCAAAATCGTTCTAATAATTTCTTTGATTGGGATTTACTTGGCTTTGCTCGTTCAATTCAATAACGCCGTCAAACCTCTTTTGGTATTCGCCGCTGCTCCTTATGGCGTGATCGGCTCTCTGATCGCCCTCGCGATCATGCATACGCCGTTCGGGTTCATGGCTTTTCTCGGCATCGCTAGCCTGATAGGCGTGATTGTCAGTCACGTCATCGTGCTGTTCGACTTCATCGAGGAAATGCACGCAAAGGGCGAGCCACTCGTCCAAGCGCTGGCCGATGCGGGCATCCAACGAATCCGGCCCGTGATGATCACAGTGGGAGCAACGATCCTGGCTCTTTTCCCGCTGGCTCTCGAAGGAGGTCCGCTGTGGCAGCCTCTTTGTTACGCGCAGATCGGTGGACTTGGGGTCGCTACCTTTATCACTCTGCTCTTGGTGCCGGTCCTTTACAGCATCTTCGTGCTCGACTTGAAGATCATTCGATGGGAAGCCAATGAGTCCGCCACGTATGACGAACTACCTGAAGCGGCTAAAGCTGTTCCGCAAACAACCTGAACGCAATGAAAATGACACTCATACCTCAAGCCTCTGCCGCCGCTCTTCTGTTAGTCCTCACACTCTGTTTGCAGTGTGCTGGGGTTGCTGCTCTCGTTGAGTGGCTACGGGCCGTTACGGCCAAGGGCGCCAAAGGATTTGGTCCGGTTCGCTCGGCCGTCTTGGTCGTGAAATCGACGATCGCAATCATTATTATCCATGGGCTCGTGATCCTTCTGTGGGCGAGTTTCTACCGCTTGCAGTGCTTTCCTTCGTGGGAACTCTCTTTTTACTTCTCCTCGAGCAGTTACGCCACCGTCGGTTACGGCGACGTGACTCTTCCTAGCAATTGGAGGCTCTTAGGACCTCTCGAGAGCATGGCCGGGGTGCTGATGTGTGGAGTATCGGTCTGTCTTCTGTTCGCCACGATCACACGCTTGATGGACCGCGACCCACGCGACTCTCGAAAACTGGGCTATGCAAACGATCCGGCTGACCTGAAAGGGAATCCCTATGGTAGTGAGCAAAACTATGTCTAATACCACCACCGAAACTCCAGATTGGCTTCGCGAGATGGAGACGATCCTCGAAGAACTCAATGAAGGTGTAGTCGTAGTGGATGATCAGCTTCGAGTGATCTTTGCAAACGAAGCGCTTACACGCATGGGACATTTTGAGCGTGGCGAGATTCAAGGCCGTACGCCCGATGCGATTTTCCCCAGCGAAGACCTTCCCTATATCAAAAGGCAACATGAATCAGGCCACCGATACGGCCGCCACCGAACCGAGTTCTATTTTCCCCGTAAAGACGGTGGCAAGATCCCAGCAATCTTCAGTGGACGAGTCATTCAGGGTCCCGACAAGCAGGACTACGTCTTACTTACCGTGACCGACATCAGCGCGCAAAAAGGAATCGAGGAGCAGCTACGCGAATCGAATTCGCTCCTTCAAAAGCGCCAAGATGAAATGGAGGCCGAACTCGGCCTCGCCGCACATGTGCAGCAATCCCTTGCACCGCGTAGTCTGATTTGGAAAAACCTTGCTGTGGAGGCGTACTACAGCCCAGCCCGCACTATCGGCGGCGACTTTGGCGTAGTTCTCCCGCAAGGCGATGATTCCCTAAGCATCGTCGTATCCGACGTCTCCGGACATGGCGTTGGCTCGGCTCTGATGGCTAACCGCATCTACTCGGAAACGCTGCATGCACTGGAACGCAAAACCGACCCAGGAACTTTGCTGCGGGAGCTTCATCATTTCGTACTTTCCAGGATTCCAGTCGACGGATTTTTCTTCACCATGGCCGCGGCACGTTTCAGCCACGACGGACGCAGACTAAGCTTTTCTGCCGCCAGTCAGCCGCCGGCAATACTCGTCTCGAATGGGACTCTCCGCCGGCTTGAGTCGCGAAACGGCATCCTTGGCTGCCTCTCCGAAACCACACCGTCTGAGCCATCCATTGAAGTTGACCTATCACCGGGCGATCGCCTCATTTTGTACACCGATGGCCTCGTTGAGGTTTTCAACTCCCTCGACGATATGCTTGGCATCGAAGGCCTGGAGGATTTAGTCCTCCATTCGGCAAAGCTACCACTCGCGGATATGCAGAAAGCAATCCTCGACGGCGTGGCTGCGTGGAGGCACGGGCCCATGACCGATGACGTGTCGCTTATACTCGTTGAAATTAGCTAGATTGGTGGGTTGCAAGGCCTGATGCCTACCGCATCGAGCTCACAGCCATCCACCGGTGCAAAAGTGTAGCGATTGTACAGGGACTTTTGGTGCACTCTAGCTCGCAAATGAGGTGTTCTCGCGCAAATGAGAGCAACCTAAATCATTGAAAACAAATAAATGAGTGCGAGTACAAACAGGACAGGATGAATTGGAAAACCGCCGCATTCAGCCGCTCTGCCACCTCTCCGCGGCGTTTTGGCTCCGACAGTTTACCGTCAAACGGCTGCGCGGCTACTGGCCAATTGCTCGTCACCACGTGCTTGTTCCAAGAAAGTTGCTACCGAAAGACTCTACCTGCTTGGATTTTCGCGGAGGTGCGTGTAGCATCTTGCGTCCATGATGATTCGCTTCTCCTCTCCCCTTCCATTGAGCCTCTAGAGGCTCGCACTCGCAACCTGCCGGTGAGTACCGGCCTCATCCTGCCGCCGGGAAAAAATAGCGCCATCGGCGCACCTAGAGAGGAGATTTCCGTTATGTCCTGGTACAAGCGAAAGGCCCATCGCGCCTTGAGCGATGCGCAGCGGCAGCAATTCGTTCGCGAAGGGTTCGTAAAGTTAGAAAATGCCTTCTCGAAGGAAATCGCGGTCGCAGCGCGCCAGATTCTCTGGCGCGAGGTTGGCTGCAATCCCGAAGATCGAAGAACGTGGAGTCGTCCGGTCGTACGGCTGGCAGATATGCCGCAGGAGCCGTTTCGCCAGGCCGCGAACACCGAAGTGTTGCACGCCGCGTTCGACGCGCTGGTGGGGGAGGGCCGTTGGGTTCCCAGAGAGAGCCTGGGAGGATTTCCCATCCGGTTTCCGCATCCCGACGACCCAGGTGACACCGGCTGGCATGTGGACGCGAGTTTTCCTCCGGCTGCGAAAGTGGAGTCTCCGCCGGACTCGTATTTCGATTGGCGCGTCAATCTCAGATCCAAAGGGCGGGCACTGCTCCTGTTGTTCTTGTTCTCCGATGTTGGTGAGAACGATGCGCCCACGCGAATTCGACTTGGATCGCATTTGCGGGTCCCTCCGCTGCTTGCTCCAGCCGGGGAAGATGGCCTTTCGTCCCTGGAACTGGGACGTGCAGCCGCCACTGTGACCTCCGGTATGCCGGAGACCAACGCGATCGGACCTGCCGGAACCGTGTTCCTTTGTCACCCATTCCTGGTGCACGCTGCGCAGCCGCATCGCGGCACGACGCCGCGTTTCCTTGCCCAGCCACCGCTTCATTCACGCGTGCCTTTGGAACTCATGCGGGAGGACGGAAACTATTCGCCCGTTGAGCAAGCAATTCGGCTTGGACTTGGTTACAGCAGCGCGTAAGGGACTCCGAGCATTTCGATGCCGCCACGTAACCCCGCGCTTACCCACGACGTTCTCCGCCGTCTCTACGCCAGAAATTTCTTCAGCGGCTCCCAATAGCGCAAATACCAGCCGGAGTCCAGATGCCGGAAGCTTCCTTCCGGGAAACCGGTATGGTCCAGCACAAGTTTCGTTCCCTTAGCCCACTCCTTCAGCTCGAAACGCACCAGCGAATACAGCCCTGGTTCCCAGTTTGCCGGTCGCCAGGCCTGCACGATTCTCTGATTCGCCACCAGCTCCACATTTCGCCCCACAATCAACCCGCCAAACAACGTGATCACGCCGCCCGCTTCTCGGCTGATCTCCGCCGGCATTCCCGTAAACGTCGCAAACTGCTTCGAATCCATCAGCCCCTCATAAACGCGCTTCTGATTTGTCTGGAAATCGATTTCTTGATGCAGATACGTAAGCAATCCCTCCGCTCCCGTGCTTTGCGGCTCGGATTCTTGTTTCTGCTGCGCGCTCGCCGTATTGCGCGAGCCGGCCGCCAGGCTGCCCAGCGTCAGTGCCAATCCCGCCACCGCTTGCCGTCGCGTCGGCCGCTTCACCGGAATTTCTCCGCTCTCATCTTGTTTCGCCATCGCCATCCGATCCCCCTTTATTCACCAGACTCGTCTGCCGTCACCTGCGCTACGCATCGAAACATGAAAGCAAAATATGTTCTATATAATATTCTGCCGTTGTCCCAAACTGGCGTCGCGGCCGCCGCCGCGCCATTGCCAAGGAGAACCTCATGCCCTACCCGCTGACTCATCGCCCGCTCGTAAAGAAGCGCATTGTGGACAGCGCCCGCCGGCTCTTCAATCGCCGCGGCTTTGACGCCGTCTCCATCGGCCACATCATGGCCGGCGCTGGCCTCACGCACGGCGGCTTTTACAGCTACTTCCGCAGCAAAAGCGATCTTTACGCCGAAGTCCTCGGTTGTTTCTTCACCGATCCGCAGTGGAAAAATTGTTGGGAGGGCGTCCACGTCGATTTGCGTTCCTCCGCCGCGGCCTTGCAGGTCGTGCGCGCCTATCTTTCCAGGCAGCATTTTGAAGACGTCGAGAATTCCTGCCCCATGGTTGCTTTGCCCACCGACGTCGCTCGCAGCGGCACGCGAGCGCGACGCACTTTCCAGACCGTTTTCCAGGCCATGGTCAGCGTCCTCGAACGCAGCAGCCCTCGCAACGGCAGATCCCGCCAAGTCACCGCTCAAGCCATCGCCGCGCTTTGTGTAGGCGGCATGGTGGTCGCCCGCGCCATGGTGGACCGCCACGCTGCCGATGATCTCCGCCATGCCTCCTTATCCGTCGCCCTCAAATTGGGCGGATGGTCGCGCCACAAAGCCACTCGCTCGCGCATCCGTACTTCGCCCCGCCTCCGAAGCGCGAAACGTGCCGCTTAGATTCGCCCATCGTTTCCAACTACCACTACTTCCGGCCCCCAGATCCGCATTTAGCCCAATTTAGCTCAAAATTACTTTCGCCCTTATTCCCGATGTTTCGCATATCGCAAAGGCTTCCCTTTACCCTCTTTTCCCCCTAAAATAGCCCTTGAACTGTGGCTTAGCACGCCCAAGTCGCCCTGGAACTCGTTGAAAATACGGAGTCAAGCCGCACCCGTTTCGCTGCGCCATCTCCGCCCGGCTAACTCTCGGCTTTGCTCCGAAACTTTCTGGGTACGTCCAGCGTATTTACGTTATCGGACGAAATTAAGAAATGCGCGGTCCGGGCGGGTGTCGATTGCGGGTGAACGAGGGAACCCATGAAGACGTGGCAAAAGGTCGGTATCGGAGTCGGTGCCGTGGTGGTGTTGGGCGGCATCGTCATTTTCAGCGTCAACCAGGCCAACAAAGGCGTGGTCACTGTGCAGACCGCCAAGGTCGCTACTCAGGAAACGCTCATCTCCCAGGTGACGGCTTCCGGTGAAATCAAGCCCACCACTTACACCAACGTAACCGCTCAGGGCTTCGGTCGCATCACTGCCATCGTCGTCAAGGAAGGCGACCACATTAAGAAGGGTGATGTTCTCCTCACCCAGGAAAACATTCAAGCTGCTGCTGACGTCCAGGCGCAGGCCGCCTCCATCAATTCCGCGGAATCCGGTGTGCAAGCTGCCGAAGCCAGCTACAAGGCTGCGCAATCCGATCTCGTCCAGCAACAAGCCAATCTGGAAAGGGCCAAGCTCGATTGGGAGCGTGGCCAGGGTTTGTTCAAGGACGGCCTGATTCCCAAGCAGGATTTCGATCAGCGCAAGACCGCTTACGACGCGCAAATTGCCGCCGTCGACTCCTCTCGTGCCCGCGTGCTTTCCCTCAAAGCCACTCTGGACCAGATGCGCGCTCAAGTCAGCCAGGGCCGCGCGGTTCTCGTACGCACCCAGGATATCTTGCACAAAACAACCTACACTTCTCCGATCAATGGCATCGTCAGCTATCTGCCGGAGCGCGTCGGCGACTACGTCGTCCCCGGTATTCAGAATTCCAACGGCAGCTTCCTGATGACCCTTTCCGATATGTCCGTCGTCACCGCCGAAGTTAAAGTCGATGAGACCGACATCGTCGCCGTTCGCATTGGCCAGGACGCCGACGTCACCATCGATGCTGCTCCGGGAAAAATCTTCAAGGGCAGAGTTACCGAGATTGGTTCCCAGGCCGTCCTGCGCACTTCCGGATTGGCTACCACGCAATCCACCACCAGCAACCAGGAAGCCAAAGACTTCAAGGTGGTTGTCACCATCTCCAATCCTCCAGAAAATCTGCGTCCCGGTCTTTCCACTACTGCGAAAATCAAGACTGCGGAAAAGAAGAACGTTTTGGCCATTCCCATCCAGGCCCTCGCCGTCCGCACCCGCAAGGATCTGGAAGACGCCGCCAAGAATGCCAAGGGTAGTTCCGGTGTCACTCTGGCCGCGCCTCCTCCGGCCGCTCCAGGCGATCCCAAAAAGGACGAGATTCAGGGCGTCTTCGTGGTCAATGGCAAGAAAGCGTTTTTCCGCCCGGTTGAAACCGGAATCAGCGGCGTAACCGACATCGAAGTCACCAAGGGTCTCCAGCCGGGCGATGAAATCGTCATCGGCAGTTATAAGGCGCTGCGCACCCTCAAGCCGGAATCACCCGTCAAAGTGGACAATTCCGCTCCCAAAAAGATCGAAGATCAAAACAACTGAGCTGCCCG
Source organism: uncultured Acidobacteriota bacterium (assembly GCA_963819745.1). Classification (GTDB taxonomy): domain Bacteria; phylum Acidobacteriota; class Terriglobia; order Acidiferrales; family UBA7541; genus Acidiferrum. The sequence continues at coordinate 161,730 of CAWFXG010000015.1, read as the reverse complement.
AAGTAGCGAGGAATGCCTCATGCCGCTGGAGATATCGTCAACGGATTCGTATCGCGAGGACCTGGTCAACGCCGGGATCGTCATCAAGACCGAAGAGCTTGCCAAGGTCTACGAAATGGGCGCCGAGCAGGTCCACGCGCTCCGCGGCATTAATACCGAAATCCACAAAGGCGAGTACGTCGCCATCATGGGTCCTTCCGGTTCCGGTAAATCCACGCTCATGAATCTGATCGGCTGCCTGGACTCCCCCAGCTCCGGCAAGTATTGGCTGGCCGGCCGCCTCGTCAGCGATCTCGACGACGACGAACTGGCCTACATTCGCAACAAGGAAATTGGCTTCGTCTTTCAGACTTTCAATCTTCTGCCTCGCGCTACCGCTCTTCACAACGTCGAGTTGCCCTTAATCTATAACGGCACTCCCTCCGAAGAGCGCCTCGAACGCGCCACCAAAGCGCTCGAACGCGTGGACCTGAAGGACCGCATGAACCACAAGCCCAACGAGCTCTCCGGAGGGCAGCGCCAGCGTGTCGCTGTCGCTCGCGCTTTGGTGAATTCTCCCTCCATCGTGCTTGCCGACGAACCCACCGGCAACCTCGACTCCAAAACCGGCGACGAAATCATGGCCCTGTTTGCCAATCTCCACCAGCAGGGAAACACCATCATCCTCGTCACTCACGAGCACGACATTGCCCAGCACGCCCATCGCATCATCAATATTCGCGACGGCAAAATCGCCTCGGACCAGGCCGTCGTTAAGTAGCCCCTCTTTCGCAACCAATTCGGCTCTTTCCTTCCTTTCCGCCCGCTGTACCCTCTCTCCGCCGGGCGCTCTCATCCCGGCTTCCTTACGCCTTTGCATCAGTCGCTGTTTCGACGGAGGATCGCGCTCATGGCCACGCTGCGCAGTCAACAATCGGAAACCTCTACCGACGACGTTCTGCAACTCGCCGCCGATCGAGCTCGCCGTTACGCCGCCGGAATTCACGATCGCCGCGTTTCCCCCGGTTCCCGAGAGCTTTCCGCCCTGTCCGCTTTTCACGAACCGTTTCCCTCCGGACCAACCGATCCTCTCGCTGTCGTGGCGCTCCTCGACGACGTCGGTTCTCCCGCCACCAACGCCGCCACTGGCGGCCGCTACTTTGGTTTTGTCACCGGTGCCGCCCTTCCCGCTTCGCTCGGCTCCCGTTGGCTCGCCGACGCCTGGAATCAGAATGTCGCTCTGCGTGTCATGTCTCCCGTCGGCGCGGAGCTCGAAGACATCGCCCTCGATTGGGTTCGCGACATTCTCGGCCTCCCAACCGACTGCGAAGGCGGCTTGGTCACTTGCGCGACCGTCGCCAATTTCACCGCTCTCGTTGCCGCTCGCCAGTCCCTCGCCGCCAAAGCCGGCTGGAACATCGCGGAAGATGGCATGTTCGGCGCTCCACCCATTGATGTCGTCGTCGGTGCTGAAGTTCATGCTTCCATTCAGAAAGCTTTGAGCTTGGCTGGACTCGGTCGCAATCGCGTCACGATTGTCGAAGCCGATGCCCAGGGGCGCATGCGCGCCGATAAATTGCCCAAACTTTCCGATCGCACCATCTTGTGCCTTCAGGCTGGCAACGTGAATTCCGGTTCCTTCGATCCCGCCGCGGAAATTTGCCCCCGCGCTCGCGAGCAGGGGGCCTGGATTCATGTCGACGGCGCCTTCGGCCTCTGGGCCAATGCCTCGCCAAAGTATCGCCACCTGGTGGCTGGTTTCGAGCTAGCTGATTCCTGGGGCACCGACGCCCACAAATGGCCCAACGTTGGCTACGACTGCGGTGTGCTCTTTGTCCGCGACGCTTTCGCGCTCTGTTCGGCCATGACCATGTCCGCCGCCTACCTTCAACCCGGTCAGCGCAGGGAGCGCATGTACCACACCCCGGATTCCTCCCGCCGCCCGCGCGGAATCGAACTCTGGGCCGCGTTGAAATCCCTCGGACGCTCCGGCCTTTGCGATCTCGTCGAACGCACCTGCGGATTCGCCTCTCAATTTGCGGACGGCTTCCGCCGCGCCGGTTTCGAGGTCCTCAATGAGGTTGTGATCAATCAGGTCTTGGTGTCCTTCGGCGCCGCCGAAGTCACCAACGTCGTTATTCAGCGCGTGCAGGAAGACGGCGCCTGCTGGTGCGGAGGCACCGTCTGGCATGGCAAAGCCGCGATGCGCATCAGTGTTTCTTCTTGGGCTACCACGGCGGAAGACGTCGAGCGCAGTCTCGCTTCCATCTTACGAATCGCCCGCGAACTCCCCTGACCTTTTCCCCGCCTAGCGGCTGTGTGCCGCTCCCGGCGCGTGAAACTCCGCCCGCGTTTCCGGCGAGCTCAGATACGTCCGCGATATCCGGTCGTGCCACGCAAGCGTGTCTTCGTCCCACAGCGACCACACGAATCCCATGAACAGCGCTCCCGCCGAAATCATGTATCCCGCGCATCGCAGCAACATCTGCCGGGAAGACGGAGCCTCGCCCGTAAAACTCGCCACCTGCAACCCGCGAAACATCATTCCCGGCGTCGTTCCCCCAAACACCGTGAACAGCGCGAAATATTGTAGATAGACGATGATGAACGTAGCCACGTACACCGCTGCGCTCAGCTTGCTCAGCTCGAATTCTCCTCCCAGCGATCCAAACAACGCCAGGAATCCGCCGTACGCAAACAGCAGGCATATCACATCGATCACCGCCGCAAACCCTCGCTCCTGCAACGAAGCGACCGGGTACAAACCGTAGTGCCTGGCTTGTGCCGGTTCCTCATCCTCCGCTCCTTCTTCTGCGCCCGGCGGAATCGACACGTCAATCATCATTCGCGAGTCGCGCTTCTCGCTTGGCGGTGCGTACCGTCCAATCGCGATGGTGAAGGAAAACTCTTCGTCCGCCGCGGGCGGCGCCGCTTCGGCTACCGCCGCTCGATTCCTCGACGCCGCCTCCAGACTTGGCTCGTCAAAGGGCAGCCGGGATTGCGCCGCCACCCCGCCCGTATGTTGTCGCCGGACACGGTAAGCCTCCAGGCGGTTTTCCAGCTCGCCTTGCCACGCCTGGCTATCTTGCTCGGACGCGGCCGTGCCTCCTCGCGTCGCGTTCGTATCGCGGGCAGAGTTCGGGCTCTGGCGTTTCGTGGGAGTTTTTTCCGGCGCCACGGAAAACTCGCCGGAATAGGAAGTTTCGCAAAAATTGCAGGCTCGTACGCTCGACGGCAGTACGCAGCCACACTGCGGACATGTTTTGGTCACCGGTGTTTTTGCGCTGCGGACGCTTCCACTCCGGTGAGGAGGGAACTTTGCAAATATACCACGCTCCTCAAAAGTCAAGCGTCGATTGCAGCGTGCCCGTAATCAAAAAGATAGCGGGGAAACCTCAAGTGGTAGGAATCGTCGCCAACCGTAGGACGATCGTCTTGCTTGGCTGCTGTGGGATCCCGTGCCGTCGTCCCACTAGGTGCCACTCACCAACACCCACACTGTAGCGGCGCGATATATCGTGCCCTTCCTCGTAAGACTTATCGGGCCGGCGACTGGGCTTCCGCACGGAAACAAGCCTGACTCTCTCAACTGGGATTCCGCTACCGAGGGGAACTGCTTTCCAACTTCCAGCCTCTTTAGATCGCGCTCTCTTGCGCCACTAGGTCGCGGCTGAACGCTATCCGCTGGTCCAGCGTTACCGCCGCAAAATACGTGCATTGCGCCCGTTCCGTCTTTGCCCACGCCAGCACCGATGGCGCCCTTCGCGCGATCGTCGCGTCGATAGCATCCAGCAGCCGGTAGTACGCCGCCACGGCCCGGATTCGTCCGCGTTCTTCCGGCCGTTCCGGGCACAAGTGCAGCAATTGCATCACGCGTGCGAAATCTTCACCGGAGGTCGGCCTCGTGATCCCCGCTACGTCCTGGACCTCCGCCGACAACGCATGCTTGTTGGAAGCCGCTATCAACGACCGGCTATACGACACGAAGAACTGCAGCAGGAAGACCACCGAGCATACGAAGATAATCGCGGCAATCATCGGGGCACCACCGCAAGCTGTGCCGGCGCCAGCCTCGCATCCTGCGGCACCCGCCAGAAAGCGTACGCCCAGGAAAGCGGCAGCAGGCAGCCCATCACCGGCACCAGGTACACCACGTACGAGTACATGTTCGGTCGCAAATTCGATAGCGCATAGCTGGCCGCGAAAGCGCTGAAATACACTCCCAGCGACAATACCAGTTGCACCAGGTGCGCCCGCGTTTCACGCATCTTCAGTACCGCTGCCCACAGCGCGTAGGTCAGCACCAACCCCACGAAATACAGGTTTTGTGACAGCTCAAATGCAAAGTGCGTGAAGATTCGCGTCGACGATTGGCTCACCACCGCGTACGAAAACCAGGAGGTGCCCGCCAGCAGCAATATCGCACCCATCCGCAGATACTTCTCCACTTTCATTTCTTGGAAAACGTACAGGTATAGGCTGATCAGACCGAAGAACAGGACAATGGTGAGCAGCGCGTCGGAGTAAAAGTAGAAATAGCGGTAACGCGCGGATTGCAGCCCATCGGTTGCGGCTACTCGAAACCGCCCGGAGCTGACCAGAACATCCAACAGCATGTATAGATTAAGGAAGAAGTAGCGCTGGAAGACTTTGCGGCGCAACGCACACACTACCACCAAAACCTCTAGGACCGTTCCTAGGAACCAGATAATAATTTCTGCAGATCCAGGCATTTCACCCTTCAGTGAACCCTGGATCCGCTCTTGTTAAGCGGCTAACTTACCAGGGTCTTGGTGCCGGTGCCGGGCCGTTTTTCCATGGCCTTGGCGCTGGCGCTGGTCCGTTCAACCACGGTCTTGGTGCCGGCGCTGGTCCATTCAACCACGGTCGCGGTGCTGGTGCTGGCCCGTTCGCAATCAGAACGGAACCATCACTATGCGCTGCAACTGCGGTCTTCAGGCCCATCGCCAGGGTCAATACAACCATGGCGCAGAATACAGACGTGAGTCTGCGTGACATTACTTGCCTCCGAGATAAGGAAAAACCCCGAAGGCAATCTACAGTGTTCTACCTAAATGTCAAGCATCGTCTGTTTCGTATCGGTACACACCCGTCCACCCCGCCCTTTCGCTTTTGCTTCGCGCTTGGGCGGGCCGGATAGATTTCGTACCTTGCCCATGCTAGGTTCTAGGACTGCACCGGTCAACGGTACAGTAGTACTACTAGGTTTAGGACTCCACCGGGCGGGGTTTACTGTCCCCCCTTGCATCAGATGGGCTCCCAAAGGAGCCTTTGGCGTGTTTCAGCCTGGCGGCATCGCCACCTGCCGCGGTACCAGCGTCGTTTCGCTGCCCGGAAGGATGGTCAGTTCATACGAGCAGGGCGCTCCGTCTTTGGGAATAATCCATATCGTATGCGTCCCCGCCGTAAGTCTCAGCTTTGCCGGCACATTCCCCACAAAAAGGTGATCCACACGAACGCCCGCCTGTGGGGGTTCAGCGATGTTCAGCACGCCGTACTCTGGTAGCTGTGTTTCCGGCGCTGTCGGAGAGCCGGCCCCGCTGGAGAGCTTTTCCGTGCGTGCTTCCTGTTGGGGATAGAGCTGCCGAAGTACGGTCAGCAGATCCGAGCAGCTCAGCGCAAACCCGATTCCGCTCACGCCCTTTTTCACCAGCTTCTGCGTGTTGATTCCGATCACCTCACCCCGCGCATTCAGCAGCGGCCCTCCGCTGTTGCCGGGATTGATGGGTGTGTCCGTCTGAATCCACGTGCCCGGTCCGGCACTGGGGAATTCGCCCACGGCGCTCACGATGCCTCTGGTAACGCTGAACAGCATGGCCTCGCCGGGATTGCCGATCGCGATCACCGCTTCTCCCTGCTGCACCGCGGAAGCCTCCGCCAGCGGCAGATGCGGGAAATGGCTGCCGGAAATCTTCGCCAGGGCAACGTCGAAGTTGGGATCCACATACACGATCTTTGCCTCCTCCTGTTGCCCATCGGCCAGAGTTGCCTGCACCGAATCTTCGTCGCGCGCCAGGTGCGCGCTCGTGGCGATTAAACCCGTATCCGTGACCAGGAAGCCCGTTCCCGCTTTGCTGCTGCTCCGCAGGTACACCACCGCGGGCTTGGTGCGCGCCACCAGCATTTCCAGGCTGAGTGGCATTCCCGAACCAATCGCCGGGTTCCGGCCGGCCGACGGCTTCAGGCCGGCTTCCACCGTTCCCGTGAACGCATCCTCCGCGCGCATGAGCTCCACGTGAAACTCGTTGCCCTTGAACAGCCAATACTGCCCGTAATCGTGCCCCTTCAGCGATACCCACTCCTTTGGACCGTCGGTGAGCAACAGCTCCTTCGCTGCGTAACCCGGCAGCACGATGCGCACCGCGATGGCATGCTCCAGCCGCGAGCCCAGCGCGGTGCGCGTGCGATGGAAGTATCCTCCGGGGAAATCCTTGCGGAACGGAGTGGTGCCGACGGCGACGCCATTGATCTTCACCTGCGCCCCCGATGGCGTGCTGGTGATGCGCAGAGTGTCGGAGCGGACGCGCACGGGATAAACAAGCAGCAGCAGACAGGCCGAAAGGCACAAGAGTCCGCGGAACATGGCACATCCTTTTGGGAGGGCTTCCGGGAGGGAAGGCCCCGGATATTACCACAGAGTTATTTATACGATGGGGAAGAATTACGGATCGGGCTAGGTCGCGTCAGGATGCGGCCGGTAGCCGGAGCAAGCGAGCACCGGAAGGCGCGGATATTTCGGGAAGCGCGGATCGCTGGCGGAAAGTTGGCACAGGACAAATACCGAGCCGCGCGCCGAAGCGACGTGGCGGGAATGCGCGCAGGAAGCGCACAAACCGGCATCCGGTTCGCTGGTCTTCTCCTTGCGGTCCGCCATTGGCTCAGAATAACATTCCGTTGGGAATGGCCGGATGCCGACGGCCCTCCGGGAAATCCTTGGCACTTCCCGGAATTAATTCTAGTTTACTTTAACACTTTAACATGGTTAACCACGGTCCGCTGTGATGCGCTGCCTTCCTATCCTCATGCTGCTGGGCCTCGGGCTGTGCGCGCATCCCGCGCTGGCCCAGGAGCAGGATAACAACCAGGATCAGGGTCGAGCCCAGGACCAAAAACAAAACCAGAGCCAACCGCAAACGCAGAGCCAGGATTCCGGCAGCAAACCCGCATCGCAAACGCAGAATCAGAACGCAACGACTGCGCCGAATCCCGATGAGATTACCGCGGTACCCAATCGCCCCACCTTCGCCACCACCGCGGAAGCGGTGCAGCGCGGCGTGCTGGAGATCGAATACGGTTTTGAGGGCGGCGACGGCCACCAGAACATGAACGCGTTGCTGAAGTTCGGGCTATTCTCCAATCTCGAGTTGCGGCTGGCCAGCAATCCCATCGAGCGCGACGCGGGCGTCAGCGGTTTCAGCGATTCCGGCATCGGATTCAAGTACAAGTTCCTCCCGCAGAAGGGCACCCGGCCCACCCTGTCGCTGTTGTACACCGCGACCTTGCCGACGGCGACGCATTCCCTGGGCACGGGAGCCGCCGGGCATTCCGTGCAACTGCTGGTCAGCAAGGACTTCGGCCAGCACCACTTCGACGTCAACGAAGGAGTGCAATTCGTCGCGCATCCCGGCGGCGGATACGATCGAAATTATTTCACGGCGCTTTCCTATGCGCACCCGCTGAGCGGAAAGTGGGCGTACACGGCGGAAATCGCGGGGTTCAGCCGGACGAATGCGAGCACACCCGCGACGATGGTGCTGCTGGCAGCGCCGACCTATACGGTGAAGCCGCGGCTGGTGCTGGATGCCGGCGCGTATGTTGCGGTGTACGGACACTTACCCCGCGTGACTTTCTTTCTGGGCGCCACGTATTCCATCGCCGATCTGTATCGATCCCATTCCAAAGAACATTAGACGCTTCACAGTTACGGGTCATTGCGGTTCGGACTCCGGAGGAGCGGCGGAATCCGAAGCTCCAGCGGGCGCGGGAGTCGCGGGTTTGGCGAACTCGGATGCACTGAGCTGGGGATTGACTTCGATCTTGTCGATGACGATTTTCTGGTTGATTTCGGTGGAAGAGGCGCCGGATTCGATACGGAACGCGAACTTGAGGCCGTCCACGTCGCGGTAATCGCTGAAATAGGATTCGACAGGCATGGATTTGCCCTCGAACTTGCGCTGGCCTTCCCACTTGAGCAGCAAGAAAGTGTTGGCGTCGAAAAGATACTGGCGAACCTCGCCGGCCTTGGTGGTGAGCTTGACGCGCCAGGCGTCCTTGTCGCCGACCTTGTCCTTGCCGACGAGGACAATCTGATTGCCCTTACGGCGGGCGTCGACGAACTGGCCGTCGAAATCGGCTTCGTCGGACATATTCTTCAGCTCGTCTTCAGAAAGCGGCTCGGGATTCATTTTGCCGGCGAAGGGATTGTTGGCCCATCCGGAAGTTTTGCCGTCAAAGACGCGGACCATGGTCTGGTTCTGAATGGTGAGCTGCATATGCATCTTGAGAGGGCGCTCAAACTCGACGGAAAAAGGACCGGAAGTGTCGGCGCCGAAGGTGATGGTGCCGGAGACGCGCTCGGTCTTGACGGAGTGGATCTTGTCGAGACCGCCGCGGGCGGTGAAGACTTTGGCGAGGATCTGGTCGACGGTTTGCGCCGGGGACGAGGCGACGAAGGAAAGAAGTAAGGATGTAAGGAACAGACCGCGCCGGATCACGCTACACCTCGCAGGGAAAGTAGGCCGGCCGACCGAGCTGGATGGCAGCGGACCAGCATAAGTATAGACGAAGAGAGGAGGCGAGGAGGTGCGAGGGACCCCTCCCCCCGGGTTCTGCGTAAGTGCGGATTCTAAAGGGAGTTGAAGTGGTTTGTTGTGATGCAGTTGCGCAAGTGCGGAATCGAAAGGGTTTAGAGGAAGGCGTGCGAGGGTGGTTAAGGGGCGTGCAGGAGAGGTGGAGAGCAGAGGTGGGCCGTGAAATGCGAATAACACGAGGAAGGATAGCACGGATAAGTTAGTATGTCAATACCTATTACTGAATGGTATGCATTCGAACGTTGGGGGCGGCGCGCATTCTGTTCCCTGGTCACCAATGGCTCCCACAACCACCTTATTCCAAGGGCCGGGATGGGGAAAGTCCGTTTTTTTGTCTGCAGACAGTTGGGCTGAAGTTCACGATGATATGCGGCACAACGAGTCCGGAAGAGTAATGGTAAAAATCTTAGCTTTTCAGCACACCGCCGAGAATTCTAGGCAGTGGCGGAGCCGGTGTGCTGGTGGGTGCGGACCCTGGAGATGCGATGTTTGGCCGGTGCGGCACTCTCGGGATGATTGAGCGGGGCGTGCGCGGCGGTGGGACTGTGCGCGGGCGATGGGACAATCGCCAGAAGCATTATGCCGAGGACCATCATTCCCAGAATCGCGATGATCACAATGTTCCAGCGTCGAAAGCTGAGGACGCTGTTTGCCAAATTTTTATGAGTGGCGGGAAGAAGATACCAAATCCGCGGCTCAGACTCCCAAGAGGAATGCTTGCGATCGTACATGGAGTGCTCCTTGCCAGGCGCCGGCTCGAATGGTCAGAGCGGCACGCAGTCCAACCCTGTCTATGGGACGTATCGCATTACGATATGGTTGCAACAGCACAGCAAGCTGGAGGCGGGCATTCTACAGCGGCCGATGACAGGCGGGGGACAGCCGGCTTGAACCGAGACAGAAAGTGAAAATTCGCACCCTGAAAAGCGCCGGGTGCGGCACCCCCAGCGTAGTTGCCGGTAAGGGTGGTCCACCCGGCCGTCCGAACGTCGCGCGCGATGAGGGTTGGAGCCGTTGGAGGTTTCAGAGAAAAGGTGAAAACGGGAGCGATCTGCAGCGGCGGATAGAAAAGTCAAAATCCGCAGCCTGAAACACGCAGGGTGCGGCACCCAAAACGGTGGTCGGCCGTAAGGGTGGTCCACCCGCGCTAACAGGCCCAATGGCTAGCTTCTCGGCTCATACCGCATCGCCACCGCTCCCGAGCCGAACTCCAACCGGCTCACGAGCCTCAAGTCGACATGCTTCGATAGCCCCGCGAACAACGTGGGCCCGTGGCCCGCTAGCCTGGGCTGCACCACGAACTCGTACTCATCGATCAATCCCAGCTCCGCCAACGCCATGGGGAGCTTAACGCCTCCCACGATCAGTCCCTTACCGGACTCCCGCTTGAGCTGCTGAACGGCCTTCCCTAGATCCCCGCGCACGAGCTCGGCGTTCCAATCGACCCGGTCCAGGGTGCTGGACACGACGTACTTCTTAGCCGCATCGATTGTGCGGGCGAAGGGTTCCATCCAATCAGGCGTCGCGCGCGTCGTCGCCGGCGGGCGGAACGCTGCCTCCATCATTTCGTAAGTCACCCGACCCAAGAGGAGGGCATCGGCGCGGTGGAGGTTCTCGGTGGCGTGACGATGCAAGTCTTCGTCCGCGAAGACTGCACGATGATCGCAGCACCCGTCCAATGTGACGTTGATGGAATACCGAAGGGGTCGCATTTACGCAAAATCCTACTCCCGGGCCGAGAGTGCAGTCCAGCATGCTGATACTGGTTTGCCACCAAGCCGGGTGCGGCACCCCCAGCGTGGTTGCCGGTAAGGGTGGTCCACCCGGCCCAAGCAGACAGGAGAGCATGAGCTTCCGGATAGGATGAATAAACGAGGAATGATAGCGTCGGGCGGGAATTCGAGTAGCACTGAACATGCAGCGTCACTTTGTCTAGCCGGTTAGACGCGGGGATAGAGAATATGGCAACCACTTTTCATCACCAAATATTCCGCATTTCGGGCACGCCTGATAACTATTAGCGGACATCTCCAACAATGTCGACTCCGCCGCCCTGACAGTACTGGTTGGTAGCAGAAATGTTCCAAACTGGGGAGATTTGAAGCGTCAGACGGTTATCATCTCCGAATGAAAAGGGGAGACTTGACCAAGAAACAAACGTCCTCGGTACCATGTCCCACCTGCGGGGTAGCTGCCGGAAAGAGATGCGTGCTGCGTTCAGGTGCCCCGCGCAATGAACCTCACGTAGACCGCAGACTCTGCGCGGCGGAGGCGATTGAACGAGAAAGAAGCGCGTCTAAAGCTGATTAGGCCTGCTTGGTTGGCGGCTTGTCCTTCGGATGTGGCGACAGTGTTCCAAACCGGACAGATTTGCCGCAGTCTACCGGCTATGCTTTTCCCGGCGCTAGAGCCTTAGCCGGATGCCAGAACCTTTCCGTCCCCTCGACTATGTCTTGTGCGCAGTTGCCTTTGTTCTTGTTGGCATCGCTACGGTGCCGCTGATGACGGCTTGGACTCGTTGACCACCAAGGCCGACGGCTAAAATCCCCATATTCGCACTGAGGTGAAAAATGGCAATACATATATCGGACAAGCAAATAGGAGACATCTCTGTCGTCACTTTGCGCGGCCGCATCGTCTTAGGTGAGGAAAGCAATGCTCTTCGCGAGACAGTGAAGAGCCTAATTGCCGACGGAAAGAAAAAGATTATCCTCAACATGGCGGAGGTCACATACATCGACAGCGCAGGATTGGGGATTCTCGTGGCGGCGCACGTAAGCGCCAAGAAACAAGGCACAAAATTGCACCTATGTGATTTGGGAAATAAGTTTCATGATCTCCTGCAATTGACGAGATTGCTGACGGTCTTTAGCGTCTATGCTACCGAGACCGAAGCAATCAGTAGCTTCGATATACTCCGACAAGCCGTTGCGGGCTAAGCGATCCAAACGCAGATGGTTGCAAAAGAGACCTTCCTGAAGAAGGCTCCGGTTGATTTTCGCGTGCATTCCGTTGGCTGCGTTCGTGACGATGTGATGACTTCTGCGTGCTTCCCAATAAAAACCGGCCCTCCGGCAATTTCTCCGAAGGGCCGGCATATCCGAGTCTGTTGCGTCTAACTACTCCTTGTCGTAGACCACTACGTTCTTGACGTCATGGCCTTCCGCGTCTTTGCCCACAAACGTGGAGGTTCGCAACTTCCCCTCCGCGGACACCACCGAGGTAACGGTCATCATTGTCTGTCCGCCCTTTTTCATACTCACGCGGAGAGTGTTCGCATCCACTCGTTCGACTGAAACCATGTCTCCCGCAGCGATTCCCGTTGCCGGATAATCCTTCCCGTCAAATTTCGCCGTGAAGTCGACTTTTGTGGCTTTGCCTTCACCGTCGATACCTTCGGAATGAACCTTAACATTCTTTTCCTCGGCCAAGATCGTCAGCGTAATGCTTTTTGCCGCAGGTCCCGGACTGTAGAGGGACTTACCGGCATTGAACTTCCATGTCCCTGACTGCGGATCCGATGCCTTGGCTGCGGCGCTCAACATCAGCCCCGCGCACACCACGGCACACACGACAACAACTTTTTTGAACTGCATGTATTCCTCTTTCGATGATCACTTATCTCAGGTCTATCTTGGGTGGGTCTGTTCGCCTTGATTAGGGCCCTTTTCCACGTTAAAGTCCAGCTTATTCGCGCCTCGCAGCTGACCTGTGGGGGGCCAATGTCGGGTAAATTTTGACCAGGTGGACAGGAATTTCTTGAGCTCCGAGCAGCCGCGTGGAAAGACCTCCCAGTATCTTTCCCCTATACATCAGCGTACAGTCAAGTCCATATGACTACTTCAAAGACCTATTGGTGGCAGCAGACCTACGACTCAGCGGTTCTGGAGGTGGACCGGGCGCAAGTACCGGGTCGGGTGGTAACAGCGCTGAAGGCAATTGAGGAGCGACTGCGGAGTTGCATTGAATACGGCGGCACCGAACACATGGCCATCGTAGATGCCCGAAAAGCGTTGGCTAGTCTGGGCGGCGGGCGCAAGTAATCTCCGTTCCACAATTCAAAACGTCGAACAACGCAATACCGGATCGAAACACCAGCGCAGGGCGTTGCGCAGCATGAAGGTGGTGATTGGGGGGTTCAGCGAGGGTGCTCGACCCGCCCTTGTTTATTAGTTCTTCCCTCGGAGCCGCGCAGAATCCAGCCATGTAGGGCGGATGCGACGCACCCCAAGCGAGGGCAAGTCAACGACGGCGTCTACGCGCAGTTGGCGAGGCGCCTTTGGATTTGCGACGCGGCGATTGTTTTTGGGCGGCACGCTGGTGATACCGGTCAATCTCCAGCTCAATGGAGCGCGCCGCAGCGTGGGACAGTCCAATGAATTGGACGCCAACGCCAATCGTAGGCTGACAATATCGCACCTCGCAGCGCGTTTCGATCTGCGCTCCGGTAAGCAACAGTTCGAAACGCAGGTTAAGGACGGCGCCTTCCGGAAAACTTTGGCTGGTATTGATGAACATGCCGCCTCTACTCAGGTCCGGAGGTTTGACCACGATGATTTCATCTCGCCCTTCGTACGAGATGGTGATCTTCCTGACGCTGTTCACGCGCTGATCGCTGCGTCCGCTGGTCCCGAGACCTAGTTCGATTCCAGAATGCTTACTCATTCGTGCACCGTCGCTTGTGCGCCGTCCGATTGTTCGGCGGGCGTCGGTACGTGCGGGCTATGACGCTTGGCGCCACAATAAGGACAGAACGCAAAATTCGAGGAAAGCCGCCGAGAACACGAGCCGCAGGCTTGCATGGACATCTGGGTGAAAGCAATGACGCGCTGTACCTCTTCAAGAGTGGTGACGCCGTCGTAGACCAGGTCCAGGGCGCATTCCTGCATGAACTTGATGCCATTGTGGCGGGCGAGAACGCGAACCTGATCGTTGTGGCCACCGGAGCGAATGGCCTGACGGAGCGAGTCATTGAGGCGCAGCATTTCGTAAATACCTACCCGGCCCCGGTAACCACTGAAGTCACAGAGGTCGCAGCCGTTAGCGAGGTTGTGTATGGCGGGCGGCTCCACCATTCCGGCTCCCATGAGCTTGTCGACGTACTCCTGATCAGGTTTCGCGGAGGAGTGACAGGAGCACAGGCGCCGCACCAGGCGCTGCGCAATGATGGCGCTCAAAGCGCCGCTGATCTGGTATCCAGGAATGCCCAGGTCCAGAAGCCGCGTGACGGCGGAAATGCTGTCGTTGGTATGCAGCGAGGAGAGCACGAAGTGGCCGGTTTGCGCCGCTTTGATGGCGATCTCCGCGGTCTCGGTATCGCGAATCTCACCGACCATAACAACGTCGGGATCCTGGCGCAGCACCGACAGCAAACAACTGGCGAAGGTCAAGCCGGTTTTAACGTTGACCTGCACCTGGTTCAGCCCGGGCAGGACATACTCCACGGGATCCTCTACGGTAACGACATTAACTGCCGGACGGCGAATCTGGTGGAGGCAAGAGTACAAGGTGGTGCTCTTGCCCGAGCCCGTGGGTCCGGTGACCAGGAGCATTCCTTGCGGCAGGCGGATCGTTTCCGCAAGCCCATCGACAAGCTCTTTTGGAATTCCCAAGTTTGCAAAATCCTTGAGCGGCGAATCGCCCTGAAGGAGGCGCATGACCACTTTTTCTCCATACTGAGTTGGCAGGGTGGAAACGCGGAGATCCACACGACGGCCGCTGATTTTGACGAAGAACCTTCCGTCCTGGGGATTGCGGCGCTCCGCGATGTCCATATCCGAGAGAATCTTGATGCGCGAGACGACGGTGTGTTGGAGGACGCGCGGAATGCGCTGAAATTCGCGCAAGATGCCATCGATGCGGAAGCGGACGGCGGTGTCGTTTTGTTGGGGCTCAATGTGAATGTCGCTGGCTTCGCGAGCCACGGCGGTCTTGATCATGGTGGCGACGAGATGAACGGCAGGAGTGGTTTTGGATTTCTGCTGCAACTCCACCTGCATGTCGCGCATGGCTTCGACGTTGCGCTCTTGGGCGCTGGAGGAGATAAACTCCATGCCGGTCGTGTCGTCGGCGACCTGAACGGCCTCGGCCAAAGCATCGGCGTAGATCCGGTCGAGAGCCTGGGCGAGTTCTCCCTGAAAAGCGAATTTGGCGAGAACCTTGAGACCGGTATTGAATTGGAGTTCATCGAGAATTTGAATGTTTTGCGGCTCGGCCATCACCACCGTGAGAGTTTTGTCGTCCACGGACATGGGAATGGCGCGGCACCGCTTGGCCAGGGCCAGAGGAATCAATTTCAGGGCGGCGGCGGTCGGCAGGAGTTTTTTACAGTCTACATACTCCACTGAGGAGATTTCGGCCAGTGCCTGGGCCAAGTCTTTTTTGGAGACGAGCTTGCGTTGGAGAGCAATTCTCCGAGGTGGATAACTTTGCCTTGCTGCTCTTGTAGCGTTTTCTTCAGGTCGGCCGCTGAGATTTGGCCGCGCTCATGGAGAAGTTCCCCTAGCCGCTTTTTCTTCATCGTTCCGCTTTCCGCCGTAGCGTCGGAAGTGACTGCGGCGAGCACAAAAGTGCCGCGGAAGGGGATGGCTAATTTATAGCACGCACGAAAGCAGGCTAGTGAAGTTTCAAGGAATGATTTGCTCGCAGACCGCTTCCATCTGGCGCGCTTCTTCCGGAGTGAAGAAGGCAAGCTTGTTCTCGCCGGCATTGGCCTGGGCGGTCGCGTGCTCGTAGGCCAGAGAAAAATCAGGCAAGGCTCCAAAGGCCATGGCGGCACCAGTGCCGGCAATCAAGCGCGATAAAAAGGCTCGGCTAGAGTCATCATCCATTTGTGAATGCCTCACGTGCGGCAGAATGTAACACACTCGCAGACTGGAGACGACGGAATGGAGGGAGAGCGGAGCGGGCGGGCTGTAGTACTACCAGTCAAGTAATTGATAAATGGAAACTTAGCCATGCAACTTTTCTGCTGGAGGTGGGTTTGAGGAGCCATGCGTTTGGTGCCCGGGGCTTGGGGAGCGCCGGCCAAAATTCACAAGGCAGGAAAGGAACTGACCCATGAAATCCACGAAGTGGTTGAGGAATGCCCTGGCGGCAATATTGGGGACGGCGGTGGCAGCGGCGACGATAGGATGCGGGGGCGGAACGACGAGTACGACACCGCCGATGCAGGCGGAGAGCGGAATGTTGTTCGTGACCGGAACGGACGCGCCGCTGAAGAGCGTGGTCTCGTTTCAAGTGGACATCACCGGACTGACGGTTTCGGATGGAACGAATCCGCCGGTGAACGTGTTGAACAGCACGCAGACGGTGGACTTCGCGCGGCTGAACGGACTGCACACGCTGCTGGACCTGAACACGATTCCGGCGGGGACGTATACGAGTGTGACGGCGACGCTGGCGAACCCGCAGATCGGATACCTGAACGTGACCAATCCGCAGACGAATCCTCCGACGCGGCCGACGGTCACGACGCTGAACAGCACGACGACGCCGGCGGCGACGCTGACGCAATCGAGCGTGACGATCAACCTGAGCAGCCCGCTGACGGTGAGCGCGAACAACATCATCGGACTGTCGTTTGAGTTCGACCTGCGCGATTCGATCACGGTGGACGGCAGCGGACAGATCACCGGCGCGGTGAACCCGATGCTGAACCTGAAGGCGATCACACCCAGCGACGCGGACGCGAACATCGAGGACTTCGTGGCCGGGGTGACGAACGTGAACGCGAGCGGCAACTCGTTCATGGTGCAGGGACCGTTCGGGCATCAATTCACGGTGAACGTGAACGACCAGACGGAGTTCGAAAACGGCGAGGGACTCGGGGACCTGACGGCAACGTCAGTGGTGGCGACCTCCGGCACGCTGGACCGGACTTCGGCGGCGATCCTGGCGGATACGGTGGCGATCGTGTCTCAGGACAAGTTCTACGCGGGCGGGCTGGTGACGTTTGTCGATCCGGGAACGGGTCCGGCGAACGATTTCGATTTGTACGTGCGCGGGACGCTGCCGACGGGAACGGGATTCCAGACCGGGCAGATTTCGACGATCAACCTGACCGGGAACGAAAACTTCCTGGTCTACTGGTGGCATCTGAACTTCCACACGTTCCTGTTCAACAGCGGATTGATGGTGCCGGGCCAGCACGTGACGATCGGCGGGCCATTCAGCAATGGAGCGGTGACCGTGAAGCGCGTGGTGCTGCGGCATGAAGGGCACACCGGAAGCTGGGTGGCAGGCAGCACGAACACCAGCGCAAGCACGTTCCAGTTCGATTCGAACGGGCTGGCGGGTGTGCTGTTCAATGGGCCGGTGACCGTGTACGTGACGCCGTTCACGCACTTCCGCGGCGGGTTGACCGGATTGGGCGACCTGACAGGGACAACGGCAATACCGATACGCGTGGTGGGCATCGTGCTGCGAGACCCGATCAGCGGGCAGCCGGTGTTCGTGGCGCACGGAGTGGAGAAGCTGGCGAATTAACGAAGTCAGGAAGACAGAAGGAAGCGGCTGCTCTGGAGACGGGGCGGCCGCTTTTTTTGTGTTGGGAGGAGGAGCACGGCCAGGATTGGCTGTGCCACGAAAGGCCCACTAGGGAACAGGCGGAGGGGGCTGCGCTTAGTGGGCGTCGAAGAGGAGGCTGGAGCAGGTGAGGCCGGATTCGGCTTTCTGGAGCTCGGAGATGTCGAGGGGAGTGACGTGAAAGCCGCTCGCTTCGATGCGCGCGCGAGTGAGCGGAAAAGAGGCGGGGAAAATCACAGTTTTGCCGAGGGCGAGAGCGTTGGCGGCGTGAGGCTCGTGCGGGTGCACGTCGATCCAGTCGTAGCCAGAAAAAGGGGCAGGTTCGAACCAGCCGCGATTGGCGAGAAGGGTGTTTCCGCCGAGCCAAGTAACGGCGGATTTGAGATGCAGGCATCCGGTGACGGGAACGGCGGACATTTCGTAACTGTGGGGCGCGAGAATAGCGGCGAGCTGGCGAATGCCCTCGGCATTCGAACGAGTAGTGAGGCCGACAAAAACTTTTTTGCCGATGCGGAGAACGTCGCCGCCTTCGAGCTGTCCGGGAGCGACGATATGGTGGAGCGCGCGGAAGGGTTCAAGAGCGGCGGCTAGAGAAGCGGCTTCCGGTTGGCGGGAAGCGGTGCCGAGAGGCAGGATGACGGCGAGCTCGTCGAAGACGATGGCGGGATCTTCGACAAACATGGAATCGGAAAGGGCGGGCTGTTCGGTAAGGGAGATGACGCGAGCGCCGAGAGAGGCGAGAAGAGATTCGTAGGCGCGGTGCTGGGCGCGGGCCTTGGCGAGATCAATGGGCTGGCGCGGGACGAAAGTGAGCTCACAGTGGACGATGCCGGGACTGACGGCGCGCGTGATGGCGGTGAGCATGGAGGAAAAGTGTACACGAGAGGAGGCTACGGATTGTAGAAGCGGGGAAGAGCGGATAAACTCGGCGCGGAAAAAAGGAGCGGCGCCAATGACGGCATGGAAAAAGCGATGCGGTGCGATTGCGGCGGGATTGCTGCTGGGGCTGGCAGCGCAAGCGTCGAAGGATAAGAGCGCGGACCAGAAGACGCCGGCGGTGGACGAAGTGTTTGAGGACCTGACGCGTGCGGGATCGCCGGGATGCGCGCTGGGAGTGTATCGGGACGGGAAAATGCTGTACGAGAAGGGATACGGACTGGCGAACATCGAAGAGAACGTGGTGATCACGCCGGAGACGATTTTCGACATCGGATCGACATCGAAGCAGTTCACGGCGACAAGCATCCTGTTGCTGGAGAAGCAGGGGAAACTGTCGGTGAACGACGACATTCACAAATACGTTCCGGAGCTGCCGGACTACGGAGCAAAAATCACCATTTTGCAGCTGCTGAATCATACCAGCGGGCTGCGGGATTATCTGGCGCTGATGGAGCTGGCAGGGACGCACATCGACAGCGTGACGACGGATGAGGACGCGCTGCAACTGATCGTGCGGCAAAAAGCGCTAAATTTCGCGCCGGGAAGCGAATATCTGTACAGCAACACGGGATTTTTCCTGTTGTCGGTAATCGTAAAACGCGTGAGCGGAAAGACGCTGCGGGAATTTGCGGCGGATAATATCTTCCAGGCGCTGGAGATGAGCCACACGCTGTATCGCGACGATCACACGGAACTGTTGCCGAACCGGGCACTGGCGTACGACGAGAAGGAGAAGAAGGACGGCTACAAGATGAATGTGTCTTATTTCGAGCAGACTGGAGACGGGGCGGTGCACACGTCGGTGCAGGACCTGCTGAAGTGGGACGAGAATTTTTACAATTCGCGTGTAGGCGGGCGGGAGCTGGTGGGAAAACTCCAGGAGCGAGCGAAGCTGAACAACGGCAAGACGCTGGACTATGCGCGGGGGCTGGCGGTGGCAGATTATCGCGGGCTGCGCTCGGTGAGCCATGGCGGAGCGTGGGGCGGATATCGAGCGGAACTGCTGCGGTTTCCGGAGCAACATTTTTCCGTGGCGTGCCTATGCAACCTGGGGAACGCCAACCCGTCCAAGCGGGCCAGGCAAGTGGCGGACATTTACCTGGCAAACATGATGAAGGCGAAAGAAACCAAGAAACTTGAGGAGGACGAAGAAAAGGAAGCGGAGACGCCGGTGCATATGAGCGCCGAGGAACTGAAAGGGTATGCGGGAGATTACTGGAGCCCGGAACTGGCGGTGGTGTACCGGCTGGAAGTGAAGGAGGAAGGCCTGAAAGTGACGACGATGGCGGATGAATCGGGGCTGACGAGATCGAACGATCTGACGCCGAGGGAATTGAAGCCGGTAGGGAAAAATAAGTTCAGATTTGGCGGCGAGGAAGCAGGATACATCACGGTCACGTTCAAAAAGGACGGAGAGAAAGAAGCGGCGGGGTTCACGTTGAACGCGGGGCGAACGACGGGAATGGAGTTCACACGAGCGAAAGGGCGGCGGACGGAACCTGGCTCGTAAGGAATGGAAAGCGAACTACGGGAGCGCTCTAGAGCGAATGCGGCGAAAAGTGGGAAAGCCAGAGTCGCGTGACGACCGCGCCGAGCAACATGCCCACGAGAATCAAGCCGATCACACCGAAGGTGATCCACAACTCCGAACGAGGAGCCGCGGCCGAAGCGAGCGATTGCTGATGGCCCGGAACGGGTTCGGCAATCGGCTTGACGGCAGCGATGGGAACATCGGCGAATTCCGGTTGGGCGACGAGGCAGTAGCCCTTACGAGGAATGGTTTCGACGTATAAGGGCTTATCGGAAGAATCGCCGAGAGCCTGGCGGAGCTTGTTCACGGTGGTATTGACGTTGGCGTCGTAGTTGACGTGGGTGTCAGCGGGCCAGAGACGGGCGCGCAAGTCTTCGCGCGTGACGACGTCGCCCTGTTTTTCAATGAGGGCAAGCAAGACCTGATAAACCTTACCCTGAAGCTTGAGGCGCGTGCCATTGCGCGAGACTTCCTGGCGGTGCTGGTCAACCTGGAAGGGCCCAAAACGAATATAACGA
The DNA here is from genome assembly GCA_963819745.1 of uncultured Acidobacteriota bacterium. Classification (GTDB taxonomy): domain Bacteria; phylum Acidobacteriota; class Terriglobia; order Acidiferrales; family UBA7541; genus Acidiferrum. The sequence goes on along the minus strand of CAWFXG010000015.1, from coordinate 141,406 downwards.
GAACTTAACTGGAGCGCAGTTCTGGCTCGCGTGGCCATTTCCGGATCCAGCGTCGAACTGAAATCGAGTCCCATAGACCCACCCTTGCCCAGATAGACGCAGCAAATAGAGAAGTGTTTTCTGAGAATACGGATTTTCCATTAAGTTAAGTTTCAACGAAGCGGCGGTGATGACAAGAAAGTTACAAAACATGGAAGAGAGTGGAGAAAACTGTATACCTTCCTGAAATTTAGGCGGGCGGCAGCGGATCTGGGAAGAATCGCGAAAGGCCTGACGGGTACAAGGCATTGCAAATGAAGGTGTTAGGAAACGATCCAAGGACAAGGACCAATTCTCTTGCGGAACCGGAACTGTGGAATGCTGGCTGCCCTAGCGAGGGAAAAGCAGCGAAAGACGAACGCACCTACACCGTGCTGCAAAATTGGACGCCAAATTGGATGGAGGAATCATGAAGAGAGTTTTTCTGCTCGTGGCAGCCTGGATATTTGTAATTGCGCCGGGACGCACCCAGGCGACATGGCGAGCAAACCCCGCGGATGATTCACCAGCGGCAGCGGCCGGCGCGGCGTACGAAGCGAAGGACTGGGCAAAGGCAGCGAAGCTGTATGAGGAATTGGCGAAGCAGCCAAACGCGCCACCGCGGGTATGGTTCCGGCTGGGAAAATCGCTGCAGGAACTGAGCCGGTACGAAGAGGCGATTGCGGCGTTCGATAAGGCCACCGCAGGCGGGGCGGGAATGTTTGGGGAGTATGGAAAGGGCGAGGTCTATGCGGAACAGAAACAGACCGACAAAGCGCTGGATGCGCTGGAGAAAGCGGTAAACCAGGGTTATTCGGAGCCGGAAACGCTGAATGACAATCCGAAATTCGCAGCGCTGCGAGGCGATGCGCGGTTTGCGAAAGCGGTGGAGCAAGCCAAGAAAAATCAGAAGCCATGCGCGTATACGGCGGAAAACCGGCAGTTCGATTTCTGGCTAGGGCGAATGGACGGTGAGCACGACGCAGGGAGCGGTGCCGGCGGGAAACAGCAAGATCGAATTGATCCTGGAAGATTGCGTGGTGCAGGAGAACTGGAAGAGCCTGAACAGCCTGTATTCCGGGAAAAGCTACAACATCTATAACCCGGCGCTGAAAAGGTGGGAGCAGTACTGGGTGGACAACGTCGGAGGAAACATTTTCTTTCACGGCGGATTGAAGGAGGGAGTGATGGATTATTTCACGGATGACATTCCGCAGCCGGACGGAACGACTTTGCGGCGACATTTACAATTTTTCAAGCTGGGGGCGGACAAGGTGCGGCAATTCAGCCAGGGATCGACGGATGGCGGGAAGACGTGGCACGTGGAGTACGACTTTACGTACACGAAGAAGAAGTAGACGAGGGCTGAGGGAAAACGCGCTCGCCGGACTAGTTGGCGGCGGCAGCGCCAGCGGGGAGCACGGACATCTCCACGCTTGAGGGGTATTGCTCGAACGGTAGATGCGTTGGGTGGCCTTCTGATAGTCGCTTTCCTTGGCTTCGAAAATATTCGGCACGAATTTTTGGGGGTTGCGATCGTAGAGCGGGAACCAGGTGCTCTGGACCTGCACCATGATGCGGTGACCTTTCTTGAAGACGTGATCGTCGGTGTGCAGATCGATGGTGAACGGGGTGACTTCGCTCGGCGTGATCGGCTCGGGCTTTTCGAAGGAATTGCGAAAGCGGCCGCGGAAGATTTCGTCGGCGATCATGAGTTCGAAACCGGAGAGCTTCCAGTCTTGCAGAATACTTTTCGGGATAGACGTCGATCAATTTGACGACCCAATCGGAATCGCTGCCGGTGGTGGAGGCGAAGAGCTTGCGCGGTGACCTGGCCGGCGAGGGTGACGTCGTCGGTGAGCTCGGCGGTCTGCCAGGTGAGAACGTCCGGGCGCTGATCGACGAAGCGCTGATCCTGAACAAGCCAGGTGAACCAACTGCCGGGATGATCCTCGGGGTAGGTCATGTCGACCGGGCGGTGACGATACGGAACGGGATGCGCGGGATCGCTGACGTAGGAGTCGAATGATTCGGGCGAATCCGCTTGCGGGGGTCGAAGGACAAGGAGCCGTTTTCATGGAAGTAGAGATTGCGATTGACGGCTTCGCGCGGCGGCCAGGAATCGAAATGCGTCCACTTGTCGCTGCCGGTCTGGAAGAGCATAGCTTCCTTGAGGGGCTGGCGAGCCTTTGTCCTTGAGATAGAACGCGAAGAAGGGCGCTTCAATTTTCTGGCGGAAGTAGAGCGCAGTGTCGCTGCCAAAAGGAATCTCGCCGAGCGATTTGCCGGCGCCGTCGCCCCAGCCGCCGTGATTCCAGGGACCGGCAACGAGATAGTTGATATTTTTCTTGTCGAGCGTTTCGAGACGCTGGTAGGTAGCGACCGGCCCGTAAAAGTCCTCCTGATCCCACCAGCCGGCGACGTTGAGGTTGGGCACGGTGGGTTCCTTCAATCCATAGGCGACGGCGTGATGCTTCCAGTATTCGTCGTAGCTTGGGATGGGCGACGAAATCGTTCCAACGTGGGAATCTTGCCGTGGAAATATTTGGCGTTGGCGTTGGAAAGAGGGCCGAGGCTGAGATACCACTCGTAGAGATCGAAGCGATCGAAGGGGAAGCTGTAATTTTCGTTGCTCTGCTCGAGGAGCGCGAGCGTATTCGAACGCGTAACTGAGGCGGAAGGCGCCGTTGTGAAAGAAGTCGTCGCCGAGGAAGGTGTCGCCCATGCAGGCTTGCTCGGAGGCGGCTTTGAGCGCGGGATGCGGATTGATCATGCCCATGGTGACGAGATAGCCATCGTAGGAAATGCCGTCGATGACCGACGCGGCCGTTGTTGTGCGTAACATTTTTGACGAGCCAGTCGATCGTGTCGCAGGTGTCAGTGGCTTTCGTCGATGCCCTTCGCGTCTTTGGGGTCGTGGACGGGATGGAGCATCACGAATTTGCCTTCGGAGCCGTAGCGGCCGCGAATATCCTGGAAGACGAAGATGTAGCCTTCGGAAATCATTTCGTAGATAGCGGCTCGAGCATGGCTGCTGTAGCCCTTGGAGGGGCTGGAAATTCCGTAAGGAGTGCGTTCGAAGAGAATGGGCAAGGGCTCGATGGCGTTCTTGGGCGTGTAGATTTCGGTGTGCAGCTTGACGCCGTCGCGCACAGGGATCATGACTTCGGCCTTATCAAACTTGGCGGAAAGATCCGGGCCTTCCTGAGCAGGAAGAAGAGCGGGACAGAGCAAGAAGCCCGCCATGGCGAAAAGCAGAAGACGGAAAGATCGAAGACCCATCGAACCTCCTGATGCGAATGGAACAGCGGGAGAATAACACGCGGAGCTCATGGGCCACCGGCTCAGTGGGCGACACTCGCGGGGACAACCGAGATAGCGACACTCGAAGGAAACTTTTTCGAGCGAAAGATGCGCTGGGTGGCTTGCTGGAAGTCGCTTTCCTTGGCTTCGAAAATGTTCGGCACAAATTTTTGTGGATTGCGATCAATGATGGGAAACCAGGTGCTTTGCACCTGGACCATGATGCGGTGGCCCTTTTTGAAAACATGGTTCGCGGTGTGCAGGTCGACGGTAAAGGGCGTGACGGTCGCCGGGAGTCATCGGCTCGGGTTTTCGAATGACTTGCGGAAGCGGCCGCGGAAGACTTCGTCGGCGATCATCAACTCGAAGCCGGAGAGCTTCCAGTCCGCGCGTATTTTTTCCGGATAGACGTCGATGAGCTTGACGATCCAGTCGCTGTCGGTGCCGGTGGTGGAGGCGAAGAGCTTAGCGGTGACCTGGCCGGCGAGAGTGACGTCGTCCTTAAGGTGTCGGAGTCTGCCAGGTGAGGACGTCGGGACGGCGATCGACGAAGCGCTGGTCCTCCACGAGCCAGGTGGACCAGCCGCCGGGATGATCGTCGGGATAAGTCATGTCGATCGGGCGGTGGCGATACGGCACGGGATGCGCGGGATCGCTGACGTAAGAGTCGAAGCCGCTTGTCGGGTCGGATTTCTTGCGGCGGATCGAAAGAGAGCTCGCCGTTTTCGCGGAAATAGAGATTGCGGGTTTGCGCTTCGCGTGGAGGCCAAGCGTCGAAGGAAGTCCAAGTGTCGCTGCCGGTCTGAAAGAGCACCGCCTCTTTGACGGGAAGCTCTGCCTTTTTCCTTGAGCCAGTAGGCAAACCAGGGCGCCTGGATTTTTTGGCGAAAGTAGACGCTGGTATCGCTGCCGAAGGGGATGTCTCCGAGATGATTGCCGAGGCCGTGGGCCCATCCGCCATGATTCCAGGGACCGGCGACGAGATAGTTGAGATGATTCGGGATCGTTCTTCTCGAGGATCTCGTAGATTTTCATTGGCCCGTAAAAGTCTTCCTGATCCCACCAACCCGCGACGTTGAGGTTTGGAACGGTAGGCTTTTTCAGAAGGTAGGCCATCGCCTGGGCCTTCCAGAAGTCGTCGTAGTTCGGGTGGGAGGTGAAATCGTTCCAGGTGGGAAGCGATCCGTGAATATATTTGGCGTTGGCATTGGAGAGGGGGCCGAGGCGTAGGTACCAGTCGTAAGTGTCGAAACGGTCGAAGGCAAAAGCGAAATTGGTTTTGCCGGTTTCCATCATGGTGGAGTATTCGAAGCCGTAGCTGAGACGAAAGGCCCCGTTGTGATGGAAATCGTCGCCGAGGAACATGTCGGCGGGCGAAGCCTGTTCGGAAACAGCCTTGAGGGCGGGATGGGGCTCGAGCATGCCCATGACGGTAAGCCAGCCGCCGTAGGAAATCCCGAGAAGACCGACGGAGCCACTGTTGTGGGGAACGTTTTTGACCATCCAGTCGATGGTGTCCCAGGTGTCGGTGCCTTCGTCGATAGCTTTCGGATCTTTCGGGTCGCGAACGGGACGCTGCATGACGAACTGGCCCTCGGAGCCGTAGCGGCCGCGAATGTCCTGAAAGACGAAGATGTAGCCATCGGGAATCATTTCGGAGTAAAGGACGAGAAGGCGGCTGTACCCCTTGTCGTCATCGGAGGTGCCATAGGGGGTGCGCTCGAGAATGATGGGCAGCGCTTCCTGGATATTCTTCGGGGTGTAGATTTCGGTGTGCAGCTTGACGCCGTCGCGGGCGGGAATCATCGCGTCCTGTTTGTCGAACATGGCGGAGAAGTCCGGCGAATTGGGCGCGGCCTCTTGAGCCAAGCAGCGAGGCGCGAGAAGCAGAAGCAAACCGAGCGAAAGGAAAAGTTCAAAACGCTGCCGGGTGCGGTGCATGAGGCCTGCTTTCATTGGGCGATAGGGCCGGTGCGGATGCCATCCTGCAAATCGAAGGTCGCGCCAATGGTGCCCACGACGCAGTCGTGGCGGCTGAGACCGAGTTTCTGGCGCAGTTTGTACACGCTTTCGATGCCGGTGCAATGCGCTCCGAGAATCTGCGCGACCTGAAATTCCTTGAGCTTGCCCGCGGTCCAATCGAGCCGATCTTCTTTGGCGTTATAAAGGTGGAAGCCGCCGATAGCGGCGTCGACCGGCGCTGGACGAATGACCTTGCGCGCGTATTCCAGGGTGTTGACAAGGCCGGCGTGGCCGCAACCAGCGAGCAGGACCAGACCTTTGGCGGTGTCGAAGACGAGGGATTGATCTTCCGGCAAATTGTCTTCGACCCAGTTGAAGCCTTCGTGGACTTCGATGCCGGAAGGATAATTTTTCTCCGGATAAATGCGCGGCACGGGGCCGGTTAGCCAGACGCCGGGAAAGAGCTGCTCGGGCTTGTCATGCTCGATGAACTGGCCGCCGGTGGCTTCGAATTCTTTTTTCATGGCGATCATCGGATTGTGATCCTGGCCGCGACGCTCGAGGAAGATGCCCTTTCCGACGTGGACGCGAGACAGAGCCGCGGGGTTCTGCTTGGCAAATTCGCGGCGCAGAGTCATCAGGCCGGTGGTGTGGTCGTCATGAAAATGGCTGAGGACCACGTCCTGGACGTCGCTGAGATCGATTTTCAGTTCGCGAGCGTTTTCGAGAACGGTACGAGGGCGGGCACCGGTGTCGAATAGAATTTTGTGGCCATCGGCTTCGACCAGCGCAGCGAAGCCCCATTCGCCGATGCCTTCGTCGGCGAGCATGGTGGAAAGAAGGGTGATCTTAAGGGAATGGACTTCGGCGGGAGAGGAAGGAAAGGGAGCGGGCGCTTGGGCAAGGGCGACGCCGGAGAAGATGATCAGCAAGACGAAGGCTATCGAGAAACGCAGGCGCATCCAGAATCTCTCTCCAGCCGCCCGAAAAGGAAACGCGAGCGGTTCGTTAGGGAATTTCGCGCAAGTTAACACACAAGTGAGCTGCCCGCAATTGATGCCGGATAGCCTGTGAAATCAGGAACGTGAGGGGCATGATTGTGGCCGCAAACGAGTCGCTCTGTTACACTATTTGTTGCTCGACCGCACCTGAGAATACGAGGAGAAGCTCCGGGCTGCTGGTTGTTTCAGCAGCTATTTTTGTCTCTACCGGAACCGGCCCAGAGCCGGGCAACTATGAACCAGCACATACGGAATATCGCCATTATTGCCCACGTCGATCACGGAAAGACGACGCTGGTGGACGCCATGTTGAGGCAGAGCGGGATTTTTCGCGCGAACGAGGCACTGGTGGAACGGGTAATGGATTCGAACGACCTGGAGCGCGAACGCGGAATCACTATCCTGGCGAAGAATACGGCGCTTTTCTTCAAGGATACGAAGATCAACATCGTGGACACGCCGGGTCACAGCGACTTCGGCGGAGAGGTAGAACGGGCGCTGCGCATGGTGGACGGCGTGGTGTTGCTGGTGGATGCCAGCGAAGGGCCGTTGCCGCAGACGCGTTATGTTTTGCAGAAGGCGCTGGCAGCCAAGCTGCCGCCGGTGATCGTGCTGAACAAGATCGACCGGTCGGATGCGCGAGCCAAGGAAGTGCTGGACGAGATCTACGATTTGTTCATCGACCTGGATGCCACCGAGGACCAGCTGGATTTCCCGGTGGTGTACACGAATGCGCGGGACGGCGTGGCGCATTTGCAACCCGGAGACAGTTCCAGGGATTTGCTGCCGCTATTCGAGACGATCGTAAAGTCCATTCCGTCGCCGTCCGGCGATCCGGCGGGCGTGCTGCAGATCCAAGTAATGAACCTGGACTACAGCGACTTCCTGGGGCGCATCGCCATCGGCCGGGTATTCAACGGAACGTTGCAGCGAGGGACGGAAGTCGGAGTCTTCAAGTTGAATGGGAAGCTGGAATCGACGCGAATCACGAAGATGTACACGTTCCGCGGATTGGAGCGGGACGAAGCGGAAAGCGTCATCGCCGGAGATTTGGTGGCGCTGGCGGGGGTAGAAGGAATCCAGATCGGCGAAAGCATCACGGATCTTTCCGCGCCGGCACCGCTGGAACCGCTGCTGATCGACGAGCCGACGCTGGCAATGATATTCACGGTAAACAGCAGCCCGCTGTCCGGCAAGGAAGGCAGCTATTTGACGTCGCGGGACTTGCGCGACCGGCTGCAGAAAGAACTGCTGACCAACGTATCGATTCGCGTGGAAGACACGGACACGCCGGAATCGTTCCGGGTGCTGGGGCGCGGCGAGTTGCAACTGGCGATTCTGATCGAGACCATGCGCCGCGAAGGCTTCGAGCTGATGGTCGGCAAGCCGGAGATTGTGGTGCGATCCGAGGGCGGGCGAAAGCTGGAACCGCTGGAGCGACTGGTCATCGACGTGCCGGAAAATTTCATCGGGATCATTCTGGAGACGCTGGGAGCGCGGCGCGGCGAAATGCTGAAGATGAGCAATCACAACTCCGGCCGCGTGCGCATGGACTTCAAGATTCCTTCGCGCGGGCTCATCGGATTGCGCAGCCAACTGCTGACGGACACGCGGGGAACGGCGCTGATTCATTCGATTTTCGACGGCTGGACGGAATATGCGGGAGAGATGGCGCTGCGGCCGACGGGCGCGCTGGTGGCGGACCGGTCGGGACCTTCGACGGCGTTCGCGCTGTGGAACATCCAGGAACGCGGGGAATTGTTTATCGGGCCGGCGATCGACGTTTATGAAGGAATGATCATCGGCGAGAATTCGCGCGAACAGGACATGGACGTGAACGTCACCAAGGAAAAGAAGCAGACCAACATGCGGTCGTCGAGCGCGGACGAGGCTATCCGATTGATTCCGCACCGGGAATTGAGCCTGGAACAAGCCATCGAGTTCATCGCGGACGATGAATTCGTGGAGATCACGCCGAAGTCGATCCGCTTGCGGAAGAAAGTTTTGCAAGCCAACCGGCGTCCGCGGCGCTGGCAGGAAATCCGGGCCAGCCAGGAAACCACGAAGTAAGCCAAAGCCAAAACCAAAGAGGGAGCGTTGCGTCGATAGAGAGATGAGGCAGAGATTTGCGTGTTGACACTATGTCGTCTGTCGATATAGTGTAGGACGATAGAGTTTGCCCGGCCTCGACAGAAATGGAGCCACCTATGGCCAGCAGTGCCCCGGAAACCAATGGTCCGCTGACCCCGGCGATGTTTCACGTGCTGCTGGCGCTGGCGGGCGAAGACTTGCACGGTTACGCGATCCTGAAGGAAGTAGCGTTACGCACCGCCGGAGAGGTGCGGCTGAGCACCGGGACGCTATACGGAATCATCAAGCGGTTGCTGAGCGACGGGCTGATCGTGGAGCGGCGCGAGCGGCCTGCGGCGGCCGAGGATGACGAGCGGCGGAGATACTACCGGTTGACGGCGAAGGGCCGCGAGGTGGCGTCCACCGAGGCAGGTCGACTGGAACGGGTGGTAGCACTGGCGAGGGCGCGACACCTGTTGAAGAAACCACAATCTGCGTAAGGGGCGAACGCAGGGTGTTCTGTGTGCGCCGAAGTACGGCCGATGATTTTTTGAGTGGCAACGAGTGGTCTCCGCAGCGCGAGAACTGTAGGAGGCGGTGATGTCCGATTCGAACCAACGCACAACGAAGCGATTCCGCACACTGTTGCGGCTGATGCCCGCTGAATTCCAGGGCGATTTCGGGCCGGAGATGGAGCAGGTGTTCGCGGATCAGCACTTGCAAGCGGAACGCGAGGGCAAGATGGGTGTGCTGCGGCTGTGGTGGGAAACGGCAAAGGGAATCTTCACGACGGCGCCGCGCGAGCACCTGGGGATGCTTCGGCAGGACGCATCGTTTGCGCTGCGCATGATGCGAAAGAATCTGGGTTTCACGATAGCGGCGATCCTGGTGCTGGGATTGGGGATTGGGGCGAACACGGCGATTTTCAGCGTGGTGAACGCGGTGTTGATCAAGCCGCTGCCCTACGAGCACGGCGAACGGCTGCTGATGCTGCAGGGGCGAACGCAGTCTTCCGGGGTGGTCAGCCGGACCGTATCGGTTCCGGAGCTCACGGATTTCCGCCGGGAAAATCGCAGCATGGACGCGCTCGTGGAATATCACAATATGCAGTTCATCCTGCTGGGACGCAGCGAACCCGAGCAGGTGCAAACGGGAGTGGTGTCCTGGAATTATTTCGACGTGTTCGGTGTGAAGCCCTTGGCGGGCCGCATGTTCGAACCGGACGATGAGAAGCCAGGAGTGCCGGCGGTGCTGCTGCTGAGCTTCGAGTATTGGGAGCGGAGTTTCGGCGGGGATCCCAGCGTGGTGGGCAAGACTTTTCGCATGAATGACAAGCCGCACCGTGTGATCGGCATCCTGCCGCCTTTTCCGCAATATCCGCAGGAGAACGACGTGTACATGCCGTCGGTGGCATGTCCGTTCCGGTCCAGCCCGCAGCTGATCGCCAACCGGCAAGGACGAATGCTGCGAATGTTCGGACGGATGAAACCCGGAGTGAAACCCGGGCAAGCCGAAGCGGACCTTTCCGCGATCGCGGCTTCGATGCAGCGCGAATACCCGAATGACTATCCGAAAGACGCGAAAGTGGGGATGTCCGCAACTCCACTGAAGACGGAACTGACGCGCGGTGCGCGGCCAACGATGCTGTTCCTGCTGGCGGCCGCCGGGTTTGTGCTGCTGATCGCGTGCGCGAATGTGGCCAACCTTAATTTGGCGCGAATGGTTCGCAGAGAGCGCGAGCTGAGCGTACGAACCGCGATGGGAGCAAGCCGCGTGCGGCTCTTCCGGCAATTGCTGACGGAAAGTTTCCTGCTGGCGATAGGGGGAGGAGTTCTGGGATTACTGGTGGCCACGGGCGGCCTGCGATTGCTGACGACCTACGTCGCGCGATTCACACCGCGAGCGAATGAAATACATATCGACGTGCAGGTTTTGCTGTTTACGCTGGCGATTGCCGGGCTGGTCAGCGTGCTGACAGGGACGGCTCCGGCGCTGGCGAGTCGAGGAAGCCTGGTGACGACGCTCAAGGAAGGCGGGGCGCAGTCGACGCTGGGTGTGTCTCGCAGCCGGACCCGCGGAGCGTTGATCGTGGCGCAGACGGCGGTGTCGTTCCTGCTGCTGGTGGGAGCGGGACTTACGGTGCGCAGCCTGATCAACCTGCACCGGGTGGACGCGGGCTTCCGGCCAGAAAATGTTTTGACGGTGCAAATCAGCCTGGACTTCACGCGGTACATGTCGAATCAAAGCATGCTGCGGTTTTCCGATTCGCTGCTGGAAAAGGTCCAGGCGATGCCGCAGGTGACGTCGGCCGCGATGTCCGGCGAGTTTCCGCTCGACAAATCGCCGGCGTTCAGCAATCAGTACTTGATCGAAGGCCAGCGGGGCGACGCGTCGGATGCGAAACCTACAGCGGAATTCAACATTGTGACTCCGGACTACTTTCGGACACTGGGGATCCCGATCTTCAGCGGACGGACCTTTGACGGCCGAGACCGTCCGGACAAGCCACTGACCGCGATCGTAAACCAATCCTTGGTGGAGCATCATTGGCCCGGCCAGGATCCCGTCGGGCGGCGCGTCTCCTTCGACGACGGCAAGACCTGGACGCAGATCGTGGGCGTTACCGGAGATGTGCGGGAACGGAGCCTGGACCAGGCGCCGGCGGACCTGATTTACGTGCCGTTCGCGCAATATCCACAGATGGCGCCCAGCCTGGTGGCGCGGACGCAAGGCGATCCGATGAATGTGGCGCGGGCCACGGTGGAACACATGTACGAACTCGACCCGAATCAACCCGCAGGACGGATTCAGTCGCTGGAGCAAGTGCGGTCCGATTCGATTGCAGCGCCGCGACTGACCGCGAACCTGCTGGGGCTTTTCGCGCTTCTGGCCCTGGCGATCGCCGCGGCGGGAATCGGCGGGGTCATGGCGTTGTCGGTAAGCCAGCGAGCGCATGAGATTGGTGTGCGGATGGCGATCGGCGCGCGGCCCACGGAAATCGTGATGATGATCCTGAAGCAGGGGATGGGACTGGCGTTTGCCGGTGTTGTGCTGGGATTGCTGGGAGCGCTTGGACTGACGCACGCGCTGAAATCGTTGTTATTCCAAGTTGCGCCAACGGATCCGATAACGTTTATGGGCGTCGCGGGAGTGCTGGCCACGGCGGCGCTGGCGGCCTGCTACGTTCCGGCAAGGCGCGCGGCGCAAGTGGATCCGCTGCGGGCGCTGCGAACCGAGTGAAGTGAATCCGTCAGTGCGCTGACTTTTCCAGAAGTTCCGCCAGGTACTGCTTCCAAAGTGCGGCCCAGGTGTGCGTGCCGTGCCCGTGGGTCTGCTCACTCGCGGGAATCAGCACAAACTTGCCGTTCTTCACGCGCTTTATTTGGCGGTCGGCAATTTCCAACTCCGGAGGATTGATGAAATCGTCGCCGGAATTGACGTACATGACCTGCGCCTGGATCTTTTCAAGATGGGGCTCGGGATTGTAATTTCGCGAGGCATTGACGGCGAAGAGCAGATCGTTGACGTCGAGGCCGGTGGTGACGGCCTTATAGCGTTCGTCGAGATATTTGTCCGCGGCATCGCGCGTGGGCAATGCCTTCTGCATGGGCAGGGGCGCGCTGCCGGCGATGATCAGAAAATCGGCGGCCACGCGAGTGGCTTGCGGAGGCTGAGTGGTGTAGTCGCCGCCTTTCCATTCCGGATCGGTGCGGATAGCGTCCATGACCATCTTGCGCCAGATGCGATTGCGGCCCGCGAGCTCGACCGGCTGGCACGCGAGCGGCATCAGCGCGTCCATGAAGTGCGGATAAGTTTCGCCCCAGACGAACGAATGCATGCAGCCCATGGAAGTGCCCAGGATAAGACGCAGATGATTGACCTTGAGTCCTTCGGTTACCAGGCGGTAGTGCAAAGCGACCATGTCGTCGTAGTCGTACGATGGAAAATGCGCGTGCAGGGCGTCGCTGGGCTTGGAAGATTTGCCGTGGCCGATGCCATCGGGAAGGATGATAAAGTAGCGGGTGATATCGAGAAGCTGGCCGGGACCATACAGTTCCGTGGCGAACTGAGGCACAAGGAATTGAGCGCCGGTGCCGCCGGTACCGTGAAGGATCAGGACGGCGTTGGTGGTGCGGCCCTGCACGTCGCGAACCGGATTGCCAAGGGTGCGGTAGTGCAGGCGCAATTCGGGCAAGGATTCGCCGGAGCGAAAGGTGAAATTGCGGACGGTGAAGTCGCCTTCGGCCGGAGTGAAAGATGATTGCTGAGCGAATGCGGCGGAGCAGCAGAACAAAAACAGCAACGGCAAGCGGAAGACGGAAGAACAAGACATAAAAGACCCCTCTCGCTTATGATGCGCGGCAAAATCTAGCACACTGCGTCTAAATCCGCGTGGGAATGGTTGCGCTTGTCACCACCAGTCTTCGTGCATAGACTGCCCTGCGCGATCCTTGACAGGAAGAAAGGATGCCCCTATGCGAATACCTGGGTGTGTTGTTCTTTGCTTATTGTTGTCTGCGGGGATCTGCCGCGCACAATCGCCGGCTGCCCTGGCGCCGGAAGTGCGTGCCTTCGTGAAGGAAGACGCCGCGGTGGTCGCGCTGACTCACGTGCGGGTGATTGACGGAACGGGCGCAGCGGCTCGGCCCGACCAAACCGTAGTGCTTTCGAACGGGAAGATCACCGCGGTGGGGGATGCTGCCAGCACGAAAATTCCGGCCGGCGTCAAGACAATCGATCTCCCGGGACATTCGGTGATTCCTGGCCTGGTGGGAATGCACGAACACATGTACTACCCGTCGCCGGGAAGCGGCCCACCGCTGTACCCGGAGCACGCCTCAAGCTTTCCGACCCTGTACCTTGCCGGAGGCGTGACGTCGATTCGAACTGCCGGCAGCGTCGAGCCATACACGGATTTACAACTGAAGAAGGCCATCGACGAGGGTCAAATGGCCGGGCCAAAAATCCACGTGACCGGACCCTACCTGGAAGGAAAAGGCACGTACATACTGCAGATGCATGAGCTGAAGGATGCCGATGAAGCGCGGAAAACGGTGGAATTCTGGATCGGGCAAGGCGTGACGTCCTTCAAGGCTTACATGCACTTAACACCGGAAGAGCTGGGAGCCGCTGTAAAAGCGGCGCATGCGCACGGGATCAAGATCACAGGTCATTTGTGCTCGGTGGGTTTTCGGGAGGCCGCGGCGCTGGGAATTGACAATCTCGAGCACGGACTTGTTGTGGATACCGAATTCCTTGCGGAAAAGAAGCGCGGAGAGTGCCCGGATACGAAGGCAGCCGAGAAAGGACTGCTGAGCCTGGACGTCAAGACCGGACCGGTCGCGGAGATGATTCGCGACCTGGTGAATCGTCACGTGGCGATTACCTCCACGCTGCCCGTGTTTGAAACGCTTGTGCCGAATCGCGCGCCATTGCAAACGCGGGTGCTGGATGCGATGGCTGAGGAAGCCCGCGTGGATTATTTGCGGACACGGTCGGCGATTTCGGATAGCGCGGCAGCATCCTACTGGCCCGCGCTATTCCAGAAGGAGCTGGAGTTCGAGCGTGAGTTCGTGAAACAAGGCGGCATGTTGATGGCGGGGCTCGATCCCACGGGCTTTGGCGGAGTCATCGCGGGATTTGGGGATCAACGGGAAGTCGAGCTGCTGGTCGAAGCGGGTTTTACGCCGCTCGAGGCCATTCACATTGCCACCTCAAACGGCGCGGAATTCCTGGGGGAACTCGACAAGCTTGGCACGATTGCGGTCGGCAAAGCGGCGGACCTGGTGGTCATCGACGGAGATCCATCGGCAAAAATCGCCGATATCGAAAAGGTGGAGACGGTTTTCAAGGATGGGGTGGGCTATGATCCAGCCAAGTTGATTGCGTCGGCCCACGGCCAAGTAGGCGTGCGGTAACGGCGGTCCGGCCCAGGGAACTACGGAAGCAGGACTTTGCCGTCAGCCGAAGGCAAGGACAATCCAGCCAGATGAGCCATGGTGGGAGCGACGTCGCGCATGTCGATGACGCCGAGGGAGCGGCCCGCGGGCACGCCGGGGCCAACCAGGAAAAAAGCAGCACGTAGTTCGGGTACATCAGGCAACTCGCCATGTGTTCCGCCAACCTTGATCTTCGTCAGCGTTGGGCCTTCCAACGCGGATCCCGTTCTCCAGCCCGGTTTAAGGCTGACGAAGAACGAAGCGGTCGGATAGCCACCGCGTTCCCGGATTTGGTCGGCGTCCAGAATGCGGTCGATGCCATTGGCCGGATCGGCGGCGAGAAGCGCCAGCAGCGCGAGCACTTGCGTGCGCGTCGAAACATCGTTCGGGTCTTTCAACATGATCGCCACGGAGCCGCCGGTAGTCCATGGCATGGCTTTCCAGTCGGTGATCTTATTCTTGTCGTCGACGCTGAAGAGATGGGCATCGCGGAACGCGGGAAAGAGATTTAGTTGCGAGTCCACTTTCGCAAAGCCATGATCGGAAACGACGGCGATATAGGCGCGGCCAGGAGCGAGGCGTTGCGCGGTTTCGCGGAGCTTGCCGATATCGGCGTCGAGGCTTTCGAGAACAGCGATTGATTCCGCACTGAAAGGTCCAGTCTCATGCTCGATGTGATCGAGCGCGATCAGGTGAACGAAAAGCAAGGCAGGATGTTTTTGGTCGAGAATCCATTGGGCATAGCGGGTTTTGGTCTCGTCGCCCGCGACGGAGGGATCGGTGCCTCCGGGATACGGCCCTAGAAGCTTTTCGGCTTCGGCCAGCAAGCCGGTGGTGGAGACGGCGCGCAAAAGCTTGGCATCGTCTTCGGTGTTGGCGCGCCAGAACTCCGGAATGTTCCACGTGACACGCGCCCCGACAGTCACCGGCCAGTGAATTGCCGCCGTCGTTCGGCCCTGTTCCGAAGCGGCGTCCCACAAAGTTGGCACGCGAATATCCTGCGCGTACCAATACCAACCTTGATAGTTCTTCTGCAGGGGATCAAAGACGGTGTTCGCCAGGATGCCGTGCTTCGCCGGCCACACGCCGGTGACCAAAGTAGTGTGACTCGGATAGGTGACCGTGGGGACGACACCCTGAACACCGTCGGCGTATGCGCCTTCCTCGAGAAAACGCCGGAGGTTCGGGATTTTCGCTCCGTGCACGTCCGCGACGGTGACGTAGTCCGGCCGCAACCCATCGATGGAAATCATCACGACGAGAGGCGGGGGCGGTTGCTGCGCATGGGCGAACTGGTGAAGGCCAATCAGAAACAGAACCACCAGACGCACGATCTGGCGGAGGCGGAAGCTGGCTGCAACGCTCATCAAATAGAGGATACCGCAACGCCTCATCCCGGTTGTGAAAGCCACGTAAAACCGGCCAAAACGGGATAAGATCGAGCAGAACGGTGAGGATACCGGTCCACTCCCTGCGAGCCAACAAATTTTCCCGGTGTGGCGGGAATGATGTAGAGTCTAGGGCCCGGCAAATGCGGTTGAGTGGCGCCCCGCGAGAAGTTGAAGCGACCTTCGCTGACCCGGTGCCGCTTCAATTGGCTCCGGCCTGGAAACTGAGGACCTTTGAGCAAGGATCTAAAGACCTCCGCGTTGTCTTCCAATAGGAACGAAGGGTCCAGCACCATTGTGGCGACGGCGACAGCCCTGCCGGAGCACACCATTACCCGGGACGACGTGAAATATTACATGGGCCGGGTGTTCGATATTCCCGAACGCAAGTTGGAAGCGATGATGAGCATCGTGGACAACGCCCAGGTCCACAAGCGCCATGCGATCTTTCCGATCGAGTACACCGTTGAGCCGCGAGCGCTGCACAAGACAAACCAGGAATACATGGAACACGCCATCAAGCTGGGGCGGGAAGCGGCGGAAAAGTGCCTGGAGCGCGCCGGGCTGCGGGCGGATGAAGTCGATCTGATCATCACCGTCTCTTGCACCGGCTTCATGATTCCCTCGCTGGACGCCCACCTGATCAATTTGATGGGATTTCGATCGAACGTCAGGCGCATGCCGTTTACGGAATTGGGTTGCGCCGCGGGCGCGATGGCGCTGGGCCGCGCCGCCGACTTTCTGAAGGCCGAGCCGGGCGGAAACGTACTGATCATTGCCGTGGAGTTGCCATCGTTAACGTTCCAGCGCAAGGATATTTCGCAAGCCAACTTGATCTCTTCGATTCTTTTCGGAGACGGAGCGGCGGCGGTGCTGGTCAGCGGGCAACCGCGACCCGGTCCGAAGATTCTGGTTTCTGAAACCTATACATTTCCGGATTCGCTGGGCGCGATGGGCTTCGACCTGCGCGATTCGGGCTTTCACATCTTGCTGGCTAAAGACGTGCCGGAAATGATCGGCGCCAAGATTCGCGGCCTGATTGATGGATTCCTGGAGCGGCACGGCACGAAGCAGGAAGACATTAAAGGCTGGATTCTCCATCCCGGAGGAGCGCGTCTGCTGGGGAACGTGGAAATCGCGCTGGGGCTGACCAAGTGCCAGACGCAGCCTTCCTGGGACATCCTCGCCAACGTTGGCAACCTCTCCAGCGCTACCATCCTCTTTATCCTGCAGGAGTGGCTGGAAAAGCGGCCGTTGAAGCCCGGTGAGCACGCGCTGGCGGCGGCTTTCGGTCCCGGATTCAGCGCCGAATTCCTGTTGCTGCAATGGACCTGAGTGTCATTTTGTATCTGATTTTGCTGGCCGCGGTAGCGGCGCTGCGAATCATGGAACTGCGCATATCGCGGCGGCATCAGCAGGCCTTGGTCTCGCGCGGAGCGGCGAAAGTCGATGAGCCGCGATTTCGATGGATGGTGGCACTGCATACCGCGGTGTTGATGGGCGCGGCGGCAGAGGTGGTGTTTCTGAAGCGTCCGCTCATTCCGCTGCTCGCGGCGACAATGTCGGTAATTTTCCTTGCGGCCAACGCCGTGCGCTGGTGGGTAATTCGAACGCTCGGTGATCATTGGAATGTGCAGGTAATGGATTCGACGAGACTCGGAGTGGTCACTTCCGGTCCATTTCATTTCGTGCGGCATCCAAACTATGCCGCGGTGTTTGCGGAGATGATCGCATTGCCGCTGATTCATACCGCGTGGATCACCGCGGTGGTCGGCGCAGTGGCCCACGGGGCAGTTCTGGCGCAGCGTTTATCGACCGAAGAACGCGTGCTGTTTTCGAATCCCGCTTATCGAGAAGCCATGGCGGATAAACCGCGGTTCCTGCCCGGCTTGTTCTGAACGAGGGTGCAGGGAGAATGATGCGCAGTTCGGTGCTTGCTTTCGTGCTGCTCTCCCTTGTGCTGCCGGGGCGGTTGTGCGCGAATTCCGACGACGCGGCCTCTCCGTCGTTCGTCACCGTTCCGGAATTGAATGAAGGATTCCATCTGCTGTACGCGCAGAAGTTTCCGGAAGCGCGGGCGATTTTGACGAATTGGGAGAACTCGAATCCCGACCAGCCTCTCGGCGCCGTGGCCGTGGCAGCGAGCTATTTGTTCGAAGAGCTGTACCGCCAGGACGTGCTCAGCAGCGATTTTTTCCTGGACGAAAAGCGCTTTCTCCACGGGATTGACGGCAAGCCCGATGCCGGGCGGATGAACAGTTTTCGCGAGGCCTTGGCACGGACGCGCACGCTGGCGCGGGAAAGAATGCGCAGCGATCCCAAGGATCCCGAAGCGCTGTTTGGACTGGCGCTGGCGGCCGGAATGGAATCCGATGCCGACGCCATCCTCGAAAAGAAGCAGCTGGACGGGCTGAAGAGGATGAAGGAAGCCAATGAATACGCCAAGCTATTGCTGGCGCAGCATCCGGACGCGACCGACGCCTACGTGGCGCTGGGCGCCGCCAATTACATCATCGGATCGCTGAATCCGGGCTATCGCTTCGCGCTATGGTTCGGCGGCATTCATGGCGACAAGAAACTGGGGATGGAGCAACTGCAAAAAACGGCGGAAAACGGGCGCTACCTGCAGCCCTTCGCGAAAATCCTGCTGGCGCTGGCGGCCCGGCGCGAAAAGCAAAATCCCCTGGCGCAAAAGCTGCTGCTGGAGTTGTGCCAGGAATTTCCGACGAGTCCATTGTTTGCCGCGGAGTACGCCAAGTCCATGGGGCGGCCGATTCCCGCGGAAATGACGCGCTGAGTTTTGCCGGGGCTTTGCAGTTTACCGTCTACGGGTGATTCGCGAAGACGGATTCGCGGACGAGGCGAACGGCCTGAAACACATCGCGTATCGCCTGCACTATCACCTGCGGTTCGTCAAACTGGATGTAATGTCCGCTGCGGGCGGCGATAACGCGTTTCGCGCGTGGAATCGACGCGGCGAGTTCGTCTTCGGAACGCCGCCATGCCTGCTCCAGGACCGGTCCGAAGGCTGCCGGGGCAGACGCAGGCAGCTCAACCGGCAGGCCACGCACAAGAACCACCACGGGCATCCGCTGCTGCGGTTCCTGTTTCAGCGCGGCGCGCATTTGCGCAAAGCTCTCATCGAAGTCGATGGCTTCGAGATCGTGATAGTTTTCGAATCCGGGCAATGGCCCGTTGTTCAGCTCCACCAGTAGATTCCAATCGGGCTGAGCCAGCAGAGGCCGGAGGTACTCCGCGAGAGCATCATCCAGTACAAGTCCACGGATTTCTTTGGGATACTCCGCCGCATAAAGGCGGACAAACAGCCCGCCAAACGAGTGGCCGACCATGATGTAGGGTGGCGTTATGTGCGCGGCGAGGAGGAGGCCATGCAGATCGCGAACAGCATCGAGCGCGGTTCGAGGCATGCGGACCGCGCTGCTGCGGCTGGTCTCCCCTGGATTCACAGTGGTGCCGGGACGGTCGTATGTGCATACGCGCGCAAATTTGGCAACCTCCTGAAAGACCGGCTTCCCCGGACTTCGCAATAGATCCGCGCGGGTCCAATTGTCGCCACGGGTGCGCAGGCCAGATTCGAAGATGACCGTCGGCTGGCCTGTGCCGCGACATTCCAGATACAGCTTGCGGCCGGAATCCAGCGCGACTAATCCCGAGAAATCGCCGCTACTGCTTGTAGGCGGGCTGATCGAGCAACAATCGCGAGAAAAAATCCCAGTGGCCATGGCCCGATGGCGGCCGAAGACGAGAAGAAATGCGCCCGCCAGCAAGATGGCCACCAGCAAATTCCCAAGCGCCGGCCTATGTGGACCGGAAGACAAGACTCGATTTCGATGGAAGGCTTGCACAAGGGCTAAGGCGATTATTCGGGCTAGACGCAGCGCTCGTCAAACGATTCCCGGCGCGCTTGGACGCCGGCAAATCGGCGTGGTTTAATCGCTGGTCCGTCGATCGCGGCGGCTTTCGAATTGTGTTTTAGGACGGCCAAAAATGTTCCAGCAAGATCTATTGAGGGATCGCGCGATTTTTATTTCTGGCGGAGGGACCGGCCTGGGCCGGTCGATGGCATTGCGGTTCGCGAGCGTCGGCGCGCGTTTGTTCCTCGTTGGGCGGCGGGAAGATCCGCTGCGCGAAACCTGCGCAGAGATTCGTAACGCCGGTGGCGCGGCGGCGTATGCCACCTGCGACGTGCGCGACTATGCCGCCGTGGAAGCCGCCGCAACGAAAGCGTTTGCGGAATTCGGCCGCATCGACACGGTGGTCAACAACGCCGCAGGCAACTTCATGGCGCGCACGGAAAAGCTCACACCGAATGCCTTTCAGGCGGTGGTGGGCATCGTGCTTTACGGCACGTTCCACTGCACGCAGGTCTTTGGCAAACGCTGGATCGCGGAAAAGCGGGGCGGGAACATTCTCAGTATCGTGACCACCTATGCGGCCGCAAATTGCGGATCAGCCTTCGTGGTGCCTTCCGCGTGCGCGAAAGCCGGCGTGCTGGCTATGACCACCTCGCTGGCCGTCGAATGGGCGAAATACAAGATTCGCCTGAACGCTATTGCGCCGGGACCGTTTCCGACCGAAGGAGCATGGTCGCGGTTGATGCCTTCCAAGGAATTCGAAGAGCACACCAGGCAATCTCATCCGATGAAACGCTTCGGGCGACATGAGGAATTGACGAGTCTCGCCGCATTTCTGCTCAGCGATATGGCGGAATATATCAATGGCGAGTGCGTGGTAATTGACGGCGCGCTGTGGCTGCGGGGCGCCGGAGAGTTCAACGATTTGACGGCTCTCCCGGACAGCACCTGGGAAGCCATGGAAGCGTCGCGTAGCAAGAAAAGTTAAGGTCGAAGAGCCGAGCGTCTTTACTGCGATTCCTGCAAAGCACGTTTCCGTAGCTCGACACGAAGCTTGGCCGACCCCACGCTTTGTCCGTTCGATTGCACATGAACGGCAATGTCTTGTGGTGCGGGCTTCGTTTTTTCGGATCCCGATATCGTGGGAAGGCTGATTTCCACGCTCGCGGCTGCTAGTTGTCTGGGCGCTAACGTGAACTTGCCGGCGCCGCTCTGCACCGTCCACCCAGGTGGCGCGTCAACAGTAATGGTGACCTCGCGATTTTCCGGAGTGCCGTTCCGTAGCCACAAGGGAACAATCAGTGATGTTCCGCCCTGCAACGCGATTTCGGGCGGCTCGGGATGAGGCAAATGCTCGAGCGCGTGCGCGCGCCGGAAGTCGGCGTAGAAACTCCAAGGGCCTGCCAGTTCGGCGGAAACATTGGTTGGGGCTGGTGTGGGTGAAATAGCGGAACGCGAGAACGGAATCGCGCCGGGCACGATATTTTCGAAAATGTCCCCAGTCACTTTGCCGCCGACGAGCGATTTGCCGAGCACAAAACGTTGCGGACCAGTCCAGCCATCGGCCGCAAACATTTTCTCGATCTGGGCATCGTCCATGTTCTTGACTTGATCGGAGAGGCTCTTGGATTGCGTCAGGTGCACGAGGTAGGCGTCCAGTGAAGCCCTCCAATAAGGGTGCTTGGTCAGCTTGCTGACATCCTTCAGCGAATATTCCGGACCCAGGTTGCGCGTCATGTCTTCGTTTTCGGCGTCTGGAAAGTAATAGATCTTCTTCGGCTGCCAAGGCCGGAGGTTCTCCAGAAACGCTTCGAGACGCTTCGTGGGGCCGGCAACCTGGCTGGCGAATGTAGCGGGATCGCCGGCAAGATCAAAAGCTTCGGTCGCGAGCACGCCGGCCGCTTGATGATCGCCGTGGTCTTCTCCAATGAACGTGCCGGGCAAGAACGTGAGGATGATTTCGGGGCGGGTAAGACGCACGATACGCACCAGCGCCTCCAACGAGGCACCGTGCTGCCAATGCGAGAGGGATTGCAGCACATTTTGTCCGGCGGTGTCTTGCCCGCCGAGAAACCATGCGTTGGTGATGCCCAGGGTCAACAGAGCGCGGCGAGCCTCGATCTCGCGGATATCAGCAAGTGCGGCGGCCTGCTCGGTTCCCGCCTCGTTCGCGCCATTGCCACCGCGGGTTCCGTACGCTACGGCGACGTGTTTGCCTTCGTCGAGAGCACGGGCCAGATAGGCGGTTGCGGCACCTTCGTCATCCGGATGAGCAACAACCAGCAGGATGTCCGCCTTGAATCGCTCATCGGCTTGGGGCAAGGGTTTCGCTTCCTGTGCAGCGCAGCGACAAGCGATGGCCAGCAGCAGCACCGCGCAGTTCCCGAGTCTCTTCATGCTTGTCTTCAAAGCGAATCTCCCCTATCCGATGTTTGTCCGACCATTGTCCGGCAATTTTGCCCGAACGCCCGCGCTTCGCAAGGCATCGGTGCGACACAAGAGTTTACACGAAGGGCATCCGCCAATGTTCCAGGCGGATCCCCAACCGCTCAGAACTTGCCGCTATACTTCGGGGCATGCTTCTCCGCGGACTTTTCGCCGGCTTGACCTTGGCGCTGTGCCATCCGTTGCTCGCGCAGGACAACCGGGGCGCCGCCGGCGTCCCGGAAACGCCAAAACCCGGTACGTCGAGTAATCGCGTCGTTTGCGCGCGAAAGCCGGAGCAAACTTACGCGTTGTACGTTCCCTCGCGATATGACGCGAACAAGCGCTGGCCGATCATTTACATCTTCGACCCTGCCGCACGCGGCAACATCCCGTTGGAATTGATGAAAGATGCAGCCGAGCGTCATGGCTTCCTGGTGGCTGCCTCCAACAACTCCCGCAACGGTTCCTGGAGTGTCGAGATAGAAGCAGCGCAAGCGATGGCGGATGACACGCATGCGCGTTTCTCGATCGATGAACAGCGTGTCTACTTCGGTGGATTCTCCGGCGGAGCTCGCGTGGCATCCCTGATCGCCCAGAGCTGCAAGTGCGCCGCCGGAGTGTTCCTGAGCGGTGCTGGATTCTCCGCTAATGCGGCGCCATCACGCGACGTCAGGTTCGCAGTCTTTGCCGCGGTAGGAATGTTCGATTTCAATTACCCGGAGGTAACCCAACTGGACGAAAAGTTGGATGCTTCCGGATACCAGCACGCGCTTCGTTATTTCGACGGTACGCATCAGTGGGCTCCCGCTCCGGTGATGGAAGAAGCGTTGGCCTGGTTTCGGCTCGTCGCCAGGAAGCAGACCCGGGAGCCGCGTGATGATTCTCTGGTGGACGTGCAACGGGCAGCGGCGCTGGCGCGCGCGGATCAATTCGAAAAGTCCGGTGACGTGTATGCGGCTTGGCACGAGTACCGTCAAGCCGCCGCCACGTTCAATGGCTTGGCGGATATCGCCGCCTTCGAACAAAAAGAGCGACTGTTGGCGGATCAAAAGGCGGTTAAAGAAGGCGCCAAGCGCGAGAAGCATGATTTCGACGAACAAACCGCGCTTACCGCCGACATTTCCGCTGGCCTGGACTCGATTCGAGATGCGTCCACTTCGCGATCCGATGTCGTGAGCCAAACCGCCCAGAAGATTGATGAGCTGCGCATGCGAGCCACTCACGAAAAGCATCCGGATAAAGAACGCGTCTTGAGGAGGGCCTTGGGCGGCGTGCTGGTCTCTTCCGTGGAGATGGGTCAGGAACGCCTCGCCGCCAAGGACGTGGCGACGGCCGAAGCCTATTTTGACCTGGGGACCGTCGCGGATCCGGATTCCGTTTGGGCTTTCAGCAGCCTCGCCACAGCACGCGCCCTCGAAGGCAACCGCAAAGCCACTCTGGAAGCACTGCGCCACGCTCGGGAAAAGAGTAAGGACCTGACCGCCTTTGCCGCCTGGCTTGCCGACGAGCCAGCGTTCGCCAAATTCCAGGATGATCCGCAATTCCGAAAACTGCTTTCGAATCCCTAAGGCCCACGCAACCATATCGATGCTTGATGGCGGATGCCTTGCTTTACGCCACCGCGGAAAAATATAAGGCGCAATTCATTACCGCCGACGATCACTTCAAGGATTTGCCCGGCGTTACCCTACTTTGAGCATCGTCAGCTTGACCGGCCAGGTACCCGCCGATAAGCTAAAGTCCCATCCAGGTGAGACAAGAGCATGGATTCGATTCACGTTACATTGCCGGACGGCAAAGTCCAGGAAGTCCCCAAGGGCACAACCGCCGCGGACATTGCCAGGAAGATTTCGCCCCGGCTTGCCGATGCCGCGTTGGTGGCTAGAGTCGCGGAACCGAACGACGGTGCAGGCGAGCTGGTCGATCTTCGCCGGCCGCTGGATCACGACGTCAAGCTGCATATCCTCACCGAAAAAGACGCGGACGCTCTTTTCGTGTTTCGCCACTCTGCTGCGCACCTGCTCGCCGCGGCGGTGATGGAGCTTTACCCGAACGTCAAGCTCGGTATCGGGCCGCCCGTGGACAACGGTTTCTTCTACGAGTTCCTGCGCGAGGAGCCTTTCACCCCGGACGATCTGGCAAAAATCGAAAAGAAGATGCACGAGCTTGCCGGCCAGGATCTGCCGAACGAGCGCAAACTAATCCCCAAACCGGAAGCCATCGAGCTTTACAAGAAAAGCAACCAGGTCTTTAAGTGCGAGCTGGTCGAAGAAAAAGCCGAAGATCCCCTGGTTTCTTTTTATACCACCGGGAAGTTCATCGACTTTTGCCGTGGTCCGCACATTCCCTCGACCCGGCGCATTCAGGCCTTCAGGCTGATGAACGTGGCAGGCGCCTACTGGAAGGGCCAGGAAGGGAATCCCCAGCTCCAGCGCATCTACGCCGCATGTTTCTTCACCCAAAAGGAGCTGGACGAATACCTCCATCGGCTGGAAGAAGCCAAGCGCCGCGATCATCGCAAATTGGGCGCCGAGCTGGACCTCTTCAGTATCGAAGATGAAGCGGGCCCCGGACTGATTTTCTGGCATCCCAAGGGCGGCTTGATCCGCACCATCGTGGAAGATTGGCTGCGCCGCGAGCTCCAGAATCGCGGCTACGATCTTGTCTATACCCCGCACATCATGCGCCGCGACTTGTGGAATACCAGCGGCCACACCGGCTTTTACAAAGACAACATGTTCGGGCCCATAGAAGTGGAAAAGGCTGAGTACCAGCTCAAGCCCATGAATTGTCCGGGCCACATCCTCATCTACAAGTCCAAGCTGCGCAGTTACCGCGATCTGCCGGTGCGCCTGGCGGAATTCGGTACCGTTTATCGCTACGAGCGCAGCGGCGTGCTGCACGGATTGCTGCGCGTCCGCGGATTTACCCAGGACGACGCCCACATATTCTGCATGCCTTCGCAAATTGAGAGTGAAGTGCAGGCTTGCGTGGAGTTTGCGTTGGCAGTCATGAAGAATTTCGGGTTCGACAAGTTCGAAGTCGAGCTCTCCGACTGGGACGCCGCTCATCCCGAGAACTACGCGGGCAGGCCCGAAGATTGGCGTCGCGCTACCGCCGCTCTTGCCGACACCCTGCAGCGGATGAACATCGCTTTCAAGAAAATTGAAGGCGAAGCGGCATTTTACGGCCCGAAAATCGACGTCAAATTGATTGACGCCATCGGGCGTTCCTGGCAACTCACCACCGTGCAATTTGATTTCAATCTGCCGGCTCGCTTCGCGCTGGAATACGTCGGCGAAGACGGCGCGCGCCACCAGCCGCTGATGGTTCACCGCGCCCTGTTGGGTTCCGTCGAACGCTTCTTCGGCATTCTCGTCGAGCATTACGCCGGTGCGTTCCCGCTGTGGCTCGCTCCGGTGCAAGTGCAGGTGTGCCCGGTCAGCGAAAAAGTCATCGACTATGCCAGGCATGTCACGGAAACCTTGAAACGCCACGGCTTGCGCGTGCATCTCGATGAGCGCAACGAAAAGCTGCCCGCGAAAATCCGTGACGCGCAAATGCAAAAGATTCCGTACATGCTGGTAGTGGGCGCGAAAGAGGCGGACGCCGGCACCGTTTCCGTTCGTCATCGCGCCAAAGGGGATCTCGGCCCCCAGCCGCTTTCCGACTTCCTGGACGCCCTGGACTCGGAAATCGAATCCCGCGAAATTCACTGAGTCTTATGTTTAGCGGCACATCCATTGCTGTAGCCCCGACCCGGGTGTTTCTGGATGAAGGAGTGTTCGCGCGCAGTATCCGGGAACTGACGGAGCACGACGTGGACCTTGCCGCGGTCGTCCAGAAATACGGGGCTCCGCCCCTGTGGGTGCGCGAGCCGGGATTTTCCACCCTGGTTTACATCATACTCGAGCAGCAGGTATCGCTGGCTTCCGCTCGTGCCCTGTACAAACGCCTGGAAGAAGCCGTCCGCCCATTCACGCCGGGCCGATTCCTGAAACTCACCGAAGGGCAAATGCGCCAGTTGGGGTTCAGCCGGCAAAAAGCGCATTACACGCGATTGCTGGCGGATGCCATCCGGCGGCGGCAACTCGATTTGCGCGGCCTGCACGATTTGCACGACGATCACGCACGGGAAAAGCTGGTCTCGCTCAAGGGAATTGGTCCGTGGACCGCGGACATTTACCTACTCAGCGCGCTCCGCCGTCCGGACATCTGGCCGATCGGCGACCTGGCGCTGGCCACCGCGGTTCGGGAAGTGAAGCGCCTTCGCCAGCGGCCTTCGCCCGAGCGACTCGAGCAAATGAGCACGGTCTGGAGGCCATGGCGCGCGGTTGCTGCGAGACTCTTCTGGCATGCCTATCTTTGCAAGCGAGGCCAATCCAGCGCCCCGACTAGCGCTTCGGCTAGCACAACGATCAGCTTGTAGCGGCTGTACGGCTGGGATTAGGATTTGCCGATGCCCAACAAAATCCCCCGCCGCTCGTTTCTCGCCCTCGCTGCGAGTAGCATAGTGCTCCCGCGCATCTTATTTCCAGCGGAACAGGTGCCCTCTTTGCTCGACCATCTTCTGCTCGGCTGCAACGATCTCGAGCGCGGCATTGCTTTTGTGGAAGCTCGCACAGGCGTTCGCGCGCAATTCGGCGGCGTGCATCCCGGTCGTGGCACACAGAACGCTTTGCTGTCGCTGGGCACGCGCCGCTACCTGGAAATTATCGCTCCGGATCCCAAGCAACCCGGCGCGGCGGACTCTCGCGGCTTACGAACGCTTTCCGAGCCGCGGCTGGTAGGCTGGGCCGCGCACCCGTCGGACGCGGCCGGCCTGGCGAAGCGCCTTCGCGAATCGGGGATCGCCTTCGAAGGCCCCACCGACGGTTCGCGTCAACGCCCGGATGGCAAGCTTTTGCGTTGGAAGACCCTCAACCTTGCGGACGACCAGCACGGTCTGCTGCCGTTCTTCATCGAATGGAGCTCTGATTCTGTCCATCCCTCCGTTGACGCTCCTGAGGGCTGCCGCCTCCTCGATTTCCGCCTCGGCGCGCCCGACGTGACCTCTCTTGCCAAGACCCTACTCACGCTCGAACTGGATGCTCCGGTAGAACGCGCCCACAAAGCTCAACTGCGCGCCGACATCTCCGGACCAGGCGGCTCTGTAAAAATTTTTTCATAACTCTTCTTTCCTATTGTTTTCCAATTAGCGTGCGGCGTAGTATGGCTTACACTACTGTCCCTTTCTGTTATTTGGCAGGCGTGATAGTTTGCGGCATATGGCCCACCCCGTGCTGACGGACTCCGCTGCCTCTCAGGTCGGCGCGTTCGAGGTGTCACAGAAGCCGGTCGAGGCATCCTGCAAGTCCTGTGGTTTGTCGATCGGTTCTCAATATTATCGGGTGAATGGCGCGGCCATCTGTCTTCCTTGCGCGCAGCGCGCCAAGTTGCACTTACCGGAATCCAGCAATCAACCCCTTGTGCGCGGCCTGGCATTCGGTGCTGGCGGCGCCCTGGTCGGATTCCTGTTGTGCTGCGGCTTCGGCAATTTCGTGGGTGCGCCCGCGGCATATCTTTCGCTGCCGGTCGCGTATCTGGTCGGCAAGTCCATGATGAGAGGGTCGTACGGCATCGGTGGGCGTCCCTATCAACTGGCCGCCATCCTCATGACCTATGTGGCCATTTCCCTGGCCGCGATTCCCGCCACTCTGTCGCACGCTTCGCTCGCCGCAACTCCGGTCACGCGAGTGTTGGACGTTGGTTTTGCCTCTCCTTTCCTTGGCTGGCACGGGGCGCTGCGTGGCGCGATGGTCTCGCTTGCGCTTGCCCTCAGCTTCGTCCTCGCCTGGAAGCTGGCCGCCGGAACGCCTTTGCAAATCCTGGGACCTTTTCGGAAGCGCACCGCTCCAGACTGACCGCCCGCAATCCGCTTGTGGGCCCAACCCGCTTGCGTGCTATACTTTGAAACCCGTCCTTCTTCGTGTTTTTGCCGGCCGGGACCGTAGCTCGTCATTTTTTCCGGCGCGTGCGGATTTCAGTATTCGGGGCCCGTCCTCTCAACAGGGGGCGGCAGGCGCCTTTCAACAATTAGGGGGAATTATCGCAGAACGGAATTTCCGGCAGGCGGATCGCACTCGGGTCAACGAACGAATCCGGGCGCGCGAAGTCCGGGTCATTGATGAAGAAGGCGGCCAGCTTGGCGTCATGCAGCCGTACGAAGCGGTAAAAATGGCGCGCGACCGCGGCCTGGATCTGGTGGAAATTTCGCCCACCGCGGATCCTCCGGTTTGCAAAATCACCGACTACGGCAAGTTTCTGTATCAGCAGAACAAGAAAGCCCATGAGCAGCGCAAGAGCAGTCGCGGCTCGCAGCTCAAGGAAGTGAAGTTTCGGCCGGCTACCGCGGAACATGATTATCAAGTTCGCAAGAACCAGATCATTCGCTTCCTCGGAGAAGGCCACAAAGTGCGCGCCATGATCTTTCACCGCGGCCGCGAAATGGCGCACCAGGAAGTGGGCCGTGCCAAGATGACTCGTTTGCTCGGTGAAATCGGCGAGCACGGGCAGATTGAAACCATGCCCCGCATGGAAGGCAATGTCCTGGTCGCGTTGCTGGCCCCGAAAAAGAGCACCGGCGTCACCAAGCCAGTGACCCAACCGGCTCAGCAAGCGCAATAGCGCACCGGCTACACGCCACGCATCGAAAGGGATCTGAGCAATGCCCAGAAACGCATCGAAGCCCAAGAAGAAACTCAAGACGCACCGCGGCGCCGCCAAGCGCTTCAAAGTCACCGCCACCGGCAAGATCATCCGCATGCATTCCGGCAAGCGGCACTTGCTCGGCACCAAGAAGCCCGGCCGCATGCGCAAGCTCAAGAAGCTCACGTTGGTGAACAAGGCTGACGTCGCTTCCGTAAGGCAGATGCTGCCGTACGCCTAGACTTTACGACTTTCGGCCTCGCTGCATTTGGGGCCGACTGCAACACCGCAGAGGTCAATGCTCTGCAAATCGTGCCAGGCAGCGCTTCACGGGTGCCTGCCGGCCGATCCGCTGCTCACTTCGACGCGCCTGGCGCAATCGATGCAGAGTGGCAAAGGTAGCGCCGGGCTCTCGGTCTAGTCGACGAACGCCGGCGCACCACTGGAGACAAACCCGTCGCATCGCGCTTTTTTTCCCGCGCCATCGCGCCCCGTTTGTCTCCCCAAACTAAAGGAGAAACCCATGCCTCGCGTAAAACGCGGCACAAAACGCCGAGCCAAGCGTAAGAAGTACCTCAAAAGGACCAAAGGGTTCTTTCTCACCAAGAGCAAGCTGTACCAATCCGCTCAGGAAGCCGCCAATCGCGCGGACCGTTACGCGTTTCGCGATCGCCGCGTCAAGAAGCGTCAGTACCGCCAGCTCTGGATTCAGCGCATCGGCGCGGCGGCGCGCTTGAATGGCTTAACCTACGGCCAATTGATTCATGGCCTCAAAGCCGCCGGTGTGGGACTCGATCGCAAGATTCTGGCCGATCTCGCGGTGCGCGATGCTGCTGCATTCGCAAGTTTGGCCGCCACCGCCAAAGCGGCTGCTCCGCCGCCCGTCAAGGCCAAGAAATCAGCCTGACCGCTGGCTGCCTGGTCTGACGCGAAGTGTTAACTTGGTGGCGATATTTTCTTTCGCGCAGGACCGCCGCATTTGTGACCCTGGATTTTGGGAATCCATTAAGACATGCCGGAAGAACAGCCAACACGGAAGACTCTCGCTGAACTCGGCGTGACGCAAGCCGCGGCGGTTGCTCCTTTGTTCGCCGGGGTTCGTGCCCGCTTCGATGCGGAGTCCGCTGCCGCGAACGACGAGTCCTCCTGGAAGCAATTTCGGGATTCCTGGCTCAGCCGCAAGTCCGGCGTCCTCACTCTCGTAACCGATAACTGGCTGAAGCCTTCCACACCGGAACTGAAGCGTGCCGTGGGCGCGGCTCTCAATGACCTGCGCGCCCACGTCGAGTCCACCATCGAGGCAGTTCGCGTCGCGATCGAATCCTCGGCCGGCCAAACCGTCTCCATTCGCGACCGCATCGACCTCTCCCTTCCTGGCGTCGCTCGCCCCATCGGTTCCCATCACCTCATCCGCCAGGTTTTCCAGCAGATTGAGGACATTTTCGTCTCCATCGGCTTCTCCGTCGTGGAAGGCCCGGAAATCGAAACGCCATACTACAATTTCGAGGCCCTCAATATTCCTGAACATCATCCGGTGCGCGACGATATGGACACCTTCTACATCGACCTGCCAAAAGGCGCCGCCTCGCCGCTGCTTCTTCGTACCCACACTTCGCCGATGCAGATTCGCACCATGGAGCAGCGCCAGCCTCCCGTTCGCGTCATCGTTCCCGGCAAGGTCTACCGCCGCGACAATCCTGACGCCACGCATTCCTTCATCTTTCATCAGGTGGAAGGGCTGGCCGTCGATTCCGACATTACGTTCTGCGATTTCACCGGCACCATCGAATATTTCGTCCAGCAATTCTTTGGCGCCGGCGTAAAAACGCGTTTTCGTCCCAGCTATTTTCCGTTCACCGAGCCTTCCGTCGAGTTCGACATTTCTTGCGTGTTCTGTGGCGGCAGCGGCGTCGCCGCGAGCGGCGGAGTGTGCTCGAAGTGCAAGGGTGCCGGCTGGATCGAGCTGTTCGGCGCGGGCATGGTCGATCCCGCCGTCTATGGTTTTGTGAAGTACGACCCGAAAAAAGTCAGCGGCTTCGCCTTCGGCATGGGCATCGACCGCTTGGCCATGCTCAAGTACAGCATCGACGACATCCAGGTTTTCTTTCAAAACGACGTGCGCTTTCTTCGCCAATTCCCATGAACTTCGCCGATTCCAAACAACGATTCTCGAGCCGCGTCGCGGATTACCTGCGCTACCGGCCCGGCTATCCCGCGGCTGTACTCCACTTGCTGCGCGACGCCTGTGGACTGCGTTCCAGTCACACGATCGCTGAGATCGGCTCCGGCACCGGTTTCCTCAGCGAGCTCTTCCTGAAAAATGGCAATCGCGTCTACGGCATCGAGCCTAACGAAGCCATGCGCCGTGCCGGCGAAGATTACCTGGCGGACCACGATAATTTCCTCAGTATCGATGGTTCCGCGGAATCGACCACGCTGGAACCGGCGACCATCGACTTCATCACCGCCGCTCAGGCTTTCCATTGGTTTGACCCTGCCGCTACCCGTCGCGAGTTTGCCCGTATCCTCAAGCCCGCCGGTTGGATCGTCGTGCTCTATAACGACCGCCAGATGGACACGCCGTTTGCGTCCGCTTATGAGGATCTGCTGGTCCGCTTCGGAAAGGATTACCAGCGAGTGCGAGCGTCGTACCCTGAAGAACGCGCGATGAAGGATTTTTTCGGTGGCGCCGTCTCGCAACACTCCGTCCCGAATGAGCAAGTGCTGGACTGGGATGGGCTCGTTGGCCGCCTACGCAGCAGCTCATACGCTCCCCAGGAAGGCGACGGCAACTACGAGCCCATGATGGCCGCGCTGCAGGATTTATTCCGCGCCAATGAGCGCGACGCCCAGGTGCGCATGGAATATTCCACGCACGTCTACTTCGGACGCCTGGCCGATCCGCCATCGCCAAGCTCATCTTCCTCCTCCAAGGCCTCCTCATGAAGGTCGTCTACAACTGGCTGAAAGACTTCGTGGATGTTCCGGTGGCGCCGGACCAGTTGGCCGCGCGCCTGGCCCTCGCCGGCACGAATATCGGCGGCATCGAAAACGGACCGCATGGCGCGGTCATCGATGCGGAAATCACTTCCAATCGTCCGGATTGCCTCAGCCATCTGGGAATCGCGCGCGAAGTTGCGGCGATCTACAAGCTGCCGCTAAAGAAGGTACTCCCGAAGCCTGCCGAGTCCTCTGCGAAAGCAGCGGACGCCGTCCGCGTGGACATCCAGGCGCCGGAACTTTGCGGGCGTTTCACCGCGCGGGTAATTCGCGGCGTCAAGATCCAGCCGTCACCCGCATGGCTGCGGGATCGGCTCGAAGCCAGCGGCGTAGCCAGCATCAGCAACGTCGTGGACGTCAGCAACTACGTCATGCTCGAACTGGGCCATCCCCTGCACACCTTCGACTACGACAAAGTCCGCGATCACCGCATTGTCGTTCGCCGCGCCAGGCCCGGAGAGAAGATGCGCACGCTCGACGGCCTTGAGCGCGCTTTCGACCCGTCCATCGGCATGATTTCCGATGGCGACGCCTCGCGCGCCGTCGGCGTGGCGGGCCTCATGGGCGGTGCGGACACCGAAATTTCCTTTTCCACCAAGAATGTCCTGATCGAATGCGCGTGGTTCGAACCTGTGTCTGTCCGCCGTGCCGCGCGATCTCTGAAATTGCACACGGAAGCTTCCACGCGTTTTGGTCGCGGCGCCGACCCGGAAATGGCGGAAGTGGCCTCGCGGCGTGCCGCGGAACTGATTCTGCAGGTTGCCGGCGGCGAGTTGCTGTCCGGCGTCGTGGACGTCTATCCCGGCAAGCTCGCGCCGAAGAGAATTCGGATCACTCGCGCCGAGATTTTGCGCGTAATGGGCGCGGACGTTCCCGACAAGGAAATCGAATCCATTCTCGGCGCGCTGGGCTTTTCTCCCGTTCGGGTGGACCAGAATCGCGGTTCCGAAGGCTCTTTGCTGGCTTCGTGGGAATGCACGCAACCTTCCTGGCGCGCCGAAGTCGAACGCGAAATTGACCTGATCGAGGAAGTGGCGCGTATCTACGGATTGGACAAGTTCCCGCCGCGCTTACCGGCTGCCCACCAGGGTGCTGCGCGCTTGCCGCATCACGAAGCCGAGACCCGCCTGCGCGAGCGCCTCATCGGTCTTGGTTATCGCGAAATTCTTACCATTCCGCACGTCGCCGAAGAACGGGACGCGCTGTTCCGTCCGGACGGCACGCAATCCGCGCGCCTGGCCAATCCGCTCTCCGAAGAAGCTGGCGTGCTCAAGTCCACCGGTTTTGTCACCATGGCCGCGGCCATCGAGTGGAACCTCAATCATGGCCAGCGCAACGTTCGCCTGTTTGAAATTGGCAGCCACTATCGCCTCGACGGCGCCGCCGCGGTGGAAACGCGTGTTCTCACGCTCGGCGCCACTGGCCAGTCTCGTGAAAAAGATCTGGTCGACGCCGCTCGCGACTATTCCTTCGCCGATCTGAAGGGCGACGTGGACACTCTCGGCGAACTTGCCGGCGGTTTCCGCTGGAATGAGGGCGGGCCGGACTGGATGCACGCTGCTCAGCGAGCCCGCATCCTCCTTGGCGGAGAAGTTCTCGGCGAAGCTGGCCAGCTCGCTCGCCGCATCGCGGAAAAATTGAAGCTGCGCCAGGAAGTATTCCTGGCCGAACTGCGTCTGACGCCGCTGAATGCCGCGGTCCGTGCGCGGAAGAATTCCGCGCGCTACCAGCCCTTGCCTCGTTTTCCTTCCGTGGAGCGCGATTTCTCGCTTCTGCTCGCGGACGACCGCCGCTTCTCGGACGTCGAGCACTCTATTCGCTCGCTGCAGATCGCCGAGATCGATTCCGTCCAGGCCGCCGATTTGTTCCGCGGCAAGAATGTCCCGTCCGGAAAGTATTCGCTGCTGGTTCGCGTTAACTTCCAGAGCCGCGAAGCTACGCTGACCGAATCGCAGATTGCGGACTTCTCGGCCCGCATCGTAGCCATACTTGAAAAAGATCTCGCCGCGCAACTTCGCGCCAGCTGAACCGCAACCCGCATTGTGATATCTTTGCCTTCGCCATGAGCATTCCCATAAAAGTGCAGATCTTCGGACAAAGCTATTCGCTGTTCGGCGACCTGGACGCCGCCTACATGCAGAAGCTCGCTGAATATGTGGACGAAAAAATGACCGCGATTTCCGCGGCTACTTCTACCATCGACACCCACAAAGTCGCGGTGCTTGCCGCCTTGTCTATCGCGGATGAGTTGCACAGCACTCAGAAGGAAAGCGGTGAGAGCAACGAACTGCTGCGCGAACAGGCCGAACGCTGCCTGACCCTTGTCGAGCGCGCGCTAAAGCACACCGCCTAGGTTTTCTGAGATTCCTTACTGGCTCCACTTGGTGGGTTTCCGGTCCCAGCGATGTTTGCGGAGCTCCGCGTGCAGTTCTTCCGGCAAAGCCCCTTTGGCTCCAGCCGCTATGTTCGATTCCACGTGCTTTAGCTTGCGCATGCCGGGAATGATGGTACCGACGTCCTGATTGTTCAGGATGAAACGCAGCGCCATTTCCGGCAGGGTCATGCCGTCGCGAAGGAGCGGCTTCAGCGCGTCCGCCCGCGCCACGCTGGCCTTCAGATTTTCCGCCACGAAGTAGGTATTCCGCCAATCCCCCTTCGGCCACGTGCTCTTCACCGTCAGCGTCCCCGTAAGCGTCCCTTCGTCGAAGGGTACCCGGGCAATGATCGCTACATCCTTTTCCCGGCACGCGGGAAACAGCTCGTCCTCCGGGTTCTGGTCGAAAATGTTGTAGATCACCTGCACCGCATCGACCAGCCCGGTACGCACCGCGCGCACCCCGTTCCACGGTTCCCACCGGTTCAGGCTCAACCCAAACGCGCGCACCTTGCCGCTGGTCAGCAGTTTTTCCAGCGCCGGCTGGAACCGCTTGTCATCCAGCCAGTGGTCTTCCCAGGTGTGCAGTTGAATCAAATCCAGCGTGTGCACCCCGATATTTTCGAGGCTCTTGTCCACATATTCCTCGATGTAATCCGCCGGGTAGCAGTCGTCGAGGGAATACTCGGGCCGGGCTGGCCATTGCCGGTTCTTCGGTGGCACCTTGGTGGCCGTGTACAGCGTCTGGCCTAAATTGGCACGCAGGACCTTGCCGAGGATCTGCTCGCTGTGCCCGTCGCCGTAAGCCCAGGCCGTGTCGAAGAAGTTGCACCCCAGGTCTACTGCCCGCTGTAGGGAATCGATGGATTCCTGGTCGTCTGAGCCGGTCCACCCGGCCAGCCCCCACATCCCGTACCCAATGTCGCTGACGTTCCACCCGGTGCGGCCAAAACGGCGATAATTCATGAAGCGGCTTCTCCCGTAAATGCAGCCCTCATTATAGCCATGGCTAGCTAGGATTGCCTGTCCCCTGGCTCTGAGCCGCGCCCCTCACGGTTTTGGATGCCCTGTCCATTTGGCCCGTATCGGGACCGCGCCAAACATGGTAAAACTAAGGCGTGGCGGCCATGAACATTTCCAATTACCGGCGCATCGAGCGGCGCCGCTCCGCCCGCCTTACCTTGGCGGTGCCTCTCCGTGTGGATGGCCAGCAGTGCTCCGGCGAAGAATTCATCATCCGCACCCAATCTCATACCGTCAGCCAGTTCGGGTGCCTGATTCCATTGGAAGCGGAAGTGGCTCACGATCAGGTACTTGTGCTGATGAATGAGCACACGCGCCAGTCCGTGCAGGCTCGCGTGGTTTCCACCCGCAAGTTCCGCGACGGCAAACGCTACTTGGGTGTCGAATTTCTTCCCTCGGTCTCTCCCAAGATCAATTTTTGGCGCATCGCCTTTCCTAAACCGGGAGCCCGGTCCCTCAAACGTCAATACGGCCCGGTTCGAGACTCGCTCGCTTAAGCTTCTTCGTCCTTCGCTCGAAACACTTTAGACCGTTATCGGAATGTCTGTATTCGCCCGAATCGCCGTTTTCCTCGTCCACTTTTTTGCTAACCTTGTTCTTTCACAGTGCAATACGAGCTGCTAAGGAGCATCGCCTTGAAACTTGCATCCATTTGCCTGGCTCTGACCGGCCTGTTGACATTGACCACTTCGCCGGTTCCTTCCCGCGCCGCCTCCCCCGAGGGACAGGCCACCACCGTCTCTCGCACTACCAAAGCCATTAACTATCGCCGCGCCGGAACCTCAACTCGCGTCTCCTTCAACGGCACCGATCTGATGCGCGGAGCTTCGGGCGAAGCCAAAGTGGAAAGCAAGTCCAACCGCATCGAAATCGACGCCAAATTCATCGCAATGGATGACTCCACCAAGTTCGGCCTCGAGTACCTCACCTACGTCCTGTGGGCCATCTCTCCGCAGGGACGCGCCGTCAACCTCGGCGAGTTGGTCGTCAAGAACGGCATGGCCAACGTCAAGAGCATCACCGACATGCAGACTTTCGGCATGATCGTGACCGCCGAACCCTACTATGCCGTGACCCAGCCGGGCGACGAAGTCGTCCTGGAAAATATTATGCCCGCCGCGCTCGCCGCCCAGACCGAAAACATTGACGCCAAGTATTCGCTTATCAGCCGTGGCAGCTACGCCTCCGCTAACACCAAGATTGAAAGCGCCATCTTCGGCGTCGATCGCAAAGCGCCCCAGGAACTGTTTCAGGCTCGCAACGCCGTTCGCATCGCGCGCAACGCCTTGGCCGACAAATACGCCGCCTCGACGCTCAGCAAAGCGGAGGACCAGCTCAAACTTGCCGAAGACACTTATCGCACCAAGGGTGACAAGAAAAAGGTCGTCGCCGCTTCCCGCAACGTCATCGAAACCGCCGAAGAAGCGCGCGTCATCGCCATTCAGAAGAAATCCGAAGAGGATGCCGCGCTGGCGGCCGATGCGGAGCGCAAGGCCGCGGCCGCACGCGAAGCGCAAGCCAGAGCCGATGCCGCCGCCGAAGCCGCACGCAGATCCCAGGCGGAACAGGATCGCCAGGCTGCCGAGGCCGCCAGGGCCGATGCCGAGCGCATGAAGTCAGAAGCCGAACAGGCTGCTCAGGATGCCGCCAAGCAGCGCGCCGAAGCCGAAGCAGCGCGGGCAGCCGCTATTGCCCAGCAACAGGCCGCGGAAGCCGACGCGGAAAAGGCTCGGCAAGCTGCCGCACAAGCCGAAAAAGACAAAGCGGATATGCGCGCGCAGTTGCTGCAGCAGCTCAACTCCATCCTTCAGACCCAAGATACCGCGCGAGGCCTGATCGTCAACATGTCCGACGTGCTCTTCGACACCGGCAGTTCGACTCTGAAATCTGCCGCACGCGAAAAGTTGGCCAAGATTTCCGGCATTGTGCTGGCCCATCCCGGCTTGAATCTGCAAATCGAAGGTCACACCGACAGCGTTGGCGGCGACCAGATGAATCAGCAGCTTTCCGAACGCCGCGCCGATTCCGTGCGCGACTTCCTGATCTCGCAAGGAGTCGCTGGTTCGTCCGTGTCCGCGCGTGGCTTCGGCAAGACGCACCCGGTGGCCTCGAACGACACCTCGGAAGGGCGCCAGAAAAATCGTCGCGTCGAGCTTGTCGTCAACGGTGCCGCCATTGGCGCGCCGACGGGAACTTCGCCGGATACCGCCGCACCAGCGAACCCGCAATAGCGCGAATTCCGGCAGGAATCAGGAATCATGTCGGGAAATTAGGGCCGCGATTTACCCGCGGGTATGGCCTGGGCGCCGGTTTCCGCGCTTACACCTGCAAAACGTCGCCGTCGCGCGCCACCATCTCGTACAACACGGGGTTGACGAAAAATCCCAGCAGCAGCCTCGACAGCAACCCTGCCACCACGACGATCGCAAAGGGCTTTTGCGTGTCGCTGCCCACTCCGGTGGACATCGCCGCCGGCAACAGGCCCAGGCACGCCACCAATGCCGTCATCATGATCGGTCTTAGCCGCAACAGCGACGCCTCTCGCGTCGCCTCGCGAATGTCTTTGCCTTCCAGTCGCAGCTTATTGATGTAACTCACCAGGATCACTGCCGTTTCCACGGAAACGCCCAACAGCGCCAGCAGCCCCAGGATGCTGGAGACGCTGAACGGCGTGTGCGTCAATTTCAGCGCGATGAGCGCTCCAACCGGCTCCGTCAGGATCACTCCGAGTGCAATAGTCA
The DNA here is from genome assembly GCA_963819745.1 of uncultured Acidobacteriota bacterium. GTDB lineage: Bacteria > Acidobacteriota > Terriglobia > Acidiferrales > UBA7541 > Acidiferrum. Next base: position 103,598 of record CAWFXG010000015.1, on the reverse strand, counting down.
CCGGAAATTTGAAGTTGCCGTACAGCGCAAACAGGATCAGGAAGATCAGGAAAATGGCCAGCGGGCCAATAACAACCAACTGTGATTTTGCTTCCAACAGCTCGCTGTACTCTCCTCCCCAATCGAGCCGATAGCCCTCCGGCAATTGCACGGATTTGGCGATGGCGTTCTGTCCGGTTTTGACGATGCCTTCCAGGTCGCGTCCTTCCACGGAAAACTGGATTCCGATGTAGCGCGAATTGTTTTCGCGATAAATAAACGACGCACCCGTCGATTCCTTGATCGTGGCGAGCTCAGACAACGGTATCTGCTGTCCACCCGGCGCCGGCACCAGCAGGTTCGCGATCTGCGTGGCGTTGGACCGGTATTGCGGCTCCATGCGCACCACCAGGTCAAACAGCTTTTCGCCCTGCTGCACTTGCGTTGCCGCTTGCCCGCCGATCGCTGCTTCCACCACCGCTTCCACATCCGCCACGTTGATACCGTAGCGCGCTATTTTTTGCCGGTCGGCATCGATGATCAGGCTCGGCTGCCCGAGCTCCCGCACCACCGTCAGCTCCTTGAAACCCGGCGTCTTGTCCAGGATATTCTTGATCTGGACCGCTTTCTTTTCCAGCACGTCCAGATCCGGTCCGAAAATCTTTACCGCCAGCGCGGACTTCAGCCCGGTCAAGGCCTCATCGACCGCGTCTTCGGCGGGCTGCGTGTAATTGAAGATGACGCCCGGGTACGCCTCTAGTTTTTTCTGCAGGTCGCGCGTCAGCTCCTCCTTGTCATGAATCGCTCCGGATTTCCACGTTTTGTCGTCGTAAGGCTTCAGTCCCACGTAAAACTCGCAATTGAAAAAACCCGTGGGATCAGTGCCGTCGTCGGGGCGTCCCAGCTCCGAACCCACCACTGTCACTTGCGGATATTGCACCAGGATGTTGCGAATTTGCGGAGCGAACCGTGCCGCATCCTCAAAACCGATGGTATAGGGCATCGTCGCGCGGACCCACAGCGCGCCCTCGTCCAGATGCGGCAGGAATTCGCCCCCAATCAGCGGCACCAGCAGCAGTGTCGCTCCGAAAATTCCGACCGATACCACCACCGTGATCACCGGATGATCCAGGCACCACACCAGCCGTCCGGCATACTTGTCGCGTACCCAGTTGTACGCTCGATTCTGCTTCTCTTCGGCGCCGCTCTTGAACCAGTAGGAAACGATCACCGGCACAAACGTCAGTGTAAGAATCAGCGCTCCCACCAGCGCGAACGCCATGGTGTCCGCCATTGGATGGAACAGTTTTCCCGACGGCCCGGTCAGCGCATAGATCGGCAGGTACCCGGCGATAATTACCGCCACGGAATAGAAGATGGGACGATCCACGTCCCGTGCTGCGTGCAGGATCACTTCGTGCAGCTCGTAATCCGTGCCCCGCCGCTCGGTCAGCTCCCGGTAGATGTTTTCCACCATCACGATCGTGCCGTCGATGATGATCCCGAAGTCGATGGCTCCGATCGACAGCAGGTTGGCCGCTTCACCCGTGGCGTGCAGGAAAATAAAGGCGAACAGCAGCGCCAGCGGAATCGTCAGCGCGGTGATGATCGCCGCGCGAATGCTCACCAGGAAGAAAATCAGCACGATCAGCACCAGCACCATGCCGCGGATCAGGTTCCATTCCACCGTATCCGTGGTCACCCGCACCAGGTCGCTGCGGTCGTAGTACGGGTGAATCTTGACGTCCGGCGGCAGTATGCTGCGATTCAGTTCATCGGTTTTCTGCTCCACGCCGCGCAATACGTTTTGCGTCTGCTCCCCGCGGCGCATCAGGATCACGCCTTCCACCGCATCGTTATTGTTTTTGACGGTGTTGTTCGCGGTCTTTTCCTGGAATCCGAAAATCCCCAGCCGCGGCGCGTTCCCGATCACTACCGTGCCCACGTCCTTCACGCGTACCGGCACGCCGTTGTTGCTGCCCACCACCACCTCGCCGATGTCATCGGTCGATTTCAGCAGCCCCAGCCCTCTTACGTAATAAAACTGTCCTCCTTGCGTGTAGAAGCCTCCGCCGGTGTTCGCGTTATTCGCCTGCAGCGCGCTGAGTACTTGCGCCACCGGCAAATGAAAGTTGTACAGCCGCGCCGGATCGAGCTGTACGTGATATTCCATCGTCGGCCCGCCAAACCCGGAATCGTCCGCGACTCCCGGCACGCTGCGGTACGCCCGCTCGATGATCCAGTCCTCGTAGGTATGCAGTTCCGTCGGCGAGCGGTCCGGGCTCTCGATCACATACCGGTACACCAGCCCGCTCGGGCTGAACAGCGGCGCCATACTGGGAGTTATGCCGTCCGGCAGCGTGGCGTCCGCCAGCCGCTGAAAAGCTTCCTGTCGCGCGAAATACGGATCGGTCGACTCATCGAACGTCAGCCGCAGGTCGCTCAACCCGTAAAGCGAGATCGAGCGCATCACCACCAGGTGCGGCGCGCCGTTCATCGCCAGTTCCAGCGGCAGCGTCGTCAATCGCTCCACTTCTTCCGCGGCATGCCCCGGCCATTGCGTAACCAGTTCCACCATCGGCGGCGACAGGTCCGGGTACGCATCCACCGGCATCCGCCGGAATGACACCGCGCCTCCGATCACGATCAACACCGTGACCATCAGCACCACGAACCGCTGCCGCAGCGCGAAATGCACTATGCGATGAATCATCGGCTACCCCTGCCGCGCAGCGCGTCGCCCCGCAATCCATATTGTCTTGCGACTCTCAAATGACTCCTAGTGCTGCAACGAATTCTTGAATTGCAGGAAGAGACTTCCATCGCCCGCCACATGTTCCCCTTCCTTTAATCCATCCTGGACCAATGTCCGTCCATCCTGGCTGTCGCCCACCTTGACCACTCGCCGCGCAAACTGGTTCGCCCCCGTTTGCACGTACACGAACGGCATGTTCTCGGTGTCCCGCAGTACCGCGGCATCCGGCACCGTCAGCGCGTTGCTCAGCGCGCCCGCTTGTATGCTGGCGGTCACATACATGTCCTTCTTCAGTTTGTAGCCGCGATTTTCCGTGACGATGCGCGCCTGCACCGTTCGCGTATTGGGGTCCAGCGCGTCCGCGATGTACGAAATCTTCCCGCGGAAATGGTCCGGATAAGCGTCCGTGGTGATGTCCACCATATCGCCCACCCGCACGTACGCCAGGTCGTTCTGGTACACGTTCACCAGCACCCACACCGTCCCCATGTCGGAAATTGTGAAGCACTGCGTCGCTCCCGCCTGCAACAACTGCCCCGGCCCGACCAATCGCTCCACGATCAATCCCGCTGCGGGAGCCGGTACCGGAATTTGACCGGTCACCTTCGCCGGCTCTTTCACCAGGGTTTCCGGATCGCGTATGCCCAGCGCGCGCAGCGCATCCTCGCTCGACTGAAGGTCCGCCATCGCCTGCGCACGGTCGGACTCCGCTTGCTGCAGATCGCGTTCCGCTATCGCGTGGTGCTCGTAAAGATCCTTGGATCGTTCGTAGTTCTTGTCCGCGAGCTGCGCCGCCGAGCGCGCCTTCATGTACTCCGACCGTGCCGCCGAATAGTCCGGACTGTTGACCGTCAACAACGGTTGCCCGCTGTGCACGTTTTGTCCTGGCTCCGCCAGAATTTCCTGCACCGGCCCGCCTACCGCGCTGAATACCGGCGTGGTCTTGAAGGCGTTGTACGCCACCGCTCCGGTTACTCGCAGCACGCGCGGAACTTTCGATTTCTCCACCGTTGCGATCTGCACGTGCGACATCTGGTCCTGCGGCACGCTGAATAACTCGGCGGTATCCGCTTTGTTCTCTCCGCTCGAATACGAAGTCATAGATTCAGCATTGCCCGGACCGGACCCGCATCCAGCGCCGAACGTGAGCAGTCCCGCGGTCAACGCCGCGAGTGGTAACACTGATGATCTGTGCTTGGTCATGGCAGGTTCCTCGTCCCCACGGCTTGCCGCATCTGTTCCAGCGCGGTCATGTAGCTCGCCAGCGCCTGGCGATACGCCAGCTGGTTCTGCCGGTAGGTGCGCTCCGCGTCCAGAAAGTCCAGCAAACTCGTCGCTCCTCGCTTATACGCGTACTCCGTGATGTCCCGTGATTGCTTGGCCTGATCCACGTACCCGTTCCGGTACAGCTGGATGATTTCGTTGTTCGATTGCAGCGCCGAGTACGCGTCGCTTACATCCGTGTTCACTTGCTGCGCCGTTTCTAGCGCCTGTTCCTGCGCCTGGGTTATGGCGTACCGCGCCCGCGCAATTTCCCCTTGATTGCGGTCGAAAATCGGCAGGTCGATGTTGAAGAAGAACGCGCCGCTGTTGATGCCCGCCGTGTGTGTGTAAGCGAAACTCACGCCCAGATCTTTCTTTCCGTTCGCGCGCATCAGCGCTTCCTGGCTTCTCGCCGCGGTCACTCCTTCTTGCGCGGCCCGCAGGTCCGGCCGGCTTCGTTGCGCCAAGCCCTTCAAATCCTCCAGCCCGGCGGTCACCGGTTGATAATCGAGATCTCCTTGCACATCGAAATCGTCCGGAACGGACTCGAATCCCAGGAATTGCCGCAATCCCGCCAGCGCTTGCACCTTGGCCAGTTTCGCGTTGGCCAGGTCGCTTTGGAATTGCAGCAGTTGCAGTTTGATCTTGAGCAGGTCGCTCTCGCTCATGTCGCCGGACTTATACCGCGCGTTGCTGATGTCCACGGTCTCCTGGAAGCTCTCCTGATCCTGCTTCGCCAGGTCCAGCGTGGACTGCGCCAGCAACACCGCAATGAATTGCTGCCCGGTATTGAAGATCAATTGGCGGACATTGTCGTCTACCGTGGAGCGTGTCACCGCCGTCTGGTCCTTCGCCGCCTGCAGCCGGTGTTGTCTCTTTTTCCCGCGCTCGAACGTGTATCCGATGCCGACGTCGAACTGCGCTTGATTTTCCAGATAGTCCGCGCTGAATTGGCCGGGATTGAACAGCGGGAAAAATTGCGAGTCCCAGGACAACGTCGGGTTCGGCCGCAGGTTTGCCGTGACTTCCTCGGCCTCGTTCTGCAGGATCGTCGTGCGCGCCGCCTGCAATGCGTGGTTGTGCTGCAGCGCCAGCCGGATGGCCTCGTCCAAGGTGATTCGCGCCGCGGCATTCGCGGCCGGCGCAGGCGGAACCGCCGGAGCAGTCGGCGGCGGTAGCGGTGGCATCGGTTGCTTCTGTGCCACCAGGGACCCCGGCAAGGCCAGCACTACAATGGCCCAAGCCAAGCCTTTCCTCATATTCAACTCCTCAAATGCCTCTGTGACAGAGACAGGTAGACAGGGGGAAACGGCAACTACCGTTGGGACGTCAAACTTACGCGGCGGGAGGCGCGCGCGGCGAAACCGCGCGCGGTACTGCGGAGGAAATTTGGAACGCAACTGCCAGCTTTTCCAGTCGGTCGGAATTTGTAACCAAGGCGATCCGCGGTGATTGCGACACCATCGCCGATCCCGCCGCCGAACATATCGGGCAAATGTGCGAAGCCGATGGGCTTGCCGTCAAATCCGCGCAGAAGTGGAACTGCCCCGCCAGGAAAATGATCCCGAGGAACAGCGCTAGGATCCGGATGCGTGATGGCTTGCCGGGCATGTGCTTACTATGACGGAGCTTAGGGAAGAATGGTTGCGGGGTCAAGGGCTAGTTGTAGCCACCATAGCACCTTGCTCAACTAACCCATTCTCTTCGTGTCACTTAGCTGCTATTCTCTATTGGTCGCGCCAATGAACCGCTTCTTTATCCCCTTCGGACGCAGCAGGCGGCAGCAAGCCTTGGCTATCTTTGGCTGCCTGGCATTGCTCTATTTGGCTTCCGGCGCGGCCGTTTTCCACCAGCACACCAGCGGTTCGGACAACCCCTGCCATATCTGTCAGTCGCTGCACATGCCGGCGCTGGCGGCCGCCTCGCAGAATCTCCTGGCGGATGCTCAACCCGCTGCTCGGCAATCCTTGCGGCCTTCGCAGCCTGCTCCATCGGATTCCTTTTCCTTCCATCGTGCTTCTCGCGCTCCTCCAGCGCTCTAACTCTATCTACCGATCTGGGTCTTTGCTGGCTGTAGCTCATCTTGAGCCCAGCCTTGCCGCCATTTCCTTATGGCGGCCTCTATCCACCGTTACATACCACGCTTCCCTTTAAGGGATGGAGGATCGATGTTCCGTGCTTTTCGAGCATTTTCGCTCTTGCTGGCAGTGCTTGGCATTCTGATTTTGGCGGCTCCTGGCCGCGCTCAGTTGGGTAATTCTGGTTCCATCGAAGGGTTCGTCAAGGATCCTTCCGGTGCCGCCGTCGCAAACGCCGTCGTGGAAGTTCTCAATCCGGTCAGTGGATTTCAGCGCCAGGCGACTACCGCCGATGACGGCAGCTTTCGATTCACGAACGTGCCGTTCAATCCGTATCACCTGAGCGCCAGTGCCGCGGGCTTCGCCGCTTTCGCTCAAGACGTGGATGTGCGCTCCAGCGTCCCCACCACCGTGCTGATCAAGCTGAAGATTGGCACCGCCGAAACCACCGTCACCGTGGAAGGCGGCGGGGACCTTACCGAAACCGAGTCCACCTTTCACACCGACGTGGACCAGTCCGTCATCAATCGTTTGCCGCTGGAAAGCGCCTCCTCATCCGTGACTTCCCTGATTACCCTGGTCTCTCCCGGTGTTGCCGCCGATTCCAATGGCAACATGCACGGCCTCGGTGACCACGCGCAGAATTCTTTTTCCGTCGACGGCCAGCCCATTACCGATCAAACCAGCAAAGTATTTTCCAACCAGATTCCCGCCGATTCCATCCAGTCGCTCGAAGTCATTTCCGGCGCCCCTCCCGCGGAGTTCGGCGACAAGACCAGCCTGGTCATCAAAGTCACCACCCGGTCCGGTCTGGGCGTTACCAGGCCCACCGGCTCCATCACCTCCTCGTACGGCAGCTTCGGTACGAAAAACGTCGGCTTTAATCTCGCCTACGGAAATCAGAAGTGGGGAAACTTTGTCGCCGCCAGCGGATTGAGCACCGGACGCTTCCTCGATCCTCCCGAGTTCACCGTTATTCATGATCGTGGCAATGAGGAAAATCTCTTTGACCGTCTCGATTACCAGCTCTCCGCAAAAGATTCCGTTCATCTGAATCTGCAGTACACCCGCTCCTGGTTTCAGACTCCCAACACCTTCGACAATCTCAACGTTCTGGATCCTGCCGGTAACAACGTGGGAGACACCGACCAGCGCTCCAAGATCGGCACCTTCAACATTGCCCCGGTCTGGACCAGGCTTCTCAATTCCAACACCGTCCTCACCGTCGGTGGCTACGTCCGTCGCGACCAGTACAACTACTATCCAAGCAACAATCCCTTCGCCGATTTCGGTCCCATCAACTCGGAAACCATTTCCCAGGATCGCTCGCTGACCAATGCCGGCTTTCGCAGCGATATTTCCTATGTCCACGGAATCCACAACATCAAGGCCGGCTTTACCTTCCAGCACACTTTCCTGGACGAAAACGACCGCCTGGCCATTATTGATCCCGGCTTGTTGCCTTCCACCACCGACGCGTTCGGAGCTCCTTGCTTTAATTCCGCCACCGGCATTGCCGTGCCCGGAACTCCCTGCGCGACTCTCCTTCCCATCGACCTCACTCGCGGCGGCAGCCTTTTCGGCTTCCAGGGGCACACCGACGTAAAAGAGATTTCTCTCTACGCCCAGGACACCATCACGAAAGGAAGCTGGTCCTTCAACCTCGGTCTACGTGGCGACCTGTATCGCGGCCTGTCCTCGGCCAGCGAAGCGCAACCTCGCCTGGGCATCGCCTACAACATCAAACCCACCAACACCGTCTTGCGAATTTCCTATGCCCGGACGCTGGAGACTCCCTTCAACGAGAACCTGATCGTTGCCACCACCGGATGCAACGTCAGCGTAATCGCCGCCCTGATTCCCTGTGTCCCCGCAAACTCTCCCGCAGGTTTTCGCAATGAGTTTCACGCCGGCCTGCAGCAGGCCTTCAGCAAATACCTGGTCGTCGATGCCGAGTACATCTGGAAATACACCCATAACGCCTACGATTTCAGCGTTCTGGGCAATACCCCCATCACTTTTCCCATCGACTGGCACAATTCCAAAATTCCAGGGTTCCTCCTGCGCGCCAGCGTTCCCAACTATCATGGCTTCACCGCGCTGGTGGTTATGTCCGGCGTCGCTGCCCGCTATTTCCCTCCGCAAGTCGGAGGTCTGGGCGTCACCGTCGGCCAGAGCGGTTCCGTCTTTCGCATCGACCACGATGAAAAGTTCAATCAGACCACTCACCTGCAATATCAGCCTTGGCAGCGGGGCCCGTGGTTCGGCTTCAATTGGCGATATGACAGCGGGCTCGTCGCTGGTTCCGTCCCCGACTTTGCCACTGCGCTGGCTCTCGACGGCGATCAGCAAGCCGCGATCGGCCTGTTCTGCGGCTCGCAGTTCGCCACCCTCACAAGTCCTCTCACCGCCTGCCCCGCCGGCACGCCGCACGGCGCCACTCGCGTCTCCATTCCCGCCGACGGCACCGAAAATGACGACAAGAATCCTCCGCGCATCGCCCCGCGTCACCTCTTCGACATCGCCGCTGGCGACGACAACCTGTTTCACGCCGACCGCTACAAATGGAGCCTGCGCTTCACCGTCATCAATCTGACCAACAAGGAAGCCCTCTACAACTTTCTCTCCACCTTCAGCGGCACGCACTTTGTCTCGCCGCGCAGTTACACCGCCGAACTCGGCTTTCATTTCTAAAGCCGCTAAAGGAAGACGCCATGGCTAGTTCTTCGGCACTTCGCAAGAGCACCGCCTCTCCGGTTCGGCCCGTCCGCTGGCCCGATCTCCCTCCGGCAGAACCTTTTCGCCGCCCGCAGGAGGAGCTATTCGTCTCGCTCCTCTTGCGCACCAGCATTCGCCTGCAAACCGCCTTCGACCGACGCTTCTTGCCTTTCGGCGTCACCGCTCAGGAAGCCGCGGTCCTGGTGCGTTGCGCCGATTCCGGCGGCCTCTCTGCGGGAGACCTGGCCCGCGCCATGGGCCGCGACAAGAGCAAGATCACCCGTTTCGTCGACCGCCTCGAAAAACGCCGCCTGCTCGTCCGTGCCACTCACCCGCGCGATCATCGCCTCTTGATCATCGCCACCACCCCGCGCGGCCGCCGCCTCATTCCTCAACTCACGCGCTGCTTCGAGGACATCCGCAAGCGTTTTCTTTCCGGCATCCCCAACGCAGACTTGGCCAGCCTCCAGGCTATTCTTGCCCGCCTGGAGGACAATCTCGGTTCCCTCCGCGAACCCCGCCACGTCCGGCCTTAGTCTCCTTTACGCCAAATCTTCGCTCACCCTTCCGACTCCCTTGCGAACTTGCCGCTCTCATCCTGCTAGAATGTCTCCCGGAGCGGTACTTCGAAGCAGGTGAGGGAACGAAAGCTGTTTGAACCAATGGCGAATCTCTGAGGTGCTGCGGATAGACAGCCTGTGTGCACGGCCTGTCCCGCTGGTCTCCCCCTGGGGACTCCAGCGGGGCAGGAAAGCCTAACGGTTGGCTCGTGGCGCCCACCTAATTCAGAGGTTCACGGCCTAGTTCCCCACGGCCAAGCGGTCCGCTCTTTATTCTTGCCCAAACTCATGCGCGTACTATTTATCGGAGATATCGTCGGTTCACCCGGGCGCCGCATCGTCCACGAGCGCCTGGCCGATATCGTCGCTACCCAACGCATCGATCTGGTCATCGCTAACGGCGAAAACTCCGCCTCTGGCTTCGGCATCACCCCGCGCATCGCCGACGAACTGCTCCGTTCCGGCATTGACCTCCTTACCGGTGGCAACCATAGCTGGGACCGCCGCGAAATCCTCGAGTACATGCCTCACCAGCCACGGCTCCTGCGCCCAGCCAACTTTCCTGCCGGTAGCCCCGGCAGTGGCCTCTTCGTCGGCTCCGCCAGGAATGGCGTCAAGTACGCCGTCCTCAATCTTCAGGGCCGCGTCTTCCTGCCGGCCATCGACGATCCCTTCCGCAAAGCGGACGCCGAGCTCGCCTCTCTTCCCGCCGACGTCGCCTTCATTCTCGTGGACATCCACGCCGAGACCACCAGCGAAAAAGTCGCCATGGGTTGGTATCTCGACGGCCAGGTTACCGCCGTTGTCGGCACCCATACCCACGTCGCCACTGCTGACGAATCCGTCCTCCCCGGCGGCACCGCTTTCATCACCGACGTCGGCATGACCGGTCCCCACGACGGTGTCATCGGGATGAACCGCGAAGGCGTCATCAAGCGCTTCCTGGACGGCCTGCCCGCCCGCTTTGAAGTCGCCGAAGGCGACCTGCAAATGCATTGCGTGCTGATCGAAACGGACGACGAAGGCCCGCGTAATTCCGCCGGCCGTCTTCGCGCCGGTTCCATTCAACGTCTTCGTCTGCGCATCGACTGAACCGCGGTACTGCAACGCCGGGCAACCCTCGTGCGTCCCTTATAATCAGAGGAATCATGCAACAAATCAGGCGTGCTGTTTTCCCGGTCCTGGCGCTCTTGTGTCTCTTGGGTCTGTTCTGTGCGGCCCGCAACCCTTCGCGCGCGCAAACCGACGCCGAGCTTACCGCCCGCCGGCGCCTGTTCTCCGGCATCGGCCCTGGCTTGCGCGCCGTCCGCCGCGTTGCCGGTAAGACCTACGTGCTTGCTTCTCCCTCCCCGGGTCTCGTTGTCTTTGATTCCCAGGGTAAGCAGCTTCTCGCCATCGGCTCTCCGAACCTCTCCGGAGATTCTGTGCACTCGCCCATCGTCTTCGGCGAAGACTGCGACGTTGATTCCGACAACCACATCTACGTCGCCGATCGCGGCGGAAATGCCGTCCGCGTCTTTTCTCTCGACGGTGCTCTCCTGCGCTCCATTCCCGTCACCGCGCCCTTATCCGTCGCCGCCATCGGGGAAGGCGAAGTGGCCGTCGCTACCCTCCGCGAGCCCCATCTGGTGATTGTCTTCGACAAAAACGGCCGCGACGTCCGCGAATTTGGCGATCCCGAGCAAATTTCCGAACGCCAGGACCTCAATCGCTTTCTTAACATCGGCGATCTGGCCACCGATGCCAAGCTCCACGTCTACTACGCCTTCTCCTACATGCCGGAGCCCACCGTTCGCGAGTTCGACCGTCACGGCTACGCCGTCGGTCAGGATGTTCAATATCTTGCGCTCGAAGCCGCCTCCGAAGCTCAGGCGGTTCGCCGCGAAATTCAGCGCCAGGAACAGCGCCAGAAATCTCCCACGTTCAAACGCGTTCTCACTGGCTTTGGCGTCGACCCCATCAAGGAAGAAGTTTGGATGGCTGTCGGCAATACGCTTCTGCACTTCGACAAAGATGGCAATCGCCGCGGCTCTTATCAGCTCTACACGCCGGAAGGTGCTCGCCTGGAAGCCAATACTGTTCTCGTCGAGCCCGATCATCTGGTCATTGGCAGCGATCCGCTGGGCGTCTATGAATTTGACCGGCCCGGAAAAATCGCGCAATAATCGTGTCTGCCTTCCCGAAATCTTCGACGAAGCCAACCCTCCAACTCTAGTTTTCCTCAGCTGTTTTTTCGTCGTGCCGCTGTTTCGTTTTGGACCGCGCCAGTTTTTCCGGCAAATTTCCAATCATTCGCGGAAATTTTGCCCTCCCTTCCTCTTTTTTTTGCTTGTGGAAAAACTGTGTACGTTGTGTGAACTCCCTCCTTCCCCTTCGCACACTTTTCGCTTGCCCCATGCGCTTCAATGGGCGACAATCCCGCGCTGTTAAAACACAGCCGTTTGCGTGAACCATGCGTCGGTTGGGCTCACGCGACTCTCAGGGGCGCGACACAGTATTCCAGCGAAGGCGGATTCCGAAGCCTGAAAGAAAGACATTAGAGGCCTTGGTTCTTTCCACAGCTTATTCACATCTGTGGAAATACCTTGGGCCGTTTATTCTCTGCCCATGACTACAGGAACACAAATAGGTCGCGAGCGCGAAATCGCTAATTCTTGGGACAAGTTCCTTCAACACGTCCGCTCCAGGGTCAGTATCAATACCTACTCCACCTGGTTCCAGCCCACCCGCCTCAATCGCGCCGAGGGTGACACCCTCTTCGTCCAGATTCCCAATGCCATCTTTCGCCAGGTTCTCACTCGCACCTACGGCGAGATCGTCAAGGCCGTCTTCCACGAAATCGGCGCCCCCAATACCCGCGTCCAGTACGTCTGCACCGAGGAAGAGCCCGCGGCCGCCGCTCCCCCGGTCAATCCGGCCAAGCAGTCCAAGCTGGATTTCGATAACAGCGATCACCAGCTGAATACCCGCTACACCTTCGACTCCTTCGTCGTCGGCAAGTCCAATGAATTCGCGCATGCTGCTTCCCGCGCCGTTGCCGAGCAGCCTTCCAAGGCCTACAACCCGCTCTTCCTCTACGGCGGCGTGGGCATGGGCAAGACCCACTTGATGCATGCCATCGGCCACACCATCAAGAAACGCAACCCGGCCATGCGTCTCAGTTACGTCAGCGCCGAAAAGTTTACCATTGAGGTCATCAACTCCCTCCGCTTCGATCGCATGATCACTTTCCGTGACCGCTTCCACACCGTCGACGTCCTTCTCGTTGACGACATTCAGTTCATCGCCGGAAAAGAGCGCACCCAGGAAGAGTTCTTTCACACCTTCAATGCCCTTTATGAGCAGCAGAAGCAGATCGTCATTTCTTCCGACTGCTTGCCCAAGGACATCAATTCCATCGAGGAACGCCTGCGCTCTCGCTTCGAGTGGGGACTGATCGCGGACATCCAGCCGCCCGACTTGGAAACCAAGATCGCCATCTTGCAGAAGAAAGCCGAGAATGATCGCTTTCCGCTCCCCGACGAAGTCGCTGAATACATAGCCCGCGCCATCAAGTCCAACGTCCGCGAGCTGGAAGGCGCCCTCACCCGCCTGATGGCCTATGCTTCGCTCACCGGCGCCACCGTTTCCCTGGCCACCGCCCAGCAGGTCTTGCGCAACATCATTGCCTCCCAGGAAAAGCGCGTCACCATCGATCTCATCCAGAAGCGCGTCAGCGAGCATTTCAATCTTCGCGAGCAGGATCTCAAGGTCCGCAGCAACACTCGCGCGATCGCCTTCCCGCGCCAGGTGGCCATGTACATCGTCAAGCAGCTCACCACCGCCTCGCTTCCGGAAATCGGCCGCCAATTCGGCGGAAAGCATCACACCACCGTCCTGCACTCCATCAATAAAATTGAGGAGTTGCGCCGCTCAGACAAGGATCTGAATCGCACCATCACCCGCCTGATGGATGCGTTGCAGTAGTTTCGCCCCCAACGTCAGCCCTGACTCGTAATTCCGGTTTGTCTCGTGGTCCCTCGTGGCAACCGCCATGCCTGGCCGCGCCCGTACTTCGCCGCGCTCGTTTGGCTCATCCCCGCGAGCCCGCGCAAAACTTGTGTACAACGCTTCCGAAACCTGCGGATACTTTGTGGATCAATCACCGCCCTGCATGCCGTTCGGCGCCGTTCACGCCTGCGCGCGGAGTTTTTCCGGCATATCAACAACCCGCCACTCGGACAGCGACGCTGGTATGCCCGCTGCCTGCCATCACTTCCAGCGCTTTCCACGTTTCCACAGCGATCATCACAACAACAAGGGTGAGTTTTGAGTTTTTCTGTAAAACCAAAGCGACTGACTACTTCTCTTGTTGTGCCTGTGAAAATCTGTTGCCTGTGCGCCACGCCGAACTCTGCCGCGGTTTTGCACATCTTCACAGCCTGTGCACGCTGGAATTGCTGCTCCGGCCCTTTACTCGCTTGCCGCAATGCGAGTAAAGTACAGCAGCGGAATGCAGCGGAGTGAGCCGCTCGGCGCATCGAGGTACCGACCAACATGACGGCACCAGGAACCGCACGCGAGGATCATCAAGCGATGGAATTCAGCGTCACAACATCCGCTCTATTGAATGAACTCACTACCACCCAGGGGGTTGTCGAGCGCAAGACCACCATCCCCATCCTGAGCAATCTCCTCGTCGAAGCCAAAGGCTCGCGCCTCACCATTACCGCTACTGATCTCGAGTTGAGTATTCGTACCTCTTGCGAAGCCAAAATTAAAAAGGAAGGCGCCGGCACCATCCCGGCCAAGAAATTATTGGAACTGGTTCGTCTTTTGCCCGAAGGCGAAATCAAAGTCCGCCTCCTGGAAAATCACTGGGTCGAGATCGTTAGCGAAAAGAAGAAATACAAACTCGTCGGCATGGCCAAGGAAAATTTTCCCGCCCTGCCGGCCATGCCTCACGCCCTGGTCAAAATCTCCGCCCCGGTCATGGCCAGCCTTATTGCCAAGACGAAATTCGCCATTTCCATGGAAGAATCGCGCTACACCCTGAACGGCGGCTTGCTGATCCTCAAACCGGATACCCTGGCCATGGTCGCCACCGACGGTCATCGCCTCGCTCTTGCTGAAACCGATCAGAAACTCGTCGGCCTCAACGGTGAAATGAAAGTTCTCATTCCCAAGAAGGCCATGGACGAAGTCGAGAAGCTGGCGTCGGCTTCCGGCGAAGAAGCGCAAATCGAATTTGCCAAGGACGAAAGCCATCTCTTCTTCCAGATCGGCCATCGCCTGCTCATTTCTCGCATCTTGACCGGACAATTTCCCAACTACGAAGCGGTGTTGCCGCGCGACAACAGCAAGACCGTGGTCATCGAGCGCTCCGAACTCAGCGATGCCGTTCGTCGCGTCTCCCAGTTGGCCGACCAGCGTTCGCACGCCGTCAAACTCGCCGTCTCCAAGGAAGGAATCGAAATTTCCGCTTCCAGCCCCGAATACGGCGAAGCCAAGGAAACCATCGACAAGGATTACCAGGGCGATCCCATCGCCATCGGTTTCAATTCCAGCTATATGCTCGATTTTCTTGCGGCTGCCGCCATGGGTCCCATCAGCATTGAGTTGAAGGACGAACAGTCCGCCGGACAGATGCGCCCCCTCGCCGACGAAAGCTACCGCTACCGCTACATCATCATGCCCATGCGCATCTGAACCCGTTGAGCTTCTTCCGTGGCACAGCCAATCCTGGTTGTGCGCTTTTCTGTTCGCTACTCGCATCGCCGTCGAGAACGATATCCCCTGGTCGAGACATCATCTACGTCTCTCGTAGCGGCATACATCGTGCCCTCTGCTGTCTCTCCGCCATCACGCACTCCCACTCTCAACTCCACTTCTGATTTCTGCTGTCGCCGGCTTGCTCTTTCGTGCTTTCTGCCTCCGCGATTTTCTCCGTTTGCATGCCCTCAAGGCCGCAAATACCGCGTTGCCGCCCGCGCCCGTCCACCCTCCATACCCACCTTTCAAGTACATGTAAATAGGACGTTTACGGCGCTTAACATACCATTTTTTACTTGGGGTTTTGCCCTTCATCGAGGTACAATGTTTCCGCAATTGTTTCGCTTTTGTTTTCCTCCAAATCGGCCCGTCCCGGTTTTTCGGGACACGTCCGCCAGTCGTTCGCGGTACGTAATTTGGTTTCGCGCCAGAAGCCATGTACGGCACGCCTGGTTCAGCTCGCGGGCTCGTCCCGCGGGAAAAAGTCTTCGCCACGTCTCGCTGCGCGAGATGGGATGGAGCAGGGAACCCTACGAGTTCCGGTCGCTTGCGTCCGGGATCAAAGGGTAAGGCGTCGGCCGCTCGACGGCCGCCGGCAGCGACGTTCCGAAAGCACGCCTTCCTGGCTTCACAGAGTTGTTTGGATTTTTTTTTCGAGCGGCACGCATTCCGCGCGTCTCGCGGTTCGTTTGCGTTGCGCGTTTCGATGGGAAAAGTGCTGCGCACCGTGCGCGGCCGGGAGATCGGATGGGTGACAAAGAGAAGGAAACGGTTGTAGGCAAAGCGCCGGGCCATCAGTACGACGCCAAGTCCATCAAAGTCCTCGCGGGTCTCGAGGCGGTTCGCTTGCGTCCCGCCATGTACATCGGTTCCACCGGAGAATTGGGCCTGCATCATCTCGTGTGGGAAGTCGTCGATAACTCCGTGGACGAAGCCATGGCCGGCTTCGCGGACGAAATCAACGTCACCGTCCATGAAGATAATTCCGTCACCGTTGTCGATAACGGCCGCGGCATCCCCGTGGATATGCACGCCACGGAAAAGCGACCCGCCGCCGAAGTCGTCCTCACCGTTCTTCACGCCGGCGGCAAATTCGACAGCGACACCTACAAGGTTTCCGGAGGTTTACACGGCGTCGGCGTTTCCGTCGTCAATGCGCTTTCCGACTGGCTGGAGCTGGAAATTTCTCGCGATGGCGCCGTCTGGGAGCAGACCTACGAAAAAGGCAAGCCCACCTCCAAGCTCAAGCAGACCGGCAAGACCCGCAAGACCGGCACC
This sequence comes from uncultured Acidobacteriota bacterium, assembly GCA_963819745.1. Lineage (GTDB taxonomy): Bacteria > Acidobacteriota > Terriglobia > Acidiferrales > UBA7541 > Acidiferrum. Next base: position 87,216 of record CAWFXG010000015.1, on the reverse strand, counting down.
AAAGTCACTTTCCACCCCGATCCTTCCATTTTTGAAAAGACCGTCTACAGCTTTGACACCCTGGCGCAGCGCCTGCGCGAATTGGCCTTCCTGAACAAGGGCCTGAAAATCACTCTCGTCGACGAGCGCAACGAAAAAACCGCCGAGTTTCGCTTCACCGGCGGCATCGCGGAATTCGTCAAGCACTTGAACCGCGGCAAGTCCGCCCTCCACGATTCTCCCATTTACATCGAAGGGAAGCGCGGCAACGTCGAGATCGAAATCGCGCTGCAATACAACGATTCCTATGGCGAAAACGTTTTTGCCTTCGCCAACACCATCAATACCGTGGACGGCGGCACGCACCTTTCCGGTTTCCGCTCTTCACTGACCCGCACCATCAACAATTTCGCCTCTGGCGCCGGCATGCTCAAAGAGCAGAAAGACGAAGTGACCATCACCGGCGACGATGTGCGCGAAGGTCTGGTCGCCGTCGTCAGCGTTCGCCTCCCGCAACCCCAATTTGAAGGACAGACCAAGGGCAAGCTCAACAGCGACATCAAGGGCGACGTCGAGCAACTCGTGAACGAAAAACTCGGCGACTGGTTCGACAAACATTCCACCGTCGCGCGACGCATTATCGGCAAGTGCATCGAAGCCGCTCGCGCCCGCGAAGCCGCCCGCAAAGCCCGCGAGCTTACCCGCCGCAAATCCGCCATGGATTCCAGCGGCTTGCCCGGCAAGCTGGCCGATTGCCAGGAGCGCGATCCTTCCCGCTGCGAACTGTTTGTCGTCGAGGGCGAATCCGCCGGCGGTTCCGCGAAGATGGGCCGCGACCGCAAATATCAGGCGATTCTTCCCCTCAAGGGCAAAATTCTCAACGTCGAAAAAGCCCGCTACGACAAGATGCTCGGGCACGAAGAAATTCGCGCGATCATCACCGCGCTCGGCACCGGCATCGGCAAAGACGATTTCGACGCCGGCAAACTGCGCTACCACAAAGTGATCCTGATGACCGACGCCGACGTGGACGGCAGCCATATCCGCACCCTGCTGCTCACTTTCTTCTTCCGCCACATGAAGGAATTGATTGAGCGCGGCCACGTGTACATCGCGCAGCCGCCGCTGTATCGCGTGAAGCGCGGCAAGAGCGAGCGCTACATTCGCGACGAACGCGATTTCGCGCACGAACTGATGAAGCGCGCCACCGAGGATCATGCCGTGAAGGCCAAGGAAGGCGTTTCGCTGGAAGGCGCGGCGCTCACGAAATTCCTGCTCAACGTCCAGGAATACGAAGCGGCCGCGGCCAAACTGGGACGCCGGCTGCGCGAGCCGGGATTGGTGGAACTTCTCGCGGAGAGCAGTCTCGAGAAGAAGGCCGATTTCGAGGACAAGAAAGCCCTCGAAAAACTGTTGAAGGAAGTCGACAAAGCCAAGCTGAAACTGGAAGGCAAAATCGTCTTCGACGAGGAACACAGCCTCTACGACATTCACTTTGGTCCGCCGCACAGCCAGAAAATCAACTGGGCGCTGGCCTCCACCGCCGAGTACAAGCGCTTGCGCGCGCTCGCCAAGCAGATCGAGGAATTCAACAAGCCGCCCTTCACGGTCACCAACAACGGCACCAAGATCGTCAAGGAAAAGGCTCGGGACGTTTTGAATTACGTGGTGGAAGACGCGAAAAAAGATTTCACCATCACCCGTTTCAAGGGCTTGGGCGAAATGAACGCCGAGCAATTGTGGGAAACCACCATGAACGCGGAGACGCGCACGCTGCTGCAGGTCAAACTGGAGGATGCCGTCGCCGCAGAGGATATTTTCACCACGCTCATGGGCGAAAACGTCGAAGCGCGGCGCAAGTTCATCGAAGAAAACGCGCTCGAAGTTGTAAACCTGGATATTTGAGGCGGCATGGCGGCGGAGAGCGGATCGTATCGAGAAGCGGTGCGTTGGGGATTGTTGCTGGCGGCGGTAGCGGTGTCGGGCTGGCGCCTGCCGGGAATCGTGCGCGATTACCGGAACTGGCGCATGGCCCTGCCGATCGATCCGTCGGCGGCCGATCTCTACAAGACAAATCTGGAAGTCGGCGTCATCGGAATCGCGGTGGTGCTGCTGATCAGCGCGGGAGTGTTTTTTCTGCTGAAGCCGCGGGAGAAGAGTTGAGCGTGCGGTACCAGTTGGGCTGGGCAACCTTGCCGGGATTGCGCGGATTGAGCTGCAGCGAATTTCGCGCGGTGGCGGTGGCCGCGCCGGATATCACCGGCGATGTCGCCGTGGAATTCGACGACGACGCGCAGCGCGAAGAGTTCTTGCGCCGCATCGAAGCGAAATTTGCGCCGCGCCGCTTCACCAACGCGGCCGACGCCTTCGACACGGTGAAAGCGTACGTGCTGGAGCAATCGGCGAAAGGGTAGACGTTTTTTGCGGGGCATGAAGCATAGCGCCCGCACGGGCGACTGATTTTAGCGAGGGGAAATGGCGGACGAGAAAAACACATCGGTACTGCTTCCGATCGATATCGAAGCAGAAATGCGCAAGTCATACCTCGACTATGCGATGAGCGTGATCATCGCGCGGGCGCTGCCCGACGTGCGCGACGGCCTGAAACCGGTGCAGCGACGCATCCTGGTGGCCATGAATGATCTTGGGCTGGCTTCCAACCGCGGCTATCGCAAGTGCGCGAAGATTTGCGGCGACACCTCCGGCAACTACCACCCGCACGGCGAAGCGGTGATTTATCCGGCGCTGGTGCGCCTGGCGCAGGATTTCAACATGCGCTACCCGCTGATCGACGGGCAGGGGAATTTCGGATCGGTGGACGGCGATCCCCCGGCGGCCATGCGATACACGGAATCGCGGCTGGCGAAAATCAGCGAAGACATCCTGGCCGACCTGGAACGGGAAACCGTGGACTTCACGGCGAACTTCGATCAAACCCGTGAAGAACCCGTCGTTTTGCCTTCGCGCATCCCGAATCTACTGGTGAACGGGGCCAGCGGCATCGCGGTGGGCATGGCCACCAACATCCCGCCGCACAACCTGCGGGAAATCGTGGAAGCAGCGGTCCTGCTGATCGAAAAGCCGGACACGCCGCTGAAGGAAATCCTCAAGCTGGTGCCCGGGCCGGATTTTCCGACGGGCGCGTACATCGCGGGACGCGAAGGCATCGAATCGGCTTACCGGACGGGCCGAGGCAGCTTCGTGATGCGCGCCAAGGCAGCCATTGAGGAAACCGGCAAGGACCGCGAGAACATCGTGGTGACGGAAATTCCGTACCAGGTGAACAAGGCCCGGCTGATTGAACGCATCGCCGAACTGGTGCAAGCCAAGAAGATCGAAGGCATCGCGGATGTGCGCGACGAATCCTCGCGCGAAGGCATGCGCATCGTCATCGAAATCAAGCGCGGCGAAGAATCGCAGCTGATCCTGAATAATCTTTTCAAGTACACGCAGATGCAGGAATCGTTCGGCATGATCCTGCTGGCCATCGTGGCGGGCCAGCCGCGCGAGCTGGGCCTGATTCCGCTGATCAAGCTGTTCATCGAACACCGCGTGGACGTAGTGCGGCGCAGGTCGCTGTATGAACTAAAGAAAGCCCGCGAGCGCGAACACATTTTGGTGGGCTACCAGATCGCCCTGGACCACCTGGATGACGTGATCCGCATCATCCGCGGATCGGCCAGCCGCGCGGAAGCCAAGGAAAACCTGCTCAAGTATTTCACCGAGCAGGACGTAACCATCACCGAAAACGGCAAGCCCAAGAAACTCGCCGGCGTGAAACTGGACGGCCGCAAGTACAAAGTCGGCCCGCTGGAAGGCGATACGACGCCGCGCGGGGCAACACAGGGACTTACCCCGGCCCAGGTGGACGCCATCCTGGAATTGCAACTGCACCGCCTCACGCAGCTGTCCGTGGATGAAATCCTGAAGGAATTGAAGTCCATCCGCGAACACATCGCCGAGCTGGAGGAAATTCTTTCCAGCGACAAGAAGCTGAAGCAAGTCATCACCGGCGAGCTGCGCGAAGTACAGAAATCCTACGGCGACGACCGGCGCACGCAGATCGTCGACAAAGTGGACGAGATCAAGCTGGAAGACCTGATCGCCGACACCGATATGCTGATCACCGTCAGCCATGCCGGCTATATCAAGCGGACTTCGGTCGATGTGTACCGGCACCAGTCGCGCGGCGGCAAAGGACGCATCGGGGCGCGAACGAAGGAAGAGGACTTCGTCGAGCACTTGTTCATCGCCTCGGCGCACAGTTACATTCTGCTGTTTACCTCGAAGGGCCGGGTCTACTGGCTGAAAGTGTACGAGCTTCCGGAAGCGGCGGCGGCCACGAGAGGCAAAGCCATCGCCAGCCTGGTGAAATTCCAGGAGGACGAGAAATTGACGGCGCTGGTGGCGGCGCACAATCTGGAGGAAGAAGGCCGCTTCGTCTTCATGGCCACCAAGAACGGCACGGTGAAGAAATCCACGCTGATGGAATTCTCGAACCCGCGCTCGACGGGCATCATTGCCATCAACCTGGAAGCCAAGGACGAACTGATCGGCGCGAAACTCACGGACAGCAAGCAAATGATTTTCCTGGCCAGCCACGAAGGGCAAGCCATCCTGTTCCGCGAGACGGAAGTGCGGCCGATGGGGCGCAATGCCGGCGGCGTGAACGGCATGGATCTGGACAAGGACGATTACGTGGTCAGCATGGACGCGGTGCAGCCGGACTTCGAGATCATCGCCAAGGAACACAAAGCGACCACGCAGAACCTGGAAGAGCTGGAGAACGAGCAGATCAAGGACTCGCTGGTGACGCTGATGCTCACCGTGGCAGAAAAGGGATATGGCAAGCGAACGCCGCTCGCCGAATACCGCATCACCTCCCGCGGCGGCAAGGGCGTGGTGAACATGAAGACCACGGAACGCAACGGCTACGTGGTGGGCACGCTGCAGGTGACCGAAGAGTCCGACGTCATGATCATCACCCACAACGGCAAGGTCATCCGCGTCCACGCTAACGAAATTCGCGAAGCGGGCCGCTCAACCCAAGGGGTTCGGCTGTTGCGCCTGGATGACGACGATTCGGTGGCGGCAGCAGCGGTGCTGCAGGAAGAAAGCGAAGAAGAGAAGAAATAGGGCAGCGTGAACTTGGTTGCCGCACCGCCAAAAATGGCTGTGGCTACCCAAAAACCGCCGGGCTTCTTCATAAGTGCTCATTCTAAAGCGAGTTAAACTGGCTTGTTTTGATATACTTACGTAAGTGTTCATTCTAAAAGCTTTATGGGCTTAGCCTGTTTGGCAGTTGGTTACCCCTCAGGCCAGACTCGCCGTTCCCTCTGACCGCTCTCTGATCGACAGCAGCCCCCCCCCAAGGCATGCCCGTGCGCATAGTGGGGGGCCTGACGAGTTGCTGCTTGAGGGAATCGATACAGGAGCGGGAACGCGCGAACGCAACGCTTCCCGGAAGCATTATACCACGAGCTTTTTCCCCGTCCGGCTGGTGCTACAATCCACGGCCTATGAAAATTTCTCGACGAAAGTTCGGCCTTGGCCTGCTGGTTGCCGGAGCGCTTTTCTTCACTTCGCTTCCTGGACGGGCGCACCTAGCCAGTCCGGCGGGGCAAGCCCAGCCGCTACAAGCGCAAAAGAGCAGTGCGAACTACCTGGTTTACGTGGGCACGTACACGACCAAGCAGGAGAGCAAGGGCATCTACGCGTATCGTTTCGACGCGACGACCGGAAAGCTTTCTCCGCTGGGGCTGGCGGCGGAATCCACCGACCCGTCATTCGTGGCGGTACACCCGAACGGAAAATACCTGTACGCGGTGAACGAAATCGGCGAGTTCAACGGGTCGAAAAGCGGCGCGGTCAGCGCGTTTGCCATCGACGCGAAAACGGGGATGCTGAAAGCGCTGAACCAGGTATCCACGCACGGAGCAGGGCCGTGCTACGTGTCCCTGGATAAGACCGGGCACTTCGTCCTGGTGGCCAACTACGACGGAGGAAGCGTGGCGACGTTCCGGGTGCAGGACGACGGCAGCCTGAGCCTGGTGGCGGGCTTTGTACAGCATTCCGGCGAAGGCCCGGACAAGCAGCGCCAGGAAGGCCCGCATGCGCACTGGATCGGAGTGTCGCCGGACAATCGCTTTGCGCTGGCCGTCGACCTGGGCCTGGACGACATCCTGGTGTATCACCTGGATGCGATGAAGGGATCCCTGACACCAAACGATCCGCCGCTTGGAAAGGCGGCGCCCGGGGCGGGCCCGCGGCATCTCGCGTTTCATCCCAATGGAAAATATGCGTACGTGGTGAACGAAATGGCCTCCACGGTGACGGAATTCTCCTACCAGGAAAAGAAAGGCGCGCTTAGCGCGCTGCAGTCCGTGCCGATGCTGCCGAAGGATTATTCCGGAGTGAAAGAGGCGGCGGAAATTGTTGTGCACCCGAACGGGAAATTCGTGTACGCGTCGAACCGGGGATCCGCGAACAGCATCGCGGCATTCAAGATCGATTCCGCAAAGGGAACACTGACACCGGCGGGGGAGTATTCGACAAAAGGGAAGATTCCCCGGAATTTTACAATCGATCCGACGGGGAAATTCCTTCTGGCGGCCAATCAGGATTCCGGAAACATCGTAGTGTTTCGCATCGACGCGGCGAGCGGGGCTTTGACGGCCACAGGGGAGGACGTGGAAGTGCCGGCGCCGGTGTGCATCACTTTCGTAACCGCACCATAGTTTGCTTTTCCGGGCGACGCGAGCGCGTTTACATTACAATCCCGCGTTTGCGGTCTGTGCGTCTATTTTTGCGGTATTTTGAATCATTTCGGGGGAAGCGATGAAATCCAGGAAAATCCGCAGGCAACTTTTCCGGGCGGCACTGTGGTGGGTGTGCTGGGCGCTGGCGGCTACGGCCGTTTGGGCACAGGAAACCGCACCGGGAAGGGACGCCAAGCAGCCGGTGGATGAGGCGTACACCGCCAAGATCAAGAAGTACACGACCGCACCGTATTTCAGTTCGCCGCTGGTGGATTATTTGCCGGCATCGAAGACGGTGCCGACGCCGGAAGCGGTGCTGGGCGATGTGGCCGGGGCGCCGGGAATCCTGCCGTATTCGAAAGACGTGTACCGGTATATGCGATTGCTGGAGAAAGCCAGCCCGCGCGTGAAGGTGTTTTCGATCGGGACGACCGAAGAAGGCCGGGAGATGATCGCGGTGGCGGTGTCTTCGGAAGAAAACATCAAGCGGCTGGAGGAAAACCGGGCGCGGCTGGCGAAGCTGGCCGATCCGCGAACCATCCAGTTGAACGACGCGGAAGCGGACAAGATCGTGGCGCAGGCGACGCCGGTCTATTACATCACCGGAACGATTCATTCCCCGGAAACGGGAGCGCCGACGGCGCTGATGGAGCTGGCCTACCGGTTGGCGGTGGATGAAAGCGCGTATATCCGGGAGATTCGCGATGGGGTGATTACGCTGATCACGCCGGTGGTGGAAGTGGATGGACGGGATCGCGCGGTGGATCTGTACCACTGGCACCTGGCGCATCCCAAGGATTTTTACCCGCCGCTGATTTATTGGGGCAAGTACGTGGCGCACGACAACAATCGCGACGCGATGGGAGTGACGCTGAAGCTGACCGAAAACGTGCTGAACACGTATATCGGGTGGAAGGCGCAGGTGCTGCACGACCTGCACGAATCGGTGCCGTATCTTTACGACAATACGGTGGGGGACGGGCCGTACAACGCGTGGATCGATCCGATTCTGGCGGACGAGTGGCAGATGATCGGCGCGCGGCAAGTGGCGGACATGACCAAGCTGGGAATGCCGGGGGTATTTGACCACGGGGATTTCGATACGTGGTCGCCGGGCTATTTGATGTTCATCGCGGCGATGCACAACGGAATCAGCCGGCTGTACGAAACATTTGGAAACGGGAACGCGGACACCAAGGAGCGCACGCTGGAACCCGAGGAGTATGCGCGCACGTGGTACAAGCAAAATCCGCCGTTGCCGAAGACGGTGTGGTCGCAACGGAACAACAACAATTACGAAGAGACCGGGCTGCTGACCACGCTGCATTACTTCAACGAAAACAAGCGGCTGTTCCTGAAGAATTTTTACCTGAAGGCAAAGCGATCGATCCAGAAGCCGGAGGAAGAGGGTCCAGCGGCGTATGTTTTGCCGGCGGACGATCCGCGCCCGGAATTGCAGGCGGAACTGCTGCGGGTGCTGCGGAAACAGCACGTAGAAATATCGCGAGCGAGCGCGGGATTCCAGGTGACGCTGCCGGAAAAGAAGGCGAAAAAGACGGAAAAGAAGGGCAAGGAGAAAGCCGGCGAGGAGGATGCGGAAAGCGGGCCGAAGCCCCGGGAATTTCCGGCCAACAGCTTCATCGTGCGGATGGATCAACCGTACTCGCGGATCGCAGACGCGCTGCTGGATCACCAGTATTGGAGTCCCGACGATCCGCAGAAGTCGCCCTACGACGATACCGGGTGGACATTCGGCGAGCTGTTCGGGGTGCAAGTGGTGCGGGTGACGGACAAGAAAGTGCTGGATGCGGCGACGCAGCGGGTGGACGAGATTCGCGCGGCCGGAGGGGTGCACGGCGAAGGCGGGATTTTCGCCATCAACAACAGCGCCGAGCCGGCGCTGGCAACGCTGCGCTACAAGTTGCGCGACGCGACGATGGATGCGGCCGAAGAGCCGTTCGAAGCCGCGGGGAAAAAGTTCAACCGGGGCAGCGTGGTGATTCGCAACGCAAAACGCGCGGACCTGGAGAAGGCGACGAGCGCCCTGGGACTGCAAGCCACGGCACTGGCCGCTGCGCCAAGTGTGAAGTCCCACCCGCTGCGAGCGGCGCGAGTCGCATTGATGCACACGTGGATAAGCACGCAGGCGGAAGGATGGTGGCGGCTGGCGCTGGATGATATGGGCATTCCGTACGAGTACATCAGCACGCAGACGGCGGCGAAGAGCGAAGATTTACGGACGAAATACGACGTGATCCTGTTTCCGCCGGTGGGCTTCAACTTGCCGGTGTCGCTGATCGTGAATGGCTTGCCGATGGAGTGGGGCAATCCGCTGCCATGGCAAAACACGCCGGAGACACCGAATATGGTGGGGAAAAACGATGCGACGGAGGACATGCGGCCGGGGCTGAGCTGGCAGGGAGTACGGCACCTGCAGGATTTCGTGGCCAAAGGAGGCGTGCTGCTTTCCGCGACGGACACTTCGCAGTTCGCGCTTTCCATTGGGCTGGCCGAGGGAGTGAACGTCACCCCTTCGCAGAAAATGAACATCATCGGATCGGTGCTGGGAACGCGGCTGGTGGACGGGGCCAGCCCGATCGCCTACGGCTACGAGGAAAAGGGTGCGGCGTACTGTGACAACGGACCGATTTTTTCGCTTTCCAGTATCGTCGGAGAGCGCCGGCGGCGTCACCTGGGGCCGGATATGAAATCGCGGCCGACGGGCCGAGGCGGCATCGACGATCCTGACTTTACCGTGGGGCGCGCGGGAGTGGAGGCTCCGGAGGAGCCGAGCGCGGAGATCTGGGAAAATCCTCCGGTCACCGATGAGCAGAAGATGAACAACTATCGAGTGATTCCGCCAGGGGAACAGCCTCGCGTAATTTTCCGATATGCGGACAATAAGGATCTGCTGATTTCAGGGTTGGTGGAAGGCGGCGACGAAATCGCGCAGCATCCGGCGGTGGTGGACGTGCCGACGGGCGAAGGGCATGTGATCCTGTTTTCGATCAATCCGGTATACCGGGGAGAAACACGCGGCACGTATTCGATGGTGCTGAATACCATCCTGAACTTCGACAGCTTGAACGCCGGGCGCAAAACGGCGGAGAAATAGCGCTGGGTGGGGCGCGGCTGGCGTTTTTTCGAGGTTAGAGTACAATCCCGCCCACCATGGCAAAGCGCAAACCTAAAAAAAGTGTCAAGCGGACTGGCAAAGCTTCCGCCGCCAAGGGAAAGCTGCCGCGAGAGGCGGTGACGCTGGTGGTGCTGCTGAAGGCCAAGCCGGGGCAAGAGCCATTGCTGGAAGCCGAACTGCGCGCGATGGTGAGTCCGACGCGGCGCGAGGACGGATGCATGACGTACGACCTGCATCGCGGCGCGGACGTGGCCGGGACGTTCCTGTTGCACGAAGTCTGGGAGAGCCGCGAACATCACCGGATGCACACCTTGACACCGCACTTTGTGCGATGGAATGCGCGGAAAGATGCGCTGCTGGAGTCGCGGGACGTCAGTTTCTGGAAGCAAGCTTTGTAGTTAGCTGAGCTCGCGATTATCGGCCGGGAGCAGTGATGTAATAGCCGGGCCGCGCACGAACCTTCAGACCATCCTTGGACACCGTAACATTGATGCGATGAAAACCGCTGTCGTTGGTGCCTTCCGGAGCATAGCTGACGGAATACTGCGCGTGCAGTTCGGCGCCGATTTCGTCCACGGCTTTTTCGATGGAGCGGTCTTTGAAGGTGGCGAAATGCGCGCCGCCCGTTCCGGAGGTGGCTACCTCGAGGGGATTCGCGGACACGGAATCTTTCACATGCTGCACGGCCCAGATGACCGCTTGCATCAAATCGCCGCTGCCGTAGCGGGCGTCTTCGGTGGTGGGGGTTTGCACCGTGCCGGGCATGGGAGGCATGGCATTGATGCCGGGAGGGGTGGCACGCATGGTGGTGTCCTTCGGGGGAGCTTGCAGTTGGGAGCGGGTGGTGGACAGGCCGACACTGTAGATGGTGACGTTCGAAAGTTGCGCCTGGCGCAAGACTTCGCCCAATTTGGTATCGCTGCCGGCGTCGGTGGCTTCGGAGAGAATGACCATCACCCGGCGGCGGCCAGGCTCGGCGGAAGTCGCAAGCGGGCGGTCACTCAACATTTCCACACCAGCGGCCATGGCATCGAAAAGCTTCGAACCCGAAGTGCCTTCCTTGAGGCGATTGATGGCGGTCTCAATGCGATTGTGGTCGGAGGTAAAGGCCTGCAATTTATCCACGGAATCGTCGAAACCGATGACCGCCGCTTGGGCGTTCGGGCCCATGACGTTCTCGGTCAGTAAGATTCCGGCTTTACGCACCTCTGGCAGCAACGAGCCGATGCGCGAACTGGTTTCGACGAGGAACACCAGCGAGAGCGGATCGCCGCCTAAATCGAAGTGAGAAATATTTTGCGCGACACCGTTATCGGTGACGTGGAAGTCGGTCTCGGCAAGGTTGGTGACCATATGGCCCCTGGAGTCGCGCACGATGACCGGCGTATTCACCAGCGCCACGCGCACGCCGATTTTGGGCTGTGGGGGAGGCTGCTGGATGGGCGTGCCGGGTGGCGGTGTGATGGGGCCGGAGGGCGTTTGCGCGGCCGCAGAGGCTGCGCAGCACAACGCGCCGAGCCCGACAACGAGCAAAGAGGAAAGTTTCATGCGGCACCTCGACGTCTCACTGTATCCAATTCGACGCAGTTGCGGCGACAAGCGTTGCCGCGAGCCGAGCAGCTTCCTAGAATGGTAGCTCGACAATTCTGGAGACATGCTCATGCCCGCAGGCCGCTTGCCAAAACTCCTTCCGCAACACGCCCCCAAAGCGCCACACCAGGACCCTGCTTTTCTGGAAAGCACCTCCGCCCGGCCGTTGCGAATTCTGGCGGAATACCTGCACCCGCTGGTGCAACTGAAAAAAGAGGGAATCGGCGACACCATCGTGATGTTTGGTTCGGCGCGTATTGAATCCCAGGAAACAGCGCTAGCGCGGCTGAAGCGGCTGAAAGTGCGGCGGATAGCCAAGCTGCCGAAGACGGCGCGCGCGCAGCACCGCATGGAGTTGCGAGAAGCGAAAAGCGCCTTGGAGATGTCGCGGTACTACGAAGAAGCGCGGCAACTATCGCACCGGATCACCGCGTGGGCGATAGGACTTGGCCCGCGGCCGCGGCGTTTTGTGATTTGCTCCGGCGGGGGGCCGGGCATCATGGAAGCCGCCAATCGAGGAGCGGCGGAAGCCGGCGGCAAGTCCATTGGACTTTCCATCGAGCTGCCGCACGAGCAATTTTCCAATCCGTACATCAGCCCGGAACTGAGCCTGAACTTTCATTATTTCTTCATGCGCAAGCTGTGGTTTGCGCAAATCGCCAAAGCGCTGGTGGTTTTTCCGGGCGGCTTCGGGACCATGGACGAGTTGTGGGAAATGATGACGCTGTTGCAGACCGGAAAGATTCCGAAGCACAACCTGATCATCATTTACGGGCGCCGGTATTGGGACCAGGTGCTGAATTTTCGCGCCATGGTGCGCTGGGGCATGATCAACGAAAACGAGTACAAGATGCTGCAGTTCGCGGACACCGTGGATGAGGCGTTCGAACGCATCCGCAGCGGCCTGGAGAAATACCACATGCAGCTGGATTCGGACCTGTAACAGCACAAAGCATCGATCACACCATACCGAGCACCCCGCCTTTCGGCCAACTGCTAAGGCCCCCTACAGGATTCTCGCCCGCTTTTCACCGTTCGCTGCCGTATGGTGGAAAACGGCGACTCGCCGCATAGTCATCCCTGAACAAAGACGCCCAGGTTTGCAGTACTTTCTCTCGCAGTACAAGGAGATACAAGATGCTAGCGGAACGTCGCACGGCCATTATCGAATATGGGAAGCTGATTCTGACGGGAGCCGCGCTTACCGGTTTCATCGTTTTCAGCGGGGCAGTCAGCGTACCCAGCGTAAAGGCGGATGAGGCCTCCTGCCAACATCGCATGGCAAGGGCCGATCACCGGCTTCACGAAGCTGTGGAACATCACGGCTGGGACAGCAAGCAGGCCGAGCATGCCCGGCACGAGTTGCAGGAAGCTCGGGAAGGCTGCTGGAAAGAGAATCACCGCTGGTGGGATGAAGACGAACACCGGTGGCACAGCGACCGCGATTGGGACGACAATCACGGGCACCGCTAAGGCGGCCAGTTAGAACAGCTGCCGACGATTAATTAGTCAAAAAGGCGCGGCGAGATTATTCGACCGCGCCCCTTCTTTTTTCCCCGCGCTTTCAAAAAAGCCGAACCCTGCCCGACTTTCACCATTGCCTCCACTTCAACCACGACCCCAAATTCCGACCACGACATTTTTCCGTCTTGCGTGTTTCATAGCTGTAGAGGGTGATCGCAATAAACAGCCGCGAACGCCCAGGGAGGTTGTCATGCGGACAGGCAAAAACGTATTGAAATCCTTGTTTGGCAAAGCGGGACTGGCGGCAACGCTGCTGGGCGGAGCGTTATTTTTCGCAGCGGTTCCCGGCGCCCAGGCCAGAACCTGGGACGAGCGTCCGCCTATTCGCGTGGTCAGCCGGTATGAGGCCTATGGTCCGCGCCGCGTATTTGTGCGGCGTGGCTACTATGCGCCGCGCTACTACGGACCGCGCTACTACGCGCCGCGCGTCTATGGGCCGCGATTTTACGGTCCGCGGGTTGTCGTCGGCGTGCATGGGTTTCGGGACCGCTACGGCTACTGGCATCGCTAACTAGACCGGGCTTCGAGTGACGACGATTCGCCGTCAGGCAGGGATAAAACAAAAACGGGTGCGCATAACACCGCACCCCGTTTCCCATTTTCACCAGGTTCGTTTAGTGCGTCGTTACGGGCAGACCTTCTTCGGCGAACACTGCTTCGAAGCGCCGCGTTTCATCCTGATCGTGCAGCATTACCACCGGCACGACCCGCAGGGATTGGCCGCACGAGCGGCACTGCGTCACTTCGCCTTGTAAATCCTGCAAAAAGCCATCTGTAAAGTGATACTGCGTCCGCTCGCGACGGGCATTCTTCTGGCCTCGCGTACCGCAGTGGGGACACACAAAATCAACCTTGTCCTCCTGCGGATCGCGGTCCAGAGCCGCCCAACCGGTGCGGCGCACGCCTACTGTTTCCACGTTTCGCCGGTCCATTGGTGCACCTCTTTTGGGATCCACGTCCACGGTGTTTATGATGCGTTAGGGTGGCACTTTGATACAGAACGTTAAATGACAGATTTGTAAGCTACTTAGGCCAAATTGGCCGCTGAACGGGGATTTGGCGTTTGGCCAGTCGGGGGTCGGGGAACTTGCCGGGACAGCCGGTGTCCAAGGAATTGAGGACGCGCGCAACCTCACAACCCTGCGAGCGCAGCGCCGGTTTTCCCGTGAGAGGTGTCACGAGAGGACTGGCGCTGCACAAAATCCGTGCCTGGAGCTCGCAGATTCGAAGTGGAGGTGTGTGATGGTTTCCACTGCTCAATCGGATTCACGCGAAAAATCCCGCAGCGCTGAGCGGCGTCAAGGCCTACAACAGCGGTTCGTTGACGTGGCGGGCGATAGCTTCCCGGGTGGCATCGCGCAAGCGAATGAGTTGATGCCAGTCCGAGGACGACTCGCCTGCCGGGCTGGCCGCGACGGATTGCGGCAGAATGGGCGCGGAAAGGGTGATAGTGATGTCTGACGGCCGCGGCAAGTACGTGCCATCCCGCAAAAACTTGCGAGTGCCTTCGAGCGACACCGGAATAATCGCCGCGCCGGTGGCCACCGCGGCCTTGAAGGCGCCCAATTGAAACGGCCGGACGCCGGCGTCCGCCGTAAAAGTTCCTTCCGGAAAGACGAAAACGGAATCACCCTGCCGCAGCAATTCTTCCATCTGCTCCGCCTGGCGCAAGCGCGAGTTGGGATCCGTGCGGTTAAACCAGAGGTGTCCCATCTTGCGGAGAAACGTTCCGATAAAAGGCATGCCGCGAACTTCCATCTTGGCGACGAAGCGGTAGGGAACTCCCAAGCCCAGCATGAGCGGCAGCACGTCAAAATAGCTGGTGTGATTGGAGGCGTACACCTTGGGCCCGGGAGTAGACATGAATTCCTTGCCGATGACTCGAACGCGGCAGCCCGCGAGCGTAAACAACACTTTCAACGCGCGGGACGTAAAGCGCCCGGCGGCGCGATGATCCTTGAAGAAAAACACGATGGCCCAGGTGGGCACGATCCACACCGGAAACAAGACGCAGAAGTACAAGCCGCACAGGACTTCCAGCGCGCGCCGGAATCCCGCGGCGACCGCTTGCGCCGAATTCTTGGCCAGGCCGGCCGCGCCCAGCCGCGCGATTTGCAACCATGCCGGTGCCCTTTCCGCAGCCAACCGGCCCTCCAGAAACAGCCTGCGCGTTTCTTCGCGCCGCAATTTTCCGCTGGAGGTTTTCGGTATGCTTCCAGGCGGCAGCAATTCCACGCGATCCGGCGGAATGCCCAATCCTTGCGATACCTGGTCTGTGATTGCCGAGGCCAGCGCGGCCAGGCGCGCGGCGTCGCGTTCGCGTACTTCCGCCACCACCATTAATTTTTCGGTGCCCGATTTCGCGTCCTTGATTCCAAAGGCGACGATGCAGCCCTTGCGAATTCCTTCTACCCGCGCGGCCAGCTCCTCGATTTCATGCGGATATAAATTGCGGCCACCCTTGATGATGATGTCTTTCACACGCCCGGTAACGAAGATCTCTCCGTTGGCGCGGTAGGCGCGGTCGCCGGAATCCACCCAGGCAAAATCGGCGGCGTCTTTAGCGACTCCCATGGGGAACAATTTTTCCGTCGCCGCGGAATTGCGGTAATAACCCAATGTTGCCGAAGGCCCGCGGAACCACAAGAATCCCTCGCTGCGATCGGGCAGCTCATTACCCTGGGCATCCACGATGCGGACTTCGTGCAGCGGCAAGGACGTTCCCGAAGAGACGAAGGAAATCGCATGAGTGTCGGATTGCGTCGCCGGTTCCGCGCGCCCTTGCGAAGTGAAGATTTCCCGCTCCACGCGATCGATCAAGGGCAGCCGGTTCAGCGGCGGCACGGTGACCGCCAGCGAAGACTCCGCCAAACCGTACACCGGCAATTGCGACTCGGGGCGAAATCCGTAGCGCGCAAACCGCGCCGCAAACCGGTCCATGGTTTCCGGGTTGACCGGCTCGGCGCCGTTCATGGCCACGCGCCAGGAAGAAAGATCGAGTCCCTCGATATCCTTGTCCGCGATTTTGCGCACGCAGAGTTCGTAGGCGAAATTCGGAGCCGCGGCGATGGTGCCGCGATGCTTGTGAAAGGCCCACAACCAACGTTCCGGCCGGGTGAGGAACGCCAGCGGAGACATTACCGCCAGCGGCACGCCGAAATGTACCAGCGTCAACCACGCGCCGATCAAGCCCATGTCGTGATACAGCGGCAGCCAACTGACACCCACATCGCCAGGGCCCATTTGTACGGCGTTGCCGATCGCGCGCATGTTCGCCAGCAGATTGGCGTGCGTGAGCATCACCCCTTTGGGATCGCCGGTCGAGCCGGAGGTGTATTGCAGCAACGCAATGTCGCTCTCGCGCCGGGCCCGGTTTCCGGTCAAATGCGCCGGCAAGGCTCCGGGCGCGGGAGGCGGCGCCTTGTCCGCCGCATCGAGGAAACGCTCCGCGTCTTCCACAGCGCGCAGCGAACGCACGCGCGGCTTCAGCAAGTGCGCCACGGATTCCGCGCGGCGGAACGTCAAGAGCATGTCCACTTCCGCGTTGTTCAGAATGCTGGACTGCCGCGCCGCATACTCTTCGATGCGATCGGCGCGAAAAGGCGGATAGATAGGCACGGGGATCGCGCCGGCCAGCAGAATTCCTGCGTATGAAACAAAGAACGCGCGCGAAGTCGGCAGCATCAAGGCCACGCGACCGCCGGCCGGCACTCCGCGGCGCGCAAGTTCCGCGGCGCAGCGTTGCGATGCCGCGTAGAGCTCGCCGAACGTCAATACTTTCTCTTGTGTCGCGTCGTCTTCGGTGATCAGGAGATGCGCGCGATCCGCATCGTGCTGCGCGCGGTAACGCAGAACATCCAGCAAAGTTTGCGCCGCGAAGACGCCGGCATCCTCCGTAGCGCGTCTCAGCTTTTGCGTAGTGACCGAAGCGTGCAACGCGGAAGGCACTTCTTCCGTGGAGGAATCATCGGGACAATTCACAATCGCCCGGGTGAGGTCTTCCGGAGTGTTCGCTTCCGACGCGGTGCGATCCGGAAGGCGCACGCCGAATTCGGTTTCCAGGCGCGCCAGCAACTCCACGCGCTCCAGGCTGCCCAAACCGAGCTCGCGGTCCAGATGAGAATTGGCGTCGAGAGCGGGAAGCGCTCCATGGCTGCCGAGTTCCTCGAGCAAGCGGCGCACAACCAGCAGCACACGTTCCCGGGCGACGGAAAGATCGAGTTGTGGAGTCGTGGTTGCCACAGGTTATATTCGGCAGGACGCGCTCTTTCCGTGAGGCTACCACGCGAACCGGTCGTTTTGCATTACGAACGAGTTACGAACGAGCGGATTGGTGACCCGAGCGAACCGGTGAAAATAGCGCCGGAAAAAGCTATTTGCTTTGCGGCGCCAGAAAGCCCTTGGGCAAGAGCGCTGTGGAAAGATCCACGCCGGAAAAATCCGCGCCGGTGAGATCGGTCTCGCGAAGAATCGCCACGCCCATATCCGCGCCGCTGAATTTCGCCCCGGTTACGTTCGCCAGGCGCAAATTGACGTTGCGGAGCTGTGCCCGCTGGAAATTCACGTTGGAAAGATCGCACCGGAAAAATTCTATGCCGCTGGCTTGCGCTTCGCTCAGATTCGCTCCCGGCAAGATCGCTTCCGTCAGATCCGCGTTGCGCAGATCCGCCTTGCTCAGGTTCGCTCCCGAAAGGTCCGCGCTGGCCAGCTTGGCCTTTCGCAGGTCCGAGCGCTCCAGATTGGCGTTGCGCAGGATCGCGCCGCTCAAATTCGTGCCGCTTAGATCGGAGGCGGAGAGATTGGCTCCGGTCAAATCGGCTCGCGCTCCTCCTTCCTGCCCTCGGAAGAAGCGGTCATGCGCCGCCAGGATCTCACTGAGGCGTTTGCCGCTGTGCCGGATGTCTTTTGGCTTCTTGAGTCCCATAGTCGGTTCACCTTACGCGATTTCAACCGTCTATTCTACTCAAGGCTCACACAACCCGAAAGGGACTCGCGGGCCGGATGTCCTGTGGACCAGCGCGGCCCTGTGATACGGTAAATTCCCGCAGCATTCGGAGATCGGCATGAAAACTTTTGTGCGGTCGGCAGTCTTCCTCGTCATGGTGCTCGGCGGCGGTGGTCTGGCGTCGCGGGTGCCCGCGCAGGAGTTGGCTCTCGTTCACGCTAATGTCGTGGACGTTGCCGCCAAGCGCGTTCTGCCGGAGCAAACCGTGCTGGTGTCCAAGGGACATATCGTGGCAGCCGGCCCTTCGGCGCAAGTAAAAGTGCCCAAGGGTGCTCGCGTCGTGGATGCCTCCGGAAAATTTCTGATGCCCGGGCTGTGGGACATGCACGTGCATATCGCCGGACTCAACGCCGATCCCGCCTGGAGCAAGCAAGTGCTGCTGCCGCTGCTGCTCGCTAACGGAATCACCGGAGTGCGGGACATGGGCGGCGACCTGGAGACGCTGCTTTCCTGGAAGCACGACGTCGACACCGGCACGCTCCTCGGGCCGCATATCGTTACACCCGGCCCGTTTCTGGTGGGCGCCGGCAAAAAAACGGCCGAACAGTTTCCCGTTGCCACCGCGGACGAAGCGCGCGCTGCCGTGCACGACTTGAAAAAGCGCGGCGCCGACTTCATTAAAATTATCTCAGTGCCTTCGAAGGAAGTTTTTTTGGCGATAGCGGACGAATGCAAGAAAGAAAAGATACCGTTTGCGGGACACCTTCCGTTTCAAATCGGCGCCATCGAAGCGTCGAACGCGGGCATCGCCAGCATCGAGCACCTGCTCTACAGCGCGTTTTCTCTGTCGTTTTCTTCGCATGAGGACGAATTGCGCGCGCGCCTGGTAATCGCGGAACAGAAAGGCGATTCCGAAGCCTGGGAAAAGATCGCGCATGAAGCGGATGCCAGCTACAGCCCGGAAAAAGCCGCAACGTTGTTCCAGATCCTGAAGAAAAATGGAACGTGGGTTACTCCTACTCTCGCTTCGCTGGACATCACGTCTCATCCGGAGAATTGGAGCATCAATGATCCGTTGCTGGCTTTCGTACCGCCGGCCCTCGCGAAAGAGTGGCGCGATTCCTTCGAAAGCGCGCGAATGAAGGAGCGGGCGGCGTGGCTCGCACGGCAGGCCAGCAACGATTGGAAGCTTACCGGTGAATTGCATCATGCCGGTGTGCGCATGCTGGTCGGTTCGGATTCGCTCGATCCGTTCGTTTTCACCGGCGAAAGCCTGCATCGCGAGCTCGCGGAATTGGTTCGCGCCGGCTTCGCGCCTGTGGAAGCGTTGCAAGCGGCTACCCTCGGCGCCGCCCAATTCCTCGGCCGGGACCGCGAGCTCGGCACCATCCAAGCCGGCAAGATGGCCGACCTGGTGCTGCTTGACGCCAACCCCGTCGAAAATATTGCCAACACCCAGCAGGTCAATGCTGTCGTGCGCGCCGGCAACTACCTGGACCGCGCGGCCCTCGACAAGCTCCTGGCCGACGCCAAGACTGCCGCCGCGGCCTTTGCCCCGCCCTCGAAATAATCGGCTCGCGCCCATCCCGCAGTCGCCGTACGATAGGGCCATGAGGGCTTGGCGTACCGCAGGATTGACCAAGCGGCTGGTATTGCTACTCGGCCCGTGCTTGGTGGCGGTTCTGTGTCCCGCCCTGCGCGGCCAGACCCGTGATACCCCCGATGGCGAGATCATCGCCAACCTGGCCGGCGGGCGAGTCATCGTCCAGGTCACCAAGGACAACATCATCGTTTTTGGCGCCATCGATCAGCCCATTGAGAAGGGTTCCGTGCAGCCTCGCGTCATGGATCTGGACGGCTCCCATGTGGGCATCCTCCTGGGCGCTTCCGAATGGAGGTACCCGGCGGACCCCAAGCCCGTTCGCCTGGATCGCTCCTATCAAAGGATCGGTGCGCGAGATCCGCACGCGGCGAGTGACCCCACCGGAGCCGAGCCGGACCTGGAAACGATTGGCGTAGGTTTTCTGGAGGAGCTCCGTCCCCTGGTTTCTCAGCTCCACCAAAAGATCGAAATGAAGCCCGACGAGCCGCTGTTCGAGCTGGTCATCATTGGCTTCGCTCCCCGCGACTACGGGCCGGAAGTTTGGACCGTCGAGTATCGCGTTCAACAGCAACAGGTGGGCGTGCGTTCGGAGTACTGGCAGACGCGCATCCTGCGCCCGCGATTCGAGCAGATTTATCCTCCGGAAAAGCACGCCCCGCGCACCATTGTAGAAACCCGCTATCCGCCGGACCTTCCCGGCCCTACGGTTATGGACTTGATTCAGAATAATGATCCGAGAATTGCCAAGCTTCGCGGCAGCGATCCGCGTTTCGAGAAAGTATTGGAGGACATCACCAAGGGGCAGGCGCAGAAGGCCGCTTCCGCGGATTCAGCGGACTTCCTGCGGGCGCTCCTGCCGCTGGTGGCGGGCGATAAGCCCTTTATTCTCGCCACCATGGAGCGAGAACACGGTATGAACTGGATTGTGACGCCCAGCGAACCAGTGGAAAAAGCCAAAGCCGACAAGGAGGATAAAGACCGCCCGCCGGAAGCCCCTTCTCTCCGGCGAAGGCCTGAGCAATAGGTCCCATTACAGCTTGTCGATGGAATCGCCCGGCCGGATTCGTCCGCCCTCCAGCACCCGGCACAACATCCCGCGTCTCTTCCACAGTTCCTTGCGCAGGCCTGGCCGGATTCTTTCCATCAGATCGCAGGGTGTGCAGACCTCGCTGACTTCCAGCCGCGCACCCCCCAGGCGTAGTTGCTGGCCCAGCGGCAGCCCGTTCACGTTCAATCCAAGAGTCGTAATATTCTCCCGGATCAATCCTGGCGCTAGCCCCATCGCCTCCAGCGTTTCGGCGTCCATCAGCAGGACCTGGCGGGGGCCACCTCCCCGGCGCGAATGCGCGCAGCTCTCCAGTCCCACTCCGGCAATCAGCGTGGCGTCGGCCAGCTGCTCCATGGGCAGCCGGCGCTTGATGGCGCGGAAGATGTGCAACACGCTCGGCATAGCATCACTCCCCCGCTACCTTGGCGCGGGAACCAGTAGCTCCAATGTCCCGGCGGTACTGCATGCCTTCAAATCGGATCTTGGCGGTGGCGGTATAGGCTAACGCTAAAGCCGCGTCCAAATCGCGACCTGCGGCAGTCACTCCCAAGACGCGGCCCCCATTCGTGAGCAAAATGTCGCCCTGCCAACGTGTTCCGGCGTGAAATACCGTGACACCGGTGTTATCTCCTATACCGGTTATGCCACTAATCTCTTGGTTTCTCTCAAATTTGCCTGGATAGCCACCCGCTGCCAGCACCACACAGACGCTTGCACCGGGTCTCCAGCGGAAGTTCGCAGGTTCCAACTGTCCTTTGGCGACGCTCGCCAGCACCATCGCCAAATCGAAATCCATTCGGGCTACGATTGCCTGCGTCTCGGGATCGCCGAGCCGGCAATTAAACTCCAGAACCTGCGGCCCTAGATCGGTCAACATGAGCCCAAAGTAGAGAAATCCCTGATACCGGAGGCCGTCCACCCGCAAGCCTTGAATTGTCGGCTCGACGACAGTCCTCAAAATGGCCTGACGCAGCTCTTCCGGCACCAGTTCGTCCGCGGAATAGGCACCCATACCCCCGGTATTCGGCCCCCGGTCACCTTCGAACACCCTTTTATGATCGCGGGTGGGCACCAGGGGCGCGTAGCGGTCGCCGTCCATCAAGATAATGAAGGAGAGTTCGTCGCCTTTCAGCGTCTCTTCCAGCAGAAGTCGCCGGCCGCCTTCCCCGAGTTCGTTTCCTTCCATCGCTCGGCGCACAAATTCACGAGCCTCCCCCAGGTTCTGCGCTAGAAAAACTCCCTTGCCCGCGCAAAGGCCATCGGCCTTGATGACCACTGGCCACTCCTGGCTCGTCAATGTCTCCAGAGCCCGGTATGCTTCCTCCTGAGAATCGCAGACGTCATATGCTTTCGCCGTCGGAATGCCATGCCGCTCCAGAAAGCGTTTGGCATAGACCTTGCTGCCTTCCAGTTGAGCGGCCTCCTTCGACGGCGCGACAATCGCCCATCCCCGGCTGCGAAACGCATCTCCGATCCCGTTGACCAGCGGCAATTCCGGCCCGACCACCGTTAGGTCCGGCGACAGTTTTTCGGCGAGCGACACCAGAGACGCGACATTGCCCGGATCGCCGGCCAGGCATTCCGCGTCCTCAACGATTCCGCCATTTCCGGGAACGCACCAGATCTTCTCGACCTGCGGGCTCTGCTTCAGCCGCCACACCAGCGCGTGCTCGCGCCCGCCCCCGCCAATCACCAATATTTTCATTAGCCGCCGGCCTTGTGGAACATCATCGAACGATAGACGCCCGGGCAAAACGTGTCAACTCGCGGGCGCGGCGTGATTTGTTGTTTATTATTGACTTACGTACCGTCAGAGTAACAGAGGAAATGTGTTACGCGTTGCTGGCTGCTCGAATCGGAATCGTCACACCCGCTGAGGCATCTGATGACGCCAGCATGTGGCAGCGCCCGTCGAAGATCCCGCCAGGCTCCACCACCATGCACGGGGAATGCACTTCGCCGGTAACCACGCCCCTGGCTTCGATCTCCACGCGGCCTCTTGCGAAGATCACTCCGTCAAATCGGCCCGCGATGACTACCCGATTGCCTTCAATCTGGCCTTCGACTTTCGCGCCTTCGCCCAGCACCACGGTTTGTTCGGAAATGATGTTGCCTTTAACATGGCCGTCGATGCGGAAAGTGCCCTTCAAATTGAGGGTACCTTCCAGAGAAACACCCTGGTCGATAAACCCGGTCCACTCTTCGCTCTGTCCGTTTTTCGATGACGTGCCGGGCCACTTCCAAGGCATGAACGTCTCCCAGTGACGTATCTACTGTAAGCCCGTTCACGCGGAAGTCAACGCCGGCTGCGGCGGCGGGTGTCGAATCGGCCATGGAATTCCGTTGGGGCCGAGCTTTTCGGAAACTTTCAGTTAAAGGTCAGCTTACCTCAACAGGCGATCGTACAGTCCCATCAATTGCGCGTCGTCGTAATACTCCAGGATCAGATTACCCGGACGCAGCTTGGTCTTCTCGCGTAACAATACCTTGGTTCCCAGGTGCCGCTGCAGCTCTTCCAGGGCCGCGCGGATATTGGCATCCACGTGCGGTTCGGCACCCGGGTTTTGCTTCACGCGCGCCCGCCTTGCCGCCAGTTTCTCGATCTGGCGCACCGTCAAGCCGCCGCGCGCGGCTCTTTGCGCGTATCGCATGCGCAATTGCGTATCGGGAACCGCCAAGAGCGCCCTACCGTGGCCGGCCGTCAACTTTCCATCTTCAATCCAGTCCTGTAAAGGCTGTTCCAGCTTCAGCAATCGAACGGCATTGGCCACCGTCGCTCGATCCTTGCCGGTTCGCTCCGCTACACCTTCCTGGGTCAAATGAAATTCCGTCATCATGCGCTCAAATGCCCGCGCGGCTTCAATCGCGTTCAAGTCTTCCCGCTGGATATTTTCAACCAGGGTCATTTCGAGCGCCAATTCGTCCGGCACCTGTCGAACAATGGCTGAAACTTTGGATAGCCCAGCCCTTTGCGCCGCCCGCCACCGCCTTTCTCCGGCAATCAACTGGTATCTGGCGCCAATCGGCCGCACGATCAAGGGCTGAATGATTCCGCTGGCTTGAATCGATCGCGTCAACTCCTCCAGGGCTTCTTCGCGAAATCGCGTGCGCGGCTGAAAAGGGCTAGGTTCGATCAGGTCAATATCGATCTGCAGAGGAGCATTCGCTTCCCGTGCAGGGGCCGTTGCGGCGCCGGCGGACGTCGGCATCGCTTGCGCCGGCGCGGACGGTGCTGCGGGAATCTGCGGCTCAGGCTCCCGAATGAGCGCTCCGAGCCCTCTCCCCAGTGCGTTTCTCGTCATTTAGAACCACCTCCTGGGCGAGTTGGGTATAACCCTCCGCGCCCTTGCTATGGATATCATAGAAAATAATAGGCTTACCGAAGCTTGGTGCCTCGGCGAGCCGGACGTTGCGCGGTATTACGCTCTGGAATACCTGTGCGCCAAAGAAACTCCTCAAATCCGTCGCGACCTGGCGCGACAGCGTGGTTCGTTCGTCATACATAGTCAGCAGAATCCCTTCAATTTCGAGAGTGGGATTCAGAGTACGACGGATCCGCATCAGGGTATCCAAGAGTTCGGAGACCCCTTCCAGCGCCAGATATTCGCATTGAATAGGGACAAGCACGGAACTGGCACAAACCAGCGCGTTCAAGGTAAGCAAATCGAGTGCCGGAGGACAATCCAGAATAATAAAGCGGTAACGATCCCGGATCGGGGCAAGAAACGATCGCAGTTTGTACTCGCGGTTTTCCGCGGTAACCAGTTCGACCGCAGCGCCGGCCAGGTTTTTGTCTGCCGGAAGTACGTCCAGACCCTCAACTTGCGACTTTTGGACGATTTTTTCGAAGGGTTCGTCAAGAATTAGCGCTTGGTAGAGGGTGCGGCGCGAAGGATCCTTCGGAAAACCGATTGCGGCCGTCGAATTGGCTTGGGAATCACAGTCAACAAGCAGGGTAGGCTGCTCGGCCGCTCCCAGGCATGCCGCAAGGTTGACGGCGGTTGTCGTTTTGCCGACGCCACCTTTTTGATTGGCAATGGCAATAATTCTGGCCAATACGATCTCCCTCAGGACCTGCGGGCGAAAATTTAGCAAAGGCGTCTCGAGGATGCAAGATGTTTCACGGGGAACGCTGTAAAATCTAGTGCATCCGGATGTTCCACGTGGAACGCTATGAAATGCACCGCTTTAAGGGCTTCCACTATGTTCCACGTGGAACGTGCACTGAAAACAGCGACGATTCATTGTTCCACGTGGAACCATCGAATCTTTCTGGCAATCGGAATCACTTCTCTGTTCTTCGCACTCCATGTGCAATAAATCGATTCCTGCTTCCCGGAATCGCCCTTGGTTCGAGCCATTGCCACTCGCACAGCGCTTGAACTCCTTTTAAATCTTCTCCACCCAGCCACAAGAGACACCTCTCCGCATCTACCTCCGGAGATCGTGCCCAGGCCAGTAATTTCTTGCAATCCCCGACGGCCCGCGAGCACACGACGTCCTGCTTAGCTCTAACGTCCTCAAACCTGGATGCGTGCACTTGTACCAACGTAAGTCCAATATATCTAATCACTTCCAGTAAGAATGCGGCCTTCTTCTGGCTGGCCTCCACTAGCGTGCAAGCCCACTTCGGTCGAATAATAGCCAATGCCAAACCGGGAAAACCTGCTCCCGAACCGATGTCGGCGAGCCGACCGCTTGTCTCGGGACGCAAGAAGTCGGCCCCCAGCATCGATTCAGCAAAATGCCGCCGCAAAATCTCCTTCGGATCGCGAATCGTGGTGAGATTGATCTTCGCATTCCAGCGATCCAACAAGTTCATATATCCTTGAATCTGTTGCACTTGCTCGTCATTGACGGCAACCGAAAACTCCTGCAGTATGCGGCGAATCGTTGTCGGTAGCGGTACCTCAGCGGTCATTGCGACGCGGCCCCGGCCGCCGGTGCTTTTAGAAGTGACTCCGTATCTTTATGGTTTGAAATGAGATAGCGTGGTCCAGCTATACCCGCCACGATATCCACAGCGGCATGCCAAGCCATCACAGGGATCAGGCTGCCGTAGAAGCTCCGCGCCGAACCCAATACTAGTCCTAGGACCGCAGTCGCAACCACTCCGCCTCTCCCCTGATAGGAATGCGCCAAACCAAACAATGCGGCGGAAAGGACCACAATCATCCAGGTTGGTAGGCCCGCATGCGCCAAGGCGGCAAAAGTGAACCCGCGATACAAGAATTCCTCACAAACGCCCGCGGTGACGGCCAAACACTGGAACAGCATCAACTCGGTTCGCGACTGCGGAAGGATGCGTTCGGCTAATTTCTGGGATTGTCCGCGCACGGCCAGCGGCAACCTGCTAACCCGGCGAAGGTTCAGCCATTGCAACCCAGCGATCAGACCCGCCGGCAGCAGGCTCACCGCGATCAGGTGTCCGGTGGACATGGGCAGACTGAGCGCCAGTTGACGTGCGGAATATCCGTGCGCCCAACTCCGCCACCAGACGACACCGACGGCGATCCACTGGAACGCTATTGTCGAGCCGTAAAGAAGTACCCGTTCACGGCCAGTTACAACTGGCTTCGCCAGAAGCTCGCGCAACCGTGTGCGGCCACGCCATGGAATGAGTACGCCAAGAATAAGAAAGATCAGCCAGATATCCCAAGGCATGCTGGGAATAAGAACACGTCCCGAACGTGGACGCAACTCGCCGACATTGCCGACAAATTTCGCCGACATCGCCGACATGCCCGCGCCAATCTCCGTGTCTACAGCGAGATATCACCACTACGATTGTGGCGGCATCGTTATACTTGTCACGCAGAACTGCACTGAAGGAGACACCGTTGGCGGACTCCGTAAAACT
This sequence comes from uncultured Acidobacteriota bacterium, assembly GCA_963819745.1. Taxonomy (GTDB): domain Bacteria; phylum Acidobacteriota; class Terriglobia; order Acidiferrales; family UBA7541; genus Acidiferrum. The sequence goes on along the minus strand of CAWFXG010000015.1, from coordinate 60,773 downwards.
TACTTCCATGGCTAAGGCCGCGGGTTGCGCAGCGAAGTTGAATCCCGCTACGCTCGACGCCGTATTGCGAAAGCTGCCCCGGCAAACCGATTCACGCGTGCTGGTCGGGTTCGACACCAACGACGATGCCGGCGTCTACAAATTGTCCGACGAGCTGGCCCTGGTCCAAACCGTGGACTTCTTCACTCCCATTGTCGACGATCCCAATCTCTTCGGGCAGATTGCCGCCGCCAATGCTCTGAGCGATGTCTATGCCATGGGCGGCCGCCCGGTCTCTTCGCTTTCGATAGTCAGCTTTCCCGAAAAGGCGGACGCGGAGATTCTCGAAGCAATCATTCGTGGCGGCCTTGCCAAAATGTCGGAAGCCAAGTGCAGTGTCATCGGCGGCCATTCGATTCGCACCGACGACATGCTCTTCGGTTATGCCGTCACCGGATTGATTGATCCGCGCAGGGTCTGGCGCAACGTGGGCGCGAAAGCGGGAGATGTCCTTCTCTTCACCAAGCCTCTCGGTACGGGAGTGATCACCACCGCCCTGAAAAAGAATCTTGCCGCGCCGGAATCCCTGGCAGCCGCAATTGCCGCGATGACTACTTTGAATGCCGCCGCCGCTCAGGCTCTGCAAGATTCCGGATCGCCCGCCTTCATTCATGCCGTAACTGACGTAACCGGATTCAGTTTTCTCGGCCACGCACGAGAGATGGCCCTCGGCGATCCCGCGAATCACATCCCCCCGGTTTCGCTGGAGATCGATCACGCCGCATTCGAGTATCTGCACGGCGCGGTACAAGCGGCCCGCGACGGACATCTTTCCGGTGGCTTGCGAAACAATCGCGCCTTCATCGGAGATTGTGTATCGTTTGCGCCCGGCGTGCCCGCCGAATTCCAGGACTTGCTCTTCGATCCGCAGACGTCCGGCGGCCTGCTCGTATCCGTCGCGCCGGATGCGCTCAAAACTGTTTCAGAGTCGCTCCGTAAGCATGGCGTTCCGGTTCACCGAGTCGGCAAGGTGCTGGCAAAAAGTAGTCCGCTGATCCTGGTTCGCTGAGCCCGCGCGGAATCAAAAAAGATTCGCCGCGGCATCCTGTAAACTTTCCCGCATGGACACGATCACTCATGGAATCGCCGGCGCTTTGCTGGGCAAGGCTTTTGGCGGAGAGGACCTGCTGACCTCCGGGCCGCTCACGCGGCGTCGCATCGTCACCTGGTCGCTGATGCTCGGCGCGATTTTTCCCGATGCGGACGTTTTTCGCGACATGCTTTCCCGCAACGAGCTGCTGGTGCTCACCTGGCATCGCAGCATCACCCATTCGTTGCTGTGTTTGCCGGTGTTTGCGTTGGCGCTCGCGGGTCTCACGCGATGGATTGCTTCGCGCAAAAAGTGGGTAGCGCCTTCCTTTGCGCTCTTGACGTTGATTTACGCGGTGGGAATTCTGAGTCACATCCTGCTAGATCTGGTCACTTCGTTTGGCACCATGATTTGGTCGCCTCTGTCGTGGGCTCGGCCGGCGTGGGATCTGATTTTCATCGTGGACTTCACGCTCAGCGCGATTTTTCTTGCGCCGCAAATGGTGGCCTGGGTGTATGCGCGTCCGGAAGGACTGCAGCGGCGCGCACTCGGCAGTTTGCTGGCCTTTGGGTTCGCCACTTTGGGTGTCGCGGCGCTGGGCCGGGCCGTCGACGCACCGGTTTCTCTGGAGGCGATTCTCGCGTCGGTCGTGGTGTTCTCCGCGATTTTTCTTCTGCCGGCGGTTCGCAATGTCGGCCTGCGCGTGAGCCGTGCCAACTGGGCGCGTGCCGGCGTCGTGATCGCCCTTATCTACATCGCAGGCGCGTTTTATGCGCATCGTGTCGCGCTCGCCGAGGTTCAAAAGTTTGCCGCGGAGCAGCACATTGATGTGCAATCGCTCGGCGCGCTGCCGCTGCCGCCTTCTCTGTGGCATTGGGACGGCCTGGTGCGGGCCCCGCGCGGCGTTTATGAAACGCGCATCGATTTCGACGGCCATCCGGATCAGTTGGCGCCGGCATCAGGCCTCGCAGCCACTGCTTTGCCGATCGAATATCGCTTTTATCCCGATGCACCGATGAATTCGTATATTGCGGCGGCCAAACAGTTACGCGAGGTTCAGATCGTGTTGTGGTTCTCGCGTTTTCCGGTGACGCGTTTCCACAAGGAAGGTGCGGAAGCCGTGGTGGAATTCTCCGATTTGCGATTTCCGCACGTGCGCCGCGATCGTCCCGCATCGTTTACCTATCGCGTGCGTTTTGGATCGGATGGCGCGGTCACCGCAAAAGGTTGGGCGAAGAATTAGCCGCGGCGCAAACCGGCCTGAGGTGGAGAGTTGGGTTCCAGGGAAAAAATTTCAGCGGTTGCCTTGAGCTGCCGCCGGATGAATCACCACTTGCCGCTCTTCGCCGACTCCCACGCTCTCCGTGCGGATTCCAGCCACGTCCTTGAGCGCGAGATGCACGATGCGCCGCTCCCGCGACGACATCGGATTCAATCGAAACGGCTGTTTGGAAGCCTGCACGCGTTCCGCTGCTACCCGTGCCGTCATCCGCAGCTCTTCAAATCGCAGCGCGCGATATCCGCCGCAGTCCAGATGAATTTTTTCATGGTGCGTCGGATCCAGCCGCAGCGCGCGAAATGCCAGGTGCTCCAGCGCTTTCAGGACTTCTGCGCCACGCTCCAGTAAGATTTCCTTGTCCCGGCCATCCAGATCCGCCAGCACTTCGGCGTCTCCGCCTGTGCCCGCCGCAACCGTGCTTACCGTTACCTTCAGCTGAAATCCCCCGGCGCGCACGATATTTTCCAGAAACTCGCGCAACCCGTCCGCCGCTGCTTGCCGGTCCAGTTGCCCATCCTTGCAATTCAGGTTGTCGCTCATCCGGAAATCCTGGCGCCGCCGGAAACGATTTTACTTCTTGCCCTTCGCCAACTTTGCCGGGGCCGGTGTCCGGATGCGACCGGTTCAGCCAATATTGCTGCACAATGCCCACCAGGCTGCTGGTCAGAATGTACACTGCCAGCCCGCTCGAAATGGGCGAAATCATGAAAATTCCCGCCATGGTAATGGGCATGATCTTCATCATCGTCTGCTGCTGCGGATCGGTCGCCGTCATCGGCGTCATTTTTGACACCAGGTACATTGACAATCCCATGATGATCGGCAGCACATAGTAAGGATCTTTCGCCGACAGGTCCGTGATCCACCCGAACCATCGCGCGTGACGCATCTCGATCGCGTATCGCAGCACCGTGTTCAGCCCGAACCAGATCGGCATCTGCAAAAACATCTGAAAGCATCCGCCCACCGGATTGATGCCTTCGCGGCTGTACACCGCCATCACTTCCTTGTTCATCTCCGCTTTGCGCGGATCGCGCATCGTATATTTCTTGTATTTCTCCTGGATCTGCTTGATCTCCGGCGCCCACCCGCTGCATTTTCAGCGTCGTCTTGTAGCTGGAAATCCGCAGCGGGAACAAAAGCATGTTGATCACCAGCGTCAACACCACGATTGCCCAGCCCCAGTTGGGAATGTAGTCGTGCAGCCATTTCAGTCCGTGAAATAGCGGGTCCGCGATGAACTCCAGCATTCCGAAGCTCACCACCGCATTCAGCGGCGGATTCATTTTTTTCAGTACGTCGTAATCCTTGGGCCCCACGAACACCCGCAGCTTCGTCGGCTGCGCGGATGTCGCGGTCGCTATCTGCGGCACCGGTTCCTGCACGTCTTTGCCGTCCACCTGGACCGTACGGAAATCTTTCCAGTAGCGCGCTTCCAGTGATCCCGGCGCCGCTCCGCTTCCCGGCAGAAACGCCGCCAGAAAATACCGGTCTTCGATTCCTGTCCAGTCCTTGCCTCCTTGCCACACGCCCAGCGGCCATTTGTCTCGGCCGTCCAATTTCTTGTGCGGAAAATTCGTGAGCTTCCCGCCTTCACTGTAGTACGTCGTCACCGTCTCGACCGGCACCGGATTGGTCACCGTCAGGTCGCCGAATCCGCCCAGCCACGCCAGCCCCGCGGTTATCGCCTTGCCGTCGTATTTCGCGGACACCTGCGCCTGCGCCACGTAACTGTGATCGAAATGAAATCGCTTGCTGACTTCCAGATGCCCGTCACTCCAGTCGAACTCTACGTCCGCCGGAGCTTCCAGCGTCTCCGCCGCGGATGAGACCTTATAGAGCGCGCTGTCCGCCGCCGCTTGCAGCTTTTCGTCTTCCAGCACTACCGCCAAGGGCCATCCGCCCGTTTCTTCCGCCGCCTTCGCGTGCACCAGGTCCAGCGTCTTCTGCGGCTTCGAGTCGTCCTTGTACTCTTTCAGTTGCCAACTTTTCACTACCGCGCCGCGATTCGAAAATTCCACGCGATACAGCGCGTTCTCCACCACGATGGTTCGTTCTTGCGCGTCGTTTCGCACTTCGACTTTTACGGCCGGAGCCGCCGCCGCGCTCTTGGCGCTCTGCGGACTACTTGTCCCAGCCGCATTGGCCGCATTGCTGCCTGCGCTCGCACTTCCCGCGGCTGGCGTTCCGCTGGTCGCCGGCCCAGCTACCGCGCTGCGGGTCCCCGGCGGCGGCACCACCGGCTTCGGCGCAAAAAATTTCGCCCACACCAGGATCACGCCCATGGACAGCAGCGACGCCACCAGGATGCGCAGTTCCGGAGTCAGATTTTTCTTCTTTTGCGGCTCGCTCACGAATGGGCCTCGTTGTGTTCTTGCGGAATAGCCAGCGTCTTGGCGCGCCGTCGCCGCTCACCGCGCGAATTCTCTTCGCCTTCGCACTCCGCCCCTGCTTCCGGCACTGGATCAAATCCGAATTTCCCGGAAAATGGCTGGCATCGCGCCAGCCGTTTCAGCGTCAGCCACGTTCCTCGCGCCACGCCGAATCGCTCGATCGCCTCGTGCGAATATCGCGAGCACGTCGGCTCAAACCGGCACCCGCCCGCCACCAGCAGCGACAAGTACGCCTTGTAAAATCGCAGCGCGTGCAGCGCCAGCCGCACACCCAGGCTCTGCGGCCGCGTCAAGTTCACCGTCCCGTGCGCCGTACCGCTTCCCGCGTCTGCGTTCTTCCTCATCATCGTCTCTACGCCATCACCAGCAGCCGCACTAAATCCTTCTCCAGCGCCGCAAACTCCGTTCGCTGCACATTGTTTTTCGGATGTATGACGATGTCCCATCCCGCGGGTATCTCCTGCCGGTGATTGCGCACGATCTCCCGCATTCGCCTTCGCATGCGGTTGCGCACCACTGCGCCGCCCAGCGCCTTCTTGATGCTGAATCCTAAGCGGCTCTGCGGCAATTGGTTCGCGCGAAAGAAAACAGTGAAGTGGGAACTCGAGCGGCGCTTTCCGCTGCGGTACACCGCGTCAAAATCGCCGCGTTGCAGCACGCGCGCCTCGCGCGGAAAACTCAGCCGCCCCGGACTACTCGGGCGTGAGCCGATGGCGGCCCTTCTTGCGGCGCGCCGCCAGCACTCTGCGGCCGCCTACGCTCTTCATGCGCGCGCGGAATCCGTGCGTCTTGGCGCGTCGGCGCTTCCGCGGTTGATATGTGCGCTTTGGCAAAGCAATCCCCCTTGACCTTCCTGCTGCTGATTCGTTCCTGCTGCTAGTTAATGATACGTGCCGCGCGGACTTCCCATGTCACCGTTCCGCTCTCGCACGCCGCCGGCTACCCGCCCGCTGTCGAACAGGCCGCTTCCGCAGCCGTTTCCGAATCAGTAAGTGTAGTCGACCCCCGCTGGCACGGTCAAGAATTCCGCCGCGCCCCGCTCCCGGCAGTTGAGCCCTTGCTGGATATTCCCAGTGCTAGCGGGAGCGCCGGGAAGCCGCCGAATTCTTTCGCAATATGGCCGCCAGGATCCACAGTACCGCCACCAGCCGCGCCACGTAGATCCACGGGCTCCCTTCGTTAGGTCGCGTCAGGAACAGCGAGGCCACCCGGCTGACCGCTTCCGTAAAAAAGAACGCCACAAATGCCAGGAACAGGGTGTCGCCGGTTTCCTTCCAGAATTTCAGGAAGAACACCGCGGCGGTCAGCGAAGAAGCGGCGATAAACCCCAGCAGGAATCCTTCGACAATCACGATTTGCTCTCCCAGATCAGTCCGTACACAAGCAGGGCCATGGCCAAGGTAGCGGCGATGAGCCGGTACTTGTAAAGGTCCACGTCCGGAACCACTACCAGGTCCACGAAAATCAGCAAATTGGAGAGCGCCATCCCTACGAAGCAAAGTCCGCTCCACAACAACAATTGTTTCCGCGTTTGCAAATAACCGCGCAGCAGCAGCCCCGCGCAGGCGGTCGTCGTCAGCACACACAAGAGGTACACGAAAGGCGCCATCATTTCTGCTCCGGCTTCAGGCGAAACGCGCGTGCGAACGCCCGCAAAGAGGCGGATGGCTTCGAATGAATCATGTTGGAAATACGGATCAGCTCCCGGCGATAAGTCGCGTCCACGTCGGAAAGCAATCTGTCTTTCTCATCGGAAACCGACTCGTATCGGTAGCCTGCGGGAGTCGAAGGCACCCGGGCCACGAAGCCGCGACGCATCAGGTCATCCAGGACCACCGCAACCGAATCCGCCGGCGCGTACAGCCGCTGGGCGAGATTCTCCAGCGTCCAGGGCTGCGGCCGGCTGTTCCAGATCAATAGCAGCGCCTCCAGATGCGGAACCGTGTCGATTTCTTCAGCAATGAAGCTATCAACTTCGTTTTGCGATTGTTCCTGTGACATGCCCGCAATCCACAATCGCCCGATGAGAACATGCAGGGAACGGACGAAAAATCTCCGCCCGGCTGTAAAGGTCCACAGGGCGAAATCCAAACGCGTCGTTACTATAGCGGTCTCGGGTGAAAATTCGTAGGCCTATGGCCACGCGAAGTTTTCCCGTTCGCTACTCCCCATTTTTTCCAAACGCTCCTCGCACCTTTTCTCGCAACAAGTAGAAGACCAGGGCTCCCGCAAGCAACACGCCGATCGTTCCTTCCAGTATTCGACCCGAGTATAGCTCCAGCAAATCCCCCAGGATCTGCGTGCTTAGGATCACCACCGCCAGCCACCATCCCCAGACGCGGCGTCGGAACCAACCCACGCACGTAACACCCAGCGCGACACTCAACAACATAAATGGAACTCCGATGCTTCTTCCGAGTGGCGCCAGGCGGCTGTTCGCGCGCGGATGGAGTTCCCATAGCCGATCCAGAATCGTGCCGGGCCACGCCAGGCTCACACCCGCAAGCGCCGCCATGAGCGACCCGAAGAGCAGAAAAACTCCCAGCGCCGTCAACCCTGCCGGCTCCGATCCCTTTGTCCGCAAGCGCGCCGCGGATTTCATGCGCTGACTATAAACGGAATAGGTCGCGTCGTGGCGGCACGCCGACAAAACTTTTTGACAGCGGCCACCGAAACGCCGAATTCGTGGCCCCGCTCTCCTCCCTTGCGCACCGCCCGCAATCGCACTACTGTTACTCCCGCTAAACTCACATCGAGAGGCTTCCATGACCTTGCCGGCTCGCCGGATCATCTTGCTTGCCCTTGCTTCACTTTTGATTTTCTCTTTGCGCTCCGCTGCGCAAGACTCCGCGCAAAAAATCACCGAGTCCCCTAAGCGCGAAACCACCGGCACCAAAAAAGACGTCGAAAAGCGTCTCAAAGCCGCCGAAAAACCCAAGGCCGCCGCCAATCCCGCCCTCGATTCCGTCGTCAAGACCATCTTTGCCACCCACACTTTCCAGCAGATTGCCGTTTCTCCGGACGGTTCCCACATCGCCTGGGTCGAAGATCTCTACGGCAAAGATGGCGCCCCCAGCGGCCACTCCGCCATCTACGTCAAATCGCTTTCCGGCAACGCCAAGCCGCTGCGCATCACCGCCGGCACTCCCGGCGCATCGCACGCGGAAAACGCCATGGTCTGGTCGCATGACGGCTCGCGCCTTGTTTTCCTCTCCGACGCCGCGAAAGCCGGCCAGCCGCAGGTCTACGCCATCAGCGACAAAGGCGGAGCTGCGCGCCAGCTCACCAGCGTCAAAGGCTTCCTCAATTCGGTCACCTGGTCGCCGGACGACAAGACCATCGCCGTCCTCTTCACTGAAAATGCCACTCGCGCGTCCGGTCCCCTCGTCGCCGAAACCCACGACACCGGCGAAATCAAGGATGCTTTCTTCGAGCAGCGTCTGGCACTCATCGACGTCGCCACTCACAAGTTGCGCCAGATCACTCCCGCCGACACCTACATCTATGAATACGATTGGGCGCCCGACGGCGCCCACTTCGCCGTCACCGCCGCTCTCGGCAATGGCGACAACAACTGGTGGCTCGCCGAGCTGTACACCCTGGACGCCGCCACCGGCCTCATGAAATCCATTTACAAGCCCAAGTATCAGCTCGCGCAGCCGGTCTTTTCCCCCGACGGCCAGCAGATCGCCTTTATCGAAGGCTTGATGAGCGACGAAGGCCTCACCGGCGGCGACATCTACACGCTAGCAACCACCGGCGGCGATCCCCGCGATCTCACCCAAAATATGAAAGCTTCCGCCACCTGGATCGGCTGGCAGAGCGACGCCGCCAAAATCCTTTTCAGCGAAATTATTGGCGGCAACAGTGGGATTGCCACTGTCGATCTGGCGTCCGGCAAAGTCGAGCAGCACTGGTCCGGTGAAGGCACTTTTTCTTCCGGAACCGCGTACACCTCCACCCTTTCCGCCTCCACCGATCACCAAGTCATCGGGGGCGTCTTCCAATCCTTCGCCCACGCTCCGGAAGTCGCCGTGATCAGCGGTGAATCCATTGCGCCCGCCGCGATCACTTCCGTCAATGCCGCTCTCAAGCCCGCCTGGGGCGACGCCAAGAGCCTCACGTGGCGCAACGAAGGCAAGGAAGTACAAGGCTGGCTGCTTTATCCGCGCGATTTCGATTCATCGAAAAAATATCCCATGGTGGTCACCGTTCACGGCGGGCCCTCCTACGCCTCCCTTTCTCACTGGCCCGGCACCCACGATTTTTCCACCGGACTTGCCGGTATGGGCTATTTCGTTTTCTTTCCCAATCCCCGCGGCAGCTACGGGCAAGGCGCTGCTTTCCAGCGCGCCAACCAGAAAGATTTCGGTTACGGCGATTTCAAGGACATCCTGCGCGGTGTGGACGAAGTTCTCGGCTCCGCTCCGGTGGACAGCGATCGCCTCGGCATCACCGGCTGGAGTTACGGCGGCTACATGACCATGTGGGCGGTCACCCAGACCAATCGCTTCAAAGCCGCCATGGCCGGCGCCGGCCTCTCCAATTTTCAGAGCTACTACGGCGAAAATTCCATCGACCAGTGGATGATTCCCTTCTTCGGCAAATCCGTTTACGACGATCCGGAAGTCTACGCCCGCAGCTCCCCCATCACCTTCATCAAAAAAGTAAAAACGCCCACGCTCATCCTGGTCGGAGACAGCGACGGCGAAGTTCCCGCCCCGCAGTCCTTCGAATTCTGGCACGCCCTCAAAACACTCGGCGTCGAAACCCAGCTCGTCGTCTACGACCACGAAGGCCATATGTTCGCCACCCCCGCCCACCAGCGCGACGTCATCGAACGCACCCTCGCCTGGTTCGACGCCCACCTCCGCTAAGCTGACATTCTCTGTAGGGGCGGGCCTTGCCTGTACCCCTACTGCTCCCCGGTACTATGGATTTTTCCGCTCCTCCGGCGCATTCTATCTGTTCAAGACCTTGTCTCCCGCAGCCGTCCCAGGAGGGTGTGATGGGCAAGCTATCCCGCAGTTGGGATCTCGTCAAAGTAAGCTTCGGGATTCTCCGCTCCGATAAAGAGCTGATGCTCTTTCCTGTTTTGTCCGCGGTGTCCTGCCTTATCGTCACCGCATTGATTGCCGGCGGGGGTGTTCTCGCCATCCTGCCATCTATGGCGGCGGCCACGGCTTCCGGCGAACACTGGCATCCCAATCAATCGCCCCTGTTTTTCGTCAGCCTCTTCGCGGTGTATGTCGCCAATTATTTCGTCATCGTCTTCTTCAACGTTGCTCTCGTTGGCGTCGCCAATAGCCGCTTGATGGGCGGCACTTGGACTTTCCAGGACGGCCTCGATCTGGCCTGGTCTCGCAAAGGCACCATCCTCCAGTGGGCGCTGGTCGCCGCCACCGTCGGTATCATTCTTCGCGGTCTGGAAGAGCGCGCGGGCATCCTCGGTCGCGTCGTCATGCGCATCATCGGCATTGCCTGGGCGCTCGCCTGCTATTTCGTCGTCCCCGTCCTCGCTTTCGAGGATTTGACCCCCGTCGAAGCCGTCAAGCGCTCCGCGCGACTTTTCCGCGATACCTGGGGCGAAAAAGTGGTCGGAGGCTTCAGCATCGGCCTGATTTTCTTTCTCCTCGCGCTGCCCTCGTTCGGCCTGTGGATCGCCGCCATGGCCCTCGGCGGCGTCAAAGGCTTGTTCATCGGTTTGGCGCTCATGGTCCTCTACCTGGTCGCCCTGTCCGTCATCAGCTCCGCCGTTCAGGGCATCTTCAACACCGCCCTGTACCGCTACGCCGCTTTCAAACAGGTTCCCCCGGCCTTCTCCTCGGACCTGGTCACCTCCGCCTGGTCCCCCAAGCCTTAACCCGTCGAGGCCTTAGCGGCCCAGCTTCTACCTGTGCTTCCGGCACAGGGATTTATCTGAGGACTAGGCGAGCCCGCCCGGCCAAACAGTCCTTGACAGTACCTATACACATGTGGTAATCTCCACAATGAAACCGCAATACCAATCCCGCCTAACCCCTTTAAAATCCGCACTTACATATGTGCATCAATTCACAGGACTTAAACTCCTCTGTATTCCGCACTTACAAAAAACCAGGGGGGTGGGAGTCCCCAGATGGTGACCCCTCATCCAACCTGCGTGATTCTCGATTGCCACGAAACAGCGGGCTCGCCTCGGCTGCCATCTCCATGGCTACCCTGCTATGCTTACCGGATGGTGGTGTTGGCGCGTAATCGCTACAAACAACTCAGGATTCGGACTATAGATCATGTTTGAGAACCTGACAGAAAAGCTGCAACGCACGTTCAAGAATCTTCGCGGCCAGGGCAAGCTTACCGACGAGCACCTCGATGCCGCTCTCGCGGAAATCCGCGAAGCGCTGCTCGAAGGCGACGTCAATGTCGGCGTGGCCGACGAGCTGCTCGCCAACATTCGCGCCCAGGCTATCGGCAGCGAAGTCATGTTGCAGTTGTCGCCCGACCAGCAAGTGGTCAAGACCGTTCGGGACGAACTCACCGCCATGCTCGGCAAGCATGCCAAGCCGCTCTTTGCTTCCAAGCCCCCTTCGGTATGGATGATCGTCGGCTTGCAGGGTTCCGGTAAAACCACCACCACTGGCAAACTTGCCAAATGGTTGACGCAGCATGGTCACCGCCCATTGGTCGTCTCGACCGACGTTTATCGTCCCGCCGCTCGCGAACAGTTGGCGCAAGTCGCCAAGGCCACCAACACCGCGATCTGGCCCGGAAAAGGCACGGACAAACCGATCGAAATCGTGAAGGGCGCCATCAAGGAAGCCAAGCTTTCCGCCAGCGACGTGATCCTGGTGGACACCGCGGGCCGCCTGCACATCGACGACGACCTCATGACCGAGCTGAGTACGCTGAAGAAGGAATTGCAGCCCAGCGAAATCCTGTTCATCGCCGACGCCATGATCGGACAGGACGCGGTGCGTTCCGCGGGAGAATTTCACAAGCGACTCGGCATCACCGGCGTAATCCTGACCAAGCTGGACGGCGATGCGCGCGGCGGTGCGGCTCTTTCCATCGGCAAAGTCACCGGAGCGCCGGTCAAGTTTGTCGGCCTCGGCGAAAAATACGACGCCCTCGAGGGTTTCTACCCGGAGCGCATCGTTTCGCGTGTTCTCGGCATGGGCGACATCATGTCCCTCATCGAGCGCGCCGAACAGGCCGTCGACAAAAAAGCGGCCATGGAACTGGAGCGCAAGCTCCGCAAGGACGATTTCACGCTCGAGGATTTTCGCGACCAGCTCAAGCAGATCCGCAAAATGGGCCCGCTCGAACAGTTGGTGGACATGCTCCCCAAGGTCGGCCCGCTCGCCAATCTTCCCAAAGACGCGAAAGTCGACGAAGGGCAGCTCAAGCAGGTCGAAGCCATCATCAATTCCATGACCAACCAGGAGCGCCGCGATCACAACGTCATCGACGGCAAACGCCGCAAACGCATTGCCAGCGGCAGCGGCACCACCGTGCAGGAAGTAAATCAGGTCCTGAAGCAATACATGCAGATGCGCCAGATGATGAAGCAATACGGCGCCATGGCCGCCCGCGCCAAAATGAAAGGCCTCGGCAAACTCGCCGGCCTCTCCTGATTTTATTTTCGCGATGTGAAGATCAGGTCCGCCACTTTCAGGCTCAGCTGCTCCGGATCGAGATCGGTGCGATTGCAAAGAACCGCGATCGTCAGATTGTAGTTGTCGAAGCGCTGGATGAACGTGTGGAAGCCGCGCGTATCTCCGTAGTGCCACATCCGCGCATGACCCTGGTACGGATCGAGGAACCACCCGAACCCGTACGCCACCGGAGTGCTTTCCGGGCGATCCGAGTTCGCCGGCCATAGGGGTGGGGCGCCGTCGGCCAGCCGCACGGACGTCAGCGCCGGCTGCATTTCTTCTTCGGTGAGGAGGGTGTGTTTCGTGAGCGCTTCGTCCCATTTTTTCAGATCTTCCACGGAGGAATAGACGCCGCCGTCGCCGAGCGTCGCCGAAGTGGAACTCTGATCCGCTTCCACGAAGTTCGAGCCTTCCTTGACGTGGCCATAGGCGCGGTTGGCAACTTCGTTTTTCCCTTTTTCAAACGCAAGCGTATTTGTCATTTGCAGCGGCGTGAAAATCCGCTCGCGCAGGAAATCTCCGAAAGACTCTCCGGAAACTTTGGCCACAATCAGCCCGAGAACGACGTAACCGGAATTGCTGTACGACCATTTCGTGCCCGCCGGAAACAGTGGCTCGCTGGTTTGCTTGAGCAGCGCGAGCACTTCCGCATCCTGAATCTGATTCTCCTCGCTCCAACGATCGGGCTTCTGCGCTTCCATCAGCGTTTCGTAATCGGGAAGTCCCGAAGTGTGATTGAGCAGATGGCGCAGCCTGATTTCGTCGCCGTACGCGGGAAAATAGGGAACGACGTCAGTGAGCTTGTCGTCGTAGCGCAGCTTGCCGTCGTGCACGAGCAACATGATGGCCATGGCGGTGAATTGCTTGGTACAGGAAGCCAGCCGGAAATTGGTGTGGACGTCGATCGCCGCGCGAGTGCGATCCTCGCGCAGGTCACGAAGGCCATACCCGCGGGTGAAAAGCGTCTGGCCGCCCTGGCGAATCAATACCGCGGCGCCGGGAGAATTCGGCGTGACCAGCGGCAAGAATATCGCGTCAATATTCTTCGGCCAAGGGAGAGAGCGCGTTGCGCGGGGCCTGCCCGGCGAGCGCCTGCCAGAAAAACAGGACAATAGCCGAGGCCAAAAAAATTGTGGCCAAAACGGAACGCATGGTATGGCAGCATACCATCCGGCGAAGCGGTGTTCATCTTGCCGTAACAACGGTACGCTATTTCTCTACGCCCCGAGATACCAATGAAACGCGTGCAACTCAACGACCCGCGGTACTACTTCAACCGGCATGTGCAATGGCTCGAATTCAACAGGCGGGTGCTGGAAGAAGCGCGCGATACGGGAAATCCGCTGCTGGAGCGGGTGAAATTCCTGGCAATCACCGCGAACAATATGGATGAATTCATCGAAGTGCGGGTTTCCAGCTTTCTGCAGCGCATCGAGCACGGATCGCGGGAAATCAGCCCGGACGGACGGACCACCCAGGAAGAACTTGCGACCGTATTGGCGTCCATGCGGGTGTTGGTGCGGGACCAATACAAATGCTGGAACGAGGAACTGCTTCCGGCGCTGGCCAAGCAATCCATTCGCGTGCTGCGCATGGAGGAACTGGACGCCGGCGCGGCGAAAGCCGCGAAGACCTTTTACGACCGGCGCGTGAATCCGATGCTCACGCCGATCACGATCGACCCTTCGCATCCTTTTCCGCACGTTTTGAACAAAGCGTTGTGCATCGCATTGATGCTGCGAAAGCGGCGCGGAGGCGACGGGAAGACCCTATTCGGGGTGGTGACGGTGCCGCGGGCGTTGCCGCGGCTGCTGCAAGTACCCGCCGGGGACGGCGGAATTCACTACGTATTTTTGCAGGACATCATTTCAACTTTCGCTCCGAAGCTTTATCGCGGGTACGACATCCTGGCATCGGCGGCATTCCGGATCACGCGGAACAGCAATCTGTACCTGGAGGAAGAAGAGGCGCGGAGCCTGCTGGAAGCGGTGGACTCACAAGTGGCGATGCGGCGGAAGGGCGAAGCGGTACGGCTGGAGATCGAAGCAGGAGCGCATCCGGAAATCGTGGGACGGCTGGTCACCACGTTCGAACTGGACGACAAGCTGGTGTTCCGAGTGCGCGGGCCGGTGAATTTGCAACGGCTGTTCCATTTGTACGAGGAAACGCCGAGGAACGACTTGAAGTTCCCGGCATTCAAGCCGCGGCTGGTCACCATTGGACGCGACGCGGATTCGATGTTCGAATCGCTGCGGCGGCAGGACTTTTTGCTGCATCACCCGTACGAGTGTTACGACACGGTGGTGAATTTCCTGCGGACGGCAAGCCGCGACCCGCGAGTGCTGTCGATCAAGCAGACGCTGTATCGAACGAGCTCGGATTCGCCAGTGGCGAGAGCGCTGCTGGAAGCGGCGGGAAAGAAGGAAGTGACCGCGGTGGTGGAGCTGAAGGCGAGCTTCGACGAGGCTTCGAACATCCGGTGGGCGAGGAGTTTCGAGGATGCCGGCGCGCAGGTTTTTCATGGACTGGCGGGACTGAAGACGCACGCAAAGATGGCGCTGATCGTGAGAAACGATCCAGACGGAAAGATCCGAAGGTACGCGCACCTGGGGACGGGAAATTACCACCCGTCCACGGCGAAGTTCTACACGGATCTGAGCTTGCTGACGGCCGACGAAGAGGTGACTTCGGCGGTCCATGAGGTATTCAATTATCTGACGGCGAACGCGGAGCAAGCGAATTACCGGCCATTGCTGGTGGCGCCGCACGATCTGGCGGAATCTTTTCTGGCCTTGATCGAGCGCGAGGCGAGAAACGCGAAAAAGGGAAAGCCTGCGCGCATCATCGTGAAAATCAACGCGATAGTGGATCCGAGAATAATTCAGGCGCTGTACCGGGCGTCCACCGCGGGGGTGGAAATCGACTTGATCGTGCGGGGGCAGTCGGCGCTGGTGCCGGGAATTCGCGGAGTGAGCAGCCGCATCCGGGTGCGCAGCATCGTAGGGCGTTTTCTGGAGCACAGCCGAATTTATTACTTCGAGAACGGGGGAAAACCGGAGATTTATCTGGGAAGCGCGGACTGGATGCAGAGGAACCTGTACGAACGAGTGGAAGTGGCTTTTCCGTTGAAGGATCCGCAACTGTGCCAACGAGTGTGCCGGGAGATTTTGTCGAGCTACCTGGCGGATACGCGAAAGGCGCGCATCCTGAAGACCAACGGAACGTACTCGCGACCAGCAGCGGGGCGCAAAGGAAAGGCATTTTCGGTGCAGGAGCATCTGATGGAAGTGGCGGTCAGCGGGAGTAACTCTCCGCGCATGCTGGAGTTAGCGGACCCAGAGGTCCGGTATACTGCCGAAGACGGTCATTCCGCCCCCGCAGTTCCCCCGGAAGACGAACCCGAAACACAGGACTCTTCAAATGCAGCCATATGACTTAATGGTAATTGGATCCGGCCCCGGCGGCCAGCGTGCGTCCATCCAAGCAGCCAAAGCAGGGAAACGAGTAGCGATCGTGGAGAAAGGGGCGGGTGTCGGGGGAGTGTGCATCAACACAGGCACGATTCCGAGCAAGACGATGCGCGAAGCGGTGCTGCACCTTTCCGGGTTTTACGATCAGAATTTTTACGGCGCGAATTATCACGGCAAGGACCAGATCACCATGGCGGATCTGAACTTCCGGGTACAGCGGGTGATCGAGAACGAAGTGTCGGTGATTCAGGATCAACTGAAGCGCAACGGAGTGGAACTGATCCACGGCACCGGCAAATTCATGGATGGGCATCACATCCGGGTGGAAAACAGCAACGGATTCGGAGAATACGAAGCGGAGTACGTGGTGCTGGCAACGGGGACGCAGCCCGCGGCGAATCCGAAGGTGCCGATCAACGGACGAAACATCATCGACAGCGATCAGATTCTGGCGATGCCGCAAGTGCCGAAGACGCTGATCGTGGTGGGCGGCGGAGTAATCGGCGTGGAGTACGCGTGCATGTTCGCGACGCTGGGCGTGCGTGTGATCATCGTGGAGAAACGGCCGAGGCTGCTGGAATTCGCGGATACGGAAATGGTGGAAGCGCTGAGTTACCAGCTGCGGGACCGGCGAACGACGATGCGGCTGAACGAGGAAGTGGAAAGCGTGGAGGAATTGCCGGACGGCAAGGTGGCGGCGAACCTAGTCAGCAGGAAGAGAATAATCGCGGATGCGCTGCTGTACGCGGTGGGACGGCAAGGCAATGTAGGTCCGCTCAACCTGGCGGCGGCGGGGCTGGAGGCGGACGAACGCGGGCGAATCAAAGTAGACGCGGACTACCGAACGAGCCAACCACACATCTTCGCGGTGGGAGACGTGATCGGGTTTCCGAGCCTGGCGTCGGTATCCATGGAGCAAGGGCGAATCGCCTCGGCGCGAGCGTTCGGGCTGGATGTGCAAAGCGATCCGGCGGGATATCCGTACGGGATTTACACGATTCCGCAAATTTCGTTTATCGGAAGAACCGAAGAACAACTGACGGACAGTGACGTGCCGTACGAGGTGGGGGTGGCGTATTACCGGGAGATCGCGCGAGGGCAGATCTCGGGACATACGGATGGGCGGCTGAAGCTGCTGTTTCACCGGGAGACGCTGGAGCTATTGGGTGTGCACATTTTCGGGGAAGATGCGGCGGAGTTGCTACACATCGGGCAAGCAGTGTTTTTGCTGAAGGGGAAAGTGACGTACTTCAAGAATACGGTGTTCAATTATCCGACGCTGGCGGAGTGTTATAAGACAGCGGCGTTCAATGGACTGAACCGGCTGGGGTAATCTCGGCAGCTAAAATCAAAGCCGTCAGGGTGATTGAAGAGGGATCCGGGGAGGTTCAGGATTCGCCGAAGAGGCGGGCGCGAACGGATTCGTCGGCGGGCAAATCGGGACCGCAGAAGAGATGGTCGGGGACGCGCATCAGATCCTCGGCGATTTTGGGCATGGCGACCTGGCGCACGGCTTGGGCTTCCGGACCGGGATCCTGAAACAAAAATCGCAGCCAGCCACAAACTTTGTGGCAGTTCCGGGAGTAAACATCGTGCTGCGAGGCATAAAGATGAGCGGCGTGGTCCCAATCCGAGTTGGCGAGCAAGGCGTCGCGCAAGGTGCGGGTGTCCCTGAGAGTCGTGGCCATGCCCTGACCGAAGGTGGGATCGCTGGTTGAGGCGGCATCGCCGAGCAAGACGACACCGTCGCGATACGGATGGTCTACCCAGGACTCGCTGACGTCGAAGGTAGCCAGCGGACCGATACTTTTCACATGGGCATAGTCTTGGGCGAGACCCGGGGCAACGCGTAAGGAGTGTTCCAAGAAGAGCGCGAGCTTCTGTGAGCCTTGGAGCGCGAGATCGCTCTGTGTGGGATAACCGAGATAAGCGCGGCATCGTTGCCTAGGTTGCGGCGCGATGGCCACGACCAAACCCAAATCCGGGTTGAAGAGGAAAGTAACGATATCGTCGCGACCGGAGAAGCCTTCCAGCAGCACTCCCGCAAAATGGAAGGGCTGGGGACTCTTTGCAATGTCGAAACCAACCCACTTGCGTACGACCGAGCCGCGGCCGTCGGCGCCGACCACCAATCGCGCGGAAATGCGCTCGGACTTGCCGTTGCGTGCGATGACCACGGGCTGATTGGCGGCGGGTTCGACGGATTCCACGGAGATTCCCCGGCGGACGGTAGCGCCGGAGTGTTCCGCTTCGGTCAGCAGGACTTCCTGCATTTCAGGATGACTGTAGGTGAGAATGGGCTCTTTTTGCGGAGTGGTGTCGATGAGGTTGCGGGGGCCGAAGCCCATTTCCACCCAGGGGATTGGTTTGGCGCACGATTGCAGAAGAAGATCGGCAATGCCCAACTCGCGGGCCTCGGCAACGCCCCAAGGAGCCAAGGCCTCGCCGCGAACACGGTCCCGGAACTGAAGTTCCTTTTCGAGGACCAGGACGCGCGCGCCGCGCCGGGCCATGGAGATGGCCAAAGCGGAAGCGCCGAGGCCGCCGCCTACGGTGATGAGATCGAATTGGGAGGAAACGGTCATGAAGTGACCCCGCACGGAAAGATTATGGCGTTGAGGGCCAAAAGTGCGAATCGAGGTGGGCATGGTAGCAAATGAATGAGGGTGCGGGAAGGTGTCGGAGCGGTCCGGGGACCGGAGGGCGAGCAGTCTGTGATTGCCGAGGGGTGGGGAACAGGCTAAACTAGAGGGTCTTGAGGAGGATCGTTTTTGTGTTAATGATACGTTTGTCTCGGATTGGCAAGAAAAAGAAGCCGTTCTACCGCGTGGTGGTGATTGAGAAGACCCGGCCGCGGAACGGGCGCGTGGTCGAAGCGGTGGGCACATACGATCCACTGAAGAAGCCGGCGGAATTGAAGCTGGATGGCGAGCGAATCAAGCATTGGCTGGGCGTGGGCGCGCAGCCGAGCGACACGGTTCGGAGCTTTATCAAGCGGGAAAAGATCGCTTAGACGGATTTTTATAAGGATTAACGGTTCCCAGGGGAACCGGTTGTACACCCTCACCTGCTCGGGGGCGTCTACTTGCAAGCGATGTATGCGACGCCGAAAACTCGCGTTGGCGGAGGTGTGGCATGAAGGAACTGGTCGAATCGATCGCCCGATCGCTGGTGGATCATCCCGAGGATGTGCAGGTACGGTCGGTGGAAGGATCGCAAGCCACAATCCTGGAGTTGCGGGTGCATCCCGAGGATTTGGGTAAGGTGATCGGGAAACAGGGGCGGACGGCGAAAGCGGTGCGAACGTTGCTGGGAGCGGCGGGAATGAAAGTGCACAAGCGCTTTACGCTGGAGATACTGGAAGATTGAAGGTCGAGGCGCACCGCTGGGTGGCGCTGGCGCGCATTTTGAAGGCGCGCGGAAATAAAGGCGAAGTAGCCGCAGAACTCCTTACGGACTTTCCGGAACGAATCACGAAAATGCAGGAAGTGTACGTGCGCGAAGCGGACGGAAGAGGCGAAGCGCGTCGCGTGGGGCTG
Organism: uncultured Acidobacteriota bacterium; assembly: GCA_963819745.1. Classification (GTDB taxonomy): domain Bacteria; phylum Acidobacteriota; class Terriglobia; order Acidiferrales; family UBA7541; genus Acidiferrum. The sequence continues at coordinate 41,386 of CAWFXG010000015.1, read as the reverse complement.
CGTCAATTCTGGATGGACCGGAATCACCCGGGGAAGGGAGTGTTCCACTTCGAAGGGTCAGGATCGATTTCCGACGCGGAGAAATATCGCGGGATGGAAGTGCTGCTGCCGATCGAGGAGCGAGTGGAGCTGCCGGCGGGGAAATATTTCGTGTCGGATTTGATCGGGTGCGCGGTGTTCGAATGCAAAGGGACGAGCGAGATGACGTCAGCGCCATGCGCGATGGAGACCGCGCCGCGGCTGGTTGGGGAAGTGCGGGATGTACAGTTTACGGGAGAAAGCACGGCGGGAGTGCCGGTGCTGGAGATCGAGACGCGCGAAGGCGAGCTGCTGGTGCCGCTGGCGGAGGAAATCTGCCGCAGAATCGATGTGGCGGCGCGGCGGATCGAAGTGAAGCTGCCGGAAGGACTGCGGGAGCTGAACGCAGAGGAATAAGTGGCGCGAAGATGGCGGTGCCCGCCGCCATTGGCTAAACTGGCTGACCATGCGGTTCGACCTCATCACCATATTTCCGGAATTTTTTGCGGGGCCGCTCGATTATGGAATCGTGAGGCGGGCGCGGGAAACCGGGCTGATCGAAGTGAAGGTGCAGGATTTGCGGGTGTTCACGAAAGACCGGCACCGGACGGTGGATGATCGTCCGTTCGGCGGCGGAGAAGGAATGGTGCTGAAGCCGGAGCCGCTGTTCGAGGCGGTGGAAGAATTGCTGGGGCACGGAGTCGGGGAGTGCGGAAAGCGGGCACCGGCGGATCCGAGGACGGCGGTTGTGCTGACGTCGGCTACGGGAAGAGTGTTCCGGCAGGAAACGGCGAGACGATTCGCGAAATTGGAGCGCGTCATTTTGATTTGCGGGCGCTATGAGGGCGTGGATGAGCGCGTGGCGGAACATTTGGCAAGCGAGGAGATTTCGATCGGGGATTTTGTGTTGAGCGGAGGAGAGCTGGCGGCGGCGCTGGTGGTAGACGCGGTGACGAGGCTGCTGCCAGGAGCGCTGGGGAATGAGGCGTCGTCGATGAATGAGTCGTTTCGCGAGGCAGGCGAAGAGGAAGAGCCGGCGAAGGGCGCTGGGATAAATGGGGAAAAAGCGGAAAGCGGGGCGGGTGCGGTGCTGGATTTCCCGCACTACACGAGGCCAGCGGAATATCGAGGATGGAAGGTGCCGGAGGTATTGATCGGAGGAAATCATGCGGACGTGGCGAAGTGGCGGAAGGCCGCGGCGCTGGAGAAAACACGGAGGAACCGGCCGGATTTGACAGCGCGTTGACGAAACAGCGCGATATACTCGCGGTTTCGCGAGCAGATATGGATTTGAGAGAGGACCAGTGGGAAACGGGGACAAGTTGAAGAAGCCGATCGCGATTTACTACGAGCAGCCGCACTGGTTTGTGCCGCTGTTTGAGCAGATGGATGTGCGCGGAGTGAATTGGGTGAAAGTGGACGCGCGCTATCACCAGTACGACGCGGCGTCGGCGGAGCAGGAATACTCGCTGGTATTCAATCGCATGAGCCCTTCGGCGTGGCAACGGGGCGTGGGGCACGGGATTTTTTATACGCTGGGGTACCTGGCGCACCTGGAGCAAAAAGGGGTGCGAGTGGTGAACGGATTCCGGGGATTCACGCACGAGACGTCCAAGGCGCTGCAACTGACGCTGCTGGAAGGGCTGGGGCTACCATACCCGAAGGCGAAGGTGATCAATCATCCGTCGCAGGCGTTGAGCGCGGCGGAGGCAATCGGATTTCCGCTGATTCTGAAGCCGAATATCGGAGGAAGCGGAGCGGGAATCAAGAAATTCGGCTCGCGGGGAGATTTGCGGGCGGCGGTAGAGGAAGGCAGTTTGTATTTCGGCGTGGACAGCACCGCGCTAGTGCAGGAATGCTTCACGGCGCGAGACGGAATCATCACGCGAGTGGAAGTGCTGGGCGGAAAATATTTGTATGCGATACAGATCCACATCACCGGAGAGACGTTCGATTTGTGCCCGGCGGATATCTGCAAGAACACGAAGGGGGAAGAGCTGACGCGCATCGCGTGTCCGGTGGATGCGCCGAAAACGGGAATGACGGTGGAGGCGTACGAGGCGCCACGGCGAGTGATCGAGAATTGCGAGCGGATCATGCGGACGGCGGGGATTGAGGTGGGCGGGATCGAATATGTGATCGACGACGAGACCGACCGGCTGCTTTATTACGACATCAATGCGCTGTCGAACTTTGTGGCGGACCCGGAACGGATGATCGGATTCAATCCGTACGGGCGGCTGGCGGATTATCTGATCGCGGAAGCGCAGAAGGCGGAAGCGAAGCAGGCGAGGATGCTGGTGGGCAGCGGGGAAAAGGCATGAGATACGGATACTGGCTGCCGGTGTTCGGCGGATGGCTGCGCAATGTGGCCGACGAAAAGATGGAAGCGAGCTGGCGGTACGCGAAGCGGCTGGCGCAACGAAGCGAGGAGATCGGATTCGATTGCACGCTGGTGGCGGAACTGAACCTGAACGATATCAAGGGAGTGGAAGCGGGGTCGCTGGACGCGTGGTCGACAGCGGCGGCGCTGGCGGCGGTGACGGAACGGATCGAAATCATGGTGGCGGTGCGGCCGACATTTCATTTGCCGGCGTTGCTGGCGAAGCAGGCGGCGAACATCGATCACATCAGCGGAGGGAGATTGACGCTGAATATCGTGTCTTCGTGGTGGGCAGACGAGGCGCGAAAATATGGAGTGGCGTTCGAACAGCACGACGACCGGTACGCGCGGACGAGCGAGTGGCTGGAGGTGCTGGACGGCGTATGGAAGCAGGATCATTTTTCGTATGCGGGGAAGTATTACCGGGTGGACGACAACATCCTGGAGCCGAAGCCGATGTCCAGGCCGCGGCCGTGCTTGTATGCGGGCGGAGAATCGGAGGCGGCGAAAGAGTTGATCGCGGGGAAGTGCGACGCGTACCTGATGCACGGCGATCCGCCGGAGCGAGTGGCGGAGAAAATATCGGACTTACGGGCGCGGCGAGCGCGACACAATTTGCCAGCGCTGAGGTTTGGCGTGGCGGGATATGCGATTGTGCGGGAGACGGAGCGCGAAGCGCAGGACGAGCTAAAACGAATTACGGATGTGCAGCAATCGGCGGCGGGCTACGCGAACTACCAGCAATGGCTGGCGGGGACGCAACTGGAGCAGCGCGTGTCGCTGGAGGATTATTCGGTGTCGAATCGGGGATTGCGGTCCGGGCTGGTGGGAACGGCGGATCAGGTGGCGGCGCGGATTGCGGAGTTTGAGGCGGCGGGGGTTGAGCTGGTGTTGCTGCAATTCAGCCCGCAACTGGAAGAGATGGAGCGGTTCGCGCAGTCGGTGATTCGAAGGACGGCCTCGGTGGCGGCGCAGAATTGATGCGGGTGGGGTTTGGCGTCGAGGGAAGAGCATGAAGGCAGCAGGGCGGAAGACCGGCGGCACGATTTTTGCACGAGTCTTGGTGGGAGCGGTCTTCCTGGTTATGAGTACGAGCGGCGCGGGGATGGCGGCACAAAAGAAAACGAATGCGGAACTGATCGAGCTGGCGAAAAACGAGAGCGCCGGGCTACGAAGAAGCGCTTGCCGCGAGCCTGGACGCGAAGGAACTCCGTGAAGGAAAAGCGTGGGCCGGCCATGGTCAGGACTTTCTGTTCGTGACGGAAGCTGGATCTCAGCCGGAACTGTTCGTGGATGAAGCGGCCGGGCCGAAGATGAAGAAGTTAGCGGGATCGAATTGGTGGTACGCGACAACACAGGTAAACAGGGTAGGCGCGCTGCACTCTTTTCGCTACGTGTTGGACGGTAAGAATTTCGGAGGAAGTGCGGATGTGCCGGCGTTTGGGCCAGATTCGTATCAGCAGGCGGGCGTGCCGGCGGGAACACTGTCCGAAAAGATCACTCATACCAGCAAGATCTATGACGGGATGAAAAGCGAGTACTGGATTTACGTTCCGGCGCAGTACAAGGCGGATACACCGGCGGCGTTGATGGTGTTCCAGGACGGCGAATGGTACCTGGACCGGAACGGAAGGAATCCCGCGCTGAATGTGATCGATAATTTGATCGCGCAGAAAAGGATTCCAGTGATGATCGCGGTGTTCATCAATCCGGGAGACATCAGCGGATCACCGGGCACGCCGACTTACCGGCTGGTGAGGGCGTACGCGGACAAATGGCAAAGGACGCTGAAGGACTCGATGCGCAGCGTGCTGTACGACACGGTAAGCGATAAATATGTGCTGTTCCTGCGAAATGAGGTATTGGCGGAGGTAGCGTCGAAATACAATTTGCGGGCGGATGCATACAGCCGGGGAATAACGGGTCTGTCGTCGGGCGGCATTTGCTCGCTCAATGCGGCGTGGCAGATGCCGGACCAGTTCAGCCGGGTGATTTCCTGGATCGGGAGCTTCGCGAGCATTCAGTGGAAAGAAGATCCGACTGTGGCGGACGGAGGGCAGGATTATCCGGAAAAGGTGCTGCACGAGGCGAAGCGGAATATTCGCGTGTGGTTGCAGGATGGGTCGCAGGATCATGAACTGGACCGTTATGGAAGCTGGCCGCTAGCGAATCTGCGGTTGGCAAACGCGTTGAAACTGAAGGATTACGATTTTCATTTCAGCTTCGGCAAAGGCACGCACAATTCGGGACATGGCGCGGCGGAGTTTCCGTCAGAGATGGCGTGGCTTTGGCGCGACTACGATCCAGCGAAGACCACGGAGAGGTTCGAGATGGAGGCTTCCGAGCGGGCGAAACCGGTTTTCCGGGTCGCGGTGACGAACCGGGACACGGAATAGGGGCGATCCGGCGTCAGGGCTTTTGGGGTTGCGGTGTCCCGACGGGTGTGCCGATCCGATGGTCGTCGCGCTTCGAAACCAGCAACTTCGGCGTTTTCTTCTTGGGTTTCTTTGCTTCGCGGCTTCTTGCGTCTTTGTTTCCCATGCCTAAATCTTGCCATAATTCGTGCTTACTAGGCCATCCGCGTTTGGGAACCAGGCTGAAGCGCGAGCCGGGCGCTTCAAATGGACTAGGTAAAAGGGTGGAAATTCGCTATAATCAGCGTTTGTCTTGAGCGTGCATGCCCCGCCTGAGTGGGTCTGCAGGGAATACGAGCATGAATCCGGTAATTGCAAAACTACATGAAGCGCAACTGCGCAAGGACCTCCCCGAGTTCCGCCCGGGGGATACGGTGCGGGTGAACGTACGCCTAAAAGAAGGCGAAGGCGAGAAAGAAAAAGAGCGGCTACAGGCATTCGAGGGCGTGGTGATCTCGAAAAAGGGCCGGGCATCGGGAGCGACATTTACGGTGCGGCGAGTGAGCTTTGGAGTGGGGATCGAGCGGATTTTTCCGCTGCACTCGCCATCGATCAGCTCGATTGACGTGGTGGGCAAGGGTAAAGTACGCCGAGCACGGCTGTATTACCTGCGAGATCTGCGAGGTAAAGCGGCGCGCATCAAGCGAGCCAGCCGGGAAGAAGCAGCGCCGGTGGCGGCAGCGGCCAGCGCGGAGAGCAACCAGAGCTAGAAGCGCCTTACTTATTGTTGGAAGGAATCGAGAGCCTCGGAATTTCGGGGCTCTTTTTTTGTCTGGAGGAAGGAGAGTGCCGGAAACGAAGGTGAGAAAAGCGGGGTCCAAAGAGCCGGCCGGGACCTGTTGACAGTCAACAGGAAGAAGGGTAGGCTCCTTTTGTTTGTCAACAGGAGCGTGGAAGATGGCGGCGTCGCGGGGCGAAGTACTGCAAGGAACGCTGGACCTGATCGTATTGAAAACACTGGATGCGATGGGGCCGCAGCACGGATACGGCATCGCGCAGCGCATCCAGCAAGTGTCAGAGGATTTGCTGAAGCTAAACCAAGGAACGCTGTATCCGGCGTTGCTGCGGCTGGAGCAGCGCGGGTGGATCAGCCCGAAATGGGGCGCTTCAGAAAACAACCGCAAGGCGAAGTTCTATTCGCTGACGCGCACCGGGCGGAAGCAATTGGCGAGCGAAGCGGAGAGCTGGGAACGCATGGCGGGGGTTATTTCGCGCCTGCTGGGCGCCGAGGGGATGTGACATGCAAGGCCTTCGAGAACTGGCAAGGCGGCTAAGGGATACCTTTCGCAAGCAGCGGGTAGAGGCAGAGTTGGACGCGGAAGTGAAAGCGCACCTGCAATTGCTGGCAGAAGCGAATGAACGGAGAGGAATGCCGCGAAAAGAGGCCTATGAGGCGGCGCGACGCGAATTTGGAGGAGTGGAGCAAATGAAGGAGAGCTATCGGGAGCAGCGCGGATTGCCGTTCGTGGAGACGCTCGTCGGCGACTTGCGGTTTGCGATACGGGTGCTGGGACGAAACCCGGGCGTAACGGCGCTCATCATCTTGACGCTGGCGCTAGGGATCGGCGCGAACACGGCGATTTTCAGCGTGGTGCACTTTGTGCTGTTGAAACCGCTTCCCTACCCGCAAGGGGAACGACTGGCGGTGGTGTGGTCGATTTATGGGAATGAGGGACGCGCGCCGGCTTCCGGGCCGGAACTGAGCGAACTTCGGGCGCGGAGCAGACTATTCGAGGATTTCGCGGGAATCTGGGCGCAACAGGGAGCGTTGACCGGCGAAGGCGAGCCGGAACAGGTGAAGCTGGGGCAGGTGACGTGGAATTTTTTGCCGCTGCTGAGCGCGAAGGCGCAGGCCGGAAGATATTTCGCGCCGCAAGAGCAGGGATCCAGCGCGCCGAAAGTAATCGTGCTGAGCGACGGCTTGTGGCGGCGCCGGTTTGGCGGCGATCCGAAAGTGGTGGGGCAAGCGGTGCGGCTTGATGGGGTACCGCGAACGGTGGTGGGTATTCTGCCAGCGGGCTTCCGGCTGCTGTTTCCGGAAGGCTCGAGTGTTCCGCCGGAGATGGACGCGTACATTCCATTTCCAACCGACCTGGCAACCGATCCCGCGGACCAGGGGTACATCCGGGTGATCGGCAGACTGAAAGAAGGAGTGACGCTGGAACAGGCGCAGGCCGAGGCGGAACAACTGGCGGCGGGACTGCGGGCGATGTATCCGACTTTTGCGGAGCAGTCGCTGGGCTTGCAAATCGTGGCACTGCATGGGGACGTGGTGCAGCATCTGAGGCCGGCCTTGCTGACGTTGTTTGCGGGAGTGGGATTTGTGCTGCTGATCGCCTGCGCTAATGTTGCGAACCTGCTGCTCTCAGTGGCGGGGGAGCGGCAACGGGAAATAACGGTGCGAGCGGCAATGGGAGCAGGGAGGAGCCGGCTGGTGCGGCAACTGCTGACCGAGAGTGTGCTGTTGTCTTGCCTGGGAGGAGCAGCGGCACTGGTGGTGGCGTGGTGGGGGCTGCGATGGTTGACGCTGCTGCGGCCGGTGGAAATGGAGCGGCTGGGAGCGATGGAGTTGAATCTGGTGGCGTTGGGATTCACGTTTGGAGTGGCGTTGTTGACGGGGATCGGTTTCGGGCTGGCGCCGGCATTGAGTGGCACGAAGATAGAACTGGCCGGATCGCTGAAGGAGGGCGGGCGCAACAGTACGCCAGTGAACCACAGGTTCAAGCGCGGTCTTATTGCTTGTGAGGTATCGCTGGGAGTAGTGCTACTGGTCGGGGCGGGATTGATGCTGCGGACATTTTCCGCGTTGTTGCGAAGCGATCCAGGATTCGTCGCGGACAAGGTGCTGACGTTTCGTTTGTCGCTGACGGCCGGCAAGTATTACGAGCCGGATGCGGCGGTGCACTTCTTCCGGGAGCTGCAAAGAGATCTCAGTGAAGTGCCGGGAGTAGAGAAAGTGGGGGTGACATCGCACTTGCCGTTCGAAGACAGTCTTCCGAACTGGTACAGCTACTACTGGAAGGAAGGTACACCCAAGCAAGAGCAAAACACGGTGATGGCGGACTACCGGTCTATTTTCCCAGGCTACTTTCCAAGTATAGGCGCGGTGCTGGTGAGCGGCAGGGACTTCGACCAGATCGATATGACCGAAAATCGAGGGCTCGCGATTATCGACGAACAGGTTGCCGGGAAGATGTGGCCGGACGGCAAGGCGGTCGGCAAGAAACTGAATGTGGAGAGCCGGGCGGCGTTGAGCAAGGATTTCGTGCGCGAAGACGTGGAGGTAATCGGAGTCGTGCGTCATCTGCAGTACCACTCGCTGACGGACCCGGTGCGCGGGCAAATCTACCTGCCGTATTCGCGAGCCGCGCGGGAGCACATGGCGCTGACCATCAAGACTACGGGAAATCCGCAAGAACTTGCGACGGCCATCCGGCGGGAAGTGGCGAAGCTCGACAAGGATCTGCCGGTTTACGGCATGCAGCCGATGACGGATTACGTGGCGAAGGCGCGACGCGCGACGCGATTCGTTGCGACGCTGGCGGGAGTCATGGCCGGGTTGGCGCTGATGCTGGCATGCACGGGTATCTATGGAGTGACGTCGCGGGCGGTGCTGCAGAGGACGAGCGAAATCGGAGTGCGCATGGCGCTCGGGGCCCAGCCGCGCCAAGTGTTTCGAATCATACTGCGGGACGGCATGGCGCCGGTGATCGGCGGGATGATTGCGGGGCTGGTCATGGCGCTGTTGCTGACACCGCTGATTTCGGGGTTGCTATTTGGTGTGCGGCCGACGGATGGGCCAACTTTTCTGATGAGCGGGGCACTGTTGGGTCTGGTAGCAGCGCTGGCGTGCTATTTGCCGGCGAGACGTGCGACGCGAGTCGATCCAATTCAGGCGCTGCGGTACGAGTGAGGGAGTGCGATGAATGGCCTGCAAACTTTTCTGATGCGATTGGCGGAGGTGTTTCGCAAGGAGCGAAGGGAGCGTGAACTGGAAGCGGAGGTGCGGGCGCACCTGGATGCCTTGGCGGAAGAAAACGTGCGGCGTGGCATGAGCATGGGAGAGGCGCGACAAGCGGCGCGGCGGGAGTTTGGAGGCGTGGAGCAAACGAAGGAGATATACCGAGGGCGGCGGGGTTTGCCGCTACTGGAAAGCTTGTCGCAAGACTTGCGATTCGCGTGCAGGAGCTTGGCGAAACGGCGGGGATTTACGGCTGCAGCGATTCTGATCGTGGCGTTGGGTGTGGGGGCGACAACCGCGGTGTTCAGCGTGGTGGACCGAATTCTGTTTCGGAGTTTGCCGTATCCCGAGGACGACCGGCTGGTTTCGTTCGGCGTGAAAGCGCCGTTCGAGGGAATCGAGTTCATGCTGGCACCGGAATATGCAGTGCTGCGAGGACAGACGACACCGTTCGAGGCGATGACGTCGCTGACGCCGGGCGGCGCGGATTGCGACATTACGGAACGAAACCCGGTGCGATTGAGTTGCGCGCTGGTGGAGTCGACATTCCTGTCAACGCTGGGAATCCGGCCGATCGCAGGACGCGACTTCACAAGCGAGGATGACCGGCCCAATGCGCCGCGTGTGGCGCTGCTGTCCTACGGGCTTTGGCAATCGCGATTTGGAGGAGATCCGGGTGTGGCGGGCCGATTTATTTCACTGGATGGCAAACCGGTGCAAATCGTGGGAATTTTGCCGCGCACGTTCGAGATGCCAACGCTGGGTGCAGCGGACCTGCTCCTACCGGAGTCGCTGGATGCAGCGGCGTTAGATCGCAATAACCCGCGAGTGTTGCTGCGGGCATTTGCGCGGCTGAAGCGTGGGGTCAGCATCGAGCAGGCCAGAGCCGCCCTGGGACCGTGGTTTCAGGATTCGCTGCGATTTGTGCCGCCCCAGTTCCGCGCGGAAGTTTTTTTGAGGGTGCGATCCCTGCGCGACCGGCAGATTGAAGATTCGCGCGCGGGGGCCTGGGTACTGTTTGGCGGAGTGGCGACGGTGCTGCTACTGGCATGCACGAATGTGGCGAACCTGCTGCTGGTGCGGGCGGTGGGGAGGCAGCGGGAATTCGCGGTGCGAAGCGCGTTGGGCGCCAGCCGGGGACGATTGGCGCAGCAAACGTTGACGGAGAGCATGCTTTTGGCGTTTTTGGGAGGCAGCGGCGGAATTGGGCTAGCGTATGGATTGTTGCGGGTGTTCGTGGCGATCGGACCGCAAGGAATCGCACGGCTGCAGCAAGCGAGGATAGACCTGCGGGTGCTGATATTTTGCGCGGCGACATCGGCGATTGCCGGAATGTTCTTCGGATTGTTTCCGGTGCTGTCGCGGCAGCCTTCCGCGGAATCGCTGGCGGGCAGAAATGGGCAACGCATGCGTGAGGGTCTCGCGCGGAAGGTCTTGGTGGTAGCGCAAATGGCCGGCTCGGTGATTTTGCTGGCGGGCGCGGGTCTACTACTGCGATCGCTGTGGAACATGCAACGAGTGCCGCTGGGGCTGGATACGCAGCAGGTTGTAACCGCGCAGATATCCCTTGCGGAGCACAAGTATCCGGACACGGCAAGACAACTGGAATTTCTTGGGGACGTCGAGCGGCGGTTGAAAAGATTGCCCGGAGCGATTTCGCTGGCGCTGAGCGACACACTGCCGCCTTCCGGAGGCACCCAGGCGACCTTTTTTGCCTCCATCGAAGTGCCGGGCAGGGCTAAGCCGTCGGAGGGAACCGGTGGGATGGTGAACTGGCGGATGGTGACGCCGTCTTATTTTTGGACTCTGGGGATTCCGGTCACCAGCGGACGCGGCTTTACGGAACAGGACCGTTCGCCGGCGGAAAATCCGGTGGTGCTGAGCGCGACGCTGGCGGCAAAGCTCTTTCCCGGAGAAGATCCCATCGGAAAGCGGATGCGCTTTACAGCATTCGACCGCGGAGGGCCCTGGAGAACGGTGGTGGGAGTAGCGGCCGATGTAAAAAACAATGGGCTGATAGCGTCGGCTGATCCGGAGTTCTATATTCCCTGGAAGAACGATCCAGAGACGTATGTCCGCAGGAGCTACGTGGAGATACGAACCGGGCTGGCAACCGGCGCGGTGGTGCGCTGGGCACGTTCGGAAGTGGCGCAACTCGACCCGGATGTGCCCATCGAGTTTTCGACGATGAACCAACGAGTGGATAAATTGATGCAGCGGCCGCGATTTGACGCGATGCTGCTGTCACTGTTCGCGGGAATCGCGATAGTGCTGGCAGCAATCGGAATGTATGGCGTGGTGAGCTTTTTCGTGGCGCAGCGGACGAGGGAAATCGGCGTCCGGATGGCGCTGGGAGCAAGCCCGCAGGGAATCTTGCGGATGGTGATGCTGAGCGTGGCGACGTGGACGCTGGCGGGAACCGCGCTGGGACTGGTGGGAGCGTGGTTCGGCCTGAGGATGCTGGAGTCGCTGGTGTTCGGCGTGGTGGTGCACGATCCGTGGCCATTGATGGTGGCGGTGGCGACGCTGCTGTTCACGGCAAGCGCCGCCGCGTGGATCCCGAGCCGGCGTGCGATGCGAGTCGATCCGATGGTGGCGCTGCGGTACGAGTGAGCAGTAACAGAAGAGCTACGCAAGAAGCCGCAAACCTAAAGCGCCATGCTAGAATCGCGCTCGAATGAGCCGTCTATGCTCCTCGCGCTTTGAGCGCGCCGCCCGCAAACTTGGATGGACGAGAATCGCCGGAATTGATGAGGCGGGCAGAGGCGCATTGTTTGGCCCGGTGGTGGCCGCGGCAGTAATTCTGAATCCCAAGCGGCGGATCGTCGGCCTGGATGATTCGAAACAGCTTCCCGTGGAACGCCGGGTGCAACTGGCGGGGCGGATTCGCGAGCATGCGGTAGCCTGGGCGGTGGCGGAAGTAGATGCGCAGCGGATCGATGCCTGGAACATATACCAAGCGAGCCGGCAAGCGATGACCGCGGCGCTGAACCAACTGACGGTGTCACCCGACTACCTGCTGATCGATGCGATGCAGCTGGAGGTGATCGTGGAGCAGAAATCGCTGATCAAGGGAGACTGCCGAAGCGTATCGATCGCCGCGGCGTCCATTCTGGCCAAGACGTACCGAGACGCGCGGATGGAAGAATGGGACGCGGTGTATCCGCAATATGGGCTGGCGCGGCATAAAGGGTACGCGACGCCCGATCACCTGGAAGCATTGCGACAGCATGGTCCTTCTCCGCTGCACCGATACTCCTTTGCCCCAGTTCGCGACGCAGGATGCTGGTCGGCGGGCGCCACGCAGATTGCGCTGCTGCCAGACGCGATTTTGCCTTAAAGTGCCAAGCGGCTGTCTTCGCCTAGCTTTCGCCAGTAGTTTCCGTAAGTTAAACGGGGATAACTGGCTGTTCACAATTGATTTTGGGTTCGTTGACTTGGGTTTTGAACGCCTGCTAGCGTAGTCCAGCACGCCTCTGCCTGCCTTCCCGGTTCGGCGCGGGGAGAAGTATCTCCAGCAGGTGCGTAGGGAACCGTCCGAGCTCGTTCATGGCCTATAACAAAAGCAAACTAGTAGAAGCCGCGCAAAAACTGCTGAACCAAGGGAAAGTGGCTCAGGCCATTGCGGAGTACCAGCAAATCCTGAAACACGAGCCGCGGGATCAGGTCACGCTGATGACCATCGGCGAGTTGTATATTCGCCAAGGCGAAACCTTCCAGGCGATCGACTATTTCGAGCGACTGGCGCAACTGTTTGTCGGCGACGGATTCCTCACCAAAGCAATCGCGGTATACAAGCGCATCGCCAAGCTTGCACCGGAAGAGATTCGACCCCTGGAGAAATTGGCCGACCTGTACGTGCAACAAGGGGTGATGAGCGAAGCGCGTCCGCTGTTTCTACAACTGGCGGAGATCCACCTGAAGAACAACCGGCAGGCGGAAGCGGTGGCGCTGCTGAAGAAACTGCTGATGGCGGAGCCGGATAATCTGAGGATTCAGATTCGCCTGGCCGACCTGTATCAAGCAATGGGACAGAGCAAGGAAGCGCTGGAGGCCTTTGTTTCGGCGGCCCAGCGAGCGCTGGCGCGCGGAGATCACGCAGAATCCGAAAAACTGGCCGATAAGGCGCTGAAGCTGGAGCCGGGTAACCTGGCCGCGATTATCGTAAAGGCTCGAGTTTCCTCAACGCAGGGAAATCTGGGGCAGGCTGCGCAAATCCTGGAGGGCGTACCCGAGCTGGATAAGGGCGGCGAACCGGCGGAACTGCTGCTGGATTTGTACATCAAGGACAGCAAGTGGGACGCGGCAGGAACGCTGGCGCAACGAATCTTCGACGCCGATCATAAAAATTTCGGACCCATGCAAAAACTGGTCGAGACGCTGCTGGATTCCAGCCAGGGCGAACGGGCCATGGGGATTCTGGAACGCAATCGAATCGCGCTGATCGATGGCGGCGAGCATGAGCTCGTTGGACGACTATTGAACGGCCTGGCAGAACACCTTCCGGGTAAGATCGAGCCGCTGGAATGGCTGGTCGAGATGTACGGGCGCACCAGTGATTCCTTCCGCCTGCCGGATGCGCTGGCGCATCTTGGCGATGCGCTGGTGGCCGCGGATCAACTGGGGCGAGCGAAGCAAGTTTTTGAGCAATTGGTGGACCGTGAACCGGAAAGCGATCCCGCAAAGCGCAAGTTGAACGATGTGCTCCGACGCATGGGGCTGATCAGCGAGGGGGAAGCCGCGGTGGTTCCGGATATCGCCGGGACGGTGGAGATCACGAAGCCAGCCGCACCCAAGGTCCGGCCAGATTTACCGACGGATGTGCCCGAAGTTATCGTAACGGCGACGGCGGCACCGGCAGCCCCACCGGAACCGGAATTGGATGACGAGACGCGAAAGTTTATCGCGCAGTCGCTGACCGACGTGGACTTGTTCGCCAGCTATGGCTTGACGCAAAAAGCGATCGGGCTGCTGGAGGCGATTTTGCGGCGCGCGCCGGGCCACACGCCGACGCTCGAAAAGCTGCTGGACTTTGTTTTGGGCGCTGGGGATGACCGGCGCACCGCGGAACTAGCGGCGCAACTGGAACAAATTCATACCAAACGGGGTGACGCGTCAGGAGCGGAGCGTTTTGGAGAGTTGCGGCGGCGATTCCAGAGAGCGGCCGGCATGTCGGACCAGGAGCTCATGGGGGCTGTTTCCGGCGGGGCAGAGGAAGTCGCGGAAGCAGAGTTGCCGGAAATTACGGCGGAGCCCAGCGTACCGGAAGTTACCATCGAGGAAGCTCCTGCCGAGGTAGTGGAAGCCGGAGCAGCAAGTCCCAGTGCAGCGGCGGACGAAGTACAGGAAGTGGACCTGTCGCAGGAATGGGCGGCCGTCAGTGAGGATACGGCGCAGGCAGAAGAAGCGGTGGAGTTCGAGATTGCCGTGGAACAAACGGCCGGTGAAGAGCCGCACCACGAAGGTTTGACGATTCCTGAAGTGTCGAATGCCGAGACGCCAGCAGGAGCCGAAGAATTTACCATTCCGGTGGAAGCAGCGCCGACCGAAGAGGAACCGGCCACCACGGAAGCGGCAACCAGCCATGCGGTAGCGGAAGAAGCGCCCGAAGAAGTACACGAGCTACAAGCCTCGTTGGAAGAAGAGTTCGCATTGGCGGAACCCGTTGCGACGGCGGAGACTCACGAAGAGCCTTCCAGCAAGACGGGTGCACCGCAAGCTCCTGAAGCGCCTGCCGCGACAGAGGAGTCGGAGTTTGAAGTCGAACAGGATTATGAGCTGGTTCTGGAGCCGGAAACGCTGATTCCGGCGCACGATCAGAAGCCGCCCGAAAAGCCGATTGCAGCGAAGGAACCCGAAACGGTAGGGAAAAATGCGACAGGTCCGGCTGGAGCGGGTTTCGCTTCCGACCAATTTCTCAGTGAACTGGCAAACGAAATCGATCAACTTGGAATTGGGCAACTCACTCCGGGCTACTCCGAACCCGCGGCCAAAGAAACGGCGCCGTCCAACGCGGCAAAGGCGCCGGTGGAGTCGGGCCCGCTGAAAGAAGTATTCGATGAATTCCGGGCCGAGCTCGGCGAAATGGGCGCGGAGGATGAGGACCTGGAGACGCACTACAACCTGGGCATCGCCTTCCGGGAAATGGGCTTGCTGGACGAAGCCATCAGCGAATTCCAGAAAGTCGCGAAGGCTAACGAACAAGGGCGAAAGTTCCGATACGCGATGCAGTGTTGCACGCTGCTGGGCCTGGCGTTCATGGAAAAGGGCCAACCTTCGATCGCCGCGATGTGGTACGAGCGGGCGCTAAACACGCCGGACAACGACGCGGAAAGCACATTGGCGTTGAGGTATGATCTGGGAGTGGCGCAAGAAACAGCGGGCGAGGCGGACGCAGCCCTCAAGAGCTTTTTCCAGGTCTACGCGGTCAATATTGACTACCGGGATGTGGGTGAGCGCATCGCCGCCCTGCAGAAGACGACCCGTTGAAGTGACGGCGCACGCGATTGGATCGCTCACCGGCTCATGACTCGAATTCTTAGCGCGCTGGCCGTGGTGTTGTGCTGCATCATGGGCGCGGTCCTGTTCTACTTGCCTTGGACGAGTCTCTGGGAACAAAACTATTTCCTCAGCCAATTCCCCTCCTTGATGCGTGTGTTGCTGCACCCTTCGGTGCGCGGAGCGATCAGCGGTTTGGGAGTACTGGACATATTTCTGGCGGTCAGCCTGATCGGGCCGGATTCCCGCCCGTCGAGAACGACGCGTGTCCCTCCGCAGTGAATTGCGCGATCGTCGCAGGCCCATCCTTTGCTATGTAACGGAACGCGGCAGTCTGCCGGCCATTCCTGAAACAAGCAGCACGAGCGCGCTCGAGCGAAAGATCCGCGAAAATATTTCCGCCGGAGTCGATTGGATCCAAATTCGCGAAAAGGATTTGAGCGCGCGGGACCTGGTGGAATTGACGCGTCGCGCCGTGCATTTCGCGCGAGAATCGCCCGAGGCGTGCAGGATTGTGGTGAACGACCGGGCAGATGCCGCGATCGTCACCCGCGCCGACGGCGTGCACCTGGGGGAAAACAGCATCGGAATCCAGGAAGCGCGGCGGCTTGTGGCCGATAAATCCCCGGGAGAGAATTTTCAGATCGGTGTTTCCTGCCACTCCTTGCAAGGCGTTCAAGGTGCCGTGGAGGGTGGGGCCGATTACGTGTTCTTTGGCCCGATATTTTCCACGCCTTCGAAGGCCGCTTTCGGCGAACCGCAAGGACTGACCCATCTGCAGGAGGTGTGCCGGACAGTTTCCGTGCCGGTGCTGGCGATTGGCGGGATCACGCTTGAGAATGCACGGTCGTGTCTAGCCGCTGGGGCAGCGGGCATTGCAGCCATACGGCTATTTCAGGATGCCAGCAATGTACTCGATGTAGTAGCGGCACTCCGGCGGGCCGGTTCGTACGGTTAGGGACCCATCCGAATGATGTGCGGGTCGAGGTTAATCGTAGCTCCGGAAGTCACGACCGTAATCTGGTATTTGAACGCATTGGCGCGCGTGTTGGGAAGCAATCCTGCGACTTCGCGAACAGGGGTTGGGCTGGATGCATCCCCGTGAAGCCCGTTAGATTCCACAGGTTGGGTGAACGGTCCGGTGCTGCCAGGAAAGGTGACGGTGATGGTGTTGACGCCGGAGCCGGCTTTCCACACAAGTGTCTCTCCGGTGCAGACAAAAATAAGTTCATCTTCCAGCGCAATGCCGTCGGTGGAGTTCACGGCGATGGTGGTCGGGCCGGAATAACCGCTGGAATGTCTGGCGCAATCCACGTGGCGCAAGTTGTTGGATTTCACCTTCGAGTTGTCGCATCCTGCGGCAAAGGAAAAAAGGCCGAAGGCAGGAGCCAGCAACCAGATTGTTTTGTTTTTCGTGCGAAGCATGTTCTCGTCCTTTCCTATTTCGATTCCGGTTTGGCGAGCAATGTTTGGAAACGGGAATCATTCTGAAGCGGGTCAAAATTGGGAGTGGCACGGATACCGGCCGTGGAATATCCAGAGGCGACGGCGCCCTGAAGGGCCTGAAGCGCTTTCTCGTTGTCTTTCAACTGGACATAAACCATCGCGGCATAATACTGGACTTCGGGATCGTGAGGCGCGAGATGCAAGGCGTCGTCGATTCTCTGCCGCGCGAATCGAGATTCGCCGAGCATGGCGTGGTACTGGGCGAGGTAGCTGAGCAGGGACGGATCGCGGGGATTGACCTTGCGTTGTTCTTCGCCGAGGGCGAGAGCTTTGCGATAAGCCGCAGGAGCACGGTCGCGCAGGCCCGGCGCCCAGTAATAAGCGTCGCCGAGATTGCCCCAGAGATCATATTTTTGCGGATCGAGCGCGGTTGCTTCTTCATAGAGCCGCGCCGCGTCGCCGAAACGCTTCAACTGAAAATAAGCAGTGCCGAGATTGGAAGTGGCATCGCCGGTTTTGCGGATTTGCAGAGAATGTTCGAGCGGCGGGATCGCGTCCTTATAGTTGCCCTGGAGCACGCGGGTGCCGCCCAGATTGGTGTAGCCAATGAAACTGTCCGGGACCAGCGAAATTACCTGCTCATCCATTTTAGCGGCTTCGTCCAGACGGCCGCGACGCAAATAGAAGCCTCCGAGGCGGCTGTAGCCAACCCAGTAGTTTGGTCGTAAAGCAATGGCTGCCTTATAGGCTTTTTCGGCATCTTCGGGACGGTTCAGGCTTTCGTACGCGCCCCCGAGTCCCGCCGCGGCAGTGTCCGAAGTGGGCTCGGCTTGGGCAGCTTTCTGAAATTCTCGAATGGCGTCTTCGTATTTTCCGGTGCCTTGGTACACGAGACCCAGGCAAACGTGCGCTTCGCTGAGGCCGGCGTCGTGCTGGGCGGCCTCGCGGCAGGCTTTGGTCGATTCATTCACGAAGCGACTATCGTGGGTCAGGGCAAATTTCTGCCAATAAGCCTCGCCAAGGCCGGCAAACGCGGCGGCGAAGGACGGATCCTTGTCCAGCGCATTGCGAAACATGGTGATGGCGTTTTCCGTTTGCTCCGGTTTGCCGTAGTCCTGCAAATAACCGCGGCCTTGCAAGTAAAAGGCGTCAGCAGCGGCGGAAGGCGTGCCGTGAGCGGACATGACACGTTTTTCCTGCGGTAAGAGTTCCAGTTCGAGGGCTTGGGCCACGTTGTCGGCAACCTGGTCCTCGAGCGCGAAAGGATCGTCGGTGGCAGCGGTAATCGTTCCGGCACGAAGTTGCTGGTGGGTGCGCGCGTCCACCAAAGAATAATTGACGCGAGCCTGGGTACCGGCGTGCTGGACGTGAATGATGAGGCCGAGGTTCACGCCAAATTCCGCACGCGCCGCATCCACGGTCTCGACATTTTTTGCGCGAACTTCGCTGGCGGGAATTACCGCCAGGGGATGTTGGGTGGTCAATTGCGTGAGCCGGGAGGTCAGCGTCTCGACCAGGCCGTTATCGAAGGCCATTTCCTCCGGCCGAACGCCACCCGTTACCGGGAGGACGGCCAGTTGTACGCGCTCTGGTACCGCCAGGCTGGCACTGGCGGACGCTTTGTAGCGTTTGCCATAGCGCAAAGCGGTTCCGATGCCGATGCCGGCCAGCACCGCCACGGCCAGTACGACAATGATCCACGGGAGCCTGCTCGGCTTTGTCTGCGTTAGCACCGGCAACAGAGGCGGCGTAAAGGGAGAAGATGGATCGAGTGCTTCCAGCGCTGCGCGAAGCTCGCTGGCGCGTTGGTATCGCCGAGCCGGATCTTTTTCCAGGCAGCGTTTGATGACGCTTACCAACCCGGCCGGAACATGTTCCGGTAACGGAGGCGCCGGCTCCTGCATGATTGCCGTGCATAGCCGGTACAGGTTTTCGCCGAGGAAGGGCCGGGTACCGGAGGCCATTTCATGCAGGATGACGCCCAGGGACCAAATGTCGCTACGAGTTCCCGCGTCTTTTCCTTCGATTTGTTCTGGCGCCATGTACGGGACGGTGCCGGTCAGACCGGCGCTGGTTTCTGTGGGAGAGGCGTCCAGGGTGGTCTTACCTTGCGCGGCGTCGGGATCGGTGCGCTTGGCGAGGCCAAAGTCGAGAATCTTGGCGTCCCCTTGCGGAGTTACGACAATGTTGACCGGCTTGAGATCGCGATGAATGATTCCGCGTTCGTGGGCATGCTCGAGTGCGCCGGAAATCTGCCGGCCGTAGCGAGTGACGGTTTCCACCGGAAGCCCACCCTGCCGCAGGAAATCGGAGAGAGGTTGGCCCTCGACGAATTCCATGGCGATGAACAGCTCGCCGGATTCTTCGGCTACTTCGTAGATGGTGCAGATATTGGGATGGTTGAGGGCGGATGCGTTGCGAGCCTCATCGCGGAACCTCTCGACGCGCCGGGGATCGTGAGCGATTTGAGGCGACAAGAACTTGAGAGCAACGGTACGGCCCAGAGCAGTGTCTTCGGCGCGATAAACTACGCCCATGCCTCCGCTACCCAATGGATTCAGAAGGCGATAATGAGACACCACGGAACCAGGCAAAGGAGCACCGCCAGACAAGATTCGGGATGGCTGGGATAGACGCACGCGTGTTGGCCTTAATCCAACGCGGTGGCCGAATCTTAGGCCCCGTGTCCGTGCAAGTCAATGAACGGTTAACCCAGCGAGGCTGGTGGGGATCAGGCGCCGAGCCAGCGGCCAATGGGGCGGAGTGACTCCGTGTGGTCGCAAATGACGCGCAAAGTCGCGGTAATCGGAATCGCCAACAGCAGCCCCATGCCGCCCCAGACCCAGCCCCAGAACAGCAACGATATGGTGATGGCTACGGCGTTAAGTCGCACGCGCCGGCCGACCAATTGGGGAGCGACA
Organism: uncultured Acidobacteriota bacterium; assembly: GCA_963819745.1. GTDB lineage: Bacteria > Acidobacteriota > Terriglobia > Acidiferrales > UBA7541 > Acidiferrum. The sequence continues at coordinate 21,745 of CAWFXG010000015.1, read as the reverse complement.
AAGTTCAGTGCCAGAACGTGGATGGCGGTGAGCCCGCCCGCAATCAGCACAAAAGAGCCGATCGTCTTCCATTTGGCCAGTGCAATCAGGAAAGCCGGAAGCCAAGCCAGCACCGCGCCGATATAGGGCACCATGTTCAAGAGCCCGGAGGCAATCCCGGTGAGGATCGGATAGTCCAGCCCGAGCACCCAGAAAAACAGGCTGCTTGCCGCGACGACCATGAGGGTGACGATGGTCATTCCGGCGAGGTAATCGCGCAGCACTTCTCGCATATCCTCCAGAGTTTCCTTGACCTGGGTGCGCCGCGTTACGGAGAACAATTGCAGGGTTCCGTGCCAGACTTCGCGCTTTCCGGCCAGCATGAAAAAAACCAGGAATGGGACGAAGGTAATTTCCAGGAAAACCGCGTACAGGGAACCCATGGAACGGAGCAGCATGGTACGCACTAACGTCGGTTCCAGTGAGCGGATTTCGCCGGGCGGTGCGCCAGGCGAGGCGTTCGTGGCGGCGTGCTCGTCGATGCCATTGATTTTGCGTTCGACGGTATCCGCGGCCTGCTTCAGGACGCTCGAATACTTGGGCCAATTTTCCACGAAGTCGGACATGCGAGTTCCCAGGCCATATCCGACGGCTCCGAGCACCGCAATGAGAATCAGGACCATGATCATCGAGCCGACCGTTCGGGCCACGCGCAGCCGCTCAAGAAATTCCACCGCGGGATCGAGGAAATAAGCGAGAAGAATGGACAGCAATAGAGTGATCACTACGCCCTGGGCGTAGTAGCAAAACAGCAAAATGATGGCACCGGAAATGACTCGCAAGCTGAATGTCGCTCCGGTGAGCGGGACAATCGTCGCGTTCGTGGTGGGGGGTGTTTCTGTTGCCGACACAGGCAGCTCCGCGCGCCAACACGGTAGCACAAGGCGGGCAGAACTTCGCGTCCCAGGTCGTCCGGCTTTCTTGGCGTGCAATCCTTCAGGAGTAAAAACCGGGTAGCCTGACTTTGTGCCCAGAATCTCACGTTTATGGGGCGAAACGCCCGTTAAGTACCTCAAAAGCACCGGGAGCCACGTGCTAATCTGAGCCTGGGAAATGACATGGGAAAGAAACTGTTCGGAACCGACGGGATCCGCGGTGTTCCGGGGACTCCCCCGCTCGACGACGCCACGCTATATGCCACTGGGCGATCCCTCGGAACATACTTGAAAAGTACTCAAGCGGCTCCACACGTACTGATTGGCATGGACACCCGCCAGTCCGGTCCGCATATCGCTTCTTTGCTGGCCGCAGGGCTGGAAGCCGCGGGAGCTTCGGTGACCTTCGCGGGTGTCATCACAACGCCCGGCGTCGCTTGCCTGGTCCGCCAGAACGATTTCCAGGCCGGCGTGGTGATCTCCGCTTCGCACAATCCGTTCCAGGACAATGGCGTAAAGCTTTTTTCGCATGCCGGAATGAAGTTTCCGGACGCGATTGAGGAAATCCTGGAAGAAAGCATTCTGAAGTTTCAGGCAGAACCGCCGCCGGCAGATTTCCGGCACTTGAAGGCCGATGACAGTCTGCATGGCGAGTACCTGGCGTTTCTGAAAGGCCGGGTAATCGAGGGCGCGCGATTTTCGGAGTTCAAAGTGGTGCTGGACTGCGCCAACGGTGCCGCCTACAAATTGGGGCCAGACCTGTTTCGAACGCTGGGCGCTGAAGTGATTTCGATGGGCGTGAATCCGGACGGGCGAAACATCAACGCGGGCTGCGGTTCGCTGTATCTGGACGGACTGCAGGAGCGAGTCACGCGCGAGAAAGCAAAGTTGGGTGTGGCTTTCGACGGTGACGCGGATCGCGCGCTATTCGTATGCGCGTCCGGAAAAGTTGTCAACGGTGACGGAGTATTGCTGGCGGTTGCGCGGCACCTGAAATCGCGCGCCAAACTTCAGGGTGACCGCGTGGTTGCGACGTCCATGTCCAATCTAGGCCTGGAGAGGGTTCTTTCTCGCGAAGGAATCACTCTTGCGCGCGCCAATGTGGGCGACCGCTATGTTCTTGAGGAGATGCTGCGAAGTGGAAACGTGTTGGGCGGCGAGCAATCCGGACACATCATTTTTTTGGACGATTCTCCGGCGGGTGACGGACTGCTTACCGCGGTGAAGATTGCGTCCCTGGTAGCCATGAATGGCAGCCTGGAGGAATTGGTCGACGGACTCAAGGATTACCCACAGACGATCGTCAATGTGAAGGTGAAATCAAAGCCGCCATTGGAAACTCTGCCGAAAGTCGCGCAGGCATTAGCGGAGGCGGAAGCTGCACTGGGAGAAAATGGAAGAGTGGTCTTGCGCTATTCCGGCACAGAACAACTGGCGCGAGTGATGGTGGAAGCGGAACACGATGCGGACGTTAAGCGCTTCAGCCAATCGGTTGCAGAGGCTCTGCGTTCCTCAATCGGCGCCTAGCAAGAAGTAGATTTGCGGACCGCGGTAGGCGATTTTGAGAAATTCTCCGAGCTTCGTCAGCGACCTTGGACCTTGGTCGAGATGGCAATCTCCAAAAGACTGTATGTGAAGCCAAGCAGCTATGTGGGATTTTGTAGACTCAAGGTTGCAAAGGCGTCTGCAACATGTCACACCACTGTCTAACTCCAGTGCTTTCCGGAACTTCGGCCCGCATCGCAAAAGGCTGTCCCGCTGGCACATGGTTTGCTCTATTTCGGGCAACAATAAAAAAGATTGGCTTCCCGGGGTGGCCGGAAACCCAACCTCGACTGGGATTTCTGGTTTTGGGGGGTCAGTTACAGAAAAGGGGGCTTGCACCAGCCCCCTTTTCCATTTCCGTGGTGGTTGGCCGAAAGTTCCCGCGGGTGAGTCCTAGGACCTCATTTCAATGACGGAAGGGCGCGTATTTTGCGCCCTTTTGTTTTTCCGGACAACCACTGGACACGTAGGTCAGGGCTCGCAAGGTCGCGCCTACGGGTTATTTCATGCCGGAAAAGAGGTGAGCGGCCGGTGGGGGGACCGGCCGCTCGGGCGTTGGGGAATGGAGGTAGTGGTCTGAAGCTAGTCTGTTTCTCGATCTTCTCGCGCCAGGCGCGGGACCGGTTGTTCGGCTGCGCTCGCGAGCAGCAAAACAACGCACAAGAGCAAACACCCGATAATCATTGATGTTGCTCCGGAGTCACGAACTTACTTCCGATCACCTGGATCATTTTGCGTGTGGCGTCTGATTGCGTCGATAGACCTGGCGATTCAATTCGGGCGGTACTTTAGGGGCGGGGGGAGGTCTATCCGTGCGGGTACCTAGGTACTAGCCAGGCGCGCTGACTGCTGACTATGGATTGGGAACGAACGCCCCGATGCTCCAAACGGTGCCTTGACCATTCCGATTTACGCCTCCGGGCCAGGAGGAATTCGGACTCAAGCCAATGGCGAACGGCGATCCGAGGTTTGTGCCGCTATCCGCTGCTGGCGAACCGGAAACAACCGCGAATTCGGTGGCGGCGGCGGGCTGACCGGAAACAAAGCCGGGGTTGGCGAGTAGCGAATGGGAATCGGTGCCTAACCCGGACTGCCAGTTGCCGAAGTTGCCGATGGTCGAGGACCACCGGAAAGCGGCCGCGGCCCGCAAGTCATAGTTGTTGTGGTCAAAGTCCAAAGTCTGCATGGAGACACCAGGTTCAATCTGCACGGCAAATTTCAGGCTGCCCGCAATAATGTTGTTTTTCACGCGGATGTTGGCGGTAGTCATGGTGGAACTGTAGCGGTAGAGATCGACGCCGGTCGAATTGTTCCAGCAGGTATTTCCATAAAACTGATGCCCGGAACCGCTGGCGACGAAGCAAGCGCCGTTGGCATGGTTCCACACGACGTTGTAGAGAAAGGTGTTGTTATCGGAGCCGGCGGCGTTGCTGAAGAGCCCGTTGGTGCCGTTGTCATGAACCGCGTTGTAGGCTACGCGGTTATCGGCGGATCCGGTCAGCACCGTGCCTGCCCCGCGATCGTTGGAAAGTTCGATTCCGCTCATACGGTTCGAGTAGATCAGGTTTTTCTGTATCGTGTTGGCGCTGGAGGCTTCCACTTCGATCCCACCTCCTTCGGCGCCGCTGTCCGTGCGGTCAACGTTGGAATAGGCGATATTCGATTGGACGGTGGATCGGTTGGTCCATCGCACATAGATACCGGCCCCATTGTCGTGAACGGTGTTTCCGGAAATGACCACGCCAGCCAGAAACAAACCGTTGGATTGCGTGGCGCCACCGCAAACAGCTCCCCGGGCGCAGCCATTCGTATAAATGGCGTCTCGATGATTGTGATAGACAGTGTTGTCCAGCACCGCGGCCCATGAAATGGGGAAAGCGGAATGCGCGGAGACCAGGCCGATTCCGCTGTTGGCCATTTCGGAGACGCTTACATCTTGCACGATACAGCCGTTGCAATCCTCAAGGTGAACGCCATCGCCCGCGCCGTAGATGATCGTCAGGTGATTCAGGTTGATGTGATGGGTATTACCTCCCGGCTGCGCGGATTGGGCATAAACCGCTCCGTTGGTAGGTAAGCCATTGGCAGCCATCACCTTGATATTTTCAATGGTGAGATACGAAACCCCAAACAGGCCGATACCCATCTGCCGGGTAGCCGGTTCGACTCCAGGACTGTGATAGAGGAGCGCAGGATTGCCGGTCGAGTGGACATACAGGGTGTTGCCCGTCCAGAACCAGTCTCCGTTGTTCAGGAGACCTGAAACGGAAGAGTGCTTTGGCCCCGGCTTACTGTCGAACAGCACCAGGTTGGGAACCGTCGCGGTGTGGAAGTACCAAGTATTCACAGGACAGGACGTGCAGACATTCCAGGCAGAGCCGGAGATTACGTCCCCGCCGCTGATGACCGGGTCCGCGCCGAAACCATAGGCGGAAATCAGGATCGGGTGATTCGGATCACCCGATGAAGGAAAGAGCAACTCCTCCCGCCAAACCGAGCCGCGGTGAAGCAGAACACGATCGCCTGGCAAGAACCTGGAATTATTTACCTTTGCGAGGGTTTTCCAGGGAGCGCTTTCCGAGGTCCCGGAATTATTATCCGAGCCCTGTTGTAGATCGACGTAGTAGGTAGTACCCCAGGCGGCGTCCGCCACGGGAATCGAAAGCGTCTTATACGCCTGGTGTCCCACGGCATCCCGCACTTGGGCTTCAAAGCGCTGGCTGGCGGGCTGTTGAGGAGTGCCCACAATGACTCCGGACGACTCGTCGAGAGTAAGGCCCGAAGGGAGACTACCCGCGGAAATGCTCCAGATGTACGGCCCAACGCCGCCCTGGGCGTTGAGCTTCACGTTGTAACTTATGCTGACGGACGCGTCGTCCAGCGCCTGCGTCGCAACGCTAAGAGCGGGTGTAGCGGCAGACGTGACATTCGTGGTTGGCGCAGCAGGGGCAGGACTTGCGACGGGCGGAGGGGTTGCAGGGGGCGGAGTCGGGGCAGTGGGCCCCGGCAGCGGAGTCGAGGAAGAGGAGCCCTGTGCAGGCGGCTGCGTAGAGGCCGCAGCGGTCGAAGGGGGTACGGAAACCGTTTTGGCCTGAGCACTGGGACGCATGGCGTTCGCGCATCCTCCAGCCAGCAGGACCATGCTGAAAGAAAGCGAAAGGGTCAGCACACACGAATCGCGCACGGATTGAGCCTCCCATGATCAAGTCAACAGTCTGAGCGGGAGCAGTAGAGATGTCGGGGACTGTTTTTGCTTCGTGTCCGGCCGAGTGTATCGAAACGGGGCACGGACTCAACTGGCCAAAGGGCTAAATTGGGGACAGACGGAGATACTGCCCATGGAGTGGGCAGTGGGACAAATTGACGGTGGGAGTAAAGGTTTTCTGAAAGGGTCTGATAGACAGAGTGCCTTCTGTGCGGCCCACCCATGAGTATCCAGCGTCGCAGCGGTCGCCTCGCGAAAGAAGTCGCCATATTGTTGTTGGGCACGGATTCCTCGGGTCGGGTGTTTTCGGAGGAGACGGTCACCGTGGTGCTCAGCCGCCACGGCGCCGGCATCGTTTCCGCGCAGCGGATTGCCGGCGACCAAATGTTAACGGTGCGCCTGATAGGGACGTCCCGGGAGGCAGAGGTTCGGCTCGTTGGCCAGATCGGGCAGGAGCCCCGAGGCTTTATCTATGGGGTGGCGTTTACCGACCCGGAAACGGACTTCTGGAAGGTGACATTCCCCGCACCCGCGAGCGCAGACGATGCGGCCGTAGCGCTGCAATGCGCCTGCTGTGACCGCCAGGAGGCTATCGAGCATAATGAAATTGAAGCCGACGTATATGCGATTAACGAGAACATTGCGCGCTTTTGCGAGGTCTGCGGAAGCCTGACTTTATGGCTCCCGGTCGGTGCGAAAAAAACGGCCAGGCCCAAACGCCCCCGCACGCGTTCATTGCCGGCTAACCCATCTGCAGAAGTGGCGGCCGCGGAAACGGGCACGATAATGGCGGATCCGATACACACGGGCTTAACGGCACTTAGGCCCGCGGAAAGCGCGATCGCGGTGGCGGATCCGCATCCGGCGGCGCCGGGTTCCGCTCCGAGCAATCCGGAAGGTGCGCAACGAGGAAAACGCAGTCGGCGGCGAAGTGTACGGGCGCGAGTTACATTCACCGCATATATTCGTGACTTTCAATCCGGGGACGAGTTAGTCGAATGCGACGATGTTTCCAAGGGCGGATTTTCGTTTCGCAGCCCAAAATCCTACGTTCAGGACCAAGTCATCGCCGCGGCTATACCCTACGCGCCCGGCGACCATATCATCTTTGTTCCCGCGAAAATCAAACACATCCAGCCGTTATCGAACGGCCGTACGCGCTACGGTGCGGCTTACAACCCAGTGGAGCAGCGCGACTCTCGCTGAGAGAGTCGCAGCGAACGACGATCCGTGTTTCCCTCTTGTGCGGCACGCGGAGAGCTCGCCGGACTTCAAGCAGCCTACATTCACGCGCCAGAGTACGTTATTCTTTCCTGACCATGCATGACCTGAATTATTTTCGCGATCACCTGGAAATTTTCGCCGACATGGCGAAAAAGCGCGGTACCACACTGGATCTGGAAGGCTTTCGCGCGCTGGATAAGCAGCGGCGCGAAGCGATAACCACCAATGAACAGCTCAAGGCCAGGCGCAACAAAGCCAGCGAAGAAATAGGGCGACTGAAGAAAGAGAAGCAGGACGCTACCGAGCTGATGGCGGAAATGAAACAGGTTTCCGACCGCATCAAACAAGGCGACGAGCGTGTTCTGCAACTGGACGCGGAACAGCGGGAATTCCTGCTAACCATGCCGAATGTGCCCCACGAAAGCGTACCTGCCGGCCACAGCGCGGCAGAGAATGTCGAAGTTCGCCGCTGGGGAACACCGCCATCATTCGATTTCACGGCTAGCCCTCACTGGGAAGTCGGTGAGCGTGCAGGAATTCTGGATTTGGCCGCCGCCACGAAAATCACCGGGGCGCGCTTTGCCGTTTACAAAGGCTGGGGAGCGCGGATGGAACGTGCTCTCGCCAATTTTTTCCTCGATGTACACACCCGAGAACATGGATATACGGAAATCCTTCCGCCATTTCTGGTCAATACCGCATCCCTATTGGGCGCGGGACAACTACCCAAGTTCGCCGCAGACCTGTTCAAGGTGCAAGACACGGATTTCTGGCTCACGCCGACTGCCGAAGTCGAACTTCACAACTTGTACAGGGACGAAACGATCGCCGAGGACTCTCTGCCGATTAATGTTACTGCCTGGACCGCTTGTTTCCGATCGGAAGCCGGCGCGGCCGGAAGAGATACCCGCGGCATCCTGCGGCAGCACCAGTTCCAAAAGGTAGAGTTGTTCAAATTCACGCATCCGGACAAGAGCTACGAGGAGCATGAGGCACTGGTACGCAACGCGGAGAGTATTCTGCAGAAATTGGGGCTGCACTATCGCGTCATGTTGTTGTGTTCGGGGGACATGGGATTCGCATCGGCCAAGACCTACGACATCGAAGTGTGGCTGCCATCCGCCAATGAGTTCCGGGAGATCTCCTCTTGCTCGAATTGCGAAGCTTTTCAAGCTCGGCGAGCTGGAATCCGGTTCAAGCCCAAGGCCGGAGGCAAGAGTGATTTCGTACACACCTTGAACGGGTCCGGATTGGCGGTAGGCCGAACCTGGATCGCGGTGCTGGAGAACTACCAGCAGAAAGATGGATCGATCCTTATACCAGAAGCGTTGCGCCCCTATATGGGCATAGAGCGCATTCCGGCCTCGAGGTAGTGCGGTATTTCCGCTAAACAACAGAAAAATAAGATGTTATTTGATCTATCCTGCCGGGAATGTCACGAAAACCCGCTGGCCTGACCTTTCCGTCCCGCAAATCATTGAATTCAGGCGTTTTCGGTTGACGGAGGTTTTTGTGGTTGCTTAAACTCCGTTCCGAGACCCACGCCGGCCCAATTAACCGGTTGGATGACCCGGAAAAGATTGAGGCTTCTGCCCTTACACTGTAAGGCGGTTTGCTGTCACAATTGAACTGGCTGGCTCGCAGCTGGGGCTGGCGGATTTCATGAGCGTCTTCTACCGGGCCATGCGTTTCTTGTTCTGGTTATTGGTGTTGTCCTGGACCGTAAGCTTGCTGCGGCGAGCTGTTGGGTGGTGGTTGCGCGGAGCCGCGACAACCTCCAGCCAGTCAACGCCTGAGAATACAGAACCCGCGCGGGAGTCACGCCGGCTCGTTCGTGACCCTGTTTGTGGCGCGCATGTAGCTGAGGTTCTGGCTATTCCGCTGAACGAGGGTGGGGAGTTGTTGCACTTCTGCTCTACCGCTTGCCGCGACCAGTACATGAGTGGAAGCAAGAAACTGGCCGCGAACGGTTGAAAGACAAAACAAGAAAGATCGCAAAGTAGTCGGGCCCGAGCAACGCGTTCTAATTTCGTACCCAGGACACTTAGGAAAGGACCGAAGCTGATGGCCACGGTCGCAAAACCCACAGTTCCGCCGATGATACCGCGCATCGCCCCGCGCGAGGACCTCAACCCGTTCCGTATCGCGCAGATTCAGTTCGACATGGCTGCGGAATTCTTGAAGCTGGATCCCGGACTGCGGCAAATCTTGCGGACTCCAAAGAGAGTGCTGGAAGTATCCATACCGACAAAAATGGACAACGGCCAGGTGAAGGTGCTTACCGGCTACCGGGTACAGCACAACACCGCACGTGGACCTGCCAAGGGAGGCATTCGCTTCCACCCAAACGTGACTTTAGACGAAATTCGGGCACTGGCCATGTGGATGACCTGGAAAACGGCCATCACGAATTTGCCGTTCGGCGGAGCCAAGGGCGGAGTGATTTGCGACCCGAAGCGCATGTCCAAAAGTGAATTGGAGCGCATGACGCGCCGGTACGCCAGCGAGATTTTGCCGATCATCGGTCCGGATCAGGACATACCGGCGCCGGACGTCTACACGGACGCGCAAACCATGGCATGGATCATGGATACGTATTCGGTAATGGTAGGGCGAGCGGCACAAGGGGTGGTCACCGGGAAGCCGCTGTCTGTGGGCGGCTCAGCGGGTCGCGATGAAGCGACGGCTCGAGGGCTGGTCACCGTCGTGGAAGAGGCCTGCAAGGTGAAGAAGATTTCCCTGCGCGGCGCAAGCGTGGCCATTCAGGGATTTGGCAACGCGGGCGCGGCCACGGCCCGGCTTTTCGCGGAAAAGAAGGCGAAGATCGTGGCAATCAGCGATACGCGAGGCGGCGTAACGAATTCCCGCGGGATCGATCCGGTCAAGGCTTACCGTTACAAGGAGCGCGCCGGGACCGTCGTCGGGATGCCCGGGGCCAGCCGAATTTCGCATGACGAGCTGTTGACGATGAAATGCGACATTCTTGTGCCGGCTGCGCTCGAAAACGTGATCACCTTGCACAATGCCGAGGCCATCAAAGCGCGCATCGTGGCGGAAGCGGCGAACGGGCCGACCACACCGCATGCGGACGAAATTCTGGCGCGCCGGGGTATTACCGTGTTGCCGGATATTCTGGCCAATGCGGGAGGGGTCACCTGCAGTTACTTCGAGTGGGTGCAAAATCTTCAGGGCCTGATATGGGACGCCGAAGAAGTTAACGCGCGACTTCACAAGACCATGGTGCGTGCTTTTACGGAAATGCTGGAGAGTATGCGTAAACATCACGTGCCGCCCCGCGCCGGTGCGATGATTCTCGCGGTCAGCCGCGTCGCGGAAGCCACGCTGGTTCGCGGATTGTTTCCCTAGAGCGCCACGCGCGAATAACGACGATCGCAATCCTGCCGCGCATCGCAAACTTTGTCTTGCGCTGGTGAAAGAAACACGCGTACATTCGCAAGTGCCGGTCCGTTTTGTTGTCCGGTGGCGCATGATTTTGCGCCGCCGAGCCAAGCGGAACCGGCGCTTTTTACTTTGCGCCATTTTTTGCCGGCAACAATCGGAATGGGCTGCAACCGCCAGCATGTACCGGTGGAATTTTGAGAGAGGCGCCGAGCGAGAGACGGGTAAAATGAACAATCATCACAATTCGGCGCCGCCAATTCTGCTCACCATTGCGGGGTTCGATCCCAGCTGCGGAGCCGGGACCGCCGCTGATCTTAAAACGTTCGCGGCGCACGGGTGCTACGGTATCGCCGCCATCACTTCGCTTACGGTACAGAATACGCAGGGCGTTGAAGACGTCCACAACACGCCCAGCGCACTGCTGCGCGCGCAACTGGAAGCGCTGGTGAAGGATTCGGACATTGCCGCGGTGAAGATCGGAATGCTCGGCAATCGCGGCAACGCCGCGGTCGTGGCGGAATTCCTGGACGCGCATAAATTCGCGCATGTGGTTCACGATCCGGTGATGAAATCTTCGAGCGGACGCGAACTGCTGGACGCTGCGGGTATCAAATACGTCGCCACGGAACTCCTGAAGCGTTCCACGGTGATAACCCCTAACGTACCCGAGGCCGAAATTCTGACCGGTATCACCATCAAAGACACGGCGGACATGGAGGCAGCCGCTCGCAAAATCGTCGAGATGGGTGCTCCAGCGGTAATCGTCAAGGGTGGGCACATGGAACGCGCCGTCGATATCCTTTTCGACGGGGGCGAGATCATTCCCCTGGCGGGAGACAAGAGCAAGGAAGAGTCACTTCACGGCACGGGATGTACTTTTGCGGCCGCGATTGCCGCGCAATTGGCTTCCGGGCGAGGGTTAGCCGAAGCAGCCATGCTGGCCAAGGCGTACGTGGTGAAAGCGATCGAAAAGAGCTACGCCACCGGGAAAGGCCCGGCCCCTTTGGACCATTTTTACCGGCATCGCATCGAGCCGCCGGCGCGAGGCATTCACGAAGTGCCGCAGCACGGATTGCATCCCGCCGCAGAGCCGGCGGCGCACTAGCATCCGAGGAGAGTTCAGGCCGCCGGAACGACAGCGACCGCCTCGACCTCAAGCAGCCATTCCGGCCGCACCAGCCTGCGCACCACCACGAAAGTGCTCACCGGAGGAACCAGCGCGTTGATGTAACGGTCGCGAACCTCACCAACCACGGGGATCTGTGAGAGATCGACGCTATCGACCAGATAGTAGTTCAGCTTGATGATGTTGCGAAAATTGCCCCCGGCGCCCACGACCGCTGCTTCCAGATTCTTGAAGATTTGTTCCACTTGAGCCCGGAAATCATCCTTGCCAACAAACTTGCCTTCCTGATCAATCGACACCTGACCAGCGATGTACGCCGTCTTTCCGATATTGACGATGGCGACCTGCGAATACGTCGCAACCGGCTTGGCCAGCGTGGGGGGATTGAAGAGTCGAACGTTTGTAGATTCAGGCATGAGCGGGTCCTTATCCGAAGAATTTACAAAAAGGGATCCAGAATCGATGCGCGGCGGACGCCAGACGTTATAGCGTCGGAAAGCTACTCCTGCCGGTAGACCATCCTTCCTGCGACGATCGTGGCTACCGGTCCACCGCGAAAAGTCCAGCCGTGGAAAGGCGAATTGCGCGACTTGCTGGGCGACTGGGATACATCATACGTCCACTCCCGGTCCACGGAGAAAACAGTCAGATCTGCCGGCTGACCGGCGGCAATTTTGCGCTCAAAGCCCAGGATGCGCGCCGGCCCGGTCGTAAAAAGCTCTACCAGGCGGATCAGGGGAAGCTTGCCGGCGTGTACGAGTTGCTGCAATGCCAACCCGAGAGCCGTTTCGAAGCCAAGAATCCCGAATGGTGCCCGGTCAAATTCAACATCCTTCAGAGCTGGTTCGTGCGGGGCATGGTCCGTGGCAATGGCGTCCACGGTTCCATCGGCCAGTCCCGCAAGAAGCGCTTCGCGATCTTCGCGAGCGGCTAGAGGCGGATTCATCTTGTAACGCGAATCGTACTGGACGTCCTCGTCTATCAGCGTGAAATGATGAGGAGTGACTTCGCAGGTGACGTGCAGGCCGCGCTGCTTCGCCCAACGAACCTGCTCCAACGAAGCCTTGGCGGATAAATGCGCGACGTGGAGGCGCGCCCCGGTAAGCTCGGCCAGTTGCACGTCGCGCGCCACGCAAACGGATTCCGCGGCGGCCGGCATTCCCGCCAAACCCAGACGAGTCGAGGTGACTCCTTCCCGCATCACCGCGCCCGCGGCAAGCGAAACATCTTCGGCATGCTCGATTACCGGGATGTCCAGCGATTTGGCGTAGTCCATCACCTGTCGCGCCAGCTTTGCGGTGGCAATCGGCTTGCCGTCGTCTGTCACAGCCACGATTCCGGCCTGTTTCATCGCGGCAATTTCCGCGATCGCTTCGCCTTTACTTCCTACAGACGCGGCGCCGATGGGCCATACGCGCACGCTGGCTCCGGCTCTTGCGCGATCCAGGATGAAACGCGTCACGCTGGCGTTGTCATTTACCGGCTTGGTGTTTGGCATGCAGCATACCGCTGTGAAGCCGCCGCGAGCCGCCGCTCGCGTCCCGGTTTCGATGCTTTCGGACGATTCCTGCCCAGGCTCGCGTAAATGCGCATGGATGTCGATGAATCCGGGGGCAACAATCAAGCCAAAGGCGTCGAAAACTTCGATATTCTGGCCGCCGCTGATTTGTCCGGTGGCGGCAACCTCGGCGACGCGCTCGCCGTCCAGCAGCACATCCAGCAACGCGTCGGTGCGTGTCGCGGCGTCCAGGACGCGGCCATTCTTAACGAGGAGCATGCGAGGGATCCTTTGAGTCGGTGGCGCGCCTGTTCCGCTGCGGTTGGGCCTCCGACGCCGGATACGCAGGGTCATCCACATCGCCGGCTGCCAGCAAGAACAGCAGCGCCATGCGCACCGCGAGTCCATTGGTCACTTGGTCCAGGACGCACGATTGCCCACTGTCCGCCACTTCCGGCGTAATCTCAATGCCGCGGTTCAGCGGGCCGGGATGCAACACGATGGCATCGCTCTTGGCCCTCCGCAGCCGCTCGGCGCTCAGTTGGTAGAGGAGAATGTAGTCGTTGGGGGAAATCGACGGCTCATGCATGCGCTCGGTTTGTACGCGCAGTACCAACACCACGTCGGCGTCCTCCAGCGCCTCTTCGATACGGAACACACGCCGTATCGAAGTGCCGGGCGGACCGATCTCTTCGAGTTCCCGCGGGAGCCACATCGCCGGTCCACAAAGTGTAAAGCGGCAACCGAATTTTCCGAGCAACTGAATGTTGGAGCGCGCCACCCGGCTGTGCTTGATGTCTCCCAGAATTGTAACGTTCAGCTTTTCGATTGTTCCCTTGCGATCGCGGATGGTCAGCGCATCCAGGAGACCTTGCGAGGGATGTTCATGCGTACCATCGCCCGCGTTGATCACGGGAATATCCAGATGGCGAGCGACGAATTCCGGCGCGCCGGAGGCTGCGTGGCGCATAACCAGGCAATCCGGCTTCATGGCGTTCAGGGTGTGGACGGTGTCGAGGAGGGACTCGCCCTTTTTCAGGCTGGAAGCTTCCGCCTGCAGATTCATGGTATCGGCGCCCATGCGTGACGCAGCCGTGCCGAAACTGATTCGCGTGCGGGTGGAATTTTCAAAAAACGCCAGTGCGATTGTTTTGCCGCGCAGCGTCGCCAGTTTTTTCAGAGGATGCTTCTGAATTTCCTGAAAGGGTTTGCTCTGGTCAATGAGAAATGTCAGTTCGTCCGCGGTTAGCGGTTCCAGGGCCAGCAGATCACGAAAGCGATGCGTCACATTTTCACTCGATGCCAGGACTACCGGCGGCGCTCCTCACCGCCCGTTATTCTACACGGTCAACCAGTACCACGCGCTCCTCGTTGTCGATTTCGCGGAGGCGCACTTCGATGATTTCGGTGGAGCTGGTTTGCACCACGCGGCCCGTAAACTGCGCCTCGATCGGCATTTCGCGGTGTCCGCGGTCGATCAGCACGCAAAGGGACACGCGTTTCGGCCGTCCGAGGTCAAACAAACCGTTCATGGCCGCCCGGATGGTCCTCCCGGTGTACAACACATCGTCCACCAGAACCAAATCCATGTTGTCGACGGCAAAGGGGATATCCGAAGACTGCAGGACGGCATGGGAAGCTACCTTCGATAAATCATCGCGGTAGAGAGTGATATCCAGTGTCCCGACCGGAACTTCTACCCCGTCGATCCCCCGCATGGCCTGCGCGATGCGCTGCGCCAGCGGCACTCCACGGCGACGGATGCCAATCAGCGCCAGGTGCTTAGTGCCACCGCTCTTTTCCACGATTTCGTGGGCGAGCCGCTGCAAGGTCCGGTCGATTTCCGGAGCGGACATCAACTGGGCTTTCTCAATAATGCGCATGTCCGCGTAATCCTATCATTGGTGGCGGCACTACGGCCAACGGCCACGGTTAACAGGCTGGCTGGACGGGTCGCAGGTCACTCGCCGCCAACATGCGGCGTGATAGACTGCGCGACTGGATCGATCTCGGAGGTCCGTGTGCGTGTGGGGATAAGAGGGTTACTTCGGCGCAGAGTTGGCGGCGCGGTACTACTGATCGCGGGAGTTGCCGTGTCGCTGGCGGCCGTAACGCCGGGCCAGGAAAAGCCGCGGACTCCGGGGGTTGCGGCCAAACCCCTCGAACGCCCGAAGCTTGTGGTGATGCTGGTCGTGGATCAGATGCGTGGCGACTATGTGGACAAGTTCCACGGGCAGTGGACGGGCGGACTGAAACGGTTACTGGAGGAAGGCGCGTGGTTCCGCGACGCGGCTTATCCCTATGCGGCTACCGAGACTTGCGTGGGTCACGCTACGATCTCAACGGGCTCGTTTCCGGCATCGCATGGAATGATTGCGAATGCCTGGTGGGATCGCGAAACAGGGAAGAACGTTACGTGTACGCTTGACCCGAAGGCGAAGAATTCAGCTTATGCCGGGGCCAGCGGCAAAGGTGGCGATAGCGCTTGGCGCATGCAGATTCCATCCTTTGCCGAGGAACTTAGGTTCCAGACCGGCAGCGCCACTCGAATAGTCACATTCTCCTTGAAGGCGCGCGCCGCGATTACTTTGGCAGGGCACAAGGCGGATGCCGTCACGTGGTTCGACAAAGGCGGATGGATTACCGCCAGTCCTTACGGTTCAATGCCGTTCATCGAGGACTTCGTTAAAGCGCACCCGATGCGGAACGACTACGGAAAGACCTGGACGCTTTCGCTTCCAGAAGGCGCTTATCTGTACGACGAAAAAGCGACGGGCGCCGTGGCTCCCGACGGCTGGGAGCTTACCTTTCCGCATCCCTTGCGTGGCAAGGCCGCCGGCAACGAACCAGATGACCAGTTCTATGAACAGTGGGCCAGCAGTCCTTTTGCGGACACGTACTTGACGAAGCTGGCCGAATCGGCGGTTGATTCCCTGGGTCTGGGCAAAGCGGGTGGCACAGACTATTTGGGAGTCAGCTATTCCTCGGTGGACTATGTGGGTCACGAATTTGGCCCACGCAGCCGGGAAATCCAGGAAATTCTCGTTCGCCTGGACAAGGATCTTGGCGAACTGTTCACGCACCTGGACCAGAAAGTAGGCCGCGGAAATTACGTCGTTGCGCTGAGCGCGGACCATGGGGTGGTGCCGGTGCCGGAAGATATGCAACGTACCGGCGCGGACTCGGGGGTTCTCGTTCTGCCGGAGCTCGAGGAAAAGATGCAGAAAGCTCTCGAGCCATGGAACGGAGATCAACCGGCAATCGCCCATTTTGGCGGAACCGAGATTTATCTAGCGCCGGGCGTGCTCGATCATCTGCGGCACGATCCCGCCGCCCTGAACCGTGTAAAGGCAGCTGCTCTTTCGCAACCCGGCGTAGCGGAGGTTTATACCGTCGACGAAATTCAGGACCGTCCCGCAACGCAAAGTCCTACGCGCAGAGCCGAAGCGCTGAGCTACTTTCCGGGTCGCAGTGGCGATCTCTTTATCGTGCCGAAGCCCTATTGGCTCGTGGACGGCACTCCCCGAGGCAAGTCACGCGGCTACGGTACCGGTCATGGAACGCCTTACAACTATGATCAGCACGTTCCGATCTTCTTTATGGGATTCGGGATCCAGCCAGGGCAGTATCATGGAGACGTAACGCCCGCCGACATCGCTCCGACTCTGGCTTCACTCTGTGGCGTGACCTTGGCTACGCGGGACGGACATGTACTTGCCCAAGCCTTGAAGGTGGCCGTGGCAGCGCATACGCCAACAATCTCGAAGCCCTGATAGCTGTACTGGAGCGGGATCGTTTCGCCGCGACGTGCCGCCACTTCGTGATAAGCTCGTCGCCGCATTGAGCTCCGCCGCCGCAGTAGATCTCAGCGTAGCGATTGGCGCCCTCCGCCTGCCTAATCCCATTATTGCCGCCAGTGGAACCTTCGGGTACGGCGTCGAATTTGCCCATCTGGTTGATCTCAATCGCCTTGGCGGCCTGGTCGTCAAGGGTCTATCCCGGGAACCGATCGATGGCGCTCCGGCCCCCCGCCTGGTCGAGACTCCGTCTGGAATGCTCAATGCCGTCGGGCTGCAGAACGTCGGGGTCCGCGCTTTCGTCGCGGAGAAGCTGCCTGCGCTGCGAAAGTATTCGGTTCCGGTGTTCGCCAACGTTTTCGGGTACGCAGTCGAGGACTATGTGGAAGTCATCCAAATATTGGAGGGAGCGGAAGGTCTCTCAGGCTACGAGCTAAATATCTCCTGTCCAAACGTAAAAAAGGGGGGTATACAGTTCGCCAGCGATCCCGGGTTGGTTGCAGAGGTTGTAGGGGCAGCTCGCCGGGTCGCCCAGAGGCGGCCCTTATGGGTTAAGCTCTCGCCGCTAGTTACGGACATAGGGTTGATCGCCCGCGTGTCCGCGGAGGCTGGGGCGGACGCCCTGACAGTAGCCAACACCTATCCGGCCATGGCCGTGGATTGGCGAACGGGCAAGTCCCGGCTAGGGAATGCGACAGGGGGCCTGTCTGGCCCGGCGATTAAGCCGGTAACGCTGCGGCAGGTTTGGGAAGCCTCAAAGGCCGTCCGTATCCCGATCATAGGCCTTGGGGGTGCTGAGACGGTCGCGGATGTGCTGGAGTACATGGCCGTGGGAGCGTCCGCCGTACAAGTGGGCACGGCAACCTTCGTGGATCCCCGGGCGGTTGAGCACCTGGTAGAAGGGCTGCGGAAGGCACTATTGGACGCTAACCTTAGTACTATCAAAGAGATAGTGCCAAAGTTTGGATCAGAAAGTGGTTGACACGGTGAGGTTTTATTGCTACACTTTTCTGGATCGTCGTAGCATAAAGAACACACTATGAGACATCGACTATTCGTTCATTGGGCTGCACTTCGGTGGGTTCCCCTAATGTTCCTCATTGCTCCGGCGATGGAGGCACCTTTGGTGGCTCACCTCAGCGAGCCTCCCAAGCCGATCAAGACTTGGGTCGGCAACGCCAGTTGGTATGGCCCGGAATTTAATGGCCGCAAGACCGCCGACGGCGAGCACTTTAACGCCGAGTCTCTAACAGCGGCCCACCCGAACCTCCCGTTCGGATCTGTAGTTCGTATCGTTAACCCCCGTAACGGACAATTCGAAGTAGTACGAATTAATGATCGCGGCCCGTACCAGGAGGGTCGTGAAATTGACGTATCCTACCGTGTCGCCCGTAAGATCGGCTTGATTCACTCGGGCGTCAGCCAGGTCAGGCTCGAACTAATTCAGTTGCCTGAGCGGCGCTAAACGGAGAGCTCCTTGCGATCCCGGCAGCCGGCGAACACTCTGACCTTCGACGCCCATCCGCGAAGCAATCTGATCGTCGCCCTCGATTTCGATTCGCTAAACTCCTCCGTCAAATTTGCCAAGCAGATAGCCGACCTGGTCGGCATGTTCAAGATCGGCAGCCCAACTATTCACCGCAGCTGGACCTACCTCCGTAAAGGAAATCGCAGCGCTGGGCAGCGGCGTCTTCCTCGACCTGAAATTTCACGACATTCCCAACACTGTCGCAGGCGCCGTTCTATCCTGTGCAGCATGACCGGGGTACAACTCGTGAACGTCCACGCGCTGGGCGGCACAGCAATGCTGCATGCAGCCGCACAAGCCATTAGCGCTGGCCAGCCGATGGGAGCCGATCGTCCGCGCTTGCTGGCAGTAACGATCCTCACCAGCATGGACCAGAAGGCCATCCGTGAGGTAGGCATCGGCGGTCCGCCGAAAACGCGTGTGCTGAAACTTGCGAAGCTTGCAAAGACCGCTGGCGTCGACGGTGTGGTGGCCTCGGTCCAGGAAGCCCGTGCAATCCGCAAAGCGTGCGGCCGCGATTTCCTCGTCGTTACACCCGGCGTCAGACCGAAGTAAAAATCGTCCTCCGCATCCGCCGACGATCAAGCACGCACAGCCACTCCAACGGAGGCGATCAAAGCAGGTGCCGATTTTCTGGTGGTGGGACGTCCCATCCTCACTGCCCCGACCCGCGCCGCGGCTCAAGCCATAGTCGACGAAATCGCCGCCGCCCACTAATTGGCATCGGCGATATTTGCCTGCTACCCGGCCTCGCTTTTCGCTCGCCAATAGCATTCGCGTTGACCGCAAATTCGCGCGTCTCGTAACATCGCGCTCATCCCCCACGGAGCACCCAAGCAAAGCGTCATCGTCGGCACCGCCGGCCACATCGACCACGGCAAGTCGTCGCTCGTGGAAGCGCTGACCGGCACCAATCCCGATCGCCTGGCGGAGGAGAAGCGACGCGGCATCACCATTGACCTCGGGTTCGCCTTCCTCGAATTCGATGGTTTTCATTTTGGCTTTGTCGACGTTCCCGGACACGAGCGTTTTGTGAGCAACATGCTGGCTGGCGCAGCGGGAGTGGACCTCGTCGCTTCTGGTAATCGCGGCCGACGAATCATCAAGCCACAAACTCGCGAACACTTTGAAATCTGCCGGCTGCTAGGCAAACCGCCGGGATTGTCGCACTGACCAAATGCGATCTGGTCGATGAGGACAGACTCGGCTTGGTGCGCCTGGAGATCGAAGAGTATCTCCGCGGATCGTTTCTGGAGAATGCTCCGATTGTTCCCGTGAGTGTCCGGACCGGCGCTGGTTTGGACGATTTGAAAGTCGAACTGCATCGTGCTGCGGAACAAGTATCCGGCAAGGACTCGATGCGACGCTTCCGTCTTCCCCTCGATCGCGCATTTTCCATGAAAGGCTTTGGCGCGGTGGCCACCGGCACGTTGGTTTCCGGCTCGGTTGCCATCGGCGACGAAGTTGAGCTCTTGCCACCGAGAAAGCTCCTGCGCATCCGAGGTCTGCAATCCGCCGGCAAGGCCACACAGCGCTCCGTGGCCGGCTTGCGGACGGCCGTAAATCTCGCGGGTATTGAGCATTCCGCGTTGCAGCGAGGCATGACCCTCGCCGAACCTCGAGCGTTTCACGCCAGTCGTCGCATCGATGTCCGGCTGGAACTTCTGGCTTCGGCGAACTCCATGAAGCAACGCAGTCGCGTCCACTTTCACACGGGAACGGCGGAAACGGTTGCGGAGGTTTACCTGTACGGCCAGGCCGAGCTCTTGCCTGGACAATCGAGCCTCGCCCATCTGCGGCTCCAAGACGAAGTCATGATGTTACCTGGCGACCATTTCATTATTCGCCAGTTTTCGCCGGTACTCACCATCGGAGGCGGCACGGTGCAGGACGTCCTCACTTCGCGGCCGCTCACGCGTGATAAAGATCGGGTGCCGTTTCTGCGCGCGCTGGAAAATGGCGACAAGAAGGACCGGCTCGCGGCCATGCTGGAGCGTGCGCCATTTGGCCTTGCCATGGACAACATCGTCGCTCGCACCGGGTGGCTCGATACGGAAATCCTCAATGCCTCCAACGAACTAATCAAGGCGGGCCGTGCCAGGACAGTCTCGGCATCGCCTTTGCAGATGGTTCCCGCAGCTTCTTTTGCGCAAGTGCTGGATCGACTTTCCGCGCGAATCGACCAGTTTCACAAGGCCAATCCTCTCTCGCCCGGGATTACTCGAGAGGATCTGCGTTCGACGCTACCGCGCCGCGTGAAGCCGGAAACGTTCCGTTCGGCTTTGGAGGAGTTGGTGACAAAAGGAAAGGTCGAGTTACGCGGCGAGATCGTGAAACGCGCTGGTTCGACCATTCAGATGGATCCCGAGGAGCTGCTGGCCAAGGAACAAATTGAGCACGCCTTTGCCGACGCCGGCTTGCGGGTTCCGCCAGTCCCGGAAGTGCTCGGCAAGCTGCCCGTGGACCCCCAGCGTGCCGAGAAAATCCTGCAACTTCTTTTGCGGGAAAAGATCCTGGTGCGCATAACCACCGACCTGATCTTTCACAAAGAGGCTCTGGTACGCTTGCGCGAAATGCTGGTCCGCCATAAACAAACCAAGGGAGAAAGCGTCTCGGTGCCGGCCTTTAAGGACCTTACGGGCATAACGCGAAAATATGCCATACCCCTCCTCGAGTACCTCGACCGGGAGCGAGTTACCCGCCGAATAGGCGACCAGCGTGTTATCCTATAGCTTGCGTAACGTGCGGTAGCTTGCGGCTGGTATTGGACTTGCCGCTTGCGGTGTCCTGCGTTAGGGTGAAGGCAGCGAGTTACCAGGCAGGCCCGCGTGGAGGATCTTCATGGGTGAATTCAGTATTTTTCATTGGCTGGTGGTCTTGGCCGTCGTGTTGCTTTTGTTCGGTGGCCGCAAGATCCCCGAAGTGATGAAGGGCCTCGGCGAAGGCATTCGCAATTTCAAGGAGGGTATGTCCGGAGCGACACATCCGACGACTCCGCCTACGACGCAGCCGCCCCCGCCCGCTGCTCCTGCTTCCAGCAGCGACGAAAAGAAAGCATAAGGTCTCCTTTCCTCTGGCCCCACGGTGGGGCGCTGCTTTGCTTGTCTTCTTGGCTCTCGCCAGGGATGCGCACGGGATTCCAAACAAAAAAGGCCGCCCTGAGCGATCAGAGCGGCCTTTTGATTTTTAATCCTGGCGACGACCTACGTTCCCACACAGTTGCCCGTGCAGTATCATCGGCCCTACGAGGCTTAACTTCCGTGTTCGGGATGGGAACGGGTGTGACCCTCGTGGTTTGATCACCAGGAAACTGGAAGCTCGCGCTACTTTTTGCCGGCCATTGCAGGCGGGCACGTCACGCGCGAGCGCGACAACAGAAGGCGGCTGGCAATACAAATCTGCTTTACGTTGAACTCACCGTGTAAAACATAGGCGGTTCTCGTTGCTCTTTCTCAAAGACGGTATGAGAAAGTTTTATGATTAAGCCGAACGGGCGATTAGTACTG
>CAWFXG010000014.1:0-20648 GCA_963819745.1 uncultured Acidobacteriota bacterium | reverse complement strand
GCCCGGCGAACGCATGCCTCTGGAAATCACCGCGTTCATGCCCTACCTCACCCGAGCCACATCTGGCTCACGTCCAACGTCGGCCAACGAAGCCGCGGGCGGCAAGTCGGCCAGCCGCCAGTAGTACCCCTGAACTAAGCGCAAAGCGCGTTCAGCTACCGGGAAAATCGTCTATATAATATCGATTGAAATCGCTCTCCCCTTCCGACTTCTTGCTAGAATGCAAGGCGCCTTCGGGAGGTGACGGATGAAGATTCGTGGCGTTTTTTTACTGCTTCTTTTCGCGTTTGCCAAGCCAATCTATTCGCAAGAAAAGCTTTCAACTAAATGGGAAGAGTTGACTGCCGCGGATTTCCGCCAGGGCGTCCTGCAAGCCAAGGGCACGTGTTTGTTGCCTTTTGGGATCATCGAAAAACATGGCCCGCATCTGCCGCTGGGTACTGATCTGCTGAATGTGCGTTACGCCTCGCTCCACGCCGCCGACCAGGAATATGCGGTGGTTTTCCCCGAATACTATTTCGGCCAGATCTTCGAAGCGCGTCAGGAGCCCGGCACTCTGGCCTACAGCCTGGACCTGCAACTTCATTTGCTCCAGGAGACCACGGATGAGATGGCGCGCAATGGCTGCAAGAAAATAATCATCGTGAATGGCCACGGTGGCAATGGGAACCTATTGCCGCTTTTCGCGCAGTCGCAACTCGATCGCCAGCGGGACTACGTCGTTTACGTCCTGGACGGCGAACGCAGCAAACCCGGTGGCCCTGCCAAGAAATCAAGCGGAGTCGACTACCACGCCGGTGAAAATGAAACATCCAACTTGCTGGTTACCCATCCAGAGCTGGCCCACATGGACCGCGCGTCGTCGGAGTCCGGTGCGGATCAAAAGCGTCAAAATCTGCCGGAGAATCTGTACACCGGGATTTGGTGGTACGCCCGGTTTCCGAATCACTATTCCGGTGACGGCTCGGTGGCTCGTAAGGAACTGGGCGAGTGGAACCTCACAAACTGGATTGAATACATCGTGCAATGCATCCGTGCAGTGAAAGCCGATGATGCCAGCCTCGAGATTCAGAACGAATTTTATGAAAAGGCCCGGCATCCGCTGGATACGCGCCCCTAGACGAGAACTTGCGGCTTCTACCGAGTCGGCTTTCGGATAACGGCCTGCCACGATGACTTCGAGATCAAGAAACGGACACCTCGGGATGGATCGATCCATCACTCGCCGCGACTTCTTGGGATCGACATTGCTGGCATCCGGTTCCCTGCTGCTCCGGGACCTCACTCCCGCGCAACTCTTGAATGCCGCAGAGGATTGGAACGGAGATGGGGGTGTCGGCGAATATCGAACCTCCAACGGCAATACTTGGGACGTATTGCAGGCCGGCCACCGCATGCGCGATGGCGCCTACTCTCTTTCGCCAGCGGACGCCGTTAACACCGGAGAAACTGTCGATTGCGTTGTGGTTGGCGGAGGAATAAGCGGGCTGGCCGCCGCGCTATTTTTCCTGCGGTCTGCCGGACCGGGCAAATCCTGCCTGATACTCGAAAACCACCCGATTTTCGGCGGAGAAGCGAAGCAGAACGAATTTGATGTGGACGGAAAACGCCTGGTCGCACACCAGGGCTCCGCCATTTACCTTCTGCCTTTCCCTCACAGTTTTATCGCGCGATTCTACGATTCGATCGGTGTGCAGGCACCCAAGCTTTCGTACCAGGAATGGGCGGGATCGGAACCAAGGATGACCCTGGCTCGACACCCTTACGAATCGCCGGGACTTTCCAACGGCCAATATGGGTTTTGGTTTGGTTCAAGATTCGGACAAAGCAGCGGCATGTGGTTGATCGATCCGGTAGGAAAAAATCTGCAAGGCGCTCCCGTTTCGGAGTCGACACGCCAGGAATTGCAGCGGTTCTTCGTCAAACGTCCACCCGCCGCCGTCAATTTTGTTCCGCCAAAATATGAAGGCGACACCATCTCGCACCAACTCGATGCCATTTCTCTTGAACAACACCTCATGAACCTTTACGGCATCGGTCAGGAAACGATTCGCACATTCTTGTCCCCAGTGGAGGGCGGTGGTTCCGGACTCGGGCCGGATGCTCTGTCTGCCTATTGCGACTATGCGGCTGATCTTCTCCATCCTTTCGACGATGGTTCCGGAGAGAGCGTCCAGATGTTTCCCGGCGGCAACACCACGATCGCCCGTTTATTGACCAAGTCGTTGATTCCGCCAGCTATCGATGGGCCTTTGAGCGTTGAAGCGGTAACCCGGAACTCCGTCAACTTCGCGGCCCTGGATGTCCCTGGATCGCCCGCGCGGCTGCGGCTATCCGCTACCGTCATTTCGATCCGTCACCTGGGCGATCCGTCCAAGTCGGATTCTGTCGAAATCTCCTACGCCAAAGACGGAAAAGCTTTCCGGCTCAAGGCGCGCTCCGTCGTAGTCGCCGGCGGAAGTTGGACTGCTAAACACATCCTCCAGGATCTTCCTGAAACGCACCACATGGCCTACTCCCAGTTTCACCGCTCTCCCTGCCTGATGGCCAATATTGCCGTACGCAATTGGCGCTTCCTCTACAAAATGGGGATTTCCGGCTGCCGTTGGTTTGAGGGCCTTGGCAACTATTTCGATGTTCGCCGGCAGGCCGTATTAGGACCAGTAAGTTCTACGATCAGCCCGGAATCGCCGACGGTTCTCACGTTGAAAGTTCTCTATTCTTACCCGGGTCTCTCTACTGAGGAACAAGGTCATCGTGGCCGTGCCCAGATGCTGAGCACTTCCTTCCACAGCCTGGAACAGCAGATTCGCGAGCAGTTCAGCCAAATGTTTTCAGCGGCAGGCTTTGATCATCGGCGCGATATTGCGGGAATCGTGCTTAACCGGTGGGGCCACGCTTATTTGAATCCTCAACCTGGATTCTTCTTTGGGCTTCACGGCGAACCGGCTCCTCGCGACATTCTCCGCGATGCGCCGTTCGGGCGCATCGCGTTCGCCAACACCGATTTGGCTGGCGCGATGGACCATCGCTTCTCCATCCTCGAGGCGCAGCGGGCCGTCAACCAATTGCTGGATCAAGTTCTGACCTCCTGATCGCTTTATCGCAATACTCCACCTTGGCTACCCGGCGATATTTATCCCTCGGCTCTTCCCGGCCCTATCTCCGCGCATCTCTATTTCCTGCTGCCGTAATGCGTTATCTTTCCGTCCGCAACTACCGCCAGATATCGTCCCGCGGACAAGAATTGCATCACCTTGCTTCCCTTCCGTGCCATTTGTGCCCAGCGCGATTTCGTCTCCGGGTTCTGTTCCAGTCCTCGTAACGGTTGCCCCTCGATTTCAAAGTCCACTTCCACGAGTCCGCGTTTCGGCGTACGACGCACCGAGTAAGAGTTGCCTTCCACCTTCACGATCTTTGCCCGATCCACCACGGACTGCTGCCAAACCGCGAGGAATGCTCGGTCGATTCGATCCGACTTTTCATTTGTGGACATCTCTCGCGTCTTCGATTCCTATTGTGTGTCTTCCAAAGTCAGCTTCTGCACCCGCCAGTTAAGCAGCTCCGCCACATACAGTTCCCTTTCCGACGGGCAGGCAATCTCGTGTATCCAGCCGAACTGTTTTGGCTGCTTTCCGGACTCACCGAGCATCCCCAATACCTTCCCATCGAGGCTCAGCTTATAAATCCGCCCCGGGAATGCGTCCGAAGTAAAAAGCACTTGGTGGGGTCCCGGCGTAATGCACAACGTCCACGGTGCTCCCGGTGCCATGGTTCCCGTCGTTTGTGTCGGCTTCGGACCGATCGCCGGTCGCGCGTCGTTTGGCGCCGGCACATCTATGGTTATTTGGCGCAGGACTTTTCCTTCGCCGTCGAAGACCTGGATTCGCCTGTTCCCGCGGTCCGCGACGTACACATTTCCCTGGGCGTCCACCGCAATATTATGGGGCGTATTGAACTGCCCGGGTTTGTCTCCGGGTTCGCCCCAGGACTTGAGCCAGGTGCCATCCTTGCTCGCCTTCGCGACCCGAGAGTTTATGTATCCATCGCTGATGTACGTGTTTCCGGAACGGTCCCAAGCCATGTCCGTAACCTGCCGGAACATGCCGTCCACCGGTGCGAGCGGCGGTTTCGGATGACGCAATGGTTCGGTCCCTTCATCCGAGGCCTCCTGCTTTCGGCCAAATACCAGAGTCACTCGTCCCTCCGGATTGAATCGAATAACCATATCCGAACCTTTGTCGGCGACCCAAATATTGTCTTCCGGATCGATCCGTACAGAATGCGCAAACCCCCATGCGTAAAGATTTCGTCCAATTTCCCGCACAAATTTTCCGTTGGCGTCGAATTCCAGCAATTGAGCGGCGGCGGCCCCGTATGCCGGTCCCGTGGTGCTCCCTCGCGAAAACACGAAAACGTGCCCCTTCGAGTTGACGGCGACTCCCGCCACCTCTCCGAAATAAATGTCCGGCGGCAATCGCAGGAAGTCGGCGTTCGCGCGATACGGAATTTGAGGGGGCGTTTCCTGCCCGAAGGCGGATAAGCCCATCAGCATTAACCAGCACAGAAATCCTAGCAAAGCGCGCGTCTTCATTCCCATCCTCCATCGCCGTGGCCCGCCTTAAGCGCAGGCATGAATATAGCGCAGCCGTAGGTGCAAGGTGACGAAATCCGAATTACAGTGGGTTATTTCGTTTTGGGAGATTGAAGAGCCGGAGGAATTGCGTCTTAACGGCTCTGTCGGATTTGTTCCATCCAACGCATCAGGATGTCCGCGTGCGGTGCCTCGAGGTCAAGAAATTCAATGCCCATGCCGATGCGCGGTTTCACGATGCGCACGGTAGCCAGCGCTTCCAGGCGCTGTGCTCGGCGGCTCATGGTCATTCGCACGCGAGCCCCTACCGCCAGCGGCTTACTGGTGCATACAAAACAGCCCCCCAGCGAAATATCCGACGTTACACCGTCGGTGCGGGTGCCGGTTTCCAGGTCGATCAGTTCCACATCCGCAGCAAAGGGATAGCGGATGGCGTAACGTCGGTCGCGGACCGCAAGTCGGCCACTCTTGGTATTGCGTTCATCCATATAGATCACATTACTCACGGCTGGGGGCGGCTCCAGTGACGTGCTTCCGATGTGCCAGCGTTCCGTTCTACCGTAAATCTATTGTCGCTCAAATGCCCCACTCCTCTGGACTCTCCCTTGCCTGCTAGGCCCAAACAATTAACAGTCATATTTTGCGCAACCTCATCCGGCTATCGCTATTAGTCGGAACGACATCCGATTGCCGCTTGGTGCGCTTGCGTCCTTACCCGGCATGCTACCCTGAATTTGTCACCGAAAATCCGGTGACGTCCACGATATGCGACCCGAAGGCCTCCGCCAGAGCGACCGTGTCAGTTTTCGTATGCCCGTTGAGGCTTCCTGGTTCGGTGATGGCGGCGTCGCCATCAAACAAATCGCTCAAACCCTCTTGGTCAGCCGTAACGGTGGTGTTCTCCGCCTCTCCGAAAAGGTTTTTCCCGGTCAGGAACTCACCCTTCGTCGCCAGCGCGAAGGTGACGACTGGAAAATTGCCCGTGCCCGTGTCGTCGCCGAGATCGATCATGAACCCGAGGGCTTCCTGTACGCGATCGCCATCGTTGAGCCTCGCGGCGACTTTTGGGATATCGATTTCCCCTCGCCCCACAAAAGCCAGGAGGCTTTGGCGCGTCTCCTTATGGAATGCAGTTTTTGTCAGCGCCGCCAAGTCGTTTACCTCAAAGAACAGGAACTTAAGTCCTTCGAAATTCGCAAGTGCGTAGCCAGGCACTGTCCGCACTGTGACAGTCCTTCTATCTGGATCGAGGCTCAGGCGGAATCGTCGTCTCCGTCTGTCCCTACGCCTGCTCCCGAGGACGAGCGCGTAATTCCTCGACGTAACCGGACTCGCGTCAAAGCCAGAATCCTCGCCTGTATTCGCCGTCGTGGATTCCAGGAGGAAGTCGCCGTTTGCGAGGACTTGTCCAAGGGCGGCATCAGTTTTCGCAGTCGCAATCAATATCCGGAAGGCACCCGGGTCGAGGTTGCCGTTCCATTTACACCGGGAAGCGGAGCGATTTTTGTTCCCATTCGCATCGTTTTCTCGCAAGCGCTTCCTTCGGCGGGGCTTTATCGTCATGGCGCCGCGTACATCAAACCGCCCCTTGACAGTGGCGCCTGACCGATCAGTTGGTTGCAGCGATCGTGTCGCGCTCCCTCCGCCGGCGGTGTAGGTACTGCATGGCAATGTTCAGATAGGCTTCGCCGCATGGCGTCTCAATGCAGATCACCATCGCTTCTGTATCCGCCCCTCCCGCCAGACCCTGTTCATTCACGTGGATCTCCGGCGGAAACACCTTGAAACGAAACCCCTGGTCGTTGAGCAGCGTGACCGAATTTCCGATCACCATGTTCGCCAATTCACAGACCGTTTCCCGTGCCACCTGTTCGGTCTCCTGGACGGCTCCCCCGCTTAAGTGCGTAGCCACCTTGATGGCCACTTCCGGCGCTAGATCCAGAATGATGCGGCCCTCAATGTCACCCTTGATCAGGATCAGCGCCGCAACGCCTTTGCGCCGGTATGTCTCTTCGTCCATCGACAGGTCTACGATTTTCGTGGGTGCCTGCAACGATTCGGCGAAGACGGCATCCGCCGCGTTGATAAACGGCTGAATCAGTTCCATTCTCATGAGCGGTGCTCTCCTGCCAAAGCCACGGGAGCGTTGGCTGCGTTCGGATCATCGCTTAAGACGTAGCGCAGGATCTCGTACAACACCTCGGGCTTCACCGGTTTCTGCACGAAGTGTTTTGCGCCTTTCTGCAGGGCCGCCAGGATATTCTCCTGGTACCCCACCGAGCTCACCATCACGATGCGTGCGTCCGCGTGCTGGCGCACGATTCGCTCGACCGCCTCAATGCCTTCCATCTGCGGCATGGTGATATCCATGAGCACGATGTCCGGCTTGGTGCGGTTGAATTCCGCGATGGCCGTCAGTCCATCTCCGGCCTCCCCGGCGACTTCGCCGCCGAACATTTCGATCATTTTTATGAGGTTTTTCCGCGCGAACACGGAATCGTCCACTACCAGGTAGCGGACTGGTTGACTATCTTTTCTGAGCAGAGCGGCGAATTGTTGCATGGCCTTCTCCTTCTCCCGACACGCGGTCTAGCTGCGCTGGGAAGAAACGGGTGTCCTTTCCTTGTCGTTCTTTTCCTGCTTTTCGGTCTTATCGGTCTTGTCTGCGGCGGAACGTTCTCCGCCGTATTGCTGTATCAGAAATGTCCCTAGCCCATCGAGTGGTAGCACCTTGGACGCATATCCTCGTGCGATCGCCGCCCGCGGCATTCCTCCCACTACGCATGTCTCTTCACTCTGCGCGATGGTTACTCCTCCGGCTGCCCGGATTGCTCCCAGCCCTTCCGCACCGTCTTCGCCCATTCCCGTCATCAGCAAACCGACGGCAGTCAGTCCAAATTCCTGGGCCACCGAATTAAACAGCACGTCCACCGACGGGCGATGACCGTTTACCGCTGCTCCATCCGACAGCACCGCTATGTCTCCTCGCGGCATTCGCCGCACCTGCAGGTGCCGGTTGCCCGGGCAAACCAGCACCCGGCCGGCCATCAGCAGGTCACCCGATTTCGCTTCACTTACATCCAGCGAGCTGCACTCATCCAGCCGCTTCGCGAACATTTCCGTGAATCCCTCCGGCATGTGCTGCACGATCAGAATGCACGCCATGAAATCCGCCGGCAGTTGCGAAAGCAGGAACTGCAGCGCGTTCGGTCCGCCCGTGGAAATCCCGATGGCGATGATGCGGTTCGGTGGAAGCAGCGATCGGCCCTGTTTCTTCTCCACCGGCTTGGCGTCAATCGCCACGCTCGAGGACGAAAACTTTCTCCCCGCCGCGCGCTTCGCCACTTTAATTTTTTCGATTAACTCGTCGGCAATCGCATCCAATCGACCTGCCGCCGCGTCCGTGGGTTTCGCCACAAAATCGATGGCGCCCAGCGCCAGGGCTTTGAATGTCGAGTACGCGCCTTCCTTGGAATGCGTGCTGAAAACGATCACCGGAAGCGGACCGCGCTGCATGATCAGCCGCAGCGCTTCGATGCCGTCCATCCTCGGCATTTCCAGATCCAGCGTCACGACATCCGGCTTGATCTCCTCGATTTTCTTGAGCGCGAATGCTCCGTCCATCGCCGTTCCAACCACCTCGATCGAAGGATCTCGCGCCAGGATGGTCGGAATCAGTTTCCGCATCAACGCGGAATCGTCCACCACCAGCACTCGGATGCGCTCGCTCATGCTATGGCCCCCAGGGGATTCGCTCGCGACAAACGGGAGAGCACTGCCGGCACGTTGAGAATCAGCACCACCGTGCCATCTCCCAAGATCGAAGCTCCACTTACGAGATCACTCGATATCACTTCCGAAGGCAGAGCCTTGATGACCAGCTCTTCCTCTCCTACTAGGCTGTCCACTACCAGCCCGAATCGTTTCTCCGCGGCCCCGATGACAATGACGAAATTGCGTTTCTTCTTGCCTTCCAGCGCTCCCTCAACCGCGTGAATTTGGCTCAACTTGCTCAATCTCACCAGCGTAAGGACCTGATCGCGGAGTCGCAGCACTTCGTGTTGTTCCACTCGGTGGATCTCCGCCTCATTGATGCGGGTGATCTCCACCACCGATGACAGCGGCAATGCGAAAAGCCTTCCCGAAACACGGAACAACAGTGTTTGAATGCTGGCCAGCGTCAGCGGAGCCCTCAATTGAATCGTGGTTCCCCGCCCTCGCTCGGTTGCTACATGCACCGTGCCTTTCAGCCGGTCCAGCACCGTTCGCACCACATCCATCCCTACGCCCCGGCCGGAAACTTCCGT
This sequence comes from uncultured Acidobacteriota bacterium, assembly GCA_963819745.1. Classification (GTDB taxonomy): domain Bacteria; phylum Acidobacteriota; class Terriglobia; order Acidiferrales; family UBA7541; genus Acidiferrum. The sequence continues at coordinate 11,747 of CAWFXG010000014.1, read as the reverse complement.
AATTTCAGCCGCGGTGCTGAATCCCGGCTCGAAAATCAGGTTCAGCGCATCTGCATCCGAAAGATGCTGCATTTCACTCTCTTTCAGCAGTCCTTGCTCCATGGCCTGTACGCGAATCCGTTTTGCATCGATGCCCCGACCGTCGTCTCGCACTTCGATCACTACCTGCGTTCCTTGATGGTAAGCATTCAGGTACACCGTGCCCCGCGCTGGCTTCCCGGCGGTCAACCGTTCGTCCGCCTCTTCTATGCCGTGGTCCACGGCGTTTCTGACGATATGCATCAAGGGCTCGGCCAGTGCGTCCAGTATTCCCTTGTCCAAATCTGTGTTCTGCCCAGAAACGTCTAGGGCCACGTCTTTGCCACACTGCTTGGCCACATCCCGGACTACGCGAGGGAACCTCCGGAACAATTGCTCCACCGGCACCATGCGAATCTTCAGGACGCATTTGTGCAGCTCGTCCAGCACTCGCGATTGAAAGGCGATCGCATCGGACAGCTTTGCTCGAAGCGGGTCTCGCGCGTGACGTTGGTCGAACTCGCTCAGAGCTCGGTTCAGCATCGACTTCCCGATGATTAATTCGCCCACCAGATTCATCACCGCATCGATTCGTGAAGCTTCCACGCGCAGGATGCTCTCCGCGGCGGCGACCACCGCCGCGCTTCCCACTACCCCGCTTGCTGCGCTGGTTTCCCCTTCGCCCGCCGTCCCCGCTGGTACCGCTGCGGCTTGCGCTTCCAATATGTCGCCCAAACGTTCGTGTTCCACGGCGTCCAGGATCGCTGCCCCTCGATGCGCAGTTCCGACGCAATCCGGGATGCGGCAACGTTCTGCGATTTTTTCCTGGCCTTGCGTGGTCGCCAGCGCCGCCTCTACCACCTCCACGGTCGCTGCGGTGGAATTGTCTTCCGGCCGCAACGCGATAACCGTGCCGCTGCCATGAAGCACGTTGCGGATCAACTGGAATGCCGCGGCGTGCATCATGCTGTTGGGATCGATTCGCAGCGCCACGTTGTAAACCACTTCGCCGCGATGCAGCGCTTCCGAGATCATCAGCTGCTCGTACTCCGACCAAGCGAATAGCGCCGGCACTTTGGGCACATTCTTACTGCCTGGCGTCTCCGTCGGCGCGTTCAAGAGCAACGCCCGGATCATCCCTCGCAAAATGTCAGCCGGCGCGGGCTCCGCGTTCCGCTGGTAGGCTGTGAGCATCGCGCCGAAAGTGTCGGCGGCTTCCAGCACCACTTCCGCGAATTTCCGCCCGTGCTTTTGCTGCAGTTGCGGCGAAAGAACGTCTTCCAGCTCGTGTGCCAGTTCGCTTACGGCATTGAATCCGCACGCCGCGGAATCACCCTTCAGCGTGTGGACGATTCGCCGTACGCCCCGGACAACCTCCTCGTCATGCGGACGCGCCTCGAGCTCCAGTCCCGCTTCGTTGAGGGACTGCAATAGTTCTCCCGCGCTCTCGAAGAAGAGAGCGCGCAGCTCCGCGCCGCGATCTTCGGGAGGAAAACTCACGCAGTGGCCTCCAGCCTTTGATATGCCGTGCCATTATTTTCGTGGACCATTCGGAATTTCGTCGTCAGGCCGAACAGACTCTCCGCGTGTCCCACGAACAGATATCCGCCCGGGTTCAGGCAGTGCCAGAACTTTTCGATCAGCCGCTTCTGCTCCGCCTCATCGAAATAAATCATCACGTTTCGGCACAAAATAATGTCGTTCCGCCTGGGCAGAAATTCCGTTTTCAGATTGTGGAAGTCGAATTGAACCAATTCTTTCAGTTGCGGCTTCACGCCATACTTGTCGCCGTGCTTTTCGAAATATCGCAGCCGGCAGGTGTAGTCGACCGGCTCCATCTGCGTTTCCGTATACAACCCCTCTTGCCCCGCTCGCAGGCTCGCGTAACTGATATCCGATGCCACGATTTCCAGTTTCCACGGAGGCGGAATCAGCGGTTTCGGCGACGGCATCTCGAACGGCAGGGGATTTCTCAAGTAGTAGTACGCCAAGGCGTCGCAGATGAGGATCGCCACCGAGTACGCTTCCTGCCCCGACGAGCACCCTGCGCTCCACACTCGCAAGGTCCAATCGCGTCGCTCCTGTTTTCGTTTCAGCAATTCTTCCAGCACCGTTTTTTGCAATAAGTCCAGTTGTGGCCGGTTTCGGAAAAAACTCGTCTCGTTGACCGTCAAGTTCTCCAGCAGAACCGCCAGCTCCGTTTTTCCCTCGCGGCTCGTCAGCAGCCGGTAGTAGCTGTAAAAACTGTCGCTCTGGCAAGCCTTCAAGCGTCGCTGCACCCGGTCCTTCAAAAAGTGCGACCTGCGCTCGTCGAAAAACATCCCGCATTCCTGGTAGACCAGCGTTTGCAGAAGCTTTATTTCCGCTTCGGTTAGCTGGATTTGCGCGGTTATCGTTCCCATGGTCGGTATTTGCGGTTGTCCGCTTGCGCTCCCCTTCTGTTTCCTTCGTTTAGCGCCTTATCGTGCCGGACCAACTGTTTCCGCGACCTCCTCAAGTTGTTTGAACTCCTGGCGGTGCAATAACTTGCTGATGTCCAGCAGGATGATCGGGCGATCTTTCAACTTCCCCACGCCGGTCACGTAGCTGGATTCTCCTTCCGCGAAAACAGATCCCGGTGCTGCAATCTCCGACGGCGGAATCTTCAGCACTTCCGACGCCGCATTCACAATCAGCCCCACCAGCTTGTTGTCGAGCTCTACCACTAAAATCCGGTTCCTCTTATCCGGTTGGAGATCCGCATTTCCGAAAAGCTTCCGCAGATCCATTACCGGAATGATCTTCCCTCGCAGGTTGATCACGCCTTCAACGGTGTTCGGCGCGCTTGGTACTGCTGTAATTTCTGGCACGCGCACGATCTCTCGCACCGCGCCAATCCGCACTCCGAACGTCTCGGTTCCGATGCGAAACCCCACTACCTGGAGGTCCTTTTCCATGGACTCGTCTTCCCCGCCCTACGACCGCGCCAATTCGGCGTACTCGAGTTCTTCGTTCCGGCGGGACTCTCCCCGGCCTCGCGGCGAATGTGAATCCCTTCGCGTGCGCGACGTTGGGTGGGCTACCGTGTCCAGTACGAAGCGGTCCATGCTGTCCAGCAGGTTCCGGGAAAGCTTCAGCATCTGCTCCGCTGCAGCGGAAAGCTCTGTCGAGCTCGATGCGGACTGCTGCACCAGCTCTCTCATCTTGTCCATCGCGCGAACCACTGCCTGCGCCCCGGACGCCTGCTCTTCCACCGCGGAGTTGATTTCCTGCGTAATCTCCGTTAGACGGCCCGTAGCCTTCGCGATTTGCGAAGAACCCACCGATTGCTCGGCGGTCGCCGCCCCGATTTCCTGTGAGAACTTGTAGACTTCCGTTACCACGTTCGAGATCTTGTGCAGCGCCGCTCCCAGGTCGTTCCCCAGGCTCAGCCCCTCTTCCACGATCCGCGTGCTGCGCTCCATGTTCTCTACCGCTTGCCGCGCTTCCCGTTGAATGCTTTGGATCAGGTCCGCAATCTCCTTGGTCGATTGCGTGGACTTCTCCGCCAGCTTTCGCACCTCGTCCGCCACTACCGCAAACCCGAGGCCGTGTTCTCCGGCTCGGGCCGCCTCGATCGCCGCGTTCAGCGCCAGCAGGTTGGTCTGCTCCGCCAGGTCGTCGATCACTTCAATGATTTTGCCGATGTCATCCGCCCGGTGGCCCAGAACGTTGATGATCTCCGCCGAAGACTGAATCGCTTGGTTCGTTCGGTTCAATCCGTCGGTAGCCTTCTCCATCGTAGAAATTCCCGTGACCACTTCTTCTCGCGAACGGTTGGCGATATCCAGCAGAACCTTCGCCGTGTCCGCCACGCGCTGGATTGAAGTCACCATTTGATCGATGGACGCCGACGTTTCCGCAACGCTCGACGCCTGCACTTGCGTGTTCTTCACTACGTTCTGCACGTTGATGCTCATCTCGTGCATCGTGCTCGTCACTTCCTCGATCGCCGACGACGCTTGCACGCTCACTTTCGCGGATTCATCCGCTGCGCCCGCCACCTGATTCGAACCGGCCGACACTTGCGAAGCGGAATCTCTGGTCGTCCGCACCAGTTCCTGCAATCCGTGTGACATTCTCAGGAACGCATTCCCCAGCGTGTCCCGCTTGGATCGCGGCACCACTTCCACCGCCAGGTCGCCTTCCGCCACGGCCATCGACACCCCCGCCATCTCCTTCAGGTACGCCACCATGTTGTTGAAGGTCGTCGCCAGCGCTCCAATCTCGTCGTTTCGGTGGATGTCGATATTTTGGTCTAGGTCTCCCGAATCCCCGATTTCCCGCGCCACCGTAATCAAATGCGCCAAAGGCTCGGTGATCGATTTCGCCGTGTAAACTGCGATGCAAGCCCCAAGCAATACCGCCAGCAGCGTCCCGCCCGTTGTGATGGTCGTGCTGAACGTGCTCGCGCGCGACGCCGATCTCGACGTTTCATCCAGCGCCTTGGTAATGTCCGCGTTCGTTTGGTCCAGCACCGCGGATGACTTCGTCAGCCACGATCCTGGATCCTTCTGCAGATAGAAGATTTGCAGGTCAGAAACCGTCGCATCCCCGGAATCCACCTGGTGCCTTTTCGCCAACAGCGGTTTGGCGAAATTGTCTCCCCAGCTCGCTTCCGTGCTTTCCACCTGAATTAGTGCTGTACGTAAACTCTCCGAGCCTGCTTGCGCTTCTCCGTGCTTTACGAGGTCGTTGATGTCCGTCAAGCCGCGGCTCACCTTCTCTTCATCTCGCGGATCGCCGCTCAAGAGATAGTTATTCAAGTTGTTGCGGTTCAGCATGATCTGGTAGCGGACTTTCTCGATCGCCCGCACGCTCTCCAGCGCCATCGCCGCGTCTGCGGTGGCCGAGCGCTGCTTCACCCCGGCGATAATGTTCACTACGAACAGTCCGACCAGGATCACGAGAATCAGCCCGAATCCTGCGTAGAGTTTCTTGCCAATGGTCATTGCGAAAAACCTCCGCTCCCCTGCGGCCTGCAACCTTTTTGAGGCTGTTCCGGCCGGCACTTCCACTTCACACTCAGTTGTTCGGATTCATGAACTCGAATTCCACTACTTGCGTGGTCTCCTCAGGCGCCGCCACGAATTTCCATTCCTTCACCGCGTCCTGGCACGCTTGAACCAGCAAGGGATGGCCTCCGACTGCCCTGGTGCTCTTTACCCGCCCGTCCGGCGAAATAATGACCTCGATCTTTACTTTGCCCGACACGTTCATCCGTCTCGCCAGCTCCGGATAGGCAGGCGTCACCTTGCTCTTGACCTTCCGCTTCGTTTCGTCGGTCACCGAGGTTTGCGCCAGTGCGCACACCGCCAACAACACCGTCGCTGCTGTCCCTGCAACGATCCTCTTGCTCCACTTCGCTGTGATCGACACGTACCCCTCCTGGGATGTGGGTCGCCCCCGGGGAGGAAAGGCACGTCGGGTGCCAGCGCGGAACATCTTCCCGCGCGCAGAAGTCCACTCCGTAATTCGCGCAGAACCTCAATTTCTTCTGTGATTTACATGACAATACGTGCTTCTTCTCAACCTTCCGCGTACTTGCCGTTTGTCTCAGCCCGCCAGGGAAACGCCCGGCAGGTCTCATGGTGAGACGCCGGACTCCTTGCCTCCTCATGGCAGTGGACTCTTCCGCTACACCTCTCGCTTCACCAATTGACTCACATTGAGATTGGTCTGTAGCGTAGAGCTGCGTGGATGTCGTCAATCTGAGACGCTTGCTAAGCGTCTCGGCTCATCATGCCTAGGCCTACCTCCAAATCCGCTCGCTCCACCTCTCCTCGTCCCCTCGGGCGCAAGGACCGCGTCCGGCCCTCGGCTCAAGTTGCCGACGAGCTGATGGAATTAGCGGTGGATGCGGCCGAGTCTCGTAACCTGCCAGAATTCTTGGACCGCTTCGCCCACCGCGCCGCCCCCTTGCTCGAAGCTTCGTGGTGTGGCGTCTTGGTTTTCCGGGGCCGGGAAACGGACCTCTATCAAGCCCCTTCGAATGGTTTTCGCCTCACTCCCGCTCAGCATGCCGCCGTCATCCGTCTGGCACGCGACGTTCGCCGCGAAGTCACCATTGCTCCGCTACATACCCTGGATGGCTCAACCTCATCCCCTCCCGCCAAATCGCTCTCAGTAGTGTTTGTTCCCGTTCGAGTGGTGTCGGACGAGAGCCTCGGCTGCCTTTGCATTGTGAAAGATCAGGAAGGGTTGGGCTCGGCGATGCGTCGCTTACTCCACGCCTTGGCGAGTCACTTGGCCCTGTCCCTGGAGAATTTTCGCCGCTTTTCCCAGCTCGAGCGCTCCAAGCGCCAATGGGTTGAGGACATCGACGCCATTAGCGACTTCATTGTCGTCCACGACCGTTCTTGGCGGATTGTCCGCACCAATCGCTCGCTCTCTTCTCACTTAGGTGTGCCACCGGTTGCACTCGTCGGAGAAGCGATGAGCACCCTCCGCCAGATCGCGGAAACGGGCCATGACATGCCTTGCCCTTTCTGCCGCAATACCCTTCAGCCCCGTGAGGAATATGTCGTTGCCTCTCCGGAACGTATCTTCCTGATTTCCACCTCGCGCACTACCGGTCTTTCCGACGACGATACCCGTACCATCCATGTTCTCAAGGACATAACCGACCGCCGCGAGGCTGAGCGTCGCTATCGCGAACTGTTTGACAGCATTCAGGAAGGCCTTTTCTTCGCTACTCCCGAAGGTCGCTTCCTCGACGTGAACGATGCCATGGTCCGCATGTTGGGTTACGACTCCCGGGATGAGTTACTTCGGGCCGATGTCGGCCCTCACCTCTATCCCGTGGCCGACGCCCGCGAACGCCTCCTTCGCGCCCTTTCTCAGCGGGGTGTCTTGCGGAACTACGAAGAAACTCTTCGCCGCAAGGACGGTACCCTTCTGCATACCCTCCAGAACATCACCGCCGTCCGCGACCCCCGCGGCAAGATTGAACAGATTCGCGGCCTGATGCTCGATGTTACCGAGCAGCGCACCTTCCAGTCCCAGTTACAGCGCGAGCGAGACTTCAACCAGAAGATCTTGAACACCACCCAGAGCATGATCCTTGTCCTCGATACCGCCGGTCTCATCAGCTATGCCAATCGCCGCTGCTTTGAAGCCGGTTATCGCGAGGATGAACTGATCGGCCACCGCCTCGTGGATTGGGTCGATCAGACCCATGGCAAGGATTTTGAAGCGGCGCTGGACACCACCGCTCACGGCCAACAGGTCGAAAATCTGGAGTTGCGCGTCCGCCGCAGCGATGCCTCCATGGGCCATTTTTCCATCAGCCTTAGCCCCATGCGCGACGAGCAGAATGCCGTCAACAGCGTCGTCGTGGTCATGACCGATATTACCGACGCCGTGCTTCTCCAGGCCAAACTCGCCCACTCGGAAAGAATGGCCACCATTGGCAGGCTCGTCTCCGGTGTCGCACATGAAGTCAACAACCCTCTCGCGGCTATACTGGGCTTCACCGACCTCCTGCTGGAAAACCCGGAAATGCCTCCCGCCGCCCGGGAAGACTTGCAGATCATCCTTCAGGAAACGCAGCGAACAAAAGATATCGTCCAGGATCTGCTTAGCTTCGCTCGCCAACGTCCCGTGCAGCGCGAGCTGGTGAACGTCAATGCCGTTCTCCGCCAGACCATCAAACTGCGCAGTTATGACTTCGCCAGCCATGGTGTCGAGATCATCGAGCAGTTCGACGAAAACTTGGCCCCGGCCTTGGGGGATGCCCAGCAGTTGCAGCAGGTTTTCCTCAATATTCTCAACAACGCTTACGACGCCGTTCAGGATGCCGCGCAGCGTGGCCGTATCACCATCCGAACCCAGCGCTCCGGCGAGAACATCGAGATCGCCGTCACCGATAACGGAACCGGTATCGCCGAACCCGAACGGATTTTCGACCCCTTTTACACCACCAAACAGGCCAATAAAGGCACCGGCTTGGGCCTCAGCATTTGCTATGGAATCGTTCGGGCCCACGGCGGCGAAATTCTGTGCTGGAACAACGATTTGGGTCCCGGAAGCACGTTCACTATCCGGATTCCCGTTGCCAACGAATCGGCTGTGGCTGCTGCTCTTGCCAAGGAAGTGGGCCGTTGAGTATTCCCTCCCCAGCCTCCCTGGTTCCGCCTATCCTCGTCATCGAGGACGAGCCGTCCGTGACCGCCTTTGTCCGCGCGGCACTCGAACGCCGCGGCTATTCCGTGGTCAACTCGACTTCCGGCGCCGACGGTCTCGCTCGCCTCGCTGATGGCCAATTCTCTGGTGTTATTTCCGATATCCGCATGCCCGGCTCCGTCAACGGCGCGGAAGTCCATGCCTGGATACAGCTACATCGCCCGGACCTTTGCGCCCGCATCATTCTGATTAGCGGCGATACCGCGAACAGTGACACCCAGTCTCTGCTGGCCCGCAGCGGAACCCCTTGCATCGAAAAACCTTTTCGCGTTCAGCAGCTTTTGACTATCGTGGAGAAAACCTTCGGAAAACCATGAGCGATGACCTGAAAATCCGTCTTTTGGTGGTGGATGACGAACAAAGCATCCGCCGCCTGTGCATGACCATCGGCAACACTCTCGGTTTCATTTGCGCCGAGGCTGAAACGGCCGAAGCGGCTGTCGCCCGTCTCGACGGTGACGCTCCGGACCTGGTCCTTACCGACCTCAAGCTCCCCACTCAGTCCGGTGTCGAGCTACTGCGGCAGGTCAAGACCCTTCTTCCCGCACCGAAGTTGCCATCATGACCGGACACGGCTCCATCGAATCCGCCGTGGACGCCATGAAGCTGGGTGCCTACGACTACATTGAAAAGCCCTTCCGCGTCGAAAAAATGCGCCTGCTCTTGCAGCGCATGGCGGAAAAGATTCGCCTGGTCAGCGAGAACGAATTCCTCCGCGAACGCGTAAGTACCGAAGCCAACCTGGACGGCATCATCGGCACTTCCGCCAACATTCAGGACGTTTTGCGCATGATTTCCCGCCTGAAGGATACTCGCACTCCGGTCTTGATCACCGGAGAGAGCGGCACCGGAAAGGAACTCGTCGCGCGTGCCATTCACTTCCGCGGCGCTATGGCTCAGACCCCGTTCGTGGCTGTCGACTGCGGGTCGCTCGTGCCCACGCTCATGGAAAGCGAGCTCTTCGGCTTCGAAAAGGGCGCATTTTACAGGAGCTTCCCGATCGAAAGCCGGCCTTTTTCAGGCTGCCAATAGCGGCACCATCTTCCTGGACGAAATCGGTGAGTTGCCTCTCGAAATGCAGGCCAAACTACTCCGTGTGCTTCAGGAGAAGGAAGTCCGTCCCGTCGGCAGCAACGAAAAGATTAATGTGGATGTTCGTGTCGTCGCCGCCACCAACCGCGACCTCGAAACCTCCTACCGCGAGGGCACCTTCCGCAAGGACCTTTACTTCCGCTTGAACGTCGTCACCGTTCACTTGCCTCCTCTTCGCGATCGCCGCTCCGATATTCCCATCCTCGTGCATCATTTTCTTGACCGCTACGCGCAGGGCCATACCCTGCAAGTCACCCCGGCCGCCATGAAGAGCCTGCTGCACTATGAGTGGCCCGGAAACATGCGCGAATTGGAGAACTGTATCGCCAGGGCCATCACCCTCGGCGATCAGACGAATCATCGACGTCTCCGACCTGCCCCCGGCCATTCGATCCGAGCAACCCGCGCCTGCCGCCCTTTCCTCAAAGGACGCCGCTTCTCTTTCCACTACTGTCTCTCGCGGAGATGGAGCGCATGACCATCCTCCGCGTCTTTAACAGGCCGACGGCGACAGGCATCGCGGGCGAAATGCTCGGCATCAGTCGCGCACACCTCTACCAAAACTCCACCACTACCATATCTTGAGCAAGGGTGAATCACCCGAAGTTAATACCAAGACCCATTCGGCGGGCCGCTTCAATCCCTGCCCTATCAACGACAGTACCTCCTCGGACGGCGTCTCGCGTTCCTGTGCTCCTATCGCTCTCGCGAACTGAGACGTTCGCGTGGCACCATCAACACCTGAGCCGGTGATCTCGACAAGGAAATCATTAAGCCCAATCATTTCATAACTTTCCACCATCGCTCCTCCCGTCCTGTTTTGGCTTGCCACGTGCTTCTTTCCCGTTCGGTTTCTGTGCTCTGGCTGGCCTACGTGTCTTTCTGCATGCGGTCCGCCGCAGCACCGGTTCTCAGCCATGGGTAAGGCAAGGGGCTCTCGTGAAACGGCCAGGACGGCGGGCGTGTGGAAGTTGAAAAGATTGCGCGCAACAGTTGGCTCGCTTCTTTCCGGACGCAGTTCCCGTGCGCGTTTCGGTGAGGTAACTGCCCTTCGCGGCGGCCACTCCAGGCTTCGCGAGGCGGTTCTCCTGGAAATTGCTTCCAGCGCCGTCGCCATCTTTCTTTCTTCCTTGCCCTCGGAATTTGACGACGCATCCTCTTGAAACCGACCAGAAAAGCGCGGCGGCCGATGCTGTCGTTGTTGCCGTGCAATACACGAAGGGCGCAAAGCCGTGGCTGTTCGCTTTACTCAAGGCCACTGCGAATGGGTGACACAATCGTCAAGTTTAGAACCCTGAACCTTTCGGCTCCCTCCACGGGCCGGAAACGTTCGGAACTTCCTCCTCCAACTCGCGTTGGCCCTGCCGCGCCGCAGGAACACTGGGCGGAGACGCGCGCGTCTTCCCCATCTACCTCGCCATGGCCAAGCAGCTTTCCGTCGAGATCCGTCTGCCACCGGACAAGGCGCCTTGCCCGAAAATCCCGATCCCGAGCTCTTCGCCCAGGTTCAGTCCTGGCTCGATTCCCTCGACCAGCGCGTCCTGGTCTACGAACTCCGCCACCTCCTGCAGATGACCACTCTCAACGCCAGCGAGGCTGGCCTTCGTTCGCTCATTCAGCGCCATCTTCGCAAGCCCTCCAAGACTTTACCGACCGCGACAAGGTCGACTTTCTTCTCGTCAGTCTTTTGCCCTGTGCGCTCCAGCCAAGATCTATCACAAGCAAATTGAGCTCGAAGACGCCGCTTCTAGGTCGTGCAGCCGTTCCTCGGCGACGTGAACACGCTCCGCTCGAGTGGTGCGCTCCCTTGGAGGCTGCCATTGCTTCCCTTCGAACTTTCCGCAGTCTCCGCGACATGCTCAAAACCAATTTCATCGAGCAGGGCCGCAAGGTCAAGGAAACCGCCGGTGGCATGTTTTACGATCCTTCTTCCCTGCTTGCCTTCATCCGTTTCAATTTCATGATCCGCCGTACCTTGATTGAGCTCATGCACGCCGATCTCATTGCTATTCGTGCCGGCCTCACGCAACTCGAGACTGCTGGCGCCCGCATCATCGATTGCCGTCATGCCGGCCTTTCCAACGCCGAACCTCTGGCCACCATCCGCAAGGTTGCCGACGAATGGAAGCAGCCTTTCCAGCAGGAATATACGGAACGCTCCGTCAACGAAACTTTCGAAAAACTCCTGGGTCTGCGCACCGATGTGGAAAGCGCTCTCGAACGTGCTGGCGTCAAGATTGGCATCCCGGCATCCGCCGCCCCTGCCCCTCTCTCCCGTCCGGTCACCTCTCTTGGCCGTGATTCCGAGCCTGCTCCGGCCGAAAATTCCGTCGAACCTCTTGATTTCGAGGGTTGCCTCGAAAAAATTTGGGAACAGCTCATTGCCGCGCCTCCAACCCGGGGCCGCTCCATGACCACCGTCAAAGTCGGGCACG
>CAWFXG010000013.1:0-27069 GCA_963819745.1 uncultured Acidobacteriota bacterium | reverse complement strand
GCGGCCTCTTCGCCTCTCCCGGAAATGACATTTCCGAAAAATTTCTACTGGGGCACAGCGACAGCCGCTTATCAAGTGGAAGGAGCCGTGCGCGAAGACGGCCGCGGCGAATCGATCTGGGACCGCTTCGCACACACTCCGGGAAAGATCAAAGACGGCAGCACTGGCGATGTAGCTTGCGACCACTATCATCGCTATCGCGAAGACATCGGCTTGATGCGCGCGATGAATCTCAACAGTTACCGCTTTTCGATTGCATGGCCGCGGATCTTGCCTTCAGGCACAGGGCAAGTGAATTCCAAAGGCTTGGATTTTTACAAACGCGTGATCGACGAGTTGCTCGCGGCTGGCATACGTCCGATGCCCACGCTGTATCACTGGGATTTGCCGCAAGCGCTCGAAGATCGCGGTGGTTGGCCAAATCGCGATATGGCGGGCTGGTTTGCGGACTATGTCGCGGTCGTAGCACGAGAGTTGGGGGACCGAGTTGGAGATTGGGTTTTGTTCAACGAGCCCACGGCATTTACGAACAACGGCTACCTGGAAGGAATCGACGCGCCGGGACGGAAGAGCATCGTCGATTTTCTGCGCGCAACGCATGTTGTGAACCTGGCGCAGGGCGAGGGATTTCGCGCATTGAAGGCAGCGCGCCCGAAAGCGCGAGTGGGGTCGGCGTTCAACATGTCGGCATGCCAGCCAGCTTCGTCTTCTGCGGACGACAAACTGGCGGCCGAGCGCGCGCACGCCATCATGAATCTTTGGTTTTTGGAACCGGCCCTGCACGGGCGCTATCCGGCGGCGTTCACTTTCCTGCCTGAAACCGTGATGAGGATCAAGTCGGGCGACATGGAAACAACACGCGCGCCTCTGGATTTTATTGGCATCAATCTCTATTACCGCACAATTGCCGCATCGGCCTCAGCTTGGGCGCGAGTCACCGATCCGAAGATGTGGCTCTTTCCGGCAACCCGCTCGTTCGGACGCGAAGGGCCGAAAACGGACATGGGTTGGGAGGTCTGGCCCGATGCAATTTACGACATCGTAATGCGCATGACCCGCGACTATGGGCGGCCCGCCATTGAGATTACAGAGAACGGGTGCGCCTATGGCGACGGCCCCAACGCATCGGGCATCGTGAACGACACGCGGCGGATCGAGTTCTATCGGGGCTACCTGTCAGCCGTTGCGCGCGCGATCCACGACGGCGCGGACGTGCGCGGGTTTCATGCTTGGACGCTCACCGACAACTTCGAATGGACTGAAGGATATAGCGCGCGGTTTGGGCTGGTGTGGGTAGATTTCAAAACGCAGCAGCGAATTCTGAAGGCTTCGGGCAGATGGTATGGGGGAGTCGCCAAGGCGAACAGCCTGCCAGATCGGGCCTCGTAGGATTTCCGAACCCTCTTCCCCGTCTCACACTATTTTTGTCATTCCAACCAGAGGGAGGAATCTGCTCTTCCAAACAATGCCGTGCTTTCTACCCGCCGTTCGCGATCAGTTCGATGCGATTCCCGAACGGGTCAAAAATGTGGCTGCGGCGGGTTCCTGGAATTTCGAAATCTTCCTTCACCGGGACGGTCGCCGCTTTCAGCTTGGCGATAAGTGCATCATAGTTTTCACAAACCAACGCCGGATGCGCCTTGAGCGCAGGCCGAAAGTCCTGTTCCACTCCTAGATGTACCTCGACCGTTCCGCTGCGAAACCAGCAACCGCCTCGCTTGGCGAGTTCGGCAGGCTTGGGGATTTCGGTCATTCCCACCAAATCGACGAAGAAGCGCCGCGCCATATCCTCCCCGCCGACAGGCATGGCGAGTTGAACGTGCGCAATGGCAAGGAAGGGCCGAAAACTCATCCCCAAAATCTTAAACGATTTGAAGCCGCCCGAACCCATGTGGGGGCAGGCGCCTTCGCCTGCCCAGCGGAGCGTAGCTGCGCAGGCTCTTAGCCTTCCAACTTCTTATCCAACAGTTCGTTGACCACCCCAGGACTAGCCTGCCCCTTAGTCCCCTTCATAACCTGCCCAACGAAGAAGGCTTTGACGGTTTTCTTCCCAGCCCGGTACTGCTCAACCTGCTTAGGGTTGGCCGCAATGACTTCGTCGATCACGGCTTCGATAGCCCCAGTATCCGTAATCTGCTGCGGCTTCTCTTTCTCGTGGACTTCAGGAAAATCCTGCTTGCGCTCGAAGCAAAGGTCATAGAGGTCCTTCAGCATCTTGCTGGAAAGCGTCCCAGCCTCGGCCAAGTCCGCAGACAAAGCGATTCCCCTCATCGAAATCGGCGACCGCTCGATCTCCAAACCATGCGCCTTCAGCCGCGACTGAAGCTCCCCCTGCACCAGATTCGCCACGCGCTTCGGACTCTTCGAAGCCCGCGCCGCTTCCTCAAACTGGTCAGCAAAGCCCTTGGTGATGGTCAGCACGCCAGCGTCCTGTTCGGTAATTCCATACTCAGAAACCAGCCGCGCCCGCCGCGCCTCCGGCAACTCGGGAAGCTGCTGACGAATCTCCGCTTGCCACCCAGCGTCAACCACCAAAGGCAGCAAATCCGGCTCCGGAAAATACCGGTAATCATGCGCCTGCTCCTTCGAGCGCATCGAATACGTCCGCCCCTCGTGAGCGCTATACAACCGCGACTCCTGCACCACCTTCCCACCGGATTCAATCAGCTCCACCTGCCGCTCAATCTCGTACTCCAGCGCCTGCTTGATGAAACGGAACGAATTCACGTTCTTCACTTCCGCCTTCGTCCCGAATTCTTTCTGCCCCACCGGACGCACCGAAACATTGGCGTCGCAACGCAAGGACCCTTCCTCCATGTTGCAGTCGCTCACCCCGGTGTAAAGAATGATCTCCTTCAGCCGCGTAAGGTACTCGTAAGCCTCAGCCGGACTCGCCAGGTCAGGCTCACTCACAATTTCTATTAACGGCACGCCGCTGCGGTTCAAGTCAATCGCAGTCTTGTTCGCCGCATCAGGAAACCCGTCATGCAAACTCTTCCCCGCGTCTTCCTCCATGTGCAGCCGCGTAATCCCAATCCTTTTCGTAGTTACTCCAGCAGCTCCGGAAGCCGCCTTGATCTCCAGCCACCCATGCTCAGCAATCGGCTTATCAAACTGCGAAATCTGGTAGCCCTTCGGCAAGTCAGGATAAAAGTAGTTCTTCCGCGCAAAAATCGACGTCTCGCGAATCTGGCAATTCAAAGCCATCGCCGCCAGCACGGCATATTCCACAGTCTTCTTGTTCAACACCGGCAGCGCCCCAGGCAACCCAAGGCAAACAGGGCAAACATTGGAGTTAGGCTGGTTCCCAAACTGCGTCGAGCAGGAACAGAAAATTTTGGTGTTGGTGAGGAGCTGGACGTGAACTTCCAACCCAATCACGGGCTCGTATTTCGTGGTCGCGAGTGGAGGGGCTGTAGTGGCCATGGGGAAATTATAGCGGGTGAGGGCTAGGAACTAGCCTTCAATGAAGACGCTTCGGCTATATTCGCTTGATCCTGTTTGGCAGAATTCGAGGTAGTAGCAGGTTGTTGTGAGTAACTCGGCACCGAGGAAGCTTGGATCGAGGTCCTGGACAACAGCATCAGAATGCAGAACCCCTTGT
The DNA here is from genome assembly GCA_963819745.1 of uncultured Acidobacteriota bacterium. GTDB lineage: Bacteria > Acidobacteriota > Terriglobia > Acidiferrales > UBA7541 > Acidiferrum. The sequence continues at coordinate 23,465 of CAWFXG010000013.1, read as the reverse complement.
TTGACCGCCCAATGAGTCTCTGTTCTTGGTTCCTTGCCTACCTCGAAAAGGTAGAGTGACGGCGGACTCCACGCTAGCTGTCTCATCAGCTCGTCACCAGAGTGGAAGTCGAGACCTGTAAAGTTTTCCCCAGACGTGAGCGAGAATCCGAGTGCAACTTTGAACGGAAGGCGATGCCTCTCACGTAACGCGATTGCTTGCAGAATGGCCTCGCGTCCGGCTTGAATCCACATCTCACGTGGTTTCCACAACTCGTCGATCACATCGATGTGCAGGTCGTCCAGCCTCGCTATGCCCCCGTCTCGCACTATCGCGAGCATCCAAGACTCTATAGCCTGCTCACGCGCGCGATAGCGATTTGGCTGATTTAACAAGAAAATATCCTTCAGACTGTCTTTTGCGGTGTTCTTTCTCAATCCTGCCGCGCCGCGCTTGCTTGCGAAGCTATTGTAAGGAATATCGGGTGCCCCGTCCTTTCGCGCCCTTTGCCGGGTGGCCAACCCTTTCGCGGTTTGGATCCTCCTTCCGCAAACGGAACCCTCGGATGCCCCGCCCTTGGCGGGTGGCCACAACGCCCAACTCACTTCATCAGTTCGCTGAGGCTTACATCGAGGTGGTGCGCCTTTCTCCCTCCACGCTCCAACTTTTCGCTTCCCACACGTGACATCAGGAATTCGGAAAGCTCAATCGCCCTTTGCAGCAACTGGCAGGCGCCCTCCCTCAGCTCCTGGCTCTTCATCACATAGTCGATGTTGTGCTCCATGTCCTCCGCCGACCATCCCCGGGAGTGCGCGATAAACGGGAACTGGGGAAAGGAGAAACCCAGCTCGGCGAAGAATGTCAGGAGATGCCCGGCCACACCCTGTATGTTGTCCTGGCCCCCGGTGATGATAAATGCCGCCACTTTGTTCTTGATTAGAACGTTGTCGCGAATCGTAATCTGGTTCTGAATGCAGTTCAAACGCTCCGCCATTTTGAAAAACAGGGATCCCGCTGCGCCCCATCGAATTGGAGTTGCCACCAGGATCACGTCCGCCCAATGCACCAGGGCTTCGTAGACGCGATCCAGCTGATCCTCGGGATCCATCTGCGTAATGGAACAAGGCCAGGTACAAGCCTGTGCGCTTTTGGAGTAATAGCCCTCGCAGGAGCGGAACTTCAGATCGTTGAGCTTGATCAACTGCGTCTCGTGCCCGCGCTCTTTCGCGCTCTGGAGCGCCACCTCCAGCAGGGCATCCGACGTCGAATAGCGCGGATACTCTGCATCCATCGCCGTGGTGGAGATACCGGCAATCCGCACCGTTCCTGGGGCGCGTTGCACCGGACGCGCCAGCGGGTGCGGGTCATGTGCACTCTTGTGGCGCTGCGTGAGCGGCTTCGTCGATACCCAAAGATGTCCGCCCTCGACCCGGACGTCATACTGTGGAACCGCATCCTCCTCGAACCCAGGCTCGCCCTTGCCCGTAATCCGGTGAAATTTCCAGTGATGCCACGGACAAACCAGATAATCGCCGTCCAGCCGCCCTTGCCCTAACGGGCCGCCCACGTGGTTGCATACGCCAGAGACAGCGCCAAACCTCCCGTCCTTGTGGGAAACGGCAATCTTCGCTCGGTCAACCGCCGCTTCCGTAACGGACGCTTGCAGGAATTGCTCCACCGGCCCAAGGTCGCGCCAATCGTTGTCATTCATGCGCGCAATTATGCCAGAACAGCCACCGCATTGCTCAGACCTCGACGCCCGACATACATCCCGCGATGAACACCTGCGCCGAACCGCGCGATCCGCACCTTGTCAGGCTACCCATACGCCGCTAATCTTGCTCGCCCCGCTTCCCCTCCGCCCGATACTGAAACACCTGCTCCAGCGGAACCCCAAACACGCCCGCAATCCGGAACGCCACTTCCAGCGACGGAGAGTATTTGTCACTCTCAATGGCATTCACGGTCTGGCGTGTCACGAAGATGAGGTCGGCAAGCTCCTGCTGCGTCATCGATCGTCCACTTCGGAGCTCGCGAATCGTATTGCTGATGCCGCTCATGCCGACATCCGATAGGCAACGATCTCGCGAATGATGCGCGCCAGCGCGGCCAGCAGAAGCAAGTGGAAAAGAAGGCTGATGAGGTAGCTGGCCGACCGCACGCTGCCGTGATCCCAGTACAGCACGAAGATCACCAGCAGCCCGGCCCACAGAATGTTATTGCTCCAGCGCGTGCCAATGGCCGCCACGGCCCGGTCGCGCTCATCTTCAATCACGTTTCTCGACCGCCAGCGAACGAACGTTCGCACGGAGGCAAAAAGGAAAAGCAGAACGATGAGGATGGCATGGAGGTAGTGGTTCCCCGGGGACGAGTGCATCAGATAACGGAGGTAGAACCCGGCCACCACCATGACCCCAGCAAGCCGGGCCCAAAGCATTTTTTCCTGAAAACTGAGACGCGACATGCGTCCTCCAATGTCAAATATCTTTGACAGCGACAAGGTAAACGGAATTCGCGCCAATGTCAAATATATTTGACACCACCACCAAGCGCTTCCTCCACTCGCGTTCTTATCAGGCGGCCTGACGTAAGCTTTTGTGGGCAGCAGCAATTCAGCCCTACGCGGCACGCCAACTACTGAAACGGCCTTCCCATTTTGGAACCCGTGGCCGCAAATTCTCAACAAAGTCGTTGACTTAACGCGCGCTTGGCCTCACCCTACCTAGTAGGGCATTCTGTTCCACGGCGAAATGGTCTTGGCCAGCTAACTCATTTGTTTTCAAGATTTTGCCTGTAAGTTCTTTGAAATCAAGATTTTGCGCCCGTAATCCGCGTATCCTGTTGATTCCATTAGATCGAGGGGGGAGGGGGAGGGGGGTCTCAAAGGCCACCGTGCCAAATATTCGGCACAGCGCCTAATCAGGAGCAAGTCCGCGCCCACCCCGTTCCACCAACAAAATCGCCGCCAGAATCATCGCCGCCGCCATCCCCATGCTCAGCGTGATCTTCTCCCCGGCCAGCCACCATCCCAGCAAAACCGCCACCACCGGGTTGACATAAGTGTGCGTGGCGACGAGCGTGGGCGAGTAGCGCTCCATCAGCCAGTTGTAGGCAGTGAAGGCGACGATGGAACCGAAAACGATGAGGTAGCCCAGCGCCCATAGCGAACGCGGCGAAATCGCGGCCCAGGAAACACGGCCCCATTCGCCGAAGAGAGCGCTGGCAAGTAGCAGCATGACCCCGCCGGAGATAAGCGACATCGCAGAGAGCAACACGGGATTCCCGGAGAGATGCGAACGCCGCGAATAAACAATGCCGACGGACCAGGAAATGGCTCCGATGAGCACGGCGATGGCGGCAAGCAGAATTCCAGGGGCAGAACGCAGCGTTTCTCCCTGAAACAAGACGCCGACGCCCGCCAGCCCCAGGATCAGCCCAGTGCCCAGCGTGGCATTCAGGCGCCACTTGCGCTCGGCCGCCGCCGACATCAGCAAAACCCACATGGGCTCGCTCGCAATAATCACCGCGCATAAACCCGAAGGCACCTTCTGCTCAGCCCAGTGCAGCGTTCCGTGCCCGATGAGGAAGAAGAAAACTCCGATCACCGCGCTCGCCCGCCATTGCCGCAACGTAGGCCGCTCGCCCTTGAATAAACACCAGAGCAGCAGCAACGAGCCAGCAGTAAACTGCCGCACGCCGACGGCGATGAAAGCCGGAATAGTCTCGACCGCAAAGCGAATCGCGAGGTACGTCGAGCCCCACACAAGATGAATGGCAAGGAACGCCAAGACAACCAGAATCAGCGGGCTGTGCAGCGCAGGCTTTGCCGGGGAGGGAGTTGCAACGGGCATTGCTTAGTTTATCTTTAACCTTCGCCATTTTCTTCCACAGAGGAACCCATGCCAACGATCATCGCGCAGCCCACTCGCATTCAAGCCGCTGGCAACAAGCCGAAACTCATCGACGAATACGTTGGCCGGGTGAACACAAAGACTACCTCTACCAGCATCGCCCACATGCGCAGCCCGCAAGGCTGGGAAGAGCCCGGACAGACTCCCGAGTTCGAGGAGTTCACCATCGTGCTGAAAGGCACCGTGCGCGTGCGCCACAAAAGTGGAGAGATGGACGTAACCGCAGGTCAGGCCGTAATCGCACACGGCGGCGAGTGGGTGCAGTATCTGACGCCGTTCGAGGGCGGGGCAGAATACATCGCCGTCTGCTTACCGGCGTTCTCGATGGAGACCGTTCACCGGGACTAGTAGTGGGTGCCCCGTCCTTGTCGCGTAAGCGACAGGGCGGGGATTTGGCAACTGCACATGCATGGTTGATCCCGCGCGCTATTTCTGAGCAGGCTCCGCCGACTGCTGCTTCTCCGGCTGCGGAGCGCTCAAGTATTTCTCCAGCGCGATCTCGAAATAATAGAGATCGTCCCCTTTAGCATTGCGCAGGCCCGTGAGGAAAAAGTGCGCCCCCGGAAGCGGATTATCGATGCCATTGATGTCAAAAAACAAAAATCCCGCCTGGGTCGAATGCGGTTCGACGGCGCGTGCGGAAAACTGAGCACGCTGCATTTCATCCACGGCCTTGGTGCTCACCGTTCCCTTGGGGCGGCCGGTGGGAATCGGTATCGGAATGGGCAAGCGCGCCTTCGGCCCCTTGGGATGCGAGAGACGACGGTAGAGATCGTCCTGCGTGGCGGGAGCAATTTTAGTTCGGCTCGCAGTAATGAACTCGGCCTTCATCCCACTGAGTGTGATCGTCTCGTCGCTGTCATTGGTGATGATCACGTAGACCGGCAGCATGTCCTCGTCTGCATAGTTAGTAGTGAAGATGGCGGCCTTATCAGGCATGTCGTAAGGATCGACCGCAACCGTCACCGATTCGTCGGTGTGTTGGTCTCGAGCGGGATAGCTGGGGGCAGGATGCGGAGTCGGCAGGTTGAATTCCTTGCCCGCTACGGAGACTCCAATTGCAAAAACAACAAAGAGGGAAATTGCCTTGGTACGCCGCGCAATGGAGGGGAGACGAAGCAAAGTAGATTCCTGCTGGTGATTATAGATGCCCCGGCCCCTCACGGAGTTTTCCGGCGCCGCTGCATGTTGCGGTTAGAATGACCACTCAGCATGTATGTGCTTTACAGCGCGTTGCTCGCGGCCTTGCTCGTTGTGGGACTTCCCTTCTGGATTTTCCAGATGGCGCCCCATGGCAAGTACAGGGCAGGACTGGGAGAGCGGCTTGGACGAGTTCCGCAACGCATTTTGCAGCCGGGCAACGCTCCCGCCATTTGGGTGCACGCCGTCTCCGTAGGCGAAGTCCTAGCGGTCGCCGGCCTGGTTACGGCGTTGCGCGAGAAATTTCCCGGAAATCGCGTCGTGATTTCAACTACGACGGCAAGCGGGCAGAAACTGGCGCGGACACGTTTCGGAGAACAGAACGTATTTTACTTTCCACTGGACCTCGGATTTTGCGTGAGGCCGTATCTTCGGGCGTTGCGTCCTTCTTTGGTAGTGATGGCCGAGACGGAGTTTTGGCCGAATTTTCTCCGCCTCTGCAAGGCGAGCGGAGCGAAAATCGCAGTTGTGAATGCGCGCGTCTCCGACCGCTCATTCCCCGGATATCTGCGCTTTCGCAGATGGCTCCTTCCAGTTTTGCGGAACATCGATCTCTTCCTTGCCCAAACCGGCGAAGACGCCAAGCGCTTGATCGAAATTGGCGCCATCCCGGAACGTGTCCGCGTGAGCGGAAACCTAAAGTTCGATGTGCCACCGCCACCGGAGACCGCCTTCGTCGCGCAACTCCGCGAAGTCTTAAGTAAAACAGGTGCAACTCCCGTACTGGTTTGCGGCAGCACGATGGAAGGCGAGGAGTCCCTCCTGATGCGCGGTTTCGAAAACGTTTTAGCCAGCCATCCGAAAGCCATGATGATTCTTGCGCCGCGCCATCCCGAGCGTTTCGACAAAGTCGCAGTCTTGTTGCAGCAATTGAAAATTAAACACTGGCGGCGCTCCCAGTGGCGCGGAGAGTCGGTCTCCGGCGGCGTCTTTCTGCTGGATTCGATTGGAGAACTGGCCTCGGCATACTCGTTAGCAGATCTGGCTTTCGTCGGAGGCAGTCTCGTCGACTATGGCGGCCACAACATCCTCGAACCGGCTCTGTTTGGGGTGGCTGTAGTAGTTGGTACTTCCTTCCAGAATTTTCGTGATATCGTCACGCTCTTCCAGCAGAATCAAGCGGTGCGCATCGTCGGGGCCGCGGAACTTCCCTTGGTCTTCATGGAACTGGTCGATTCGCCCGAGCAACGCAAAGAACTCGGCCAGCGAGCCCTGCAAACTCTTCGGCAACAAATGGGCGCCAGCGCGCGAACCTTGCAGGCGCTGGCCAAACTCCTGTCGAACGGAGGATCGGACTCGCACTGATAACGGCTGCCATGAACCTATTGGATTCCATGTACGGCGCCATCGTTCGAGCCAGGAACGCTCTGCACGAGCGAGGAGCTTTGCAAGCTCGGCGCCTCCGCGGGCCTGTCATCAGCATTGGCAACTTAGCCGTGGGTGGTTCCGGTAAAACTCCTTTTGTCATCTTGCTCGGCGAACTTCTGAAGGATCGCGGCGTCGACTTCGACGTACTTTCCCGAGGCTATGGGCGATCCACGACGGGCGTGCTGTTAGTCGATCCCAACGGGACCCCCGCCGAATTTGGCGACGAGCCCCTGCTCATTGCACAGCAGTTGGGCGTTCCGGTTGTTGTGGGCGAAAAGCGCTACGAGGCCGGCCAGTTTGCCGAGGCTAGCTTTGGACCCCAGTTCCACCTGTTGGACGATGGCTTCCAGCATCGCGCTCTGGCGCGCAATCTGGATATTGTGATGGTCAATGCCTCGGATTTCGAAGATCGCCTCCTGCCCGGAGGCCGGCTTGCGCGAGCCCTTAACCGCGCTGAAGCGCGCCAACGTAGTCGTGCTGGAGGAGAACGTTCCCTATCCGGCGCGACGGCTGGGACGAAAAACCATTTGGCGGGTGCGGCGCGGAATCCGCCTGCCGCTCTTCCGCCGCGCGTTGCGGCGTTTTGCGGCATAGCGCGCCCGGAGAGATTTTTTGGACAACTCCGCGCAGCCGGAGTCGTCGCCGCCGTGGAGATTCCCATTCCCCGACCACCACGCGTACACGGAAAAAGATGTACGAGGATTTGCTGGCCTTCGCGAAGAAAAAAACTGCGCCGCCTTCGTGACCACCGAAAAGGACGTGATCAACCTTCAGCCCCACGCCGAGCGCATGAAGCCGCTCCTTGCCGCCATCGTCACGATGGAGTTGCTCGATCCCGATGCCGCCCTAAGCCTTTTGATGGCGCAAATTCCCGCGCGAGCGGCTGCGGTGTGAGAAAATCCTGCTGGGGCCGGAACCGGCCGCCAGCGTTTGCAATCATGACAAAGCACAATAAAGAAACTGACCGCCTCAAGAAAATCGTTGAGGCCTTCCCTCAAGCAACCGTAACCGTCCTCGGCGACCTGGTGGCCGACGAATTTGTGTTTGGCGAAATTTCCCGCGTTTCCCGGGAAGCGCCTGTTCTAATTTTGAAGCATCGGGAACGAATGGTTGTCCCCGGAGGCGGGGCCAACGCCATCTATAACCTGGCAGATCTCGGCGTGAACGTGCTGCCCGTCGGCGTCGTCGGCGAGGATGAGGCCGGCAAACTGCTCTTGCAGCAGTTCAAGAAAAAGCACATTCCCCTCACCGGCATTCAGCGCGACAAGAGCTATACCACCGTCACAAAGACCCGCATACTGGCGGGTATGCCGCACACGTGGCGGCAGCAAGTCGTGCGGATCGACCGGGAGCCCACAGAGAAACTCAGCCGCCCGCTGACACGGGAACTAATCCTGGCGACCCGGCAATACGCCAAAGCCTCCGATGCGCTGCTGATCTCGGATTACGGATATGGAACAGCGTCGCCAGCGATTCTCGAGGCTGTGCGGTTGAAAAGCCGGCTCGAGGATATTCCGGTCACCCTGGACTCGCGCTACCGCCTGCTGGAGTTTTCCGGAATTACAGCGGCCACGCCCAACGAGGCCGAGATCGAAGAGGCCTTGCGGCTCCGTGTGGGCCAGGACTGGCGAAAGCTAGTGGATGCAGGCGACGAAGTAGTTCGGCGTCTCAAACTGGAGTCTTTAGTCGTCACGCGTGGCCGCGATGGCATGGTGGCTTTTACTCGCCGCCACAAGCCAGTGGATATTCCGTCGTTTGGCAGCGACGAGGTCACCGACGTCACGGGCGCTGGCGACACCGTGATTGCCACCTTCACCGCTGCCCTCGCGGCCGGGGCAAGCACCGAAGAAGCCGCCCATCTTGCCAACTACGCGGGAGGAATTGTGGTAATGAAACGCGGTACGGCGACGGTTTCTCGCGCCGAGCTGTTACACGCTCTGGAGCAGGCACCTCCGGCGACGCGATCCCATTGACTTCCGAACTGATGACCTCCGAACTGATGACCTCCGAACTGATGACCTCCGAACTAATGACTTCCGAACCCAGCAAGGTCGTAACCCGCAGCGAATTGCAGCGGCTCGTCGAGGAATGGCGTCAGGCGGGCCATTCCGTCACGCTGGCCAACGGCTGTTTCGACCTCCTGCACGTCGGGCACATCCGCTATTTCCGGGCGGCCAAAGCCCTCGGTGGAAAGCTGGTGGTCGCCATTAACTCCGATGACTCCGTAAGAATGTTGAAAGGCGTGGGGCGGCCTCTCATGCCGGAGTGGGAGCGGGCTGAGATTCTCGCAGCGTTGGAGTGCATCGATGCCATCGTCGTCTTCGCCGAACCGGACGTGCGCGCGATCGTACGCGAAATCCGCCCTAATATCCACGCCAAAGGCACGGACTACACGGCGGAGAGCGTACCCGAGGGAGACGTCGTGCGCGAATATGGTGGCCGGGTTGAAATCGTCGGAGATCCCAAGGATCATTCGACCAGCGAAATCATCCGCACCCGCCTGTCGCCACGCGCGATGAGCTAGATGGAAACGGCGGCAGTACGGCGACTGTTGATCGTCCGCCTGAGTTCCATGGGTGACGTAATTCACGCGCTCCCTGCTGCGGCGGCGCTGCGAGCGTCGCTCCCCGAAGCAGCCATTGGATGGGTTATTGAGGAGCGCTGGGCGGAGCTGTTATGCGCCCGTGGTTATGAGCGAGACGGCCCACTTTCCGAACAAAAGCCTTTCGTGAATCGCGTGCATTGTGTTCGCACGAAGCAGTGGCGCCGAAGCCCATTGGCGCCTGCTACCTGGTCCGATCTCTGGAGCAGTCTGGGTGAACTCCGGAGAGCGCGATACGATGCTGCGATTGATTTCCAGGGTTCGATTCGCTCTGCGATGATCGCGCGCTGGTCAGGGGCACGGCGGATTATGGGCTTCGCCGCGCCGCGGGAAACTCCCGCAAGCTGGTTCTATAACACGCGTGTACGAACGCAAAGCAGGCACGTAATCGAACAAAACATCGAACTCGCTGCGGAATTTATAGTTACAAGCGGTGTACCCACGACCATCCTCCCCCACGATCCCGCCGCAGAGGCTTGGTGCGACCGTTATCTCGAAGAGCTCCGAGCGAAGCGGCTGGTCCTTCTGAATCCGGGCGCGGGTTGGGGCGCGAAACAGTGGCCTGCCGAGCGTTATGGGACCGTGGCCCGGGAACTTGCGAGCGACGGGTACACGCTCCTGATCAACCACGGGCCGGGCGAGGAAGAACTCGCGGAAGCGGTGACGAGCAGCAGCGACGGTGCAGCGAAGCCTGTGCAATGTTCTCTCGGTGAGTTGATCGCATTGACGCGGCGCGCGTCTCTATTTCTTGGAGGCGACACCGGACCGTTGCATATGGCAGCGGCAATGCAAGTGCCAGTCGTCGCAATTTTTGGCCCTACGGATCCAGTGCGAAACGGTCCTTTTGGAACGAAAAGCATCGTCCTGCGCAGCCCGGAGAGTAGTACTTCGCACTCGCGCCGCGCAGAAGCGGAGCCTGGACTTCTGCGAATTACAGCCGATCAAGCTCTCGCTGCGGCTCGAGAACTTCTGGGAGGTGCGGCGTGATCTGGAACCGTATCGCGCGTCGCGTGCGCGTGCCGCTCGGCTTTTTGTTCGCGGTTTTGTACCTATGGTTGGCACGCCCGGCATGTTGGTCGATAGTGTTCGGTGGCGGCGTGGCAGCGGTGGGGCTGGGAATTCGCGCACTGGCGTCCGGGTACGTGCGGAAAAATGAAGACCTCGCCACCGCGGGGCCCTATGCATACACCCGCAATCCTTTATATCTGGGGTCGATTGTCATCGCTCTTGGTTTTGCGTTGTCAGCGCGCAGCTGGATCGTTTTAATCGTATTGCTCTTGATGTTTCTCGCGATCTACTTGCCCGTGATTCGAGGCGAAGAGGTTTTCTTGCGCCAGCGCTTTCCGGATTTCGCGGAGTATGAGCGCCGGGTTCCGCGACTACTGCCGCGCGTCGGAGCTTTATTCTCTGCCTCCGGTCATCCGCGCGGGGCGTTTTCCCGGGAACTTTATCTCCAGCATCGCGAGTACAATGCCTTGGCGGGCACGCTCGCTATGATCGTCCTGCTCACCGTAAAATTAATCTGGTTCTCGCGATAGTTCAATTCAGGTTTATTCAGGAGCCGCTTGATTCCCCGTCTGGCTCGTGCGCTCCGCGCCGCTACCATCTTGCTGGTTTTCGCGGTTTCCTTCAGCCGCGCGCACGCACAGGGCAATGGCACCGACCCAGCGATCGTCCCGCCGCCAATAACCTATCAGTTTCTCGAAAGCTCGAATTATACGTACGCCGTGGAGTGGCATTTCTTCACGGCGGGGACGGCCACCATCCACGTGGAAACTGCTGGCGCTGAAAAGCATGTGGTGGCAACGGCGAATTCCGCGGGTGTCGTCAACATGCTCTACACGGTGCGGGATCAGTTCCAGTCGGCGGTCGATCCGAAGACATTTTGCTCCCTGCGAATCTCCAAGCACGCTGAGGAGGGCTCCCACAAGCGGCAAACGGAGATTCGTTTCGATTACCCGCGGCGCAAGGGCGTTCTGGAAGAGAAAAATCTCAAGACCAACGCCACGAAGACGGTCGAAAACGACATACCCGGATGCGTTACGGACGTTTTGACCGGCTTCTATTACCTGGGATCCTTGCCACTCGCGCCAGGAAATGTTTATACGTTTCCCGTGAATGACGGCAAGACAGCGACTGTGCAAGCCGAAGTGGAAGGGAAAGAAGCAGTAAAGACTCCCAGCGGCGCATACTCAACCATCCGGGTGCGGGTGGAAGCCACCACGGGCACCCTCAAAGGCAAAGGCGCTCTCTGGATTTGGTACGCCGAGGATGAGCGTCATACGCCTGTTCAGATGCGGGCTAAGATGGGCTGGGGAACTTTAATGTTCCGCTTACAGAATATCGAAAAACGATAATCTTCTTGGCGAAGACCGGAATCCTTAAGTCGTCTGGCACACCTCGTCGACGGCGTCTCGCAATATCCCCACGGCCCAGTCAATCTGCTCCGCTGTAATCACGGCCGGCGGAGCGACCAGCACATGGTCCCCCGAGTGGCCATTCACCGAGCCCTGCATCGGGTAAACCAGCAGACCGCGCTTCTTCGCAGCCTCCCCAACGAGGCCGGCAAAGTTGAAATCGGCGAAGAACGGCGTCTTCGTTGTCTTGTCGGCAACGAACTCCACACCCCACAGCAGGCCGATGCCGCGAACGTCACCGACGGCGCGCTCATCAAGCAGCGTTGCAAGGGCCGTCTTCAAATGGCTGGCAGGCGTGCCCGGCGAAGCAGAGTCCGCGGCGTGCACCAGATCGTGTTTCTTCATGTGCCGTAAGACTTCCCGCCCCGCCGCCACGGAAAGCGGATGGGCATTGTAGGTGAACCCATGCAGGAACGCCCCTGAACCTTTGGCGATCGCATCAACAACTTTCTTGCTGGCCAGCACCGCGCCGAGCGGCGCATAGCCGCTGGAAAGTCCCTTGGCTGCGACCAGAATGTCGGGCGCAACGCCCCAGTGGTCGACAGCAAAATTGCGCCCCGTGCGGCCCATGCCAGTCATCACTTCGTCAACGATAAGAAGCACGCCAGTCCGTTCGCAAATTTCGGCGATGCCCTGCATGTAGCGCGCGGAGGGCACGACGGCGCCAAGAGTTGCGCCGCTAACGGGTTCCAGAATAAATGCGGCTGCCTCGCCCTCCGATAACTCGATGGCCTTCTCGAGTTCGCCTGCGTATTTCTCCGCGCAATTCGTGCAGCCGTTGAGACAGTTGTAGACGCAGCGATAGCAATAAGGAATTCCAACGTGGGTAAACTCGCGCACCATGGGGAGATAAATCTCACGCCGCCGGACATTCCCGGAAACCGCCAGCGCCCCCAGCGTCGAGCCGTGGTAGCTCTGCGTGCGGCTGAGCATGTGGTAGCGCTGGCCCTGGCCGACTTCGATCTGATATTGACGCGCGAGCTTCAGCGAAGTCTCGATGGCCTCGGAGCCACCGCTGGTAAAGTACACACATCCGCCGCGAAAATGCTTGCCCGCGAATTCCAGCAACTCAGCGGCGTAATCTTCGGCAATCGCCGTAGTGAACTGACTGCTGTGAACAAATTCCAACTGGGACGCCTGTGCCGCGACCGCCTCAGAAATCGCAGGGACACCGTGGCCGATGAAATTCACTGCCGCCTGCCCGGAGAAATCCAGATAACGCTCACCGTCGGAATCCCAAATGTAGACGCCTTCGCCCCGCACAGCTTGCGGAAATGACTTTCGAAAGGAACGGGGAAATGCGGCAGGATGGCGGGCTTGAGTCACTGCTCAATTATCGCGGCTAGAGAAAACGAGTGTCAAAGCCGCAAAAAGCTGTTACCGAAGCGTCTACCCCACGGAAGAGCGCCACAGGAGCCACGATTCTGCCATGTACAATCGCGGCTAGATGGCAAGTTCCGAAACCTCTCCGCAACCTGAATCCGCAAGCATTTTCGCGCGCGCCTTGCGGACCCTCCGTCCCTCGCACCAGCACAGCAATACTTCCGCTACTCTCTTGTTGATGACTGCGGTGATGCTCTCGCGCGTCATCGGATACGTCCGCGAAGCCTACATCGCATGGGCCTTCGGCGCAGGCCGGCTGACCGATGCCTACGTCGCCGGCTTCACCATTCCCGATTTTCTGAACTACATCGTTGCAGGCGGCGCCGCCTCGATCACCTTCATCTCCATCTACACGCGATTCGTAGCCGAGAAGCGCGAGGATGAAGCCCAGAAGACCTTTTCCATCATCATCACCGTGATGACAACGGTGCTGACCTTCGGCGTGATCCTGGCGGAGATCTACACCCCACAGCTTCTGCGTCTCGTCGTACCCAAGTTCGACGCCGACCAGATGGCATTGTGCGTCCATCTCACCCGCATACTGCTTCCAGCCCAGATCTTTTTCTATGTGGGCGGAGTGGTCTCGGCGGTCCTCCTCTCGCGGCGCCTGTTTTTGTTCCCCGCCTTCGGACCACTTCTCTACAACGTTTTCATCATCCTGGGCGGGATTGTGCTCGGCAAGCAGTTCGGAATCTCCTCGCTCGCCTACGGCGCTTTGGCCGGGGCCTTCGTCGGTCCGTTCTTAGTCAACGCAATCGGCGCGGCCCGCATTGGAACCGGCTTCCGTCTTTCGTGGGACATAAAGAATCCGGCGTTCCTCGAATGGGCCAAGCTCTCGATTCCCTTAATGCTCGGCGTATCTCTGGTTACGGCGGACGACTGGATTCTCCGCCACTTCGCATCGGGCGGCCTGGGTGACATCACACGCCTCAACTATGCCAAGCGCCTCTTCGCAGTTCCCATAGCGATCCTGGGACAGGCCACCGGTCAGGCCTCGCTGCCATTTTTCGCCAAACTCTTCGGCGAAAAGCGCATGGACGATTTTGCTAAAACGGTGAATGCGTCGATCTACCGCATCACCGCCGCCTCATTCCTTGCAACAGGCTGGATGATGGCCGCCGCTCTTCCCGTGATTGATCTGGTCTACCGTCGAGGAAGATTTTCGCTCGGCGATTCCCACATTACCGCAACTTACTTTTTCTGGTTCGCTCTCTCGCTGGCCTGTTGGTGCGCGCAGGGCTTGTATGCGCGTGCGTTTTACGCAGCCGGCGACACGCTTACTCCCATGATCGCCTGCACCATCATCACGCTCGCATCCCTGCCGGTATATTCAATTCTGTTTCGCAACTTTTCCTTCGTGGGTTTAGCCGCAGCGTCCGACATCGGCATCCTCGCCAACACACTCGCCCTCGCCTTACTACTGCATTCGCGCGGCTTGGTCCGCTGGGATGGCCTGCCCTGGGGCGAACTTGCTAAGGCCCTATTGGTCGCCGTGATCGCCGCCGGACTGAGCTATGAAGCAGCGCAGACCATTCCCGTGAGCAATACGCGCTGGAGCGATTTCCTGTCGCTATCCTTGACGACGCTCACTTGGACGGCTGCCGTAGCCGCTGGGCTCTGGCTAACGCGATCCGACCTGCTCAAGAATCTGCGCAAGACTTAGTCGCGCGCTTCACAAAAAGCAAAACGGGTGCCCGAAGGCACCCGTCGCCAGAAACTATTTCAAAAATTAAGCGCGAGCTTCCACAGCCTGTTCCTTGACAGCCTCGCCGTTGACTTTGGCAGGCTGACCCTGGCTCGCAGGCGTTCCGCCCTTGCGGATATCAATGCCGCCCTTGAAGTACGCGCCATCTTCAATCGAAATCCTCGCAGCAACTACGTCCCCCGTCAGCGAACCATCGCTGCGAATATCGACGCGGTCGCTAGCCGTGAGATTACCCTTCACTTTGCCCAGCACCACAATCTCCCGCGCTGTCACACTGGCGTTCACGACGCCGTTGCGGCCCACGGTGACTCGATTGCCGGCGAGGTTAATGGAACCTTCCACACGTCCGTCAATATAAAGAGCCTCAGAACCGGTGACTTCACCTTTGATGACGAGTGATTTTCCGATCGTAGCTTGGTCGGCCGTGGTAGTTACGATTGGCCGGGGCGCTGCTGCCGCCACCGGACCGGGTTCGGGCGCGCTCTGCGGCGTGGGTGTCATAGCTGGACGCTCCGGTTCCGGAGCACCGGGTCGAGAAGGGGTTTGCGGTTGATTTGCAGGTTTCCACATGGTGAATGGTCCTTTCCTGACTGAAGGTTGAATATTATTGTCCGCATTTGGGTGGCCAAGTTGATTCTACTCCGCATTGCACGGCATGCGCTGTGGAAATTGTTGAGTCTTTTACATTTAGTCCCGCCCACTCCAATCATCTGAACGTCGGCAAAAGGAGACCCGACCTTCAGCGCCCCTGTACTTCTTCCCGAATCGGCGACATTTCTCCTTACCGGAAAGGATTTTGACGAGCCCGTGTGGCGCGGGCGCCCCCGCCCGCGTGGTCTTAAGGCCTTAGCCAAGCCTTACATCTCCCCATTCGGATACACCAGGATCTTGCTGGCCTCGCCCGTCTTCAGCCGCTCCATTGCTAGGGCAAAGTCTTTCATCGGAAGCCGGTCCGTAATCACGGGTCGCAAATCCAGCCGCCCACTCGTCAGGAGCGCCGTCATCTGGTACCAGGTCTGGTACATCCGCCGCCCATTGATCCCTTGAATCGTAATGCCCTTAAAGATGATGTCCTCGGAAAAATTAAGAGGAATCGGTTTGGAAGTCAGCCCCAGCAGTGAAATCCTCCCTCCGCTGCGCACAATATCGAATCCCATTCGGATCGCGTCGGGATGGCCCGCCATTTCCAGCACCACGTCCACGCCAATCCCACTGGTGCGCTCCTTCACGATCTTCCGAACATCATCGTTCTTCGGATCCAGCACATGATCCGCGTGCATCTGCTTCGCCACCGCACGCCGGTGCTCGTTAATCTCCAAAGCAAAAATTGTCGACGCTCCCACCGCCCGCGCCACCGCAATGGAAAACAACCCGATGGGGCCACACCCAGTCACGGCGACAGTGCGGCCAGCAATCTCCCCCGCCAGCACCGTATGCACCGCATTCCCCAGTGGATCGAGAATCGAAGCGTATTCCTGCGGGATCGCCGGATCAAGCTTCCAGATATTGCTTTCCGGAATCACCACGTACTCAGCGAATGCTCCATTCGCGTCGACGCCGATGATCTTCACGTTCTGGCAAACATGCGCTTCGCCCGTGCGGCACTGCAAACACTTCCCGCAAGCCACATGCATCTCGGCGGAGACAAAGTCCCCTTCCTTTACGCTTGTCACTTCGGCGCCAAACGCAGCCACCTCGCCGCAGAACTCATGTCCCGGAATCAACGGCGGATGAATTCTCCCCTGCGCCCAGCGGTCCCAGTTGTAAATGTGCAGGTCGGTCCCGCAGATGGACGCGACTTTGACCTTGACCAGCACCTCACGCGGGCCAAACTGAGGAATCGGGACTTCGCGGAGTTCAGAACCAGGCGCAGCGGAGGGCTTTACAACAGCCAACATCGTTCCAGGCATATAAGAGCTTTCTAGCAAACAAGACCGACAAACTCGCACAAAGATTCGATTTTAGCACCGCACAATCAGAAGAGCGCTCGAGGCCACCGCGATCGGCCACAGCGATAGAATTGACCCGTGCTCAGAGCAAACTCTTTACTCAGTACGCTTTTGCTGCTGTCAGTCTGCGCTGCCCAGACCGGCCGCAGCACATCAATCAGTCGACAGCAATTCACCTCACAACTCGTCGCTGCCGCCGTCGAACGCGCCAACCACACCGTCCGCTACGTTCCGGACTACGTTCGCATCGACTACCCCAACGGCGACGTTCCTGCCAGCACCGGCGTTTGCGCCGACGAAATCATCCGCGTGTATCGGGCCGTGGGAATCGACTTGCAAAAGGAAGTCCATGAAGACATGGCTGCGCATTTCGCCGAATACCCCCACAAGTGGGGCATGACTCACACGGACACGAATATTGACCACCGCCGCGTGCCCAACCTCATGGTCTTTTTTCAGCGCAAGGGAGCCGCGTTACCTGTCACCGCGAATGCGAAGGATTATCCGCCCGGTGACATCGTTAGCTGGGATCTCGGCGGCAACGTGCCGCACATCGGCATCGTCGTCGACCGACGTCCGCCGCTCAGCTCCGGCAACTCTAGTACTGCACAATGTCGGAGAAGGTCCCAAGATCGAAGACGTGCTTTTTCCGTGGAAAATCACCGGACACTACCGCTATCACGGACCGGGTCGGCAATGAAACATTCGACCTTCACTTTCCGGTACATCTCAACTCGACTCAATCGCTAACTTCTACATCTGCGACAAGACCAGACTCCTTATCGAAGGCAACGTCGATCCGACATTCCCACATTTGGCATCTCGAGATGGTGACAACCTTGTAGCCATACCAGGCATTGTCTTTGTAGTCTGGCGGTCCTAACAAGGCCTGAATCTCCGGCCCGGTCTTGCCAATCAGAGCCTTCCGGCCGATCAAATCCCCCACCATGGCGCCGCGCGACCAGGGAGTTCCCACCGTCCATTCCCTCGAGTCAAAACGCGTCGGCGATGGCGAACAGGCAATTCCCGTCATCAGAGTAACCGTAAGCACGAGAAGGGACGGGCCTCGCTTCAATACCAAAACCTCTCCGTTAAGCCTTCGACTCATCGTGCTTCTCCCGCATCTTCGCGTTGAACTCGTCCGTCTTGCCCCGAGGCACGCTCAACGTTGTCCACTTATCCGACCGGAAATACTTCGCCAGATACACAATCTGTCCAACGTGCATAGCCAGGTGGGCCAGCGCCCGGTTCAGCGCCTGCAAAACAGTGTGCGGTTCGCTGCGGATCATCACCTTCCGCTCCACGTCTTCTGGTTTCAGCGCATCCACCGTATCAAACAGGGCTTTCCAACCCTGCTCCCAGGCTTTGAGGAACGCAGCCCGGTCGGCCGTGCCAACTTCAAATTCCTGATCGCGGTTGCGGTCCGGCTTCTCCCCGTCCGTGGTCAAGAAATCCGTGAACCGCGAACGCATGTTCCCCGCCATGTGCTTCACCACGATGGCGATGCTGTTGGACTCAGGATCCAGTTCGCGGAAGAATTCTTCTTCCCCAATCTGCGCCAGTGCGCCGTCTGCCAGCCTTTTGTAGCCGCGCATCTGGCGACGAATTTCTTCGAGGTAGTGGGCTGCAAGGTTCATTCCGGCATTCTAGAACATGACGGCAACATCGTCTCGGATTGGCGCTTTAAGAGAGCGATCTGTGATCGCCGGCAACCTCACGGGCGCTTGCAATCGACTCAACTTCCCCCGAACCTGTGCAAAAAACTGTTGACATTGTATTCATATACCCCCAATATCTTGGGGTAGGGCTGCTACTGGTCCAATTTGTTGAGTAGCAGATCAAGGGAGAATCTTTCAAGGAGGATGCTCAACATGGCAACGAAGAAAAAGGCAAAGAAAAAAGCAACCAAGAAAAAGCACTAAAAGCGGGGCAACCGCTTTAGAAAAAATCAGTGGGCCTCCGGCGGGATAAGCTTCCGCGGAGGCCTTGTTATTTGCGGCGATCCTCATACGCCGGGCATTGGAGGGCCAATCTTCGCAGGATGGAACTTTCGGGGAGTTGTCGCTGGCACGGCAACGTGTTACAACGCGAATATAACTACTTCCACATGACGGTGAACAACAAAGAGCTTTCTCCGAAGCCTGCTGCAACACAGAAGACAGGCGCGAAAAAACCTGCAGCCCCGCAAAAGGCCGCGGCGCAGAAAACTCTGGCTCAGAAAAGCTTGGGCGTAAAGAAAGACCCGCCGGAAGACATCCTGATTCCGGACAAGCTCTATTTCCGGATCGGCGAGGTTTCCCGTCTCTGCCGTTTGCCCGCCTACGTTCTGCGTTTCTGGGAAAGCGAGTTCCCGCAACTGCATCCCGTCAAAGGCAGCACCGGCCAGCGCAACTACCGCCGCCGCGATGTAGAGATGGTAGTCAAGATCAAAGACCTGCTCTATCGCCAGGGCTTCACCATTCCCGGCGCCCGCCAGCATCTGCGTGACGAAGTCAAAGCGCACAAGGCCCAAGCCCCTCTACCATTCCCGAAACAACCCACCGCCGATCTGGCGCGCCTCCGCGCAGGCTTGCAGGAAATCCTCGAAATCGTAACCCCGCCGCGCTAACGTTGTGTATTGATTTGTCATCCTGAGCGAAGCCTCGCCGTCACGAAGTGAGGGCGAGGCGTAGTCGAAGGCCCCCTGCCCAACCTGTCCCTCTGGCAAGACCAAGGTAAGCCCAGCAAAAAGACTACTTGCTCGCCACCATCAAACGCGCCCTCTTCAACTCCACCCGCTCCGAACTCGACCCCGCGCAGGCCTTCAGCAACTGCCCATAGAACCCATCCGCCTCCTGCTGCCTGCCCAACTTCTCCGCCGCCTGCGCCGCCCCCGCCAGCCCATCAAACCTCCCCGGATTCGACTTCAACGAAGCCTGATACTCCGCCAAAGCCTCCTCGGGACGATTCATCTGAAGCAGCAAATCAGCAAGCATCTCCCGCGCCGGAATCCCCGCTTGCTCGGCTCCTTCAGCATCTTCCTCATCCGAAACCGCGCGCAAAGTTTTCACCCCATCGTCACCCTTGCCCTCTGCCAACGCCACCCAAGCCCCGGCTTCTTTGCCCATCCGCTCGACACCGTCCGCAGCTTCCTGCTTCTTGTCGGCAAACAAGCTCAGCCGAATCTTCTCGATCTCCGCCACGTCAGCGTGTGCAGCCTCGACCTTTCCGCCCCGCGCCGCCCCAATCGCCCGCGCAAAGTAAATCATCGCGTTCGGAAAGCGATGGTCCCCAGCCACCGGCTCCAGCTTCGCCGCATCGTCCCAGCGATGCAGTTCCAAATCGTACATCCCGTTAAACTTCGCCACCGAGTACGCCCACTCGTCTTCGTCCAGACTCTTGATCCCGTCGAGTTCCTGAATCTCCTTCGCCACTTCCGCCTCGCGCCCGCTTTGCAAGTAAGCGTAGACCAAATAATCCATGGCATGAAACTGATGCCCCGCGTCGCCCATATGCATCGCCGCTGTCTTGCGCGTCGCCGCAATCGACGCCATGTTGGAATCAATATCCTCCTGCCACAACCCCAGCCGCGCAAAAATATGCGACGGCATGTGCAGCGCATGAGGAGCCGCAGGAGCAATCTTGGCATAACTCCGCGCCGCATTCAGCCCATACTGCGCCAGTTGCGGCTTGTCATAGCTGTGAATCAAATAGTGCGCCACGCCGGGATGGGTCGGATCCTCCGCAAACACCTTCTCCAGAATCGCCGCCGCCTTCTTGCGGTTCACGAAAGTCGTGTCATGCGGAGGCTGCGACGCCAGCAACGACAGCGCATAAAACACCAAAGCCTCGCGGTCGTCGGCATGATGCAAGGCCACCTGCTCCATCGCCTCCGAATACGCCGTGGCTCGCGCCTGTGGTCGTATTCGGGTTGGTCTTTCTTGCCCTGCGGGAGACCTTCCGAAATACGCATGCAGCGCGTGAATATACTCCTGCTCCCGCGGAGTCGCCTTCAACGCCTCAGCCTTCGTCAGCAGTTCATCGCCCTCCGCCAGCGTCTTGTCCTCGGGATATTCCCAGAGCTGGTGATACAAGCTCATGGCAATCCCCCAATCCGCCATGGCGCACTTGCCGTCCTCCTTCGCCACCTTGCGAAACGTCTTCTCCGCCTCCTCGTACCAGAAGGAATGCAGCAGCGCCACGCCGCGGTTGAAATCGGCCTCCACTTTGGGCGAACACGAAGTCTGAAAGTGGACCGTGCCCAGTTCCTCGGCGGTCATGGCGTGGTGGTGGCCTTCGTCGGCAAAGGCCAATGGAACCGCAAAAAGAAGCGATAGTGCTATCACACGCTCACTCCAACTCACTAAGTGCCCCCCTCGGAAAATCGAGATTGCGTCAAAAGGCCAACTACTGAGATGGCGGGTTTCCGCCAACCAAAAGGAGCGCTCTCTCGTACTCGCCGCCAAATTCAACAGATGTGATCTCACTCAGCTTGTAAGAGGTTGGTTTGTCATCCCAAGTAGCAGCTGGACTGATCTCCAGTAGAGAAACTTGTCCGTGATTGATCTCTTCAATCCTACCGATCCAACACACACCCGGTCGGATTTTCTCGCGATGAATCGTGAGCAGGGGGAAGAACCTACTAGCGGACAACAGCAATTCTTCAGCGCTTGCAACGCTTACCTTCGGTTTCTTAGGCTTTGGTTCCCTGAGCTTCTTCATGGCGGCTTTGTGAAACTCCGCATAAGGATCGCGAGTAAGATTCTTGACATCTGCGATTCGAAAACATGCGAAACCGTTAAATCGAACATTTTCGCCTTGTAACGCCACAAGGAAGAACATTGGACCAACATCAAGAACATATCCCCGATTAGATCCCTGCTCGAAGCTTCGCGTAAAGCGGACAAACTGACGTTCGCGCATGAATCTGCGAAGTTGGTTAGCTGTTCTGGACGTCTTTTCCATATTTGTACACTATAGGCGGAATCCTCGCGGAGTTCCAAACGCCCGTCTGCATTGCAACCCCAGTCGGGTGATTGCAGTAGCAGTTGGCCAGGGAGCGTAACTCTACTGCAACCGAAACCGGTCCCGCATAGCCCGCTGCAAGCGCGGCTTGTAGAGAAGGTCGAACGCCAGCTCCTTCCCGGGAAACATTCCCAGCGCGGCGGTCTTGGCGTTGGCCGCCAGTTCCGCAGCTTGCTCCACCGTAAGATTCGGATCCTGATAAATCGCCGACAGCACCATCCCGATCATCCACTGCAGGCGCCGGAGGTTGCGGGCTTCTTCCAACTCTTCGGCAGTTTCGGCGCTCGGGCGGGCGTCGCTGGAGCGGGCATCCTTGGGACTAGCTTTGTGCGATCGAAGCCTTTCGGGACCTTCCATGCGTCATGCCCCCGATTCGTGCCGCGCCAGCAACTCTTCCATTATCTTAGATGCTGCCAGCAAAAAACCAGCGCACGGTTGGGCAAGTCCCCGTTACTCAGGTACTTCGGAGGAATCGCAGTCCTCACATGGGCCTCGCGCTCTGCGCTATGTGAACGCAGTGTTACAGCGCAGAATTGCTGCCTCTCCCCTTGCGCCTCTCCCCCCGCTTTCCTTAGCATGGTCGGCATGTCCTCCATCACAAATTTCATCAAACTCCACTACCGCCACTTCAACGCCGCCGCCCTCGTCGACGCCGCTCTAGGCTACAACCAGCTTCTCGCCTCCGGCGGCAAAATGTTCGTCACCCTTGCCGGCGCCATGAGCACCGCCGAACTCGGTATCTCGCTGGCCGAAATGATCCGCCAGGACAAGATCCACGGCATCTGCTGCACCGGCGCGAATCTCGAAGAAGACGTCTTCAACCTCGTCGCCCACGACTTCTACGAGCGCGTGCCGCACTACCGCGACCTCACCCCGAAGGACGAAGCCGACCTGCTCGACCGCCACATGAACCGCGTCACCGACACCTGCATTCCAGAAATGGAAGCCATGCGCCGCATCGAATCCGTCGTCCTCGAAGAATGGGTCGCCGCCGACAAAGCCGGCCAGCGCTTTTTCCCGCATGAATTTATGTTCAAGATTCTGCGCTCCGGCAAGCTGGAGGAGTCCTACCAGATCGACCCGAAAGACAGCTGGATGCTGGCCGCGGCCGAAAAGAATCTGCCCATGTTCGTCCCGGGCTGGGAAGACGCCACCCTCGGGCAACATGTACGCCGGGCACTGCATCAGCGGCGACGTGAAGAACGTCCACACCGTGCGCACCGGAATCGAATACATGATGGAACTGGCCGAGTGGTACACCGAACACCACCGCGAAAACTCCGCTGGGCTTTTTTCAGATCGGCGGCGGCATCGCCGGAGACTTCCCCATCTGCGTCGTCCCCATGCTGCACCAGGACTTGCAGCGCGAACACGTTCCGCTCTGGGCCTACTTCTGCCAGATCAGCGACTCCACCACCAGCTACGGCTCCTACTCCGGGCGCCGTCCCCAACGAAAAAATCACCTGGGGCAAGCTGGGCATTGATACGCCCAAGTTCATCATCGAATCCGACGCGACGATCGTGGCCCCGCTGATCTTCGCGGTAGTGCTGGGCTGGTAGTAGTTAAAGATTTGTCATCTTGAGCGCAGCATTCCCGCGCCCCGCGCGGGAATGCGGAGTCGAAAGACCCCTACCCCACCAGCGCGACTGAATCGGGGCCATGAGGGCAACCTCATTCGAGACGCGAGCGCGTTCCCACCCGCCGGTAACACCCTAAAGTAATGGCCCGTCCGTGACCATCCCTAGGGTCACACTCCGTGCTACCTTGCAGACTTACGAGGCGCACCGGTGACGACGGACGAAGAACTAACCCTACTCGAACAGCAACTGCGACGGCTGAAGATCGAGTACGAGATGTACTTCAATAATCCGGCCAAGCGCCCACCCACGGACGTGGAGTGGAAGGTCCTGGCCATTTTGCGCAAATTCTCCGACGGCGGTCGGATG
>CAWFXG010000012.1:0-53775 GCA_963819745.1 uncultured Acidobacteriota bacterium | reverse complement strand
AAGCAAGCGGAAGCTGGTGTGCCGCTGGCGGAGCTACTCCGAAGAGTTGGGGTGTCCGAGCAGACCTTTTATCGGTGGAAGAAGCAGTATGTGGGTCTGGAAGCCGACCAAGTCCGGCAGTTGAAACAACTCCAGGAAGAGAACACCCGGTTGAAACAGGTAGTGGCCGATCTGACCCTGGACAAAGTGATGTTGCAGGATGTACTGGCAAAAAAATTCTAAAGCCCTCGCGGCGTCGGCAGGTGGTGGAGTACCTGCACGAGCGGTACCGGGTGAGCGAGAGGCGTGCCTGCGGAGTAGCCCGGATGAACCGTGCGACGTTTCGGTATCACAGTCACCGAGATCCGCGGACGGAACTGCGCATGCGGATTCGTGAAATCGCGCAGGTGCGAGTGCGGTACGGTTACCGAAAGATCCGCGTGCTGCTGAACCGCGAGGGCTGGAAAGTGGGGAAATATCTAGTGGAACGGATTTATCGGGAAGAAGGATTAACGCTGCAGCAACGCCGGAAACGGCGTCGGCGAGTGGCAGAACATCGTCGAGAACGCTTTCATGCGAAGGGCCCGAATCAGGTGTGGTCGATGGACTTTGTTGCAGACCAGTTGGCGGACGGAAGAAGATTTCGCTCGCTGACGGTGTTGGATATTTACACGCGAGAATGCCTGGCGATCGAGTCAGAGCAGAGGCTGAAGGGCGAAGACGTAGTGCGAGTGCTGAACCGGATCAAGATCATTCGAGGAGTACCGAAGATGGTGCACTGTGATAATGGAAGCGAATTCTGCAGTCAGGCGATGGACTTGTGGGCTTATCAGCACGGCGTGCGCATGGCATTTTCTCGACCGGGGAAACCGACCGACAATGCCTTCGTAGAATCGTTCAACGGGACGTTTCGCGCGGAGTGTCTGAATGCCCATTGGTTCTCTTCGTTGACAGAGGCGCAACGGATCGTGGAGACTTGGCGTGGCGAATACAACGAGAGTCGTCCTCACAGGTCTCTCGGTGAGAAGACGCCGAACGAATTCGCCAAGGAAATCGCGGCTAGCCGTGATTTCCTTGGTTCACAAACTGCCGAAAACTCTCTCTAGGGTTGGTCTGAAAAAGCTGGGCCGATCAGGTATAAAAACCCTCTCACTTCTTTTGGACTAACAAATCAGGCCGGTCAGGCTGGGCGGTGCATTTCGTCGATCAACTTGGAGGATATGAGCGGGCGTCCGTTCCACGCTCCTCGATTCAACAGCATTTGGCCGAAGTGCCGCAAATCCTCCGCTGTGGAGAAAAGCCCAAATTCTGGCCCCGGATATTTCTGACCTGGTCGCGTTACGTCCATTAGGTCTTTTACAAGCTTGCCGCCCTCCAGGTTGTACATCGTTGGAATGCGATCCACTTTGCTGCCGTTGGTGAAGAAGGAGCTGTCTCGCATCGCTAACGGCTCAAAAATCCGCTTCTCCATGAATGACTCGAAGGGCTGACCAGAAATCACTTCTATCACCCGACCCAGGACGGCGATGCCGGAACTGCTGTAGGTCCATTTGCTGCCAGGTGTGAAATCTAGAGGTTGCTGGGCAACGAGAGCCACATCCTGCGCCAGGGTGTGATCAAAAGTCCGGGTGATGTTCTCCAACTCCGGCGGCCTGTCCTCTGCAATGCCCGAACTGTGATTCATCAGTTGGCGAATCGTGATCGGAACATTCGTAGGCTGAGACTGCCCTTTCACCGTGAGGCGTGAAAACTCAGGTAGGAACTTGGCGAGTGGGTCCTCCAGTGCCAGCTTTCCACTGTCAACGAGAAGCAATGCTCCAAAGACCGTTATCGGTTTGCTTATGGAACGAATGTCGAAGATCGCATCCGTCCTCATTGCCCTTTTTGCTGCCAGGTCCGAGTAACCAGCAGCTTCGAGTGCGAGCACATTGTTTCGCTGTACGACCATCATCACCGCCCCCACGGTAGGCCCGTCACTCACTCCGAGGTCGAGTTGTGCCCGTACGCGCTCCTGTAGAGCGGACATCGGGACGGGGTAGGCTGTGGCGTTTTTCGTCAGAACCAAACAACCTACGGAAGACAGTCCTACTAAAAACGTGCGCCGGTCCACCTAATCCTCCGGGGTAATTTACCCTTTGACTCGTAAAACGGTATCAACCTTCAGCTCACAATCCAACGAAACAATTGTCAAAGGGCCTCAAGAACTCTAAGTCTTGATTAACGCGCTAACCGTCCATGTGGATTTCAAGTTTGTGATTACGCGACTTACGGGGCACATCCCAATTCTTCTTGCCAAGAAAGTTTAGCGGACAGTCACTCCACACTCACGGATGTCCCCTGATTTGAGGGATTGAGACCCATCCCAAATACAGATGCCGTGAGCCCAGTAGGGGCCTTCTTTGGGGTTCATCCCGTGGACGGAATACGACCCAGGAGGCAATCGGAGATGTCATACAAACCTTGCTGGCCCGAGGTGACGACGGTCTCGCCTGTGGGACCCGAGATTCCAACACTCGTTCCAGGCGCTTCCTTCCATTCGCCGGTGGACGTGCGCCGATAGGTGTATCCCATGATCCGAACACTATTCTTCGGTGCGCCGTCAAGAAGTGCGCGAAGGTCAACCTCAGCATATTTTAGGGCCCTCGTGCGAGTGCAATGAGTCTCGAAGATAGGTAGGAACTGCGTCAGTCCGCGAGACGAGCCATTCCCATCGACGAAGTAGACTTCACCCCGTTCAAAACCGCTACCACCTCGTACAAAGAATGTGAGCAGGACAATCTTGTGCTCCCACCATGGGAGCCCCCAATAACTTCTCTGCACGAACGCGAGGGCCCAGTATCTCCTCGGGTATCCTTGCTGCGGTGGGCTTGTCGTCCGCGGCCACAAAATCCCTGTCGAAAAGACCCGTGCAATGAAGACCGCCTGCTCCGGCGACTGCTGAGCTGCAAAAGGCTGGGGGATATAATGGCATTCAAAGGTCTCAGGGGTGAGTAACTCGCGTGCAAGCGCCACGAAGAACATCAAGGTTAGGCAGAGTCCGACGAGGAATGCTTTTCGTCTCAGAGTCCACGTTGTCGCAGAGAAAATCGAAGAGATTCGATTCACTCAATAATAGTGACATCAACTTGGCAACTAGAGCCTCTCCCTCTCGCGTACTGCGCTGAATGAGTACAGCTGGAAGCGCGTTTGTCCACCTTTGAGGTGTCAACTCCTGGTAAACGCGCAAACCGGACAAGTGAAATCCGCCCTGTTCTCAATGTCCGGTAACCCCGACTAATCGGGAGTTGGCACCTTATCGATGATAATTTCTAGGTCCGAGGATAACTATGTCGCCGAAGGGAGATTAGTCGCGGCCGACCTACGCATCCGGACGATTGCTCCGCCGATAACTATCGCAAAACAATCGGCGAAGTACCACGGCAGCATCCATAGCATCAAGGCCTGCCCCGTGGCCACCCATACCAACATGGCGGCGCCAGTCATCACGCAAAGGGCAAGACTTAGCGTCATCGTAGCAACCATCTCTCTACCCTTGGCGGCCAATGCGACGACACATCCAACGAACATCGACGCGATGACGTGACCGATCGCATTTCCGTCCGTCGCAAAGAACAAATAAGCACTGAAATGATGGTCGAAAACTTGGTATCTGTGAAGAACTGCGAAGATGGCTCGCTCCGGAAGCCCCGAGACAAGCCGGTTCAGGAAGAACCCTCCGATTACGGTAGCAGCGGTCAACCACGGAGCGACACGGAAGGCGTTTCCGACGAGATGTGCAAGGCTCTTCCGAGTCTGTCGCCAATACCAGCTTCTGGCGAAGGCAACTCCCGATTTCGAGGCCAGGTAGGAGAACTCTTCAAGCATGTCTCCTAGAAGCGATTCCGCTTCTTCGCCTGCGGCGAATAGATTGAGGAGCCAGTTCGCAATGCGCGGCGGCCGAACAAGATTTCTTGAGACGTCATGAGAAGCTCCGGATGAGACCGAGACCTTCGGTCATACTCTGGAGTGCGCGTTGTGTGCGGTTCACCGCCGCCACTCCCTTGGCTGTGACACGAAAGAAGCGTTTCGAACGCCCGCCACGCTCTGGCGTAGGATCGCCGCGGCGGGACTTGACATACCCTTTTCTCTCCAGACGACCAAGGGTCGCATAGACAGCGCCGATTGAAACCTCGCGCTCAGTGCGGAATTCGATCTCTTGCCGCACAGTGACTCCGTAGGCCTGATTTTCCAGCCGCAGAAGGGCGAGCACAATGATGTGCTCAAATTCGCCGAGGAAATCGTGACCAGGCATTATGTATACAATGTAGAATAAACCTGACCTAACTTGCAAGCCGCTTTGGGTCTCAGGTCCTGGTAAACGCGGTAATCGGAAACTTGATCCGCCCCGAATCCCATTGTCCGGTAAGACGACTTACCAGGACTTGGACGGTAGGGCGATGGCATTTCAGGAAGCGCTTAGGTTGGCTACAGTTCTGGAAGTAAAGCAAGGCATGGCGCGGCCCGAGCCTAAGGGAGATTATCAATGATACCGATATTTTCCTGGAGGACCTGCTGAGACAGGAAGGCAACACGGAGGCCGTCGGGGGAAATATCGAACTGGTTTATCGTGTAGGCGTGTAGGTAATTGAAGTTGTAGAGAAGAGGGACAGTGGCTGGGGAGCGGGAGAGTGCCGATCCATCCCACTTGACCTTCCATAACTCTCCGCTCAAGTCGGTCTTTCCTTTGAGGATGGTTATTTCGTTGTGTGCGTCCACGGCGTACCAGCATACGGAGCCGCGGAATACCGGGCGCGGCGGCGTCTTGAAGTCGGTAACCCAGACACCGGCATCCGGATCATTTTGTTGTGGAAGGATGGTATAAGCGACGGCGGTGCCGTCGGCCGCCCAGCGCAAGATTTGCCCAGTTTTGGGGATACTACCCAAGGTAAGGGTCTTGCCGTCACGAGGGTCGAAGGACTGCACCTCTCCATCCCCTTTGGAAAATAGCAAGCGACCATCGCGGCTCACATCAAAAGAACCGAAGTCGCGACCCTGGATCAGCGTTTGCGGCGCCCCGCCCGAAATCGCAATGCTGCGATACTCAGCCGATTCGGCAAGATACGAAAGGTAAATGAGGCGCGTTCCATCCGGCGACCAGCGGGGGAATAAGTTGAGGCGGGAGTCCCGCACGAGCAGCGTGGCGTTGGCGCCATTCACATCCGCCACGCCGACGCTTTCGTTCTCAACACCCTTTAGATTTGTAAAAAAGGCGATACGAGCGCCGTCAGGCGAGTACGCAGGGCCAAACTCATTGCGTGCCGAGTCGATTGCGAGCACTTTTGAAATGGAGTCGCCCGGTTTCGCCTGGAGGTCTAATTGTGCGAGACCGGTGTGCAGGCGCACGGTGGCAAAGATCAGGCGTTTGCCGTCGCCGGAGACGTCGAGTTCCGCGTCGTCGCCCTCGCCCGCGGTGATTTGGCGCAAGCCGCTGCCATCGACGGCAATCTTCCAGATGTTCAGAGTGCCGCCTCGGCTCGAGGAAAAATAGACAAAGCGGCTATCGGGGGACCACGCGGGGGAGAGCGCCAGAGCGGAATCCTTGGTGAGCATGCGAACTTTTCCGGTGCTGACGTCGGCGACGGCGAGCTCGCCGTACGGTCCCCCCTCCGAACGAACCGCGATGCCAACGAGGCGGCCGTCGGGCGAAATGCGTGGTTCGGTGCCTAAAAGGCCGGGATCCATGTGCACCAACAAGTGCGCGTTGTCCCCCGCCACTCCAGATGTCCAAACTGCTCCATCAATTGCGTTCTGGTACACGAGCGAATGCCCGTCGGGCGTCCAGGCAGGATCGTTGGCGTTGAGGAGCACTTTGCGTGGCGAGCCGCCCAGAGCCGAAATCTCCCAAACATCCATGGTTCCGGAATCATTCATTTGCGCGTAGGCCAGGGTGCTGCCGTCGGGAGACCAGCTCGGCCGGGATTTCATGCTCGTGCCGTGAGTGACTTGCACAAGTTCCCCGCCACGCACCAGACCGACGTAGACGTTGTAGTACCCGTCGCGGTTGGAGACGAAGGCGACGGAACGTCCGTCCGGAGAAAGCGCCGGCTGCGCCTGGACGCCGGCGAAACTGGTGACGGTGCTGAAATGCATTGCAGGAAGTGCGGAACCGGATCGCGTGGCCCACCAGACGATTGCAGCGGCGAACAGGGCGCCTACGAAAATTCCTCCGATCCACGCTACAACCGAATGTCGTCTGTTTCCGGCCGCGGCCGTGAGCGCTTTTGTGCTCTCCTTCTCCGCGCCGTCCGTGCGATCTTTGCCCGCTAAAACTTCGTCGATCACAATCCGCGCTTCACCGATCGCCTGCAGCCGCTGCTTGACGTCTTTTTTGAGGCAGCGCTGGATCAAAGTGCGGATCGGCTTCGGAGTGTCTGCTGGAAGCAATCTCCACTCGGGTTCGCTCTTGATAATTTCCGCAATCGTATCGGTCACGCTTTCGCCGCTGAACACCATCCTGCCCGTCAACATTTCGTAGAGCACACAGCCAAAGGCCCAGATGTCCACGCGACGGTCGACAGGACGGCCTTTTGCCTGTTCGGGCGACATGTATGCGGGAGTGCCGAGAATGGTGCCGGCCTGTGTCGCCATGTTGGTGATAGTTGGAGAAGTGGCGATGTCCGCCGAGACGGGTTGAACCTCCAGAGCTTTGGCCAAGCCGAAATCCAGAAGTTTCACCGTGCCGTCTGGTGTGATCTTTACATTTGCGGGCTTCAAGTCGCGGTGTACGACTCCCCGTTCGTGGGCGTATTCCAGCGCCTCGCAGATTTGCTTGGCAATCGGCAGAACTTCAGTCCGGGGCATTGGCCCGCCCGCGACGAGGTCGGCGAGGGTTAATCCTTCCACCAACTCCATCACGAGTGCATGTGCGCCAACAGAGTCCTCAAAGCCGTAAATGGCCGCGATGTTGGGATGATTCAGCGAACCCAGAACTTGCGCTTCCCGTGCAAACCGCCCAAGGCGTTCCGGGTCGCGAGCAAATGCTTCCGGTATTACTTTGACCGCCACGTCGCGGCCGAGTTTGGAATCGCGTGCGCGGTACACCTCTCCCATTCCGCCCGCACCGAGGGCAGAAACAATTTCGTAAGGGCCAAGCTTTGTACCGGAAGCAAGGGACATGAGTGCCGGGATTATAACCTCAGACAAAGCGTGCTAGGGATTTTCAATCCTATCGGGGCCTGATTAACGCTGCCGGTTCAGACGGTCGATGCAACACCGTCTGATTAGTTGATCCGACAACGCTTTCCCTGGACGAACTGATCCGTTTAGCTGTACTCGGTCAAAACCTAGCCCGGATGGAGCTCTGACTGATCTAACCCTAGCGAGCGATTTTAGTTTTGTTTTCAGTGCTTTGTGGATTTGAGTTGAGTGTTGCATCGACCTATTGAAACCACCGCCGTTACCGGACAAGTGCCCGGGGGGCGGTGTTCGGACAAATTTCCACATGTCCGGTAAGACGACTTACCAGGAGTTGGCCTACATGTCTGACGGGATACCGCGAAGCTGCGCACCCTCTAGGTGTGGCGAATCCAACCGACAAATTGATGCCAGAACGCCAGCTTTGAGAATGGCATAAGCGTAAAAGCCCATGTGGCGGTCAAGACAATGGCGATCGCCGTAGTGCGATGAAGACGCTTGAGAAGCCAGAGATCATAGGCGAGAACAAGAAGCGGCAGGGCAAAAATAATGCCGAGAATGACGGGAATACCAAGGTTCCACCTCGCGATTGCAGGCCCCATAATTGGCATGGTGCCCAGGATCATCAATCGTTTGTGCGAGGCGGCGTGGCGTCGCGCGAGCAAGCCCCAGGACGTCAAAAACACGAACAGCAGGAGTATTTCTAGATCTCCGGCGAGGAAGAGTTCTGGGCCTTCCTCTGGTTGTGCTCGGCGGATGAAATCAAACAGAGTGAGTATGCCCAAGATTGTCATGCATGGGAGCAGCAACAAGGAGAGCACACCCAACTTCATATGCCATTTAACCTTATGCGCAGCTATGAGCCACGGTTGAACGGCCAGCAGAAAAATCCATGAGACAAAGACAGCGCCGTGAATATGGACTAAGGCATTGGGGAGCGTTGCACGGATCATTCCGGCCAGGAAGTAGGTTTTGGCGAAACCGGTTACCACGATCGCCAGAATGAGCAGTGCTATTGCGGGGAAGAAAACGTCGTCAGGGCGTAGCTTATGCTGTTGGGTTGCCACTGCCGTTGCCATTATTTCCCTGCTTTCTGCCCTAGCATGATGGCAGCAAAATTTAGCGATGATGGTAACACTGTTTGTCGCGGTGACATTCGGCACCTGGGAAGTTAATCGGCTAGGTCCGATAAACGCGCTTATCGGAAAAGTGAAATCGGCCGGATCTCAATGTCTGATTACCCGACTAATCAGGAGTTGGCACCAAAAATCGTTTACGCCAAGGCGTTCTTGAAGTCTTCCTTTGTCAATCGTTCTCCGAGGTACTCGACATTGTACTTAGCGTAGAAAGCGATTAGATCTTCACGGCTAGGAGCAGTGGGAGCCGGATTTTTGCGACGTCGGGTGCCCTCTTCGAAGAATTCCTCCAGTCTGCCGCCCGGACTAAGTCCGATGATCAGGGTGCCAGGCTCAGGTCCATTAATGTACCGGTGCGGTATTCTCCGGGGCGCAACCAGGCTCCCCCCTTCCGTCACGCGATGCAACACACCGCCGACTTCGTAGACGAACTCACCTTTTGTCACATAGAACCATTCGTCACCATCTAGGTGACTGTGAAGAGGTGACCCTTCCCACGGAGCGTGATCAGCTAGCATGATGCAAAGCCGGCCTCCGAGATCGGACGTCCTCACTTTGCACTGCACCCCGTCTGGAACCACAAGCGAACGACCATCCGCGAGTCGTGTGTGACCGGGCCTCACGATGATGGTTTGAATGTCGCTCATTTGAGTCTCCTTTGTGCGCCAGCCCTAATCGGAGAAAAGTTTACAACACAGCGAGTGCATCGGCTCAACTCCTGATTAACGCCGTTACCGGACATGTGGAATTTAGTGCTGCGGCAGATATGGCAGAAGAATGCCCACAAGCATGCCGACCAGAAGAATTGCTGCGAAAATGCGCAGGAACATCGTTGCGGAGATTGGGAAAAGTGGACCTTGCTGTCTCGGCGGCAATGCTGGGTCAAGCAGGCCAACTCCCGTTGTTTTTCGAGGCGGACCGCCACCATGCGAAGAGGATGTCTGCGTCTCCGGTTCTTGCTCCCATTCACTAAACTCGTAAGGCATTTCCAAAATCCTACTACCAAGCCGAGAGAGTAGTCCAGAATGCTGGTACGTGCTTGCCATCAAGCAGGTGCCGTCAGTGCCTGATAAACGCGGTAACCGGACAAGTGAAATCGCCACCCTCCCCACGGGTAGCGGGCCCTCTCTACCCTGTAGCGGAAAATGTAGCCACTCCACTGCGTTTTCCCGCTACAGGTCGCTACCTATTGCGCGGCGTTGCCCTGTCCTCTAACTCGATGATTTGTTAGCCATTTAGACGTGTTGCTACGCGTTGCGTTGCGCAGCTACAAAAGCCCTATTTCCGGCTCATAACCCGAAGGTCGTCAGTTCAAATCTGACCCCCGCAACCATTTTGAGCTAAGTGTTTGGAAAGGCCGGATGCTCCCTCCGGCCTTTGGTTTTTGGCTCCGAATGTCTCCTGTTTCCAACAAACCCTTCTATGTCTACATTCTGTGCCCCATGCGCACTGCGCTTCCCCATATCCAATGGGTCCTTGATAAGATAGTAGCTGAAGCTGACAGTCCATTTGCTTGGCACATTCCCTTGCGGATCCGGTCGATTCGCGACCCAGGAGCGCTCTTGAACCCCCTATCCCTGCCCGTTCGTTGCCATTCCCGTGTGATCTCGGTGTCCGCCGTGCTTTCTCATCTGTTGGCCTTATGCGGCTACTTTGCGGCGGGTTGCAGTTCGGCCAGCTCGTCGGTCACCATGCCTCCTCCTCCACCGTCGCCAACTAGCGTGACGGTGGTCGTGTCCAGCACCGCCAATGCTCAGTTAACCAGCTTTTACGTCGACGTTACCAGCATCACCCTGACCAACCAGGCAGGCTCCGTGGTCACCGTTCTGGCTGCGCCGCAAAGCCAAACATTCACCCAAACTTACGAGGCTGAATTCATTCACTTGAACGGTCAGGCCGCGCCTTTCCTCACCGCCATGGTGCCTCAGGATACCTACACCTCCGCGACGCTTACTTTTAGCTACGCGCAATTCACCCACGTTGGGCTGAATGCGTCGGGGGGGCTGGATCTCGCTTCGGACGCGACCGGTGGGCCTACCTCAACTTTACAAACTGCCAGTGTGAACCTCCCGGCTCCGCTCGCCATCCAGGGCAGCGCCATGGCCGTGTCGTTGGATCTCCAGGTATCGTCCTCCGCGACTTTCACCGGTCAGGGCGCTGGACAGCAAGATACCTTTACGCTAACGCCGATCTTCACGCTCACTCCGGTCGCCGTCACGTCGCAATCGCAAATCCAAATAGTGGGCGTCGATGGCCTGGTTTCTTCCATCACTAGCGGGAGCAATAGCCTGAGCCTGATGATCGACTACGGCTATAACAATC
Source organism: uncultured Acidobacteriota bacterium (assembly GCA_963819745.1). Lineage (GTDB taxonomy): Bacteria > Acidobacteriota > Terriglobia > Acidiferrales > UBA7541 > Acidiferrum. The sequence goes on along the minus strand of CAWFXG010000012.1, from coordinate 43,165 downwards.
CTACCTATCCGGACGGCTCGACCTTTACGGTTGCGACCAACGCCGGCACCGTTTACCAGGGCGTCGCCAACTTCTCCGCCCTTGCTGCCGGCATGATCGCGAACCTGGATCTTGCCCTTCAATCCGATGGTTCGCTGCTGGCCACGCGCATCGAGGTAGATGACCCCAGCGCCACCAACGTGCTGACCGGTCTCGTTGGGACACTGTTTGCCGCGCCAGCCGAAATTAGGCAGCTGGGCCGCACCAATGAGGAATTTAACCAGACCGACGTTCCGGGAAGCAACGGCATGCCCTATTCGCTCGACGTCAGCTCCGCCTTTAAGCTCTCGGGACAGATCGCACTGCCATCGAACCTTCCGTTCTCCGCGACCTTTGATGGTTCCACCTTGTTCGCCGGACAAAACGTTGCGGTTGCCTCGCAAGTCCTTGTGCTTTCAGGAGCCACGCACACTCATGCGACGACCGTCACGCTGATGCCCCAGATCATCAACGGAACCATCACTGGAGTTTCCAACACCGGGGCATTCACGATATACAGCGTCTCGCTCGCCTCCTACGACCTGTTTCCCACCCTCGCGGTGCAACCCGGGCAAACCACGGCGCTGAACAATCCATCGTCCGTCCAGGTTTACGTCGACAGCAACACGCGCATGCTGAATTCCAACTCGATTGCCCTGGGGAATGTGTTGCGCTTCAACGGCCTGATCTTCAATGACAGCGGGACCGCGCGCATGGTCTGCTCACAGGTCAATGACGGCGTCGCCCCGTAAATGACGGCTTCCCACAGTAAAGGCTCCCGGTCATTCCGAGCCCTGCAAAGAATCTCTTTCCTCCTCCCGGCCGCGGTTACGCGGGTGCCGGGAACCGGACGAATCTGTTCGCCATGAAACGCAATGTTTTCATATCGCTTGCACTTCTGCTGGTCGTGCTGTCCATCCTGCGTTCCGCGGTGGCAACTCGCCTCGACGGCTTCACTATCGATGAGCCCTATCACATCGCCGCTGGCGTTTCCTACGTGAAGTACCACGATTTTCGAATCAATCCCGAGCACCCGCCTCTTGTAAAACTTTGGGTGGGCAGTTTCATGGCGGCGACCGGATTTCGACTGGATTCACTCCGGCAATTCAACGACAAGCCCGGAGAGCGCAACTATGCCAACCTTGCCGTTTTTCGACAGAACGACCCTGACTCTGTCCAGCGGCGCGCTAGAGCGGCAATGTACGGATTGAACGGCCTCCTGTTGCTCGCTCTGGCATTTGCACTGGAGCGCGTTTTTAACGCGGGTGTTTCTCTCGGTACTCTTCTGTTCCTCGCCATTGACCCCACTGTTGCGGCGCATCTACCCGTGGTCATGACTGATTTGCCGGTGGCGCTTTTATCGGCAACAGCTGTGGTCCTTGCCGCACCGGCCTTTCGCGACTGGAAATGGGGCGGCCTTGCCGCTTGCTCAGGATTTCTCGGGCTTGCTCTGACCGCTAAGCATTCGGCACCGGTGACACTGTTGGGCGTGGCGCTCCTTGGTGCCGGGCTTGCGATCGTTCAGCCACTTCGATCTCCACAGCACCCACGCTGGCTTAGAGTCGCGAAACTTTGCGCGGTGCTGGGCGGGGCAATGCTCATCCTCTGGGCTTCCTACTTGTTCCGCTATTCCGAATCTCCCTCTGGGACGGAGTCCTTCAACCGCTCTTTGAAGGAAAAATAGACGACGTTGCCTCGCCCCGATATCGCGCCGTGCTGGCCACCATGGCCGCAACGCATGTCGTGCCTCGCGCCTACCTGTGGGGTTTTGCAGACACTATCCGCGCAGGACTGCAGGGCAGGGAGAGTCTTCAGTTGTTTTTCGGCAGGGCCTACCGTTCCAAAGGGCCACGATACTTTTTCCCCGCAATGATTGCCGTAAAAGTGCCCATCGGTCTGATCGCGCTAGTGCTGCTCGGTCTGTTTCTCTTTTTGGCCCGCCGCATTTCGCCGGACTGGAGATTGCCTGCTGGAGTCGTGCTTGCCATCGCGCTCTTTTTTCTGCTCGTTCTTTCGACCGGAGCGACCTATGCGGGAATCCGCCACGCTTTGCCTGCGCTTGTTCTGCTTGCCGTTTTTGCGGGCATTGGCTTTGAGAGGGCGCTATCCTCCAGGACTTTTCAATTCAAGATCTTCGTAGCGCTCGCTTTCGTCGCTGCGGCTGTGTCAACTCTGCCGCAGATGCGACCTTGGGAATATTTCAATGAATTTGTCGGTGGCACCGCCAACGCTTATACGTCTTTCAGCGATGAAGGCGTTAACCTTGGGCAGCGCTCCAAGGAACTTGCGGAATACTACCAGCGGCACCTCAAGCCCATCGGCATTCGCCCCGTCTGTCTCTATTGGGTTTGGGACCAGGAAAAATCCGCTAGAGGCATCGACTGCCTTGGCAGCGAAGAGAAACGCGATGCTGCCCTCATCGAACTCCCGGATAGGGCGGGAACTATCTTTGCCGGGCCATCCGATTTTATTCCAAGCCGCTATTGGGACACTGCTGCGTTGCGGGACGCCAAGCCTGCGGCGCGCTTGGGCAATCTGTTCATCTTCCAGGGTACTTTTTATCTGCCTGGAGAAGCGGCCTCTGACTTTTACTGGCGTGGAATCAACAGCGTTTATGGCGAGAAACCCAACGATGCCGAGGCGGAGAGAGCATTTCGTCGCTCCGTGGAACTCGACCCGACGGCATATTTTGTTCACATCGAGCTCGGAAACATCTACTTGAAGCGACGATCTCGCGACGAATGTGTCCGCTCATATACCGCAGCACTCAAGTACGCGCCGGATGATCCCACCATTCGCGCCGCGCTTCAGAATCAGATTGATCTTGTAGCCCGCCGGTCTCTGGCGAGCGTCAACCCACTGCGCGATCCTCACATGGAATGAGCTCTCGGAAAGTGCTCTGCTCGCCCGTCATCCACCCACGCAAGCCCGCCCTCCAAGTCTCCGCCTGCCATTCCTGTGCGGTGGGCGCATTGCGCTTTGGCGCACGCCGAATCCCTTGTTGCTTGACTCCTGCTCACGCCGCGACATAATTGAATTCCCTTCCAGAGTAGCCGCTCGTGTGATTTGGGCGGCACCCCCTTACTGCAGATCTTGCAAAACCTGGCGTGGCTGTCTCCTTGGGAAGCTCGTCCGCCTCCTGACCACTCGGCCCAAGACCTCCACACGAAGATTGAGGTGACCTACGCGATCGCCGAACAGCACACCGACCCCTTCATTTCGCCCACCGCCGGAGGGAGGGGGGGCGGTCATGACTCCCAAGGGCGCGGCCACCGGCAAGGCGCGAATTGCCGAGCGCATGCAGATCATTGCGCGCGCCAGTGCGGCGTTTGCCATGGTCGTCGGCGTCACGGTTCTTGCCGGTTGGTCCTTCGAGATACAGCTCCTCAAGAGTCTCGGGCCGGCTCTCGCGCCCATGACCGTCAACACCGCCCTTTCGATTCTCCTCGGTGGGATCTCGCTCTGGCTTCTTGCGCCGTCGTGCACTCCAAGATGGAAATCGCGATCGGGATATGGCTGTGCGGCCGCGATGTTGCTGATCGGTGTCGCAAAGCTGTCCGAGGCGGCCTTTCACTTGAATTTCGGCCTTGATCGGCTTCTGCTGGCGATCGCCCACAGCCCCGGAACATCCTCGCCGGGCAGGATGAGCATGGGCACCGCCACCTCCGTGACGCTCCTCGCCTGCAGCCTGCTTTTGGTTGAGAAGCGTGGGGCCGCCAGCGCCCGTCCCAGCTCATGGGTTCGGTTTCCGGTGTCATCTCTCTGGCCGCGCTCATCGGATATGCATTCGCCGCCGATGCTCTTTATTCGGTTCACTTCTTCAACGGGATCGCCGTCCACACCGGGTTCGCCTTACTGATTCTCTCCATCGGAGTATTGCTCGCGCGCTCCCAGGACGGATTTGTGTCCGTTGTCAGCAGAGACGATGCCTGTGGCGCTCTCGTCCGCATCCTCGGACCCATCGCATTGGTCATGCCCACCTTCGGAGGCTGGGTCCGGTGGGAGGCACAGAAGGCCGGGCTCATCGGAACCGCTCTCGGAATCATCGTCTTCGCTTTGTACAACACCCTTTGCCTGATTGCGTTTATTTACGTGGGGGTGCTGCTCCTGGACCGCCTCGTGCGCCAGGCCGGTGCCGTCGAGGTGTGACTCAGCTCGGGCGCCCCGGTCCTCCCTTCCTCGCGAGAAGGTCGCCTCTGAAGACTCCGCCTGGATGGCACGATTGTGTGGCTACCTGCTGTTCGAATCAGACGGTTTCTGCGCAAGCCTGAACTTGATGCCCATGAAGTGCTTCGGAACCCCATTTTCCGCGGGGGGTTTTTCCAGAAACGCCTTCGCGGAAGCGTCGTGTTTCAAGTAGGCATCCAGAAAGTTCAGAGTATAGAGCGCAACCCAGCCATAACTCGTGTTGGCGTCCTCCCGTCCGTAGTCGGCTACCTGATTCTCCGCAAAGCGTTGTGCACTCTCCCTGCGTTGGAACATGGAACTGAACTCTGGGTGTGCCATCCCCAGCATATTCACGGTGAGCAGATCGCCATGGATCCATTCGTTGAGGACGTTTGGACCAACTTTGTCTGCGGCAGGAGCGCCGTCGGTTTCCAGATCTTCAAGGCTCACATTTCGCGTAAAGCAAAGAAGCGGTATGGTCATTCGCTTTGGCTGAACGTCCCCGGCTCTTTTCACCAGGCCAGGGTAGTAGCGCATGCTGCCGTCCATCTCCACCAGGGCATTGATCCGAGGGTCTCGTGCCGAGGCAAACAGGCTCGAGATTCCTCCCCAGCTCCAGCTCACCACGGCCACCTCAGATAAATCCGTGTCGCCAAGCGACCCGGCATACGTGATGAGAAAAGAGATGTCGCCAGCCTGTGCATTGATACCGTCCAGATCATCCGTCATATCGCGCGTCGACATCCCCATAGACGGGCTCGCAAGAACGACGTAGCCATGACTGGCAAGATACTCGCACACATCGGCGTTCTCCCACGAAACGGAGGAGTCGCTGGGAGCATAGACCAGGACCGGATAACGCCCTTCTGCCGGCTGCGCCTCCCGCACCGCCGACAGCGGAATAGCGAAGGACGTCCTCAACAGCGAACGCCACCGATTCTCTTTTTCATCCGGCGCTTTGAAGTCCATCTCCGTGTCGGCTAGGTGGACATAGTCGCCAACCGTCATCGGTTTCCCCGTGCCTCTCAACGAGGGATACCAGATCAGTGTTTGCAGCGGGCGGGCGTTCTCGCCCGCGGGGGACTTTGACGAGTCCTTGGGGAAAATGGGATAGGTGCGTGCGTGATCGTACTGCTCGACGACCTTCAAACCTACCGGATACGGTCCAGTCTGTTGCACGAACTGAAAGGGGGATGTTTGGGAGACCGCGATTATCGAACCGGAGCATATATACAATGAAATAAAGGCAATTAGGATTCGTGCTTTCAATCTGGTGTTCCTTCCCAGCTCCGGGGGACACGCAAATTTTCTTTCTACGTAGCAAGCCGGTGCACTATGGCGAGGTTCGCCCCCAAAGCATCAGCTCGGTGCCATCCATTCGCCTCTAACGGTGCGGATTTTACCTTCCTCGAAATCTCAAAATCTTCACCGCGTCCCAGGTCTCTCGTTCCCCAAGTCCCTCAAACAAAGCCCCCAGCTTTCACCGTCCCGCCGCCGCTGCCTTGCCCCCAAACAATTCCAGACGGCCCCGCACCACCGCCTTCACTTCCTTCACAACATCCGGCAACAGTTTGTACGGCGCCACCGCGTCGGCATTCTTCTTAAGCGCCTCGACCAGCCCCCTGCGCCACGCCACTCGCAGTTCCGTGTTGATATGAATCATGGTGATTCCCGCCGCGATCGCTTTCCGGAAGTCTTCCCCGTCTGTCCCGGATCCGCCATGCAACGTCAGCGGAATTTGCACCGCCTCTTTTATCGCCGCGATCCGCGGAATATCCAGCCGCTTGTGCTCCGTGCCTTGGACCATGCTTGCAATCATCCCGTGCGTCGTACCCACCGACGGCGACAACAGGTCCACACCCGTCTCCGCCACAAAACGTCGCGCATCCGCCGGCTCCGTCATGTGGATGTTCTCCGGCCGCTTCTCATGTAACTCGGAACCGGAACCGATGTAGCCCACTTCCCCTTCCACTAGGATCTCGCCATTGATCGACTTCATGGCTTCGACCGCGCGCCGCGTCAACGCGATGTTTTCTTCAATCGGCAACTCCGACGCGTCAAACACCACCATGTCAAATCCCGCCCGCGCTGCCTCCTCGGCCTTTTTGACCGAATGCGTGTGATCCGCGTTCAGGAATATGCGTAAGCCTTCCTCGCGCATCGCCCTGACCAAAGCGGCCGCTTCCGGCACTCCCACGAACTCACGTTCGGCCTCCGACACCCCCACCACCACCGCCGTATCCAGTTCACGCGCGGCCTCGCTCACCGCCTTCAATACCGTCAATTCAGAGAAATTGAAGTGCCCTACCGCTACTCTCCGTTCCTCTGCATCTTGTAGAACTTCCCGTAGTGTCCTCATCGATTGCCACCTCCCTACCCGCGTATTTTATATGCCAATCCGATTGGCCGGGTAGCGCACAGAATCCATCTATCGCCCACAACCACAAAGAGTGCAGCAACCGCGCTGCTCTTCGCAAATCGACCTGACTGGCACGCTACGACCTTGAACTACCTCCTCGATTCCTATTGACCTTCCGTTGCAACCGCGGTATAATATCGCACAAGTAAGATAGCGCCTTAGTATCCGTCATACAGCGGCACCCCTCCCTAAGTCCTTCAGAATCCGCACTTATGCATCTCGATCAATCGAAAGCCTTTTAACCCCTTTATATTCCGCACTTACAACAAAGTGGGGGGGAGGGCCCGCCAGCAGCGTCCCGCCATGGACGGGCATCGCCCAGGGCGGCGGCGGCCTGGCCGATCCATCGCCTGCGCCGCCTCTCCGGCGCTCTAGCCGTCGATTGCCGCCAATTCGCTCCTGTTGCCACCGCAACGGAAAACAATTCGCAAACTCCCTGAATATGGTTTCCAGCCATTGTTCCGCGTTGGCCGCATTGCGGCTTGGCGCACGCCGCATCCTTTGTGTCTTGACTCCTGTTCAAACTGCGACATAATGAAGGTCCCTTCCGAAGTTGCCGTTCCATCTCTTTCTACGGCATCTTCCTCTGCACAATCCCCTTATCTGGCGGGCGTATCTCCTTGGGAAATCAGCGTCGTTGGTTGGCATCTGGGCCGTTCCGGGCTCGCCAACCAGAAGGCAGGACGATGTTTCCCAAAGGTACCGATCAATTGGAGCGAAAGCGTCCTGACGAAGCGCCACAACTGAGTTACGAGGAGTTGGGGCCCTTCATTCACGGACTCAAGGACTTCGCAATCCTGATGCTCGATCCGAGTGGGCACATCGTCACGTGGAATGAAGGCGCTTACCGCATCAAGGGTTATCTAGCGGAAGAAATCATTGGCCAGCATTTTTCGCGATTTTATACGCCGGAGGATATCGCGGCAGGCAAGCCCGCTATGGAACTGAAGGTTGCATCGGAACAGGGCCGGTATGAGGAAGAAGGCTGGCGGGTCCGGAAAGACGGCTCACGATTTTTCGCAAACGTAATTATCACCGCCCTGCGCGATGCGTCCGGCCAATTGCGGGGTTTCGGAAAGGTTACGCAGGACATCTCGGAGCGCAGACGAGCCGAAGCGCGGCTTCGGGACCTACTGGAGTCCGCGCCGGACGCCATGGTGATCGTCGACGACCGCGGCAGCATCACGCTCATCAATGCGCAGACCGAGAAACTCTTCGGATACGTCCGCGAGGAGTTATTGGGCAAAGGAGTGGAAATCCTGGTGCCGGAACGCCACCGTAAGAGCCACCCCGGCCACCGCACCGATTTCTTCCAGGACCCACGTGCGCGGGCGATGGGGCGGAATCAAGAGCTCCGGGGACGGCGCAAGGATGGAACCGAGTTTCCGGTGGAAATCAGCTTGAGCCCGCTGCAAACGGACCGAGGGGTGCTTGTCTCCAGTGCGATCCGCGACGTTTCCGAACGCAAGGAATTCGAGCGGGTGCTGCAGGAAAAGAACATCGAACTGGAGAACGCCAGCCAGGCCAAGGACCGCTTCCTGGCGACCATGTCTCACGAGCTGCGGACTCCACTCAACGCAATTATTGGATTTACCGGCACCCTGCTGATGAAACTTGCCAGCCCGTTGAATGGCGATCAGGAAAAACAACTTCGCACCGTGCAAAGCAGCGGCAAGCACTTGCTTTCCCTGATCAACGACATTCTGGATCTGGCCAAAATCGAATCTGGCAAAGTGCAAATCAAACTGGAACCAGTATCGTGCAAAACGGTGTTGGAGGAGATCGCCACGACGCTGCGCCCTTCCGCGGAGGCCAAGGGCTTGCGCCTGGAAATGGCCCTTTCTGAATCCGAAGTTGTCACGATGGCGGACCGCCGGGCCTTGAACCAGATTCTCATCAACCTCACGAACAACGCCATCAAATATACCGAGCAAGGATCCGTTCGCCTGGAACTGGTGCAACACAAGAGCGCAGGCGCCACAAAGACGGAAATAACGGTGATTGATACCGGAGTGGGCATTTCGCCGGACGATCAAGACAATCTTTTCCAGCCTTTTACAAGGATTACGAACGGGAAAACGGAGCGCATTCCTGGCACGGGTCTTGGGTTACATCTGAGCCGCAAACTCGCGGAACTTCTGGGAGGAAAGATTACCGTGGCAAGCGAACTTGGAAAAGGCAGCAGGTTCTCGCTGGTGCTCTCGCAGGCCAAGAATGGAGAACAGGGATGAGCGCGGCGCTGCTGGTTATTGAAGACAATCCCGACAATCTGGAGCTGATGACCTGTCTTCTCAGGGCCTATGGCTACGACGTGGAAAGCGCCAATGACGGGCGCGAGGGCATTGGCAAAGCGTTGAGCAAGGACTTTGATTTGATCCTGTGTGACCTGGCCATGCCGGTGATGACGGGTTTCGAGATGATTGCAGAACTTCGGCAACGGCAGGGCCAGCAGCACCATCGGATCGTGGCCATCACGGCATACGCCATGGTGGGTGACCGCGAAAAAGTGCTCACCGCAGGATTTGACGGGTATCTCACCAAACCGATTGCCGCCGAAACATTCGTCCAACAGGTGGAGGCGTTTCTTCCCGAAGACAAGCGCTCTTCCGGCGTCCAGCACTTTTATGCTAATTCACCGGAAGCGGCCCCGAACCAGCAGCCGGTGCGCGGCAGCGTGCTGGTAGCGGACGACTCGCCCGTCAACCTGGAATTGTTACGAAGCATGCTCGAGCCCAATGGATACCAAACGGTGGTAGTGAGCTCGGTAAGCGCCGCGATGAAGGAAGCTTTGGCCCATTCCTTCGATTTGATCATGTCGGACCTGCACATGCCTAAACAGGACGGGCTGGAATTCCTCCGGTTGGCGAAAGAAAACCCGGCGACGCGGGACGTCCCCTTTATCGTGTTCACGTCGTCGTTGGGAGAATCCACCCCGGACGCCGAAAACCTGGCGATGTCTCTCGGCGCCGACAAATTCCTGCGCCGACCCATCGATCCGAGCTGGGTACTTGCCGAAGTCGAGGAATGCCTCGCCTCCCGGAGGGCTCCGTAGATGGCAACGATTCTGGTGGTGGACGATAACGCGGTAAATCGCAGTTTGCTGACCACGATTCTCGGCTATGGCGGACACAAACTCCTGGAAGCCGACAACGGTGCCGAGGCCCTGGCCAAAGCCCAGTCCGAGCCTCTGGATCTGGTGATCACCGATATTCTGATGCCGCAGATGGACGGTTACGAACTGGTTGGACACCTGCGGAAACTGGAAAATGCGAAAAACACGCCGATCATTTTTTACAGCGCGATGTACCTGGAGAAGGAGGCCCGATCTCTCGCGGACGCGTGCGGCATCTCCAAGGTGCTTTGCAAACCGGCAGAGCCCGAGCAGATTTTAAGAGAAGTCGAGGAGGCGCTGGCCTCGAAGCAACCGGCCGAATTGCCCACGGACCACGGAGAGTCGCATGCCGCGGTGGTCCGGATTTTGAACGACAAGCTGTACCGAAAGGTCGAGGAAGTAGAAAACGCAAATCGCACGCTGCAAAGGGTAATTCTGGAACGGGAAAGAGCGGAGGCCGAAGCGGCGGAATACCGGGAAGCACGCCTGAAGATGAAGGGGGAGTTTCTTTCCCACGTGTCGCACGAGCTACGCTCTCCGCTGACGGTGGTTCACCAGTTCACCACGATCCTGTTGGATGGGCTGGCCGGCAACTTGAACTTCAGACAGCGGGAATATCTGGAAATCGCGCTGCGCAACGCCGATCAGCTCAAGTACATGATCAACGACCTGTTGGAGGCCTCGCGCGCGGACACCGGTAAATTGACGTTCAAGCCCTCCGTGGTCCTCGCGATGGAATCGATTTCTCAAGTGGTTCGATCCCAGGCCGGCACCGCCCGGCAAAAGCAGATCATCCTGAAATCCCAGATTGTCGGGGACCTACCGGCGGTTTATGCCGATCCGGTTCGTGTCTGCCAGATATTGACGAACCTGCTGGATAACGCCTTGAAGTTTTCCCCGCCGGACTCGGTGGTGAACGTACGCGCCGAGGTGTTACCGGAAGAACCGGAGTTTGTCCGGATTTCCGTATCCGATCAAGGATGCGGGATCGACCCGGAGCACGCGGAGCGAGTTTTCGACCGGCTTTATCAAGTAAAAGATGCGGTCAAGGCCAGCCGTCAAGGCCTGGGCCTGGGGCTCTATATCTGCAGGGAAATCCTCAATATGCACGGCGGAGGAATCTGGGTCGAAAGCAAGCGTATGACCGGAACGACCATCCATTTCACCCTTCCGGTGTACGCGCTCGCGAACCTCATTGCTCCGGCGGTGGTAAAGGGAGGGGAGCTGGCTTCCTCGGTGGTTTTGCTGACCATCCAATTTCATCCTGGTGCGCCGGGCGAAACGGCAGGTGACCGCGAACGAGCGCTGGGCAAGGCGCGACAGGTTGTGCAGCGATGCATATTGCCGGACGTCGATGTTTTGCTTCCGGTGCAGAGCTGCGAAGGATCGGATTTGTTTGCCATTGTCGCACGAACGGACCAGCGCGGGGCGGATGCCATGCTGGCGCGCTTTCGCGAACAGCTAGCAGGTTGCCGGGAGCTGCAGGAAAGGGGTGTTCATTACTCGATGAATAGCGAGGTTTTGAATCTGGGACCTCTGAAAGATTGGTCGCCTGAGAAATACATCGCTGAGGTGACGGCCACGATCAAGGACAAGTTAAAAATCACAACGACAAAAGGAGTAGTACTCAGTCATGCGAAATAAAATTCTGCTCGTAGAAGACGACAAGGATGTCACCAAGGCCATGGCCATCCGCTTCAAGTCCAGTGGATACGACCTGGTAGTGGCTCCCGATGCGATGGCGGCCATCAGCACAGCGCGGAAGGAAAAACCGGACTTGATCGTTCTGGACCTGGGCTTGCCCGCCGGCGACGGATTCACGGTGATGCAGCGCTTCAAATCGAATTGCGACCTGATGCTGGTGCCCATCATCGTAGTCAGCGCGCGCGACCCGCTACAAAACGAGGAACGCGCCTTGCAGGCTGGAGCGGAAGCGTTCCTGCAAAAGCCTGTCAATAACGCCGAACTGATGGCCGCCATCGAAAAAGCCCTGATGAAATCAGCTCGACCGGTCTAAAGGCGCGGCGAAATATAGGGAGCCCAAATTAGAAGGTGGGTGCCTTTTTTTGGATTCCAGCTACGAACTAAGTCATGCGGCTGCGCAATCATCGCAAGGCATTGTTGCTGGAAGCCTGGACGGGTGGGAAGGCTAATCACTTATGGCTCTGATTCTAACGGTGGACGACAATTATATTAATCGTGAACTGATTGTGTCTCTGCTTAGTCATTTCGGACATCGGGTGTTGGAGGCCAAGGATGGGATACAAGGGCTGGAGGTCGTGCGTACCGAAAAGCCGGACCTGATTATCGCGGACGTTTTGATGCCGACGATGAACGGATTCGAGTACGTAACCAAACCCCGGCAGGATCCGGACACCTCGCGCATTCCGGTGATCTTCTACAGCGGGACCTTCTTGACGGACGAAATGAACGAATTGGCTTGCGCCTGCGGAGTACCCTGGGTACTGTCAAAACCGGCTACGCCGGAAGAGACTCTACGCATTGTGAACAAGGCGCTCGCCGCCCCGCACGTGCCTGCGGCTCCAGCAGCCAACGATGAGGCGCAAATCAAGGTCGTCCAGATCCTGAATAACAAGCTGTTCGACAGGAACACGCTCCTCGATGAACTGAATACCCAGTTAGAGCGGCGACTTGAAGAACACACCTCGGAACTCATGGTCGCGAACGAACATTTGCGGGAACAGATGCTGCACCGTGAGGACGCGGAGAGACAATTGCGCCAGGCGCAAAGGCTGGATGCCATTGGCCGCCTGGCTGGTGGAGTCGCTCATGACTTCAATAACATTCTCGCGGTAATTCTGGGCAAGAGTGAGATTCTGCTGGATCGATGTTGCGGTGATGCGATTGTCCGCGATCTTCAGATGATCAAGGAATCCGCGCAACGGGGCGCGGCGCTTACGCGTCACCTGCTGGCCTTTGGACGGAGGCAGACTCTCGAGCCACGGGTCCTGGATCTCAACAAGGTCATCAGCGACCTGGAAAGGCTGTTGAAGAGCGTAATCGGCGAAGACATCGAATTGCGCATTCAACCCGCCGCAGGTCTTGCAAATATAAAGGTCGACCCCAGCCAAATCGAGCAGGTCATCATGAATCTGGCGGTCAATGCGCGAGACGCAATGCCCGGCGGAGGAAGGATCGAGGTTGCCACGGCTAACGTGGAGCTCGACGAAGCCTATATAAACCGCCGCCCGGTTGTGCGACCTGGATCCTACGTACAATTGGTGGTCAGCGACACGGGCTGTGGAATGGACGAACACACGCAATCCCGCATCTTTGAACCTTTCTTCACGACCAAGCAATCGGGGAATGGAACAGGCCTTGGACTGGCCACGGTCTACGGGATTGTGAAGCAGAGCGGCGGGAACGTCTGGGTATACAGCGAGCCAGGACGCGGTACCGCCTTCAAGGTGTACCTCCCCGTTGCGGCAGCTGTCGTGACCAAGCCGCACAGCGTTGAACCCATGAGGGCATCGGCAAGCGCTTCTGAGACGATCCTGGTCGTCGAGGACGACAATTCCATCCGCGAAGTAACTTGCGAATTCCTGCGGGACGCGGGCTACAAGGTATTTGCGGCGGGGACTCCGCAAGAGGCTCTGGGCATCGCGAATCAAAACCCAGGGGAGATAGACTTGCTGGTGACGGATGTGGTCATGCCCAGAATGAACGGGCGGGAACTGGCGATTGAACTCACCTCCAAATGGCCTGGGCTGAAAGTCTTATATATTTCCGGGTACACGGGCAGCATGATAAAGGACGGTGTCCATGGAGTCTTGAGCGAGGGGCTCGAGTTTCTCCAAAAACCGTTTACGCGCCACGCCCTTACACAGAAAATCAGGCAAATTCTGGACGCTTGCCAATCCGAGCCGGTTCCCACACTGATGGGCCCAATCTAGACGCGGTCCGGGGCCTTGTTGGCTCCCACCGTTTCGAGCAACGGACATAACTTGGCCTTCACGACGAGATTCGTATCCCAAGACGTGTTGCTGCTGATCCTCAACCGCTGGGGAAGCTAATTGGCATGGGTGGTGGACTCGACCTGGTGCGGATTTTGTCCGATCGATGCCGCACTGGTCACGCCGTTGACGCTTTCAATGTGATGCTCGATGCTGAGAATCTTCTTGCCGTAGAATCGCACCTCGACGGACGTGTGGTCGCTGGAGGGAAGCCAAAACTCGCCGATTTTTTGGTACTGGCGCACGAAATCGGCACGGGTGACCCAGAAGGACAGCTTCTTCGCCGGATGGCCCGCAATCCTGACGATGGCGAATTCACGGCTGTCAATCCACACCTTACCTTCGAAGAGATACTTGTCCTTGCGCTTGGGAATCGCCTCGACAACGATGCAATGATGGTTACCCATGTCTTCGTCATTGAGCACACGAAAGGTGTAGTTCGCAGGGGTGATCGAACTGTCATGGTGCTCTTTTCCGGCGGCAGCGGACGTCTCGCTTTCCATGAGGCGCTTGAGGACGAGACTGCGGATCAAGCCTGACCCTTCTTCCGCGACGGTCACGAACGTCTTTTTGTCCGGGGCAACATATTCCATCTGCACGACTTCTTTGGCGTGCACCTTGCCGTTGGGATCGCTCACTGCGTAGATCCGCTCCGCGGAATATGCTCGCAATCTGGCATTGCGAAGTTCGTTGTGTTTCACGAGGTCTGCGAATATCCGATCGCCGCTGTCGGAAGGTTGCGACGGCGGGACCTGCGCGGAGAGGGCTGGCGGCTCACTCCCTTGCCCAGTTTGCCCGACAGCGGACGGGACACTGATTCCAGCAGTCAGGACAGCTGCCAGCAAGCATCCTTTCGTTGCGAGAAGAATTCGCATCGTGCCGTGATCCTTATGGAATCCAAGACAGCGCAGCACGCGGAGGTAATTCCGCCCGCATACTCGTCGACTGCTTCCGTCCCGGAAGCTGCTCGCCTCGCCCTTCATCCGATGCTGGACCAGGTTGGTCCACACAAACTTGATCACCCGGGCATCATTGTAGCAAGCGGGGTTGTGATTCAGGGTGGAGCAAGCTGGAACTCGGAGATTATCCAAGAGGCGAGCTCACACTCCGAAAGATTTTGTGCTTCCCTTAGGCAATGACAGGAGTCTAAGCTAGAATCCTGTCATTGATCGACAGGAGAGCTTATGGCCAAGCCGACGGACCTGGTGCAGGGCACTTTGGACCTGCTGATCCTCAAGACGCTAGACCTACAACCCATGCACGGCTGGGGCATCGCCCAACGCATCCGCCAAGTCTCCAAGGATGTCCTGCAAGTCAATCAAGGTGCGCTTTATCCCGCGCTGCATCGCCTCGAACAACAGGGCTGGATCCGCGCGAAATGGGGCGAATCGGAAAACAATCGCCGCGCCAAGTTCTATTCGCTCACGCCGGACGGCGCCAAATATCTGCGACAGGAACAAGCGCAGTGGAGGCGGCTTTCTTTGGCTATTGAGCTGGTGCTGGAGACGCCCTAAGGAGCGATGCCATGCGCTGGTACTACCAATTGCCGCTTCGTTTGCGATCGATCTTTCGCAAGAACCGGACTGAGATGGACCTCCGCGAGGAACTCCAGTTTCATTTGCAAAACCTAATTGACGAAAATGTCGCGCAGGGGATGAATGCGAAAGAAGCCCGGCACGCCGCGTTCCGCTCACTGGGTGGTATCGAGCAAGCGAAGGAGGAATGCCGGGACGCGCGCAAGGTGAAATTATTTGAAAATTTCGTGCAAGACTTTCGCTTCGGTCTGCGCATACTCCGCCGCAGCTCGGGATTTTCGCTGCTGGCAATTTTGTGCCTGACGCTGGGCATCGGCGCGAACGCCGCGGTATTCAGCTGGATCGAAGGCATCCTCTTCCGCCCGTATCCCGCCGTTGCGCACCAGGAGCGGCTGGTGGCCCTCGGCGGCACCTCGCGCGACGAACCCCGGGGCGGCCCACTCTCGTGGCCCGATTTCCAGGACCTGCAGCGAAGCTGTACTCTTTGCGAGACGCTGTTCGTCAGCAAAATCACCGGCACCACGCTCAGCATCGGCGATCGCGCGGAGCGCACCACCGGCAGCATCGTCTCCGCCAATTACTTCGACGCCATCGGCGTTCGCCCGATGCTCGGCCGCGGCTTCCTGCCCGGCGAAGACCTGGGGCAGAGCGCGCATCCCGTTGTGGTGATCAGCTACCAATTGTGGCAAGGGCGCTTCCGCGGCGATCCGCAAATTATCGGCAAGACGCAGCGATTGAACGGGGTCCTGCACACCATCGTCGGCGTGGCACCTGAAGGCTTTTACGGCACGTTTGTCGGCTGGGGCATGAGCTTCTGGGTACCCGCGTCGATGGAGGACATCTTCGAGTCTGGCGGCTACAAGCTCGAAGATCGCGATGCGCGCTGGATCGAAGCCTACGCGCGCCTCAAGACTGGCGTCACCTTGGCACAGGCTGAGCAGGAATTCGCCGCAATCTCGAACCGCCTGGAAGCGGAATATCCCGCCACCGATCGGGGCCGCGCCATTCGATTGTGGCCCTTGTGGCAAACGCCCTTCAACAACGCGGGCACGCTGCTGCCGACTCTGGAAATCATGCTCGTGGTGGTCGCCTTCGTCCTGCTGATTGCGTGCGCCAACGTCGGTAATTTACTGCTGGTGCGCTCCCTCGCGCGACGCCACGAAATGAGCGTGCGGCTCGCCATCGGAGCGGGTCGCGCGCGGCTATGGAGGCAACTGCTCACCGAAGGCCTAGTGCTGTCGCTGTTCGGAGCCGCCGGCGGCCTGCTGGTCGCGTACTGGTGCCGGCACGCGCTGGTGCTGCTCTTCCCCGCGCGCAGCGGCGTGCAAATGCACTTGCCGGGGGAAATCGATTGGCGCGTGCTCGCGCTAAGCTTCGGCGTTTGCCTCGCCACCACGCTGCTGATGGGCCTCGTTCCCGCGCTGCAAACCGGCAAGATCGACCTGGCGCAGTCCATGAAAATGGAATCGGCCGGAGGGTTCGGAAGCCGCGAGCGCACTTGGGTGCGCTCGGGACTGGTGTTGGTGCAAGTGTCGCTCAGCTTTGTTTTGCTGGTGGGCGCGGGGCTGCTGCTGCAGAGCCTGTTAAAGGTGCGCAGCGCCAACCCCGGGTTTGACGCCCGCGGTGTGCAGGAGACGGCCATCGACCTGGTTTCCGCGGGTTACACACCGGAGCGTGCGCAGAACTTTCAGGACGCGCTGCTCGAGCGCGTCCGCGCGCTTCCCGGCGTGGAGTCCGCCGCCTTCGCAAGAATGACTCCGCTCAGCTACGTCAGCTCTGCCAGCGCGCCGATCGTGGTTGACGGCTACCAGCCGCCGCCGGAAGAATCGCCCACGGTCGATTACAACGAAGTCGGCGACAATTATTTCATCACGATGGGCATTCCACTTGTCGCCGGGCGGGAATTCACACGCGGCGATGACGAGAAGGCCGCTCTCGTTGCGGTGGTCAACGAAACGATGGCCCAGCGCTACTGGGCGGGCCGCAGCCCGATCGGCCAGCGCCTTCAGCTCAAGGGACGCTGGACCCAAGTGATGGGCATCGCCAAAGATTCGAAGTATTCCAGCGTGCGCGAGAAGCCGACGCCGTTTTTCTTCGTGCCGCTGCGGCAAAATTCGCTGCGCGGCGGCGTGCTGAATATCCGCACGCGGCTCGCTCCGCAAACGATGGCCACGGCCATGGCGCGTGAAGTCCACGCGCTCGACTCCAATGTGGCGCCCTACGAGTTGATCACCTTGCAAGAGCAGCTGGAGCGCTCGACATCGGCGCAAATGGTAGCGGTCATGCTGGTCGGGATTCTCGGCGTGCTGGCGCTCGTTCTGGCGGCGATCGGACTGTATGGCGTAATGTCATACGAGGTGTCGCAGAGCACGCGAGAGCTCGGCTTACGCATGGCCATCGGCGCTGACGCGTCAGACTTGCTGCGCCTGGTATTGTCGCGCGGCCTAGCGCTAGCGGGCGCCGGCTTGCTGCTCGGCACGGGAACCGCGCTGCTGCTCACGCGGCTGCTCGGCAATCTACTGTACGGGGTCAGCCCGCACGAACCAGTCGCGTTCGGCTGCGCATTTGCGGTCATGGCCCTGGTCTCGGTGGCGGCCTGCTTGCTACCGGCATGGCGCGCAGCGCGAACGGATCCAATGAGCGCTCTGCGGACGGCATAGTCTCTCGATGCAGTACGGCCGCATCGTCAGAAGGACCATCAAAAAGCCGCAGCGGCGTACGAACGCGGACGCCGCCGCCCGATGAACTCCAGGCACTCCTCCATGCCTTCGCCAGTCTTCGCGGAAACCTTGAAGACCTCCATTCCCGGCCGCACCGCCTGGATGTTGTTTCTGGCGCTCAACTCGTCAAATTCCACGGCGGCGGCAAGATCGCATTTCGTTACGACGGCCACATCCGCGCTGTTGAAAATGGTCGGATACTTGAGAGGCTTGTCTTCCCCCTCGGTAACCGAGAGTAGCACCAGACGCAGGTCTTCCCCGAGATCGTAGGAAGAGGGGCAGACGAGATTTCCGACATTTTCGATAAACAAGAAGTCGAGATCGTTCAGATTCCACCCGTCCAGCGCATTTTGGACCATGGCGGCTTCGAGATGGCAGACCGTGCCGGTGATGATTTGCTTCACCGGGACCTGGCTGCGAGCCAAGCGGGCGGCATCATTTTCCGTTGCGAGGTCGCCGACCAGTGCCGCCACCCTGTAACGCGGAACGCAGCAACGTCAGCGTCTTCTCCAAAGAAGGCGGTCTTGCCGGAACCAGGACTGGAGACCAGGCTGACGGCCAGCACCCCCGCTTGACGAAACCGCTCGCGCAGGGCGTGCGCGATTACATCGTTCTGCTTCAGGACATTTTTTCGCACTTCAACCAATCGAGGTTCGGAGCTCATCCGTTGATCTCCAGTGCAGTAACTTCTAGTTCTTTCCCGCGCAATACCGTGGGAGTCGGAGTACCGCATTCCGGGCAGCAGAACCATTGAATCGAGGAAACCTGGCGAGGAAGCTGGCATTGGGGACAAAACACTTCAACGGGAATTTCCTCTATCAAAAGCTGCGAACCTTCCAGCGGTGTGGATGCGCATGCCATTTCGTAGGAAGAGAGCAGGGCCTCTTTCACGACGCCGGACAGGCGTCCCAGGCGAAGATGCACCGCATGCACATGCGCGTCGCCTGGCGCTCCGCTTCTTCTTGTGCCATCTCGACGATGCTCATGGCGATCGAAAGTTCATGCATTCTCGACCTCAGCGCCTAAGGACATGAGGAGTCCGAAATCATTTCCCTGTTCGCTCGTGACATTCGCACCAACATCGGATTCCTCAAGAACTTCCCTGCCGAATCGCAGGCCGCCGCGGCTTGCCCAAGGCTGATCCCGCCATCGTTAGGACGGAACGGCGTGATTGGTCCAGATTTGTAGGCTCTCCGGATTCCAAAATGCATTTGAGATCCTTCAGAAGCAGATCGTTTTGAAAAACGCCGCCGGAAAGAACAACCGTATCGGTTCCGTGCGCGTCACAAAGGGTTGAAATGGCGTCGCGAATCCCTTCGCAATGCCCACGCTGAAACGCGCGAGCAATTTCCATTTCGATCCCGACCTCGGAGGACGTCCCGAATCACGGCTGCCGAGCAGTGGACGGAAAGTCCAATTGGTTGCCACCCGAAATGGGAACGGATATGCGTCGTTTGTCGAGGATCCGCGGGCGAGGCGTTCCAGCCACATCGCGGCCTGCCCTTCGAACGTGATCTCGCGAGTGAAACCGGTAATCGCCGCTGCCGTATCGAAAAGCCGCCCCATGGAGGTGGTGCCGAACGAGCGAAGACTTTGTGCACGCGAGTTGAAGCGCATCGCGGTAGCGGGAAGGAAATGAGAAAGGCGGCGCGGCCATATCCGGCAGATCATTTAGTTGCGCAAGAAAGCCCGCTGCCGCCTGAACAGGGCAGGAATGGCGGCCGCATCGCCGCCGGGCAGAACGGCCGTGCGCAGGTGGGAGACGCGCTCGAAGCCGCCCGGTATGCTTCCCGCGAAAATCTCGCCGCCCCAGATCGTGCCGTCGTCTCCGTAGCCCGTCCCGTCGAAACTGACACCGATGACTCGCTTGTCCCAGGCGCCACGTTCCGCGAGCACGGAAGCGACATGGGCGCGATGATGCTGCACGGCGTACATTTTCGTCGCAGGCGGCAAGTTCCGTGGCGTAATTGGTCGAGATATATTGAGGATGCGAGTCGTGAACGAGCATCAATTCACTCGAATCGATTTCGATACATGGACAGCAAATCCTGGATCGTTTCCCGGAAAGCGCAGAAGGATTCGTAGTGATCGAGGTCTCCGATATGTTGACTCGACCAATGCCTGACCGTCGACCACCAGAGTGATCGCGTTCTTCAGATCCGCGCCCAACGCGAGAATCGGGCGATCGGTCGGAAGCGTGGCAACAACGCCGGGAGCATATCCTCGCGCCCGGCGAAGAATCGTCGGCCCGAACGGACCCACGCGAGCAACCGAATCGTCCACCCGCCGGGCGATGGGCCGTTCGCCGATCAAGAAGGCATCCGCGATCCCAGAAAGCTGCCGCAGTGCGTCGTCATCCTGGTAGGCAATCGGCTCACTGGAACGATTCGCGCTGGTCATAACCAGAATCTCGGGACAGCCAGCGGAGAACAACAAGTGATGAAGGGGCGTGTACGGCAACATCACACCGAACTCGTCATTTTCAGGAGCGACTCCCGGTAGGTCGATCTTTGCCGGCACCAGGACGACAGGCCGCGGGACCGAGTTCATCAACTGCGAGGCCTCTGGGCTAAGATATACGAGGGATTGCACAACCTCGAGATTCCTGGCCATCAGCGCGAAGGGTTTTTCTTTGCGATATTTTCTGAGCCGCAGCGCGGCGACCGCCTCTACGTTTTTTGCGTCGCACGCCAGGTGATAACCGCCGAGTCCCTTTACGGCGACGATCTTGCCGGATCGAAGATGCTCCGCCGCCATGTGAATGGATTGTTCATCGCCGCGCACAAACTCCTCTCCGGCGCGCAACAGAAAATGCGGGCCACACGCGGCACAAGCGACGGGCTGGGCATGGAAACGGCGGTCCGCGGGATCGTCGTACTCCGCGCGCAGCGATCATCCAACGGCCAACCGGCCATCGTAGTGTTCGGGCGGTCGTAGGGTAAACGTCGAACAACGCTGTAGCGGGGTCCGCAGTTCGTGCAATTGATGTAGGGATATCGATAACGACGATTGTCCGGTTCGAACAGTTCTCGCAAACAATCGTCGCAGACCGGCAAGTCGGGTGAAATTCGAACGGTCGGCTGGCGTTCCCGGTTACTGTCGCGAATCGTAAATTCCGTGACGCCCGAGGGCTCCGCGGGCTCGACGGTGACTTCCGTGATCAATGCGGCCTGCGGCGGCTGCCTCTTCATATCCGCGAGGAAAGATCGGAACGGCTCTTCTTCCCCTTCGAGGTGAATCTCTACTCCTTCTTCTGCGTTGGACACCCAACCGTTAAGTTCTTTGCACACGCAAGCCGGTAGACGAACGGACGAAAACCGACGCCCTGCACCACGCCGCGCACCTTGATGGAGTAAGCGTTGGGCATCCGCTATTTCCCGCACTACGCAGCCTCGCCCCTGCCAGCCGACTTGAATCACTCTGCCGTCTTCTACGAGCAGCGGTACGGTGAATGGGGCGGAGGAAAGTGTTCGCAGGCGCTCGCGTGCGTCGATGTCGCTGTCCACGTCATATTCGGTGAAGTCACTTCCCTTCCATTCCAGCCACTCGCGCATCTCGCTGGTGTAGGGGCACCCCGCGTTCCGAAAAGCTCCAACTTAGGCATGGTGGAAACCCTCCAGGGTTTCGCGAATCAAGTGATAGATCGAGGCCTGCACCTCCTGGATGCGCGGAATGTAGTCGGACCGGACGATCAGTGGAAAATCCGCCAGGCCTCGGCGCGACGACTTCGCCGCCGTCGTAACCGAGCAGCGCCACGGTCAGCAGGTTTCTCTTCCGCGCCTCTTCCAGGGCGACCACGATATTTTTCGAGCCGCCGCTGGTGGAAATCGCGATGGCAACGTCGTTCGGCCGCGCCTGCGCGATCAGCTGGCGCTGAAAAATCAGTTCCGTGCCCACGTCATTGGCGATCGCGGAAAGATTCGCCGGCTCCATGGAAAGCGAAATGGCGGGAATAGGGTCGTAGCCGCGCGGCGGCATGACGCAATCGATAGCCCAGTCGTTTGCATCGGTAGCCGATCCGCCGTTGCCAAAAATGATAAGCTTGCCGCCGCGGTCGATGCGTTCGCGAATCGCGGTGGCGGCGCTGCCGATGTTTTCCGATTCTTCGTGCGCTACTTGCGCGCAAGCGAGCATCATCGCGCACTTTCATCTGGATGGAGGCGGCGACCTCCGCGACGACATCGACCGTTTCCTGTTTGTCCCTTCCCGAGAAACGGGTAAAGAAATCCGGCTTCTCCGACGTCGTGGCCCAACTCGCGGTGTTCGAAGAAGACGTGCACGGTCTCCCAGAGCGTGTGATAAAGAATCTCGATGCAATTCCTGATGGATGAACGGGTCTTGCGTGCTCGTGGCGGTGAAGTAGGAACCTTCGACGCCCGGTAGCGCGAAAGTCATCGCGCCGCGCCGGCGCGCCGACCTCCAGCGCGCTCCACACTTCGTGATCGCCCTCGGGTGGGCCGAAGCCCATGACGATGTCGTCGGCTTGCACGAGCGTCTCCAGCCATGGTTCAAATGCGAAAGAGAGATCGAGGGCGGGAAGTGCGCGTTTTCCGACGATGACCGGATGGACGAACTCCACGGAAACGTGTTGCGCATCGGTCGCGTATGGGCCGCGGCCAAATGCCAGCAGGCGGCCGCCCCGCGTAGAAATCGCTCGGACATTTCGCGGCACGCTTCGGCTAAACGTGCATCGCGTCCCTCGCAAAGAACGATTCAAGCACTGATTGCGTGCAAGCAATCGCTGTTCGATTTGCGTCGTCAGTTCAAGGTCCTGTTGCCATTCGGTTCCCTAACAAATCCGGGGAACGGGTCGCCGACGAGCATGTCGACAATGCGGCTTCCGCCGTAAAGCGTCGTCACCAGAACCGCGCTTTCCGGTTGTTCGCGAACTTCGCCGATCATTACGGCTTCTTCTCCGCCTGGCGTAGCGTCGCAAGGCCTGCAACGCGGCCTCCGCATGCTCGGAAGAAACGACAGCGAGAAACTGGCCCTCATTCGCGATATGCAGAGGGTCGAGGCCAAGAAGTTCGCAGGCGCCGCGCACGGAATCGCGGACGGGAATTTTCTCTTCGAAAAGAACGATGCCGTGGCCGCAATCGCGCGCCAATTCGTTGAGCGAAGTGGCAACCCCGCCCCGCGTCGGATCGCGCATCCAGCGGACGCCCGCGCCCGCCGCAAGTACCAGCCTTCGAACCAGCGGAAAAACCGAGCGCGTGTCGGACCGCAACTCGGCTTCCAGGTCCAGATCTCCGCGTGCGAGCAAAATCGTGATGCCGTGATCGCCGATCGGGCCGGACAGCAGGACTTTGTCGCCCGGCCGCACCGATTGCGGATGAAATTTCAACGCCCGGAAAGCAAACGGCCGATTCCGGTGGTGGTGATATACATGTGGTCGGCTTTGCCGTGTTCGACGACCTTGGTGTCGCCACCGGCAATTCTGACGCCGGCCTTCTCCGCGGCCCGGCCATGGCGCGAACTTCCGCTTCCAGAACATCCGTCGGCAAGCCCCGCTTCCAGAACGAAGGTAACGACGATCGCTTCCGCGCGCGCGCCGGACACCGCGAGATCGTTCACGGTGCCGTTGATGGCCAGCTCCCCGATGGAGCCGCCGGGAAAGCGCAAGCGGCTTGACCACAAAACTGTCCGTGGTCATGGCGATTCGCGTGCCGTTGATCTGAATATGCGCGGCATCGCCCAACGGGCCCTGGGAAGAACCGAACAGCAGGGGAGCGAAAAGACCTTCGACGAGCCTGCGGCTCGCCTTGCCGCCGGCGCCATGCGCCATTTCGATCTGCGATTCGCGAAAGCTGATCTTGGAAACGGGGGTGGCCATGGAGATTTGCATTCGCTCAATTCGCCGCGGCGCTTGCGATGGTAACAGGTTTACGATGTTCGTAGTTGTAGTAGGCCGCGCATGAGCCTTCCGACGAAACCATCAGTGCGCCGACCGGCTGCTCCGGCGTGCATTCGCGCCCAAAGAGTTTGCACTGGGCCGGTTTGAGAACGCCCTTGAGGACCTCGCCGCATTGCGCTGCTTTGGGGTCGGTAACGCGCACACCCGGAACCGTGAAGCGCTGCTCGGAATCCCACTGCGCGTAGCTGGCGCGAATCTTCAGTGCCGATTGCGAAATAAATCCCAGGCCGCGCCATTCGAAGTAAGGCCGGAGTTCGAACACTTCCGCCATGGCGCGCAGCGCCGCGCGATTCCCTTCCCACGGAACCACGCGCTTGTATTGGTTTTCGACTTTCGCCTCGCCCTTTTTGAAGCTGGCGCAACAGCATCACGATGGATTGCAGAATGTCGAGGGTTCGAAGCCGGACACGACCACCGGTTTGCCTTCATCCTTGGCGATCCAGTCGTACGGGCGGCAGCCAATCACCGTGGAAACGTGTCCGGGACCGACAAAGCCATCCAGTCGCATATCCGGCGAATCCAGAATCGCGCGAATCGCCGGGAATGATCGTGACGTGATTGCAGAAGACGGAGAAATTGTGCAGGCCTTCCGCTTTTGCGCGCACCAGTGTCAGCGCCGTGGAAGGCGCCGTAGTTTCAAAACCGATGGCGAAAGAACATGACGTGCTTGTCGGGATTAGTTGCGGGCCAGCTTCAGCGCATCGGCGGGCGAGTAGACGATTCGAACGTCCATGCCACGCGCTTTGTATTCGAGCGGGCTTCCGTGAGTTCCCGGAACCCGCATCATGTCGCCAAACGCGGCAAAGATGAAATCAGGCTGCGCAGCGAGAGAAAGACCGTCGTCGATGCGGCCCATCGGCAAGCACACACACTGGACAGCCGGGGCCGTGTATCAATTCCACGTTCGAAGGAAGCAAATCCTTCAAACCAAAACGGTAAATGGCGTGGGTATGGCCGCCGCATACTTCCATGATCCGGTAGTGACGATTCGGATCGGCCAGCCGGCGGATTTCTTCGCCTGCCTTGGCGATCAGTTCCGGTGCACGGAATTCATCTACGAATTTCATGGCGTCCACCTTTCACCCGCTGGCGCCTGTTCTTCATTTTCCAAGCCGTAGCCGCGCACCTCCTGCATGGCAGCCTCGGCCTCGCCGAGCATCCTGAGGGTGCGCATTTGATCGGCGGCGTCGGCTTCGCTGATTTTGCTCATCGCGAAACCTACGTGGATCAGTACCCAATCGCCGGGGACCGGCGGATCGTCCGTGCAAGAGGCCCAAGTCCACCTTGCGGCGGACGCCCACGACGTCCACAACCGCGTGCTGCGCGATTTTGCGAATCGATCTCGATGATTTTTCCGGGAATCGCCAGGCACACGATGAAGCTCCTCTTGGCGACGTTCCGAGCCTCGCTTATGCCTGCTTTCCTGCGTGCCACGAGTTCGAAGTTGAACTTCAGATCGTCCTTTAGCCGCAATGCTCCGCCTGCAAATGAAACTGGTCTGATCGCGTAATCCGACTGCCGGAGCGGAACATTCGCCGGAAATTCGCAGCATGGTTCCCATGTTGGAGTCACGCGCGCATCAAGCGAATGGCCTTGCGTAGTTCCGTGAAACGAAAGGTCGCCATTGACGTGCGCGAGCAGCAAACTCATTGCCCAACTTCTGAACGGTTATTTGACTTGCTTGCGAAAACCGGCGTGGGAAAGCGGCTGGTCTCCAACACCTCCCGTACATTTCCTGTTCCGAGTTTCTGCGATCGTCGCTTTTCATCTCGTCGAGAACTTCCATCGAATTCGTGCGGACAGTTCAGACGAACGGCAGCCTTCTGAAAGGATTCCGGAGTCGCACCCGATTTCTCCGTCGTAAGTCGCGGATCCCAATTGTCGGATTGTGGCCGAAGGAAGAAAGCATGCCAGTCGCAAAGGCCTGCACCGTGAACCGGCTCGCGGCTGCGTCGATCCGATATTTCACCGGGTAAGTCCTCGCTGTGTCCCCGTATCCATGTCGAGACCCCACTCTGACAGCGCCGGCGCAAGCGCAGTCCATCGCGATGCTCAACCTGATTTCGCTGCTCGCCTCTACATGGAACGCAAGCGGAAATACCGCTCCAGGTCGGGCAGAGCCGCGGACGCGAGATCGCCGACTCCCACCTGGCCAAGGTAGCGGCGCACAGTCGGATTCGAAAGCACCAGCCCCGCGCCAACAATTACCAGCGCGACGCCTCCGAGCATGTAGAGAGTTTCCTTGTCCATTCCGTCTGCTTCGTCGGTCTGCCTTACGATTTCCGTCGTCATGGGATTCTCCTTTGACAGATGCGCAACCGAGTTCACTTCTTTGCGGGCCAGTCTCCCGCAAGAATTCGCGTCACCAGTGAATCGACAAGCTTCACAGCCTCGTCTACGGCGGCCGTAACCGGCTCACTCAATCCCATCTGCCCTTCTTCGGGCCCCAGAGTTGCCGGAACACATCCTACGATCAGCACGCGTTTCAGATTCTCCGCCCATGCTCGTGGCCATGCGCAGACACATTGAGGGGATTCATGGCATGCGGCTCGATAAACCCCTGCGGCGCTCCGTCCGGATTCAGATCCTTCAAGTCCGGCTCGAGACGAAGAGACGTGCCCGGTTGGCCGTCGCCGGGATACGCATCAACCAGAATGGTCGTCTCGTAGCCTTCCATCAAGGCATAGGCCAGATCGAATCCACGAATTCCAAAGTCGGCTACCCGCACTCCCGTGGGAAACGTCTTGTCGGCGAGTCGAGCCGGCAACTTCCACGCCGAACCCGTCGTCCGCCAGAAAAATGTTGCCGATCCCGGCGATTAGAATTCGCTTGGTCTCCGTCGCTGGCTGCGCTGCCCCTTCGGCGACAGGCTCCATTTCTTCTGGAGCGAAAGAAAAACGATGGCCTGGCTGCCGCATCAGGCCGATGTCTCGTCCGGGATCGTCGTCGACAACCACGCAGACGTGCAAGCTTGCCTTCGTAATCCTGTTCGATGGACTCGACCGCCGCGATCTTTCCCTCCAGCGCGAGATCGAATACATCGCCACCGGCCCGCGGACGAAGGCGCACACGGTCGCCGCGCCGGATCGGCACGCCTGAAATTTCCACGGACTGCACCGGATTCTTGTCCTCCAGAAGCTGCCATTCCCATTCGTTCATGGCTGCTTTCTCCCTGAGGAGTCGCAATCCTCGCAAAGCTCCGTGAAGTTTCAGAACTGTTCTTCCGGCATGGATTCGGTCCGCTCGAGAATCAGCCGTGCCCGCTCGTCGGACTGGCGCATTTCCCGCTTCTCTTCGTCCGTCATGGTCATGATGCGCAGGGACAGAATCTCATCGATCTCTGCTCCGTCGAACAAATCACCCGGACTCTCCGGAGCGATCTGAGGGTAGTCGTAGAAAATGATCGGGAGACGAAAGCATGGTGTCCCGCTGCCCTTCGACGCCGACCAGAACCGGCCACGTCCCAATGTTCTGGCAGGCTGAGGCCGCTTCACGGCAAGCCTCCGGCGGATCGAGGAGCGAAATGAATTCGCCGTTTCGTACCTCCAGGATCGTATGTGC
This sequence comes from uncultured Acidobacteriota bacterium, assembly GCA_963819745.1. Taxonomy (GTDB): domain Bacteria; phylum Acidobacteriota; class Terriglobia; order Acidiferrales; family UBA7541; genus Acidiferrum. Next base: position 15,745 of record CAWFXG010000012.1, on the reverse strand, counting down.
CGAAACCAGCGAGCTCGCAAGCGCCTTCTCGCGGCTGATGCCCCCGGTTCCTTCGATGCGCGAATCGTTGGCGACACGCACCCTTACCTGGAACAGCCCGGGCCTTACTTCCTGCGCACGAAGCTCGATGGTGCCGGCCATCGCCCGTTTCTCACGCTGAATGATTCCGACAATCAAGCCGTGGTCATCTCGAATTGCTTCTTGCTCTCGTCTGGCGGACAGCCGGAAGGGCCATGGCATCGGTTGAGTTGCCGGAATTCCCAGCTTGAACTCCGCCACTTCGATTACTTCCTCCACCGCCTCCTGCCATGGCTGGTAGATGTTGCCGTCGATTTCCAGACTGTCGACGCTTTCAACCGCTTCCGGGGCGACCTTCTCCAGCGACGTCGCCGGTGTGCTTAATCTCCCGATCGAACGCGTCACCATGCGCAGGAATTTGACCCGCACAGCGCACTCCGTCTCCGCGTTCCCTGTTACCAGGCACTCGGTTTGCATCCAAGCCGCATCGCCTCCGCCACTCGCCTCACTAAAACTCTTCGGATAAACGACGCCAAAGTTAAATCTCTGTCGGTTTTTAATCGCGGAAGGACGGTAGGGGTACAACATATAGCCTTCGTAAAGCACCGCCCGCACAATTCCGTCCACAAGCGAGGAATTCATGGCCTCACCGTTTCCGGAAACGCAGCTAGCGCCCTCTCCAGGGCTTCTTCCCAGGTAGGTATTCCCTCTCGCACCTTGTATTGATACAGCTTTTCGAACGTGTCTCGATGCAGGGCCAGCCAAGCGGAGTTCGGATAAAAAACATCCATCAAGTGTTTCCAGACGTCGACCGGCAGCCTGAACTTCGCTTCCCGGTCCCAGGAAATTGGAGCGACCTGCAAGGCCTCGCCCTCTCCCTGGTAGAAGACAGTACCGCTGAACTGGAAGCACAGCGGCACGTCTCCGGAGGTGACGCCATGAAAGTACTTGGTGGCGGCCACGTTGAAATCGAAGGAGCACGGAACGGTGATATCCGCCAAGATACTTCCGGTAAAGCGCGGGATCACCACGCTGGCGTGAGTCCAGAGCATGTTCCGCAGCGTTTGCCCCCACCGATCTGGCTCGCCGAACAAGTCTTGCAGCCGGCCCTGTTCGTTCGGATCGTACTTACGCCGGGTCACTTCCAGTTGAATTTGCGCGCGCAGAGCAACCGTGTGGATGATCTCTTCGCTGGAGTTATTGGTAATCCTTACCTTGAATGCCAGTAGAGGCGCTGCGGCGTACTGTACCGGCTCAGCACCTTCGATGCTGAATTGCAGATCAGGCATGTGCGCACTCCGCGCCCAATCCGGCTCTCTTTTTGAGAGCAGCGAAGAACTTCCCGATTTCCCGCCACACCTCGGTGCCGCCGGACAGTCCGCGCCAGTGCGTACGGATCAGACCCACGAGCTTGTAGCATTCATCTATGGGCACCAGGTAATACTCGGCAGGAGACGACCCTCGGGTGCTCCCGACGCGGTTGACCAGCAAGGCGCTCACGTCGGCACGCATTTCGCCGAGGATTGGGTTGGCCTCCTCGATGTCTCCCCACGTTTCCAGGGAAAGCAAAGACTCCGTCGGGCCTGCGGGACTCGGGTACAAGGCTATTACCTTGCCGTGCGGCGTGCTCTTAAAGAAGAACGCCATCTCGATGGGCACCATTAACCCGTCCCACTGCGCGTCGCTAAGCTGGAAATCTCGCAGAAATGATACCGTGCGCGGAACGCGCTTGTATTTCGTGCCACTCTGCCCATCGAACAGAATGGCACATGCCTGGCAAGCGCAAATCAACCTACGGTTGGCCGGTTCGACCAGGTGTTCATGCTCCGGCGCAAGCTCCCGGCTGCACATCTCGCAGCGCTCTACCGCGCTTCGCTTGCGCGCGAACTTCTGCAGCGCTGCAAACGCGTTCCCTTGCTTGTCCATGGCAGGCGGCAAATCAGTCTCCGCTCCTTTGAGATTGTGCTGCGGACGACGTGGCCAGCGCTTGGCCGCTTTCGAGCTGCGCCAGCGATACAAACCCGGAGCCCAAAAGCGAGGCACCGGACTCTTCGACAACGATCGAGGTCGCATCCGGAGCGGCGTTTTGTATCGCTGCTTCGAGCGTAGCTTTCACGGTCGCCACGGAAGATCCGCAGCCTGTGCCCTTCACCTGCAGACGCAGGCTTACCGCGCCATCATTAATGGAAACCAGTTCCGCGGTGGCCCCGTGAGAATTGAGATACTTCTGAGACTTCTCCAGTGCATGTCTCACGCGGGAATGCAGATTCTCCGGGTGCAATCCATAGAGAAGCAACAGGCTGCTGACCAGGTCATCCCGGCCGCATCTGTGGATAATTTGTTCTCCCGCTTCACCGGCCTCAGATGCGATTTCCAGAATCCGCTCGAGGGCCGCTCCATGTAAGGCCATCAACGACTCGAGGAGCTCCTTCCAGACCGCCCGAGCGATCGGATCTGCCGATTCCAGTTGCTCGACGATTTCTCCGATTCGCTCAATCTGATTCTGGAGTCCGGATTTCTCGGTCATGGTTTCCTTCCGGGACGAACGGGGACAATTGGCTGCGGCGGACGAGGACGGCCCATGTGCCCCTCGCGCGGGCTTCGCGCTGCCACCGCTTCGTCTCGCCGCAGAGACAGCTTAGGAGTGCATACCGAACATCGGCGAATGATGCGTCTCGAGAATCTTGCCGTTCCCGAGGTACATATGCACCCCGCACGGCAGGCACGGGTCGAAACTCCGCACCGCGCGCATGATGTCTATGCCCTTGAACTTGTCGGGTCCGTTTTCTTCGAAGATTGGCGTGTTCTGGACGGCGTCCTCGTAGGGACCCGGTGTTCCATAAATGTCGCGCGGGTTTGCGTTCCAAGGCGTCGGCGGATACGGATGGTAGTTCGCGATCTTACCGTCACGAATCACGACATGATGAGACAACACGCCGCGAACGGCTTCGTGGAATCCACACCCAATTGCGTCCTGGGGTACGGTGAATTCGGACCACGTTCGGGTTCGCCCTGCATGCAGCTCGCCCAGCGCCTGCTCGACAAAATACAGCGCCGCGGCTGCTGCATAGACCTGGAAGTAGGTTCGCGCCCGGTCACGCTCGATGGCGTTGCTCCACTTCGGGATCTTCCATTCAAACTCCACTTCCGGGAGTGAAGTGGTCTTCGGCAAATACATCTTTACGCTGCTACCCGTGGACTTGACGTAGCCAATATCCACCAAGCCGGCCAACGCAGTCGCCCACAGGCGAGCGATCGGCCCACCTCCGGTATCCAACGCCAGGTGATCGTTGGTTCTCTTGTCGAGCCAACGCGGCGACATCACCCACGTGTACTTGCCGCCAAAATCGCGCTTCTGGGGCCTCGGGATGGTCGTCTGGTTCCACGGGTGATTCTGGTCCACCGGATTGCCCAACGGATCCTTTTGCACGAACTTCTCGCCGTTTTCCCACCCGTCGTAATACGAACTTCCCAGGAGAATGCGGATGTTGAGGTTGATGTCGACCAGGTCCGTCGTCACCAGTTTTCCGTCTACGACCACGCCGGGAGTCACGTACATTGCCCGGCCCCATTCGGTCATCTTCTTGTACGAATAATCGCAGACCGCGGGATTGTTGAATGATCCCCAGCAAGCCAGCAATACGCGGCGCCGGCCAACCTCTTCGTATCCCGGAAGCGCTTCGTAAAAGAAGTTGAAAAGGTCGTCATGCAGTGGAACTACTTTCTTCATGAACTCCACGTACTTCATCAACCGCACCAGGTAATCCGTAAACAGTTGTATCGTCGGAACGGTTCCCACTCCGCCCGGGTACAGTGTCGACGGGTGCACATGCCGGCCTTCCATTAAACAGAACATTTCGCGAGTCATGCGGCTCATCTGCAGTGCTTCGCGATAGAACGATCCCGTGAACGGATTGAGGGCCTTCATGATGTCCGCTATGGTGCGGTATCCATGAAGATTGGCGCCCGGTGCCGAGGTCTTTTCGGCTTTGGCGTAAACCGACGGGTTGGTCTCTTTCACCATTTGCTCGCAGAAATCCACGCCGACCAGGTTGTCCTGGAAAATATTGTGGTCGAACATGTATTCGGCGGCTTCGCCGAGATTTACGATCCATTCCGCCAGCGCGGGCGGACGCACCCCGAAAGCCATGTTCTGCGCATAGGTGGCGCACGTCGCATGGTTATCGCCGCAGATTCCGCAGATCCGGCTGGTGATGAAGTGCGCGTCGCGAGGATCCTTGCCTTTCATAAAGATGCTGTAGCCGCGGAAGATCGACGATGTGCTGTGGCACTCCGCGACTTGGCGGTTCTCGAAGTCGATCTTCGTGAAGATCCCCAAACTGCCGACGATCCGCGTGATCGGATCCCAGTTCATCTCCACGAGCTTTCGCGAACCCGTGGGCGTTCCTTTTGTCGCAGCCGTGATTGTGCCCATTTTTCTCCGCTCCTTTGATCTTTCAGTACGCCCCGGGTCTGTAGCCGGTGGTGAGTTCCGGCCGTCGATGCCGCCATTTCGGTTCTTTGTTTACCGTAGCGTTCGTGAAGGAACGCAACGAGCGAATGGCCTTGCCGTAAATCGTGATACTCGCCGCGGAGATCTTCGCTCCTGGCGGCTCGTCCATGAACGGCATGAACTTGTCCGGGAACCCCGGCATCGTGCACCCAATGCAGATACCTCCCACATTCGGGCATCCTCCGATTCCTGCCATCCATCCTCTTTTGGGTACGTTGCAATTAACGACCGGTCCCCAGCATCCGAGCTTCACGATGCACTTCGGCGATCCATATACCTCGGCGAAGTCACCCTGCTCGTAATAACCGGCCCGGTCACATCCGTCATGCACCGTTTTACCGAACAGCCAGGTGGGTCGTAGCTGGTCGTCCAGCGGAATCATCGGCGCCAGCCCCGCCACCTGATAGAGAAGGTAGAGCACCGTCTCCATGAAGTTGTCCGGTTGAACCGGGCAACCCGGAACGTTGACGATCGGCAGGCCCGCCTTGGACTTCCAGTCCCAACCCAAGTAGTCCGCCAAGCCCATGGCACCCGTCGGATTGCCTTGCATGGCATGAATCCCGCCATATGTCGCGCAAGTGCCGCACGCCACTACTGCCAGCGCCTTGGGTGCCAGGCGATCGATCCATTCATTGGTCGTGATCGGCTGACCGGTCTGCGAATTGGTCCCCAGCGCCGCCCAGTACCCCTCTTTTTTGATCTTCTCGTTGGGGATGGAGCCTTCCACAACCAGGACGAACGGATCGAGCTGCCCCTTATCCGCCTGGTACCAGAACTTCAGGAAATCGTCCCCATTTTCATAAGCCAATACCGGGTTATGGAGGTGCACCGTCGGCAAGCCAGGGATGGCCCCCAGCAAGACATCCTCAATGCTGGGCTGCGTGGCTGCGGTGATCGACACCGAATCGCCATCGCACCCCAGCCCCGCGGTAATCCATAGAATATGTACATCGGAGACGGGTGAAGGTCGTTGCGTTTTTCGGCCGTACGGAACGGATTCGGCTGCCATGGTGGTGTCTCCTCTCAAACTGTCCGCGGAACCGTCCGAAACTCCCTCTCCGCAGAGGTTCCGGACAATCCGCCGGAATCGCACAGACCAAAAGCGTCTCGAACGAAGCGGACGTACCCGTTAGGTTCCAGAAAGACGCCTATAGAAAATTTCTATTGGGAGAATTACAACGGACGATGCGGCTCTACAATCAGGTACCCGCCGTTTTTACCATAGGGGACGTTCTGAGCGGCGTATCGGGGAATCCCCGAATAGCATATTAACTATCACTCTATCTAATATCCGCCATTGAGGGTAACGGTCCATTCGATAGCATGCTGGACCAGTTCTCGCGCGTTTTTCAGCGACAATTTCTCCTTAATGTGCGCCTGGTAAGACTCGATCGTCTTCACGCTCAGGTGCAGTTCCTCCGCAATTTGGCGCGTGCCGTGCCCTTCCCCAATCAAGCGAAATACTTCCAGTTCCCGGTCCGTGAGGTTCAACAGCGGGGTGTTCTTTCCCGGCGCCCCCCGTACAAATTGCTGCAGCATCGTGTTCGTCAGTCGATCGCTGAGATACACTTCCCCTTGCAGAATCCTGCGAATCGCCACCAGCACCCTTTCCGTGGCCTCTTGCTTCATGATGTAGCCGTTGGCTCCCGCGCGCATGGCGCGTTCCGCATAAATCGACTCGTCGTGCATCGACAGTATCAGTACCGGCAGTTCCCCGGTCTTCGTGCGGATTTCCTTGAGCACATCCAGGCCGTCCGGCCCGTTCAACGATATATCCAGGACCACGATGTCCGGTTGCAAGGATGCGATTGCCTGGAAAGCGCCATGTGCCCCCTCGGCTTCCCCGCACACACATAGATCCGGTTCGCGCTCGATCAAAAGGGCCAAACCCTGGCGTACGATCGGGTGGTCATCGACCAGCAGAATTCGTGACTTTCTGGTCCCCGGCGCGACTTGTGCCTTGCTGGCCATAGGCTTCTCTCCTATTCAACACTTCGAACAGGAAACACGCAAGTCACCGTAATCCCCCGGCTTTCGTTCGGTTGCACTTTCAGCGATCCGCCGATGATGTCTGCCCGGTAATTCATGATGCTGAGACCTACTCCTGGCTGGCCTTCCTGCTTTTTCGGAAAGCCTTCGCCATCGTCTTCAATGGTCAGCGTTCCGGTACCGCTCTTGCCCGATAAGCCAATGACAATGTTCCTGGATTTCCCATGCCGGATCGCGTTGTTTACGGCTTCCTGTGCGATGCGGTAAAGGTGCGTCGCCGCATTGGCTTCATGGATCGGCAAGGGTTTAGGGCATTGAAAGCTGCAGCGGATGTGGAACAACATTTCTACCTCGTTCACCCAACTTTTGAGCGCCGACGTCAGTCCCAACGGCTCCGCGGCCACCGGATGCAATCCTCGCGCAAGTTGCCGCGTGTTTTCGATTGCCTGGTTCACCATTTTGACGATCTTGGCGGCCTCGATGGTTTCTGGCAGCGACTTGTCCGACAGCTTCTCCTCCAGAACTTTGCTCATAAAGGCGATACCCGTAAGGTGCTGCCCCAAACCATCGTGCAAATCCTGGGCGATACGACGCTGTTCTCGCGCGCTGATTTCCAGAATGGTTTCCTCAAGTCCCCTTCGTTCGGTTATGTCAAATCCCACTCCGTGGATGAACCATGGTCTCCCGTCCTCACGCCGGATCATCTTCGCTTCACACTGAAACCATAAAACTCTTCCGTCCCGCGCCAAAACCCGGTAAGCCGACCGCAACGGCTTCCCGCACAGAAACATTTCCGCGGCTTCCACGCTCCATCGCATCTTGTCGTCCGGATGTACTTGCTGGTACCAGCGCACCGGGTCTTCCAACCATTCCTGCTGAGTAAAGCCCAATGCCTCCTCAATCTGGGGGCTCACATAAGCCTCTCCGATCCCCTTGTCCAGGTACGCCATGAATACCACCGCCGGAATTTGCTCCACCAACGCGCGGTATTTCGCTTCCATGCTCAGCAAGGGCGTTTCCGACGTCTCGTTGGTACTCGCATCCCCTGCAGACTCTGGATGCAGACCGGAAGGAAACGATTCACTCCGTAGGAACACTCCCGCCAGTTCTTGTAGCGCTCGTTCCGCTTCCGACAGATTCGCGGATAGCGGCTCGCCCTGTTTCCAATTGGCTTGTGTCAGAAAATCCGGCGCCATAACTAGCCTTTCCCGTGACCAAAGATCGCTGGATCGATCACTTCTACTTCCTCCCGCCCGTTTCCCCAGTCTTCCCGATCCTTACTTCCCACGGCTTCTCCACGGTGGTTCTTTGTTTAGCGACGCTTGAGTGAACCGCCGCAACGCATGAATCGCCCGGCCGTAGGTCATCACCGCGCTGGAGGACAGCAGTGAGCCCGGCGGCTGGTTCATGAACGGCATGAACTTGTCTGGAAATCCGGGCATGGTGCAGCCGATGCAGATCCCGCCAACGTTAGGGCATCCACCGATGCCTCCCATCCATCCACGCTTTCCCACATTGCACTGCACCACCGGGCCCCAGCAGCCCAGCTTTACGATGCAGGTCGGCGCTCCGTATTCTTCGGCAAACTGTGCCTGCTCGTAATATCCTCCTCGATCGCATCCTTCGTGCACCGTCGCGCTAAACAACCAGGTGGGGCGCAACGCGTCATCCAGTGGAATCATCGGGGCTAGCCCGGCCGCCATGTTTAGCAAGTAGAGCAGAACTTCGGTGAAATTATCCGGCTGCACCGGACATCCAGGAACGCAGACGATGGGAATGCCCGCTTTCGATTTCCAGTTCCATCCGAGGTAGTCGGCCAATCCCATGCAACCCGTCGGATTTCCCTCCATCGCGTGGATGCCGCCGTAGGTCGCGCACGTTCCCGCCGCGACTACCGCCCACGCTTTCGGCGCCAGTTGGTCGATCCAGTCGCACGTCGTTATTGGCTGGCCGGTTAGTTCATCCGTGCCGAAGCTCGCCCAATACCCTTCTTTCTTGTTCTTCTCGTTTGGGATCGAGCCTTCCACCACCAGAATGAACGGAGCCCCCTTGCCCTCCGCGGCTTCGCGAAAATACCGCACAAATTCGTCTCCGTTCTCGTACGAAAGAAACGGATTGTGAAACTTGATTTTAGGAATCCACGGAAAGGTACCCAGCACCAGATCCTCGATGCTCGGTTGCGTCGCCGCGGTAACGGCAATCGTGTCCCCGTCGCAGCCCAGTCCCGCGGTCATCCAGAGGATGTCGATCTCGGAGATTGGTGCGGAATCTGGCTGGCTGAAGTCTCTGCTGGGCGCAACACTTTTCATCGTGTCTCGGTTCTCGCGCTGCGGCTTCGCGATAGCGCCGTGCCAACCACAGAAAGCGCTGTGGGCAGAATGACCAGATTCACGCAGCGGATTCTAGCGAATTCGAACGATTTCTGCCACGCGTTCTCATCATCTTCCGCTGTCACACTAATCTGCGACCTTTCGAATCAGAACTGAGGATACGATTGCCGCTGCCGTTCCGATCTTTGTGAGGTCAGGTGTTTCTTGTATGTGCAATTCAGAGCTTTGCGCCCACCATGGCCAGTATCGAGGTGCAAGTGTATGGATACAAAAACCATCACGGCGATTATCGTCGCTGGCGTTGTTATCGTCGGCGCCCTCGCGCTGCTTCCGGATTTCCTGCGCTACGTGAGAATTCGGTCCATGTAAGGTCCTGAACGCGTCCGAACCGGCTCGATTCCTGCTCTAACCAACTAGTCCCGCGACGAAGTGGACGGCTCGGCTCCGGCCAACTTAGGCGCCGGCGAACGCACTCCGGCCCCGCACTTGTATTTTCTATCTCACTTCGCCCTAACTCCCTCCAGTTCCGTGTTCGGGAAATAACGATGCAAAATCTCTCGAAAGCTTTTGCCCTCTCGCGCCACCCCACACCTCTCCGCAAAAGATTTGTAACCCCGACCGGGGTTCCCACATCAATTAGACGGTCATCGAAGTATTGAGCGGACATTTGGCAGTCAAAATGGAGGGCTTATGGGAAAGTTAACGAACAAAGTAGCCGTTGTAACTGGCGCATCAAAAGGGATTGGCGCAGGTATCGCGAAAGCGCTTGCTGCGGAGGGTGCGGCGGTAGTTGTGAACTACTCGTCGAGCAAGGAAGGCGCGGATCGCGTGGTGCAGGAAATTACATCGAAGGGCGGGAAAGCGGTCGCGGTGCAAGGCGACGTATCGAAGCAGGCGGATATAACGCGGCTATTCGCGGAAACCAAGAAAACCTACGGCAAGCTGGACATCCTGGTTAACAACGCCGGCGTTTATGAATTCGCGCCACTGGAGGCGATCACCGAGGAGTTGTTTCACAAGCAGTTCAATCTCAACGTCTTGGGCCTGCTGCTGACCACCAAGGAAGCGGTGAAGTTGATCACCGCCGAAGGCGGCAGCATTATCAACATTGGCTCCGGAGCCAGCGACATCAAACCTCCAAATTCCGCGACCTATACGGCGACCAAAGCTTCCGTGGACGCAATCACCGCGGTGCTCTCCAAGGAACTGGGTCCCCGCAAAATCCGCGTCAATTCCATCAATCCGGGGATGATCGAAACGGAAGGCGTGCATTCCGCCGGATTTGCCGAAAGTGATTTCCGCAAATGGATTGAAGCGCAGTCTCCACTGGGACGCATCGGGCAACCCGATGATATCGCGCCGACCGCCGTATATCTGGCGTCGTCGGATTCGAAGTATCTGACCGGGGAAACATTGCGAGTAACCGGCGGTATTTTGTAACGCTTCGCATTCGCAGCCCTGCGAGACGGGGGGGTGTTGGCCAGATCGGCAAGCGCCTCGCCCGTCGATCGTTAGACCGCAGCCATTTGTGTACGAATGAGGGCGGCCACGAGGTCGTACAACGCCGAGGCGGTGCAAACCTCGTAATAGGCGTGGGTAGAGAGCGTGTCGATCTTGCCGTCCGGGAGCAGGTGACGCGCGAATCCTTTCCGTAAAACCAGCAATTCCACGGACTCGCCCATGGGCACTTCCCCGAAATAGAGCGTTACATCTTCCTTGCCCCAGGGCATTTCCAGTTTGGTTTGCACGGAATCCAGCGAAATCTCTTCAGACAATTTCTGAAAGCCTTCGTCGTTCAGCTCAATGCCGTTGCTGTTGAACCTCACCAGGAATTCGTCCAACTCTTCAGCGGATGCCCCCTCGAGTGCGGTTAGGAATTGAAAGATCGAAAAGTGCGTCTTCTGGCCCGCCAGGAGGCGCTTGGCAATCTTGGCGCAGCCCGACAGCCGATCCGACAGGTTGAGCGCCTTCGAGATCATGATTTTAGAGTCGCCATCGGTCCAATAGGTAGGGGCGGATCCCTGGTACGCCACGCCGATGCCGATTTCCAGAGCCGGAAGCTCTCCGGCGACCGCGCGATCATTGTAGGAATTGCAGACCGCCAAAATCTGGCGCGACAGGATGCATGCCTTGGCGACGGCCCGCGCGTAGGCCCGACTCGATTCCGTCTCAAAGATGGCCAGCACGATAGCGTCGCCCTCGATGAACACCTTCTTGGCCCCGTAGCGATCCAGCAACTTCTTGACTGGTTCGTGCAGATTCAGGCTGAAATGAGAGGCGGGATTAAGACCGCGCGAAAGCAGGTCCTGGGTCATCTTCGTTGAGCCACGCACGTCGGCCTTGATGATGACGTGGGAAATGACCTGATCTTGCTGCGGTTTGGCCTCTTCCTGCAGAACGCACTCGTAAAGCCGGTTGTTCATGCGGGAAAGCTCGCGGGTCTGCTCGGTGGTCACCAGATGGATCCGCTCCATGCAGGTGGTGAGATGCTCGGCATTGCGCAAGTCGCGTCGCAGCCGCAGAAAATCCGAAGCGAAGCGCAGAACAAAGCTTTGGAGCTCATCGCGGGAATAGCGGCGGATTTTTCTGGAAAGCTCCTCTATGGCCTTGAGCGAAAGCCGCTTTTTCGGCACTTGCTTCAGCACCTGCTCGACCCGCTTCATCTCCTCTTTGGCCACCAGCGCCTTGCGTAACTGCTGGAGGTGCACCGGGGGGCAATAGTCCGTTGCGATGGGCCGGATCTCGTAGCCGGCGAGGATGTGATAGAGAACCTCGCGCTGCTCCAGGCGGTCGAGCAAATCGGAAAGCATCTTCGCGCGCAGCGGCTTTTCGGGTTCCGGCGCGGAGGCGGGCTCGAACATGCGCTTGGCGTTTTCCGGCTCGTTCAGGTATTCGCCCAGCCGACTGCAATACCCCTTGTTCAGGAATTCCAGCTTTTGCTTGGCGGCGTCAATCTGCGGCGCGAATTCCTCCAGCTTGCACTCCTGATGCTTCAAGCGCATCTCGACATCGGTCAGCGACGCTTTCAGATCGGAAGGTGGCGCCGAACTCATAAATTTGTTCAAGAAGCTATCACCGCGCTCCAGGCGTTTGCGGAGGCTCTCGCGCTGTTCTTCCAGATTGGCAATTTCCGAACGCATGGCCTGAGACTGTTCCAGCAACGCGGAGTGTTCGCCATGGGCTTCGGTGTACGCGGGATCCTGATTGGCGGCCAGGCCGGACTGCCGCAAGAAATCCTGGAAAAGCTCGTCCATGGCTTCGAAGCGATCGGGGTCGCGAACGTAGTTTCCAAGCAGCACATAATGTTCCAGGAAAAAGCGATCGTCCTTTCCACCATCCAGGAAAATCAGCCGGTTCTTCAGCAAGTCGTACAGCGGCGCAAAGTCATCCCCGAAAAGCGCCCGGCGCGTCTTGACGATTACGTTTTCCTCGACATCCACGACGATCTGCGCGACCTGCTGGCCCACCTGACGAATCACACTTCGGCGCGCGGACTGCAGCTCGGAGAGGCGCGCCTTGATCACATGCGCCTGCTGGCTGCGCTCAAAGTTCTCGCCACGCTGGCGAATCCACTCCTTGCCTTCGAGAATGAGGTTGGCGAACTGGTTGCCGATCTCCGAAGTCAGAAATTTCAGCAGTCCCAGACGGAACAGCAAATCGATCTCGATATTCTTGTGATACTTGGCCTGCGTGAGCGCGCTCTGCAAGAGATCGCTGAGCAGGCGGCGGAAAACCGCGTTTTCCGGCCCCTTGCCGCGTCGCAATTCGATTCCCGCGAAGTAGGTGGCTTTGGTGTTCTGGCGGATCAGGTCAAAAAGGTGGTCTCGCGCCGCTGCCACAAATTTAGGACTGAGGAAGACATCGTGATGGATGTTATCTACGCCAATGGCCAGCGAAGCCATCGGTATAGAGGCGTTGTAGCTCTTCAGTTCGATGCGTGCTGCTTCCGCCGCGCTGGGAGCTGTGAAGGTCTCGTAGGCCATGCCGTTTGCCGGTAGAGGGACATCTTTCACCGTAGCAGCGTGGAGCGGCGCGGGCAATCGGAGCGGTCCGGCCCGTACCCAGAGAGTAAGCAGATACCCCTCGGACGCACCTTAAAGCACGGAAATGCGCCGGGCTTCGGCGCCCAAATGCTCCAGTTTCAGGCGAACTTGCGGCCAGTGAGCTTGCAGGGGAAATTTCTCCGACCACTCCAGAATGACCACGGCAGGAGAGGCAAAGACGTCTTCCAGTCCGAGGGTTTCGAAATCGTGAAACGACTCGATGCGGTAAAGGTCGCCGTGGTACACCTTGGGATCCGTGCCATAAACATGAAGCAAAGTGAAGGTGGGACTGGTCACGTCGTCCTCATTGGCGGCGCCGAGTCCTGCAACGATTCCCTTGGTGACCGTCGTCTTGCCGCTGCCGAGATCACCCGTGAGCAGCACCAGTACCGGAGCCGCCAGGCGCTTCGCGAAAGCAAAGCCCCAGCGTTGCGTCTCTTCCGCCGAATGCGTGATGATTTCCTCAGGCATGCGTTCGCAGGTCCCGCAAGAGCTTTTGGCGCGCTCGCGGCACCGTCGCAGCCACTTCGCTGGCCAGCAGGCCCGAAGGATCGGTGCTCTCAACCGCTAGGTCCGCCGCTGCACCATGAAGGTAGACGCCGAGGCCCAGAGTTCGCAGCCAATCGTCCGTTTTGAACTGTCCCGTAAGCGCGGCGAGCACACCGGTGAGGACGTCCCCCGAGCCACCTTGGCGAGGCCCGCGTTCCCGGTGGTGTTGACGAACGTGTGCCCGTCGGGTGAAGCCAGGACCGTGCGCGCTCCTTTGAGGATGACGTGCGCGTTCCAGCGCTTTGCGGCTTCCCGGGCCATCTCGACGCGATCCTGCGAACAGCTTGGGTCGACAAGCTGAGCAAGCGCGCGATTTCCCGGATGGGGGTAACCGCCAGGAACTACTCTTGCGGTCGCGCAGGGCATCACCGGCGCCGGCCAAGGCGTGCAGGCCATCCGCATCCAGAATGACGGCAAGACTGCCCTCTGGCGCACGAGAGAGCGGATGGAAGCCTGTGTTCTCCCGGTGTCCACCGAGTCCTGGGCCCATAGCCAGGCAAGCCTTCCCTCTCTCGATTCGAAGGACACGCCGTTGGGACTGCTTCCTCGCTGGCAGTGCCGGCGTCGTCGAATCGAGCGGGTCGGTCATATATCGGTATCGGCCGCGGCCGCATCGGCGGAACTCCAGAAGATGCGGCGTAGCGATCGTCACGAGTCCGGCGCCGGCCCGCAATGCCGCGTAACCCGACATGACCGTGGCGCCATCCTTTCGCACGGCTCCGCGACAATCAGCACGTGGCCGTACAAGCCTTGATGTCCATCAATCTGGCGAACAAGAGGCAAGCTCGCCAATTCCCGTGCACCGAGCCAGCGCAGCGTCCCTGGCCGACTTCTCTACGAGCGAATCCGGTGATCCGATACTCACGCCTTCAGTGTCCGGCGGCTGCCGATCTTGCGAAGTGAGCTGACCAAGTTTCGGAGCGGTGAAAAAAACGGTGGAACGCGCGCGCAGTACGGTCCTTCGGCCGCCTGGCCATCGGCAGCAGGCCTGTAGGTGTCGACGGCGAGGATCAGCGAAGGATTCGCCGCGGTGCCGATCGCGGGAGAAGTATTGACGTCCGCGATGGCGTGTGCCGTCGCTCCCAATCACACCCGTGATCCCGTGCCGAAAATGGTGTCAACGATTACGTCCGCCCGGGCTACTGCGGCCAGGTGAATTGCGAAGCCATCGTCCGCAATGAGAGATCGTCCCCCACCGAAAGCGCGCCAGCGCCGAGAGTTGGCAGCGACGTCGCCCGAAAGATGTTTCCGACGGCGAACAGGATACCTGAAGGCTTTTCTGAATAATTACGAAGATGTGTTGCGACCGCAATCCCGTCTCCGCCATTGTTGCCCTTGCCGGAGCACTGCCACGACGGGTTTACCGAAACGCTACCGCGGATTGCTTCGCGAAGCCTTCCGCGGCGCGCGTCCCGGCGGTCTCCGTCGATTGCAGGTCGAAGTCCGGGATCCGCTCAGGTCGTCAAACGATCGACTTCTCGCATTTCGGCGGCGGTCAAGACTTTCATGGCGGGTTTACGGACTGATCAGAGAGCATCCATCCACCGCTGACGTTTCGACCTGGCCGGTAACGTACTCCGCTTCTTCCGAAGCGAAAAACGCGGCACCTGGCCGCGACGTCCTCGACGGTGGGCAGGCGCCGATCGGAAAGCGGCATCAGAATGCCGGCGCGCTTCACTCGGTGGGTCCCGATCATTTTCATCAACACTCGAAGGATGCGGTCGCTACGAGTACCGATCCACTGTGGCCTCTTCCAGGAATGCCGAGGAACAACCAGGGAGAGCGCTTGCGACCACGCTTTAGCCGCGGCATACGCGGAGATCTTGGCTTGGCCGAAGGCACGCTCGGCGCCCACCGCTCCGAGATTCACGATTCGGCCCCAGCGGCCCCGGCGCATGTGCGGCAATGCCGCGCGGCTCACGTAAAGTACGTCATGAGGTTGGAGGAAACAATACTATTTACAGTCTTCCAGCGCCGATTCCCCAACCGTACCCCAGCGAAAATCGCCCACATTGTTCACCACCACATCCAACCGCCCGAATCGCTCCACTACTGCGCTGATGAGCTGTTCGGCACGAGCCGCGTCAGCGATATCCGTTTCCACTGCGACACAGTCCGCTCCGCGGCTCTGGAGCTGGCGCAGAGTCTGTTGTGCCGCGGCCTTGTTGAGCGATAGGCAATAGCAACTCACGCCATCCTGCGCGAGCTTGATAGCGATGCCCTTGCCAATTCCGCGGCTGCCGCCAGTCACCAATGCCACACGATCGCGAAGGGACATTCCTCTCCTTGATGTTCCTCTAATG
>CAWFXG010000011.1:0-72201 GCA_963819745.1 uncultured Acidobacteriota bacterium | reverse complement strand
GAAGCGGTCCATGCTGTCCAGCAGGTTCCGGGAGAAAGCTTCAGCATCTGCTCCGCTGCAGCGGAAAGCTCTGTCGAGCTCGATGCGGACTGCTGCACCAGCTCTCTCATCTTGTCCATCGCGCGAACCACTGCCTGCGCCCCGGACGCCTGCTCTTCCACCGCGGAGTTGATTTCCTGCGTAATCTCCGTTAGACGGCCCGTAGCCTTCGCGATTTGCGAAGAACCCACCGATTGCTCGGCGGTCGCCGCCCCGATTTCCTGTGAGAACTTGTAGACTTCCGTTACCACGTTCGAGATCTTGTGCAGCGCCGCTCCCAGGTCGTTCCCCAGGCTCAGCCCCTCTTCCACGATCCGCGTGCTGCGCTCCATGTTCTCTACCGCTTGCCGCGCTTCCCGTTGAATGCTTTGGATCAGGTCCGCAATCTCCTTGGTCGATTGCATGGACTTCTCCGCGAGCTCCCGCACCTCATCGGCCACCACCGCGAAGCCCCGGCCGTGATCTCCGGCTCGGGCCGCCTCGATCGCCGCGTTCAGCGCCAGCAGGTTCGTCTGCTCCGCGATGTCGTCGATCACTTCAATGATTTTGCCGATGTCATCCGCCCGGTGGCCCAGAACGTTGATGATCTCCGCCGAAGACTGAATCGCTTGGTTCGTTCGGTTCAATCCGTCGGTAGCCTTCTCCATCGTAGAAATTCCCGTGACCACTTCTTCTCGCGAACGGTTGGCGATATCCAGCAGAACCTTCGCCGTGTCCGCCACGCGCTGGATTGAAGTCACCATTTGATCGATGGACGCCGACGTTTCCGCAACGCTCGACGCCTGCACTTGCGTGTTCTTCACTACGTTCTGCACGTTGATGCTCATCTCGTGCATCGTGCTCGTCACTTCCTCGATCACCGACGACGCTTGCACGCTCACTTTCGCGGATTCATCCGCTGCGCCCGCCACCTGATTCGAACCGGCCGACACTTGCGAAGCGGAATCTCTGGTCGTCCGCACCAGTTCCTGCAATCCGTGTGACATTCTCAGGAACGCGTTCCAGCGTGTCCCGCTTGGATCGCGGCACCACTTCCACCGCCAGGTCGCCTTCCGCCACGGCCATCGACACCCCCGCCATCTCCTTCAGGTACGCCACCATGTTGTTGAAGGTCGTCGCCAGCGCTCCAATCTCGTCGTTTCGGTGGATGTCGATATTTTGGTCTAGGTCTCCCGAATCCCCGATTTCCCGCGCCACCGTAATCAAATGCGCCAAAGGCTCGGTGATCGATTTCGCCGTGTAAACTGCGATGCAAGCCCCAAGCAATACCGCCAGCAGCGTCCCGCCCGTTGTGATGGTCGTGCTGAACGTGCTCGCGCGCGACGCCGATCTCGACGTTTCATCCAGCGCCTTGGTAATGTCCGCGTTCGTTTGGTCCAGCACCGCGGATGACTTCGTCAGCCACGATCCTGGATCCTTCTGCAGATAGAAGATTTGCAGGTCAGAAACCGTCGCATCCCCGGAATCCACCTGGTGCCTTTTCGCCAACAGCGGTTTGGCGAAATTGTCTCCTCGCTTCCGTGCTTTCCACCTGAATTAGTGCTGTACGTAAACTCTCCGAGCCTGCTTGCGCTTCTCCGTGCTTTACGAGGTCGTTGATGTCCGTCAAGCCGCGGCTCACCTTCTCTTCATCTCGCGGATCGCCGCTCAAGAGATAGTTATTCAAGTTGTTGCGGTTCAGCATGATCTGGTAGCGGACTTTCTCGATCGCCCGCACGCTCTCCAGCGCCATCGCCGCGTCTGCGGTGGCCGAGCGCTGCTTCACCCCGGCGATAATGTTCACTACGAACAGTCCGACCAGGATCACGAGAATCAGCCCGAATCCTGCGTAGAGTTTCTTGCCAATGGTCATTGCGAAAAACCTCCGCTCCCCTGCGGCCTGCAACCTTTTTGAGGCTGTTCCGGCCGGCACTTCCACTTCACACTCAGTTGTTCGGATTCATGAACTCGAATTCCACTACTTGCGTGGTCTCCTCAGGCGCCGCCACGAATTTCCATTCCTTCACCGCGTCCTGGCACGCTTGAACCAGCAAGGGATGGCCTCCGACTGCCCTGGTGCTCTTTACCCGCCCGTCCGGCGAAATAATGACCTCGATCTTTACTTTGCCCGACACGTTCATCCGTCTCGCCAGCTCCGGATAGGCAGGCGTCACCTTATTGACCTTCCGCTTCGTTTCGTCGGTCACCGAGGTTTGCGCCAGTGCGCACACCGCCAACAACACCGTCGCTGCTGTCCCTGCAACGATCCTCTTGCTCCACTTCGCTGTGATCGACACGTACCCCTCCTGGGATGTGGGTCGCCCCGGGGAGGAAAGGCGCGTCGGGTGCCAGCGCGGAACATCTTCCCGCGCGCAGAAGTCCACTCCGTAATTCGCGCAGAACCTCAATTTCTTCTGTGATTTACATGACAATACGTGCTTCTTCTCAACCTTCCGCGTACTTGCCGTTTGTCTCAGCCCGCCAGGGAAACGCCCGGCAGGTCTCATGGTGAGACGCCGGACTCCTTGCCTCCTCATGGCAGTGGACTCTTCCGCTACACCTCTCGCTTCACCAATTGACTCACATTGAGATTGGTCTGTAGCGTAGAGCTGCGTGGATGTCGTCAATCTGAGACGCTTGCTAAGCGTCTCGGCTCATCATGCCTAGGCCTACCTCCAAATCCGCTCGCTCCACCTCTCCTCGTCCCCTCGGGCGCAAGGACCGCGTCCGGCCCTCGGCTCAAGTTGCCGACGAGCTGATGGAATTAGCGGTGGATGCGGCCGAGTCTCGTAACCTGCCAGAATTCTTGGACCGCTTCGCCCACCGCGCCGCCCCCTTGCTCGAAGCTTCGTGGTGTGGCGTCTTGGTTTTCCGGGGCCGGGAAACGGACCTCTATCAGGCCCCTTCGAATGGTTTTCGCCTCACTCCCGCTCAGCATGCCGCCGTCATCCGTCTGGCACGCGACGTTCGCCGCGAAGTCACCATTGCTCCGCTACATACCCTGGATGGCTGCAACCTCACCCCCTCCCGCCAAATCGCTCTCAGTAGTGTTTGTTCCCGTTCAGTGGTGTCGGACGAGAGCCTCGGCTGCCTTTGCATTGTGAAAGATCAGGAAGGGTTGGGCTCGGCGATGCGTCGCTTACTCCACGCCTTGGCGAGTCACTTGGCCCTGTCCCTGGAGAATTTTCGCCGCTTTTCCCAGCTCGAGCGCTCCAAGCGCCAATGGGTTGAGGACATCGACGCCATTAGCGACTTCATTGTCGTCCACGACCGTTCTTGGCGGATTGTCCGCACCAATCGCTCGCTCTCTTCTCACTTAGGTGTGCCACCGGTTGCACTCGTCGGAGAAGCGATGAGCACCCTCCGCCAGATCGCGGAAACGGGCCATGACATGCCTTGCCCTTTCTGCCGCAATACCCTTCAGCCCCGTGAGGAATATGTCGTTGCCTCTCCGGAACGTATCTTCCTGATTTCCACCCTCGCCCCGCGCACTACCGGTCTTTCCGACGACGATACCCGTACCATCCATGTTCTCAAGGACATAACCGACCGCCGCGAGGCTGAGCGTCGCTATCGCGAACTGTTTGACAGCATTCAGGAAGGCCTTTTCTTCGCTACTCCCGAAGGTCGCTTCCTCGACGTGAACGATGCCATGGTCCGCATGTTGGGTTACGACTCCCGGGATGAGTTACTTCGGGCCGATGTCGGCCCTCACCTCTATCCCGTGGCCGACGCCCGCGAGCGAACGCCTCCTTCGCGCCCTTTCTCAGCGGGGTGTCTTGCGGAACTACGAAGAAACTCTTCGCCGCAAGGACGGTACCCTTCTGCATACCCTCCAGAACATCACCGCCGTCCGCGACCCCCGCGGCAAGATTGAACAGATTCGCGGCCTGATGCTCGATGTTACCGAGCAGCGCACCTTCCAGTCCCAGTTACAGCGCGAGCGAGACTTCAACCAGAAGATCTTGAACACCACCCAGAGCATGATCCTTGTCCTCGATACCGCCGGTCTCATCAGCTATGCCAATCGCCGCTGCTTTGAAGCCGGTTATCGCGAGGATGAACTGATCGGCCACCGCCTCGTGGATTGGGTCGATCAGACCCATGGCAAGGATTTTGAAGCGGCGCTGGACACCACCGCTCACGGCCAACAGGTCGAAAATCTCGGAGTTGCGCGTCCGCCGCAGCGATGCCTCCATGGGCCATTTTTCCATCAGCCTTAGCCCCATGCGCGACGAGCAGAATGCCGTCAACAGCGTCGTCGTGGTCATGACCGATATTACCGACGCCGTGCTTCTCCAGGCCAAACTCGCCCACTCGGAAAGAATGGCCACCATTGGCAGGCTCGTCTCCGGTGTCGCACATGAAGTCAACAACCCTCTCGCGGCTATACTGGGCTTCACCGACCTCCTGCTGGAAAACCCGGAAATGCCTCCCGCCGCCCGGGAAGACTTGCAGATCATCCTTCAGGAAACGCAGCGAACAAAAGATATCGTCCAGGATCTGCTTAGCTTCGCTCGCCAACGTCCCGTGCAGCGCGAGCTGGTGAACGTCAATGCCGTTCTCCGCCAGACCATCAAACTGCGCAGTTATGACTTCGCCAGCCATGGTGTCGAGATCATCGAGCAGTTCGACGAAAACTTGGCCCCGGCCTTGGGGGATGCCCCAGCAGTTGCAGCAGGTTTTCCTCAATATTCTCAACAACGCTTACGACGCCGTTCAGGATGCCGCGCAGCGTGGCCGTATCACCATCCGAACCCAGCGCTCCGGCGAGAACATCGAGATCGCCGTCACCGATAACGGAACCGGTATCGCCGAACCCGAACGGATTCTTCGACCCCTTTTACACCACCAAACAGGCCAATAAAGGCACCGGCTTGGGCCTCAGCATTTGCTATGGAATCGTTCGGGCCCACGGCGGCGAAATTCTGTGCTGGAACAACGATTCGGGTCCCGGAAGCACGTTCACTATCCGGATTCCCGTTGCCAACGAATCGGCTGTGGCTGCTGCTCTTGCCAAGGAAGTGGGCCGTTGAGTATTCCCTCCCCAGCCTCCCTGGTTCCGCCTATCCTCGTCATCGAGGACGAGCCGTCCGTGACCGCCTTTGTCCGCGCGGCACTCGAACGCCGCGGCTATTCCGTGGTCAACTCGACTTCCGGCGCCGACGGTCTCGCTCGCCTCGCTGATGGCCAATTCTCTGGTGTTATTTCCGATATCCGCATGCCCGGCTCCGTCAACGGCGCGGAAGTCCATGCCTGGATACAGCTACATCGCCCGGACCTTTGCGCCCGCATCATTCTGATTAGCGGCGATACCGCGAACAGTGACACCCAGTCTCTGCTGGCCCGCAGCGGAACCCCTTGCATCGAAAAACCTTTTCGCGTTCAGCAGCTTTTGACTATCGTGGAGAAAACCTTCGGAAAACCATGAGCGATGACCTGAAAATCCGTCTTTTGGTGGTGGATGACGAACAAAGCATCCGCCGCCTGTGCATGACCATCGGCAACACTCTCGGTTTCATTTGCGCCGAGGCTGAAACGGCCGAAGCGGCTGTCGCCCGTCTCGACGGTGACGCTCCGGACCTGGTCCTTACCGACCTCAAGCTCCCCACTCAGTCCGGTGTCGAGCTACTGCGGCAGGTCAAGACCCTTCTTCCCCGCACCGAAGTTGCCATCATGACCGGACACGGCTCCATCGAATCCGCCGTGGACGCCATGAAGCTGGGTGCCTACGACTACATTGAAAAGCCCTTCCGCGTCGAAAAAATGCGCCTGCTCTTGCAGCGCATGGCGGAAAAGATTCGCCTGGTCAGCGAGAACGAATTCCTCCGCGAACGCGTAAGTACCGAAGCCAACCTGGACGGCATCATCGGCACTTCCGCCAACATTCAGGACGTTTTGCGCATGATTTCCCGCCTGAAGGATACTCGCACTCCGGTCTTGATCACCGGAGAGAGCGGCACCGGAAAGGAACTCGTCGCGCGTGCCATTCACTTCCGCGGCGCTATGGCTCAGACCCCGTTCGTGGCTGTCGACTGCGGGTCGCTCGTGCCCACGCTCATGGAAAGCGAGCTCTTCGGCTACGAAAAGGGCGCATTTACAGGAGCTTCCCGATCGAAAGCCGGCCTTTTTCAGGCTGCCAATAGCGGCACCATCTTCCTGGACGAAATCGGTGAGTTGCCTCTCGAAATGCAGGCCAAACTACTCCGTGTGCTTCAGGAGAAGGAAGTCCGTCCCGTCGGCAGCAACGAAAAGATTAATGTGGATGTTCGTGTCGTCGCCGCCACCAACCGCGACCTCGAAACCTCCTACCGCGAGGGCACCTTCCGCAAGGACCTTTACTTCCGCTTGAACGTCGTCACCGTTCACTTGCCTCCTCTTCGCGATCGCCGCCTCCGATATTCCCATCCTCGTGCATCATTTTCTTGACCGCTACGCGCAGGGCCATACCCTGCAAGTCACCCCGGCCGCCATGAAGAGCCTGCTGCACTATGAGTGGCCCGGAAACATCCGCGAATTGGAGAACTGCATCGCCAGGGCCATCACCCTCGGCGATCGACGAATCATCGACGTCTCCGACCTGCCCCCGGCCATTCGATCCGAGCAACCCGCGCCTGCCGCCCTTTCCTCAAAGGACGCCGCTTCTCTTTCCACTACTGCTCTCGCGGAGATGGAGCGCATGACCATCCTCCGCGTCTTTGAGCAGGCCAACGGCGACAAGGCGCTCGCGGGCAAAATGCTCGGCATCAGTCGCGCCACACTTTACCGAAAACTCCGCCGCTACCATATCTTGAGCAAGGGTGAATCACCCGAAGTTGATACCAAGACCCATTCGGCGGGCCGCTAAGTACCTGCCCGTATCAACGACAGTTCCTGGACGGCGTCTCACGTTCCTATGCTCCTATCGCTCTCGCGGACTGAGACGTTCGCGTGTCACCATGAGACACCTGAGCCGGTCATCTCCACAAGGAAATCATTAAGCCCAATCATTTCATAACTTTCCACCATCGCTCCTCCCGTCCTGTTTTGGCTTGCCACGTGCTTCTTTCCCGCTGGGTTTCTGTGCTCTGGCTGGCCTACGTGTGTTTCTGCATGCGGTCCGCCGCAGCACCGGTTCTCAGCCATGGGTAAGGCAAGGGGCTCTCGTGAAACGGCCAGGCACGGCGGTTCTGTCGGAAGTTGAGAAAGATTGCGCGCAACAGTTGGCTCGCTTCTTTCCGGACGCAGTTCCCGTGCGCATTTCGGTGCAGGTGACTGCCCTTCGCGGCGGCCACTCCAGGCTTCGCGAGCCGGTTCTCCTGGAATTTGCTTCCAGCGCCGTCGCCGTCTTTGTTTCTTCCTTGCCCTTGGAATTTGACGATCGCGTCCGTCTTGAACGCGACCGGAAAAAGCGCGCGGCCGATGCTGTCGTTGTTGCCGTGCAATATCACGAAGGGCGCAAAGCCGTGGCTGTTCGCTTTACTCAAGGCCACTGCGAATGGGTGACACAATCGTGAAACTTACAACCCTGAACCTTTCGGCTCCTCCGCGGACCGAGAAACGTTCGGAAGCTCCTCCTCCGGACTCGCATCATGGCCCTGCCGCGCGGCAGGAACACTGGGCGGAGACGCGCGCCGTATTCCCCATCTACCTCGCCATGGCCAAGCAGCTTTCCGTCGAGATCCGTCTGCCACCGGACAAGCGCGCCTTGCCCGAAAATCCCGATCCCGAGCTCTTCGCCCAGGTTCAGTCCTGGCTCGATTCCCTCGACCAGCGCGTCCTGGTCTACGAACTCCGCCACCTCCTGCAGATGACCACTCTCAACGCCAGCGAGGCTGGCCTTCGTTCGCTCATTCAGCGCCATCTTCGCAAGCCCTCCAAGACTCTTACCGACCGCGACAAGGTCGACTTTCTTCTCGTCCAGTATTTTGCCCTGTGCGCTCCAGCCAAGATCTATCACAAGCAAATTGAGCTCGAAGACGCCGCTCAGGTCATGCAGCCGGTCCTCGGCGACGTGGACACAGCTCCGCTCGAGTGGTGCGCTCCCTTGGAGGCTGCCATTGCTTCCCTTCGAACTTTCCGCAGTCTCCGCGACATGCTCAAAACCAATTTCATCGAGCAGGGCCGCAAGGTCAAGGAAACCGCCGGTGGCATGTTTTACGATCCTTCTTCCCTGCTTGCCTTCATCCGTTTCAATTTCATGATCCGCCGTACCTTGATTGAGCTCATGCACGCCGATCTCATTGCTATTCGTGCCGGCCTCACGCAACTCGAGACTGCTGGCGCCCGCATCATCGATTGCCGTCATGCCGGCCTTTCCAACGCCGAACCTCTGGCCACCATCCGCAAGGTTGCCGACGAATGGAAGCAGCCTTTCCAGCAGGAATATACGGAACGCTCCGTCAACGAAACTTTCGAAAAACTCCTGGGTCTGCGCACCGATGTGGAAAGCGCTCTCGAACGTGCTGGCGTCAAGATTGGCATCCCGGCATCCGCCGCCCCTGCCCCTCTCTCCCGTCCGGTCACCTCTCTTGGCCGTGATTCCGAGCCTGCTCCGGCCGAAAATTCCGTCGAACCTCTTGATTTCGAGGGTTGCCTCGAAAAAATTTGGGAACAGCTCATTGCCGCGCCTCCAACCCGGGGCCGCTCCATGACCACCGTCAAAGTCGGGCACGCCCGCATTCTCTTATCCTCCTGGGAAGTCACTGCATTTGTCAGCGAAGACAGCCCTTCCGCGGATGACCTGCGTCGCGCCGTTGTCGCGCGCGCTCTCGTCAGCGCCGCTGCTGAATCCATGAAGGAAACCGGAAAATCGGCGGGCTTGGATCGCGCTCTCTCGGTCGCTCGCATCGAGGTCACTCGTCTTCAGGAACGCGTCGAAGTGGCCAAGCAGGCTAAGGACACCGAAGCCGCCGTCAACCTCGGCATCAGCACCAAGCGGCTGCTCTCCGCACTGGATGAGGCCGAAAAGCTTTAGTCACGCTCATGGCTCTTCTCGGAGCCTATCTCTAGAGGGAGTGCTTAGGTCTTTGCCAAACGCCAGCGTACTGATTCTTACGGATGACACCGAATTCGCCCGCCTGCTCACTGCTTGTTGGCAGGCGGAGCGTCAGGCTCCCGCAGTGACCGTGCTCGGCACTGCTCTCTGGAAGCAATCGTCGGAAACATCCCAGTCCCACGATCTCGTTGTCGTCGGCCCGCTGGAGAATGCCACGCTCCCGGAAGTCCTCGAGTCTCTGGAAATATCCACGGCCGTCATTCTTTGCGGTGTCGCGGACCCGCGCGAATTCTCCCAGCTTCGCTCCCGCTATCCCCGCCTCGTCCACATTCCCATTCGCGACGACTGGGCGCAGACTCTTCTCCTGGTTGCCGGTGAGTCCCTCAAGCGCAGCGAAGCTCTGCGTCGCGCTCGCCTGGCCGAACGCAAAGCCGACCTGCACGAGCAACACGCCACTCTTGGCCGCTATATGCTCGAAATGAAGCACAGCGTCAACAACGCCCTCACGTCCATGCTGGGCAATGCCGAACTCCTGCTGCTGGAGCCCGGCCAGCTTTCCAAGCTGTCTCTTCAGCAGATCAAGACCATTCACAGCATGGCTCTGCGCATCAACGAAATCATGCTGCGATTCTCATCGCTTGCCAGCGAGATGCAGGAAGCTGAGAATGCATCTCAAGCTGAGACGGAGACCGCTTCCGCTGCCTCGGTTCGCCCCCGCTGACCTCCTTCCTCCTCTCTGTAATCCGCTCATCCCATTTGACTTACATCCTGAGCACCTTTCGCTCTCCTCCTCGCCTTTCTGGCCGCTCACGTGCACCTCTTCACGCTGGACAACCTTACGGAGAACTCCGTCGTGCAGAAAAAAGTCCTCATCGTCGACGATTCACCGGCTGAAGTGAAGCTCATTCACGGGCTGCTTCTAACCGAGGGCTACGATCCGGTCAGCATCAACGATCCTAAGCGCGTCGAAGAGGCCATTACCAGTGAACGGCCCAGCGTCATTCTTCTCGATGTCGTTATGCCCGGCCGCAACGGTTTTCAGGTTTGCCGCGAACTCAAGAGCAGCACCCTGTTCAACGCCATCCCCGTGATCCTGGTCACCTCCAAGGACACCCCCAGTGACCGCTTCTGGGGCGAGCAGCAAGGCGCCGATGGCTATATCACCAAGCCTTTTACCCGCGAAGAACTCCTTCGCGCCGTCAGGCGGTTCGCATGATTTCCTTTGCCGGGTGCTTTTGCCGATGAATGAAGTTTTCCATCTCACTCCGCTCGCCGCGGATGCCGACGCCGCCGATCTGCTCGAAGCTCTCGGTCCGCTCGAGGAGCGTCCGCCGGAATCGCAGTACTGCGTCTTCCGCAGCGGTCGCGAACGCTTTTGCTTGCCCGTGCTGGATGTCGAGGAAGTCTTGGATTGGCCGCTGCTCACTAAGCTGCCTCTCGCTCCCGCTTACGTGCTGGGCATCTTCAATTTGCGCGGCTCCATCATTCCGCTGATCGACATCGCCATCACCGAAGGCCGGCGTCACGGCCTGTTGCCCAAGCATGTGGTTGTCGCCTCTTTGCGCGGTGACGGGCAGCACGATGATCTGCGCGTCGGCATCGCCAGCGATGAAGTCATTGGTACCTACGTCGTCAATTCCGACGACTTGCTCGAGCAAGCGCCGGAAAACGTGCCGCACTGCATCGGCATGCTTCGCCACGACGACCGCCTCGCGCTGGTTATCGATCTCCGCAGATTGCTGGAGGCTTTTCCGGGTCCTGGCATTTGAACCTGGCGCTCGACTTTAATCCGGGGATTTCCCGGTCGGCGGCAAGCATTCCGCCGGAAGACTTTGGGAGGAAGGCATGAAATCGCGACTCAGTTCCACAATCTGGACACTCGTCCTGGTAAACAGCTTTGTGCTGTTCGCCGTGCTCGGGCTGGCCTACAACGCCGGCAAGAATTCCGGCGGCGCCTCGATCTTTGACTTTGGCGCTCTACCCAGCGCGTCCAGCACCGCCGTTGTGGGCGCCTTGCTGCTGGCTCTCGGGACGGCCGGCCTGCTCGCTTGGCGGCTGTTCGGCGGCCTGGTTACTCCGGTTCAACACCTCGCCGAATTCTCCGAGCGCTTCGCTGCGGGAGACTCGCGCGCTCGCGCCGACGTTCATTCCAGCGACGAACTCGGCTACATCGCCGAGAATCTTAATCGCGCCGTGACTCGCGTCTCCAAGGCTGCCAGCAACCAGGAAGCCAACGACAGCCTGCAGCGCAGCATCACCGAACTCCTCACCGTCATCAACCAGGTGGCTCGCGGCGACCTCTCCCTCCGCGGCAAGGTCACCAACGACGCTCTCGGCAACGTCTCCGACTCCATCAACTTCATGCTCGACAATTTCACCAAGGTTCTCGAGCGCGTCCGCAAAGCGGCCATGGAAGTTACCGCCTGCTCCAACAACATTCTCGTCGCTGCCGATGAAATGCAAGCCGGCGCCACTCAGCAGGACCAGGAAATCACCAATACTTCCAGCGCCGTGGAAGAGCTCACTGTTTCCATGAAGCAGGTCTCCAACAACGCCGAAGCCAGCGCCGAAGCCGCTCGTCGCGCCCTGGATGCCGCCGAACAAGGCAATCGCGCCGTCCGCGACACCCTCGAAGGTATGCAGCGCATCCGTGCCTCCGTGCAGGCCACCGCCAAGAAAATCAAGTCTCTCGGCGATCGCTCCCTGGAAATCTCGGAAATCATTAACGTCATCAACGACATCACCGAGCAGACCAACCTTCTCGCTCTCAACGCCGCCATTGAAGCCGCGCGCGCCGGAGAAGCGGGTCGCGGTTTCGCCGTCGTCGCCGACGAAGTTCGCAAGCTCGCTGAGCATTCCCGCAGCGCCACGAAAGACATCGCGGCCCTCATCAAGGCCATTCAGGCCGAGACGAACGAAGCCGTTGTCGTCATGGAAGAAGGCACCAAGGAAGTCGAAGGCGGCGCCACTCTCGCTGATCAGGCCGGTCGCGCTCTCGACGCCATTTCCAGTGTCGTTCGCCAGTCCGCCGAGCTCGTTCAGGAAATTTCACTCGCCTCCAAACAGCAGGTGCGGGGCACCGAAGGTGTCGCTCACGCCATGCAGATCATTTCCAGCATTACCCGGCAGACCTCGCAAGGCACGCGCGGAACTGTCGCCACCGTCAGCCAGCTTGTCAAGCTCTCGGATCAATTGAACGAGGCATTGGCGCAGTTTCGCGCTCAATCCAAGCAAGCTGTCATTGAGGAATCCGAGCGGCCCGTCCCCGCAGGTGCTCACCGCTGATCATTGATCCCCTGCCCCGGATGCTCCGGGCGGAGACCTTGAATATATGAGCGAACGCCAGGGTCACACGGCCATTTTGACCGGCCACGAGTTGAGCGAGATTCGCATGCTGATCGAAGAGCGCACCGGCATCTGCTTCGACGCGTCGCGCGAACGTTTCTTCTCCACGCGCGTCCGCGAGCACCTTCTGGCCACCAAGTACTCGCGTGGCACGGAGTTGCTTCGCGCTGTCCGCAAGAGCAACGTGGAGTACGAGGCTCTGCTCGAACGTCTCCTCACCCAGGAAACCTCGTTTTTCCGCTATCCCGGTGTTTACGAAGCATTCGAGAAACGCGTCTTGCCCGAATTGCATACCAAAAAATTCTGGAAGGATCCCCGCACTCTCCGCGTCTGGAGTGCTGGCTGTTCCACCGGCGAGGAGCCCTACTCCATCGCCATCACCATCGCGGACGCGCTCTCTTTTGCCGATGCCTGGAAGGTTGAGATCCTCGCTACCGATGTCAGCCGCAACGCTCTCAAGCACGCCGAACGCGCCATTTATTCCGGTCGCAGTATCGGCAGCGCCTCAGAAAAACAGCTGGCCGCCCACTTCTCCGCCGTGAGCAGCGGATATCAGGTCAAGCCACGCATCCGCAAAATGGTCTCCTTCACCCAGATGAATCTCGCCTCCGCCGTCTATGTCGGCCGCATGGATCTCATCTTTTGCATGAACGTCATGATCTATTTTTCCGAAGATCGCCGCCGTACCCTCGTCCAGCGCTTCTACGATTCCCTCGAGCCGGGCGGCTACCTGTTCCTCGGCCATTCCGAATCCATTTCCAAAATGCCCGTCAAGTTTCAGGCCATCGTCTTGAACGATTGCATTCTTTATCGCAAGCCGACCGCCGAGGAGCTTCAAAAACCCGAACTGGTCGCGGAGGGACTCGCATGACCCCTCCAGACCGCGAAGCCGTCGAGACCTTCCTCCAGGAAGCCTCCGAACACCTCCAGTACCTTCGCGAGTATGTCGGTGTCCTCCAGGAAGTCGAGCCTCGCCGCGAGGATATGGAGCGCCTCTACATCGCCGCTCATACTCTCGGCGGCACCTCCGCCAGTTACGGCTTCCCGCGATTTTCCGAAATCGCCGGCAAGCTTTCCCACGTCTTCCAGTACGCCCTGAACGCTTCTCTCGGCGGCGACCTCAACGGCCCACTGACCGAATTCCTTTCCGACGGCATTTCTCTGCTGGAGACTATCCTGTTGGAGATCAGCGACACCGGTCAGGAAGATCTCGACGACATTGCCGCCTTCAAAGAACGCTATCGCTTCGCTTTCCCGGTCGAGCCTTCTGCTTTGCACTATCCCCTTCCTTCGCCGGCTGCGCCGGCGGAGCAGGAATCTCTGGCGGCCGCCACCGGTTCTTATTTCGATGCCCTGCCCACTGACGACGAAGTGGGCGACGAGATCCTCGAATTCTTCCAACCCGAAGCCGAGGAGCACCTCCAGATCGTCACCGATTGCCTCATTTCTCTCGAAGGCAACAACAATCCCGAGGAAATCAATCGCCTTTTCCGCGCTATCCATACCGTAAAAGGTTCTGCCGCTCAGGTCGGCCTCAAGCGCCTCGGCGCCATCGCCCACCGCGTCGAGGATCTCATCGGGCGCTTGCGCAACGAGGAAATCGAGCCTTCCCCGGCGGTCGTTGACCTTTGCCTAGAATCCGTCGACGTACTCAAGAGAACTCTGCATCGCCAGTGGACCGACGAATCCGAGATGCGCGCTGGTGTTGACTCGCTTCTCGCCCGCATCGCCGAATTCGCTCCGGTCGAAGTGGACGACTCCGTTGATCTTGCCGGCTCTTCGCCCGCTGCCGAAACCAGGCTCGTTTCGCAACCCGCTGCGGCCGGCACCTCAGCTCCAGCCCGCAAGTCCGGCAAGACTTCTTCTGCGAGCGCCGCTAAATCCGTTCGCATCGCTCTCGAACGTCTCGACCGCATGATGAACACCGTCGGTGAGCTGGTGATCAACCGTACCCGCATGGTTGGCCGCGTCACCGAACTCGAACGCCTCGTCGACAC
This sequence comes from uncultured Acidobacteriota bacterium, assembly GCA_963819745.1. Classification (GTDB taxonomy): domain Bacteria; phylum Acidobacteriota; class Terriglobia; order Acidiferrales; family UBA7541; genus Acidiferrum. Next base: position 57,864 of record CAWFXG010000011.1, on the reverse strand, counting down.
CCTCAGCTTTTCGAAAGAGCGCCTGCAGGGCAAAGTCGCCGAGTTTCAGGACAAGTACGAGTTCAATCGCATCAGCTCTGCTCGTAACCCCGGCCCGTGGACTCCTGCCTCCACTCCCAGAATGCTCACCAGCGCCGCCGCTGGCGACGTCTCCTTCTATTCTGAGTTCAGCGAACTCGAAATGGATCGCTACGACGATTTCAATATTCTTTCTCGCTCCATGGCGGAAATCTCCGCCGACGTCAACGAAGTCCTGACCCAGCTGGAAGGCTTCATCGGTCGCGTCGAAGGCGACATCGACGAATTCACCAAACTCGCCCACCACTTACAGGACGAGTTCACCGCCGCGCGCATGGTCCCCATCGGAACCCTGTACTCGCGCCTGACCCGCGCTGTTCGCGACGCTGCTCATTCCGCCGGCAAGCAGGTCGAACTCGATCTCACCGGCAACGAAACGGAGCTGGATAACAACATCATCCAGCAGATTTCCGATCCGCTCGTCCACCTCGTCCGCAATTCGGTCGCTCATGGCATCGAGCCTGCCGAGGTGCGTCGCGCCGCCGGTAAACCCGAAGTCGGCAAAGTTTCTCTCCGCGCTTATCATCGCGGCAACCACATCTACATTGAAGTCGAGGACGACGGCGGTGGCATCGATTACGATCGCGCCCGTCGCAGCGCTGTCGAGCGTGGCCTCGTTTCCGCGGACACCGCTGATCGCCTCACCGAGCGCGACCTTCGCGAAATGCTTTTCCACCCTGGCTTCTCCACCGCCCCGGTAAAAACCGAATTGGCCGGTCGCGGTGTCGGCTTGGACGTCGTTCGCGCCAACCTCAACACTCTCAATGGCGAAATCGACATCAACAGCAACCCTGGCCAGGGCACCAAGTTCACTCTAAAAGTGCCGTTGACCCTGATTATCTCTCCCGCTTTGTTTGTTCGTTGTGGTGACGCCAGCTTTGCCCTCCCGCTTGCTGTCGTCGAAGAAATTCGCCGCATCCGCGCTGACGAAATTGAAGACGTCGGCGGCAAGCTCCTGACCAAGGTCCGCGACGTCGTCACCGAAGTCGTTCGCCTGGACACTTACCTCGGTCTGCCTCCTCTCGAGCCAATCAATGGCTACTTCCGCATGGTGGTTGCCAATGCCGGCAATCGCCAGATTGGCCTTGTCGTCGAGGAAGTCCTCGGCAAGGACGAAATCGTCATCAAAAATCTCGGCGAGTATCTTCGCCGCGTCAAACTTTTCCCCGGCACCACCATCGCTCCCGATGGCCGCCTCATTCTTTTGATTGACCTCAACCGCATGGTTTCCAACGAGCCTTCCGAGCGTCGCACGCTCCAGGCTAACGCCACCGCCGCTCGCGTTTTCGCCCCGGGTTCGGAAGCCGTCGCCCGCGGTACCATTCCCGTCGAAGCCATCGACCGCGTCGAACAGGAACGCGTCATCGTTGTCGCCGATGACTCCATCAGCGTCCGCAAGTTTGTCGGTCGTATGCTGGAAAAGAATGGCTATCGCGTCCACCTCGCCGCCGATGGTCTCGAAGCCGCCGAAGTGGTTGCCACTCACGGTTGCCATCTCGTCATCACCGACCTCGAGATGCCCCGCATGACCGGCTACGAATTGCTCGTGCAATTGCGGCAAAGCCCCACCACTCGCCGCATTCCCGTTATGGTCGTCACTTCCCGCGCCGGCGCAAAGCATCGCGACCGCGCTCTTAAGGAAGGTGCCGCCGCTTTCCTGACCAAGCCCGTTCAGGAAGATCAATTGCTCGCTGCCGTCGAACAGCTCATTGGCACGGAGGTGACACGGCCGCTTGTGCCGGTGTCATAAATCCCCATGCCCACCGCCCCACAAAAAAAGTTCCGCGTCCTGATCGTGGATGATTCCGCGTTCATGCGTAAAGTCCTGGAAACCATCTTCAATGCCGACGACCAACTGCAAGTCGTCGGACAAGCCAAGGACGGCCGCGAAGCCATTGCACTCGCCGAGTCCCTCAAGCCCGACGTCATCACCATGGACATCAACATGCCCCATGTCGACGGCTTGCAGGCCACCGCGCAAATCATGACCACCAACCCGCGCCCCATCGTCGTGGTCAGTTCCGAATCTCGCGAAGGCGCCACCAGCACCTTGAAAGCTCTCGAGCTGGGCGCCATCGAATTTGTCGCCAAGCCCTCCAGCGGCATTGATCTCGACATGCAGAGCGTCAAAATCGATCTGCTCCGCAAGGTTCGGATGGCCGCCAAGGTTCGCGTCGTCCGCACCGCCTCGCGTCTCGCTAGCACTCTGCAAGGCGCCACTGGCGGCTCGATTCCGGCTCCCGTGCGTCCCGTTTCGCGCCCAGTGGCCACCGCTCCCCCGGACCAGCGTTTTCCCATTGTTGTCATCGGCGCTTCCACCGGTGGACCGGCCACCGTGATGCGCCTGGCTCCCGGTTTCACCCGCGACTTCCCCGCTGCGATTTTTCTCGTGCAGCACATGCCGGCGGCCTTCACCACCCAATACGCCGCTCAACTTGCGGAGTTCACCGAAGTCCGCGTCAAGGAAGCCGAACACGATGAATCCGTTCAGCCCGGTACTCTCTACATTTGTCCGGGTGGCCAGCATCTGCGTATCGCCGCCACCGGCCGCATTCAGCTCGACGGCACTTCCGGCCGCATCAACGGCTATCTGCCGAGCATCGACATCACCATGGAGTCCGCCGCCGCATTTGCCGGCCCCTTGGCGCTCGGCGTCGTTCTCACCGGCATGGGCAATGATGGCGCCAACGGTGCCAAAGCCATTCACTCGGCCGGCGGCTTCGTCATCGCTCAGGACGAAGCCACCTCGGTAATCTTCGGCATGCCCGCCGAGGCCATCAAGACTCGTGCCGTTGACCAGATCCTCGGCATCGACGATATCTACGCCGCCGTCGAAAAGCGCGTTATCGGTGTCACTCGTTCTGCTCCCGTCGGGGTGAAATGATGCGCCCCGCTCCCCCAAAAGCGCCCTCTCCGCGCAGCGAGCAGATTATTCTCTTCCGCGTCAGCGGTCAGATTTTTGCCGTCTCCTCCGCGTCCGTTCAGGAAGTGCGCAGCGTGGACAGTTTCTCCGGTGCCGCAAAGCAAATTTCTCATGCCGGACTTCGCAAAGTCGGCCACGTCGTTCCCCGCCGCGAAAACTCTCTCTACATCGTCAACGCCGCACAGCACTTTGGCCTGCCGCCTTCCCAGCCTCTTCTCGTTTTCGTGCTCAGCCGCACTCGTACTGCGCTGCTCATCGATGGCATCGAGAAAATGACCACCATGACGCGCCTCCAGGCTCTTCCTCAGGCTTTCTGCCATGAAGAGCGCCAGTGGTATCGTGGCCTCACCGCGCTGGACCAGACCGTCGTTCCCGTCATTCGTCCCGAGGGCTTTCTTACTCCCGATGAAATCTTCGCCCTGGACGCCTCGCTTCTTCCCATCGAGGCTCCTCTGGCATCGGACTCTTTCGACTATTCATCCGCGGACAACCCGGACAACGGGAGTCTCCCGCAATGACCTTCAACGCCGAGTCCGCGTCCTTCGTCCTCCTGCGCCTTGCGGACCGCCGCTTTGCCGTCTCCGCCACGCAGATCGCCGAACTCGTTGCGCCCAGCCGCATCTTCCGTTTTCCTCATCACACTCCGGAACTCGAAGGCGTCATTCTTCGTCGCGGCCGCATCGTCCCCGTTTGCGACGTCGCCCAGACACTCCTCGGCGCCAAGCTCCGTTCACGCCGCTTCTATCTGGTCGGCCAGCGCCGTTACGGCGCTCACACCGAGTGGGTCGCCATCCCTGTCACCGGTGATTGCGAGCTCATCACCGCGGAAATGACTCCCGCCGGAGAAACCGATGCTCCGCACGTTTCTGGCTGGCTCTCTCACGCCGGCGATGTCATTGAAGTCCTCAATCTCTCTGCTCTCATCCCCGGTCCGGATGCCGACGTTGTCGGTCAAGCCGCCTCTCTGCGCCAGGAGGCCCGCCCATGATTCATTCCGGCCGCGCCGCAAAAGTCTTGCTCATTGATAGCAATGTCTACTTTTCCAAGCGTCTCAGTGACGCCTTGAAGAAAGAGGGCTTCGAAGTCGTCGCCAGTACCCAGGCCGCTTTCGCCCTTACCACTCTCGAATACGACACCCCCACCGCCATCGTCTGCGCTACCAACATGCGCGAAATGGGTGCGCTCGAAATTGCCAAAATCATTCACGCCGATTCCAAAAACTCTGGCTTGCCCATCATCGCCCTCGGCGACGGCAGCCAGCGCGCCCTCATGGAAGCTTTTCAGGCCGGCTGCGATGACTACATTGACCGCAATCGCGCCCCGGCCATCATCGCCTCGCACGTCAAGAACATCATCATCAGCAAAGCCGAGGGCTTTCAGCCCACCCAGATGCTCGCTCAGGCCGACACCAGTCTCAGCGGCAGCCTCTCCCATCACGATCTTCCCGGTGTCATTCAAATGCTGGGTCACGCCCACCAGACCGGTGCGCTGCACATCAATGCCGGAGCTACCGACGCCGTGCTCTTCTTCGACGCCGGCAACATCACCCATGCCGAGTGCGGCCCGCTCTTCGGCGACGAAGCCGTCGTGCACATCATCAAGAGCTGCGTCAACGGCGGCGCCGGCGTCTACAAATTTGTTTACGGAGCCTCTTCCGCACAGCACACCGTGCTGCGCTCCGCTACCGAACTCATGATGGATGCTATGCGCGAGTACGACGAAGGCGTACGCGATTCTGCCGGCGCCGAACTCGCCGATCCCAATCTCGCCGATAAGGAACTGCTATGAGCGACGCTTTGCCCATAACCCCTTTACTCGAGGCTCCCCCTAGGCACACGCCGACGGTCTATTTCATCGACGACTCCGCCACCATGCGCGAGGTCATCAAGATCGCTTTCCGCCGCGAGAGCATCAACGTCATCACCTGCGCCGATGCCGCTTCGGCCCTCGCTCAGTTCGAACAGAATCCCCCGGACGCCGTCATCACCGATGTCATCATGCCGGACCAGGATGGCTACTCCGTCTGCACCCAGATCAAGCAGCACTCTCAGTTCGGCCACATTCCCGTCATTCTCATGTCCGGCGTCGTTAACAAGAGCGTCGCGGACAAGGCCGTCTCCGTCAAAGCCGACGAGCTCATTCGCAAGCCTTTTCAGCCCCAGGAACTCATCGGCCGCGTCAAAGCGCTTTTGGCTCCCAAGCAGCCTTCCGCTTCGCCGGTCGACCGGCCGTTTTCCAGCCCCTCGCCGGCTTCCAGCGCGCTCAGCAGCCTTTTCGCGCCTCCTCCCCCACCTCCAGCGCCTCCGGCGCAACATTTCGCTCCGCCCGTTAATTCGGTGCCTCCGGTTCCTCCTGCCGCGCCCAATGCCAACTCTCCGCGTCCCGGCGAATCCGTCTGGCCTCGCGCGCTGGCGGAAGCTTTCACGCCGCAGCCTTCTTTCTCCGCGCCTCCCGCGGCTCCGGTGCGTACTCCGGACATCCAGAAACTTCGCGCGGAAATTGCGCGTCTCGAGCTCCTCGTCAAGAAGCTCCAGACTGAGCTCCAGATCGAGCGCCAGTACACCCAGGCCCTCGAGCTGCAGATTCACTCGCTCACTCACTCGGAATAATTACCAGCGGCAAAGGTTTCCGCTTGTGCCTCCAGAGCGTCTTCGCTCGTCTGGCCGCCTGCCGCAACTCTTACAGTCGCGGCGGAAACACCCGCGCATCCTGCAAATATTTGTTCGGCACATTCCGGACTCTCGGCTCTTTCCCGTACCGCTTCCGCCACAAATACCCAATGTTGCCGTACACCATCTCTTCCCGCCGGTGAAATTGAAAATACAGTCCGCACTGCGCATACGAGATGGGGCTCACGTCGTAGACCACCGTCTCCCATTCGAACCCTCCGCCCCATACCAGCCCATTCAACCTCACGTCTAGGTCCGCTCCCGCCTCCGCCAGCAGTTCCATCATTCCTCGGCAATAATTTCCATTGCTGTTCACCGTGTGGAACAGCGGAGTATGCCCGCCCAATCCTTCCACATCCGTCTCCGCTCGCGCATTCACGTTCGCGCCGGCCTCCAGGAGCACTCTCGCGCATTTCACCGCGCCATATTCAGCGCAAACGTGCAGCGCTGTTACTCCATGCAGCGAAGTGTAAGCGCACTCCAGCCGCAGCTTCCGGTCGCGCTCTCCCGGCGCCCTCTTCAGCACCTCCCGCAAGCCCTGCTCGTCGTCCAACAGAATCGCTTCCAGCAGCGCGTCCCCCAGCGTCGCTCCTGCCTCCAGCATCACGCGTAGGCAATCCGCAAACCGCGCCGACCGCAAGTACATCTCCACCAGGCACACGATGGGCTTCTTGCCCCGAATCGGCTCCAACGGGTCGGCCCCGGCTCGCAACGCCGCTCGAATCCCCTCCACCGAGTGCGTCTCAAACTCCCCCAGCAAATCATCCGTCACACTCATATCCCCCCCCGTTGCCCACGTCCCGGAAGATTGTCGGCCCCGCAACGAATCAAAACAAGGTACCTTCATCTTTCGTCCACCCCCACGATCAACCCGCCCTTTCTCCCGTTCGGCCCTTATCTCATACCGTTCCCTGCAGTTTACTTAACCACTTGATGACCTCCGTGCTATCCTCTCCTGTGTTTGCCGAAATAAATCTCGCCGCTCGCCGTTTCTTGTCCTATCTCTGTCCCCGGATCAACAACACGCTCCGACTCCGCTCTTTTCAATCCTTTTCTCTCCGCAGCTAACTCCTTTAGAAAGAACACTTATACAACCGGATCAAAACAAACGACTTTAAGTATCTTTAGAAAGAACACTTATGAGAAACATGGTGGGTCAGATCGGAAGGCCTGTCCAACAATCGCTTTCCCTCTCGAACCAAAAAAAAGGGGACAAGCCAACCTCGCTCGTCCCCAAAAATCTCTTGCTACCCGCTCTTTGCTTACGCTTTGGCTGCCTTTACTCCATTGAACGCCAGGCTCAACCGCGACTTGTAGCGGTTCCCGGTATTCTCATGCAAAACACCCTTGGTGATCGCCCGGTCGATTGCCGACATCGTCGGATGCAGCAGGTTCCCCGCCGCGGTGGCGTCTCCCGCCGTGATCGCCGTGCGCAGCCTCTTCATCAGCGTGCGGACCCGGGTCCGGTTCGCGCGGTTTACATCGGCGCGTTGACCAGATTGCGCCGCGCGCTTCAAAACCGACTTTTTCTTCTTCTTTATTTTGGTAGCCTGTCCCTGGGCCATCTATTGCTCCTTTGCTATATCGCTCAAACTTCTAACGTTAAACGAGGCGTACCGCTTTGTCAAACGAGCTGAAAAGCGTCTCGGAACTCCACCCGCTCTCCGCGGCACAACAGTCCGGCTTGCCCGCCGCTAAGACTCCCCCGCCGGGCCGCCAGGACGAACTGCGCCTCCTCGTCAATTCCCGCCATCCCATCATCACCGTCGAGACCACCGAGGAAGAACGCCTCGAGCGCTTGCTCGCCGATGTCGCCGCCGAACTCGATGTTCCCTTTTACACCTGGAGCGTCACTTCCGGCCTCGCCCGCTCCAAGGGCGCTCCCCTCTACAATTCCGATGCACCCGAGCAGGTTCTCGCCAACATCGACAACATTCACGGCGACGCCATCTTCCTGCTCAAGGATTTTGCCCGCTACTGCGAAACCGACAAGATCTGCCGCCGCATCCGCGATATTGCCGAAAAATTCCGCGCCGAACGCCGTTCTCTGGTCATTCTCGCCGCCGCCATCAAGCTTCCTCCTGATCTCCAGGGCGATGCCGTTCCGTTCCATCTCGGGCTGCCCACTGCCGACGAACTGCTCCCGCGCGCCAGAATGGTTATCGACGAGGTGCGCATCGCGCAACAGTTCCCCGGCAAGCTGGGACAAGCCGGCCTCTCTCAATTGGCCCGCAATCTCGCCGGCCTGTCCCAGGAAGAAGCCATGCGCACGCTGCGCAAGTGCCTGCTCGCGCGTCGCCGCATCGACGACGCCCTCCTCGACGACGTTCTGACTGCCAAACACAATCTGCTCCGCAGCTCCGGCCCGATTGAAACCATTCGGCGCGACTCTTCCTTTGCGGATGTCGCCGGTATGAGCGGCCTCCGCCAGTGGATCGCCAAGCGCAAGAGTGCTTTGACTCCGGAAGGCCGCCGCTTCGGCCTCGAACCTCCCAAGGGCATTCTCATTACCGGCGTGCAGGGCTGCGGCAAGAGCCTGGCCGCCAAAGCCGTCGCTGGAGAATGGGGTTACGAGCTGGCGCGCCTGGATGCCGGCGCTCTCTACGAAAAATTTGTCGGCGAAAGCGAAAAGCGCCTGCAATGACGCCCTGGAACTGGCGCAAAAACTCGCTCCCGTCGTCCTGTGGATCGACGAAATCGAGAAAGCGTTCGCCTCGGCAGGCACCTCGGTGACGCCGATGCCGGTCTCTCCCAACGCTTGCTGGCCAGTTTGCTGACCTGGATGCAGGACCGCGAAAGCGGCGTCTTCCTGGCCGCCACTTCCAACAATATTGCCGCCTTGCCCCCGGAGATGCTGCGCAAGGGCCGCTTCGACGAAATCTTCTTCGTGGATTTGCCGGGGCCGGAAGCGCGCGCCGCGATTTTTGCCCTGCACCTGAAAAAACGCGGCCGCGATGCCGCCGCGTTTGATCTTCCGCTCCTGTCCGCCACGTCCGAAGGCTTCAGCGGCGCGGAAATCGAACAATCTATTGTCGCCGCCCTGTACACCGCTTTCGGCCAGAAGCAGCAGCTCTCTACCGAAATCCTGGCGGCGGAAATTCGCTCCACCCAGCCGCTCAGCGTGACGCGCGCCGAAGATTTGCAAGCCATCCGGAATTGGGCCAGGAATCGCGCCGTCCCCGCGGGTTGAGCAGGACCTTTGTCGCCAATCGGATTTTCCGGGTAAGCGACTCAGGCCAGCTTCAGTGCCGGATCGGCATTCAGCGTAGCGTCGCCGGTTTCTCCGGCGCGGAAATGGGAAAATGCCGCGGCGGCGATCATCGCGGCGTTGTCCGTGGAAAGTGCGCGGCTCGGGAAAAACACTTCGATGCCCGCGCTTGCGCCGCGCTTCTCGAACCTTTCGCGAAGCTGGCTGTTCGCCGCAACGCCCCCGGAGACCAAGATGCTTTGCGCCTCCAACCGTTCGGCTGCCAGCATGGTTCGGTCCACTAGGTCGCGTACCACCGCGTTCTGGAATTCTCGAATCAGGCCCAGTGTCTGCGGCCTGCACAGGGGTAGCAACTGCTCGGCTTTTCGCTCTCCTCGCGCGATGGCTTCCTGCCGCGCGTGGATTTCCGCTTCGTATTCGGGTTGCTCGCGCACGTGATACAACACCGCCGTCTTCAACCCGCTGAAGCTGAAGTCCAGTGGATTGCCGCGCGTCTTGGTCGGACCGAAGCGCACCGGAGCCGCCGCGTCCTGAGCCGCCGCCGCGATCCGATCCACGATCGGCCCGCCCGGGTAGCCCAGTCCTAGCAGCTTCGCCACTTTGTCGTACGCCTCCCCGGCGGCGTCGTCCCGTGTTTGCCCCACTTTTTCGTACGCAAAGATTCCTTGGGTGCCGGGCCTCTCGCGCACCTGGTACAAAACCGTGTGTCCTCCGGAAACGATCAGGCAGATCGCTGGGAACCTCGGAACTTTGTGCGCTTTGTGCGCTTCCAGGAAAACGGCGTGGACGTGCCCTTCCAGGTGGTTCACCGGAATCAGCGGTTTCCCCAGAGCCGCGGCGAGCGTCTTGCCGTAGGTGATGCCCACCAGCAGCGCGCCGACCAGCCCGGGCCCGTAGGTCACGCCGACCGCATCGATGTCCTCCAGCCGCAGACCGGCCTGCGAGACGGCTTCGCGCACTACCGGGACGATCTGACGAAGATGCTCGCGCGACGCCAGTTCCGGAACCACGCCGCCATATTTGCGATGAATTTCGATTTGCGAAGCCACCACATTGGAGAAAATCTCGCGCCCGTCGGCCACCACGGCGGCGGCGGTTTCATCGCAGGAGGATTCGATTCCGAGAATTTTGGTAGTGACGGGCATCACAGATTCAATCGCAAGATAAGCCACGTTGAACAAAACAATTTTAGCACGGTAGCCACAGCACGAGGCGAACGCAGCGGGTTCGCGATCGCGGACCGGATCGCGTAGAGGCGCTAAGCGTGCGTCCCAGCAACAGGTACAGACTCCACGGTATTGTTGCGGAAGCCAACGTGGGGGAAGCTCATGCGTCACAGATTTTTTCTGGGTTATCAAATCTCGGAGGCCCTGGTCTAAAATGGCAACCATGACCGCTACCGATTCGCGCTTTCCCATGCATCCGTACACGATTCGCAAGGTTCGCAAGGCCGTGCTACCCGCCGCGGGGTTAGGTACGCGGTTTTTGCCGGCCACCAAGGCGCAACCCAAGGAAATGCTGACGGTGGTGGACAAACCGCAGATCCAGTATGTGGCCGAAGAATGCGTGGCGGCGGGGATCGAGCACATCATCATCGTCACCGGTAAAGGCAAGAACTCCATCGAAGACCACTTCGATTACGCTCCGGTGCTGGAAAGCTTCCTGGAATCGAAGGGCAAGACCGCCCAGATGGAGATGGTCCGGGAAATCGGCAACATGGTGCAGGTCAGCTACACCCGGCAGAAGGAACCGCTGGGCCTGGGACACGCGGTGCTGGTGGCTCGCGATCTGGTTGGTGATGAGCCCTTTGCGGTGTTGCTGGGCGACGTGCTGATTCCCGGCGAAAACCCAGCGACCAAACAACTCATCGACGTTTACAACGCGACGGGAATCGGCGCGATTGCCGTCGAGGAAGTTCCCAAGAATCGCACGCATTTGTACGGCATCGTGGACGGAGAGCCGGCTCCCATGGCTCCGTTCGGTTCCCGGTTGCTGCGCATCCGCGACCTGGTGGAAAAGCCCAAGCCGGAGAACGCGCCATCCAACCTGGCCATCACCGGGCGCTATGTTTTGCCTCCGTCAATCTTCGATTGCCTGGCCCGAACCAAGCCTGGAGCGGGGAATGAAATTCAATTGACGGACGGGTTGCGGCTATTGGCGCAGGAACAAGGCCTGTACGCCTACATCTATGAAGGGGTGTCCTACGACGCGGGGGACAAACTCGGCTTTCTGAAAGCCACGGTGGAAATCGCGCTGCAAAATCAGGAACTGGGACCCGATTTTCGCGCGTACTTAAAACAGTTGAAACTCTAAACGAATCGTGAAGGATATTACTTTTTCGCGGCGGGTTTTTCCGCTTTCTTTTCCTTCGAAGATTCTTTGCTGTCCGAGGACTTGGCGGCCGCATCTTTGGCGGCTCCGTCTTTTGCCGCCGTTTCCTTCTTTTCGCCGTCGCCTGAGGACTTTTCGTCCTTGACGGAACCTCCCGCGGTAGACTTGCCGGCGTAGTCGGTGACGTACCAGCCGGAGCCCTTGAACTGAATCGCCGGGGCGGAAATCATCGCCTCTACTTTGCCGCCGCAGTGCGGGCACTTCTTGAGGTGCGGGCCAGCCACGTTCTCGATTTTTTCAGTCAGCCTGCCGCACTTCAGACACTTGTATTCGTACAAAGGCACGGAGCGTTTCCTCCAAGAAGGGGAACCATCAATTATACCACGCGCCGAAAAGCACGCCGCAGACGGCGTGCTAGACTCAAGCATCATGTCGAACAAAAATAAGCAGCGGGAAGAGCCGGCGGTTCCGCTGGCGAGCGCCCTTGAAGCGACTGGCGGGTGCCTGTACCTGGTGGGAACGCCCATCGGGAACCTCGAGGATATTTCGCTGCGGGCCCTGCGGATTCTGCGGGAGGCTGACAAGATTGCGTGCGAAGACACGCGCCACACGCAAAAGCTCCTAAATCACTACGAAATCTCGAAGCCCCTGGTCAGCTATCACGAACACAATGAGATGACGCGGGCGCCGGAGCTGCTGGTGGCCCTGGAACAGGGCGCGAAGGTTGCGCTGGTGAGCGATGCGGGGACGCCGTTGATATCCGATCCGGGACACCGATTGGTGGCGCTCTGTATCCGCCACCACGTTTCCGTAGTGCCGATACCCGGTCCGTCCGCATTGCTCGCTTCCCTGACCGCTTCCGGTTTACCCAACGAGGAATTCCTCTTTGCGGGTTTTCTTCCGGCACGAAGCGGGGAGCGCCGCCGAGCGCTGGAGCGCCTGCGAATCGAGGACCGCACCATCATTTTCTACGAAGCGCCGCACCGCGTGGAAGAAACGCTGGCGGAGGCCCGTGAAATCCTGGGAGACCGTCCGGCATGCCTGGCCAGAGAAGTAACGAAGCTGCACGAAGAGTTTCGCCACGGACGGCTTTCGGAGTTATCGGCATCGTTGCAGGAGCGGCCCGCCAGGGGCGAGATTACGTTGATCATTGCCCCGGCCGAGCCAGCAGACCGCAAGGCGCAGCAGGGAGAGGGTGAGACGGCGCAGAGCCTATCCGAACGCGTGGAAGAATTGATCCGGCAGGCGAAGCTCGATCGGAAGGACGCGCTAAAACTGGCAGCCAAGGAACGAGGCCTGACGAGGCGCGCGGCGTACGGTCAACTGGTAGAGTCTCGCAAGGACGAGGCCTAAAGAGCCGGTCAGGCGGCGCTTTCGGAGTGGAAAAAGCGGCGGAAGCGGGGTCCTGTGAACTGCACGCCGACAAGCTTTTCGCCCTCGCCCTGGGAATCCTTGACGTGCACGACCCGCCCCTGCGTGGAAAAGTCGGGTTCCTTGCGGCGTCCCATGTTGTGCGAAGCGGGAATAAGGATGTCGAGGTCGGAGCCAACCGCCAAATCGAAGCGGGTAACAAACGCAGCACCGCCGCGGCAGAGGTTCTCACTGGCGGTTTCTTCCTCGAAAATCACTCCGCGCGTATCGCGCCCCCGCACACGAAGGGGAAGGCGAACCGCGATCCTACGTTCGGAGCGCGGTCTCGACGCGGTTGGGCTCGCTGAGACCATCGACGGGGTCCTCTCCTGCGGCGCCGTGCTGCTCGAAGAAGCGAGTCACACTTTCGAGCACATCAGTCTGCGTGCGGGCCGCGTGTACATTGCGACGTAGCTCGCCGCCGTTGGCCAAGCCATGGGTAAACCAACATGCGAACTGCTTCATTTTGCCAATACCGTCGGGGAGGTTGGCAGCGGTAATTTGCCTGTAGTAGTCAGAAAGTAACCGGTGGCGATCGGCGTCGGTAGGGGCGTCGTAGCGGCCGGTGGCAGCAAATTGAGCCATCTGCGAGAAGATCCACGGATTGGTCGGAGCGGCGCGGCCGACCATGACCGCGTCGCAACCGGTTTCCCGGACCATGCGCGCGGCGTCTTCCGGGGAGTTGATATCGCCGTTGCCGACGACCGGGATGCGGACGGACCGCTTGACGGCGGCAATGAGATTCCAGTCCGCGCGGCCGGTGTAGCCCTGCTCGCGGGTGCGCGGGTGCACCGCGATGCCCTCGACTCCTTCTTCCTGGGCCATCTTTGCGACGTCCACAGCGACGATGGATTTCTCGTCCCATCCGGCACGAAGCTTGATGGTGAGGGGAATGCGCACGGCGGCACGAACGGTGCGGAGAATTTCATTCAGAAGCGGGAGATCGCGCAGCAACCCGGAGCCACCGCATTTAACGACTTTTTTAGCGGGGCAGCCCAGGTTGATATCCACGGCGTCGTAACCGAGATCTTCAACCATTTGAGCGGCTTCGGCCATGACGCGAGGATCGGCGCCGAACAATTGGGCGGTGATGGGATGTTCGTCTTCCTGGAAATACAGATAGCGCAGAGTCTTTTTCGCGCTGCGGGTAATGCCTTCGGAGCTGGTGAACTCGGTCATCAGCAAGCCGCAGCCACCGAAGCCGCGAATGACGCGGCGAAAAAGCGTGTCGGTGACGCCGGCCATAGGAGCCAGGACGGTCGCCGGGCGAATGACAGATCGCGGATGCGATAGGAAGCGGGAATCATGGCGTTTCGATGGCCGGCTGCAAGGACAACTGCTGCGCAGCCGGAGAATCCGCGGAAGCAGCCGCTGAGGCCGAAAGAACCGGCTTGGATTTCAGAAATTCATCCAGCTTGAGGAATTTGCGACCTAAAGCAGCGCTGTAAGCGGACCATTCGTCATCGCTGGCGCCGGAAGAGAGCGCGACGCGAACGGCGGCGATTTTCGAGTCGAGATCGTCCAGGTAGTGGAAGACCATGGCTTCGCGAATCATGGGGAGCTTGGGGGAGCCGAATTCGTACTGGCCGTGATGGCTGATGAGCAAGTGCTGGACAACGATTTTTAGAGGGGCGGGAAAACCGGGAATCGTGTCGATGGCGCGTGAGACGGTTTCGAGTTCCATGACGATGTGGCCGAGGAGCTGGCCTTCGGTGGTGTACCCGATGGCACGTTCGTAGCAAAGCTCGTCGAGCTTACCGACGTCGTGGAGCATAGCGGCGGTGAGGAGCAAGTCCACATCGAGCTCGGGATAGTGCCCAGCGGCCATGCGCTGGGCCATGGCGCAGAGTCCGACGACGTGTTCGATCAGGCCGCCGATGTAGGCGTGATGCATGACCTTGGCGGCGGGAGCGCGCTTGTAGCGCGTGCCATTTGCGGGTCGGTAAGATACCGGCGACAAGAGTGTTGAGCCAGGGACTGCGTGGAGCGATCGACATTCTAGCAACTGGGCCCACAGCTTTTCGACGTCGTCGGAAGTGTGCGGAAGATAATCGACGAGGTCGATTTCTTCGGGCTTGGCGCGGCGGACCTGCAGAAGGGCCAGCTGGGGCTTGCTGCGATAGACCTCGACACGGGCCTGAACTTTTACGAAATCGTCGCGATTGATGTCGCTGGCGATCGTTCTCGAAATGGTCCCACATACGAGCTTCGATGGTGCCGCTGCGGTCGCCGAGTTCAAGACGGAGATAGGCGTGCCTTCGCGAGTGTTGCGAACTTCTTTTTCGTGAACGAGGAAAAAAGTGGTGATGGTCTGTTCCGCGAGCAGATCGCTGACGAAAGGCGTCTTCATCAGCGGACGAAACCTGGCCGCTACGCTTGCCGAAGAGAACGAATTTCTTGTGGCCCTTTCTGGGCCTTGGTGGCTTCGGGGGTGGCGCTGACTTCCTGAATTTCGGAGTTGCCGCCGCCGGCGATGTCCTGGTAGCCGGGTTTGATGACCACGTAGCTTTGTTCGCGCAGGGTCTTCAGGTATTCGCGAAGGTTGGGTTCCATACGTGGCGGTAGAGTTTGTCGGTAATCTCATTTTCGACTTTGGCGAGCGACTGCTGGCCTTCGTCGTAGTGTTCGAGGACCTGAAGAACCAGGTAGCCCTGCTTGGTGTCGAGAACATCGGTGACGTCATTCTTTTTCATCTTGAAGACGGTGTCTTCGAGTTCCTTGGAAAGCTCGCCGCGTTTGTAAACGCCCAGGAAGCCGCCCTGCTTGGCGGTGCTGCCGTCGGAGAAGCGCTTGGCAATTTCGCCAAAGTCCTCGCCGTCCTTGACGCGCTTGAGAGTGGTCTCGGCTTTCTTCTTGAGCTCCGGAAGATCGGCTTCGGGTTTTCCTTCGGTGTTTACTTCGATTTCGCGCAGCGCGACTTGTTCGGGGCGCACGAATTCGGCTTTGTGCTCGTTGTAATATTTTTCCACTTCGTCGTGGCCGATGGTGATGTGCGAGCCGACCTCCTGGCTGATGACGCGCTGCGTCAGCAGCGCTTGCGGATCTTGTCCTTGAAGTCTTCCCAGTTGAGACCCTGGCTGGAGACGGCCTTTTCGAGATCCTCCATGCTGGCGAGATTGTTCTGGATGCGAATCTGATCGAGCCGCTTGATGACGTCGGGCTCGACGCTGACGCCCATGTCCTTGCCGCGCTGGACCAGCAGGGATTGGTCGATCAGATCGCGCAATGTAGTTTTCTGGCGATCCTCGATTTCGGCTTTGCAACTGTTCGGGAGTGCACTTGCGCCTGGCAATCCTGCCTGGCGTCTTCTCGGCGGAGTGCACGGGCTTTCTCGAGTCGATGCGGGTGATGATTTCGTTGTTGACGCGGGCGATGATTTCTTCGACGGTTTTGGCGTTGGTGCCCTCGGGGGCCGTTCGGCGGGCGCTTTTTTGGCAGGCAGGGCTTGCGGGTGCTTGGTCGGGTTCGGGAGCGGCCGTGCCGGGCTTTTCGAGAGCGGGAGCGGTTGACGACTGTCGGGCGGCTTCCTGTGGGCAGGGTCGGCAGACTTGCTGAGCTTGCGAGGTAAGGGGCTATCGCGGCGAATAAAACGGGAATAGTATTACCAATACCTGTTTCGCATTACGCACTTATACCTTAAGAGTTTAGCTCTGCCCCGCAAGGCTGAGCAATACGTTTCTCAAGCTTTCCGGGACCGATTCGCCGCGAGCGATTTCCATCCACAGGATGCCGCTGGGATCGAGCTTGATTCCCTTGCGCGAGCGGACGACTTTGACGAGAGCCGCGGGGTCGAGAGTGGTTTCCGGATAAAAGCGAATGGCGATGCGGCTGCCCTGGCGCTCGACGGATGAGATGCGCAGGCGCTCGCACGTGGATTTGAGGATGGCGTACTCCAAAAGGTTTTCCACGGACGTGGGAGGAGGGCCGAAGCGGTCTTCGAGTTCCTTGCGGACGTCCTGCTTTTCGGCTTCGGTGGAGATGGAAGAAATGCGCTTGTAGGTGCGCAGGCGGAGATTTTCGCTGGGGATGTAGTCCTCGCGGGATGCGGACGTCGAAGCCGAGGTTGAGGGTGGTGCGCAGCTCGGGGGCGGCTTCCTGGCCCTTGAGCTTGGAGACGGCGCGCTCGAGCATCTGGCAGTAGAGGTCGAAGCCGATGGCTTCGATGTGGCCGTGCTGCTGGCGGCCGAGCATGTTGCCGGCGCCGCGGAGTTCGAGGTCGAGCGCGGCGATGCGGAATCCGGCGCCGAGTTCGCTGAATTCTTTCATGGCGGAGAGGCGTTTGCGGGCGATGTCGGAGAGAGTTTCTTCGGGCGGAACGAGCAAATAGGCGTAGGCGCGCTGGTTGGAGCGGCCGACGCGGCCGCGGAGTTGATAGAGCTCGGCGAGGCCGAGGCGGTCGGCGCGATTGATGAGGATGGTGTTGGCGCGCGGGATGTCGAGGCCGTTTTCGACGATGGTGGTGGCGACGAGGACGTCGGCTTCGTCGCGAATGAACTTGAGCATGACGGCTTCGAGTTCTTTTTCGCCCATCTGGCCGTGAGCGACGACGACGCGGGCTTTGGGAACGAGCCTGGTTACGAGGGCGGCGAGAGAATAGATGGACTCGACGCGATTGTGGATGAAGTAGACCTGGCCGTCGCGGGCGAGCTCGTTTTCGATGGCGCGCTGGACGAGATCTTCCTGGAAGGGCGCGACGACGGTCTGAATGGCGAGGCGGTCGCGCGGAGGAGTTTCGATGAGGGACATGTCGCGGAGACCGACGAGGGACATGTGCAGGGTGCGCGGAATGGGAGTGGCGGAGAGAGCCAGGGCGTCGACGTTTTTGCGCATTTCCTTGAGGCGCTCTTTGTGGGCGACGCCGAAGCGTTGCTCTTCGTCGACGACGAGGAGGCCGAGGTCCTGAAACTTTACGTCTTTGGAGAGCAGGCGATGAGTGCCGATGACGATGTCGACTTTGCCGGCTTCGAGCGCGGCGAGCGTTTCCTTCTGTTGGGCGGCGCTGCGGAAGCGGCTGAGCATTTCAATGCGCAGCGGGAAAAGCGGCGAAGCGGCGCTTGAAGGTTTCGAAGTGCTGGAAGGCGAGGACGGTGGTGGGAGCCAGAACGGCGACTTGCTTGGTGTCGGCGACGGCTTTGAAGGCGGCGCGCATGGCGACTTCCGTTTTTCCGTAGCCGACGTCGCCGCAGAGCAGGCGGTCCATGGGGGTGGCGACTTTCCATGTCGCGCTTGATGTCGGCGATGGCGATGTTCTGGTCGGTGGTTTCTTCGAATTCGAAGGCGTCTTCGAATTCGCGCTGGAAATTTCCGTCGGGGGAAAATGCGAAGCCCGCTGGCGGTTTTTCGCGGCGGCGTAGAGGGCGAGGAGCTGATCGGCCATGTCTTCGACGGATTTGCGGACGCGAGTCTTGCGATTGTTCCAACCGGTGCCGCCGAGCTTGTCGAGGGCGGGTGTCGACCTTCGACGATGCGATAGCTCTGGACGAGGTCCATGCGCTCGAGGGGAACGTAGAGACGGGCGTCGTCGGCGTAACGGAGCAGCATGAATTCGCCGCGACGGCCGTCGGATTCAATCTGGCGCAGGCCATCGAACTGGCCGATGCCGTGGTCGACGTGCACGACGAAATCGCCGGGCTTGAGATCGGCGAAATCGCTGAAGAATCCGGAGGTGCGAATCTTGCGGGCGGGCCGCTCGACGGAGGGAGTGACGTCGAAGAGGTCAGAGTTGCCGAAGAGCGTGACGTTCGGCTTCGCGGAAAGTGACGCCTTCGCGAAAGGGAGCGCGAATCAGCAGAAGGCGGGCGGATTCGCGGGCGGCTTCGGCCGTGAATCCGGCGGCGGCGTCTTCGGATTCGCCGAGGACGTAGGGAGCTTCGTATTCGCGAGAGATGTCGGCGAGGCGCTCGAGTTCGCCGGGGCTGGCGGCGGTTAGAAAAACCGTGCCGCCGTGGTCGAGCTGGGACTTTACTTCGGACATGCAGGCGACGACGTCGCCGTGGAAGCGGGCGCTGGGGCGGGACGAAAGATCGAAGCTGGAGCCCGGAGTCGGCGAGGGCGAGTTGTTCGAGGATGACCGCGAGGTTTTTTCCAGGGCAGCAGGAAACTGCTCGTCGGTCCAGAAAGTAATGTTGGGCGGGGGCGTTGGCCTGGCCGTGGCGATCGTAGTTTTCTTTAGCGTCGGCGAAATGTTTGTCGGCGGCTTCGTCGGAGTTTGGCGGCTCGTCGAGAAAGACGATGGGGCGAAGAGAGCTTTCCGCGAGCTCGAAACAAAGAGCTTTGTCCGGCGTCGGCGGGCGGGCCGAAGTAGGAATGAGTTTCCCAGGGCGCGCGGTGGTGGGCTCGCGGGCGGCGGGAGCATCGGACCACTCGGTGAGGGGAAGCATGGTGGTGCGGATAACTGGAGCGATGGAGCGTTGAGTGCGCGGGTCGAATTCGCGGACGGATTCGACGGTGTCGCCGAGAAGTTCGACGCGGACGGGGCGCTGGGACTTCGGGGAGAAGAACTCGACGATGCCGCCGCGGACGGCGAACTGGCCGGGGAGCTCGACCATTTCGGTGCGGGTGTAGCCGACGGCGGCGAGATGGGAGAGCAAATCGTCGAGAGGGATTTCGGCGTCTTTGGCGAGGGTGCGGGCGAGGGAAAGATAGAGGTAGGGATCCTGATAGCGCCAGAGGGCGGCGACGACCGGGGCGATGACCAGGGAGATCTGGCCGTCGGCGAGGCGAAAAAGCGTGGCGGCGCGGCGCTCGAGAATGTCGGCGTGGGGGCTTTGCGATTGCCAGGGAAGCGTGTCGAAGGCGGGGAGTGTGGCGACGCCGCCGTGTGGCGCCGGGGAAGATGCTGGCGAAGAAGCGGAGAGTTTCCGCGAGGGCTTCGGCGCGGCGATTGGATTCGGTGACGAAATAGGCCGGGCGGCGAAGGTGTGGGTGAGGAAGGCGACGAGCAAGGCTTTGGCGACGTCGTGCAGACCGGAGAGCGAGACGTGGCGGCGGCCGGAACGCAACGCGGCGAGCGCGTCTTCGACCGAGGGGATGGCGCACGACTTTCCAAACGTTCGCGGACAGCGGGGAGAATCATTAAGAGAAGTCAGGACTGCCGCGCGGGTCGCGGCGAGCGGCTTCGCGAATCTTTCGAGGATTTCGGTCGTGGAGTAGCCGGGAACGACGGGAATGGAGACGACGCGGCCACCGGCTGCTTCGACTTCGTCGCGGCCGACGATCTGGTCGTCGGGCCAGTCGCCGCCTTTGACGAGCATGTCCGGAAGCAGGGCGGCGATGATTTCGCGCGGGGTCTGATTCGTCGAAGATCACCACGGCGTCGACGCATTCGAGGGCGGCGAGGATCTCGGCGCGCTCCTGTTCGGGCTGCACGGGACGGCCTGGTCCTTTTAGTTGCCGCACGCTTGCGTCGCTGTTGAGGCCGACGATGAGCGCGTCGCCGAGCGCGCGAGCTTGTTCGAGGCGGGATGTGGCCGGGATGCAGGAGATCGAAGCAGCCGTTGGTGAAGACGACACGTTGGGCTTGCCGATTCTCGCGCCCAAACCTGTGAACGGCCTGCTCCAAGGTGAGAATAGGTAGATCCAAGGGGACTCCACGCATCGGGATAAGGCTTGCCACGACGCCTCAGCCGCGAAGGTCAAGTTTATCACGCGCGGTGCGATGGGAAGCGAAGGCCGGTCGCGATGGGCCTGCGGACTTTTTGGAGGGATCGAAGTTGGTTAGAGGCTCTTTCCCGCGTGTGGCGAGAAGAAGCGCCAATCACTCATAGCGCAAGGCGACAGTGAGATCCACACGGGTGACACGACGGGCCGGTATGTAGCAAGCCGCGAGGGCGACCAAGGAAAGCAAAGCGGCAGCGACGCAGAGGGTTAAGGGATCGCTGGATTTGACGCCGAAAAGCAGACTGGTCATGAGCTGGGTCATGACGAGGGCGCTACCAATGCCGAGCAGTAAACCGTAAATGATGAGGCGGCCGCCTTCCGCGAGGGTTCGTCTTAATACTTCTCCCGGCGTGGCACCGAGGGCGAGGCGGATGCCAATTTCCCGGGTGCGCTGGGCCACGGCAAAAGCCATGACGCCGTAGACGCCGACCGCTGCCAGGAGAAGCGCGAGCGCGGCAAAGGCGCCGAGGATCGAGAGACTCAGCCGGCGCTGAGCGACGGAGTTCGAGACGAGTTTCTGCATGGTGTTGACGTCGTAGAGGGCGAGGTCCTTGTCCAGCGCGAGGACCTGTTCGCGGATTGCGTTTGTAAGGCTGGCGGAGTCGAGTGAGGAGCTGACGGCCAAGGTCATGTCACGAGGACTAAATGCGTCGTAAAGCGGCTGGGCGTGCGGAGAATAAACTTGTTCGCGGCCTTCGACATCGAGGGCGTCATGTTTGACGTGCCCGACGATGCCCACGATGGTGCGCCACCGTGGCACGGTGGGCATGGCACCCGGGACGGCGTCAAATGCCACTTGCTGCCCGATGGCATCTCCCTGGGGCCAGAAGTGACGCGCAAGGTTTTCGTCCACAACGACAACGAGAGGAGAACTGGAGGTGTCGGAATCGTTGATGAGGCGGCCGCGAACCAGAGGAATTTGCATGACGCTGAAATAGCCGGGTGTAGCCGCGCGCTGGTCCACTTCAAAATAGGGAAAGTTGCCATAAGGTTGATATCGGGGAAGATCGGAAACGGGAGTGTCCTTAAGGTAGAGCGAACCAGAATTATCGGAGTCGGTGAGAGGCATTTGAGAAACAGCGCCGGCCGATTGAACACCGGAAGTGGCGTTGATGCGCGCCATCAGCTCGGTGAAGAAATGCTGGACCGGGGGCCCATCGGGGTAGGCTTTCTCGGGCAACGACACCTTCAGGGTGAGCAGATTCTGCGTCCGGAAGCCGGGAGAGACATTGAGCAAGAGGCTGAAACTCCTGATCAGCAGGCCCGCTCCGGCCAACAGAAGAACCGCCAGAGCAAGTTCAGAAACAACCAGGAAGTCCCGCAGAAACCGGGTCTGGCCAGCGGCCGAGGTACCTCGGCCCGATTCGTTCAGCGACTTGCGCAGGTCGCAGCGCGAAACATGCCAAGCCGGCGCTAAACCGAAGAACAAGCCAGTAAGCAACGAGACGCCCGCCGTGAACCCCAGAACCTGGGGGTCCAGGCGAACATCGCTCATTCGCGCAAAATTACCCGGAACGAGCATGCCCACCGCATCGAGTCCCCAGTAGGCGAGAATGAGTCCAAGCAGACCTCCGGCAACAGCGAGGATGAGGCTTTCGGTGATCAACTGCCGGGTGAGGCGCGAGCGCCCCGCGCCAAGCGCGGCGCGAATGGCCAATTCCTTTTCACGAGAGGAAGCGTGGGTGAGCAAGAGATTGGCGACATTGGCGCAGGCGATGAGCAGTACGAAGCCAACCGCACCCGAGAGCACGAGAAGCGCGGGACGCAGATTACCGACCAATTGCTCCTTGAGCGGCACCAGGAACATGCCGAAGTCATTCTCGCCGGCTTGATCGTAGTTGGCGGGATAAGCGCGCCGGAGATCGCCGGCGAAGCGTGCGAGCGCCGCCGAAGCCTGCCCATAAGTCACCCCAGGCTTAAGACGGGCGATAACGCGTAAGTAGTGAGCGCCGCGATTTTCGGGTTTGATGCGGTTCAGTCCCAGGGGAATCCAGAGATCCTGGCGGCCCAGCGAGAACTGTTTGGACAGTACGCCCAAGACGGTATAGACCTCCCCGTCAAGGCGAATGGTCTTCCCCAGGATTTCGGCATCGCCGCCAAACTGAGTTTGCCAAAGCGAGTAGCTTAAAAGTGCGAAATGGGAGTGGCCGGGTTGATCATCGTCCGCGCTGAAGGAACGACCGAGCACCGGCGTAATACCCAAGAGCGAGAACAAGGAGGCCGTGGCTTTAGCGGTCGAAACCTGCAACGGTTGAGCACCGGCGAGAGTGAGGTTCGCGCTGCCGCCCAGGGAATAGGCGGCGATCTGCGAAAAGGACTGTTCGCGGTCGATCAGGTCCCAGAATTCTGGTTCAGAAATGGCCAGTTGCGGAAGGCCCTGTTTTTCGAACTTGGCCCAAACGTCAACGAGAGAATTAGGGTCGGGATAGGCCAAGGGGCGAAGCAACACGGCGTCCACAACGCTGAACATCGCGGTGTTGGCTCCGATACCCAGAGCGAGGGTGAGGACCGCGACCGCCGTGAAGCCTTTCGCGTTCGCGAGCATACGGAAACCGAAGCGCAGGTCCCGCCAAAGAGTTTGCATGGGTACTTGCCGATGCAAACCTACTTCCGAATCCGGCGGGCGGTAGAGGTCTGTATTGTATAGACTTGTGGGCCGAAAGAGACCGGAGAGGGGCACTCTTGTCCGATTTCGGGAGGTGCGCTGTGCCAGAAGCGGACATCCGAAGGCAATTCGACAATCGATATATGAGGCGAAACCTCTGCGTGGAAATGCGGATGAACGGTCAGCAAGAGAGGAGGAAGCCGTGAAGTGGGGCCGCGCACTGCGGGCGGTCGCCGGAGTATTGCTGTGCGTGGTCGGATTTATCCTGGCGCGGGGAACGCCGTACCGGCAAACCAGCGTGATTATCGACGCGGGGGGCTGCCGGCTGGCAACCGATGTAATCGACGACGGCAACGACGAGACAAAGGGATCCGTGATTCTGCTACACGGGTTGGCGGCAAATCGAAAGCTGATGTCCTATCTGGCGCATGCCTTCGCAGAAGAAAACTTGCGAGTTTTCGTGCCGGACCTGCCTGGACATGGCCGAACTCCACCGCCTTTCAGTTTCGGACGGGCGGAAGAATGTTCGGAGGCGTTCCTGCGACAACTGATCGCGCATGGAGTTATCGATCCGGCCCGGACGATTGTGGCGGGACATTCGATGGGAGGAGCCATCGCGTTCCGGGTCGCGGCGCGGGTGCGAGTGGCCGGCGTAATCGTCCTTTCCCCCGCCCCGATGAGCTCCGCACACGGTCTCCCGCCGGAAATGTTGCTTTTTCCCAAAGCACCACCGGCGCCGCCCAACACGCTGGTGATGAGCGCCTCTGGAGACCTCCGAAGTGCCCGGGAATCCGCCAGCGATCTGATGAAAACAGAGACGGGAGCCGATTCGCCAACCGGGGCCTATGAAGTGCTGCCCCGGGCGACGCATGTAAGCCTGTTGTTCGATTCGCGGGTGGCTCGACGATTCCAGGAATGGGCTGCACAAGTGTTGCATTTTGCTTCGGACCATCGCCCACCGTCAGCGTTGCCCCTGGTCGGGGGGCTGGCGGGATTCGTGGGGTTGGTGTTGCTGAGTGGCCCATTCCTGCGGGAAACCGTCGGCGCGGGAACCGTCCGGGGCGCAGAGTCAAAGAATCCGGAATCGAGCCGGGCGTCAAGGCCCGATTGCCCTGAAGCTGAAAGTCCGGCGCTATGGAGGACAGCGGTTGAGACTGCTGTGGCTTCCGTGGCAATCGTCGCTCTCTTGAAGGTTGTACCCATTCTGCGTTTCGTGGGTGTGTTTGAAGGCGACTACCTGTCCGGTTTCATGCTGCTGCTAGGGGCGATTCTTGTAGCCGTCCACCACAAGTTGTGCAAGGAAGTGTTACGCGCCGAATGGCGCCCGGTGATCGCGGCGGCTATCGCCGGCCTGATGCTCCTACTGCTGTTCACCGGTTGGTTCGATGCAACAACCAGCGAAGCCTGGCTTACGGCCCTGCGGTGGCTGCGCTTTCCGGTGTTTATAGTGGCAGTGCTGCCCTACCTGTATGCGGAAGAGTTGCTGGTGCCGGGTCCGGCGCAGGCGTCCAGCGCCAGACGATTGATGGCGGGGCTGGCGCTGCGAGGTGTGGCGTGGCTGGTGATGGCTGCGGCAATTTTCGCCCTGCACAGCGGCGAGATCCTGCTGGTGCTGCTGGCGCCCTATCTAGGGGTGCTGGCGGTCCTACAGCGGATGGGTATGAACATTGTACGCAAGGAGACACAGTCCCCTGAAGCCGCGGCAGTGTTCGGTGCTACAATACTGGCTGGTTTTTTTCTGGTGATCTTCCCCAGCACCTGAGACAGTGCAATAACGGTCGGTTACGCAGGGGTTTCATGCCCCGAGCGAAAGCACCGGTTCGAGACGCCAGCGAGACACTATGTCGGAAATCGCGATCGTCGGAGGCGGCCCTTCGGGGGCCATGTGCGGCGAACAGTTGGCGCGCGGCGGCCACAAAGTCACCATTTTTGATGAGCATCTGGCGTGGGAAAAACCGTGCGGCGGCGGACTGACGCACAAAGCCATCGATTGCTACCCGTACCTGCTCGACAATCCGTTTCCCAAGAAGCTGGTGCGTTCCATCGACCTGATCAGCAGCAATGAACAACGGGTCACGCTGGACATGTCCCACCCGATCGTCATTTATTCGCGCAAAGTGCTGAACGGATTGTTGCTGAACCGGGCCGCGGAAGCCGGGTGCGACATCCAGCACTCCCACGTGATGGGAGTGGAAACGTCAGGAACCAAGCCGCGCTATTGCGTGGAAGGCGCGTGGAACACCGTCGACTTTGTCGTGGTGGCGGCGGGCGCGCGAAATCAATTATTCCCGGACACGCGGCCTTTGCAGCGCGACGAACTGGAAATGACCCAGGGATATTTCGTTCCAGAAACCGCGGATGCGATTACCGTCAAGTTTCTGCCGCACTTCGAAGGTTACATCTGGTCCTTCCCGCGCAGCGATCACTCGTCGGTGGGGATCTGCGGCAGCATGGCCGCGCATACCAGCGCGGAGTTGCGGATGCATTTGCACGCGTTCGTGGAGCGGCAAGGAATCGGAATAGAAGGCGGGCATTTCTACAGCCATGTGTTGCCGTCGCCCAGAGAAAGCACCTTTGCGGAACGTACCGTGTTGGGCAAGAACTGGGCGCTGATCGGAGACGCCGCCGCGTGGGTGGACCCGCTGACGGGCGAGGGGCTTTTTTATGCCATGCGTTCGGGTGAACTGCTAGGGCGTTCCCTGGCGGAAGGATGCCCGGAAAAATATCCGGCCTGGGTGAAAGCGGCGTTTTCCGCGGAGCTGGAATTCGCCGCGCGAATCGTGCGGCGCTTTTATCGCGGCTCGTTCCTGGGGACCGCGGTCACCACGCGCATGGTGCAATTCCTGCGACGCAGCCCGGTCTTCCGGCAACTGATCGGAGACATGTTCAGCGGCACGCAGGATTACACCAGCCTGAAACGCCGGCTATGGGGCCACCTGGGAATCACGCTGAGCGAATTCATCTCCAGCGTCCTCAACCTGGAGCGGCCGGCGACATTGCCTGCATCGCGCGGCGGCGCGGACTAAGCGAAGAGTCCCACGAGAGCTGCTTGTAGTTTTCGCATGATAGGCCGCATCTAACCGCAAAGATATCCTGCGCACGAATTTATGGCCAAAGAACCGGGTAAGGCGGCGCCTGCGGAAGGCGCCAAGAAAAAAAGCAAGTGGAAATCCCTGCCGGACGTGTGGGCGCTGATCCAGCCGCGGCGAGGACTGCTGGCGCTGGGCTTCGTGCTGATGGCGGTCAACCGAGTTTCGGGGCTGATCCTGCCGGCTTCGACGAAATATTTCGTCGACAACATCGTTGGCAAGCACCAGGTGCAATTGCTGACGCCCATCGTGCTGGCCATCCTGGCAGCCACGCTGATCCAGGGGCTGACATCGTTCACGCTGACGCAACTGCTGTCCAAATCCGCCCAGAAAATGATCACCGAACTGCGCCGTAAGGTGCAGGCACACATCGGCCGGCTTCCGGTTTCGTTTTACGACGCCAACAAAACGGGCGTGCTGGTTTCGCGGATCATGAGCGACGTGGAAGGCGTGCGGAATCTGGTCGGCACCGGCCTGGTGGAATTTGTGGGCGGGCTGATGACCGCCGTGTTCGCGCTGATCTATCTGATCCACGCCAGCCTGACGATGACCGCGATGGCCTTCGGCATCATTCTGATTTTCGGCTTCGGGATCAATTGGGCGTTCAAAACCATCCGGCCGATTTTCCGGGCGCGCCCGAAGATTACGGCGGAAGTAACCGGGAGGTTGACGGAATCGCTGGGGGGAGTGCGCGTGGTAAAGGGATACCACGCGGAAGCACGCGAAGAGGCGATTTTCTCGTCGGGCGTACAACGGCTGCTGGACAACGTGCTGAAAACGCTTACGGCTACGTCGCTGATGAGCCTTTCAGGCGCGAGCCTGATGGGCATCGTAAGCGCGCTGATGTACGAGTTCGGCGGGCACAGAATTCTTGGCGGAACGATGTCGTTGGGAGATTGGTTCGCGTTCAACGTGTTTCTGGCACTGCTGGTCGCGCCGGTATTCCAGATCGTGGCCATCGGCACGCAAATCACGGAAGCCATAACAGGCCTGGAACGTACGCGGGAAATCCTGAACGAGAACAAAGAGGACGAAACGCCGGGCCGCACGCTGACCATGGAGCGAATACAGGGCCAGGTGGTGATGGATGAAGTCAGTTTCGCGTATGACACACGAAAGGAAGTGCTGCACGGCATCAGCTTGCAATCGGAACCGGGCACGGTAACGGCGTTGGTAGGGCCGTCCGGAGCGGGCAAATCGACGATCATCGGCTTGATTGCGGCGTTTTACGTGCCGTCGAGCGGGCGCGTGCTGGTGGATGGGATTGATCTCGCTTCGGTGAAGCTGGATTCGTACCGCACGCAACTTGGGCGTAGTGCTGCAGGAAACTTTTCTGTTCGACGGAACGATTCGCGAGAACGTGGCCTTTGCGAAACCGGAGGCGACTGAAGACGAAGTGCTTGCGGCCTGCCGCATTGCGCGTGTGGACGAATTCGCGGAATCCTTTGAGCTGAAATACGACACGGTAGTCGGAGAACGGGGCGTAAAGCTTTCCGGTGGGCAAAAGCAACGGGTGTCCATCGCGCGGGCGATCCTGGCCGATCCGCGAATACTGATCCTGGACGAAGCTACCTCCAGCCTGGATTCCGAATCCGAGGCGCTGATCCAGGAAGGGTTGCGCTACCTCATGCGCGGGCGTACGACCTTCGTCATCGCGCACCGGTTGTCGACCATTCGACGCGCGGAGCAAATCCTCGTCGTGGAAGGCGGGCGAATCATCGAAAGAGGCACGCACGGTTCGCTCTATGCGGCCGGGGGAAGATACTACGATCTGTACACCAAGCAGCATGCCGTCGAAGCCAACCTGTTCCTGGCGCCGGGCGAGGGAGATTCGCTCAACATAGAAAATGACGGAGCGGATGGCAATGGACGGGGCGGCGGCGTGCCGGATGCGATTCGGCTGATTCGCGGACAAGGAAACTAAGCCGCGGTCGCCGCCTTGTTAGAAGAGAAACGAATCGCTTATGCGGTCGGCCGCGCGCGGACCACGACTTTCTTGGTGGCCGGCGGCGGAATGAGGCTGGCCATCTTGCGAATCATGGCCAAGACCAGGCGCTTGTCGCCCTCGCTCAAGGTGGTGCTGAATTTCTTGATCTCCGCAAGGAAGCGGATTTCGTCTTGCGAGAGCTCCCCCAGCATTTTTTGAGTTTCGCGGTCGCGAGGCGTTTCCGTACCCGGGAAGAAGTCGGCAAGGGAAATGTCCATGGCTTCGGCGATTTTGGCCAGCGTCTCCAGGGACGGAACGGTATGGCCGTTCTCCACGCGCGAGAGGTAACAGCGCAGCAGGCCGGTGCGGCGCTCGATGTCGCCCTGAGACAGCCCGCGCTGGCTGCGGTAGGTTTTGATGACTTCGCCGATATTCACCCGAGGCTTTTCTTTTGGCACGATCGCTCTCCAATGGGACGGGGGTAGCTTAGTCACTAACAGTAAAAGCCACAAGAGGGATTTTTGGCGGGATGGCGCGAATTAAGCAACGGTCCTACGGGGCCTCCGTGCCAGCCGGGCCGGTGCTACCCGATTGACGCACATGCCGGACGCGGCGGCCCGCCGTCCGAAGGTCAGCTCTGGGTCGGGTTTACCGTCGCGGGCTGCTGCAGGCGGAACTCCAGAAGTGTTTCGCTGGGCACCTTGACCTGTTGGCCCCGCGTGAATACCTGGACGCCCGCTCCGGCGGCCGATCCAACTCCGGCGCCGATAGCAGCACCCTTTCCGCCGCCGGCAATCGCACCGATGATGGCGCCGACCACCGCTCCACCGCCTACCTTCTCCGCGGTGTTACTCCCGCGGCCCTTCCCTTTCAGGTTGTAATCGCTGCTGACCAGGGGATAATCCTGGCCATTGACGACCATGCGGGTCAGTTCCAGTTGCAGTTCCGCGCTACCCGAGAGATGTCCGGCTTCCTTGGCCTGGGCCAGCCGGCCATAGACATCGGTGCCCTTCCGGGCCACCAGGATGCCATTGACGTTAAGGTCAGTTTCCAAGCTGGCGTGGAAAATATCGCCT
Organism: uncultured Acidobacteriota bacterium; assembly: GCA_963819745.1. GTDB lineage: Bacteria > Acidobacteriota > Terriglobia > Acidiferrales > UBA7541 > Acidiferrum. The sequence continues at coordinate 28,889 of CAWFXG010000011.1, read as the reverse complement.
ACGTGGTTACGTGAGGAGTCCACCCCGTCAATCATGCGGACCAGCATCGGCTGGCCTGCCGGGAGGGTTACAGGACCCCCAGCTACGGCGGCGCTGGCCGACGGTGGGGGAGGCTCAGGCGCCGGACCGGGATCAGGAGTTGCAGTCGGGGCGGGCGGAGCCGATTGTGTTCCGTAACTGCTGGTGAAGGTCAGCGCCACAATTTCCGTGACGTTGTAGGTGTGAATTTCTCCATTTTGTGAAAATCGCACAAGTGCCTGCGTGCCGCCCAGGTAACGGCCCTGCAGCACGCGGCCATCCTTCAATTCCAGGGTGTCCGCAACGGCCGCGCCTGCGCACAGCAGCCCAAGTACACCCGCCGCAATAAGACGTGAAAAACGGTTCATCGTTGCCTTCTCCCTCAAGCAGCGTTCTGCGAAGCCCAGGACGGCCGCGCTCGGCACCATGCCGATTGTAACGCGGACGGGTTACCCCTCGCCCGCAAAGTTAAATTCTTCAGGGTTGGATGTTGGCAGGGCGGGAGGAGATGCATCGTTCACTGTACCGCGGCATAGATCCGGCGGCTGATATCGGCGATAAGTGCCGCGCTTTCGGCCTCGGCAATGCCACGTACCAGCACAACCAGAACATACGGTCTGGGTGCGAAAACGATGGCGGCATCATGATGGATGCGCGTGATCTCCCCGGTCTTATGGGCCACCGGTGTTCCCGGAGGAAGGCCGGCGGGAATGCCGGCATTGAATTGCTGGCGCTCGAGGATTTCGATCATGCGGGCGGAGGCCTCGGCGTCGAAGGCACGACCCTCGGCGATAGCAACGAGAAGTTTCAGCAAGCCCTGGGCGGTAGTGGTGTTGTTCAAACCTTTGTCGAAGGCTTTGCCGTCTTCCACGCCGCGCAGTACGTTCATACCGTCGGCGTCCAAAGCGTGGACGGTGGCGCGGATATGTTCGACACCCAGTTTTTCGATCAACAAATTGGTGGCCAGATTGCTGCTTACAGTAATCATCATCTCGCAGAGATCGGCAAGCGTTCGGTCCTGCCCGATGCCCTTGTACAGCTCGGAGTCCGAATCGTCGGCAGGATTCAAAGTGTAGGCGGTGCCATCGACGATGCTGTGAAATTCATTGCGGACCAGTAGGGTATCCGTCAGCTTGAGCTTGCCTTGGCGCTGCTGGTGGAACAACTCGATCATCAAAGGAATCTTCATGGTGCTTGCGGCATGGAACGGCTGGTCCGCTGCGTGGAGCCACTCGGTGGTGCCGTCCAGAGTGCGGAAAGCGATGGCGACCTCGGCGCCGCTGTCACGGATTCTGGACTTGATGTCGGCAACGGCTTTCGGATCGAGATCGCGAGAGACCGGACTCGCGGAGGTTGCCGTGCGCTGATTCGCAGGCATGGATTCGCCAACGAGCAACAACGCAATCGAAACAGGGAGAATCAGGTGGACGGCAAACCGGTGCGTTCGCATGTTGGGCACAGATTGTAGCTCACCTGCTCGCCAGTCAATTCGATCCAGGAGTCGACCCAGAGGGGCTTAGCTCGGGAGACGTGGGAGCGACATTGAAGCCGTCGACGACGAGCCGCGGCTGGTGTCCATCGAGATCGGAGAGGTGGTAGGTCGCTTCGACATCACGCGATTCCCCCGGCAGAAGCGAGAAATAATTGTCTTGCCACAGAATGGGGGTGACGTCTTGTCCGTCTGTGCCTCGTGCCAGCCGCAGGTGCACCTGAAAAGCGATGGCGTTGCCGGGATTCCGAACGGAGACATGAACGATGCCGCCGGAGCCTTCTTGTTTACCGCTGGCGGAAACCGCCAGCCTTACGGCGGGCAGGCTGCTGAGTCCGGTCAAATCGGCAAATTCTGCTTGTGGCGTGTAGACGGTGTCCTGCTTGTGCTTCCAGTCCAGTGTGTCCAGTTGGGTGGAAAGCCAGTAAAAATTGTCGCTCAAGAGTTTTCCATTTGCGTCGTGAAGCTGGAGCTTGAGGAAGTAAGTTTTCGACAAGTTGGACACTTTCGGCAGGTCGAAGGCTTTCACGCTGGCGTCCGGTGCCAGGTCCAGGGTTACGTCGCGCGAGGCTTTTTCGCCGGCATCGAGGCCGTAAAGCTTCGCCGAAGCCTTCGCGCCCTTGATCGCCTCGTACGTGCTATTCACGACAGCAACGGAATTGTCGTCGTAGGAGTACTGCACGTGGATGGGCTCGGTAGATTTCTTCGTACCGAAATATCCCCCCGCGGGAACCAGGTAGTAGTCATACAGATGCCAGATCAGCGAAGGCCAGGAGTTATTGAGCATCCACTGGACCACGCCGGTGGCGGTGTATTTGTTGCGCCCGTAGGCCTCAAACATGGCTCGCTGACCGTCGTAGGTCATGGCCTGGGCTTTGCGCTCGTAGTCATCGAGAGATGTGGCCGGGCCGTAGCGCCGATTCAAGGCATTGGTAAAGACGTTGATGGTGGTGAAGCGTTCGCCGCCAGCATGGTAGTTCCAGAAGTCGTCGATCGGCCACAGGTGGTCCTTGGGGATAAAGCGTTCGAGACTTTCTCGCGTGGGAATGGCGGGACCCGGACTGGTTTCGGTGTTGTAGCCGTAAGCGCCTCCAGCTTCCTTGTCGGCCAGCCAGTACACCGGCGGAACGTACTCATAGGGGCCGGTCATCTTGACTCCAGATTTGCCGGTCACTCTAGTGGTTACGTCCGCCGCGGAAGAAACGGAAGGATTGGGCCAGTCCAGATCCTTCAGGACTCCGAGATACATTTTCTCTACGTCGGCAGGAGGAGGGCCATCGCTGCCATAAAACCAAACGAAGACGCTGGGGTGGTTTCGCAAGATGCGAATCTGACTTCGTAGCGATTCCTCGGCGATCTTGTGCTGTTCAGGTTTCCAGTTCTTCCAGAGCTCCCAGGCGTCGCAGCAGGTCCAGCCGGGCATGATCAAGATGCCCATCTTGTCGGCCTTGTCGAACAGTTCCTCACGGTCGATGCGTCCTTCGAGGCGAACGGTATTGAGGCCCATGTCGCGAACGTAAGCGAAATCCGCATCCAGCCTGCCAGGAAGCCAGCGCAGGAACATGTCCGGAGCCCAAGCGGCGCCGCGAATCAGGACTTTGCGGCCGTTCACTTTGAACAGGCGGTAACCCTTTCCGGTAATTTCGGAAGAAATTTCGCGAATGCCGAAGGTGACTTCAGCGGAGTCGGAATTCTGGCCGGTAACTTCAAAGCGGACGCGCGCATGGTACAGATTCGGCTCGCCCATCTGGTAGGGCCACCACAACCGCAGACCGGTCAACTTGAGCTCGGAGAATTTCTCCGGCGAGAACGTTACTGTTTTTACTTCGCCTGCCGCCAAGCCTACGTCCTGGCTGATGGTGCGGCCTTCCAAGTCCGCCACAAAGCGACCCGTAACCGAGTGCGTTGCGACGTTCTCCAGATCCGCGCTGATCGTCAAGGCGGCTGTTTTGTATTCAGAATCCAGTTTGCTGGACACGAACGGATTCCGCACGGCGACATCCGCAGTGGAAGTCAGGTACACATCCTTCCAAATGCCCATGTCTTTGTCCGCCGGCGTGGGGTTCCAATCCACCCAAGTGATCCCCAAGTCGCCTTTGCCGGGCGCAAAAACCTCTACGGCGATGGCGTTGCGCTTCCCGGCACGGAGCATCTTGGTGGCGTTGAACTCGAACGTAACAAACGTGCCGGCGACGCTCCGCTCGTCGGCGATCTTTACTCCATTGATCCACACGTTCGCACGGTAATTGATCCCCAGGAAATGCAGCCACGTGTTTCGGCCTTCAAAGGTATCGGGTAGATCGAATTCCGTGCGAAACCACCACGAACAGCGGAACGGGCTGTCTTTCGGAAGCTCCTGATTCGCGAAAAAGGTTTTCGTCGAATATCCCATCCCCGGCAACTTGCTGAAGTTCTTTCCGAAAGTGGGGTCCGGGTAAGTCTTGTCGTCGACGAGCGCTCCGACCACGGTCGCCGGCAGGTCGGCATGATGCCAACCATTCGTGCCGAACCCGACAGTGGATACCTTGGCGCCGCCTGCAGGGTCCTGGCAAGAAGATTGAAGCTGCCAAGCTTTGTTCAGCGAAAGTTGGGCGGGCGGTTCAGAAGCCTCCCGAGCGAAGCCAAGGGCTCCCAGAGCCGTGCAAAGACTAATGGTAGCGAAAATCACGGTAGCTATGCGCGCGCGCAAAATACCTCCTGAAGATACGTAAAATACTGTAGCCTTGCTTAGTGGCAACTGTACGACCACTGACGCTCTCTGCCGGACGGCTTTATATTAAACCGTTTGAATATCCTCGCGTTTTCTTTTTGAAACTGCTAGTACTCATTCATCATTTTTCCCTGCAGCCGAGCGCGACTTCCCGTGTTCTTATCTCCATGGGACGGATGATTTTGCCTCGCATTCATCGGGATAGTGCTGCTTTCCGGGTTATAATTGGTATCCCTGGTCCCACTCCCAGCCGACAATCCAGGTTCGCAGAGCCAATTCATGGTTGGCCTGCGGGCTACATTCGGGAGAGGTAATTTGATGTCCACCGTTGGGGAACCCATGGCCAGGTTGAGCCGTCCGATGGAACGCCGCTTCTATCCCCGGGTCGAGCCCAGTGTTCCGCTATTCATTTCCTTCGGAATCCAAAAGGACGCCATGTTGCTGAACGTCAGCGAAAATGGCTTTCTGATCTCCACGCCCAAGACTTTGGACAAAAATCTTGTTTGCCGCGTGTCGCTGCAATTGAATGGCTTGCCCAATCAGATTCAAATCCACGGCCGTGTGCTGTGGACCAACGAGGCCACGCACCGCGCCGGTGTCCAAATGCTGGACCTGAGCGAATACGATCGCGAACAGATACGCAAATGGGGCGCTGTGGAAGCCAGTGTGCCCGCCCGGCAGAGAAGGTCGCATGAGGAGGCGGCATTCTCTGCCGGCTCCTCAGGATCGTCTCGGAAGACCATGCCCGCTCCCGAACCCCTTCCAGCGCCGGAGCCAGCCACGTCATCGTTTGCGCCCCCCGTGGATCCGCCAGCGGCGGTCGCGCCAATCTATTTTCCGTCGGAACTTCCCGCCATCGCGCACACTCCGCAGTACCGCCGGCGAAGCGTCGGCTCGTACCTGGCAGCTATCGCGCTGTGGGGAGTAGTTGCAGCTATTGCGGGCGTCGGAGCCGTTTTCTTCCTGGAGAACCGGTCGCCGAGAAATCTGTTGGCGAGTTCCAGCGAGGTCCGTAAGCCGGCTACTACGCCGACACCTGCCGCCGCGCCACCAACGTCTGCCGGGAGAGCGCCCGCTAGCGATGAACCTCTCGATGCTGCTAAATCGCAGCAGGAAACGGCTGTACCTTCCAATCCGGCTTCATCCAATCCGGCTTCGTCCAATCCCGGTTCGCCGGTTTCGGCCAACGACAACCCAAACTCCGCGTCGCAACATTCCACTGCGAGCCGCAACCAGAGGACCGAGACTGCTCGCGTCGCATCTTCTCCGGAAGATTCCAACTCCACAGAACGCCGGCGCTTCACCCCGTCATATTCCGCGCCGCTCGTGCCTTCGACGCGTAACGACGAAGGTCGCGAAGAAACGGCAGATAACACCGAGCATTCCGCTTCCCCATTGTCGGTGAATGCTCCGGAAGCGGTGCAAAGCGTGGGTGGACCGAGGGTAGCTGGCACTGGTCCGGCCGCACCGCCTCCGACGGCATCGAGCGCCATCGTAGCCTCAACGCGGCCCACTGGGACAGCCAGCAGCAACGCACCCTCTACAGCTTCGACCCGCAGGCCAGATAACGGAGTGATCCAAATGGACGCGCCACAGAGTGGTGTCATGGAAATTCGCCCACCGGTCGGTTTGCGTTCTTCGTTTCTGGATCTTCCGGGCGAGCGCGTCGTCGAAGCACCCTCGATGACCATGCATATCCAGCGATCCGTGCTGATGCCGTCGTCGAAGATGGTGTGGCCGTTCAGTCGTCAGAAGAAAGTGGTGCTCGGCGAACTGGTGGCACGAGTAGATCCGCAAACCTCGGCAGCGCAAAGCTTACCGGGGGATACTGTTCGGGTTCTGGCCACGATCGGCAAGGACGGACGGGTGGAAGAGGTCAAACCTCTCCACGGCCCATCAGCTCTGATGTCGGGGGTATTGAAGGCCGTCCGGGAGTGGCGCTATCAGCCAACGTGGATGGACGACCGGGCAGTGGAGACTCGCGCGACAATCGTGGTGCAATTTCATCCATCTTCGCGCGTGGCGCGGCAATAAAACGGGAACTTGGCGCCGTTTCGCTAGCGCAATCGAAAAATGAAGCCAAGCTGCGGAGCGCAGCTAGCTTTCATAGAGCAAATCGGTGCGCTGGTAAGTTCCTTTGTTGCTACAGCTCGGACACTCAAGCTCCAAGCCATGCGCGGGGAATTCCGGCTTCGCAGGCAGGAAGTAGTCCGCCAACGTCTCGGGTATTGGTGAATGTTCGACGCTCTTTCCGCAGTGCTTACACCTGACGGTCCATCGTGCCATCGGCTATTGACCCAGGTTGGCAGAGTACGCGTAAACCAGAAGCAGCTGGAATACCCTATCCGGGGTATAGCGCTTTAGGTCGCAGCACGCTTCGCCGATTGCACCATGGTAGGGAAACCGCTCAGCCTTGGGCGGCTCCCTTGACGGCGGCGGTGGATCCGCTGCTGAAGCTGCTGATGGCTTCGGCCTCGTTGTCGTAGACGCTGAACACTGTCAGCAGCCTCGTCAATTGCAGCACATCATGAAACTTGTTTCCCAGGTTGGACAAGTGCAAGGCCGCGCCCTGGTTCTTCGCGCTGACGTGCGCAGCCACAAGCATCCCCAACCCTGCGCTATCGATGTAGGTGACGTTCGCCATATTCAGGACAATCTTGGTCTTACCTTCGCCAATTAGGCGTTTCACGCACTCGCGCAGTAAAGTGCTCTCGTCACCCAGGACAATGCGGCCCTCCAGGGCGACCACGGATACGCCTTGTTTTTCGCTATTTGTGATCTTCATATTTGTGATGAAACCTCTGTGCCGACTATACGCTCTTTAGGAGCGAAACGTTTACAACTCGTGGGTAAACCAAGGGATGGTCCCGGAGGAGGGAGTCGAACCCACACGAAGCTAAGCTCCGGCAGATTTTGAGTCTGCTGCGTCTGCCAGTTCCGCCACTCCGGGCTGTCATCGAAAATAGCATGCTCGCTGCCGGCACTCAAGGGAAGGTGTCGCTGCGACGCAGACGGCCAAGGGTCTGCCTGCTTTTGGGCACGCTGCTTGCCGCGATTCTTGATAAGCGCGGCGCTTGACGGCTACACTCGGCTCGCGTGGGCAGCCCTGCCTTCATCAACGCCATTTCACCGCAGCGGACCCTTGCCGGGTTCTGGGCACTGATCGCGGTGCAATTCCAAAACGCCTTCAGCGACAACGCGCTGAAATGGCTGGTCAGCTTTCTGGTTCTGGAAGCCGGATTTTCGAAGTCCCGGCGGGACTTGTGGTTCGTGCTGGTTGTTCCGCTGCTGTTTGCAGTTCCCTTTCTGTTGTTTTCCATTCCCGGCGGCTATCTGGCGGACCGCTTCAGCAAGCGCGGCGTCACCATCGGAACGAAATTCATGGAACTTGGCGTAATGGCATTGGTCACCGTTGCACTGGCCAACGGCCGCTTGGACGTAGCGTCGGCCGCGCTGTTCCTGGCCTGCACCCAGGGGGCGCTGTTTGGCCCCACGAAGTATGGTTTGCTCCCCGAACTTCTCCCGGATACCAGGCTGAGTTGGGGCAACGGCATCATCGAGCTAACGACTTTACTTTCGGCCATCCTGGCGGCGCTGGCTGGCGGCTTCCTGGCAACGCACTTTCGCAGCCGCCAAGTGTGGTCCGGCGTCACTTTTCTCGTCCTTGCAGCAGTGGGCTTGCTTCTCAGCCTGGCCATCACTCGGGTGCCGGCCGCCGATCCCGGGCGCCGTTTTGACTGGAACGTACCGCGCGAGTTCTTTCGGGAATTCAGCCGCATGCGGCGAGACGCGGTGCTGTGGTTTGCGGTCTGCGCCAATACTTTTTTTTGGTTTCTGGGTTCGCTGCTGCTGCTAAACATTGTGCTCTATGCAACAGATATTCTTCACGTCGACGAGGCTCACAGCAGTTACCTGCTGGCCGCTCTAAGTCTAGGGATCGGAATCGGCAGTTTTGTAGCCGGCTATGCTTCTGGCCAAAAAATCGAGCATGGCATGGTCCTGCCGGGGTTGCTGGGGATTGTGGCCATGGCCGCCCTGTTAGCGCAGTCCGGGCTGGCGTTCCCGACCGTCGCCGTCATGCTGGCGTTTCTGGGTATAGCAGGAGGCTTTTTCGTTGTGCCGGTGAATGCCTTGATTCAACGGCGTCCAAAACCCGAGGAAAAAGGGCGCACCATCGCTGTGGCGAACCTGCTGTCATTCGTCGGGGTAGGCCTGCAGCCGGTTGCGCAGTATGCGATGTTGCGGCTGGGCCACCCCAACCCGTCCCGGGTATTCCTGTTGACTGCGGTTATGACCCTTCTGATGGGCTGTTTACTCCTTCGGATGATGCCGGACCTGGGTTCCCGCGCTCTGCACTGGACGCGCTTGCGCCCAAGGGTTACCCTGTAGGGCCCGTCGGGCAGGGGCTGCCCCCCAGCAGCATCCCGCGGGCTTTCGAGGATCTATGGCTACCGTTGCTCCCTTTCCCGGAGCTCAATCTGAGCACCGCGATCTCCCGTATTGGATGGAGCGCGTTGTAAAGGAACTCGACAACCTGCGACACAACCCGGACCGGGACGCAGTGCATGACCTGCGCGTAGCGATACGCCGGTGCCGCTCCGTGGCTTCCGTGATGCAGGAAGTGGATCCCCATCCAGCCTGGAAAGAACTACGACGCCTGCCCAGGAAACTTTTCCGCAAACTGGGAGCTCTCCGCGATGCCCAGATCATGCAACAGTGGATCGTCGACAATAGCGCGCAGAACGACAAACTTCGGTTGGTTCTGGCGGAATCCTTCGAGGCACGCGAACCGCAGCTCCTCAGGGATTGCCTGCGCGTAGCGGCTAAATTCGACGAGAAGTCCTGGAATCGCCTGCAAGCGAAAGTGCGCAGGCGCCAGCGTCTGGTGCTCCAAGGCGGCTTGGCGGCACAGTGTCTGGCCCTGGAGCGCTACGAAGAAGCGCGAGAATTGCATGGGAAGGCACTGCACTCACGCAGCGCCAGGTCCTGGCACTCTCTACGCATTGGCCTAAAGAAGCTGCGGTACACCGTGGAGAATTTCCTTCCGGAGCAGCACAAAGCCTGGAGTAGTGATTTCAAGACCCTTCAGGACCTCCTCGGCGAAGTACACGACTTGGACGTGTTGTCCGGGATCGTCAAAAAAACGGGTGGGCAAGAGCTGTTAACCGTGCGGCAGGAGTGGCAACGCACGATCGACCGGCAGCGAGCAACCTGCCTGGGGCAGTATCATGAGTTGGCGGTAGGCGGCGACAGCGTGTGGCGCAAGTGGCGCTCGGCACTGCCGGATGGCCGCAAGGTGCAATCCGCCGCGCACGCCCGAATTCTGGCCACGGCGCATGCCACCGATGCGCATCCTCGCCGGGCAACGGAGGTTTCGCGAATCTCTGTTGCCGTGTTCGATGCATTGCGCCGGGTGCACGCCGGACCGGCTCTTTCCAATCGGCGGCTCCGCCGCATCCTGCGCGCAGCTTCCCGCCTTTGCGGACTCAACTTCAAGGACAGCACTACGGCACCTCAAAAAGCAGCACGCCGGTTTCTTCTGCACCTGCCGGCGCCACCATCCTGGACCGCTAACAACTGGCAGGTTCTGGCTTGGACGGTTCGCTATCACCGCGGCGCCGAACCGAAAAACAAAAGCAATGGCCTTTCCCGGATGGACGAGCAAGAACAAGCCGCCGTAAAAACCTTGGCCGGAATCCTTCGGCTCGCTCGCGAAATCCGGAAATGCAGCCCGGCACCATGCGCAAAGCTCCGCGCGGAAAAGACGCTGGACGCGGTCACCCTGTTCGTGCCGGAACTGGTAGATTCCGCGGAAACGGCCGCGCGACTCGCAGCCGCCAAGCACTTGCTGGATGCCTGCCTTGTCAGTCCGCTCCTCCTGCGTGCCGAAATCTACCAGCAGATCAAGGCACCGGTTTCCGAGGAACCCAAGCAATTGCTGCGCTTTGCGGCCGCCTCCGACTAATCCATGTAACTGCGGCTGCCGCCCCGCAATCCAATTGTCAGGCGCATGAGGAGCCGCAATGATTCCATTCTCCGTTCTGGACTTGTGTCCCATCCCGCAGGGCTCTTCGGCCGCGGACGCCTTTCGCAGCAGCCTGGCTTTGGCGCAACTCGCCGAGTCGCACGGTTACTCCAGGTTTTGGCTCGCGGAGCACCACAACATGCCGGGAATCGCCAGCGGGGCTACCTCCGTGGTGATTGGCTACATCGCCGCAGGCACTCGAACGATTCGTGTGGGTTCCGGTGGCATCATGCTGCCGAATCATTCTCCGCTGGTCATCGCTGAGCAGTTTGGAACCCTCGCTTCCCTGTATCCGGGCCGCATTGATCTCGGCCTGGGACGCGCTCCCGGCACAGACCAACTCACCGCGCGGGCACTGCGGCGCGACGTTGCGACCGCGGCCGACCGCTTCCCGGAAGACGTGGAGGAATTGCAGCGTTACTTCGCGCCACCTGCACCTGGCCAGAGGATTCGAGCTGTGCCGGGCGCGGGTCTGAAGGTTCCCATTTGGCTGTTGGGATCGAGTTTGTTCAGCGCTCAACTCGCGGCCAGGCTTGGCTTACCGTTCGCATTTGCGTCGCATTTCGCCCCGGACGACATGATGCACGCGCTCCGTCTGTATCGCGCGACGTTCCGTCCGTCCGCGGAACTGGATCGCCCCTATGCCATGCTGGGCATCAACGTGATTGCGGCATCCACGGATGGCGAGGCTCGCCGCCAGTTCACTTCGCTCCAGCAATCGTTTGCGAATTTGCGCCGCGGCACGCCGGGTCAAATCCCGCCGCCAATCGATGACATCGAGTCGTTCTGGTCGCCCTTAGAAAAGGCGCAAGCGAGCCATTCGCTGGCCTGTTCGGTGGTGGGCTCGCAGGAAACCGTGGAGCGCGGCTTGCGCACTTTCCTCGACGCCACGCAACCGGACGAGTTGATGATCACCGCGCACATCTACGATCAAAGCGCGCGATTGCGATCATTCGAAATGGTAGCTGCCATTCGTGATTCCCTGAACTGGCAAACGAATGATGAGAGAACTGCGGTTACCGCGTCTCCGCGTACCGCTTAGACGAACTCCGACTTCCTCTGCAGACGTCTTTATTTCCGCTTCTTGCGAAGCATCTTGGGGGTCGCCAGCCACACCAGTTGCCCCTTCACCGGCGCTAGCGTTTCTAGTTCCAGCAGCGCGATGCCCGCCTTCTTGAGCGCCGTAAATTCGCCCTTCCCGCCGACTCCCGTCGCCACCATATCGTCCACTTGCGGTCCGTGGCCAAAGCAAAAGACCGATTCGTACCCCTTGCGCTTAGCCAGCTCTCGAAAAAAGGCTTGAGACTCCGCCTCGGGCAGAAGACTGTCTGTTTGTTCGATCTTGCCTTTCGGATAGTCGAACGCCTCGGCAAAAATCTCCGCCGTCTGCATCGCCCTCACGTACGGGCTGCTGATCAATAAGTCGGCGCTGGCCCCCAGCGCGACCACGCCGCGAGCAACTTCTCCGGTCTTCTCGATGCCCTCTTCCGTCAGATATCTCTCGGCTTCCGCCGGACTCTTCGGGTCTTTTCTGTCGATCGCGATTCCATGCCGCACGATATACAACTGCATCGGAAGCCTTCCTCCATTGATTTCTGGCCCAGCTGCCCGCAACCAGTCGTTGCGGGCTCGAAACGCTACGCGCCGTTGGCTTGCCGGAAGAACAGCCGCACGCGAAATTCCTTCTCGAACAATTCGGCGCAACGGCTGGCATCCTTCAGATCCTCAGCGGCGTCTCCCCGCGCCTTCAACTGTAACCCCGCTGCGCCTCGTTGAAACGACGCATGTAAACTTGTCACCCGCTGCCGGTGGGAATGGTCCAGGCCTTCCGCAATGCGGACAATCGACGCCAGCCTTCGCGCATTGCGTTTTTCGCCGCTGGTTAAAGCCGAGTAAGCCAGGTGATGGCTCGCCGGCTCCGCCTTGCGATTATGATAGCGAACCATCGCCGCGACCATCGCCCGATCCTTACCCTGCAATCCCGCAATATCGCCGTTCAATACCAGATACTCTCCATGCTTGTGATGCCCCCGGTGGCTGACCATGTGTCCGACGTCGTGCAGCAGCGCTCCGGCTTCCAACAACACGCGAGACTGCGGCGGCAGGTGGTGCACCGGCTGAAGCTGATCGAATAGCATTACGCTCAGCTCGCGGACATGCTCCGCGTGGGGCTGATCGTAGTCCAGCCGGCGCGCAAAACTTCGAGTTCCGGCCAGCAACTCTCGCGCCGCGGCGTTATAGCGGTGCGGCTCCTTGCGAGAGAACGCTTCCCGGGCGATTTCCTGCAGCAATCCTTCACGAAGCCCCACGCACGGAATCGCCAGGCTTCGCAGGTTCAGATAACGCCCCAAAGTTATGAAAGTGATCGCCGCGATGCCCATGACGTCGGCGCGGTCGCGGCGCACGCCAAACGTTTTCATGCGTTCCCGCACGTCGCGTTCGAGAATGCCGCTGAGGCGCTCTCGTAACAACGATAACTGCAGTGTCGGAACGCCATGCTCTCGAGGTCCAGGTGCAATGGCCGCCAGTGTTTCGGCGTTTCCGCCGAGTGCCACCACGACGCCTTCGCTCAGATCAGGCCTCGCCGGCAACTTCGATTCCAGCAGTGCGCGCACGTACTTGCGCACCTGGTCCGCCTGTGCGGGACGTATGACTCCCCGAATATTCAGCGTGGTCATCAACCGCACCGTACCCACCGGCAGGTACGCGCTCTGCTGCACCGCGTGATCCCGCAGAATGCTTAGTTCCAGACTGCCACCCCCCAAATCCACGATGCAGTGTGGCGTAGCCTCTCCTCCGAGCGCGGCCAGCGCCGCGACCCGGCCCAGCCGGGATTCCTCGTGTCCGCTGATCACTTCCAGTCGGATGCCCGAAGCTTTCTTGATGCGTCGCAGGAACGCTTTCCGGTTGCGTGCCTCCCGTGAAGCGCTGGTAGCCACCGCCCGGTATCGCGTGACCCCGAACTCTTCCAGCACTTCTCGAAAATGCCGGAACGCCTTGGCGCCTTTCTTGAACAGGTCCTCGCTAAAGCGATGCCGGACAAAAACCCCTTCCCCAAGGCGCAACGAGTACCGCTCGGTGTGCAGCGGTTCGATATCCAGTGCGGAATGCGCGCGTGCCACGGACAGGCGCACGGCATTGGAGCCTGCATCGATCGCGGCGATGTGAACCGGTTCGGGCATTTACGGATTTAGCGCCAGAGGTGAGCCAGAGCCGCCGAAGGAGTGTACTTCGTGGCGCGAATTCCCAATTGTTCGCCAATGCGCTGGCGCAGCTGCCGGTTCACATTGGAGACGCTGGCTTCCCCGTCCAGCTCGATAAAATTGTGCCTCTTGGCCATGACCTCGAACTCACGTTTGATCATCGTCTGGTAGCGGATGAACGACCAGTACAAATCGTGCGACAAAGACATGTCGCGCCCGGCCTCCCAATAACTGATCGCCTGGGCCTTCTTGAACTCCCGCGCGAACGCCGTCTCCGGCCGTACGTTCAACCAGAAAGTCAGGTGCGGACGCAGCGCCATGGCGTACAGCCCGCTGATGTAATCTCGATTGATGCCGCGCACCACGCCTCGTGCGATCAACGTGAAGATGAAACGATCGGCGAGCACCACCGCGCCGGAACGCAGTGCCGGCAGGATGCGGTGCTCGACCTGATCAAAAAAATCCGTGGCATACATCAGCGACAGCGTCAGCCGCGTCACCGCGTTTTTAGCCAGCAATTGATCGATGTCGCGCCCTACCAGATTCGAACGGCGCAACCCGCTGGTCTGCACCGAGAAGCCTTCCGACTCCAGCCATTCTTGCAGCAACGCAATCTGCGTCGAGCGGCCCGAACCGTCCATGCCTTCGATGACGATCAGGCTCCCGGTGATCTCGCTGGGATCAAAACCCACCAGCGCTTCGCCGTAGAAATACTGCGACGCCTCTTCGTCGGTGGCGACCGTCTTTACGCCCACTCCTGGCAGCGGCGCCGCGGTCAACTCCGTTGGGACTGGCGTCCCGGCCGGCTTTTCCTTTTCTTGTTCGGCCATGATTATTCCGACTCCGCCGTGCTGCGTGGCGCGAAGCGTTTCAGATCAATTTTCGAAGCAACAATGTCCCGCATCTGCTTTTGCAGCTTGTTGACCGGCAGCGTTCCGTCCAGCACCACGAAGTTGTCCGAGTCGACCATCTTGTCGTAGCCCTCGAGGATCCGCGCCTGGAACAGCTTGAAGCTTTCCGCTCGGTCATAGGACAGCCCCAGGTCCATGCCCGCTTCGTAATACTTCAACTTTGGCCGCCCGCTCAAGATGCGATTTACCGCCACTTCCAGCGGCGCGCGAAAATAAAAAGTTATGTCGGGTATCGGAGCAAAGCGGTAAAGGTTTCGTAGCCACCGCGGTGGGCATCCTCGCGCTGCGTCGCGCGCAAACGCCGTGTAAATGTAGCGGTCCGCCAGAACCAGATAGTCGCCCTGCAGCAGTGGCATGATCTGCCGCTCGCAGCGATCCGCGAAGTCCGCTGCGTGCAAGAGCGAAAATGTCGTCGGCGTCAGCAGCCGCCGCTGCTTGCCGCGCCGGGTTGCGGACTTTACCAGCGGCGAAGAGTTCCACTCCGTGAAGTGCAGCCGGTATCCGCCAATTTCCAGCCACCGCTTCAAAAGATACAGTTGCGTGCTTTTTCCGGACCCGTCGGTCCCCTCAACGACGATTAGTGCCCCGGGGTAGGCTCGGCTCGGTACCGGACGGCCCGGCTGTGGCAATGTAGATTTGCCCGCTTCGGCCCTGACTGTTTTTGACGCTTCCTGATTGTCCATCGACCTTGCCGGCACCCGCGGCTAATTGCCGCTACAGTATCTCGTTCTTGTTACAACCTCATTACAACACAGCGGCGCGCGTTCCCGCAAAAGCCGCCTCTGGTCCCCGACTAGAATATGGTGATCTTGAAGGACAGGAATTTTTTCGGATTTTGCCGGAAATCGCCGATGAGCAGCCGCAAGTCGCCTGTCAACCCTGCCAGGTTGTCATACAATTGTGGATCGGAAAAAAGCTTCCCCGCTGTCGTCGTGTTTTCGTTCAGCTTTGCGGTAGCCTTCTCCAGGTTGGACGCTGTGTCGCGCACCTGGTTGTATAGCGTATCGTCCGCCACCAACTTGCCGAGCGTTCCCTTGCCCGCTCGAACGTCCCCCAGCATGCTGTTGCCGCTGCCGATCGCTTCCTTGGCTTGGTCGTACAACGTGGGATCATACAGCAGCTTCCCGATCGTTCCCTTTTGCGCTCGTACATCCCCCATGATGGCGTTGACGTCGTCCACTGCGGTACCCACTTTGTTGTACATCTCGTCGGTAGCCACCAGCTTGCCCAACGACCCTTGTCCGGCTTGAATATTCGCTATCAACTTATTCACTCTCGCCAGCGTGGCGTTCAAGTTGTCGTACGCCTGCTCGTCCGTCAGCAATTTCCCCAGACTGCCCTTGCCCCGCTGCACCCCTCCAATTAAGTCCTTCGCGCTTAATGTCAACGCCTGCAAATTCCCCAGCAGGTCGGAACTCCGCTCCACCACTTCCTTGATGGCTTTCTCTTCCGTCCCGGGAATTTCCTGCCCTTCTTTCAGCGGAACCCCTGTGAACCCTCGAGAGATATTCACGTAGCGGTTTCCCAGCAAACCTTCCGTCACCAGACTTGCCGTGGAATCCGTCAAAATGTTGTCCTTGAATCGCGCATCCACGCGCATCACCACTTCGATGTTCTTGTTTCTGTCCGGAGCGTGTCCCTGCGTGCGCGGCATCAGCCGCACCGTTTCCACGTTGCCCACTTCCACGCCATCCACGCGCACCGGCGCGCCATTCGCCAGCCCCGATACTTCCGGCAAGTATGTCTTTAACCGGTATTTGGGCCCCCAGAAGCCCGCCCCAGTCACATAAAATATTCCCACGGCGAGCACAAACAAACCGACCAGCACGAAAAGCCCCACGCGCAATTCGGTCCAGGTCAATTGTTTCCGTTGCGCCATGAATGGCCCCTCCCCAGCCCGTTTCCCGGAACTACTCGCGCAAGATTCGCGCTCAACAGATTACAGCACTCACACCAGAAACCGCTTAAGATACTGGTCCCTGGTTGTCGCAATTTCCTCTGGAGCGCCCTCGAAATAGATTTCGCCTTCTTTGTACACCAGGAACCGTGTTACCGGCCCGGGCCCCGCTGCCGTCAGATCCCCCGGTTGCGCATCGGGAACCACCCGCTTGCTCCCGGCGTCAAAACGGAAATTCGCCAGCGCAAAACCGTCCTGCAACCGGTGCGTGGCCATCAACGCGGTCACGCCAAACACATCGCGCAAGCGCAGAATCAGGGTAATGATGCTTTGCGATGTCACCGGATCCAGCCCGGCGGTCGGAGAGTCATACAGCACGATTTGCGGACGGCTCACCAGCGCCCTCGCGATCGATACTCTCCGGCGCATCCCGCCGGACAATTCCGATGGCAGCAATTCCAGCGTCTGCTCCAGTTCCACAAACCGCAGCACCTCCCGCACTCGCGGCTCGATCTCGCCTTCCTCCACGCCGTCTTCCCGCAGCCGGTATGCCACGTTGTCGGCCACCGTCAGCGAATCGAACAACGCTCCTTCCTGAAACACGAAACCGATTTGCCGTCGAAAGGCCAGTAACTCTTTTTCGCTCATCTCGGAAACTTCTTGTCCGAGTACCTCCACCGATCCTCGCGATGGTCGCAACAGTCCCGCGGCCATCTTGAGCGTCAGCGTCTTGCCGGTTCCCGTTTCCCCCAGCAGCACCAGCGTTTCTCTCGGTAGCACTCGGAACGACACCCCTCGCAGGATGTCCCCTTCGTCGAACCCGATGCGCACGTTCCGGAACACCACGACGGGTGCATTATCCTCGGGCGCAGGAGCCGCGTTACTCATCGGCTTCGGCCGTGCTGCGGCCTCTTCTTCGAGTACCGGGAAAGGGTGACTCCGCGCGCTCGCCCACGATCCCTCGTTGCGAACCGCGTTGGGCGTTTCAAAACAGTTTGTCTCCCAGATAAAGCGACAACTTGGTCAGGAATAAATCCGCCGCGATGATTAATACCGACGCCACCACCACTGCTTGTGTGGTTGCTCGCCCAACTCCTTGCGTTCCGCCCCGTGCCGTTAAGCCCTTATAACAGCCCACCGTCGCCAGCAAAAATCCGTATACCAGCGGTTTCATCATGCCCTGCATGATGTCCGGAAAATCCAGCGCATCGATTGCCCTGGTCCAGAATTCCACTGCGTTCAGCCGCAGCGAAAATACCGACGCTACGCATCCTCCCAGCAACCCGATGAAGTCGTACAGTGCGGTCAGCAGCGGCAGCACCAGGATCGTGCCCAGTACTCGCGGCGTCACCAGCTTGCGGCTGGGGTCCGTGCCCATCGCTCGCATCGCATCCACTTGTTCCGTTACCAGCATCGATCCCAGCTCCGACGCAATTCCCGATGCGCACCTTCCCGCCACCAAAATGCCCGTCAGCGTCGGCCCCAGCTCCCGTACCAGCGCCAGCGATACCACGTCCCCGGTCAGCGCCGTCTGCCCAAATCTCGTAAACTGCGACCCTGTCTGCAACACCATGACCGCCCCGATGAAAAATCCCGATACCAATACGATCGGAAGCGACCCCACACCGATGTCGTCCATCTGGTCCAGAAGGTCCTGGAAATACCGCGGGCCGCTCGCCAGGTTGGTCAGCGAGCGCGCCGCCATTTCCGAATAATCCTGAATGTTAAGGAGAAGTCGCTTGAAGGCGTCCGTCAGCACCACGCTCATGGGAATAATCTCCACGGGCTTGGTTCCCTGGCTGGCTACCTGAAACGAAGTATCTGCCACGATTCCCTGTCGGTGCCGATCCCGCTAAGATACGCGCCGGACAATCGATGCGAAGAAAGCGTAACCGTGCCTGCCAGTCACGTCAAGACGCGATAACGGAACTTGTCGATTCCCAGTCTGCGGATACGAAACTCCAGCCTCGACGTCGGCAACCCCATCTGCGTTAGAACCCCGCTAAGTCTCGCGCACTGGACGCCAGCCACCTCCGCCTATACACTTCTTAGTTCCACGCGCGTTGCTGGAACTCACGGAGCTCCTTTCGCAACTATGCTTCACTTTTACACCGCCGGCGAGTCGCACGGTCAGGCGTTGCTCGCCTTTCTGTCCGGTCTTCCTGCGTCTGTTCCCGTGGATCTTGCCTTCCTGAATCACGATTTGCACCGGCGCCAGTTGGGTTATGGCCGGGGCGGCCGGCAAAAAATTGAAAAGGATCACGCGGAGATCTTTGCCGGCGTGCGCCACGGACAAACCATTGGCGCACCGATAGCCCTGCGCATCGAAAATCGCGACTGGGCCAACTGGGAAAAAATCCTCCCCGTCGAAGGTACGCCGGACCCCCGTGTAGCCAAGCCGCTGGTCGCTCCCCGGCCGGGGCACGCGGACCTCGCCGGATCGCAAAAATTTAACTTCCACGACGCGCGCTATGTTCTCGAACGCGCTTCAGCGCGGGAAACCGCTGCGCGTGTGGCCGCCGGCGCCATCGCCAAACTCTTTCTTCGCCAGTTCGATCTGCATATTGCCAGCCACGTGCTCCAGGTCGGCCACGTCAAGTTGGAGCGCTCTGCCGGTTGGAATGAGCTTCTCGCCGTCAATGCCGACCTTGATTCCCCGCTCCGTTGCGTGGATCCCGCCACGCAGGAAAAGATGAAGGCTGAAGTCGACGCCGCTCTCAAAGCGGGCGACACCGTTGGCGGCGTTTTCGAAGTCGTCGTCCACAACGTTCCCGTTGGCCTCGGCAGCCATGCCCAGTGGGATGAAAAGCTGGACGGCCGTCTCGCGCAAGCGATTCTGTCCATCCAAGCCGTGAAGGGTATGGAGATCGGCGCCGGTATCGCTGCCGCCGGCTCTTACGGCAGCGAAGTGCAGGACGAAATCTCCTACGATTCCGCCGCCAAGCGCTTTCGCCGTTCTTCCAATCGTGCCGGCGGCCTTGAGGGCGGCATCACCAACGGCGAGGATCTTGTCCTGCGCGGATATCTCAAGCCCATTTCCACGTTGCGCCGCGCCTTAGGCACCGCCGACATGGTAACCAAGCAGCCTGTGCAAGCTGCGTACGAGCGCTCCGACTGGTGCGTCGTTCCCGCCGCCGGCGTGGCCGCTGAGGCCATGGTCGCACTTGTGCTTGCCGATGCTTTTCTGCAAAAATTTGGAGGAGACTCGCTGGCCGAGACTCGACGTAATTTCGATCACTATGCCAAACAAATCGCAGACTTCTAAGCCCGGCGACAAGGCCGCCCCCACGGAGGCGTCAACGCCTGTGGAAGCGCCGGCGGCACGCAAGATCTATCCGATCGTCAAGTATGGCGATCCCATCCTTGAGAAGCCTACGGCGATGATCAAGAAATTCGACCCCGAGTTGCAGGAACTTGCGGAAGATATGTTCGCTTCCATGTACGCGGCTTCCGGCATCGGCCTGGCTGCTCCCCAAGTTGGCAAAAGCATTCGCATGGCCGTCGTGGATGTCAGCAGCGGCAAGAATCCCGAAGCCAAAATCGTGCTCATCAACCCGGAAGTCATTCACGCCGAAGGCGAAAAGCGCGAGGAAGAAGGCTGCCTCTCCATTCCGGGCTTCCGCGGCCACGTGGTTCGCCCGCAATTTGTCACCGTTCGCGCCCAGAACTTCCAGGGGGATTATTTTGAAATCCGTGGCGAAGAACTTCTCGCTCGCGCTTTCTGCCACGAAATCGACCACCTCAACGGCATCCTTTTCATCCAGCATCTCGGGATGCTCAAACGCGACCTGATCAAGCGCAAAATCAAAAAGCTGAAGAAGCAAGGCGAGTGGTAGGTGGGTACGCCGCTGATTTTCCCTTGCGGCTGCCGCTGATATGCGCCTGGTCTTTTGCGGTACTCCGCAGTTTGCGGTCCCAACCCTTAAGCATCTCCTCGCACAGCCCGGGTTCGACCTTCTCGACGTAATTACGCAACCCGATCGTCCCAGCGGCCGTGGTCAGGAGATTTCCCTCTCGCCGGTTAAGAACGTCGCGCTTGCCGCCGGCATTCCCGTTCACCAGCCCGAAAAGATTCGAGCGCCCGAATCCGAAACTCTTCTGCGCTCCCTGGCACCCGATTGCATCGTCATCATTGCTTACGGCCAGATCATTCCCGCTCGATTGCTCGACATTCCTAGGCTCGGCTGGATCAATCTCCACTCTTCGCTGCTCCCCAAATACCGTGGCGCCGCTCCCATCCATTGGGCAATCGCCAACGGCGAAACTCACTCGGGCCTCACCACCATGCGCATCGATGCCGGAATGGACACCGGCGACATGCTCCTTCAACAGAAAATCGCCATTGGACCGGAAGAGACCTCGCCGGAACTTGCTGCGCGAATGTCCGAAGCTGGCGCGCCATTAATGCAAAAAACTCTCGAATCCCTTGCGCAGGGTACCCTGACGCCGCGCCCGCAAGATCACTCGCAGGCGACTCTCGCCCCCATCCTCAAACGCGAAGACGGCAGGATCGACTGGAGCCGTCCGGCATCCGTCATTTTTAATCGGATTCGTGCCTTCACCCCGTGGCCCGGCGCCCACACTTTTTTCCGCGGTCAGGATTGTCAGATTTGGGGCCGCCCGGTGTCTAACACTTTGCCGGAGTTGGCGCAGTTTCAAGCCAGCCGTCCCGCTCCCGGCACTTTGGTTCGCCACACCAACGTTTTGTACGTAGCCTGCGGCGACACTACCGTTTTCCAGGTGGTCGCCGTCAAACGGGAGGGGCGCAAACAAACTACCGCCGCTGAATTTGCCAACGGCGCACGGTTGACCGAACGGGAACGCTTCGGCGAGACCTAGTTTGCGCGTCACCTATCGCTCAGTCATACTATTTTCTTGCATCGCCTGAGCCCCTCGTATTGTCGGCATGCCGGAATTCCCACCGGCCAGGCGTTCGTACCCATTGGAGCCCCATGAATTTACGCAATTTGCAGCAACGCCCCTCCGAAAAATGCAACTCACGCCTCCGCACCGCCGCCGCTTGCTTGCTGGCCGCGCAGCTTTCCGCCGCTCCGCTTTGGTCGGCTCCCAGGACCTCGCCCAAGCCTGCTCCGGCCAAATCTCCTACGGCGAAACCCGCTTCTGACCCCGTCCTCAAGGTCATGCAGACAGAACTCGCCCGCGCCACTTCGGGTCTCGGCAAGAGCGATCCCGCGCCTTACTTCCTCAGCTACACCGTCAACGACCAGAACGTTGTCGTCATCGTCGGCGCTTATGGCAGCCTGCTCACCAATGCCGGTCTGCGCCGCCGGCAAGCCGACGTGAGCATGCGCGTCGGTTCCCCCGCTCTCGACAATACTCACGGGCAAAGCCGTCCCAGTGGCATGACCTCTGGCGCGTTGCCTTTGGGCGATGATGCCGACGCGCTGTCCCGCGTGCTCTGGGAGCTCACCGACCGCGAATACAAGCGCGCCGCTCCCGCCTTTCTGAACGTGAAGACCAATACCGCCGTCCGCGCCGAAGAGGAAGATAAGTCTCCTGATTTCTCTAAAGAAAGTCCTCAGGTCCACACCGGCGAAGCCATCACCCCTCCCGCCTTCGATCGCACCGCGTGGGAAGGCGAAATTCGCCGCTTGTCCGCCGGCTTCCGCAAATATTCCGAGGTTTACTACGCCAACGTCGTTCTTCAGATCCAAAGTTCCAACTCGCGTCTGGTCTCCAGTGAAGGCGCAGCCATCGCCACTCCCAGTTCGTCGACGCGCATGGTCATCGAAGCACAAACGCGCGCCGATGACGGCATGGATCTCCTCCGCGTGGAAACTTTTCAAGCACCGTCGCCCAATGGTTTGCCTCCCGAGGCCGAGCTCTCCGCCAAGATCGATAAAATGGCTGCCGACCTGAAAGCTCTTCGCCAGGCTCCAGTTGCCGAGCCCTATGACGGCCCTGCGATGCTCAGCGGCCGCGCCGCCGCCGTTTTTTTCCACGAGGTGCTGGGCCATCGCCTGGAGGGTCATCGTCAGCGCGACGAAGACGAAGGCCAAACCTTCACCAAGAAGGTCAACCAGGAAGTTTTGCCCAAGTTTCTCAGCATCGTGGATGATCCCACCCTCCGCGAAATCGGCGGCACCAAGCTCGCCGGCTTCTACGAATACGACAACGAAGGATCGCCCGCGCAGCGCGTCGAAGTCATCAAGGATGGCATACTCAAAAATTTCCTCCTGTCTCGCATGCCCATTAAGGATTTCGCCGTGTCCAACGGTCACGGCCGCAATCAACCTGGCTTGATGCCCACCGGCCGCCAGGGCAATCTCATCGTCACTTCGTCGCAAGCGGTAACCGAAGCCAAGCTCCGCCAGCAACTCATCGATGAAGTCAAAAAGCAGGGTAAACCCTACGGCTTGTACTTCGACGATATTCAGGGCGGCTTCACGCTCACCACGCGATCTCTTCCTCAAGCCTTTCAGGTTCTACCCGTCGTGGTCTATCGCGTATATGCCGATGAACGTCCCGATGAGCTTGTCCGCGGCGTGGATATCGTCGGCACTCCGCTCGCCGCGCTGACTCGCATCGTCGCCACCGGTGATACGCAGCACGTCTTCAACGGCGTCTGCGGCGCGGAAAGCGGCAACGTCCCCGTCTCCGCGGTTGCGCCCGCCATGCTTTTTTCCGAGATGGAAGTTCAGAAACGCGCTCATTCCCATGACCGCCCCCCCATTTTGCCTCCGCCCGGTTTTGAATCCACCGCCTCTTCTCTGCCCGGCACCGCTCCGGCCGCTCTCTCGGTGAAGCCATGAAAATCATTCACGTTGCCGCTCCGCTTCTCGCCGCCGCCATCTTCCTTCCCTTGGCCGGCTCGCCGCACAATGCTAATGCCGCGGCCAAACGGAATTCGCCGGCCGATGCGGCCTCTTCGGCTCGCGCCGCTGCCGCTGGCGATCCGCTCCTGGAAGCACTCCTCACGGAGCTCGAACGTTCCAAGTCTCAGCTCAAGATGGACCAGGTCGCACCTCCCTACTACATCGAGTACCGCGTAAACGACGTCGACGACTACTCCGCCGAGGCCGCCTTCGGTTCTCTCCGCGAAAACCAGCGCGTTCGCTATCGCGTTCTTCGCGTCGTCGTTCGCATCGGCGACTACAAGCAAGACAGCTACTACGGACAGGGCATGGGCGAAACCGGCATTCTTCCTCTCGACGATGATCCCATTGCCCTCCGCCACCAGATTTGGCTCGCCACCGATGACGCTTACAAATCTGCCGGTCAGGCCTACGCGGAGAAACAAGCCGCCCTCAAGCAATTCAGCGCCGACGCCGCTCCTGTGAATGATTTCGCCCAGACTTCCGTCGTTCGCAAGGTCGAGCCCGTTGTCGCTCTTCAAGTCGACGAGCAGGCTTGGAAAAAAACCGCCGAGGACGTTACCGGTCTTTATCGCCGTTATCCGGACGTCCAGTCGGTCACGGCCTCCGTGCGCTTCACCGCCGTCAACGAATATCTCGTCAATTCGGAAGGCACCGTCACTCGCAGCGGCAAGAAGACCTACAGCGTCGTCCTCAACGGCTCCGCGCAAGCCGCCGATGGCATGCGCGTCAGCCGTAATCCTTTTTGGACTGTCGCGCGCCTTGAGGAACTGCCCTCTCGTGAAAAATTGCTGGCCGAAGCCCGCAAAATGCTCGACACCGTCGTCGCTCTTCGGCAAGCCCCCATTGTGGAAGACAGCTACCGCGGCCCCGTGCTGTTCAGTCCCGATGCCGCGGACGATGTGGTCGCCTCTCTCGTTGGCTTGAACGTCCTCGGCCGCAAACCGCAGCTCGGACGCCCTAATCGCACTATCGGCGCCTTCGCTACCAGCTACAAGACTCGCGTTCTCCCCAGTTTTCTCAGTGTCGTGGACGATCCCACGTTGAAAGACTTCGATGGCAAGAGTCTCGTCGGCACGTATGACGTCGACGCCGATGGCGTTCCCGCTCAGCCGGTCACTCTGGTCGACAACGGCACTTTGGTCAGCTACCTCATCGGCCGCCAGCCTATTCGCGATTTTCCGGCCTCCAACGGCCACGACCGCGCTGCCGCCGGTACCCTTCCCTCGCCGAACTTGGGCGTTCTCGTTGTAAAGTCATCCGAAGCCCAGGCTCCCGAAGCGCTCAAGCAGCGCGTCATCCAGATGATCACCGACCAGGGCAAACCTTATGGGTATCGCGTCGAAACCCTCGGGCCCGGAAACTCTCCTCGTTTGCTGTATCGCATTTATCCGGACCGCCACGAAGAGCTCGTCCGCGGCGCGGTCTTCAATGAACTTGACGTTCGCGCCTTGCGCAGCGATCTCATCGCCGTCGGCAACGACGCACTGGTGAGTAATCGCGCGGGCGGCATTCCTACCACTGTCATCGCCCCCTCGCTTCTTTTCAGCGAGCTGGAAGTCAAGCGCGCCGACCAGAGCAAGGACAAGCTTCCCGACTATCCCGCGCCGCCGCTGCCATGAACCTTCGCGAGCGACTTGAATCTCTTGGCCAGACCGCCCTACTCATCTTTATTCTGGCTTCGGCCGCTTTCCTCAGCGCTATTACTGCTATGCGCATCGCCATTCACGGCCGGGAAGTCGCCATGCCCAATCTCGTCGGCAAAAAAGTTTCCGAAGCCAACAACCTGCTCACTTCGCGCGGCCTGGTTCTGAAAGTTGCGGACCGCGTCTACAGCGAGCTGCCCATCAACGTCGTGGTCCGGCAAACCCCGCCGTCCGGCTTGCTGATGAAAGTTTCCCAGCAGGCTCATGTGGTGTTGAGTCTCGGCCAGCGCCAGCTCGAAATTCCCCTGCTCGAAGGCAATTCCCTGCGCGTCTCCCGCATCGAGCTTCTCCGCAACGGTCTGCAAATTGGCGAAGTCTCCGCCATCGCCATGCCGGACGTGCCCGCTGACACCGTGATTCTGCAGACTCCCCGGCCCGGAGCCGGAGCCGCTACGCCTAGAGTGGATGTCCTCGTTTCGCAGGGCTCGCGGGATCCCGCTTTCGTCACCCCTCGCCTCGTCGGTCTCAACGAGTCCGACGCTCAGCGTCGCCTGGACGTTGCTGGCTTGCGACGCAAGGTAAACTACATCTCTGCGCAGCAATGGCCGCGCGGCACCATTGTCGATCAATCTCCCCTCGCCGGCGCCCGCGTCTCCTCCGCTGCCACTCTCGAGCTCACCGTCGCGAACTAGTTCGGCGCAACTTCAACGTTAATTCCCCTCCTTGACACCGCTGCGACGTGGCACGAAAATCCATGTTTCCACGTTCCGTCCGCGACACGCGGCGGATTGAACGCCTTCGCCGGAGAGCACAAACATGGCTACGCCCTTTAGTGGTCCGGTGCCGCCAGGCACAACCGTTCCCGCCAAGCCCGCCGATCAGGAAAATGGTTCCTTCGCACCGGTGGTCCACGATCGCGCCGTCGTACAAACCGTCCTGGCTATCACTCTGCCCAAGGATGAGCATCTCACCGCCACCATTACCGCGGGCGATCCGCTTTTTAAGGTCACCGGAATTACCGCCAGCGATTTGGTCTTGGAGCAGGAAGACCCCTCAACTTTGCCCGCGGGCACCAAAGGACCGGTTCTTTTCTGGGATCTCCAGAACCCGGTCCCCTCCGATGGCACCAAGCCGCTCCACGCTAAGCATGGCCAGCGTATTTCCGTGGCTGTCACTCTCGATGTCCCCATCGGATCCATTCCTCCCGGCGAGTTCGCGGGCACCCTCCTCTTGCACGGCGGTTCCTTCTCAAAAACCGTTTCCCTGCAAGGGACCTACCTGGCCGTCGATCCCACTTCGTTGATCGGTCAGAAATGGCAATCCATGGGCGCGGAGTCTCGCTTTGGCGATGTATTGTCCAACGTCCATTTGGCCGATGACCGCCGGGGCACCGTCCAGGAATTCCAGAACGGCGCGCTCTATGACACGGCGAATCCGGGAATCTACCGGAACTTTTCCGCCAGGGATTTGGCCTCCGCTTCTGTCGCCAGGCTCGCCTCATCCGCTCCTTCGTCCCCATCCTCATCCGCACCCTCGTCGGCATTGTCATCATCTGCGGACGTATCCGCGGAGCGCGGCGTCCTTCCATTGCAGCCGCCTTCGAACCTCCATGCCTCGACTGCGCCGCCCCCTACCGTCAGGAGAGGAGAGTCCTCATTCAACGCGGCAAAAGCGCGTGCCGTCACCCCTCTCTATGATTACTTCGTCTTCTATTTTTCGAACGCCGTTTACGCGAAGTGGAAGTCGCTTGCCACCATGAAGGACGGGCGCGGCGTTGGTGTCTGGAATTCTCTCGGTTTGCCCACCGAAGATACCTTCCGCACCGTCGAAGGCGGCGAAGCATTGCGCTTCCAGGGCGGTGCCATAGTCGTTCGAGAAAATCAGGCTGTCGAATTCACCCGCGCGCTAAAGACACAACGGGAAGCCACTTTCTCCGCGGTCCAGCCGGAACGCGCCGTCGAAACCCCTTCGCGCCTGGCCCCTTCGCGTCTGAATGCCACGCCGGCAATAGAATCTGCTCTCAGCCAGTATGCCGTCCCTCGTATTGTGCACGCCGCCGCCTTTGTCGTTTATGGCTCTATCTATGCCCACTATGCGCAACTCGGAGATTTGTCCGATCCCGCCCGTCAACCCTTCCTGGGCCTGCCCACTTCCGACGAACTGCCCGCGGGACGCGGCCGTGTTTCCCACTTCGATGGTGCCGACATTTACTGGGCTACGAATGTGGGCGCACACGAGGTTCACGGTGCCATCCGCCAGCATTGGCGCGATCTCGGTGGCTTCAGTGGCTTCCTGGGCTTTCCGCTTACCGACGAATCCGGCACCCCCGATGGTGTCGGCCGCTACAACCGTTTCGAGGGTGGCGTCATCTACTGGACGCCTGGCACTGGCGCTTACGAAGTTCATGGCGCGATTCTCGACCTGTGGAGCTCGCTGGGCTTCGAGAAAAGCTTCCTCGGTTATCCGGTTTCCGATGAAACCGGCGGCACCCTTCCTCCTCCTCTTTATCTCTCTGCTCGCGTCAGCTATTTCCAATTCGGCCAGATCGTTTGGTCGGATGCCACCGGCGCCGTCGATATCCCGGATTCCTTCGCCACCAGCCAACAGGTTCTCACTCCTGCTGGCACCGCTCTCGGTGGATCGGTAACCCTCACCCTTTCCAGTAACGGTGACTACTCTTTCCAATTTCATATGCACGACAGTGGTATCCCCGATTACGATTTCCAGGTTCACGGCATTTTCACGACCTCCACCGGCCTCAATCTCGCCATCTCCCACAGCGGCCACGTGGAAGGCACCGCCTCCACCCTCCCTTGGCATGCTCCCAATCGCGACGACGACCATACCGAATCGGGCAATAGTTCCTGGGTCCAAATACATTGGGCGGACATTAAGAAGGACGGGAAACTATGGGTAACCAAGGACTACTCTGCAACTGGCGTCATTGGATTCATTGACGATCTCGCCAAAGGAATCCTGGACATCGCCGCCGGCGCCACCGGCGGGGCGCTGGGCATCGTCATTGGCTTGGGATCCGAAATCGGGCAGGTCTTCGGCAATCTCGGCATCGGCGGAGCCTTCGGCCTCATCGCCGGTACCGTGGTCTTCGCGTTCGGGGGTGGAATTGCCTTGGCCGTGGTCGCGGGAATTGGCGCGGGCCTGGTCACCAACGCGCTCATCGAACAGCGCCAGATCTACCAGACCGAATATGACCTCGCGAACAACGCCGTTTTCCTGGGGACCCTTCCCCCTGTCGAACACATTTACTTGACCAATCTCTCCGGTCTCGGCGGAAAGGCCTTCACCATCCCTGGCGCGGACGGCAACATCTACATCAATTTGGGCGAAGCCTATGGCGATCCCATTAACTACCTCGCCGATCCTGCTTACCAGACTCCCGGTGAGCTCCTCGTCCATGAGCTGACTCATGCCTGGCAAATCAAGCATTCTTCCTTCTTGCCTGGACTCACCTGCCAGGGCTTTGTCACCGGCGCCGATCGCGTGTTCGGTGAAAACCCCTATGTGTACGGTCCGCCGGGTCCCTCCTGGGGTGACTTTCAGTTGGAGCAACAAGGCGCGATCGTGGATCAGTGGTTCGCAGGCCGGACCTCCGTAAACGTCCCCTATCGCAAGGCCCACGACATAAACGATCCTTACTTCCGTTACATTTCCGAAAATATCCGTAAGGGTGTGACCTAGCGGCACTGCGGTACCTGGACCCGCGCCGCCCATCCGCCACACACACGCCTCTGGGACCGGGTTAAACTACTCCTCTATGACCGTGATCGACGAAGTCCTCGCCGCCAATGAGTTGTATGCCCGCAAACACGAATTGCGAAACCTTACCCCGCGACCCGAGCGCAAGCTCGCCGTCCTCACCTGCATGGACACCCGTCTATCCATCCGCACCATGGGCCTCAAGACCGGTGATGCGCACATCATTCGCAACGCTGGCGGCATCGTCACCGACGACGCTTTGCGCTCCCTGATTATTTCCCACTACCTGTTGGGCACCGAGGCCATCATGGTCATCAACCACACCGACTGCGGGCTGATGCAGGCCACCGAACAGGAATTGCGCACCCGGATCCAGAACCAGTCCGGCACGGCTGCCGTCGCGCCCGCTTCTTTTTACGCCTTCCAGGATGTGGACG
>CAWFXG010000010.1:0-273673 GCA_963819745.1 uncultured Acidobacteriota bacterium | reverse complement strand
CGAAACGATGGAACCGGTCACGCTGTAGCGGGAACCATTTCAGCCGCAGGTTCCTGACGAGGCCGCGTCAACATCGCCGCGATGTAGAGACCCGCCACGATCAATAACAGCGCTTTGATTCCAATCACAAACGTCACCGATTGCAGTAGCCCGCCGACGAGTGAACCCATCAAATTCGCCCCGAGCGCCGTGTCCTTATGCGGCGTTGCGGCGAACGAGCGAATGAAAATAATGCCGCTGAAAAGCATCGGCAAACTGGTCAGCAATCCGACGATCAGTGCTTTGAGTGGGTATGGCAAGAAGCCGAACCGCGACAAATCGAGCGCGTATAGCCCGAGGCAACTCACAATCAACGCACCGTAAACGGCGCTCAGCGGTAAGCTCGGCCAGCGTGACGCGATCGCATTCGCGATCAGAATCATGCAAAGAATGCCAGAAATGATGACGGCATTCACCACCCAGGTGTTTCCGAGCACCGACGGCCGCTTTGCTGATGTTCTGCACTTCGAGCAGCATGAACGCCGCTCCGAGCAGCGCGAAATGCGTGTGCGAGCGGCTCCAGCCTTTGACGATCTGCGGCGTCTTCAGCGAATAGATTCCATACGTGAAGAGCGCCACCAGTGCCGCGGCCAGCATGTAATAAAGCACCGGCACGCGGCGATCCTGCAAATAGATGTACGGCCAGTCGTCGCTGGCCACTTCAGCCTTGCCGCTGAGCTTGAACGGCATCGCGGCCTTCCATTCCTCCACGAGCGTCGCCAGCGGCGGATTCGCGGCGATCATCTTTTCGGCCGTGTCGAGATCGCCGGCGATGAAGAGAATGCCGCCCCAGCCTGAGTGGCTGGCGTCGATGCGGAAGACCATCGGGGCCCGCCCGTAAACCTCGCCGAGCGTCTTCGCCATGCGGTCGGCGATCCAGGGCCGCTGGGCATCGAAACTCAGCACCGCGATGCCGCCGTCGTTGAGCAGCGTCTTCGCGTGGGCCAGACTTTCGCGGGTGTAGACGTAGTGGTCGAGCCGGGCGTTCGTCATCGCCGTCGTGGTGTGCGAGTCGAGCAGGCCGAAGGCGATCACGTCGAACTTCTCGGTCGTGGTGGCGAAGAACGATCGGGCATCGTCGTTGACCACGCGGACGCGCGGATCGGCATACGGATGCTCCGGATGATAGCGGCGGCCGAGTTCGATGATCGCCGGATCAATTTCGACGGCCACCACCTCTTCCGCGCCATTCCGCAATGCCCCAGCCACGTCGTTGCCCGAACCGGCGCCGACGATCAGCACCTTCTTCGGATGCGGATGCACGAGCATCGGCAGGTCGTACTGCGACAGGCCGCGCTGCTTCGCCGGGAACTTGTCCGGGTTCGCCGCGGTGTAGGCGGGATCAAGATCGATCATCGCCTGATAGCCGATATTGTTCACAGCCAGGAAATAGGTGCCGAGGTCGGTCACCGGCGGCTGGCGCTGGCCGCGCAGCGACGCCCAGAAGCTCGGCGTCTCGGCCTCCAAATCGCGGAAATCCATTAGCGACAGCTTCTGATAGGGCGACCACTTCGTCTCCTTCCAGCCGGGCTCGATGCCGGCCAACCACGCGAAGCCGAGTATCACGGCCAAGAGACCAAGATCGACAGCTTTCAACCGGCCACCCACGAGAAGCAGACAGCCGATAGCGAATGTTCCGAACCACGCCAGCGGCGGCAGGTAGAGTCCGCTGAAGGCGACGAAGAGCCAGATGCCAATCAGGCTGCCGGAGACGTTCACGGAATAAGCGCGGATCGTGTTCGGATGGTCGTTCATCAGCCGGCCCAGCAACCGGCCGACCGGCACGAAGATGCTCCAAAGGATCAACATCAAGCCGAAGGTCAGCACGGTGCCGAGGATGGGAGCGACGTATTTCAGATTGCCAGCCGCTTCGCCGCCGCCCCAGATGACGAGGTCGCCGTAGCCGCTGAGCATTTCGCTGATCTTGTAACCGAGGAAGATTCGCGTCGTCGGGATCGCCAGCAAGGCGACCAGGATTACAAGAGGCACAAGCAGGTGCCGTAGAACGAACGGCTTGCGGCAGTCCCAGCAGCCCATGCCCAGGCCGAGAAAACAGACGACGAGGACCGTGTTCTGCAAGTATGCGAAAATCCGGATCTCGGTGCTGACCCAGCGGATCAGCAGGAGTTCCAGGAAGAGCCCGACGACGCTGATGAGGAATAGCATTCCTGTTCCGGTCGCGGCTGGTGACGGCGTCGCTGTCATGTGAAGCGACTTGCTCGCCGGCGGCGGCGTGGAGGTCAAGGGATCGGCTGAAATTTCTGCGATCGGCTTCATCGACGGGCTCCGCGCGTAAACCTCCGCGAACTCTAGTACACACTTTCGCTCCGAAGCACTTTCGTAGAATTGAAGCATGATTTCCGTCTCGATCGCCAATCCCTACGAGCAAGCCCTCGATTTCGCCGTGCTGAAGGAAGCCGCGAAGACGGTGCTGATTGGCGAAGGCGTGCGGTCCGCGAAGATCGTGCTCGCCTTCATCGACAGCGCCCACATTCACCGCCTGAACAAGCGATTCCTCGACCACGACGAGCCCACCGATGTGATCACATTTCCGTATTCCAAACCGAAGGCGGCGAAGCTCGAAGGCGAAGTGGTGATCGGCTACGTAGTCGCCGCGGAGAACGCCGCCGAGCGCGGCCACGACGTGAAGCTCGAACTGCTGCTTTACGTCATCCACGGCTGCCTGCACCTTTGCGGCTACGATGACCGCACGGCGAAAGCCGCGAAGCGGATGAGGATGAAGGAGCGGGAATATCTGGCGAAACTCCGCCTGCCGGATGTGGCGGGCGATTGACGGCATTTCAACGCCGCCACATTGAGATAAAACTAGAAAAATCGCTTCGGGACTGAGGGACGTTCCAAGATGTCATCGTGTCACGCTTTCTCACCCACCACCCGTGACAGGGGTTGACAGGGTCTGACAGGGGTTGACAACCTATTGGTGCGTCAACAAACCATGAAAAAATCTATGATTTCTGAAGCTGTGGCGATAAAATACTTCTCAGGGAATAATAATGCCATCAATTGCGCGCATCTCGCCCGGTGAAGTTCAATCCCGGCTCCTGGCGGGTGAAAAGTTGCACTTTCTGGACGTTCGCGAGCCCGAAGAGCACGTGGTAGCCCGGATTGAAGGCAGCCAACTCATCCCGCTCGGCGAATTGGCGCTTCGTGCTGACGAAGTGATCGCGGGCGATGACGCGCTATTGGTGGTCTATTGCCATCACGGCATTCGCAGCTTGAGCGGCGTGGCGATCCTGCAAAGCGCCGGTATCGCGAATGCCGCCAGCCTCAACGGCGGCATTGATGCTTGGAGCGTTCTCGTCGATCCGAGCGTGCCGCGGTATTAAATCCGAAAGCCCACGCGTAGCAAAGCGTGGGCTTTGAAGTTGCATGTTTATCTCATGCCATGCATCCATTTCCTGATGATCGGCGATAACAGAAGCAATAAGATACCTGAACCGAGCGCGAACAAACCGACATTGTCGAACACATCGAGAGCCTGATTCATCGTCGCTTCCCGCGTGGCGCCCTCGGGTGCCGCCGACTCCGCGCCAATCCATTTCCCGGCTTGAATGGCAATAGCCGAAGACAGGAACCAGAATCCCATCATGAATCCGACCACGCGGGCCGGGGCCAGTTTCGTCACCATTGACAGCCCCACCGGAGACAGGGCAAGTTCGCCGAGAGTGTGAAACAGATACATCAGGATCAGGAAGATGAGTGGCATAACTCCATCCACTGCCATTCCTCGGCCCAGGTTCAGCACCAGGAACCCGATGCCCAGAAGCAGCAACCCGATGGCGAACTTGACCGGAGCAGCCGGCTCGATATTTCGCTTCGCCAGAACCGCCCACACAAGTGTGAATAGCGGGGCGAAGAGCATAATGAGGAGGGCATTCACCGCTTGGAATAGACTCGCCGGTATCGGGCTGCCGAATACGGTCTTATCCACATTCTCTTCCGTGAATACGTTCAGGGCGCTTCCGGCGAGTTCGAAGAACCCCCAGAACACTGTGGTGAAGAAAAGCAAGATGACGATCACCCAGATACGCTGTCGCTCCACAATCGGATATTGGAAGGAGAGGTAAAGCATGTAAGCGATTGCCGCCACGCCAATGCTCCCAAGCAAGACATCCACGACATCATTCTTGTAGATGAGCGCCGCCGCTATGGGGACGAATAATAGCGAGCCGAGATATACGCCCGGACGGGCGGGGATTCCAGCAAGCGTCTTAGGGGCATCGGCCGGTGGGTCACTGTGATTTTCGAGGTATCCGCGGGAGGCAACGTACAGGAATGTGAACAGCCCAATGACCATACCAGTACCGGCGAGCAGGAATCCATACCGCCAGCCCTCGATCTGGGCCACGGCTCCGCATGTGAGAGGACTGATGAAGGCCCCAGTGTTGATGCCCACATAAAAGATGGTGAAGGCCTGATCGCGCCGCGGATCGCCTTGCGGGTAGAATCGGCCGATCATGCTCGAAATGTTCGGTTTGAAGAATCCGTTCCCTGTGACCAGCAATGCTAGCCCCGCATAGAGGAAGAATTTACTCCCCCTCGCCCCCATCTCCCTGGCTAACCACGAGGGTGAACTGCCCCGCCGCCATCAGAGACGCTCCCCATATAATTGATTTCCGGAATCCGAGAACCTTGTCGGCGAGAAATCCACCGGCCAGAGTCGTGAGATAGACCAGTGCCCCATAGGCGGCATAAATGGCGTATGCCGATTCCTTCTTCATCCCAAACCCGCCAGTTTGTGTCAGGGCAATCAGGTACAACACAAGGAATGCCCGCATGCCGTAGTAGCTGAACCGCTCCCACATCTCGACCATGAACAGCCAGAACAAGACTTTGGGATGAACCTTACGGTTGGTGAGGATGACGAACGGAATCCAGGCGAGTACGAATACCCAGGCCCAGAGCATGATCTGATATTCGTTGCGCATGGCGTTCCCCGAAAGCGAGTGGGGGGAATCCTAACATTCCAGTGGACTGAAGAATAGCCATTTCCGCGGAGAAATGCCAAGTCGTGTCCGACACGAAACCGCAAACTCGGATCGACTCTTGCTTGCTTTGAACGCGCCTTTGCTTACGATTGGCCATCAGAGGCTGGAATCCCCCGCTGGTTACACCCCTCGAGGAGCAACTCCATGACCCGCTGGCTGCTCGCTTTCCCTGTCGTTCTCGCTCTGTGTCTCTCCGCATTCGCCGCCGATCCGCCGAAGCGGATCATCGAAAAGTTCTCGCCGAAGCTCGATGAACTCCTCGCCCCGGACGCGAAGGTCGAGGAACTGGCCGAAGGCTTTAAGTGGACCGAAGGGCCGGTTTGGGATGCGAAAAACAAGCGGCTGCTCTTCAGCGACATCCCGAACAACTCCGTCTTCGAATGGACCGACGCCGGGAAGATCAAGCTCTTCCTCAAGCCGAGTGGCTACACCGGCAGCAAGGATTTCACTGGCCGGGAGCCGGGCTCGAACGCGCTGGCCCTCGACAAGGAAGGCCGGCTGCTGCTCTGCCAGCACGGCGACCGCCGCATCGCCCGCCTCGGCAAGGACGGCAAGTTCGAAACGCTCGCGGACAAGTACATGGGCAAGCGGCTCAACAGCCCGAACGACTTGGTGGTGCTCGCCAATGGCGACATCGTTTTCACTGATCCACCGTATGGCCTGCCGGGGCAGGACAAGGACCCGGAGAAGGAACTCGATTTCCAGGGCGTCTACCGGCTGAAGCCGAGTGGCGAACTGATCCTGCTCACAAAAGAGATGTCGCGGCCCAACGGCCTGGCCTTCTCGCCCGACGGTAAGACGCTCTACGTGGCCAATAGCGATTCCGCGAAAGCGGTCTGGATGAGCTTCCCCGTGAAGGACGACGGCAGCCTCGGTGCGGGCAAGGTATTTTTCGATGTCACGGACAAGGCGAAAGCCAAGCTGCCGGGCCTGCCGGACGGCATGAAGGTCGATGTTCACGGCAACCTCTTCGCAACCGGCCCCGGCGGCGTGTTCATCTTCGACAAGGACGCCAAGCACCTGGGCACGATCGTGACGAACACGCCGACCGCCAATTGCGCCTGGGGCGACGACGGCAGCACTCTCTACATGTGCGCGAACGATCGGCTGATTCGAGTGAAGACGAAGACGAAAGGGTGGTAGCTGATATTCATCCCAACCCGAGGCGCAAGCCGAGGGAGTTACTCCCTCGGCTTGCGCTCGGGTTATGAAGAACAATCCATGCACAGGCGCGATGCTTTGATAGCGATGCCCGTGGTTGCCGCGACGGCGATGGCCGCTTCGGCGGAGCCGCCGGGGCTCATTCTGCGCACGAGCGAGCCGCCGAACTATGAGCCGGTGTTTTCGGAGCAGAAGACTTTCATCACGCCGACGGAGCAGTTCTACGTCCGCAATCACTTCGCCACGCCGACGATTGATGCGAATGCTTTCACGCTGGAAATCACCGGCGCGGTGGAAACGCCGCTGAAGTTTTCACTCGCAGAGATCAAGGCGCAGCCGAACGTGACGAAGCCCCTGACGATGGAGTGTGCCGGCAACGGCCGCGTATTCCTGTCGCCGGCGGCTCGCGGCGTGCAGTGGCAGTTCGGCGCCGTCGGCACCGCGGAATGGACCGGGATTCTCCTTTCAACATTGCTGGACAAAGCTGGCGTTAAAAAAACCGCGGTAGAGGCGATCCTGGTTGGGACGGACAAAGGGGCCATTTCGAGCGACCCGGCGACGCCGGGTGTCATCCCGTTTAGCCGCAGCCTGCCGCTGGCGAAGGCCCGGCAGCCGGAAGTGATCCTCGCCTGGGCGATGAACGGCGAGCCGCTACCGCCGCGGCACGGCTTCCCGCTGCGGGCCGTCATCGGCGGCTGGTACGGCATGGCCTCCGTCAAGTGGCTTTCCCGCATCATCATTTCCGAAACGCCCTACGAAGGCTATTTTCAAACATTCGATTATTCCCATTTCGAGCGCCGCGACGGCGGATTGGTTTCGATCAAGCCGCTAGGCGCGATGCCGCCGAAGGCGCAGATCGCGCGGCCGGCCATCGGCGAAACGCTCATCGCCGGCCGTGCATACACCGTCCGCGGCATGGCCTGGGCAGGCGAAGAAGATGTGGCATCGGTCGAAGTCAGCGTGGACGGCGGCGCCACCTGGACGGCAGCGAAACTGCTCGGCGAGAAGAAATCGCACTGTTGGCGCTTGTGGGAATACCCCTGGACCGTGCAGAATAAGGTGGGTGCGGTGAAGCTGTTGGCCCGTTGTGTCGATGGCAAGGGGCGCGGGCAGCCAGAGAAACGCGACGCCGATCGCCGCGCGTACGAGATCAATCATCTGGTTCCTGTGGAAGTGACCGTGAAACCCGCCGGGAGAATGCCGTGAGAACCATTCTTGCATTCACCGTTGGTCTCGCCATCGCGCTGCCCGGCCATGCGGCAGAGGACGCTGAAAAAATCAAAAGCGCGATCGAGCGCGGCGTCAACTTTCTCCTGAGCAACGATCCGACTTCCACGCACGAGCACGGCATCGGGCCGACTTGCCTCGCGGGATTGGCGCTGCTTGAAGCCGACGTGAAGCCGACGAACGCGACCATCGGCGCGATTCACCGCATCGTCCGCGATGATGCGGTCCGCGAGGTGAACACTTACCAGGTGGCCCTGGCGATCATCTTCCTGGACCGCTACGCCGATCCGGCGGATGTCGGGCTTATCCAGATTCTCGGCGCCGGCTGCTGGCCGGGCAGACGATCAGCGGCGGCTGGGACTACGGCACGTACGACGCCGTCTCGCCCGGCGACGAAGCGGCGATCCGCAATTCGCTGAGCACGCCGGCCACGCGCGAAAAGCTGAATCCCGTGGCGGCCGCGATGGTGACGGCCGTGGGGCAGGGGCGTCGCGCGTCGCAAGCGATGGGGACGGGCGACAATTCGAACACCCAATTCGGCTTGATCGGCCTCTGGGTGGCCCGCCGCGCCGGGGTGCCGACGAATGCGGCGTTCCGCCGGGTGCAGTCGCGATTCCTCCGCTCGCAAGCCCCCGGCGACAGCGGCTGGAGCTACAGCGGGGACACGAGCAGTTCCTCGCCGTCCATGACCTGCGCCGGCTTGCTCGGATTGGCAGCGGCGAAAGCGATTGCTGAAGGGGGCGAAACCGACAGCGAGCATCCGCCCACCGACAAGCCACGGAACCCCGACGATGACGATCCGTTTCTAAAGCCCCCGCCACCCGGCACGAAGCCCCCCGGCGACAACGACGATCCGAACACGCCTCCTCCGCCGCCCGCTGATCCAGCGGTGGGAGCCCTCCGAGAAAAAAGCATCCAGCGGGCGCTCGCCGCTATTGGCAAGTTGATTCAAACGCCGGTCAGCCTCGGCGGCGGCGGCGGAAACTATGGCGGCATGGACGATCTCTATTTCTTCTGGTCCCTCGAACGCGTCGGCGTCGCCTACGGCCTCGAAACCATCGGCGGCGTCAACTGGTACAAGTGGGGCTGCACCGCCATCCTGCCCGGCCAACAGGAAAACGGCTCCTGGAATGTCCGCTATTCGCCGACCATCAGTACCGCCTTCGCGATCCTCTTTTTGAAGAAGGCCAACTTCACGGCCGACCTGTCGCGGAAGATCACCGGCAAGACGAAGGACCCCGGCGACGGCGAACTCCGCGGCGGCCGCGGCGTCGCTCCCACGCCGATCAAACGGGAAGGCACGCCCCAGAACAAGGCGGACCCGAACGATCCGAAAGCGGCGAAGATCAATGCCGTGCGCAAAACCGTCGAGGCGGACAAGATCGCGGACGGGCTGGTGAAGGCCAACGACCGCGAGTGGCCCGTGCGATTGAAGAGTGCTCGCGATTCCAAAGGGCCGCAGTTCACGCTCGGGCTGTCGCAGGCGATCGCACTACTGGAAGGCAAGCGGCTTTATCAAGCCCGCGAGGCGCTGGCCGAACGGCTCACCCGCATGACCAGCGACACGCTGAAGCGAATGCTCACCGACCGGGACGCCGAAATGCGCCGCGCCGCCTGCCTGGCCGTGGGGATGAAGGAGGACAAGTACATCATCCCCGAGGTGATCGATTGCATCACCGATCCGAACGACCTGGTGATGCACGCGGCGAAGGCGTCACTGAAGGCGATTTCGGGCGAAGATCACGGCCCAAGTAGCGGGGCCAGCGACGAGGATCGCCGCAAAGCCGCCGACGACTGGCGATTCTGGTACGCGACCTACAGCCGCAAATAATCACAGGAGCTACTTTCCCATGCGAAGCCTCGCTGTTCTTTGTCTGACGCTCGTGGTAACGGTTGCCCGCGCGGATGATCCCTACGATCAGTCGAAAGTCCCGCTCGAAGTGAAACCCCCGGCGGATTTCAAAGGCAAAGTCGTGCTCATTGTCGCCGGCAAGGCCAGCCACGGGCCCGGCGAACATGAGTTCTTCGCCGGCTCCGCCATCCTCTGCAATCTCCTCAAGCAGACGCCCGGCGTCTTCCCCATCATGGCCCGCGACGGCTGGCCGAAGAACGAATCGCTCTTCGACATCGCCGATTCCGTCGTCTTCTACATGGACGGCCGCGACGGCCACCCGGTCGTGCAGAAGAACCACCTGGCGATG
Organism: uncultured Acidobacteriota bacterium; assembly: GCA_963819745.1. Lineage (GTDB taxonomy): Bacteria > Acidobacteriota > Terriglobia > Acidiferrales > UBA7541 > Acidiferrum. The sequence goes on along the minus strand of CAWFXG010000010.1, from coordinate 264,036 downwards.
CTCGACAAGCTCATGAAGAAGGGCGTCGGCTGGGTGAACCTGCACTACGCGGTGGAGTATCTGCCCGAGCACGGCAAGAAAGTGCTCGGCTGGATGGGCGGCTACTACGATTTCAACATCTCGATCAACCCGCACTGGGACGCGGAGATCCGCAGCCTGCCCAAGCACCCGATCACCAGCGGCGTGAAGCCGTTCACCATCCGCGACGAGTGGTATTACAACATGAAGTTCGTGGACGATATGAAAGGCGTGACGCCGATCCTGCAAGCGATCCCGCCCGATTCCACGCGATCCGCCAAGGCGCACCGGCGGCCGTGAAAAAATACATCGGCCAAGCCATCTGGAAACGCTGGCGTGGGCCTTCGACCGCCCCGACGGCGGCCGCGGCTTCGGCTTCACCGGCGGCCACTTCCACCGCAACTGGGCCGACGAGGACTTCCGCCGCGTCGTCGTGAACGCCATCCTCTGGACCGCGAAGGTGGAGGTGCCGGAGAAGGGCGCGAAAGTCGATTTCGACCCGGCGGACCTGAACAAGAACCTCGACAAAAAAGGCAAAGGCGAGTTCAAGCCAATCCTGCCGTCGAAGAAGTGAGGTTGGTAGCCGCAGGCTTTAGCCTGCGGAGTCACTCCGCAGGCTAAAGCCTGCGGCTATGAAGAACGCTCAAGAGGAGCCGATGAGTCAACCGAACGTGCCGCCGATCGATCCGCTCTGGTGGGCCGAGCCGCAGTTGAAGTTGCGATTGCAAACTGAGCCAATTGCGGTGCTCCGCGAGCGCGGCGTGAACGTGCCGAACAATCTGCCGCCGCCCGTGATGCTCGACGTGCTGCGGATCGTCTCGCTGCTTTGGGTCGATGGCCGCATCCTGCCGCTGGAACGCTTTTACATCGATCCCGCGGACGAAGGGCTGCTCTTCGGCCGCGGCGTCTGGGAATCGACGCGCACCATCGAGGGCGTCCCCTGGCTCTGGCCACTCCATCTCGAGCGCCTCCGCCGCACCGCGGAACTCCTCGGCATCGACATCACCCCGGATCGGCTGCCGGACGCCAAGCGCGTGACCGATTATGTACGCGCCCTCACGCAGCAGGATGTTGTGGTGCGGCTGAACGTCACCGCCGGCCGGCCCGGAAACCAGGGGCTGGTCTGGATGAGCGCACAATTGCGGCCCATCCCGGTGCAATCCGTCAAGCTCAAGAGCATGCGCACGCAGGTCTTGAATCGGCAGCCTATTCTGACGGGCAAGACGTTCCACTACGCTTTCCGCCTACAAACGGGCCAGATGGCGCACGAGGCGGGCTTCGACACCGCGCTCATGCTCGATGCCAACGACAACGTCCTCGAAGCGGCCCATGCCAACATTTTTCTGCGAATGCCCGAAGGCTGGGTCACGCCAGCCGCGGAGAGCGGGCTCTTTCTGCCCGGCACGGTGCGGCAATACCTGCTCCAGAATTCGCCGACGCCGATCCAGGAACAAACGGTTCCGAAATCGCGGCTGCGCGAGGCGAGCGAGGTCTTCCTGACCAACAGCAACGTCGGCATCGTCCCCGTGGCCCGGATCGACGACAAGGACTACTCGATCGGCGCGGAAACGATGAAGTTGCAGCGCTGGTTGCAGCCGCCATCCACCTCGGCGCAAGGCCCGCAGGTTCAGGCGCTCTCGGCGTAGTCGATTGGCCAGCCGAGATTGACTGCCGTCGCGAACGGCACTTGCAGCGCCAGCATTTTTCCGCACAATTTCTCCGCACCATGTCTTTCGCCCGGAGCATTACCATGATCGAGATTCTCGACAAGAGCAGCGGCAACATTCTCGGCTTCAAGCTGTCCGGCAAGCTGCACGACGAGGACTACAAGACGTTCGTGCCCGCTGGTCGATGCCGCCAGCGCCAAGGACGGCAAGGTGCGGCTCCTCGCCCAGTTCCACGACTTCCACGGCTGGGACGCCCACGCCCTGTGGGACGACATCAAGTTCGCCACCACGCACTGCACCAAGATCGAGCGGATCGCGCTGGTCGGCGACAAGACCTGGGAGAAGTGGATGGCCGAAGGTCTGCAAGCCGTTCACGATGGCCAAGGTCAAGTACTTCGATGTTTCCGCAAATCGACGACGCCTGGAAGTGGCTGCAAAGCTGAATACTCATTCACGGAATCATTGAGACTTGCGAGGTTCGCAAAGCCCTTCGAAGCGTCAAACTCATGCGCAGTTTTTGATACTCAACTTCCCATCTCGTTCCTGGCGCAACGTTGGGAACGAGGAACGAACCGTCTTCGGAAATTGACAACATTTCGAAAACTTGAACGAATTCGCTGACAATTCTCGAAAATTTCTTCACAACCGTCATCAGAGCCGGCATAACCGGTCAAGTTGGGCATCCCGCAGGCCGATGATGATTCGGGATTGCCCGCGCTAGCGGCGGGAGATGATGCACCATTTACTCGCGACACTCCTGGCCTCGATTGCTTCCGTCGGCGCGGCACTGGCCGAGGAGCCGGTCGCGGAACCGGCGACAACAGCTTTGAGTTCGATCATTCCGCTGCACGCCGAATGGGACCACGCCCTCTGGTTCGCCACGACCGACAACAATTACCGCTTTCACGTGGGCGGCAACCTGCAATGGGATTCCATTTGGCTCATCGGGCCCAAGAGTGTGTTGGCCGAGCCGTCGAGTAATGCCAATAGCACGCAGAACTTTCCCGCCACGTTGCTGCGCCGCGCCCGGCTCCGCTTCAATGGCAGCATCGCTGACCGCTTCGATTACATGATCGAATACGATTTCGCCAACGCAACGAATGAGAACAGCGGCGATCAGCCGCCGACGCTAAGCAATATCAACATTTCGCCGCAACCGATCAATGTGTCGGCGGAGTACGCGACGTGCCGTTCTTCGGCACAGTTCGCATCGGCCAGCAGGTCAAGCCGATCGGCATGACGAACCATACTTATCAGGGCTTTTTGCCGTTCCTGGAGCGGCCCGACATTCAGGACGGCTTCTTCGGCGCCTTCGACGAAGGCTACGCCACCGGCATTGCCGCCTTCGATCACAGCGAATCCGAACGAGTGACCTGGCAATACGGTATCTACCGGCCGCTCAAAAATTCCTACGGCATTTCGTTCGTCTACTTCCTTGCCGGCGCCCGCGTCACCGCTCTGCCGCTCTATGAGAACGACGGCGAAAAGCTCATCCATGTGGGGCTCGGCTCGATCTACAGCAACTTTTACAACGACGAATTCCGCCGTGCGCGATCGCGCCGTGCTTCGTAACGGGCCCGGCTACGCGCTGCCAGTTCTGGTTGACACCGACGAGATTCCCGGCAGCCGGCAGGTGATACTCGGCCCGGAGTTCGCCGCGGTCTGCGGCTCGTGGACCCTGCAATCCGAATGGGCGGGCCAATTCATCACCGACACCACCGACGGCACGGTCTTCTTCCACGGCGGCTACCTCGAACTGCTCTACTTCCTCACGGGCGAGCACTCGGAATACGACAAGAAGGACGGTGCGTTCGGTCGCGTCTTGCCGAACCGCAGTGTCAACGACGGCGGCTGCGGCACCTGGCAAGTCGGCCTGCGATTCAGCTACCTGGATGCGACGGCCAACACCATCGACGGCGGCCGCATTTTCAACTGGACACTCGGCCTCAATTGGTATTTGAATCCGAACATGAAGCTGCAAATCAACGGGATCGTGGAGTATCGCGAAGCCCAGCAGGGCGATGGGAACGGCTGGTTCACCGGTGCCGGCATCCGCGCGGCCGTCGATTTCTGATCTTGTCCGAGTTCCGCGAGGACGTTTACTCCCCGTCGCGGAGCAGCACGCGTTCGGCGAAGAAGTTGGCGGGGAAGCGGATGCTTCGGCGATGAGCCGTTCGGCACACTTCGGCTGGACGCGGTCCAAATTGTGCAGGTGTTGATGAACCTGGTGGTCAATGCCCGCGATGCTACGCCTCGCGGCGGCAAGCTGACCCTCGAAACCTCAAACGTGGACTTGGACGAAGCGGCCGTGCGTACGCTCTCAGAAGTCAGCCCCGGGCCATACGTGCGGATCGTTCTGACGGATACCGGCGTGGGCATGAATGGAGCTGTGAAATCGCGCATCTTTGTGCCCTTCTTCACGACGAAGCACATCGTAAAGAGTACGGGCCTCGGCCTGGCGACGGTCTACGCGATTGTGCGGCAAAGCGGCGGCCACATCGAAGTGGAAAGTCAAATCAATGTCGGCACAACCTTCACGGTTTATCTGCCCGCCACGGGCAGCATCGCCGGGCAGGCGCTTCCCGAAGGTCTCACCAACGTGGAAGGGGGCAGCGGAGACCATTCTGCTCGTCGAGGATCAGGCGGAAGTGCGGCAGATCGCGCTATTTGCGCTGCAAACCCACGGCTACACCGTCCTCGAAGCCTGCCACGGCCAGGACGCTCTCAAACTGATTGAGAAAAGCTATCCGCAACTCGATCTGCTGGTCACGGATGTCGTGATGCCGGGGATGAGCGGCCGGCAACTGGCCGAGACGATGAATCCATTCTACCCGGGTTTGAAAGTGCTTTACATGTCCGGCTACACCGACGACGCCGTGATCCGCCACGGCGTCTCGCACTCGGAAGTCGCGTTTCTGCGCAAGCCCTACACTCCCTTCTCGTTGGCCCGCCGAGTGCGGGAGATTGCTGGATCAATAACCCAGCGGCGTCGGAATCCAGAATCATGCCGGACTAACCAATTCTCGCGTGATATCTACCATATTCGTGAACCACGTCTGCCCGGCCAACGTAGCGAGCAGTACCGCGGCGATCCGGAGGGGCCGTTCATGGCCGAAAATGTCGTTGAAACGCCGAGCCTCACCAAGATCTATCGGGATTTCTGGGGCGCAAGAAAAAACCGCCCTCAACGCGCTCGACCTGACAATCCACCGCGGCGAAATCTTCGGTCTGCTCGGGCCCAATGGCTCCGGGAAAACCACGACGATCAAGCTACTGCTCGGCCTGCTGTTCCCCTCCGGCGGCGACGCCTTCGTCTTCGGCGAGCCGGCGGCGAAGGTCGAAAAGAACGAACGAATCGGTTACCTGCCCGAAGAATCGTACCTTTACAAATTCTTGAACGCCGAAGAGACGCTCGATTTTTATGGCCGCCTCTTCGACATTCCCGGCGACGTACGAAGCAAACGGGCGGCGGAACTCATCGACACCGTCGGCCTCTCCGCGGACAAGAAACGCATCCTCCGCGAATACTCCAAAGGCATGAGGCAGCGCATCGGCCTGGCTCAGGCACTTATCAACGATCCCGACCTCGTCATCCTCGACGAGCCGACGTCCGGCCTCGATCCGCTCGGCACCCGTTGGATGAAAGACTTGATTCTCGATTTGAAAAAGAAGGGCAAAACTGTTTTGATGTGCAGCCACCGCCTCGATGACGTGCAGGATGTCTGCGATCGCATTGCCATCCTTTACGGCGGCGACTTGCAGGAACTTGGGGCCGTCGATCGGTTGGTCGAGGACCAGAAGCGCGTCGAAGTGCGGGCCACCGGGGTCGAACTGACCGAACCACTCAAGCACGATCTGGAAGCCGTCTTTATCAAGCATGGCGGCAAGCTGGAAAACTTCGGCCACCCGACGACGACGCTCGAAGACCTCTTCTTGCGAATTGTCGAGGAATCGAAGGCACGGCCCGGCCGGCGCTACCTGCCGCCGGCGAACTGAGGATTCATTCGCATGTCGTCGTCTCTGCTGGGCGTGCTGCTGTTGGATCGCGAGCCGTTGGGGCTGGCGAATTTGGGGTGGTCTTGTCTTCGCCTGGCTGCAGGACGCCGGCGGCTTCGCGGCCCTCGGCCTCGTGGTCTATCTCCTTCTGGCGATGCTGGCTCCGTCGGATCAACCGCCCTCGGCGAAAATGCGCATGCCAGTCACCGGTTGGATGGTGTCGATGGCGGCGCTGAACGTTTGCTGACCTATGCCAGTCTCATCGCCATCTGGATCCTTGGCATTGGTCAAGATTCCCGATGCGGAGTTGCCGCCCAAGCCTCAACTCGGCGAAACTGCTAAATACATCCCGCCGAAAATCCTGCTATACGGGCAACCGATTCTGCTGGCGCTCGGCGGTCTTTCGCCATCCTCGGCATCGGGCAGCCGTTCGCACGGGACATCCTGAAATTGCGCTTCCGGCGCATCGCAGCCCTAGCGAAGGTTTGCTTCCTCGAAGCTCTCCGCAACCGCATTTTCTGGGTGTTTCTGCTTTACCTCATCGTCTTCCTGTTCCCGGCCAACTGGCTGTCGATCAAGCCGGAGGATGAAATCCGCACGCCGATTGGCATCTTTTCCGTTTGGCGCACCTGCTGCTGCTAATCCCGTTCCTGCTTCTGGCGGCCTTCGCGATTCCGATGGACATGAAGCATCAGACGATCTACACAATCGTGTCGAAACCGGTCGAACGCTTCGAGATCGCCCTGGGCCGCTTTCTCGGCTACACCGGACTGATGACGATCGCGCTCGTCGGCATGGTGGCCGTGAGCGTCCTCTACATTTACACGACCACGTTCAACGAGCAGGCCCGCGAAGAGTCGTTCAAGGCACGGGTTACGGCCCGCGGCAAGCTGAGCTTCAAGGCGGGGAGCCAAGAATACAAGGGCGGCACCAACGTCGGCCGGGAATTCGAATACCGCAAGTACATCGGCGGCTCGCCGACGACCCGCGAGCGGGCCGTCTGGGCGTTCGACGAAATCCCCAGCAACCTCCGCCGCCGTGACCGCGCTTCCGTTCCCCTCGAGTACACGCTGGACATCTTCCGCCTGACGAAGGGCGAAGAGAATCACGGTGTGGATGTCAACATTCGCGTCTGTGCCTGGCAGACTGGGCAGCAGCCGTCGCCGGTGCACGGCGAAGGCACCTGGCTCTGGACCGACGGCGAGCACGGCCGCCGCTACGAGGCCGAACGCCAGGAGATCAACGACAAGCTCCGCGCCGGCGGCCACGGGTCGGGTTACGAGAAATCGCTCGATTCCAAAGAAATCAAACCGGGCAGCAAGACCTGGGAACTCGTCGACGCGCTCGCCAAGAAATACGGCTTTTATGAAGTGCCGTCGGTCGAAGTGTACGACATGCACCCCGGTTCTGTACCGTTGCCGGTCGGACTGTTCGAGACGGCGGCCGAGGGAGACGCGAAGGACGCCGAAGGCAAACGCCTGCCGCGGCTGCAAGTCTACATCAAGTGCCTGAGCCCCGGACAGATGCTCTGGCATGGCCGAAGGTGATTTGTACTTCATCGAAGGCGAGAAAACGTTCGCCGAGAATTACTTCAAATCCGCGTTCGGGCTCTGGTGCCGGCTGGTGATCGTGATCGGCATCGCCGTGACATTGAGCACGTATCTTGCGGCGATGATCGCCGTCTTCGGTACAATGCTCCTCTACGGCGTGGCCTACATCGGCGATTTCGTACAGGACATCGGCACCCGTTCCAACGTGGGTGGTGGGCCGTTCGAAGCCTCCTTACGGATGATGCGGGGCGAGACGCCGACGATGCCGCTGGAACCGACCGGCGCCATGCGGGCGGTCTCCTGGGGCGATGATGTTTACGCCTGGTTCTTCCGTCGCTTCTTCAACGTGATTCCGGACGTCGATGCCTTCTCCTGGGCGGACTTCCTCGCCGAAGGCTACAACGTGAATTTCGAATATCTGATCATCAATATCGTGATTTTGGTGGGCTATCTGCTGCCCTGGGCCGTATTAGCCTACTACCTGATCGCGAAACCGCGAAGTGGCGGCGTAGCAAAGCGAGCGCACTATGGCCAATCCGATGCAGAAGGCCGTCCGGCGGCGGCAGATCATCTACTTCGCACTCATTCTCGGGTTGCTCACGCTCAGTCTGTTCTGGCGCGGCAAGCTCCCGCTTCCCTCCGCCGTCACGGACGATCAGCGCGTCACGGCCCTGCTTCAGGCGCGACGCGTCCAGGATTTTTCCACCGTTCCTCCGCCGTCATCAGTCCATTACCAGGATCGGTGATTGGATTTCCAGCCGCACCATCCTGAACGAGGCCTCGCGCGATTCGCTCGATCTCCGCGAGGTGGACCAGGGCGACGCCGAAGTCGGAGCCGCGTTCGTGCGGCTTCTGCTCACCGGTTCGCGCGGCTTCGCCGTCATGGGCCTCTGGCAGGCCGCCAACACCTACCAGAAGCGCAACGAATACGGCAAACTCGAGCAGACCGTCAGCGCCATCACGCGGCTGCAACCGAACATCACCAAACCCTGGCTCTTTCAAAGCTGGAACATCAGCTACAACGTGTCCGTCGAAAACGACCGCCTCTCCGACGCATACTACTACATCGCCCGCGGCATCGAACTGCTGGCCAAAGGCGAGCGCCTCAACCGCAACTCGCCGGACAGTGCGCTACAACATTGCCTTCTATTATCAAAACAAGTTCAGCGTTTCGGACAAAGTCACGACGCTCCGTTCCATGATGCAGTTGAGCCTGCATCCGGCCCGCCGAGCGCAATCCGGACCTCTTCCGCGATCCGACCACGAAGCAGATGGACGCGACAAACTGGGACGAGTTCCGGAAGTTCGTGCGGAAGAATCCGCAACTCTGCCGGCGGCTCCGCGAAAAGCTCAACTACACGCGGCCCGAGCAGATCGTCCGCTTCCTCGAAGACAACCGCGACGTGCCGACGCGCTACGACAAGGATCACCAGGACACGCTGCTGCCGGAGATCGAACAGTTTCCGGTCTTGCCGCCATTCTTCGATCCTAACGAAGTGAACCCGAGCACGCCCGAGTTCGACGACACGTTCGATGCGTTTCACGCGGCGCGGGCCTGGTTCGTCTATTCGACGCTGGTGCTGCCGCCGCCGATTTCCGAGCCGGACGGTCACACCGAATACACGATGTACGATCGCTTCCGTTACCGCATTCCGATCGCGCCGACGATGATTATCTTTCGCCAGGGGGCAATGCGGGCGCAGACGTATCTGGCGGAGCGATTGCAAAAGGAAGGCTGGTTCGACAGCGACACCCGCTGGTATCCCGACCGGCGGGCCGACGTCACCGAAGACATGTGGTTCGGCAAACGAAGCGCGGACGGCTCGGATGAAGCGTTGGCCAGCAAATCGAACTCCCGCGAGGAATGGGCCCGGGCTTACACCATGTGGCGGCTCCACGGCGAGCGCACCGGCCTGCTGATCGATCCGGCCAAGCTGGCCCGCTACCAGGAACTCGCCCGCAGCTATCCGAACGACAATCAGATCAACATGCTCGATGAAGCCTCGCTCAAGGCGCCTCGGCATCACCCGCGAGCAGCGGCGGGCCCGTGCCATCCTCCGCATGTATGGCATTAACCGCTCCACCACCAATTACGGCTTCTTCCTGAGTTCCACTGAAGCGGAGCGCGAATCCATTCACGGTGAAAGCGCGACAAAAGCTCTTCGACGCGGAGCAGAACCGCGCCAGCGGCCGCATCGATCCCGCCGCCATCCGGCAATACTGCCAAGCGTTGGCGGATTGGCGGCAGGTACTTCTGCGATACCGTGATTTCTCCAGCTCCGACCGGCCCGAGGAAGACTCTTACGAAACGCAACTCAATCTGATCTTCATGCTCGAGAAGAGCCCCGAAATTCAGAAGCGGGCCAAGGACACCATGACGGCAGTGCAAGCACTGGTGCCGACCGCGGTGGACGATAACACTGTCACGCCTTACTCATTCACGAAGGATGTGGCACGTGAGATTGCCGAGCGCGAAAGCAACATCCGCATCGCCTGCTTCGATCCTCAAGTGCAATTGCGCGTCAATGCGCTGCTCGGCCAGCCCGACGACGACGCGGCGTTACGGAAGGATTGGCCGGAGATCCCGCGCTGGAAGCGAGTCATCGCTGCGGAGGCCTTTGCCCGTGCCGCCAAGACGCCGCCGACGCCAGCCGAGCGCGACAAAGCTGCCGAAGATCCGACTTGGCGGAAGAAGGCCTTCGAATTGCTCCTCGAAGCCGGCACCAAACCGACGGCCACCTGGGCTGCGTTGACGGAGGCTCGCGACGAGATCGCCCGGCACGTTGTAGAAAAGGAATTTGACTGGTTGCCCGAATACCGCGAATCCTTCAAGGACGAAGATAACCGCTGGGTGAGCACCGCGTCCAAGCAATCGGTTCGCATGCGATTAAACCTGGCTCGGCCCAAGGTCAGCACGGCGAGCGCGGAAACGCCGCCGCCGGGGACCCGCTGATGCCCGCCGCGCTGGCTGTGCTCGCTCACCCGGATGACATTGAGTTCCTTTGCGCTGGCACGTTGCATCGCCTGCGTACGGAACAAGGTTGGACGTTGCATCTGGCGACAATGACCCCCGGCGACTGCGGCAGCGCCGAACACCCGCCGGAGGCGATCGCCCGCATCCGCCGCGCGGAAGCCGCCGCCGCCGCGAACGTTCTCGGCGGCGAATATACTTGCCTCGAAGAACGCGACCTACGCGTCATCTACAACGAAAGTACGTTGGAAAAGGTCGTGCGGCTCATGCACCGCGTTCGCCCCGAAATCGTCTTCGCTCATAGCCCGGACGATTACCACCTCGACCACGAACAGGCGAGCAAGCTCGTGCGCGCCGCGGCGTTCGCCGCGCCGATCCCGAACTTTCTGCACGGGCGCTGTGAACATCCACCGCTTCCGCATATCCCCCACCTTTACTATTGCGATCCACTTGACGGCACGGACGCGTTTGGCCGCCCCATCCCGGCCGGCTTCTGCATCGACATTACAAACGCGATCGACTTCAAATCGGCGGCACTGGCATGTCACGAGAGCCAGCGCGCCTGGCTCCGCAAGCACCACGGCGTGGACAATTTGGTGGAAAGCATGAAAACCTGGTCTTCCGAAGCAGGGAAAACGCAGCGGCGTGTCCTACGCGGAAGGCTTCCGCCAGCATCTCGGGCATAGTTACCCGCGAGAAAACCTCTTGGAAAAGCTCTTGACCGTGAACCTTGCATGAAGCTGGCATGTCAGATTCTTGACACTCGGAAACTTCCAGCGTAATCTCACTGAAATCACTGACTTTCCGCTGCGGCCGTTTTGCAGCTCGGACCCGCGAAGTTCTTCACCCCAGGTCATTATGACCCCGACCGAGTCGTCGCCCGAAACCAAATCATCTCCCCATCCGACGGCCGAACCAGCCCTCCCACCGGTTTCGAAGTCCCCGCCGCACGCGCACTCCGCAAAGCGCATCGCGAAACTCACATTTTCGCCGATGTCGATATCGTTGGACGACCGCGAACGGAGCGTGTTCATCAACCCGGAATCGGGGGACATCATCCTGACCGAAGTCACCGAACAATCTTCGGATTCCATTCTCCATCCTGATCGAAAGCCGCTCTTTGAAATCCAACCTTCGCCGGAACCCTCGACTTCCAACCTCTACCTTCGGTTTGCCGAAACGTTGCTGCACCTGGGGGAATCGGGCAATCTCCTCGAACTGACGACCTGGGTGGAACAGGCGAATCGATTTGTCAGCGAGAAAGGCCAGCCGCCGGTCCCCGAATCGAAACCGATCGAAGTTCCCGCTTTGCCGCCGCAACCCGTTCCCGAAGTACCGAAACCGCCGCTGTCGCAGGACCTCTCGCGCATCGCCCAGGATTTTCAAATCCGCAAAGGGCAGGTCGAAGCGGTCGTGCAATTGCTCGACACCGGCAATACGGTGCCGTTCATCACCCGCTATCGCAAAGTCGCCACCGGCGGACTGAACGAGGATGTGATTCGCCGCGTTCAGGAACGACTGCGCCTGCTCCGCGGTTTGGCCGACCGGAAGCAGACCATCCTCCGCACGATCGCCAATCAGGGAAAGCTCAGTGACGACCTCACCAAAGCGATCCTGGACGCGGACCACCCCAAGCGGCTCGAAGACCTCTATGCCCCCTTCAAGCCGAAGAAAAAGACGCTCGCGGCGGATGCGAAGGAAAAGGGCCTCGAACCGCTGGCCCTGGCCATCTGGAACAAAGACGAAGCGGTGGCGAAACTCGACGAAGTGCTGCCCGGCATGGTCGATCCCTGGAAGCAACTGCACGAGCCGAACGACGTGCTGACAGGCGTGAAGCACATTCTCGCCGAGATGATCGCCGACCGTGCCGAAGTCCGCGGCCCGCTCCGCAACTTCCTCTGGGATACAGCGATCCTCCGCGCCGCGAAAGTCGAAACGCTTCCCGAGGGGAAAGGCAAGGAGTTCCACGAGTACTTCGATTTCCGCGAGCCGGTGCGGGCGATCCCGCCGCACCGCACGCTGGCGGTGAATCGCGGCGAGCGCGAACAAGTGATCCGCGTGTTTTTCGAGATCGACGCCCCCGTCGCCGTCGATATCGCCGCCGCGAATCTAATCCTCGAAGAGCATCCGCACAAGGAACTGATGCTGCTGGCGACGAAGGACGCGGTCGAACGGCTGGTGCTGCCAAGTCTGGAGCGGGAAATCCGCCGCGATCTCACGGAGCGGGCACAGGAGCACGCGGTGCAGGTCTTTGCGCGGAACCTCCGCGGTTTGCTGATGCAGCCGCCGCTGCGCGGCCAACGTGTGCTGGCAATCGATCCCGGCCTGCGCAGCGGTTGCAAGCTCGCCGTGCTCGACGAAACGGGCACGCTCGTCGAAGAAGCGGTGGTCTTCCCGCACCAGCCCAAGAAGGACGTTGCCACGGCGAAAAAGAAGATCGAACAATTAATTCGCAAGCATCAGACGCCGGTAATCGCCATCGGCAACGGTACCGCCTGCCGCGAAACGGAACACCTGGTCTCGGACATTCTCGCCGAGTTCGCCAATCGCAAGCTCAGCCCGACGCCGACGGTTACGAACGAACCCGCGGTCGTGAGTGAGACGCCGGCATTGGCGGCGCCCGAGCCGATGGCGCCGAGCGCGGAAGTGCCACCGCCGGTAGTTGAACCGCTGACGACCACAATCGAAATGTCCTCGCCGCTCGGCCACGCCACCACAAGCGTCGCGGCGGTGATGGTCGGCTTTCCGGGCGAAAGCTCGGTAGCTTCGACGGAAGTTACAGCAACGGCCGAGTCGATCGCCGCTCCGGTGACGACCGCCGCCGCGTCTTCGACGGCTCCCGCCGCCCCGCCAGCGCCGGTCATCGATCTCACCGGCCTGCCCGACCCGCCGGAGAACCTCGCCTACGTGATCGTGAACGAGGCCGGGGCGAGCGACTACTCCGCCAGCCCCGTCGCGCGAGAAGAGTTCCCACAACACGACGCCACGGTCCGCGGCACCATCAGCATCGGCCGCCGTTTGCAGGATCCGCTCGCCGAACTCGTCAAGATCGATCCGCAGCACGTCGGCGTCGGCCTCTACCAGCACGACGTCAAGCCGAAGCACCTGCGCGAATCGCTCGAAGCCGTCATCGAATCGTGCGTCAACCATGTCGGCGTCGATCTGAACACGGCCAGCGTGCCGCTGCTGCGGCACGTCTCCGGTCTGAATCAGCTGGTCGCCCGCGAACTCGTGCAGCAACGCACCGCCCACGGTCCGTTCAAGACGCTGGAAGAAGATCAAAGCAGGTGCCGCAGATCGGCGAAGCCCGCTTCGTCCAGGCCGCGGGCTTCCTCAAAATCGAAAGCGGCGATGAGCCGCTCGACCGCACCTGGATTCACCCCGAGAGTTATGCTCTGGCCCGTCTCGTCCTGGCCGATCTCGGTTTCGGCCCGAAAGAGTTGACCGATAAAACCCGGGTAGAAGCCTTGCGGGCGCAGCTCAACGAAACGGACCTCGAAGCCCTGGCAAATAAGCTGAACGTTGAGCCGATGTTGCTGGACGATGTGTTCGCAGCGCTGGCCCGCCCCGGCCGCGACCCGCGCGACGAACTGCCGCCGCCGATCTTCAAGAACGGCATCCTCAAAATCGAAGACGTGACGCCCGGCATGGAACTCAAAGGCACCGTGCTCAACGTCGTGCCGTTCGGGGCTTTCATTGACATCGGCGTGAAGGAAAGCGGCCTCGTCCACATCAGCCAGTTGGCGAACCGCTACATCAAGAGCCCGTACGACGTGGTGAGCGTCGGCGACGTGGTAAACGTGTGGGTGATCGAGGTGAAACCGGAAGAGAAGAAAATCTCGCTGACGATGATCCCGCCAGCCCAGGAGAAGGATCGCGAACGGCCGCGCGAGGAGGCTCCGCGCGAGCATAGGCCGCCGCGCAGGGGAACGCCGACCGCCGCCGCCTCGCGGCGAACGGCCCCCACAAAGCGATCGCCCCCCCCAAGGCGACGGTCCGCGACCGCAACGCAGCCGACGCTTCGAGCCTCGCCCGCAACAGCCGAGCGCGCCGGCCCAGCCCGTCGGCCCGCCCCCGCCGCCACGGAAGCCGAAACCGATTCCGAAACTCACGGAAGAAAAGAAGACCGGCAAAGCCGCGTTGAACACGTTCGGCGAGCTCTTCGCGTTTTTCAAAGCGAAGGATGAACCACCGCCGGCACCCGAAGCAAAGGCAGAACCACCTGTGGCGGAGTCATCACCTGAACCGCCTGCGAAAGAACCGTAGCTATCGATTCACGGCGGCAACACGAGCGGCTCACGGGGGTTGAGCCGTTCTAACTTCAAGTCTCGACTGGAATTAGTTGCGATCGGCTAATCGACTCACACACACCCTTTGATCGGGCCTGAATCGGCAGCCGATACTACGCGTGAAGACCATCGATTCACGGTCTGCCGATCCGCAAGTTTTCCGCAGAAGTCGGCAAAAGGTAACGCAACGGAAAAATCGCGGGATGTTGATTTCCGGGAATCGTATCATTTCTTCCGTTGACGCGCCCGGATGCGGTTTATGCGTCGCTCGACGGCTTATCACTGCCTCGGCTTTCAGGGGATCGTCACCTGGTTGCTGATCTGCGCAAATCGCCGGGTCCGTTGGCCTCCCATCTTTTTCTCGAAATGGCAAAGATCGATCGCGCCCCTATCCCTGCATGGACCGTCCCTGCGGTTGCGGCAGCTACGACGAATGCTGGGCTGGCGATTGCTGTTGCTTCACGCTTTCCGAGAAGCTCGCCTGGGCGCGGGCGAATAACATCACACCACCGCGGGAAGCCGTCGAGAAAGCGGCACGGTCAACCCATTCGGCTGCGAAACCCGCTTGCCCCCACTGCGAGAAGGCGGTTGAAACCGCAAAAATAAACGTGGTCCTTGTGGCGTTCGCCCAAAAGTGCAAAGGGCAGACGCTCGCCGGGCTGAGCCTGCTGCCCGTTGCCGTGCCGCCGCCGACGGCGACCGAATTCGCCGTTGAATTGTCTTTCTACTCGCGCCTGCCGCTCCTTGATCGCGTCGCGACCGTGCGGCCTTCCGCGCCGGACGCTCCACCTCCTCGCTCCTAATCGCAATCACTTTTTCATCGCGCGCTGCCGCCGGCTCCGGCCGGTGACATCGCGCACCTGCACACATCATTCCCAGGAGCGCACCATGACACGGAATCTCCGTACGGGCTTCACGCTGATCGAGTTGCTGGTGGTGATCGCGATCATCGCCGTGCTGATCGGCCTGTTGCTGCCCGCGGTTCAGAAAGTTCGCGAGGCGGCGGCCCGCAGCGCCTGCCAAAACAATCTCAAACAGATCGGCCTCGCACTTCAAAGTTACCACGACCGTTCTGACGGTTTCCCGCCGGGATACTACGACACCGCCGCGTGGCCCAACGACGATGCCGGCCCCGGATGGGGCTGGGCGTTTTACATCCTGGACGATCTCGAACAGGGAAACCTCCGCCAACCAATCGACCCGACCGCCATGGCGCTCGGTCAGCGCGACGGCCCCGGTCCCTGCCACCCGGACGGCCCCTCTCAAAGTCTTCACTTGCCCTTCCGACAAGCCCGTGACGACATTCCCGCTGACCGACGGATCGAGCGGCAGTTGGGACTTGGCCCACGGTAGTTACGTCGCTTGCAATGGCAACGACGGAGTCGACGACATGAGCACGCCGCCGCACAACGGAGCTTTCGTCCGCGGCACGCGCGGGTTCCGGATCGCTCAGATCACGGATGGCTTGAGCAACACGTTCTTTGTTGGCGAACGGTGTACCACGATGTCGTTGTCCGCCTGGGCCGGCGTCATTCCCGGCGGGCAGGTGCCTTCGGTTCGCTCGCCGGGGGATTTTTCCGGAGCTTCGGCCCTTGTGCTGGGTCATTGCGGTCCGCACTTGCCGAACGATTCGATTGTGACCGACGCCGACGCCATGTCCAGCGCCCATACCAACGGCGTCCAGTTCCTGCTTGGGGACGGCTCAGTGCGAATGATCGGAAACGGCATCTCGCAAACGGTCTACGACGCATTGGCAACCCGGGCCGGCGGGGAAGTCGTCGATGGTGCCGCGAATTGAGCCTCATACTTCGAGATTCCGTGCCCCGCAAGGGTGAGAGGAGCGTACAATGGTTATTCTTGTATTATCGCCTAATTATCCGCCGCGAGGATCGGCATGCCTTCCAGCGCCGAGAGCCCCCCCCCGACAACGCCCACCGCCGCAACCAAGCGCAACTCGCCCATCGCTCCGGCCGGGTGGGCGGTCATCATTTTCATTTCGCTCGGCCTGATCGCGCTCATTTTTTTTGACGGGGGCAACAAACTCATCACCTTCAGCGAGTTCGAGCAACTCGCCGAGGCGGGGCAGATCAAGAAGCTCATGCTCCTCGGCACGGACCGCGCCGAAGGGGAAGTCCGCAACCCGGACAGCGAACTCGCCAAGACTCAGCATCTGAATAAGGGCAAATTCCAGGTCTATCTCCCGGCGGCGGCCGATCAGTTGCCGCTGATCGATCGCATCAAGGCCAATGACGACAAGGCCCGGGCCAAAGATGCCGAGCCCGTGCAGATCAGCCGCGATCAGGATCAGATGGCGTTCTTCGGCCCACTGCTTTGGTTCGTCATCATCCCCCTGCTTGTCTTCACGCTGTTCTTCGTTTTCTTCATCATGCCTCGGATTCGCGAATCGGGCGGCGGCGGTTTCCTGAATAGTTACATCCGCAGTCCCGCCCGCCGCTACGAAAAGGGGAAGAGCCGCAGCACGTTCGACGACGTGGCCGGCATGGACGCCGCCAAACGCGAACTCCAGGAGAGTCGTCGATTTCCTCAAGGACCCGAGCAAGTTCACGCGGCTCGGCGCCCAGGTGCCCAAGGGCGTGCTGCTCGTCGGCCCGCCCGGCACCGGCAAGACGCTGCTGGCCAAGGCCGTCGCCGGCGAGGCGAACGTGCCGTTCTTCTCCATCAACGGCAGCGAGTTCATCCAGATGTTCGTCGGCGTCGGGGCCAGCCGCGTCCGCGACCTGTTCAAGACCGCGAAGGAGAACTCCCCGTGCGTGATCTTCATCGACGAGATCGACGCCGTCGGCCGCATGCGCGGCGCCGGCGTCGGCGGCGGCTCCGACGAACGCGAGCAGACGCTCAACCAGATCCTCAGCGAGATGGACGGCTTCGCAGCCGAACGAGACGGTCATCGTGCATGGCCGCCACCAACCGGCCGGACGTGCTCGACGCCGCGCTGCTGCGCCCCGGCCGCTTCGACCGGCACATCACCGTCGATCGGCCGACCTGGCAGGGCCGGCTGGCGATCCTCAAGGTCCACACGCGCAACAAGCCGCTGGCCGACGACGTCGACCTGGAACGCATCGCCCGCGACATGATCGGCATGAGCGGCGCCGACCTGCGGAACCTCTGCAACGAGGCGGCGCTCGTCGCCACGCGCGCAGGGCAAGAACAAGATCGAACAGGTCGACTTCGACGCGCGCCGCCGACCGCGTGCGTGCTCGGCGCCAAGCGCGAGGAAGCCTTCGACGACGAGGAAGAGAAGCGCACCGCCTACCACGAGGCGGGCCACGCCCTGTGCGCCTGGCTGGTGCCGAAGGCCGACCCGATCGACCGTGTGTCGATCATTCCGCGCGGCCGCACGCGGCGGCGTGACGCTGTTCCAGCCGGACGAGGACCGCGTCGATTACACCGCCAGACGAACTGCATGGCCCAGCTCATCATCGCGATGGGCGGCCGGGCCGCGGACAAGCTCGTCTTCGGCGAAGCCGATCTCCGGCGCGATCCAGGACCTGAAGCAGGCGACGCGCATCGCCCGGATGATGGTCACGCAGTTCGGCATGAGCGACCGCCTCGGCCCGGTCTCCTACCGGGTCGGCGAGGAGCACGTCTTCCTCGGCAAGGAGATTCAGGAGAGCCGCGACTTCAGCGAGGGCACGGCGCAGGATCATCGACGAGGAAGTGCAACGGATCCTCAACGAAGCCGAGACGCGTGCGATGGATGATCGCCGCTCATCGCGACAAGCTCGACAAGCTCGCGAACGCGCTGCTGGTGCAGGAGGAATTGGACCAGGAAGCCGTGGATCGCTTGTTCCGCGGCCTGCCCGAAGTGCCGCGCGCCAATCCTCGACCCGTCCCCGTCTCGGTGGTGGAGCCCAAGTCGAGACTGTGCCCATCGCGCCGCCGAAGTTGGCGTTTGGCAGGCTGGCGTGAAGCAATCAGCTGGTGCACACGTGCTTTAACCTCGGGTACGCCGATTATCGCTTCGGCATTTCAGCTGTGGCGACTCGGCCCCCTCACGGTTGGGCTGTCTCGCCTGAGACAGCCGGCTGGATGCGTAGCCATGCGAAGATGGCGTTCGAGTCGATTGACTGCTTACGGCATGGGGAATCTGTCTGCTCGAATTGCATCCCTCGATTCTTCTCGGTCGCATCGGCCATCGGCTCTAGTCGTCGCCGGCCTAGTGGCTCCAGTAAGTCCATATGATTGTACTTGTACATCCAATTTTATTACCTTCTGTGTGCGGCTGTCACGCTTACGGTGCCGTTGCTGGCGTTTCGCCGGTGGCTGCGATACTGCTAGCTAAATTGCAGGCTTGCATCGGAAGCGAAGGGCATTGAACGTACTCCCGCTCAACAACGCTCGCTCAGTTCGCCGTAGGCCAACTACGTCGTTACTTCTTCGCCCCCGTCAGGTCCGCCAGGCGCTTCTCTGCTTCCTTCAGGCGATCTGAATCCGTGTCGTGGGCTTCCACCTCGCGGTACATCTCAATCGCTTTGTTCCGATCATTCAAATGCTTGTCGTAAATCTTCGCGGCCCGCATTCTGGCATCCGTGCGGCCGCCTTTCGCCACTGGCTCGAACGCTCAAAATAGAGGGCAGCCCGGGCATACTGCTTGTAGGTACGGCCTTCGTAAAGATCGCCGAATTCGTAGGCGGCGTCGCGGAATCTTGTCGCTCGTCGGATATTTCGGCATCAGTTCGTGGAAGAGGATTTCGGCCCGCCGCTGGTTCAGCGTGTAGCTCGCTGCCGAAGCCGTGGTCCTTGTACTGCATGGCGTCGCGGAAGAGTTCATTGGCCTCCTTGATGTTCTCCTTGGCGTCGAGCTTGGGGCCCGGCACGTCGTCGAAGCGGTAGGCGGGCTTATTAATGAGATGGTAGCCGCTTCAACTCCTCCTCCACCCACTTGACTTTTTCCTTGTCGCCGTTGTGCATGTAGATTTCGTAGAGCTTGTGCAGTGATTCCTGGTACGCTTTCCGCACTTCATTCACGGCCTTGACGGCTCGCTCCTCGTTGTCGCCCTGCTCCTTGGCACTGTTGGCCTTCGAATTGTCGGCGAACACGCAATAGCCGGTCACGCCCACCCAGCCATCAGAACCGCAATCATTGTTCCGCGAATCATGGCGATCTCCTTCGGAAAACGAAAAACCCACGGGCATGGCCCGCGGGTTCCTCCCGGCCTTGCGCCGCCTATCAACTCTGCGCCTCGTCCGGCTTGACCGGCGAGTGCGACCCGCTGCTGCCGCCACCGGAGTGTAGCTGCCGCTGGAATTGGCCAGCGGCGTGTGCGTTCCGCTCGACGGCCGCTGTTCCGGCCGGCCGAAGATCATCCGCCCGGCCGGCGTCTGCAGCACGCTCGTCACCACGATCGAGACCTCCTGTGCCGATCAGTGGCTCGCCCCTGCTCGACCACCACCATCGTGCCGTCTTCGAGGTAGCCGACGCCCTGCGCCGAGCTGGTCGCCGGCCTTCACGATCCGCACGCTCAGATCTTCGCCCGGCAGCGCCACCGTCTTCATCGCGTTGGCCAGCTCGTTCAGGTTGATGACGTCCACGCCCTGAAGCTGCGCGATCTTGTTCAGGTTGAAGTCGTTGGTCACCACCCGGGCGCTCGAGCGACTTTGGCGAGGATCACGAGCCGCTCGTCGACGCGGATCCGCTCGCCGGTCCGCAACTCCGGGATGTTCCCGTCGTGCATCTGCAGTTCGATCTTCGGGTTGGTCTGCAGCCGCTTGAGCATGTCCAGCCCGCGGCGGCCGCGGTTCCGCTTCAGCTTGTCCGAGCTGTCGGCGATCGCCTGGAGTTCCTGCAGCACGAACCGCGGCACGATCAGCTTCGTGTCGATCAATCGAGTATCGCACACGTCCGCGATCCGGCCGTCGATGATCACGCTGGTATCGAGCACCAGCGGCCGGCCGCCCTTCACCTGCTTGGAAAATTCGACATAAGGGATAATGAAGCGAAACTCGTCCTTGGTCTGCAGAAGCGTTGAAATCGTCACGTAGCAACAGATCACGGTGATCAGCACTCTGCCCGAGCTACGACGATCTGCGGTCTATGTCGGGCGGCGGAGCTCGCATGCAGATCGGCTCGAGCGCCATGAGAAGAGCCAGCCGAGCAGCAGCCCGAGCAGCAGCCCGAAGTAGATGGCCGAGATGGTGGTGATCTGCTTCTGCTTCTCGCGGACGTCGGTGAACAGCACCAGCGCCGCCGAAGGCGAGGATGGCGAGCGGCACGACGATGGCGTTGACGGCCGCTGCCTGGTGTCAATCGTGAGAAGAAGATGGTCGCGCGAACACGGCGACGCCGACGAGCAGGGCGACGTATGCCCCCGCAAGCAGCCAGAGGAGCATGGACAACCTCGGGTCAGCAGAATCGGAAACCGCCGGAATTAACGGCGGGGGTGATCGAATCATGCAAGCGATCCTACAATTCCGCGGACGGGCTGAAATAGACGGCGGTATTCCTGTTGGGCGAAACGGTCGGTCATGCCGGCGAGATAATCGCCGACCACGCGTTCCAGGCGAGTCCACCGGCTGCGGTTGTGGTCACCAACTCGGCGGCGGCGGGCCGATCAGCGGCTCGGCCCCGGTCCAGCGCCGCAGGTGCTTTCTCCGGGAGCAATTCCGGCGAGCTCGGACGTACTCCGCGAAGAGGGCCTTGCAGAACCGCTTGCCGTTGGCCGTCATCCGCAGCACGCGGTGATGGTTGTACACTCGCTCGCTGCAGGAACCGTTCCAGCTGCGGCCTTGCAGGCTCGCCAGCGCCTCGGCGTGAACCCGACCAGACGGCCTTCGCGGAACGAACATCGTCGAGCGATCGCGAATGTTGCGGCTCCGAGTCCGGCGGCTCGTTTCGTCGAGCAGGTCGTTCACCTGCCATCGCCAGCAGTTCGCGGACCACCGCCGATCCGCAGCGGATGCGCCGCGTAAGCCCCGGCGTGTGTCTTGCGAACCGCGCTCCACGGCTCGCGCCCAGAATTCGACGCCGGCAAGATCGTCGAGCGTGATGAAGCCGAGGCCGAGCGCGTCGTCGAGTGTCGTGCGTGTCGTAAGCGATGCTGTCCACGACATCGACGACTTGCGCTTCGAGCAGCGGGCTGCCCGCAGTCGCGGAACTCGGCCGCTTCCGGGGCGTCCATCCGGCCGCTATGCTGGACGAACGCCTCGCGCACCTCGAACGAAAGATTCAGACCGGGAAAATGCGGGTAGCGTTCCTCGAGTTCATCGACGCGGCGGAGGCCGAAGAGGTTGTGGTCGAAGCCGCCGTGATGGAGTGAGGCACTCGTGCAGAGCCTGCTTCGCCGGCGTGGCCGAACGGCGGATGGCCGATGTCGTGGGCCAGGGCGATCGCTTCGGTCAGGTCTTCGTTGAGTCGCAGTCGGCGGGCGACGGTGCGGGCGATCTGCGTCACTTCCAGCGTGTGCGTGAGCCGCGTGCGGTGGTGGTCGTTGACCGTGGCGACGAGCACCTGCGTCTTGCCGGTCATGCGGCGGAACGCCGTGCAGTGGACGATCCGCTCGCGGTCGCGCTGATAAGAGCGTGCGAAACGGATGCAGCGGTTCTGCATAGCGCCGGCCCCGACTGGCAGCGGAGAGCATGGCATACGGAGCCAAATTGTCTTCAAACTCGGTCATTCGAGAGCCAATTCGCGACTCAAAAGATCGTAGCACGCCTCCAAGGATTGGACGATGACGCGCGTATCGCTGATCACCGGCATAAAGTTCGTGTCGCCGTTCCAGCGCGGCACGATGTGCCAATGCAGATGCCCCGGCAGCCCTGCACCGGCGACACGGCCGAGATTGAGCCCCACGTTGAAGCCTTCCGGCTTCATTGTTTTCTCCAGAATCGCCAGCATTTTTTGCACGAGATGCTGCACGTCCAGTGTTTCGGCGTCGTTCAGATCAGCAGGGACCGCTTTGTGAGCTTTCGAAGCGATCAGCAAGTGGCCGTTGTTATAAGGAAAGCGGTTCAGCATCGCGACCGCGAGTTCCGTTCGGTGCACGATGAGCGATTCGCGGTCGTTGGTTCCGGCAATTCCTGCGCAAATGAAACAGTCGTCGCCTGGCTGGCGATGTTTTGGGTTTGCCACGTACGCCAATCGCCAGGGAGCCCAGAGTTGGTCCACGATCACACTCCGCTGGCGAGCCAGTCTTTGAGGCGATCCAGTCCGCCAGTGATGACATCACGGCTCGTGGCAAACGACATTCGAACGAATCCGTCGGCGCCAAAGGCCGCGCCCGGCACGAGGTTGACGTGTGCCTGGGCAAGCAATGTTATGCAAAAAATGAATGAATCCATCACTTTCACTTGGCCAAACGATTTGCCAAAGTACTTCCTCACATCGAAAAAAGCGTAGAAAGCGCCGTCCGGTGGAGCAAACCAGACACCGGGGATCGCCTTCAATCGCTCGCAGACAATGTCGCGACGGGCCGCGAACTCTCGTCGCATTTCAGCAATGCTCTCCACGGATTGGGGCGAGTTCAGCGCCGCGATCATCGCCGCTTGGCTGACGCTCGATGGGCAACTCGTCTCCTGGCTCTGGATGTTGTCCATCGCTTTGATGATCTGGGCGGGGCCAACGGTCCAGCCGATTCGCCACCCGGTCATTGCGTAACTCTTGCTGGCCCCGCTAATGGTGAGTGTTCGTTCGCGCAACCAAGGCCGCAGAGTCACCACGCAGGTTGGTTTGGCATGGCCATAGGTAAGCTGTTCGTAGATTTCGTCACTGAGAATCGCAATCTCGTGCCGATGTTCCAGCACATCAACAATTGCGGCGAGTTCTTCTCGCGAGTATACCGCTCCAGTCGGATTGCACGGCGAATTGAGCATCACCAGCCGCGTGCGTGGCGTGAGTGCTTTCTGCAACTGTTCCGGCTTCAGATGGAAGCCGGCGGACACGCTTGTCGGGACCAGCACTGGCTTGGCGCCGGTCATTTCAACCAGATCGCTGTAGCTCACCCAATACGGCGTCGGGATAATGACTTCATCGCCGGGGCCGACGCAGGCCGCGAGGGCGTTGTGGATCGAGTGCTTCGCGCCGTTCGAGACGATGATGTTTTCGGCACCGCACTCGTAGCCGTAAGTTCGTCCATACCACCCGGCGATGGCTTTCTTTAATTCCCCGGTCCCGCTGGCAGGCGTGTAGTGCGTCTGCCCGCCCATCATGGCTGCATTCGCGGCCTCGCAGATATGCTTCGGCGTGTTGAAATCCGGCTCGCCGAGGCTGAAATCGAATACTTCGATGCCCTGGGCTTTCAATTCGCGTGCCTTTGCCCCCGCGGCCAGCGTGGCGGAAGGCTTCACAGATTCGGCCAGCTTCGAGACTCGGAGCCGCCCCGCTAGCTCCCGGGGATTATGGGGGGATGACGTTGTAGGGCGAGGCCAAACGGGAAGCCCCAGTTCAGACGGAGCCTCACCCTACCTCTAAATCGTTCTCGTTCTCGTAATCGATCTTTCAGTCGCGCTTTTGAACACCGAACGCTGAACGCCGAACGCCGATACGCCGATACGCCGATACGCCGACACGCCGACACGCCGACACGCCGACACGTTTCCCCCATTGCCCGTCCGCGAGAGTCGAACTAACGTTCGACGCATGGCCTGGAAGGAACTGAGGCAAATCATCGCCGGATACCAACGTTCGGAAGGTCCTTTTGCCCTGGCCACGCTGGTGAAGTCGGCGGGATCGACCTATCGTCAACCTGGGTCCCGGATGCTGATCTTGCCAGGTGGACCTTTTGTCGGCCGGTTGAGCGCCGGGTGTATCGAGGAGGAGATAGCGGATCTCGCTCAGGCTGTGATCGATCACGGTAAACCGGCGAAATGCTTTTTCGATCTGCGTTCCCGATTCGCTTGTGATGGCTCGATCGTGGTCTTGGTTGAGCGGCTGGAAAAGCCGAACCCGTTTCTGGACGCCTTGACCGGTGTTCTCGACAATCGCACACCGATCATGGTCTCGACAGATTACCGGTTAGCCGACGCGGCAGCGGGCACCCGGCTGATCGAGGGTCCCCGGGTGGTTCAGGCAGAGGAGTTCGTCCAGGAGATCCAGCCGCCGATCCGTTTGCTCATCTTTGGGGATTATTTCGATGCGGAAGCAGTCGCTTACCTGGGCGCTTACCTGGGATGGCAGGTGGAAGTAGTGGCCGATGCGTACGACCTTCCTGCCGGGGATCCGCGAACGGCTTGCGTGATAATGTCGCATCATTTCGGACGCGATATCGTCGCTCTGAAACAGGTGCTCCAGGGAGAGTATGGATATGTCGGCCTGCTCGGGCCGCGTCAGCGAAAAAAGCTGCTCCTGAACCGCTTGATCGATGAAGGATGCCCGCTGGACAACGTATCTGCTTTACATAGCCCGGCTGGATTAGATATCGGTTCTGAGTCAGCAGAAGAAATTGCGATGGCCATTATCGCTGAAGTTCAGGCCGCGTTGATGGGACGAAATGGAGGGCCCTTGCGTGACCGGGTTGAAGCGATCCACAAGTTGAGGGAACCGATATGCTGCGACGAAACGCGATAATTATTCTGGCGGCCGGCGGGTCAAGACGACTCGGGCAGCCGAAACAATTGCTGCCGGTCTTAGGTGAACCTTTGCTGCGCCGGGTCGTCCGAATGGCTGCCGAGGTGGGCCCGGATCATCTCATTGTGGTGCTCGGCAGCAGTGCTTATGACTGCGTCCCGATCATCAAGGATTGCGGTGCCGATATTGTGGTCAATCCCTTTTGGGAAAGCGGCATGGGCGGGTCAATCAGGCTTGGGGTGGAACGCGCCGAGGAAGCGGGTGCAACTTCCGTTTTGTTGTTGCTGGCCGATCAGCCTTGTCTCAATTCGGAGGTGATCAAGCGCTTTCTGGATCGGGTCAATGGACAAACGGATATCATCATTTCCGCCCGGTACGATGGGATCCTTGGTGCGCCGATGATGTTCGGCGCGGATTGGTTCCCCCAATTGAAAAATCTGGAAGGCGATCAAGGAGCGCGAAACCTTGTCCCGAAAGAAGGAGCCCAAGTCGAGGTAATCGACTGGTCCGAAGGGGCTATTGATGTCGATACCCCCGAGGATCTCGCCACTCTGCCGAGCAGGGTCGGCTAGGACAGTGTCAGTGCGGCGGACGTGTCGGCCGTCGAGCGTTCCTTTCGCGCTCGTGCTCGTAATCGTTATCGTCTTTCTCGTCAGCGTTCTCCGACTTGAGGGACCTCTGTCAGCGGCCGGGCGGTTCAGCGCTTCACCCAATCGTGCTCGTCGTCGTCCTCGTCCTCGATTTTCCCTTTGCTTCAGTGCCGCGCTTTCAACTTGAGAAGGATCGATATCGTAACGAGCGCGACACGATCGGAAAACGAACGCGACCCGCCAACGTTCTCCAGGTTCCCCCCGGCGCTGGAGCTGCACTGGTCTACCAATCACTTGCGCAAAAACTGGGACGCGAGTTGGAAAGCTTCGGTCAGCAAGGCGCCCCCATTTTGATTTGAACCGAGAAAATTACTCAGAACCGGATTCTGCGCCTGGGGATCCGTCTGATGCGTTCCGGTGGCGAGCAATTTCATCACCATGGGGATGACAGCCGGCAGAAATTGCAGGATCAGCTGCGAATTCAGACCGGTGCGCTTCGAGATTTCCGCGACTATTCCATCGAATCGTTCCTGGCCGAACAGGTTGACGATGTCCTGAACCCCGGCGCCGGGTTGCGACAGATTGGAAACGGTTTGTTGAACTGCAGCCTGACCATTGTTTTGGTGCTGTTCGTTGAGCGCATCCTGAAGATGCGGTCCAAGAACGCTCAGAATCGGCTGCAGATGCTGTTCCGCTCCCTGAACGCCCGGTAACATTTGAGCAATGTTCAGCAGGCCCTGCAGATCCTGCGGGCTACCCGTATGATCTGGATTCTCAATCGATTGAAGAACGGTTTGGAAAAAATTCATAGGAAACCCCTTTGTACAGTTGTCAGGCCATCAGGCCAGTGGAGCAAGACAGTCATGTCAGGACGGATCAGATGACCAGTGTCAGTGTCAGTGGCCGGCTGAACGCCATTAAGCCCCATTCGCCGACACGTTTCCCTCGGAGCTGACGGAAGAGCGAGAACGATAACGATTTGAAAAAGAATGCCGAAGGCTGACCCCAATACCCCACCACTCCAATGCTCCGTTTACGCCGACCCGTTTCCCCTGCGCTGGAACGCTGAACGAATTGTTGACAATTCATGTATTTGCTTAATTATCAGGGCCAGGCTCCGTAGTATCCTGTAGAGTGTCGGCCAGACATGTAAACTCCCCGGGCCGGCATAGGGACGTTTGAATAGATGAGGGCGATGAGTGATGCGCAATCAAACGACGCGCGACCGAGTTTAATGACTTAAACGAACAGACTGCAGCGGGCTTATGGTTCTCTATCCAATAGAACATTATTCAACCAGACGAATTGCCGTTCTAATTTTTATCTGTTTGCTTTCGGGTTTGCAGGCCGCTCGCTGCCAAAATGTTGCGCCACCCGATCCCGGTCCGATCGTAGCGAGCCCCCCCAAAGTTCCACTGGCTCCCATCGTAGCGAGCGCCCCCAATGTTCCACTCGCTAATCCTTTCGAATCGGAGGTCAGCGCTCTCGAGGCAAGGCTGTCGCAATCGCCCATCGCTTCCAGCCCGATCGTTTTCTACGGCAGTTCCTCCATCCGGCTTTGGAAATCGCTCCAGCAAGATTTTACCGGGTACGCAGTGCTGAATTGCGGATTTGGCGGCTCTCGTTTGACCGATTGCATTCGGTACGCCAACAGACTTGTCTTACCCCGCAAACCATCGGCCATTGTGATTTACGCCGGGGACAACGATCTCGCCAGCGGTACGCCGCCGGAGAAAGTTTTCCAGTCGTTCACCCAGTTGTTCACCATTTTCCGGACCTACTCCAAGTCGATACCGATTGCCTTTGTTTCGGTCAAAGTCTGTCCGGCGCGTCTGATGTTTCTGGAGAACATTCTGAATTTTAACCGGTTGGTGGAAGACTTTCTCAAGACGCAACCCGATACAGAATACATCGACGTCTGTTCCGACATGCTCGGTCACGATCGCAAACCGATTCAGGCTCTGTTTGTCAGCGATCAAATCCATCTGAGTCCGGCAGGCTACCAAATCTTGCGCAAGGAAGTCGGCGAGTTCCTCTCTCAGGATTGCCCGAAAGCCCAGGCGGCCAGGACTGTCGCAGTAGCCCGGCGAACGGCGTTCGGCGTTCGGCGAATGCGGTTCGGCGGGGTTGCCCAAGGGACTGGTTTTCGTGTCGCGTCAGATGCATCTTCGATTTCGGTCGCGTGCAGACACTGTCGGCGTAGGGCGGAACGTATTCGGCGAACAGGCGTAATGGCATGTCAGCCGTCGCTGACACTGACCGTCACTGACACTGGCCTAATCCTGATCCTCTAAAAACTTTCTTCTGTATTGATCGAATCACCCGGTTTAGGTTGTTCGCGGTTTCAACGGTTCCTCCAGCCGATCTGAAACCAAAGAAGCGTTCGTTCTTTGAAACCGGACGGTTCTGTGGTGCGTCTTAGTATATTGTGTTTGAGCGATACAAGTTCAGAGGAAACATCAAAACGGAAGCAGGCGATTAGAACAGGCAGAAGAGGCAACTGTTTGCACCGATGAAGCGATTTATTGAGCTCGATATCCTGAGGGGAATTCTGTTGCTCATGATGGTCGTTAATCATGCGCCGTCCCCGCTTCGAGTATTCACGGATCAACCCATCGGCTTTTTTTCGACCGCAGAAGGTTTCGTTTTCGTCTCCGCGTTTCTCGCCGGTTTGCTCTTTCAGCGCCGGACTGAAAAACAAGGGTTCCAGGCCGCCCGGGCGGCCACGGTCGCACGCGCTTTCCGGATCTATCGCGCCCATCTTGTGACGCTGGTCTTTACCTTTGTCGTGGGCAGCTTCTTTATCGCTAAACTTCCCGGAATCCAGAATCTGCTGGACCAATATTTCAAAAATCCCGGAGCAGCGATCGTCGCGGCGGCAGCCTTGGTTTTTCAACCGCCGCTGATGGACATTCTGCCGATGTACGTGGTGTTTTCGCTCTTAACGCCCTGCGTCTTCTGGGCAGCCAATCGTTGGGGTTGGAAAAAAGTTCTATTTGCCAGTGTGACCTGCTGGATCGTCTCCCAGTTTCGGGTGCGCGAGATGTTTCTTGCCAGTTTCAAGGATGCTTCGTTCCTTAACCCCGGCCCGTTTGATCTTCTTTCCTGGCAGTTGTTGTGGGTGGGCGGCCTGATTTCTGGAAAATGCGTCCAGGAAAACCGCCAGGTTCTCCAACTGTCCGAAGGTGCTGAAGCCCTTCTCCTGATCCTGGCCATGATTTTCCTGGGTCTCCGCTGGTACACCATCGCGATGCAGATTGATCCGGGTAGGCAATTGTGGATTTTCGACAAATGGCATCTTGGCCCGTTGCGAGTGATGAATTTTTTCGTCACCACCTGGGTGATCTCAAAGTTGCTTCCTGCCCTGCAACGCTGGGAAATTCCGCTTCGACCGTTCAGTGCGGTCGGACGCAATATGCTCCCGGTCTTTTGTGTCCAGATTTGTTTGTCTCTGTTGCTGGTCGGGGTGATCGACCCGAGAAAGAGTCATAAACCGTTTGCCTGGATTCTGGTCTCCTCTCAGATCCTGAGCATTTTTCTGATCGCCTGGTTTCTGGAATGGCGGGCGGCGAAGGGAACGTGTCGGCGTGGAGCGTGTCGGCGTGTCGGCGTAAGCGGAGAAACGTATCGGCGAGGTGTCGGCGTAGCGGGACGTGTCGGCGTCTCGGGTGGCTTGTGTCGCTCCAGCCAGGATCGTAAATCGATAACGAGCACGATTGAATAGGTCAGGGTGAGGCTCCGGTTACAGGTAGGGTGAGGCTCCGTCCGAACCGGGGCTTCCCGTGGCGCGCTCGCTTGGGACGTGAACCCCCAGGGCAGAAACGTATCGGCGTGTCAGCGAGGGGCCGTGTCGGCGTTGCCTCCATGCACCGACAGTTTCTGCCGCCGCCGAACGCCGAAGGCTGAACTCCAATACTCCAACTCACGCCCCTGCACGCCGACCCGCCGATACGTTTCCCCCCTGGCACGCTGAACGCCGAAGTTTTCCCTCGCCAATCCGCTTGTGGCCTCCTATCTTGCCTCCCCGAATTGCTATGTCTTGGAAGCGAGCGCAACTACATGCTGAGTCGATGCTGGAAAAGCTCGGCATCGGAGAAAAGCCGAAGGTGAAAAAAGATCTTCGCAGCAAGAAAGTTATCTTTGTCGACGACGGCTTAAACCCATATCGAACCATGTGTTTCACGATCGCGGCTAAACTGGCGAAAAGGCGCGGGGCAGAGGTCGAAATCACAGAACCCGGTACCGGCGAAGTGCCGCATGCGAAGGTCGTTGACGTGGTCGTTCAACCGAAGCCGAAAGTCCAACGGCCGATCAACCGGCGGTGAGGCATGAGGCTGATTCGGCTAGCTTCCTGGCTGACCGGAACGGTCGCGGGCGGCTTTCTCCTTTCGAGGTACCTCAATTATCATCCGCGACCGATCGAACCGGTCGAACCGCGCAATAAAGAGACCGCTCCCCTGCTGGCGCCTGGCCAGCGAATCAGGGTCGTCACCTTCAACGTGCAATTTCTGGCCGGAACCGGGTACTCCTTCTTTTACGATGGTGGTCCGGACACCCTGGTGGCCCGGAACGACGTTGAATCAACCGCGGTTAAGGTTGCGGCCTTCATCGCGAGCGCCAACGCCGATCTGGTTCTCTTGCAGGAGGTGGATTGCGGGGCGCGCAGAACCGCGTACCTGGATGAGTTGACTCTCTTGCTCAACGCTCTCCCGCCAGAGATGCAAAATCACGCGGCGACCTATTATTGGAAATCGAAGTTTGTGCCGCATCCGAAAGTTCTCGGAGCCGCCGGAACGATGCTAGTGCTTTTTTCCCGGTATCGCCTGGGAAAAACGCGACGTTACCGGCTGCCTGGCGTTCCGGGAAACCCGATCGACCGCGATTTCAATCTTAAACGCGCGATTCTGGAAGTCGAATTGCCTCTCGCTAACGGAGAGTTCCTGACCATTTTGAACACCCATCTGGAGGCTTTCCCGAAAGGCACCGACGTCATGGAACGCCAGATCAGGAAAGTGCTCCAACGATTGAACCAATTGACTCAAGCGAACCAGCCATGGATTCTGGGCGGCGACTTTAACCTGCTTCCACCCGGTCAATCCGCTCTCTTGACCCCGGAAAGTCGCGGGATCCACCGTGAACCATCCGAGATTGACTTGCTGTATGAACGTTACTCCGGGGTTCCCACCGTTTCGGATGCTACCGGAGACCAGATGGCTCGATATTTTACGTTCACCCAGCGATCAGGCGCCAACCGGATCCCGGTCAGAACACTCGACTACCTTTTTGCCGCACCCATGATCACCATCGAGCGTTATTCCGTCGAACAGGATGGCATGCTGAGTGTCTCCGATCATTTGCCTTTGGTCGCGGATTTCACGGTTCCGTGATTTCAGTTGATTTCAGTTGCCAGTGTCAGTCAGTTGTCAGCAGGGGCGAGAAACGTGTCGGCGATGGGGCGTGTCGGCGTCTTAATCGTGCTCGTCTTTCCGTTCAGCGTTCAACGGAAGGGGAAAACGTAATCGGCGTGGGCAGAAACAGGTCGGCGATCGGGCGCATCGGCGTTCCTCAATCGTGCTCGTCCTCGTCGTCGACAATTGCTTTTCCCACAGACCAGCAGAACGACCACGACCACGACGACGAGGACGATCCCTCTATCGCAATCCGTTTTTGATCGGCAACGATCAACAATCAAAATCGAGCACGAGAACGAGCACGATAACGATTGGAGGAGGCGATGCCCCCTGACTGACACTGACAACCGGCACTGGCAACTTCTTTAAACGCCGTCACGCCCCACCGCCGACCCGCCGACCCGCTCCGTCCTGGTCCGGACCTCACTTGGGGACGGGTCAAAATGTAGGGCTGTCCAAAGGCAGGGATTTGCATTCGATCGAAAGGCACCAATGCAAGACGAACCAGGCAAACGGCCCGCTTGCGTGTAGGCAAGTTGCAGCAGGATACCAAAGTCATCCACAGTTCCAAGTCATCCAGCCATCCTGACCTGTCACGCCAATACCCTCATAGAACCCATGAGGTCGAACGCCGACACGCCCCACTCGCCGACACGTCGATACCGTTTCCCCCTGGGGACAGGTCAAATTTTGGCCTTTGCCTCTGGTGGGCGATTTGATGGGGGAGGAGCGCGTCGCGCTCCTCAATCGTTCTCGTCTTGCCGTTCGGCGTTCAGCGTTCAGAGTTCGGCTTGAGGGAAACGTGTCGGCGGGGGGTGGTAGAAACGTGTCGGCGTGTCGGCGATGGGCGTATCGGCGTTCTTCAATCGTGCTCGTGCTCGACCTCGTCGTCGTCGATTGCTTCCCACACGAGCAGAACGACCATGACCACGACCACGAGGACGATCCCTCTATCGCAATCCGCCTTTGACCGGCAACGATCAACAATCAAAATCGAGCACGAGAACGAGCACGAGCACGATACCGATTGGGGAGGCGATGCCTCCTGACTGACAACTGGCAACTGACACTGACAACTGCCCTGACACTGGCAACCTCTTCAAACGCCGTCACGCCCCACCGCCGACCCGCCGACCCGCTCCGCCCTGGTCCGGGAGAAAGGCTGTCAACAAGCCGATTAACGGAAGGAACGAACAGACCAGAAAGACGAAGTTAATACTGGTGTGATCCGCGAGCCCGCCTAAGACCGCCGAACCGATGCCGCCCATCCCAAAAGCAAAACCGAAAAAGAGGCCGGAAACCAACCCCACTTTGCCCGGGACCAGGTCCTGGGCGTAGACCAGAATGGCAGAAAAAGCCGAGGAGAGAATCAGACCGATCGCCACGATCAGGGCATCGGTCCAGATCAGGCTGGCGTAGGGCAGCGCCAGCGTAAAGGGTGCGACGCCGAGAATTGAACCCCAGATGACATATTTGCGGCCGAACCGGTCACCAAGATGGCCACCAATAATGGTCCCTGCCGCGACCGAAAAGAGGAAAAGGAACAGGTGCAACTGCGCTCCTTGCACGGATAAATGAAATTTTCCGATCAGGTAAAAGGTGAAATAATTGGTCATGCTAGAGAGATAAAAAAACTTCGAGAACATCAGCGCGATCAAGATCGCCAGAGCCCAGACGACTCCTTTTCGCGTCCCGACCGGATGGCCCTGACGACCTTTGGACTGAGCCGGGGGCTTAAGTCGACCGAGGTTTCCCCTGTACCAATGGCCAACATTGTAGAGCACCACAATGGCCACCAGGGCGACTACGGAAAACCAGCCAACACTGTGTTGCCCTCTCGGCACGATGATGATCGCGGCCAGAAGCGGCCCGAGCGAGGTCCCGGCGTTCCCGCCGACCTGGAAAATCGATTGGGCGAACCCGTGTCGTCCGCCCGAAGCCATGCGAGCTAGCCGGGAGGCTTCCGGATGAAAGATGGAAGATCCCATCCCGACCAGGGCTGCGGAACAGAGGATCACCGGGAAGTTGCTGGCCCTGGACAGGATAAGCAGTCCCACGAGCGTAAACGTCATCCCGATGGCCAGCGAATAGGGTTTCGGTCGATGGTCCGTATACAACCCGACAAAAGGCTGGAGCAAAGATGCGGTGAGTTGAAAGGCCAAGGTAATCAGGCCGATCTGGGTAAAGCTGAGTTGGAAGGATTGTTTTAGGATCGGGTAAATCGCCGGAATGACCGATTGGATGGTGTCATTGAGAAGGTGCGAGACACTGATCGCAATGAGAACCGCGAAAACAGTGTTCTCGGCGGCTTTTGGAGGAGTGATGGTCGGTTCGGCGGCGTCCTTTTGCGTTTGCATGAAATTCAGAGGCGGACGTTGCCTTGTTCTTTGGGCAAAGCAAGCATCGCAGCTTCCCGGTACCATGGTTCGGGCTCAATTCAAATATTTTAAGAGCTCGAAATAAACGTGTCAGTGTCAGTCTAGTTGTCAGTGTCAGTTGCCGGTTGTCAGTGGGGAGGCGGCAGGGGAAACGTGTCGGCGTGTCGGCGAATCGGCGGCGTGTCGGCGTTTTTGGTCGTCCTCTCGTCGATTGTTTTTCCACTCGGACCAGCAGACCGACCACGACCACGAGGACGAGGACGATCTCTCTGTCTCGACCCGCTTTTGATCGGCAGGATCAACAATCAAAATCGAGCACGAGCACGATAACGAGAACGATCGGGAAGGAGGCGAAGCTTCTCTGCTGGCAACTGACACCGACACTGCCACTGGCACTGGCACTGACACTTCCTCAGGCGGCGAACTTGAAGACCGTGGTCTGAGAGTATTTCTCTCCGGGAGCAAGCTCGGTGGGGGGAAAATGCGGGTGGTTGACGGAATCCGGGTAATGCTGGGCCTCGAGGCAAAAGCCGCTCCAATGGGGGTAGGTCAGTCCCTGTTTACCTTTCAACGTGCCGTTCAGGAAATTCCCGGAGTAAAATTGGACGCCCGGCTCAGTGGTGTACATCTCGATGGTGCGTCCGGATGAAGGATCGGTGACGCGGGTGGCCAACGCATGCAAATCTCCAGGATGATTCAGGATCCAGTTGAAATCGTAACCTCCCTCTTTCGCTTCCGCGTATTTGAGCTGTTGATAATCGGCCCGGATACGTGAGCCGATGGCCATCGGGGTGGTGAAATCCAGCGGCGTACCTTTCACTTCCAGCAATTCGCCGGTTGGGATCAGGAGCTGATTGATTGGGGTAAATCTGTCGGCGTTGATCAGTGCAACCGAATCGAGCACCGTGCCGGAACCGGCGCCTGCCAGGTTGAAGTAAGTGTGATTGGTCAGATTAACGATCGTTTCCTGGTCGGTCACCGCTGAATATTGGATTCGCAGTTCATTCTCAGGATGGAGGGTGTAGCGCACGGTGACCGTCAGGTTACCGGGAAAACCCATTTCGCCGTCCGGCGAGAGATAAGAGAGTTCGACCCCGACCGAGTCTGCAGCCTCGATAGGGGTTGCTTGCCAGAGCTTTTTCTCAAATCCCTCTGGTCCTCCGTGCAAGGCGTTGGGTCCATCGTTGATCGGGATCTGGTATTGTTTGACCGTTGAGTGTGAATCGCCCTTGGGCAATCCGGTTCCCGTATCGGCCGATGATCGCGCCGAAATAAGGATGGGGCTGGATGTAATCCTCTAAGGTGTCGAACCCAAGCACGACATCGGCGACTTGGCCGTTCCGGTCGGGGACCAGGATCGATTGGATGATTCCGCCGTAGGATATAATGCTCACTTCCATTTGGCGGCCATTGCGGAAGGTGTATTTGTCGACCTTTGAGCCGTCCGGCATGGTGCCGAATAAAGTTTTTTCCGAAGTGAGACGTGCCGCGGGGGGATCGTTCGTCGACATACTCTTATTGATAGCGCCTGGGACGCGCTGGAGGCAAGGGGGCAGGGGGAGAAACGTATCGGCGGGTCGCGAGGGGCGGGCCAGGAGAAACGTGTCGGCGTGTCGGCGTGGGGCGGGTCGGCGTTCGGGCGCGATGCTGCGGCTCGAACAGAGCGTCACCCATCACGCCGACAGGGCCTGGGATCGACGCCGATATGACTGGACGTTTCTCCCCGGGGGATCGACGTCACAGGCGCAGGGTGAAACGGGAAACCCCGGTTCGGACGGAGCCTCACCGGAGCCTCACCCTACCAAACCGACAGTGCCCTGGCGTCGCTGAACGCCCAACGCCGACACGCCGATACGCCTCCACGCCAACACGTTTCTCCCACAGCCCCGGTTCGGACGGAGCCTCACCCTACCAACGCCGATGCGTTCCCACTGACACTGACACTGGCACTGACACTTCTTACGAAGAGACGAACTGATTAACGATATTCTCGAAAAGCTCCTGACGTCCGCTGATGGTTTGGATGGGGTCCGGTTGGCTTAGGGCGTATTTCTCCAGCGAAGTGAAATTTTCTTTGCCCGATTCGATGGCTGCGCCAATCCCGGTGTCCCAAGACGCGTAACGATTTTTGACCAGTTCAGCCAGCCGTCCATCGGCGCGAATGGCCGCCGCGATTTCTAAGCCGCGCGCGAAAGCATCCATGCCGCCGATGTGCGCATAAAAGAGATCGACCGGTTCGAAGCTTTCACGCCGCACCTTGGCGTCAAAATTGAGTCCGCCGGTAGTGAATCCGCCCATTTTGAGAACGGTGAGCATGACCTGGGTTGACAGGTAAAGGTTGGTCGGAAATTGGTCGGTGTCCCAGCCAATCAATTCATCGCCGGTATTGGCGTCCAGGGTCCCAAGCGCGCCGGCGGCAGCGGCGACTTCGCATTCATGATGCATGGTGTGGCCGGCCAGCGTCGCGTGGTTCGTTTCGAGGTTCAGTTTGAAATGTTCGAGCAGCCCGTATTCGCGCAGGAAATTCAGACAAGTTGCCGCGTCAAAATCGTATTGGTGTTTGGTCGGTTCCTTCGGTTTTGGCTCGAGGTAAAAGGCTCCCTTGAAGCCGATCTGCTTTTTGTAATCGACAGCCATGTGCAGAAATTTTGCCAGGTGATCCACCTCACGTTTCATGTCGGTGTTCCAGAGGCTGGAGTACCCTTCGCGACCGCCCCAGAATACGTAACCTTCGGCGTTCAGTTCATGAGCCACTTCGATCGCCTTTCTTCACTTGGGCGGCTGCGTAGGCAAATACGCCGGCATTTGAACTGGTGGCGGCCCCGTGCACGAAACGCGGATTGATAAAGAGGCAGGCAGTGGCCCAAAGGAGTTTAATTCCGGTGCGTTGCTGCTCTTCTTTCAGGACTTGAACGACTTGATCGAGGTTGCGGTTCGATTCCGCGAGGCTAGCGCCTTCAGGTGCGACGTCCCGATCGTGAAAGGCGTAAAAGGGCGCACCGAGTTTTTCAATGAACTCAAAGGCCACGTACGCCCGACGCCGGGCGTTCTCAATGGAAGGCGAACCGTCGTCCCACGGGCGGAGAGCTGTTCCGACCCCAAACGGGTCACTCAACGCGTTGCGGAAAGTGTGCCAGTAGGCCACGGAAAAGCGAAGATGATCGGCCATGGACCGACCTTCGATGACTTTGGTGGCATCGTAATGTTTGAAAGCGAGAGGGTTCTGGGAGGAACGGCCTTCGTAGGGGATTTTATTGATTTCTGGAAAGGCGGGTTTCATAGGTGTATCGCCGTCATACTAAAGGGTGACCCAGCCGGATTCCATCCTTCTCGAAAAAAGATCATTCGATCGAATCGTGCTCGTTATCGAGCTCGGTTGAGGATCAAAGCGGCAAGCGGCCGGCGGTAGGGTGAGGCTCCGTCCGAACCGGGGCTTCCCACGTCAACCTGCCACAAGACGTTACCCCAACAGGTTCCCAGCGGGCCCTTTCCTAACGGACGAAGGACCAGGACGACGACGCGGACGAGCACGATTGGGGAGCCACCTAGATATACCCGAAAGCAACGACAACCGTTCGAAAAGAGTATTGGCGGACCCTTGATTTCTGGGCAACAAATTAGGTTGCTCTCACGACAGCAATCCGCATGGGTTAGCTGTTTGCTGTCTTATTTACCCAAATATTTCGAAAACATATTTAAAGAATGTTAAAACAACTCTAAAGTAGCCGAAGCTGAAAGCGGCGGAATGACATTAATTCCAGCAAGAGTGGTTGCGGTCGGTCAGGAATCGGACAAACATCGTGTCATCGTACGGATCTCGCTTCGGACCTATCGAGGTTCTTTCAATACCCTCAGGTTCGGGGAGAATAAACCGCTGATGGGTTCCTGCCACGACGGCCGGTTAGAGCTCATTTATTATCGGGATCCTGGATTGAAAGAAGGAGATTCATTTCCCTTGTGGACGATTCAGTAAGAAAATCAGCTCATCGAAGCCTGGGTAGACGGAATCAGGGTGTAAATAACTGAAACCCGCCGGGCGTCTTTTAAATATCTTCGTAAGTCAGCCTCCGAGGTAAAACGCCGGTCCAGGACGTGGCCTTCGCAGGTTAGTTCAACTCGCGGTTTGGAAAATGGCCAAGGCTCCAGGCCAACCTCCCTGGAGTTCGGATCGACCGAGGTGACCGATAACCGGCAGGTCTTATCCAAAGCGGACGGGACATTGTTAATCGAGAAATTGCAGTCGGGATCACGGCAAAGCTCGCACCGAAAGTTGGTCCCAGGCCGCCAAAAGCCCTTGGTTATATTCAATCGCTCGATCCGAACAAGCCGAACGCAAATAAGGATCTTTCCGCAGAGAACTCAGAAGTTTGTGCTGCAACGTTTTTTGTTCGCGAAGGAATTCCGCGATTCTCTGGCGGTCATCGTGACTTTCCAAGGGGCTCTGTTTTCCCACGGTTCTCGCAAAATAGAGCGAGGTCACCAGAGCTGCATAGAGAGACACTGCTTTTAACTCAAGAATGCTCTTTTTCCGGAGTTCAACATCCAGCTTGAGCGGGATGTTCTCAAAGGTGTGTGGCAATCCACTTCTTGGATTTAGCATCGGTTGACGCTCCCAATCCAGAAACCCTCGATCGTGTTGCTCGGCGGCATAACAGAGCGGTTCGACCGGGGCAAAACTGTGGAAAACTTTTGTTACCCCATTGCCGGGCGAGTTGTCCTGAAACCCAGGCATGCGCGGTTTGAGTGATGGCGATAACGTGATGTGACTCAAAGCTTCTTTGGATGATCATGCGAATCAAACCCACCCAAATAAAAGCGGCCGGATTTGTCGTCGCGCCAATTCGAGTTAATCGGGGTAAGACTTTGGCCCAGCCGAATTCGCTTTACCTATATTTTGTAAGTCGAGTTACGATTACTTTTCAGTATGGCATGGGATGGGGCTGAAGGCCGCCCCTGGACTGTTGAGCGTTCTCGGAGGTCAGGTCAGAGAACTGACTCACGCCCGGGCTTGAGGACTCGGCCTAGGGTTTCAACGCCACGGTACCGTCCGCCTGAGGAGGCGGCAGGGCCGCATTGCCGACGTAAGTAAAGCGTCCCGCTTTATACCCTCTCGCCAGCGATCCGCATTCGGGCGCCTTGCGTCCAATCGTCCTTGTCGTCGATCTTTCGGTCGTAGCGGAAGCAGAGTCTTGCTAGTGTTGCCACGCAAATCTCATCGCCTATCGACGGAGCGAAGAGGGTATAAAGCGGGACGCTTTACTTACTGCGCAAGCGGGGCCACCCATGAGCCCCCGTCTCTACTACACATTGTACCAACGTTGTTAGCACCCTCAACCTAGCGCCCTTTTCGAGGCAAAGGAATTCAGTCTACCTGGCGCAGGACGGCCATCAGAGCCTCCGAGGCGCTGGGTTGAATCAATGGCGTTTGTCGAAGCTGGTCAATGGTCAGGCCCGAGCTCATGGCAATGGTGGCAATATTGACCGTCACTGCGGCGTGATCCCCAACCGCCACGCAACCTAGTAAATTTCGAGAACGGGTGTCGATGATGACCTTGAGAAATGTTGGTTCTGGATCGACCACGCTGCGCTCAATGTCGGAGACCAGCTGGATGGTGTCAGAGACGGCTAGATAGTCGTGCCCCTGGGCTTTCGCTTCTTCCTCGGTGAGGCCGACGGCAGCAATGGCCGGTTCACTATGGATACAACTCGGGATCCAGCGTTGATCGCCCTGGCTTTCCCTGCCCAAGGATGGTGCGGATCACGACTTCCGCCTGGGAAAACGCCGTACTGTCCAGGAGGCTGATCCCATTAACGTCGCCGACCGCATAGAGCCCGGGACGGGAAAGAGACATCCGATCGTCCACTTTAAGAAACGTGCTGTCATCGATTCCGAGCGCTCCCAGGCCAAGCTTCTCCACGTTCGGTTTTCGGCCGGTGGCCACCAGCACCAGGTCTGCCTCGATCGCCGGATTGCCAGAAATTGGAATGCGAACACCTTCCTCATATTCTTCGATTAACTGGAGCGATACGTTCCGCTCCAGCTGGATCGAGACTCCACGCATCTCCAGCATCTCACCGACCCGTTTGCCGGCTTCGGGTTCCCATCCAGGCAAGATCCGGTTTTCTTTTTCAATGAGGGTCACCAGACAGCCCAAGGTGCGGTAGATGGAGGCGAATTCGCATCCGATGTAGCCTCCCCCAATAATGGCTAGATGTCCGGGTAAAGATTGAATTTCCAGCAACTGATCGCTGTTCACCAGCCTTGGCCCTGACTTGCCGGAAAAGGCGGGTCTGGAACCGGTCGCCACGATGGTATTTTCGGCACCGAGGGTCATGATTGTACCGTCGGAATCGATGGCTTGAATCGTCCGTTCATCCAGAAACTGGCCATGCGCTTCGTAAAGGTCGACGCCTAATTGTTCGAGCTCGGCACGGAGGGCGTCCACCAATCGCGAACTGACATTCGATTGGGTGGTCAGCCAGTCGCGCAAAGTCTCCTGCAAAAGATCGACCTTGTTCCCGAACCGGCCGCTGCGCCAGCGATCACGAAATTCGCGCGCACATGCCTGGAGGGTGAGGAGCGCATAACAGCCGCGATGAAAACAGGTGCCGCCCACCCGATCCCGTTCGATGAGCGCCGTTCGCAAACCGCCACGAGCCGCTAAACGCGCTGCCTCGCGGCCGCCGGAACCCGAACCGATGATCACTAGTTGATAATTCTCACCCATCTCAACCGCGCCTGAGATAGTGACCGCCGATTTTAGCTTTTGAAAGCCAAAACAATAGATGAGTCGCGGACGGTTCTAGTGGAAGGTAGGGCCGGTAACGATATGAACGAAAAATATCAACTTGCGGTCGTAGGTACTGGATCTGGAGGCAGCGAAGCGGCGCTGCTGGCAGCGAACAAAGGATTGAAAGTAGTGGTCATCGAAAACGGTGCGCTGGGCGGCACACGGCTTCATCACGGGTCATACGCGGTTCGAGCTCTTCATGCAGCCGCACGACTCCATGGCGAATTTTTTAAGGGCAAAAAAGCCGGAGTCGATGTCGATCTTTTTACGGAATCCCTGGTCCAATGGAAGAAAGCCCAGCGCGCTGCCAGCAGCCGGTTGGCGGGCGCTCTGCAGCACGATTTAGAAGAGCTGAATGTCAGGGTCGCCTTCGGACGCGGAACACTGGTCGATGACCACCGCATCCGAATCACCGACCAAAAATGAGACCCAGGAAGAAATTGAAGCGGACTCCATCATCTTGGCAACGGGGGCGCGGCCGGACTATCCCGGGTCCCCAAATTCGCGAATGATCAATAGCGATGAATTGCTCGATACGATTCATACGCCGGCCCATCTTTTCATTGTCGGCGGCGGGTATGTCGGTTGCGAATTTGCCGCCATTTACCGTGGATTCGGTTGCCAGGTCACGCTGGCGGAACAGAGTGAACAATTACTTCCGGACTGGGATGCCAGTGTCGGAAAGCACATTGCTCAGCAGCTGGCCGCAACCGGAGTGGAACTGATTCTTGGCCGGCAAATCGCCGTCGCCGATATACCGGTCGAAGATGGTTGGCCGATCATTACAAAGGCCGACGGAACCGAGATTTCACCCGATCTTTTACTGGTGGCGACGGGGCGCCGGCCGAATACCGAGAATCTCGGACTGGCAGAATTGGGCATCGCCACGACACCCTTTGTCGAGGTCGATGCGCAGCTGCGAACCTCCCGGAGAAATATCTACGCCGTTGGTGACGTCAATGGTCTCAATATGCTGGACAGCGCCGCCTCTTCACAAGCTCGGGTGGCCATTGACGCCATCACCGGCGGGACCACGCTCTTCAGTTCACGCTGGGTTCCGCGGTATCTGGATACCGACCCACCCGTGGCGGCGGTTGGTTGGATGGAACAGGAGGCCATCGAAGCCGGGCTCGATGTCGGAGTGGAATCGGAAACAGTCGAGCTGGTGACGGCCGATGACAAAACCATTGCCCAACCTTCCAAGACCCTGATTAAGATTATCGCTGAGCGATCGACCAAACAGATTAGAGGCTGCCTGGCCATCGGCAATCAAGCCTCCGAGGTGATTAACCTGGCGGCCTTAGCGGTTCAGAGTGGCGTTAGTACCAGAGAAATCGAAAGATTACTGCTTGATTCATCCCAGCGCGTCTGTCGCCTTCCAGCGGTGCGCCGCGAAGTTCAACTAGTGTCGACGTGTCAGGGGTGTCGGACGGCGGAGGGGAAACGTGTCGGCGTGGTCGGCGTAGGGGCGTGTCGGCGTAAGAATCCGATGGCCGAACGCTGATATGCCTATTGCCTACGCCGAGTCGTCGACTCGCCGTTCCTCCCGATACATCGATACGCCCCTACGCCGATACGCCGTAGGCCGTACGCCGACACGCCGATACGCCGATACGCCGACCCCGCCGACCCGTTTCCCCCTACGCCGATCACGTTTCCCCCTACGCCGACACGTCTTCCGCGGCACTGCCGTGCTTTCGCGGCCGACGAGAGTGGGCTGGATGGTCCGCAGACGGCCCGTCTCATGATGGTTCAGCTGGCTCATCAGACATTCCACGCTCGACTTAGCCAGGGTGGCAAAGTCCTGCTTGACGGTCGAAAGTGGCGGCCGGAAAAAGGCGGCTTCCGGGATGTCATCAAACCCGACCACCGAAATGGTCCCGGGAATCTGAATGCCGCTTTCTTCGAAAGCGCGGATCGCCCCCAAGGCCATCTGGTCATTGGCCACCACCAAGGCGGAATATTGCCCCCAATGTTGAGCGATAAGCTTCTGCGCGGCCTCGAAACCCGATTCAGCGGTCCAATTTCCGGCGATCACCGGTCCCGGATGAAGACCGGCCTCTTTCAATTCTTTCAGCCAACCCTTGAAACGGAGCCCTGCCGCCCGCCAGAAGAGCGGTCCTTGCAAATAGGCGATTTTTTTATGGCCGAGCCGAATCAAATGCTGCGTTGCGATGCGAGACCCGAGTTCTTGATTGATGTGAATGGCAGGGCATTTGCATCCCAGATTGGAGTCCACGGCAACGATTGGCACATTGCGGCTGACGTCTTGCAGATCGCGTAGATCGATCTGCAAAGGAAGGTAAAGCAGAATCCCGCAAACCTGGTAAGCACAGAGTTCGTTCACGGCGCGCCTGATCTCGGGCGAACTTTGGTCAATGATGCCGCTAAACATGAAGCTTAAGCCCATCTCTTTGCTGGTTTGCTCGCAGTTGGCGAGGACCTGGGCGGGTCCGTAGAAACTGGTGGCAAAGGTCACCAGCCCAACAGTGGTTGAGCGCTGACCAGCGAGTTGCCGGGCTGTCATGTTCGGTCGGAACCCAACCTCCTGGATGACCGCTTGAACTTTTTCCCGGGTGGCGGGTGAGACGTGCGGCATCCCGTTCAGGACCCGGGAAACGGTCTGATAAGAAACACCGGTCCGGACCGCGATATCATAGATGGTCAGATTCTTATTGCGCTTCCTGGGGATGGAGCTCATGGCTTTAGGTGAATAGACCTTTCGGGTGGAATGTAAAGCGGGTCGAAGGGTTCCTAGCGCGTCCGGTATCTAATTAACCACGCTATTGTTGTGAGCGCTCACAGAATTACCGGCAGTTTAGCGAAGTGGTTGCCGAAAGACGGCGCGCTAATGCACCTTAGGGCTAATTCGGGTGGAATTGCCTCAGGGTAAACCCTGGGCTATAGCTGGCTTGGCCACTTCGGGCCACAGATTGGAAAAATCTAAACTCCTTTGGGCCGTATGACCGACGCTAAATACGGAAATCTTAACTAGACGCAATGCGATCATCTTCCAGAGAAGTTTCCCTTGCAGAGAAGACTCAACCTGCGAAGATCCCGTGAGCGGTCACGGGTTTGCCCCGCACGCCGTTTATGACCCCCAAATAAAAATGAAATCATTCAAGTACGGACTCATGACATTGGCCCTCGGCCTAATGTCGCTTTCCCCGCAGGCTTTCGCTGACGACAAAGGGACGATTGGCATTTCGATGCCGACAAAATCGTCCGCTCGTTGGATCGCTGACGGTGACAATATTGTGAAGACCCTGCAGGCCAAAGGGTATAAAACCGATCTGCAATATGCTGAGGATGACATTCCCAATCAGTTAGCGCAGATCGAGAATATGATCACCAAAGGGGTCAAGGTTCTGGTGATCGCTGCGATCGACGGAACGACTCTTTCGGATGCCCTGCAAAAGGCGGCTAACGCCGGCATCAAAGTCATTGCCTACGAT
Source organism: uncultured Acidobacteriota bacterium (assembly GCA_963819745.1). GTDB lineage: Bacteria > Acidobacteriota > Terriglobia > Acidiferrales > UBA7541 > Acidiferrum. The sequence continues at coordinate 220,398 of CAWFXG010000010.1, read as the reverse complement.
CGTTTAATCCGCGGCTCACCGAACGTCGATTACTACGCGACTTTTGACAATTTCAAGGTCGGCGTGTTGCAAGCCCAATCAATCGAGAAAGAACTTGGTCTCAAAGAGGGTAAGGGCCCATTCAATATCGAACTGTTCGGTGGTTCGCCCGACGACAACAACGCGTTTTTCTTCTATGACGGCGCCATGTCGGTTCTGCAACCGTACATTGACAGCGGCAAATTGAAGGTGCAAAGCGGACAAACCGGAATGAAAACGGTGGGAACGCTGCGCTGGGATGGTGCGGTAGCCCAGGCTCGGATGGATAACCTGCTTTCGGCCCACTACACCGACAAGCGCGTGGACGCGGTACTCTCTCCTTACGATGGCTTAAGCATCGGTATCCTCTCGTCCCTCAAAGGCGTTGGTTACGGGACCAAGGATCTGCCAATGCCGGTGGTGACCGGGCAGGACTGCGAAGTGCAATCGATCAAATCGATCATCGCCCACGAACAACGCTCTTCCATTTACAAGGATACCCGTGAACTGGCCAAGGTCGCGGCCAGCATGGTGGACGCCCTGGAAGCCGGGAGTAAGCCGGAAATCAATGACACCAAGACTTACAACAATGGAGTGAAGGTGGTGCCCTCCTTCCTATTGGTTCCCGTACCTGTCGACATTTCCAACTATAAAGCGGTCCTGGTCGACGGTGGTTATTACAAAGCTGATCAACTGAAGTAGCGAGCTAAGAACGCCCCGCCGGCGCGCCGCCGGTCGGGGGCGTTCAGACGTTCGGAGTTCGGCGTTCAGCGCTTGTCAGGCGCGACACAGACCAAGAGCCGGCCAACTGGAGGACGACGACGAGGACGAGGACGACGACGAGCACGATACAAGAACGTTAAAGGCGAACGCTGAACGCCGAACGGAGAGACGAGCACAATAACGAGCACGAGCACGATAACGATTGAAGAAGGCCGGAGGCCACGCCAACACGCCGACTTACGCCGACCGCCGGCCGTTTCCCCCGAACGCTGAACGCATGAACAACATCCTGGAAATGCGCGGGATCACAAAGACGTTTCCGGGCGTGAAAGCGCTGGACAACGTCAATCTTTCAGTTCGCCAGGGCGATATTCATGCGTTGGTGGGCGAAAATGGAGCCGGCAAATCGACTCTGATGAAGGTGCTGAGCGGGGTTTATCCCTACGGCACCTACTCAGGGGAGATTCATTATCAGGGTCAGGAACGCCATCTCCGAGGCATCTCGGACAGTGAGAAGTTAGGAATTATCATTATTCACCAGGAACTTGCACTGGTTCCTCTCTTATCCATTACCGAGAATATTTTCCTCGGCAACGAACAAGCTAAAAACGGGGTCATTGACTGGGATGCATCCGAAAAGCGCACCCATGGGCTTCTCCAAAAGGTGGGTTTGAATGAAAATCCGGAAACCCTGGTCACCAACCTGGGAGTTGGGAAACAGCAATTGGTGGAGATTGCCAAGGCGCTGTCCAAAGAAGTTAAGCTGCTGATTCTGGACGAACCGACGGCCAGCCTGAACGAAAACGATAGCGACGCCTTGCTCGCACTCTTGCTTGAATTTAAGCAGCATGGAATCACCTCGATCCTGATTTCCCATAAGCTGAACGAAGTTAAAAAGGTGGCGGATCAGATCACCATCCTGCGCGATGGAGCGACCATCGAAACGCTGGACACCCACGAGATCAGCGAAGCCCGGATTATCACCAGCATGGTCGGACGCGAGTTGGTTGACCGTTTCCCCAAACGAACGCCAAATATCGGAGAGCCAATTTTTGAAGTGAAAAATTGGGTGGTCCATCACCCCATTCATGCCGATCGGCTAATGATCAAGGGGATCAACCTGCAGGTAAAGAAGGGGGAGATCGTCGGAATCGCGGGATTAATGGGCTCCGGCCGGACCGAGTTTGCGATGAGTGTTTTCGGCAGATCCTACGGACGCCGGATCAGTGGAGAAGTGTTTCTGCACGGCAAGAAGATCGATATCAGCACCATCGGCAAGGCGGTTGACCACGGCATTGCTTATGTGACGGAAGACCGCAAAACGTACGGCTTGAACTTGATCGACCACATCAAGCACAACATCACCATCGTCAATCTCGAGGGTGTTTCCAAGGCCGGCGTGATCGACGATATGAAAGAACTGGGTGTGGCCAACGACTATCGGAATAAGACAAATATCCGGTCTTCTAACGTCTACCAGATCACGGGCAATCTCAGCGGCGGGAACCAGCAAAAGGTCGTCCTCAGCAAATGGTTGTTCGCTGATCCTGAAATATTGATCATGGACGAACCGACACGCGGGATTGATGTCGGCGCCAAATACGAGATCTACGTGATTATCGGCAAACTGGCCAGCGAGGGAAAAGGGGTCATCGTTATCTCTTCGGAGATGCCGGAATTGCTCGGGATCTGTGATCGAATTTATGTGATGAACGACGGGAAGTTCGTCAGCGAAATGCTGGCAAAAGATGCTTCTCAAGAGAAAATTATGCGCGCTATACTGCGCGCTGACACTAAAGCGGAATGAGCACTCAAGCAGCAGTTTTAGCGAAACCACCGGAAACCAAGACCGTCAAAAGCAGCGGTCAGGGCAATTTCCGCGAATATGGTCTGATGATCGCGCTGGTGGTGATCATGGTCTTTTTCCAGTTCATGACCCATGGCACGTTGTTCAAGCCGCTCAACCTGACCAATCTGGTTCTTCAAAACAGCTATGTGATTATCATGGCGCTGGGGATGCTGCTGGTCATTGTCGCCGGGCATATTGACCTCTCGGTGGGTTCCGTGGCCGGCTTTATCGGCGCTTTGGCTTCGGTGATGATGGTGCGAATGGGCATGGATTTTCGAATCGCCATGTTTCTGTGCCTGGTGGCCGGCGGCTTGATTGGCGCCGGCCAAGGATACTGGATCGCCTATCACAAAATACCCTCTTTCATCGTGACTTTGGCCGGGATGCTGGTTTTCAGAGGGCTCACCCTGGCTTTGCTCGGGGGTAATTCGATCGGACCGTTCGTGGTTCCATTTCAACAATTGAGCTCGGGTTTTATTCCCGATATCCCTGGCGAGACAGGTTTCCGCGTGACTTCCATGGTGATTGGCGCGCTCGTTGCGGTCGGGATGTTTTATAGCAGTCTCCGCAGACGGTTGAACCGTGAAAAGCATGGCTTCCGGGGCGGGTCTTTCGCTCTTTTTGTGCTGGAGAACGTCATTATATCAGGGCTGGTCCTTTATTTAAGCTTTCAACTGGCCTCCTACAAAGGTTTGCCGAACGTCCTGATTATCATGGGCGTATTGATCGCCCTCTTTGCTTTCATCACGACGCGGACCACGGTCGGTCGGCGGATCTATGCCTTGGGCGGCAATGCAAAGGCGGCCAAACTCTCCGGAATCAAGACGGAAAGGTTAGCTTTTGGCACCTTCGTGACGATGGGTGTCTTGGCCGCATTGGCAGGGTTGGTTTTCACCGCGCGTCTCAATACGGCGACTCCCAAAGCCGGGGTCGGTTTCGAACTTGACGTGATTGCGGCCGTTTTCATTGGAGGCGCCTCGGCCTCAGGCGGCGTCGGGAAAGTGATGGGAGCGGTGATTGGCGCTTTCATCATGGGAGTGATGAACAACGGCATGTCGATTATGGGCGTGGGCATCGACTGGCAGCAGGTGGTCAAGGGGTTAGTTTTGTTAGCGGCCGTGATCTTCGACGTCTATAACAAGAACAAGGCGTAGTAGGCGAAGCGTCCCCGCTTTGCTTCTTCGGTAGACGAAACGTCCGTGGTTTGGCCCCGAAGGTGGCTACAGGACTCGGTCTAGGGTTGAAACCCTGATCTTTGTACAGTTGCGGAAGAACGGCGGATACTTCAAAAACGCCATCTGGTGGTGCGAACAGAACACAGGCTGGAAGCCTGTGCTACGTTGGCTTTCCGGACTATCGAGCGCTGTCTCGGAACCTTCCCGGTAGCTCTCGCCGTGTACCGAGAGTGATGACGCGACGGCGTAAAAGTAGCATGGGCTTCCAGCCTGTGTTCTGTTCATCGTCCAACTCCAACTCGTGCCGATTCCTTCCTATAAAATCGCCATGAATTCCTTAGTCGCATTGGCCCACCAATTTGTAGGCGGGTGACGTCCTGGGCTAGGCGACGCGGGAAGCCCCGGCTCAGACGGAGCTTCGCCCTACCTCGCCGGGGCTTTCCGGGTCATCCTGCCTTGCGACGCGCGCAAGCCCCATAAATTCCCTTGTCGATTGCGTACGACCAATTTGTAGGGGGTGACGTCCTGGGCTAGGCGACGCGGGAAGCCCCGGCTAGACGGAGCTTCGCCCTACCTCGCCGGGGCTTTTCCGCGTCATCCTGCCTTGCGATGTGAACTCCCATAAATTCCTGTGTCGATTAGAAGATCGAAGGGCGACCGCGCACACGACCACGAGCACGACCACGATTGAAGAAGCACCTTTGGCAGGAACGAATCCTTGACCCTGCGGTCTGAAGAGTCTTAAAAGTCATCCTGCAATTACGTTTGGAGACGTCCAATATGAGCACCAAAAATCCGCCGGATTCGCCTTCAGAGGTATCGAGTTCCAGGGAAGAGGAGATCCCCGCCGCAGAAAGTGATTCTTTGGCAGGCTACCGTAAGTTTCTGGTCCCGATCGATTTCTCGGAACATTCGCAAAAGACTGTTGAATCTGCGACCCAACTGGCTCTCCTCACCGGCGGAAGTATTACGCTCCTGCATGTTTTTCAGGTCCCGAATTATCCAGCGGCATTTTATCAGGGAACCTATACGGAACATGAGCAGGTTAAGATTCAGGTGGATTCGTTAAAGCGTGAGGCAAACGCGCAGCTGGCGTTGGTCATTGAACAAATCGTCGCCACAGGGCTGGAGGCCCGGCCGCTCTTGCGGATCGGGACTGCCTACGATGAAATCGTCAAAGCCGCCAAAGAGATCAGAGCCGATCTGATTGTTATCGGCTCCCACGGTCGCTCCGGTTTCGAACGTTTCCTGGTTGGCAGCACCGCCGAACGAGTTGTCCAATACGCGCCATGTCCGGTCCTGGTCGTGAAAAAGAAGCTCGATCATTAGCCGTTCAGCGTTTGGCGTTAGCGTTTGGTGTTCAACGTTCAGCGTTCTCCCCTCAAAATTGATCATCTATGCGTACCGAATCTGACAGCATGGGAACCATCGAAGTTCCCGACGAAGTTTACTGGGGCGCGCAAACGGCGCGCTCGCTCATTCATTTCGATATTGGAGAGGACCGGATGCCGCCCGAACTAGTCGGGGCCTTTGGTCTCCTCAAGAAGGCGGCAGCCCTGGTCAATCAAGACCTGGGAGTGCTTCCAAAAGAGAAAGCGGAGCTGATCGCCGCCGCTGCGGACGAAGTCATTGCCGGGAAACTTTATGACCATTTTCCGCTGCGAATCTGGCAAACCGGAAGCGGCACCCAGACGAACATGAACGCTAACGAAGTCATTTCGAATCGGGCGATCGAAATGGCTGGAGGGACCAAAGGCAGCAAGAAACCGGTTCACCCCAATGACCATGTGAACATGTCGCAATCGTCCAACGACACGTTTCCGACGGCGATGCATATCGCCGCAGCGATGGTTCTCAGAGAAAAACTCTTGCCGGCACTGGAGGAGTTGCACGCGGTGCTCGAGGCCAAGTCGCAGGAATTCGCTCACATCGTTAAAACAGGACGGACCCATCTCCAGGACGCCACCCCACTCACCGTCGGACAGGAAATTTCGGGTTGGTCCTCGCTGATTGAACGCGATCTTCATCGGATTAAACTCGCGATGGACGGCCTCTTTGATTTAGCGATTGGCGGAACCGCAGTCGGAACAGGTCTCAACACCCATCCGGAATTCGCTCAACGCACCGCCCAAAAGATCGCCGACCTGACCGAAGCTGCCGTTCCGATCGCATCCGAACAAATTTGCTGCGCTGTCAGCGCACGACGAACTGGTATTCGCCGGCGGGGCCTTAGCGACCCTGGCCGGATCACTGATGAAAATTGCTAACGACGTGCGCTGGCTTTCTTCCGGGCCACGTTGCGGTATCGGAGAGTTTTCCATCCCGGAAAATGAGCCTGGTTCCTCGATCATGCCTGGCAAAGTGAACCCCACTCAATGCGAGGCGATCACGATGGTGGCGGTTCAGGTGCATGGAAACCAGGCGGCCATCGCATTTGGTGGCAGCCAGGGGAACTTCGAACTGAACGTCTTTAAGCCGGTGATCATCTACAATTTTTTGCACTCGGTTCGCCTGCTTTCCGATGCTATCCGGAGTTTCGTTCACCATTGCCTGACCGGTCTGGAAGTGAATCGCGCCAAAGTGGACTACTTTGTCGACCGCTCCCTGATGCTGGTGACCGCGCTCAGCCCGATCATCGGGTACGACAAATGCGCGAAGCTCGCGCATCACGCGCACGTCCATGATCTGTCGCTCCGGGAAGCCAACCAGGAGCTGAAGTTTGTCTCGGATGAGGAATTTCAAAAGGTAGTCCGACCCGAGGCGATGACAAAACCAGGGTAGGGGGAGGAAACGGGTCGGCGGATCGGCGTTGGTCGGCGTGTCGGCGTCGGGGATCGAAGATCGAGTGGGAGACGTGGAGTAGGGTGAGTCGATCGCCGAACAGGGCGTTTCCGTGCTGTGAGGCGTCCGTCCGAACCGGGGCTTCCCGCATCGCCTCGCCCTGCAAGCGTCAACCCCCACGAAAATACGCCGACACGCCCCTACGCCGATACGCCGACACGTGTTTCCCTCTGCCGCGGAATCAAATGCACGTTGGTCGCTTTGACCATCGCGAGGACATGGTCGTTCTCTTTGAGGGCCAATTCTTCACATGCCTGGCGGGTCAGCAGAGCGGTGAGCGTGAATCCGCAATCGAGCTCGATCCGCCAGATCGGTCCTTCGCGGATCATGGATTTCACGATTCCTGGAAGCCGGTTTCTGGCGCTGGATGATATCGTTTCCGCACTCTTCAGCAGGAGGACATTTTCGGCACGGATACAAACGAACGCTTCCGTGACGCTCGCTGGGAAATCTGATTCCGCAGCGATCAGTCGGGCATTTCCGACCGCGACCGTGACGAGTTCGCCGTCCGTTTGCAGGACGCGGGCGCGTTGGACGGTCTCAACCGCGACGATCCGGGCGATTGCCGAGGTGAACGGCCGGCAGAAAACTTCTTCGACCGACGCGTGTTGAACGATCCGTCCTTGATCCACGACAGCAATTTGGTCACCGAGCGCGAGAGCTTCCACGCGATCGTGAGTGACGAGCAGGACGGGTATATTGAGAGAGCAAAGGAGGTTCCGAAGTTCACCGCGCAACGTCTCGCGAGTTGGCCCGTCGATGGCAGAGAGTGGTTCGTCCAGCAAAAGCAACTGCGGCTGGGGTGCGAGCGTGCGGGCTAGCGCCACTCGCTGTTTCTGACCGCCTGAAAGCTGATCGGGAAAACGCCCGGCAAGATCTTGCAGTTGGAAACGTTCCAGGAGGCCGGAGATGCGAAGTTGTTGTTCCCGGACGGGCAGAGCGCCCAAGCCGTAACGGATGTTTTTGGTCACGGTCAACTGCGAGAAAAGTGCGTAATCCTGTGAGAGAAAACCGATTCGACGTCGCTGTGGGGGAATGAAGATGCCGTTCTTGTCGTCCAGCCAGGTTTCGTTGGCGAAGCGAATGACCGAATCGCTGGATCGTTCGAGCCCAGCAATGGCGCGGAGAATCGTTGTCTTACCGGAGCCCGATGGGCCGAAGAGGACGGTCACGGTCGGAGGATCGAGTTCGACCCGTAAGTCAGCTTCAATCAGGGCACCTTTGGTGAATTTCTTGTTAAAGCGCACGGTCAATGCGCTAACTCCAGAGGGATAGTCTATCGACTTCTCAACCGCACTTATAAGTGCATATCGTAACGGCCTGCTACAAGATAGCCAGCAGCTTTTAGCGGCCAATGCGGCGGAGCGAAGAGGGTATAAAGCGGGACGCTTTACTTACTGCGTCAGCGAGCGAGGCCCTGCGGCGACAGTGTCAGTGTCACTGACGCTGACGGTTCGACAGGCCTCGCATGGCTTACGACAGTAAGTAAAGCGTCCCGCTTTATACCCTCTTCCAACGATCCGCAACCGAGGACGAAGGACGACGATGAGGAAAGGATGACGAGGAGGAGTACGACGACGAGAACGAGACGCTAAACAATTACAAACATAAAAACCCTTGAGAGCGCACGTCAGTGCGTTAGTGCGTCGGCCATACCGCAATCCTTCTTTTTTGCAGTCCGTAAGTGATTGCCAGTACTAGAAAAGAGAACAGGAGCAGCACCAGAGCGGTCTGATGCGCGGCGTCATAATCGAGTGCTTGCACTTGATCATAGATGGAAATGGAAATTGTTCGGGTAATTCCTGCAAGATTACCGCCGATCATCAAGACGACGCCGAATTCGCCGAGCGTGTGGGCGAAGCTGAGCACCAGTCCGGTCAAGACCCCTGGCCACGCCAGCGGCAAAGTAATATGAAAAAATGTCGCGAGCCATCCTCTGCCGAGACACCACGATGCTTCAATCTGGCGCCTGTCGACGGTCGAAATTGCGGCGGTAAAGGGCTGCACGGCAAACGGCAGACTGTAAAGCACAGAAGCCAAAAGAAGTCCCTGGAACGAAAAGGGAAGGCCTTGCCCGGTGACCGCCGTATAGGCTTGCCCGATCGGACTATGCGGACCGATCGCGATCAGTACGTAGAACCCCAGGACCGTCGCAAATCTGGAGATGCGCAGGAAATTAGAAAATCCGGGCGAAAAACAAACTTACGCGGCGGATGCGGTGGCGGGAAGAAACTCGTAACGGGCGATTTTCGCGGCCACGCCCCGGCGGCCATCGGGGGAATCCTCGACGCGCACAATCTCACCGCGGCAGCGGATATCCACGTTTCCGTTTTGCGCCATTTGCTGAGGAAGGGTCAGAATGAAATCGATTTCAGCGCCAACTTCAAAGGTGGTTTCCGCGAGGAAGTAAAGTCCCTGGTAGCTGACGTCGCGCGTCTGCGTCTGAAACTCCGAGCCACGCGGTTCGCTCGCCAGCACACGCAACGGCAAGCTCATGGTAAATCTGCGGGCTACCCTGCGTTCCGATCCATCGGACATCTGATTCCTCCGTCCAAGCGGACCGTAGGCAAAATTAGCACCCCATTCACTAACTTGCAATCGCAATTGCGACCAATTATGTCCTAGTACGATCCGGTAGCGGTTTGCACACGCCGCTTTGCGCCGTGCCCAACCTGGCGGCTTCCTCAACATATTGTGATGAGCTATGGACCGACGCGACTACCGCCGCGTCCAGCTCCGCTTGCCCGCTCGACTTCGCTGGACGACGCCCTTCGGCCAGAAGACCGAAGTTTGCGAAACGCTGAACGTTTCTCGCGGCGGACTGCTCGTTCCGTGCCGGGAAGAGCATGCCGCGGGTACTTCGCTGTGGGTGACGTTTCCCTACGATCCGCAACTCGCGGATCCGCAACCGGAAATACCGGCGCGAGTAATTGGACGGTTCCCTCGCCAGATGAGCCTGTTTGAAACCGTGGAGCAGTCCCATACCTTGGTGCCGTCGATCGGACTTTGCTTTCAGCCGGCGCACCATAGCTGGACCAACGGGAACGGCCACAAACATCTTGTGGAGCAGCGAGCCAGCCCGCGGCGCCCGCTGGCGATTCCGCTGCAGATTCGTCCCGCGCACATTCCGTGGTTTGAAGAAGCGATGAGCATGGACGTCTCCGGAGAAGGCTTGCGTTTCCTGAGTAACCGCGAGTACCAGCCAGGGCAGGAATTGCTGGTTCTCTTCCACCGTTCGGGTGCCAGCCCGTGGCCGGTGGTGGGCGAAGTTGCGTCGCAGGTTGTGCGCGTCGAGCCGGTGGCACAGAGCGCAGCGGTCGCCGTGTGCGTCGCTCGCACGCACTGAGCAGGGCGGGCGCCATCCCCGTTTTCGATTGCCTGTTTGGCTGCGATACACTTCCTGGGCGATTTGCGGCAGCGGGAACGAGTCTCTGCGAAATGGCAAGCGCACACGAATCTCGGAATTTTTTCCTGGAAGGCCCCGCCGGGAAACTGGAAGCGGTGCTATGGACGCCTACTTCCGGGACACCGCGGATGGCGGCGGTGGTGTGCCATCCGCATCCGCTTTTTGGCGGAACCATGCACAACAAAGTGGTTTACCAGACCGCGAAGTCGCTGGATGCGCTCGGGATGCCAGTGTTGCGCTTCAATTTTCGAGGCGCGGGGCTGAGCGCGGGAACGCACGACCGGGGCCGCGCGGAGCAGAGAGACGTTTCCGCCGCGCTCGATTTCCTGGCCGCGGAATTTCCCGGCGTCCCGCTGCTGCTGGCGGGTTTCAGTTTCGGATGCTGGGTGGGGCTGCGTGTGGGTTGCGAGGATGAACGCGTGGAGCGTTTGATCGGGCTGGGCGCGCCGGTGGACGACTCGGATTTCTCGTACCTGGAAAGCTGCGCGAAACCGAAGCTATTCGTGCACGGGGCGAAGGATGAGTTCGGCAGCGTGCCCAGGCTGCAACGGCTGGTGGCGTCGCTGCCGGGAGAAAATGAATTGGTTGTAATGGAAGCGGCGGATCACTTTTTTACCGGCAAGCTGGACCAGCTCGACAGGGCGATTACGAAGTGGCTGGCTAAGAGTTGACCACGGAAAGATGCAGATCAGGCGCCTTCTCCGCGCGCAAATAGCTTGCTGAACTCGTCGACGGTAGCCGGAGCCAATTCCATAAGCCGGATATTGGCTTTGACGTGCTCCACGCGGGACATGCCGACCAGCGCGGTGGTGATGCCCGGCGACGACCGGACGAATTGCAGTGCGCGCTCGGCGTCGTCCTCCAATCCGAGCGCCTGGCCCACGAATGCGGGCAGATTGCGGGCGACCTGACCTTGCAGTAACGATGCGCTGGCCACTAGCGTAATTCCCAATTCGCTGGCGGATTCCATGACGGTCTTGTCACGGCCGCCGATGGATTGATTGCCGAGGGTGAGCGCTTCAGTCATCCCGAGGTTGAAAGGGAGCTGCACGAAGCGGAAATGATGCTGTTCTCCGGCGATATCTTTTGCCAGCTGCGTGATCTCGCCGAGCTGCATGGCATCGCGCGCGCGGGCCTCATGCCGGAACCCGCTCCAGGTGGCCATGCCGTAGAACTGGATCTTGCCGGCCTCCACTGCGGATTCCAGATAAATAAAGGCGTCGCGCACGCGCTCCATGAAATCGGGACGCGATACTTCGCCGAGCTGGGTTTCCGGGTTGTGCAGGTAATAGATGTCGATGCATTCGAGACCGAGGTTCTTCAAGCTGCGGCCGATCTGGTTTTCCAGAAATTGCGGAGTCATACAGTGGCTGCCCGCGACGATCTCATTGGGGCGGAGGATTCCGGGCTGGATGTATTCGCGATAGAAATAATCGTTGGGATCCGCGGGCATCGAGCCGTCCGGGCTGAGGTAGCCGCCCTTGGTGCAGACGATTACTTCCTCCCGTTGGAATCCCTTGGCGGCAAGTTCGCGGAGAGCGGTTCCGATGCTGCGTTCGCTGCGCTGAAAGCGATAGTTGATGGCGGCGTCAATGAAGTTGATTCCGCTTTCGACGGCCTGCGCGACGGAGGCAGCATAAGCGGCGTCGGTTTTATCGTCGGGCTGGCCGAGGTAGGTTCCGATGCCGAGGGAGGATACGACAAGCCCCTGCGAATCCCGGAAATGGCCGTCGGCGGCGCGTCCCGCGAATCGCCTGACGTATTCCTGCGTGCCGGTGGTTGTGGCGCGTTTAGTCATGAGACTCCTTTGCCCGGATGGTCCGGACGTTCCCCGGGTGGAAGTTGCGGCTCGATGTCTTTGGGCGCAAGCAGGCGAGAACAAGCACGAAGGATCCGACGGTAGGGCCAATCCTTGTCCCGAAAGAAGATCTCGCCTTCCCTGGGATTACTGTAATACCAGCGCGCGACCAGGGACAAATGCTCGCTGAGCGCCGCACCCTGCGTTGCGGGAGCCGCCGCCGGCTCGAGGTATTCGCGGAAGATCTGCTCTGCGGAACGCGGCTGGCCGGCAATTTCCGCGAAGCGCACAAAGCAGGGCGGCTGCAAATGCCCGCCGCGAACGCCCCATGCGGCAATGGTCTGGTCTTCGGCGCCACGCTGGAGGATCAGCGCATCGAGCTCCTGAATTTTTCGGGGAAGATCCAGTTTGCTGCGCAGGACATCGTCCAGTTTTTCGATGCGTTTGTGGATGGCCGCGGCGCGCTCGAAATCCAGATCGGTGCTGGCGCGCTCGCGTTCTTCTTCGATCGCCGAGCGAAGGGAAGCGCCGCCGGTTTCCAGGAATTGCACGAGACGCCCGACCTCCGCGTCATATTCTTCCCTGGAGCAGCCGGCAAAACACGGGGCGAGGCACATTTTCATTTCCGAGTAGAGGCATCCGGGAAAGGCGGGATCGCGACGAATCTTGATCTGGCAGCGGCGGACCTTGAAGAAGTCCAGAGCCTTGCCGGCGAATGCTTCAGCGGATTTGCGGGAAGGAAACGGGCCGTAAAAAGAGCCGGAAACCGGGAAGCCGGCGGCATCCACGGGAATACGGCGAGTGACAAAACAGCGCGGGTAGGCGTTGCGCAGGCTCACCTTGAGAACGGCCGGCGGGCGCAGGCGCATCATTTTGGCGTAACGCTGCGGGAAAATCTGTTTTGCGTGCTGGTAGTAGGTGAGGCTTTGCTCAAAGGCCGAGCCGCTGAGGCGATAACGGATTCCGGCGGCGAACTCGCGTAAATTGAGACGCTTACTTTCGGGATTGGGCGGGCCCAACAGGCGTTCCAGACGCAAGAGCAAATTCTGCGTGCGGATCAGGAAAGGCTGCGCTTTGCGATTGCCGAGGGAGGATCAGGCAAACCGCGGGACGGGGCGGCACGAGCGAGAAGAAATCGGCGTCTCGCGCAGAATCGAATTCCAGACCGCAGTCCAGCTCCAGCACGTGCTTAGGATACTCTGGCTGGGGCGCCAGGTAGACACACGACTGCAAAGAGAATTGCGAAAGAAGAGATCATGCTTTCAACATCCACGAGGCGATGACCAGGCGCTGGATTTCGCTGGTGCCTTCGTAGATTTCGGTGATGCGGGCGTCGCGGTACATTGCGCTCGACGGGATATTCGCGGCTGTAGCCGTTGCCGCCGTGGATCTGGATGGCTTTGTGGGTGACGCGGGTGGCCATTTCGCTGGCGAATAAGTTTGGCGATGGCGGCGTCCATGCTGAAAAGCGCGCGCCGGTGTCCTGCTTCCAGGCGGCCTTGCGGACCAGCAGACGAGCGGCGTCGATTTCCGTGGCCATGTCGGCGAGCATGAACTGGATGGCCTGGAAGTCGGAGATGGGATGGCCGAAAGCCTTGCGCTGTTTGGCGTAGTCGAGGGCGGCTTCAAACGCGCCCTGGGCGATGCCGGTGGCCTGCGCGGCGATGCCGATGCGGCCGCCGTCGAGCGTGGAGAGCGCGACTCTTGTAGCCTTCGCCTTCGTTGCCGATGCGATTTGCGGCGGGGACTTCGCAATCGGTGAAAGACAGTTCGCTGCACGCGGTGGCGTGGATGCCGAGTTTTTTTTCTTCCTTGCCGACTTTGAAGCCGGGCGTGCCTTTTTCGACGACCAGCGCGGTGATGCCTTTTTCGCCTTTGGACGGATCGGTGTTGACGTAGACGATGGCGGCATCGGCGACGCCGCCGTTGGTGATCCAGGCTTTGGTGCCGTTGATGAAGTAGGAGTCGCCTTGCTTGACGGCTTTGGTTTGCAGCGCGGCGGCGTTGGAGCCGGCTTGCGGCTCGGTGAGGGCGTAGCAGCCGATTTTTTCGCCGCGCGCGAAAGGGATGAGAAATTTTTCTTTCTGCTCGGCGGTGCCGAGGCGATGGATGGGATCGCAGTAGAGCGAATTCTGGACCGAGAGGATGACGCCGGTGGAGGCGCAGGACGCGGGAAATCTCCTCGATGACGATGGTGTAGGAGATGTGATCGAAGCCGGCGCCGCCTTCGGATTCGGGAAGGGCCACGCCGGTGAGGCCGAGTTCGGCGGCCTTGCGAAAGGTTTCGCGGGGGAAATGTCCGGTCTCGTCGATTTCGCGAGCGAGCGGTTTTACTTCGGATTCGGCGAACTCGCGCACGGTTTTTTGCAGGAGCTTTTGTTCTTCGGTGAGTTCGAGATTCACGATTGCTCTCTCGTCCAAAGGCGCCTACGTTGAGGTAGTCACAGGCGAGTGTAAGTCGGCGCGCATCGCTCATAGGTGGGCCAGGTCTTCCGGAAGCATGCGGGTTTCGCCGATGACGGTCATGAAATTGGAATCGCCGAACCAGCGCGGAAGCACGTGAAGATGCAGGTGGCCGACGACGCCAGCGCCGCCGGCGCGACCGAGATTCATGCCGACGTTCATGCCGTCGGGATGGTAAAGCGTGCGGAAGGCGGTTTCCACGCGATGCGCGAGTTGCATCATTTCGGCGAGAGCTTCGGGATCGAGTGCCGAGAGCTCGGCGACGTGGGCGTAGGGAACGATCATGACGTGGCCGGAGGTGTAGGGGAAGCGGTTGAGGATGATGAAGACTTTTTCGCCGCGAAAGACGACGAGCGTTGCGTGATCGTCCTGGCGACTGACGGCGTCGCAAAAGATGCACTCGAGCGTTGTCTTGCCGGTTGCGGCTTGCTTCATGTACTGGTAACGCCAGGGCGTCCAGACGTAGTCCATCAGGGCCTCGAGCTAGATGATAAGCGAGGAGGCAAGGTCCGTGGGCCGTGAATGTGGGCGACGGTGGCAGGACACAAGCCGGCGAGCGGCGGGTCAACGGCTGCAACTGTTGAGAAAGATGAAGGCGGAGACGGCGAAAATCAGGCGGCGGGATCGCCGTCGGCGGTGTTGACGAAATCTTTTAGTTCTTTGCTGGGCTTGAAGAAGGGAATCTTCTTGGGCGGGACTTCGACCTTGGCGCCGGTCTTGGGATTGCGTCCGACGCGGCCGCGACGCTGGCGCGTGCGGAAGCTGCCAAAGCCGCGAATCTCGATCTTGTCGCCCTTCTGGAGAGCGTCGATGATGCTGTCGAAAATAGTTTCGACGATGGTCTCCGACTCCTTGCGGGGGAGTTCCGTCACTTTCAGGACCTCTTCGATGAGGTCGGCCTTCGTCAATGTAGGTTGCTTCGTCATCGTCCCGTTGCCTCGATGGGACTGCCAGTCAGATGAATCGTCGCAGCACTGTGATCCGAAACGATTTACGGGGCCGGCACCTCCCGGTGGCCCTTCTTCCTATCACTAAAATGACCCGAACGTAAAGGAAATTATGCCGGGGCCGTATTGAAGCCCCGACGTCCCCCAGGCCTGAAAACGTTACTTGAGCCCGAGAGCTTGACTTTTTCATATCGCCGATCGTCGCGGTCGAAGACGTTTTCGACTGGAAGTCGAACGGTACTGCTCGATCTCGCGGCGTTCGATCTGCTTGGCGGCGGCGCGATAGCTGAAACCGATGCGGCGCGTCTCCGGGCTGATTTTGATGATTTTGAAATCGTATTCCTTGCCCGGTTCGAGCGGACCCGCGCTTTTGAGCGGTCCGGTGGAGGTGCGGTGCATCGACGGGCGGCCTTCGTCGCGACGCCTGCGATCTTCGATCTCGGTGTTGTGGCAAAGCGCTTCGATGTTGTCGCCGAGTTCGACGAAAGCGCCGAAGGTGGCGATGCGCGAAACCTTGCCCTTCACGATCGAACCGACCTTGTGCTGCTTGAACCAATCGCCCCAGATGTCGTTGACCTGCTTGATGCCGAGAGAGACGCGGCGATTTTCCGGATCGATCTTGAGAACTTTCGCGGTGATCGGCTCGCCCTTCTTGAAGACTTCGTGCGGATTCTTGACGCGGTCGGTCCAGCTGACGTCGCCGACGTGGACGAGGCCGTCGAAGCCGTCTTCGATTTCGATGAAGGCGCCGAACTCGGCGATGTTGCGGACTTTGCCGGTGACGATCGTGCCGATCGGATATTTTTCAGCGGTGAGCAGCCATGGATCGGGCAGCGCCTGCTTGATACCGAGCGAGACGCGGCGATCGCTGGGCTTGATGTCGAGCACGACGACATCGACTTCGTCGCCGACCTTGGCGATTTTCGAAGGATGCTGGCACTTTTTTGTTCCAGCTCATTTCGGAAACGTGGACGAGGCCCTCGATGCCTTGTTCGAGTTCGACGAAGACGCCGTAGTCAACGACACCGACGATCTTGCCTTTGACTTTTCCGCCTGCTGGATATTTTTCAGAGGCGCCGACCCAAGGATCGTGCGAGAGCTGCTTGAGGCCGAGCGAGACGCGCTGCTTTTCCTTGTCGAACTTGAGGATGACGACTTCGACTTCCTGATCGGGCTTGACGATGTCGGACGGATGCTTGACGCGGCCCCAGCTCAGATCGGTGAGGTGGAGGAGGCCGTCGATGCCGCCGAGATCGACGAAGGCGCCGTACTCGGTGACGTTTTTCACGTGGCCCTTGACCTTGTCGCCCTCGTGGAGCGTTTCCATGAGCTGAGCGCGCTTGGCGTGGAGCTCTTCTTCGAGCAACGCGCGGCGGCTGACAACGACATTGCCGCGGCGGCGATTCAGCTTGGTGATGCGCACCTGGACTTCGGTGTTCATCAGGTTGTCGAAATTGGCGGTGGGGCGGAGGTCGAACTGCGAACCCGGAAGGAAATGCGCGCACGCCGATGTCAACGACGAGGCCGCCCTTAATGCGATCGACGACTTTGCCGGTGACAGTTTCCTTCGCCTTGAATGCGGCGTCGATTTTTTCCCAAGTGCGGCGGCGGAGCACTTTCTGATACGAGACGATGACATAGCCTTCTTTGTGTTCTCCAGTGCGCTGGACTTCGATGGTGGCGTTGGGCTCCGGGCGCGGAATATCGGTTTCGGAGAACTCCACGGCCGGAATGAGGCCCTCCATCTTCTGGCCGAGGTCGACGACCACTCCCTGCTCGGTGTAGGCGACAACTTTTACTTCAATAATCTCGTTCTGAGCGGCGCTTTCCTGGGGCTCGCTGTACTGCTCGATGAGCTTGCTCATCTCCTCGGAGCCGGCGGCTTCTTCAGCGGCCGCAGCAGCTTCGGCGTCCACCGGATGTTCCGGCGGAGCCGGCGGATTGTCGGAGGCAGCCTGCGGAGCGGGGGCTGCGGCGCTCTCCGGACGCGGGTCGCCGTCGGCCTGAGGAACCGGGGCGGCATTAGCCACGTCCTTGGCAGCGTTCACGGCAGCTTCCGTTTGGGTATGCGCTTCTTTGTGGGATTCCGCGTGTGAGTCAGGTGCGGGAGCGGCCGCGGACGCCGCATTGGGGTCGTTGTCGGAAAACATGTGGTTGGCCTCCGGAAAATAACTTCAGTGTGCTGACCCCGGTCAAAGCCGGAGCCACACCTTCAATCGATGAACTTCCTTGCGAATTCCCAGGTCGGGGTTATGCAAGGGGGTTAACCGCGCGAACGAACGTCATACCTTGAGAACGTTTTAGCGGTCACCGAGGACAAAGATGCTGCGGGCGTTCAAAACGCTGCAACGGTGAAAGGATACTCGGGGGGCGAGGGTCTGTCAACGAACGAGGGAGAAGAGGAAGTCAGGCGCGGGCGCTGCCGGAACGGACTTCGCGGCGGAAATCGGGAGCGAAGACTTCCACGGTGCGGCACATTTCGTAGAGGCGGGAGCGCATGCGCGCGCCGATGCGGTCGGCAATGCTGTCTTCGCGGACAACGACGCGGTGTCCGGCCGGGGTTCTGGCGACGGGCTGGGGATTTTCGGCTTCGTCGAGATAATTGGTGGTGAGCAAGGTGGCGCGGCGTTCATTGTAGCGGGCGTTGAGCACCAGGCCGATGATGTCGAAGACCCAGGCGGAAGGCTTGCTGGCACCCGAGGTCGTCGAGAACCAGAATTTCCACGGTGCGGATGGGCTCGAGGATGCGCATCTCGGTGGATTCGCTGGCGGGATTGTAGCTGGCCTGGATTTCCTTGAGGAGCTCGCGGTAGTCGCAAAAGATGCCGGGGTGGCCGCGACGCAGGAGTTCCTTGAGAGCGGCGACGGCCAGGTGAGTCTTGCCGACGCCGGAAGGCCCCATCAAGAGAAGGCCTTTTTCAGAGGAGCCCGGATAGTCCCGGACGAAGCCCTGGGCAATCAGCTTGGCTTGTTTCAACGATTGCGAGTGCTGCGGGGTCCAGGTTTTTCCGTCGGCCAAGTCGGTGACGTAACTTTCAAAGTCGCAATGTTCGTAGCGCTTGGGAATGCGAGCACGTTCCAAGGTGCGGCCGGCGCGATCCTCCATGCCGCAGTCGCAGGGGGCAGCCACGGTTCCGGCGCCGTCGGAGCGGACGATCAGCTTCCAACCCGTTCCGCGGCACAATTTGCAATTTTCGAGGGCCATAAGTTTCGTGTGTATCTGAGTTCACAGCATAAGGTCGCCGAGGTGGAACGGCAAGCAGCGCGGTTGTGCAAGCTGTGCGGTCTGTGAAAAAGCCTGACTCATTTTCGAGCGGCATGCCCGGAGCAGCGAATGTGGGAACGGGATCGTACCGCCCTCGCGGCGGCAAACTAGGCGTCGCGGCCGGGTACGCGCGACAGGCGTGGCGTGGCGCGTACGATGGCATGACGCGAGGGCTTATCTTCGCGGGCGGCCGCCACGCGGGAAAGTTCCTGGCGCACTACGGAAGCAAATTCGGACATCTGCATTTCCATCTCGATCATTTTCTCGCGCATGTTGAGGATGATTTCGATGCCTGCGAGATTGACACCCATGTCCCGGGCGAGGGTCAGGATTACATCGAGGCGCTCGAGGTCCTGATCGGTGTAGAGGCGCGTGTTGCCTTGAGAGCGCGAAGGCTTGAGCAGCCCGACTCGCTCATAGAGGCGCAGCGTCTGCGGATGCAGCTTGTAGAGCTCAGCTACAGCGCTGATCATGTAGCCGGCTCGGGCTCGTTTTCTTCCCCCGCGGTGCCATACAATCTTTCCGTTCTCCAAGATGGCCCGGCGTAAGCTGGTGCAAACTTATGCCGGGCTTCTATCCGCCCGCTTTTGCAAACAAATCCTTGCGCGGATCTCCCGGTTCGACGGATTCGAGCTCTTTCATGAGCTTGCGCACGCGCTCGTCGGTGGGTTTCGGAACGATGACCTGAATCTCGACGTATTGATCACCGCGAAGGCCATCGCGGGCGCTGGTAACGCCTTTTTCGCGCAACCGCAAAGTACTGCCGCTATTGGTTCCGGGCGGAATGCGGACCAGGGAGCGGCCGTCGATGGTGGGGACTTCGATTTTCGCGCCGAGAGTGGCTTCGCTGACGGTCACCGGGACCTTGGTGTACAGATCGTTGCCGCGGCGCTCGAAGAAGTCGTGGGGACGCACCACTACGCGCAAATAAAGATCGCCGGCGGGCGCGCCCATGGTTCCAGCACTGCCTTTGCCCGGCACGCGCACGCGAGAACCGCTGGCTACACCTGCGGGAATGCGAACGTCGATGGTCTCCGCATGGCGCACGCGGCCTTCTCCATGACAGGTGCGGCACATGGTGCGCAGCTTGCCAGTACCGCCGCAGCGGGTGCACGGAACGTTAAAGCGCATTTTACCGGCGGCTTGCTGCACGGTGCCCTTGCCGCCGCAAGCGGTGCAAGTTTGCGGCGAGCCGACAGCGCCAGTGCCGTGGCAGGTGGCGCAGGCGTCCAACCGGGTGACGGAGATTTTCTTGACGGCGCCGCGAACGGCGTCCCAGAAGTCGATGTCAACCTGATACTCAATATCGCCGCCGGCTTCTTCTTCGGGTTCGCCTTCGGCGCCGCGGCCACCGCGGAAAAATTGACTGAAGAGATCCCGGAATCCCCCACCGGTGCCTCCCGTCGATTGGACGCCACCCACGCCGGCTCCGGGCTCAAAATCGAATCCGCTGAAGTCAAAATTGACGCCTGGCCCCTGGCTAGAGCTGTTGCCGCTGCTTGGAGGAGGGCCACCCGCAGGCAGATTCTCGTCGTAGAAGCCGTACTGGTCGTACATCTGACGCTTCTTGGCGTCCGAGAGAATGTCGTAGGCTTCCTGAACCTCCTTGAATTTTTCTTCGGAGGATTTGTCGCCCGGATTCAGGTCCGGGTGATACTTGCGAGCCAGCTTGCGAAAAGCCGCGCGAATATCCTTAGCGTTGGCTTTGCGAGACACTCCCAGTGTTTCGTAATATTCTTTTTTTGCTGTAGGAGGCATGTTCCCGGTAAGGTCTCAGTCCTTCCCCGACAAGGCCGTTTGATGCCGAAACGGGCTGCCGGCCGAATGAATCTCGACCGACAGCCGCGGGCAGACTTCCGTAGCTTTAGTTCGGACGCTTGTTTTCGTCCACGTCCACGTATTCGGCGTCGATGACGTCCGCAGGCTTTTTCTCCTGCTCGGCGCTACCGCTTCCGCCGGGACCTGCACCTTGACCAGCGCCGGCGCCGGCCGCTTCCGCCTGCGCAGCTCCGGCGGCCTGCCCAGTCTTGTAGAGCACTTCGGCGATCTTGTGCAGCGAGCGCTCGACGTTTTCCGTGGCAGAGCGCAAGCGCGCCGTGCCGCCTTCGGTCATGGCTTTCTTGGCGTCCTCGATGGCCTCTTCGGCCGACTTTGCGTCGGCTTCGGCGATCTTGTCCGATTCTCGCGAAGCATCTTTTCGGCTTGGTAGACCAGTCCGTCGAGTCGGTTGCGCGATTCGACTTCTTCCATGCTGCCGACGATCGTCCTCGGAGTGAGACTCCGCTTCGACGCGCATCTTCTCGGCTTCTTCCTTCGTGAAGCCGGTGGAAGACTGGATGGTGATCTTCTGCTCCTTGTTCGTGGCCTTGTCCTTCGCGGTGACGTTGAGGATGCCGTTGGCGTCGATGTCAAAGGTGACTTCGATTTGCGGCACGCCGCGCGGAGCCGGCGGAATGCCATCCAGTTTGAAGGTGCCGAACGAGCGGTTGTCCTTGGCGAACTTGCGCTCGCCTTGCATGACGTGGATTTCCACGTCCGACTGATTGTCCGAAGCGGTCGAGTAAGTTTCGACTTTGCGCGTCGGAATCGTCGTGTTGCGCGGAATCTGCACGGTCATCACGCCGCCGAGCGTTTCGACGCCCAGCGACAGCGGCGTCACGTCGAGCAGCAGGATGTCTTTCACTTCGCCGCCGAGCACTGCGCCCTGAATGGCCGCGCCGACTGCTACGACTTCGTCGGGGTTCACGCCCTTGTGAGGCTCTTTCCCGCCGAAGAAGTTGCGCACGAGCGAAACGACCTTCGGGATACGCGTCGAACCGCCGACCAGCACGACTTCCTGAATGTCGTTCGGCGACATCTTCGCGTCTTCGAGAGCCTGCTTCACCGGCTTCATCGAGCGCTCGAGCAAATCGCCCATCAACTGCTCAAGACGCATGCGCGTCAGCTTGACTCTGCATGTGGATCGGGCCGCTCGCGCCTGCCGTGATGAACGGAAGATTGATCTCTGTCTCCATCAGCTGCGACAGTTCGATCTTGGCCTTTTCCGCGGCTTCCTTCAGGCGTTGCAGCGCCATCCGGTCTTTGCTCAGGTCGATGTTGTTTTCTTTCTTGAATTCGTCGATCAACCAATCAACGATCTTCTGGTCAACGTCGTCACCACCGAGGTGAGTGTCGCCGTTCGTCGATTTCACTTCGACGACGCCGGCGCCGACTTCGAGCACCGAGATGTCGAACGTGCCGCCGCCGAGGTCGTAGACCGCGATGGTTTCGTCGCTCTTCTTGTCCAAGCCGTAGGCCAACGCAGCCGCCGTCGGCTCGTTGATGATGCGGACGACTTCGAGGCCAGCGATTTCACCGGCTTGCTTGGTGGCTTGCCGCTGCGCGTCGTTGAAGTATGCGGGGACGGTGATGACCGCCTTCTGCACCTTCTCGCCGAGGAAGTCTTCCGCGGCGGACTTCAGCTTGCCGAGAATCATCGCCGAGATTTCTGGCGGACTGTATACCTTGCCCGAGATGTCGACGCGTGCGTCGTCGTGCTGTCCCTTGACGACGTGATACGGCACGCGCTTCATTTCGTCGCTGACTTCGTCGAAGCGGCGGCCCATAAAGCGCTTGATCGAATACACGGTGTTTTCCGGATTCGTCACGGCCTGGCGCTTGGCCACCTGGCCGACGAGGCGCTCGCCGCCCTTGGTGATTGCGACTACCGAAGGCGTGGTGCGTGCGCCTTCCTGGTTCGGGATGACCACCGGCTCGCCGCCCTGCATGACGGCGACGACGGAGTTGGTCGTTCCGAGGTCAATTCCAATAATCTTGCTCATTGCTGCCTGTCCTCCCTGACTTTGTTTGCTTCTAAGCTCTTTGTGGTGCTTACGCTGCTTGCGGATGACTAATGCGGTTGGCTTCTGGCACTCTGCCAGCCTCGCTACTATACAGGTTGAGTGTGTCTCTGTCAACTTATCTTATAGTGTCTGTAAATTGCTCATTTACTGCGACTTGATGGAGCTTTTTATGCCTTGTTCCCCGAGTTGGCGCATACCGCGGCTAGCTGCTTGTGGAGCTGGAGCCAGGCACCGTGACTTTCCAGGTGCCAAAGATAAAGATGCTCTGGAGGCCGAAAGGATGCTGAGCATCGCCTTATCAAGTCAACTTTTCGGCGGAAATCTACTTCGAACCAGGGAGGCGAGCGGTGAATATCGCCAAATCGCCCGGGACACCCCAATGCTCGTTGAATGAGGCGGTTAGCTGGCGTGCGCACCTCCGGCTTAGGCGCGCAGAACGTTCTGGCCGGAGCCGGGTTTAGCAGGTAGAGAGTCGTGTGATACTCTGACCGTCTGTGTCGGCTGATTGGTGAGGAGGGGTGGCGTGAATCGTCGCGGAATGATTTCAGGATTCGGCAGTCTGATGGTGGCGGGGTTGTTCGCAGCTTCGGGCCTGGTTTCGGGCTCATCACTTTCGGCTGCGCCGCAGA
Organism: uncultured Acidobacteriota bacterium; assembly: GCA_963819745.1. Taxonomy (GTDB): domain Bacteria; phylum Acidobacteriota; class Terriglobia; order Acidiferrales; family UBA7541; genus Acidiferrum. The sequence goes on along the minus strand of CAWFXG010000010.1, from coordinate 197,442 downwards.
CCTCCGCCTCGGTTGCCGACATCGATCCACACACAGCGCTGGGTTCGAAGACCGCGCCGATGGTGATCGAAGTTTTCAGCGACTTTCAGTGTCCCGCCTGCAAGAGCCTCTATGACGCGACCAATCGCCAGTTGATGGACAACTACGTCAACACTGGGAAGGTATACCTGATCCATCGCGACTTTCCCGCTACCGATGCACGCGCATTCGAAGGTCGCTGCGCAGTATTCGCGGGCTGCGGCGCAGATTGGGCAAGCTCGAGGCGGTAGAGAGATGTGCTGTTCCAGAACCAGGACAAGTGGGAAGCAGTCGGGCGACGTCGACGGGACCGTCGCCAAGGTCTTGTCGCCGGCGGAAATGACGAAGGTGCGCGCACTGGTGAAGAGCGGCGCGGTGGACGCGGGATCGCGAAAGATCAGGCGATCGGCAACAATACGTATCGCGTGAACCAGACGCCAACCACGGTCTTTCACTGCCAACGGTCAGACTTTTCCGTATGCGGGCGTGATGAGCTGGGACATTTTGAAGCAATTCCTCGATCAGCTTCTTGGCGGCAAGTAAGCGAAGCAGGTCAGTAAAGCGAAAAAGCGGTTTCCGCCGGAAATGACCTGTGCGGGTTACAATCTGGATTCGCCGCCGTCGAATCAAAATGATGCAAGCAAGCCCGCTTAATTTTCGCCGTGCCGTGATGTGGCTTGGCCGCCTGATTCTCGGGCCGATCTTTATTTACGCGGGCTATTCCAAAGCGTTCCTGCCGAACAGTCATTTTTGGCCGTGGTTTTTCTTCAAGTTTTCGCTGTCCACCAACATCGCCAATTTCGCGTTTCAGGTGGATGCGTTCCAGCTGCTGTCGCCGTGGGGCGGTGCAATTTGTGGCGCACACGCTCCCTTTACCGAGATCCGCTGGGATTTCTAGTGCTGATCGGTTGGCAGCTTCGGATCTGGGCGACGATGCTGACGGCGATCATGGTGGGATTCTTCGTGGTGGTGACGCGCGCGTACTTGCTGCACATGAACATCAATTGCGGATGCTTCGCGACGCCGGAGCCGATCGACTGAAGAAGATCCTGGAAGATGCGGCGCTATGCCGATACTGGCGATTCTTGATGACCGCGTTCGCGTTTCTCGAGGCGAAGCCGCATCCGTGGACTGCGCCGACCCGCTGCATCGCACCGCGCCACGATAGACAGCGCGTAACACTGAATCCTGCCGTGAAACCGCTTTCGGAATATCTGGAACTTGCCGCGGTCGCCCACGGACATTTGTGCGCGGGACAGGTGCTGGGCGTGCGACTGGCGATGCTGGGTCTGCGCGAACTGGGCATCACCGATCCGATCGCAGAGCGCAAGCGCATCGTGACGTACGTCGAGATCGATCGTTGCGTGACCGATGCGGTGGCGCTGGTGGCCAATTGCCGCCTCGGCAAGCGGGCGCTGAAATTTCGCGACTGGGGCAAAGTAGCAGCGACATTCGTCGACTTGCAAACCGGACGCGCGATTCGCATCGCCGCAAAAGAGTCGTCGCAAGCAGGCTGCGCACGACATGTTTCCGGACATGACGAAAGATGCCGGGCAGCAGAAAGCGTACGCCGCAGCTTTCGCGACGAAATTCTCTTCGACAAAAAGTGGGTCAAAGTCGAAGTAAAGCCCGACGACCTGCCGGGCTTCAAAGGGCCACGAGTGCTCTGCGCCGAATGCGGCGAAGGCATCAATTTCAAGCGCGAAGTGTTGCAAAGAAGGACGCACCTTGTGTCGAGTCGTGCGCCGGCGAAACGTATTTCTCGCAGCTTTGAACCCAACCGACAGCTCTGAATCGCCGGTCACTTGCGTGATCACTCGTGCGGCAGTGATGGAAACCTTGACAATCGCCTGCCCCGCGCGGAATATGTGCTGCGCTAAAATTGAAAGTTCATGCTGAGTTTGCCTCCGATTACGTTGCGATTGCGCGGTTGGAAGTTGATCGACCGAGTGGCGCTGGCGTTTCTGTTGCTGTGCGCGATTTCGCTGGGAGCGGCATGCGGGTTGCTCTTCGTGTACGCCAGCGATTTGCCGGAGATTCGCGCGCTGGAAACGTACCGGCCGAACGTGGTCACGGAAATCTACGCGGACGACGGGCAATTGGTCGGGAGCTTCGCGCTGCAACGGCGCATTCTGATGACCTACGAGCAAGTGCCGAAGGTTTTGTACAACGCGGTGACGTCGATCGAGGACCAGCACTTCGAAGAACACTGGGGCATCGATTTTCCGCGCATTGCGGGAGCGGCAGTGCGCAATATCCTGAAGCACCGCATCACAGCCGGGGCCAGCACCATCACCATGCAACTGGCCGGCAATCTGTTTCTGGACCGCAGCGACAAGAGCTTTCAGCCGCAAAGTGCAGGAGATGCTGCTGGCGCTGCAGATCGAACGCCGCTATACGAAGCCACAGATTTTCACGATGTACGCCAACCAGGTGTATCTGGCGCACGGCAACTACGGATTCGCGGCCGCCTCGGAATTTTATTTCGGCAAGCCGGTCGAGCGATCTGAAATTGCAGGAAGCGGCATCTGCTGGCCGGGATGGTGAACGGGCCGAAATTTTCGCCGCTGACGAATCCGACTGGGCGCTTGACGCGGCGCAACCTGGTCCTGACCGGCGCATGGAGGAAGAAGGGAAAATCACGCCGGCCGAAGAAGAAGCGGCGAAGAAGACGCCGCTGGGGCTGCACGTCCAGTACCCGCGCAACGATCTCGCGCCGTATTTCTTCGAGGAGTCCGCAAGTACCTGGAATCGACCTACGGAACGGAAGCGGTGCACGAGCGCGGACTGCGCGTTTACACCACGCTGAACATCGCGATGCAGACGCGCGGCGAATCAGGCGGTGCGCGACGGGCTTGCACAGTTACGACCGGCGTCACGGCTGGCGCGGCAGACCTGCCGAACATCCTGCGCGACAATCTGGGCAAGCTCGATACCTATGAGGACGAGGACTGGCGGCACGCGATCGAAAAAGGCAGTTACGTCACCGGGCTGGTGATGGCGGTCGGACGACAAGAACGCAACGATCAAGATCGGGCCGTATCGCGCGATTCTTTCGCCATCGGACTTTGCGTGGACCGGGCGGAAGAGGCCCATCGATTTGCTGAAAGTGGGCGACCTGGCCCAGTTTTCGATCCAGGAAGTGCACGAATCCACGGTGCGCGTGCAACTCGAACAGCAGCCCGCGCCGCAAGCGGCGATGGTGGCCATCGACAATCCGACCGGCGAAATCAAGGCCATGGTCGGCGGGTACAGTTTCGAAGATTCCAAGTTCAATCGCGCGACGCAGGCCTACCGGCAGGTGGGCAGTTCGTTCAAGGTGTATGTCTACGCGGACGCGCTGGAAAAAGGCGCGACGCCGTTCGACACGATTCTGGACGCGCCGTTCACGATGATCAGCGGCGGCCAGCCGTATTCTCCGCGCAACTACGACGAGAAATTCGAGGGCAACATCACGCTGCGGCGCGCGCTGGCCGGGTCGCGCAACGTGCCGGCGGTGAAGCTGGCGGAAAAAGTGGGAATTAATTCGGTGGTCGATGTAACCCGGCGTTTCGGCATTACGACTTCGCTGCCGCCGTATCTGCCGCTGGCGCTGGGAGCGGCGGACATGAAACTGATCGAACATGTGTCGGCGTTCACCGTGTTTCCCAACGACGGCATCCGCATCGATCCGCACATGATCCGGCGCGTGACGAGCTACGACGGCGCTTTGCTGGAGGAAGCACATCCCGAAGTGCACGACGTCGTGTCACCGGAAGTGGCGCGGACGATGACCGCCATGCTGGAAGAGGTCATCCAGTTCGGTACCGGCATCCAGGCGAAAGCAATCGGCAGGCCGGCGGCGGGAAAAACGGGAACGACGCAGGACTACACGGATGCGTGGTTTGTGGGGTTTACGCCGCAGCTTACAGCCGGTGTGTGGGTGGGATTCGACGACAAGCAGATTTCGTTGGGCAAAAAAGAGACGGGAGCGCGAGCGGCGTTGCCGATATGGCTGGAGTTCATGCAGAGCGCAATGGCGGGAATGCCGGAAGTGGAATTCGCAAACGTGGTGCCGCTGGAGCAATTGGCCGGCGAACATCGCGTGAATGTCGATACTCCGGACACGGCGCCCACGGAAGATGAGCCGGGCGCGCCGCGAGCCAGGCCTCCCACAGCACCCGCTTTGCCGGCACCTCCGGTAACTCCGCCGGCTAAGACCACCGCCGCGAATGCCGGCGGACCAACGTCGAAAAACTGATATGGAAGCAGCCGTATTCGCCATTTACGTCGGAGGAAAATACCTGGCGTATGCCGTGTGGAGCTACCTGGGTCTGCGCTGGTTGGCAAACCGGAATTCGCCGGCGGCAGGGGTACGCTTTGGCTTCGTACGCTTGGGATTGGGAATTCTTTTCGGCGTCAGCATATTTCTGGCTGGCGGAATGATGCATCTGGCCGTGCCAGCGCACCCTTGGCTGCTCTATGTTGCCATTTACGCTCCGGTGCGCTATGTGGAGTGGTCGATCATGGCGGCGCTGCTGGTGGCCGGTCAGCCAAGCGCGAGGAAGCTAAGCGAAGGTGTTGCGCAATGGTGGATCTTGGGCGGCATCCTGGTTTCTCATTTAGCGGATTTGCCAATAATTCTGTTGAACTATGAGGGCACGAAGGCGTTTTTGCCCGTTGGACGATTCCTGTGCTAACCGCCTCAACTATCTCGAGATCCGGAACGGGTCCCAGCCGCCTTCGCTGAGTGGTACATCGCGTTCGTTTTGAAGATTCAGTCGGATGCTCCTGCCGCGGGTAAGTTCTCCAATTTGAGTCAAAGCGATTCCTTGGAAGGAGCGCGGAAGACTCCGGGCTTTCCGCGGACTGACAGCGAAGAGCAATTCGTAGTCGTCGCCGCCATGCAAAGCCAGATCCACGGCGTCGGAACGAGTGAGGCGGCGACGACCGCCGGAAGGAACCACCGGCAGCGTGCTGCTCTCCAGCCGAGCGCCGACGCCGCTCGCGGCGCAAAGGCGAGGAAGGTCGGTCGAGAGGCCATCGGAGAGATCCATCATGGCGGTGGGGATACGATGGCGAGTGAGCCAGCGGCCGAGCGCCGAGCGCGGCTCGGGATACAGATGTTTCCGCAGGAGAGGGTCGTTGCTATTCGGGCGGGTAGCGGAGCGGAGCAGGCGAAGTCCGAGCTCGGCCTGACCGAGAGTGCCGCTGACGTACAGAAGGTCACCGGGACGCGCGCCCGATCTTTTTGCGGCTGTACCGATGGGGCACTCGCCGATCACCGTGACATTAATAAGGATGTCGGACCGGCAAGTGGTATCGCCGCCAGCCAGAGGGCAGCGAAACTCACGCGCGGCTCGGTGCAGTCCGCTCAGGAATGGATCGAACCATGGTGCGGGCAAGGATCTTGGCACCGCCAGGCTGAGCAGGAAGCAGCGAGGGTCGCCCCCCATGGCGGCGATGTCGCTGACGGCGCGGGCCAGGCACTTCCAGCCGACGGAATCGGGCGGATGTTTGTGACGAAGAAAATGCGTGCCCTCAAGAAACCAGTCGCAGGTGAGCACTGTTTCAAATCCGGAGCGTGGACGCCACAACGCCGCATCATCACCGATGCCCAGTGAGATCCCGGACTTCCCAGCGTTCCGGCGAGCTGCAAGCCGAATCTTTTCAATTACATCGCGTTCTGCGGTCTTCATTTTCTTTTTATGATGTGTTCGGGGTAGAGACGCACCCCCCAGCTGATCGTCTAGTCTAATCTGACGAAGCGAAACATTAACCGTCCTATTGTACAGAGAGCAGGTTGCGTTCAGCTGTTCCACGAACAGGGAAATACAGGGTTGACTCGCCAATCTACAGAATTTAGTATGACGAGCGGTCAAAAGCACCTCTTTCGGCCTGGGTTCGTTTTCCTTCTCCGCGGGCCAGGGTATCGTCCGCGCAATGCAAGATTGAAACATCATGAGGGTTTCTTGCGGTTATGAAGGGTAAGACCTACACGTTTTTTATCGCCTCGACGCCGGGAAAGCTGAAAAAGCTAATCGTACCCGCATACCTCTTGCATGCACTGGCGGTGTTGGCGTTGATTGGTGGCATCACGGTGGTGGCGGCAGCCGGATCCTATTCGCGGATGCTATGGAAGGTCGGGAACTACAACGCGCTGCGACATGATCAAGAAACATTGAAGAAGCAGTACCGGCAACTGCAAAGCACGGTGAACGATACCAATCAGAGGTTGGATTCGTTGCAATCGTTGGCGACGGAAGTGGCAATGACCTATGGCGTGCTGCGATATCATCCTGCCGCCTTCGATCAGACCGATAACCCGGTGACGGCACAAGACGCCTTTGACCGCTCCGTGGAGCAATATACGTTTCTGAAGCGGAACGCCGCGGCCATTGCGATCTCGAGCGGCGGATTGCGGTTGCTGCCCGTAGTGAATTTCGCAGACTCGACCTATACCCCGGCGATGTGGCCAGTCATGGGGCACATCACGGATAGCTTTGGAGAACGGCTCGACCCGTTCAGCGGAGAAGGTGCGTTCCACCGGGGCGTGGATGTGGCTTCGGACTATGGCGCGCCGGTGCACGCGACGGCGGACGGCGTAGTGACGATTGCGGAGAATCATGCCGGCTACGGCCGCCTGGTGGTAATCGATCATGGATTCGGTATTACCACCTGGTACGCGCACTTGTCCTCGTTCACGGCCATCGCGGGAGCGCGGGTCAAGCGAGGGGAAGTTGTGGGATACACGGGAATCAGTGGGCGATCCACGGGACCCCACGTCCACTACGAAGTACGGGTGAACAATGCGCCGGTAAATCCGTGGCGGTACATGCGAGCGTTACCCGCCGGAGACTAATTCCCGGAGAAAAATCGGAGATGTGGCCAGCCCTCGCTAGTTCGAGGGCATTTTTGTTTTCGGTACCGGCGCGGCACGGCCTGAAGGGCCAGATGACGCAGGAGCGGCAGCCGGCGGCGAGGCCGGTAGGGCGAGAGTCACAGTTTTCGCGGCTTCCAGCGTCTTGGCGGTGACGTCGAAAATCAAGCGCACGGATTTGGTGTCGCCGCGATCCAGCCGGGAGACCCCCGCACCCTGCAGCAGCTCCAGGTAGGCCTCGCGCACTTGCGGGTGCAACTGCTGGCGCGTTTGCGGCCCGTTCAGGCCGGCCTGCGCCAATACGATCATGCCGTTCAGCAGGTCGGCAAGTTGATGCGAGCCGGCGTCGGACGAGCACTCGCCCTCGGCGACAATCTGAAGGCGGTCGGATTCGAGTTTGCCGGCCACAGTGATCCACTGCAACTGATCGAGCAGACCGGAGAGTTGTGGCGATTGCACGCCTCCGGGCGCCTGGGTTGCCAGTGCGCTGCCGACGCCGGCGTCCTGGCGGATCACCGCGAAAAGAGGCGAACCGGCCAGCCGAAGAAACCGGTCGTGCCATTCCCTGGCGTCATGACCCTGGGAAGAAGCAGAGAAGAGCGGAGCGAAGCGGGTGTCCTGAGTAACGGCGATCCGATCGTCGCGAAGAAAAGTGAAAGAAAGTTTACGGGTGTCCGCGCCAAGAGGAACGGTGAAAATTTCCCGGCCGCCAAAATTTTCGCGCTTGCCGGTTTGCAGGGCGTATGCGGTGATCTTCTTGCGATCGAAACGCGCGTCGACGATAGCGAACAGGGCAGTATCCTGGCCGTGCTTAAGGATGGCTATGGCGATGCGGTGGAGGTCGCGTTCGTAATCAAAATCGGTGGCGCGCAAAAATTCCGCGTATCCGGGATCGAGCGAGCCTCGCGGAGCCCAAGCGTAGAGTTGCGCAAAAAAAGGCGAGTGACGAAGCTCATCGAAATCGGCAAATAGCGCAGCGGAAGAATCAGAAGGGAGAAGCGCAAGCATGCCTTCGCGCTCGGAGGCGGGACTTCCCGCAATTTTTCGATAAGCATAGAGAGCGACAGCGAGCAACAAAATGAAGGCGATGATCCAGGTGCGTTTCTTGATGGTGGCGGACACGGTTGGAAAGTGTAACGCACCCGTCCGGTTCGGCGGATTTTTCCGAGCGATTAGGAGGGCCAAATGAGGATTCGATTGAGGGGCTAAGAAGAAGCGTTGGACTACTGTGTAGCATCTAAAGGTGCAGGGATTGGGGCGAAAAAGAAGGCGAAGGGACGGAAGGGCTGGATAGGTCGGAAAGCCGGGCGGAATTCTGTAAACATAAGAAATCAGGCAGGATAGCGGCTCTAGAGGTATCAAATGAGGTACCGGAGCAGGGATTTATCCACAGACCTGGCCACGGACTTGCTAGGATTTTCTGGCCGCCCCCTTGCAATTCAAGTTCCCGGTCTGTTATTCTTCCTCGGTTCCGAGCGCTGGCGTAGCTCAGCTGGTAGAGCATCTGATTTGTAATCAGAGGGTCGGGGGTTCAATTCCCTCCGCCAGCTCCACCAGAAAGTTTCGCGGGGGAGTAGAGGCGAGCGAATCCTCAATAACAAAATCGACGGGCTGGTGTCTTTTGACACGAGTCCGTTTTGTGTTTTACGCGCACGGAGAGTTAAGCATCGCAGCACCAAGAGTTTGAAGGCTGGAGGATTTTTCGAGGACGGGTGGGTGAGTGGCTAAAACCAGCAGACTGTAAATCTGCCGCTCCTTGCGGGCTACGGAGGTTCGAATCCTCCCCCGTCCACCATGTTCTCGGTGCCGGAAGGTATCAAGCCGGTGAAGTGAGCTTCGAAGCGGATCGAAGCGGAAGTCGGGTCGAGCGCGTGTTGTTCGCAGCAAAACCGCAGGGCAATCGTGCGAAGCGATTCTCGGAAACGGTCTGATTCGCGGCAAAGGCGCCGCCAAGGAAAAGTGCGCCGCGAGGGATAGCGCACGGGGACGAAAGTGCGCCGGTTTTTTTGAGCGGATTGGGCCTGGGTAGCTCAGTTGGTAGAGCGCGTCCTTGGTAAGGACGAGGTCACCGGTTCAATCCCGGTCCCAGGCTCCACGATTTGGATGAAGTTGGGAGCGGGAAAGTTTTGAAGTCGCAGCAAAATGGGCGGGGGTAACTCAACGGTAGAGTCTCACTCTTCCAAGGTGATGGTTGCGGGTTCAAATCCCGTCCCCCGCTCCAGAATTTGAGCAGTGGGCGAACGAGCAAAGATCTAACGCAGAGGGCAAAGGAAATGGCCAAGGAGAAATTCGAGCGCAACAAGCCGCATTGCAACATCGGGACGATTGGTCACATTGACCATGGCAAGACGACGTTGACGGCGGCGATCACCAAGGTGCTGAGCAAGCACAATCCGAAGGTGCAATTTCGGGCGTTCGATTCGATTGACAACGCGCCGGAAGAGCGGGAGCGGGGCATCACCATTGCGGTGTCGCACGTGGAGTACGAGACGCCGAACCGGCACTACGCGCACATGGATTGCCCGGGGCACGCGGACTACATCAAGAACATGATCACCGGAGCGGCGCAGATGGACGGCGCGATTCTGGTGGTGGCGGCGACGGACGGGCCGATGCCGCAGACGCGGGAACACATATTGCTGGCGCGGCAGGTGGGGGTACCGGCGATCGTGGTGTTTCTGAACAAGTGCGACATGGTGGAGGACGCGGAGTTGCTGGAGCTGGTGGAGCTGGAAGTGCGGGAATTGCTGAAGACCTACCAGTTTCCGGGAGATTCCATCGCGATCGTGCGCGGTTCGGCGCTGCAAGCGTTGAACGGGGACAGCAAGTGGGAGAAGGCCATCGACGAGTTGATGGAAGCGGTGGACAAGAACGTGCCGCAGCCGGTGCGGGACATTGACAAGCCGTTCGCGATGCCGATCGAGGACATTTTTTCGATTTCGGGACGCGGGACGGTGGTAACCGGACGCGTGGAGCGCGGCAAGGTGAAGGTGGGCGAGGAAGTGGAGATCGTAGGATTCCGGCCGACGCAGAAGAAAGTGGTCACCGGCGTGGAGATGTTCCGCAAGCTATTGGATGAAGGGCTGGCGGGAGACAACGTGGGGTTGCTGCTGCGCGGGACGGAAAAAGAGGATGTGGAACGCGGGCAGGTGGTGTGTAAGCCGGGGAGCATCACGCCGCACACCAAGTTCAAGGCGGAAGCGTACGTGTTGACGAAGGAAGAAGGCGGGCGGCACACGCCGTTTTTCACGGGCTACCGGCCGCAGTTTTACTTCCGGACGACGGACGTGACCGGAGACGTGAAGCTGCCGACCGGAGTGGAAATGGTGATGCCGGGAGACAACGTGAGCTGCGAAGTAACGCTGATCACGCCGGTGGCACTGGAGAAGGGCTTGCGGTTCGCGATTCGCGAAGGCGGACACACCGTCGGCGCCGGCGCGGTCACCGAGATCATCGAGTAAGCGAATCCAGGCCCGGGCAAGCGCGCGAAGCGCGATGGAAGGAAGAATCGAGTCATGCGGGAAATCATCACGTTGCAGTGCGGGGATTGCAAGAACCGCAACTACACGACGACGAAAAACAAGAAGAAGCATTCCGAGCGGCTGGAGACGAAGAAGTTTTGCAACTCGTGCCGGAAGCACACGGCGCACAAGGAAGTGAAGTAGACGCCGATTCGGCGACTTTGCCGACGCTCCTGAAAGAGATTGGTGATTGCATTTGCCCTTCGGTCGAAAGGCATCGGCCTCAGGGCGAATCGCCAGAACAGGCGATTCAGGGGAGTCGTCCAACGGCTAGGACTCCGGTCTCCAAAACCGGGTATGGGGGTTCGAGTCCCTCCTCCCCTGCCAGAGATTGGTTGGGAGCGGTAAAGAGGAAAGAATGGCGACGCAGGCGGTGAAAGTGAAGAACGGGGAGTCACAAGGGAACTCAATCACCGGAGCGGCATCCGGGATTGGAGCGAAGGTGACCGGAACGATCCAGGATTCGCGGGAATTCCTGCACGACGTCCGGTTGGAGACCAAGGCGGTAACCTGGCCGAGCAAGGACGATGTGGTGTCCACGACCGGGGTAGTAATCGCCACGGTGGCATTCTTCGCGGTGTTCCTGATGGCGGTGGATTGGGCGGTACAGCGCTGCGTCACATACATTTTCAAAGTTTTCGGCGTTTGAAGGGGATCAGAAATCGATGGGCATGCAGTGGTACATCATCCATACGTACTCGGGCTTTGAGAAGAAGGTAAAAGAAAGCCTGGAGAGCCGGGTAGCCGCTTTTGGGCTGCAGGACAAGATTGGGCGCGTGCTGATTCCGATGGAAGACACCATCGAGGTGCGCGGCGGAAAGAAAGTGATTTCGTCGCGGATGTCGTATCCGGGTTACGTGCTGGTGGAAATGGACCTGGATGAGAACACCTGGCATATCGTGCGCTCTACGCCCAGAGTCACCGGCTTTGTGGGATCGGCTACGTCCCCTTCTCCGTTATCCGACGCGGAAGTGGACGCCATCATCAACCGCGTGCACACCCCGACGGACCGGCCGAAGCCCAAGGTGGTGTTCGAGCGCAACGAGCAGGTGCGCATCGTCGACGGGCCATTCGCGAATTTCAATGGCACCGTGGAAGAGATTGACGGCGATCACAGCCGGTTGAAAGTTTCGGTGACGATTTTCGGGCGCTCCACGCCGGTGGAACTGGATTTTGCGAGCGTGGAGAAGTTGGGATAGCGGTCCAGCGGGAAAGGCTAAGCGCTTTCCGTAGAAATTAAGCAAAGGATTTGAGGCGGGTACATGGCTAAGAAGATTCAAACCACGATCAAGCTGCAATTGCCGGCGGGCAAGGCTACGCCCGCGCCTCCGGTGGGAACGGCGCTCGGCCCCCACGGGCTGAACATCATGGATTTCTGCAAGCAGTTCAATGCCAAGACCGGCAAAGAGCCGGACGGAATGATTTTCCCGGTGCTGGTGACCGTGTATACGGATCGCACCTTCACCTTCATTCTGAAGACTCCTCCGGCTTCGGTGCTGCTGCTGCGCGCCGCTGGAATCGTGAAGGGCTCGGCGGAACCGAATCGCAACAAGGTCGGCAAAGTCACCAAGAAACAGGTTCAGGAAATCGCCAAGATCAAGCTTGTCGATCTCAACACCACCAATCTGGACTCCGCGGTTCGCACCGTGATGGGCACGGCGCGGAACATGGGTCTGGAAGTCGTGGAAGCCTAGAAGTTCGGGCGCCAAGAGATCGCATGGAGTGGCAATGAAAAAGTCGGGCAAACACGTGGAGAACGCGCGGAAGAAAGTAGAAGCGCGTCCCTATTTGCTGGCCGAGGCCAGTGAATTGATCAAGAAAACGCATCACACCAAGTTCAACGAGACCGTGGAGCTGGCTATCAATCTGGGCGTTGATCCAAAGCATTCCGACCAGGTGGTGAGAGGCACGGTGGTTCTACCGCACGGCCTGGGTAAAGCGGTAAGGGTGCTGGTCATCGCGAGCGGCGAAAAAGTGCGCGAAGCGACCGATGCGGGAGCGGATTTCGTCGGCGGCGACGACATGGTGCAGAAGATCATGGGCGGCTGGACGGACTACGACGCGGTGATTGCGACCCCGGACATGATGAAGTCCGCCGGTAAGCTCGGAAAAGTGCTGGGTCCGCGGGGATTGATGCCGAATCCGAAGACTGGCACGGTAACTTTCGATGTTGCCAAGGCGATCGCGGAGACCAAAGCCGGCAAGGTGGAATTCCGCGTGGATAAAGCGGGCATCGTCCATTGCGGCATCGGGAAAATCAATTTTGACGGGCCGAAACTGGCCGAAAACGCGCACGCGGTGATTCAAGCGGTGATCAAGGCCAAGCCCGCGGCGGCGAAAGGGAAGTACGTAAAGCGAATCACGATGACTTCAACGATGGGGCCGGGAATTCAGGTGGATCTGGCGGAATCGGAAACCGTCGCTGCCGCTGCCGCATAGGCTGCAGCAGGCGTGAAGAAGCTACGCGGTCTAAAAATTTTAAGGATACGGGATCATGAAAAAGCGCAGTGAAAAACAGGCGGACCTGGACAAGTTGAAGACCGAGCTGGCGAAAGTGTCGACGGTCATTTTGACCACCTTCCAAGGCATCACCGTCGAAAACGACACGAAGCTGCGCCGCGCGGTGCAAGCGGTGGGCGGGGAATACAAGGTGGTGAAGAACACCCTGGCGGAACGCGCGGCGGCGGGCACGCCTTCCGAAGGACTGCTCAAGAATCTGAAGGGGACAAACTCGATCGCGTATACCGCCACGGATGCCGTGGCGCTGGCCAAGGCGTTGACCAAAGTTGCCAAGGACGTTCCAGCGTTTCAGTTTCGGGCCGGGCTGGTCGAAGGCCGGGTGATATCCATCGCCGAGATCCAGCAACTGGCGAACCTGCCGTCGAAGGAAGAATTGATCAGCAAGATCATGTTCCTGCTGAACGCGCCGGCGCAACGGATTGCCGTGGCGCTGAACGGGCTGCCGCGGAATGTCGCGGTGGTGGTCAGCGAAGCGATTAAGGCACAGAAATTCGGGTCGGGCGGGGCCAAAGCGGAGGCAACTCCGGAACCGGTTCCGGCACCGGCCGAGTAATTTTTTAATTTTGAGAGGAGAGAAACGCACCATGTCGAAAGTGGATACGATCCTGGAAGAAATCAAAGGGCTGACGCTGCTTGAGGCGTCGGACCTGGTCAAGAAGATGGAAGAGGCGTTCGGCGTTTCTGCTGCGGCGGCCACGGTTGTGGCAGCGGGCGGAGGCGGCGGTGCGGCGGCGGCTCCGGCGGAAGAGAAGACGGAATTCACCGTTGTGCTCACCGACGTAGGCGGAAACAAGATCAACGTCATCAAGGCGGTTCGCGAAGTAACCAGCCTGGGCTTGAAGGAAGCCAAGGACCTGGTGGACGGCGCGCCGAAGACCGTCAAGGAAGGCGTGAACAAGGACGAAGCGGCCAGCATCAAGAAAAAGTTCGAAGAAGCGGGCGCCAAAGTCGAAATCAAGTAACGATGGATCAACCGTTTTACGGACTTCGGAGCAGGCGCGGCTCAAGCAGCGGACCGCGCCAAAGGACTTCATCACGCTAGTCCAGGCAGGGTACTACCACAACGTCAAGGGCCGCCCCGCGGCTCAATGCAACCGTGTGCGCGTTTGTTGGAGCAAAGGTGATTCCGCAACAAGCGGAATCCACGGGCGGGAAGCGCTCCGCGGTTGGCCGGTTTTGGCAATTTTCTCCGCACGTCGTCTACAAGGGATGAGGTAATTCATGTCGAATAGCAATCATCATGTCCGGGAACGCCAGCGACTTGATTTCGCGAAAATTCAAGGCGCTATCCAGATTCCCAACCTGATTGAAGTCCAGATGAAGTCGTACCAGCGCTTTCTGCAGATGGATTTACTGCCGAGCGAGCGCGAAGACGGCGGGCTTCAGTCGGTGTTTACGTCGGTGTTTCCGATCCGGGATTTCCGCGAAATGTCGCAACTGGAATTCGTGGATTATTCGATCGGAAACTGGGAGTGCAAGTGCGGCAACCTGAAGGGGTTACATCATTTGCGCGCCACCTGCCGGAATTGCGGCGCGTCAGTGGTCACCAATCCTTACCAGACCGGCGATGTGATCTGCCATAAGTGCGGCACCTTCAACAAGAATACTCCCACGTTCTGCAACAAGTGCGGCGATCCGGTTGCCATGCAACTGAAGTACGACGTAAACGAATGCCAGGAACGCGGAATGACTTACTCCGCGCCGCTAAAGGTCACTATCCGGTTGACGATTTACGACAAGGATCCGGATTCCGGAGCGAAAACCATCCGGGACATCAAGGAACAGGAAGTTTTCTACGGCGATATTCCGCTGATGACGGAAAACGGAACGTTCATCATCAACGGCACGGAGCGCGTGATCGTCAGCCAGTTGCATCGCTCTCCGGGCGTGTTCTTCGAGAGCGCCAACAACCGCAGCTATTTCCTGGGAAAAATCATTCCCTATCGCGGATCGTGGGTGGAGTTCGAGTACGACACGAAGAACATTCTGTACGTGCGCATCGACCGCAAGCGCAAGTTCCTGGGATCGATCTTCCTCCGCGCGTTGGGCATGAAGTCCAACGAGGACATTCTGCGAACGTTCTACCAGGTGGAGCGCATTTCGCTGCGCGACAAAGACCTCTTCTGGAATATTTCGCCGGGAATCGTGGACCGCAAGCTGACCCACGAAATTCGCAATCCGAAATCGGATGAAGTGATCGTTGGCGCGCACAAGCGCATCACCGACAACCTCTTCAAGGAACTGATCAAGGCGAAGATTTCGCAGGTGCGCTCCGCGCTGGCCGACCTGGAAGGAGCGTTCAGCGTCGCCGACGTGGTAAACCGCCAGACCGGAGAAGTGCTGCTGGAAGCGAACAAGCCGCTGACCGCCGAGTTGTGGCAAGCCTTCGCGGAATCGGGCATCACGGAAGTGGACGTGTTCTTCCCCGAGCGCGACGACATCGGCCTGGTTCTCTCCCGCACCCTGGACAAGGACGCCATCCGCTCCACCAAGGAAGCGTTGATCGAAATTTACCGCAAGCTGCGTCCCGGCGATCCTCCGACCCTGGAGACGGCCACCAACCTGTTCCGCGGAATGTTTTTCGATCCCCGGAAATATGATTTCAGCCGCGTGGGCCGATTGAAGTTCAATATCAAGATGGGGATGGACACCCCCCTGAACAACCGGACGTTGGATTCGCCGGACTTCGTTTCCGCGATCAAGTACCTGCTCAAGCTGCGGAAGAACATCGGAGTCGTAGACGACATCGACCATCTCGGCAACCGCCGCGTTCGCGCGGTCGGCGAACTGCTGGAGAACCAGTTCCGCATCGGGCTGGTCCGCATGGAACGCGCCATCAAGGAAAAGATGAGCGTGTATCAGGAAATGTCGACGGCGATGCCGCACGACCTGGTAAACGCCAAGCCGGTAATGGCCGCGATCCGGGAATTTTTCGGATCGTCGCAGTTGAGCCAGTTCATGGATCAGACCAACCCGCTAAGCGAAATCACTCACAAGCGACGTCTTTCGGCTCTTGGACCCGGAGGACTTTCGCGTGAGCGCGCGGGATTCGAAGTTCGTGACGTGCATCCCACGCATTATGGCCGCATCTGTCCGATTGAAACGCCCGAAGGGCCGAACATCGGATTGATCAGCTCGCTGTCCTGCTTTGCACGCATCAACGACTACGGATTTATCGAGTCTCCCTACCGCAAGGTCAAGGGCGGCCGGATCATCGACTACGTCCAGATCGTAAATGCCGGCGATAGCGAGTTCAAAGCCGGCGAGATCGTCGAGAAGGATCGCGTCGAGGAACTCAACGAAGAGCTGAAGCGCCGCAAGGTGGTGTACGAGCCGTATTGCTTCTACCTGTCGGCATGGGAAGAGGACAAGTACGTGGTGGCCCAGGCCAACGTGCCGTTGGACGATCGGCTGAAAATCACTACCGAATTGGTCAACTGCCGGCAAGCCGGCAATTTCGTGCTCAAGAACCGGGAAGAAGTGGATTACGTGGACGTGTCGCCGAAGCAGTTGGTCTCGGTCGCTGCCAGCTTGATCCCCTTCCTGGAAAACGACGACGCCAACCGCGCTTTGATGGGCTCGAACATGCAGCGCCAGGCCGTACCGTTGATTCGGGCGGAAGCGCCGCTGGTGGGCACCGGTATGGAGCGGGTCACCGCTCGCGATTCCGGCGCGGTCGTTCTGTGCAAACGCGAAGGCATCGTGGACCAGGTCGATTCCGAACGCATCATCGTGCGCGTGGAATCCGATCACTCCGGCGTGTTGAGCCGCGAAGTCGGCGCGGACATCTACCAGCTCATTAAGTTCAAGCGCTCGAACCAGAACACCTGCATCAGCCAGAAACCGCTGGTGCGCGTCGGCGATCGTGTGAAAAAGAGCCAGGTCCTTGCGGACGGGCCCTGCACCGAGCGCGGCGAACTGGCCCTGGGTCGCAACGTGCTTGTGGCTTTCGTGCCATGGCGCGGCTACAACTTTGAAGACGCCATCCTGGTGAGCGACAAGCTCGTCAAGGACGACTACTACACCTCGATTCACATCGAGGAGTACGAAATCGAAGCGCGCGACACCAAATTGGGTCCCGAGGAAGTCACCCGGGATATCCCCAATATCAGCGAATCTTTCCTGCGCAATCTGGACGAGAGCGGCGTGATCCGTATCGGCGCAGTCGTCAAGCCGGGCGACATTCTGGTCGGCAAGGTGACTCCCAAGGGGGAAACCACGCTGACTCCGGAAGAGAAGCTGCTGCGCGCCATCTTCGGCGAAAAAGCCGGAGACGTGCGGGACGCTTCGCTATATTGCCCGCCGGGTATCGAGGGCACCATCGTGGACGTGAAGATCTTCACCCGCAAGGGCGGAGAAAAGGACGAGCGCCACAAGGCCATCGAAGCCACCCAGGTATTCAAGCTCGAGAAGAACCTGGCGGACGAAATCCGCATCCTGACCGACGAGCGCCTCAAGCGCCTGTCGGATCTGCTGGGCGGCAAGATTCTGCAAGCCGACCTGCACGACGAAAAAACCAACAAGCGGCTGTTGAACAAGGGCGCCGAGTTGACGCGTGAAATCATCGAAAAGATTTCCACCCGCAACCTGAAGCGCCTGAAACTCAACGAGAAGGATCCCCTGCTGATCGAAAAGATCGAAGAGATCGAGGAGATGACTTCGCGGCAGATCGACGTGCTTCGCAAGATCACCGAAGAGCGCAAGGAGAAGCTCAAGAAGGGCGACGAACTGCCTCCGGGCGTGATCAAGCTCGTCAAGGTGTACATCGCCATGAAGCGCAAGCTGTCCATCGGCGACAAGATGGCCGGACGCCACGGAAACAAGGGCGTGATTGCCCGCATCGTGCCGCAGGAAGACATGCCGTATCTGCCGGACGGCACTCCGGTGGAAATCGTACTGAACCCGCTGGGCGTTCCGTCGCGTATGAACGTCGGGCAGGTTCTGGAAACTCACTTGGGCTGGGCGGCCCGCGAACTGGGGAACAGCCTCAAGCGCCTGCTGAGCAAGGAGGTGCGCGCGGAGGCGTTGCGGAGATGGTTCCGCGAAGTTTTCGCGGACACCACCATCTGGAAGACCCTCACCAAGCTGGACGACGACGAGCTGTTGGAAGTCGCCGAAGGCTTCCGGGACGGCATTCCGTTCGCGACGCCGGTATTTGATGGCGCCCGCGAAACCGAAATCCGCCATCTTCTGGAAGTGGCCGGGTTGCCGCACGCCGGGAAAATCAACTTGTTCGACGGGATGACCGGAGAGCAGTTCGACCAGCCGGTTACCGTCGGCTACATCTACATGCTGAAGCTGTCGCATTTGGTGGACGACAAGATCCACGCACGCTCGATCGGGCCGTACTCGCTGATCACCCAGCAACCTCTGGGCGGCAAGGCTCAATTCGGCGGACAGCGCTTTGGCGAAATGGAAGTGTGGGCGCTGGAAGCGTATGGAGCGGCGCACATCCTGCAGGAGTTGCTGACGGCGAAATCGGACGACGTGTACGGCCGCGCCAAGATTTACGAGGCCATCGTCAAAGGCGAGCCCGGCATCGAGCCTGGCGTGCCGGAATCGTTCAACGTGCTGGTGCGCGAGCTCCAGTCCTTGTGTCTGGATGTGGAGCTGATGAAGCGGCAGAAAGCGCCGGCGGAGAAAGCGGCGGACTAGGCGAAAACTCAGCCTGTGGGACGCTCGAGCTGTGCCGTAGCAAAGGCCTGGCGTTCCGCAGCAAGACGGAATTGCAGATTTTTCGTAGTTGGGTTCTCAGCCGTTTCGGCCGGAGTGAAAACTTCAGCCGGAACGCGGCCCCGGTGAAAACCGGGGAGAAAAGCGAAACAACCTTGTATCGCAGCAGCCCATATGATCGCGCCAGTTTGATCGCCGATTTCGATTCCATCCGGATCAGCCTGGCGAGTCCAGAGAAAATCAGGTCGTGGTCCCACGGCGAAGTAACCAAGCCGGAGACTATCAACTACCGCACCTTTAAACCGGAGCGGGACGGCCTGTTTTGCGCCAAAATTTTCGGTCCGGTCACGGATTGGGAATGTTTGTGCGGCAAATACAAGCGCATGAAGCACCGCGGCGTGATTTGCGACAAGTGCGGCGTGGAAGTGACCCTCAGCAAAGTGCGGCGCGAACGGCTCGGACACATCGAGCTGGCTTCACCGTGCTCGCACGTCTGGTTTTTCAAGGGGTTGCCCAGCCGTATCGGCTACCTGCTGGATATTTCCATGCGCGACCTGGAGCGCATTCTGTATTTCGAAGCTTTCGTGGTCGTGGACGCCGGAGAAGTCGCGGTGTTGCGCGAACGCGAAGTTCTGCCGGAAGAAAAGTATCGCGAACTCCAGAAGGAATATCCCCGGCCAGTTCAACGCCAAGATGGGCGCCGAAGCCATCAAGGAACTGCTGCGCCGCGTTGAGGTCGACAAGCTTTCCGAAGAGCTCCGCGAAAAAATGAAAGGGGATCCTTCGCTTCAGAAGCGCATCAAGTTTGCCAAGCGCCTGAAAGTGCTGGAGGCCTTCCGCAAGAGCGGAAACAAGCCGGAATGGATGATTCTGGACGTCATCCCGGTGCTTCCGCCGGAATTGCGCCCGCTCGTGCCCCTGGACGGCGGACGTTTTGCCACTTCGGACCTCAATGATCTGTACCGGCGCGTGATCAACCGCAACAACCGCCTGAAGAAACTGATGGAGCTTCGCGCTCCGGACGTTATCGTTCGAAACGAAAAGCGCATGTTGCAGGAGGCTGTGGACGCGTTGTTCGACAACGGCCGCCGCGGACGTGTGCTGCGCGGCACCAATAACCGCCCGCTGAAGTCGCTCTCGGATACCCTCAAGGGGAAACAGGGCCGCTTCCGGCAGAACCTCCTCGGTAAGCGCGTGGACTATTCCGGCCGCTCGGTCATCGTGGTCGGCCCAGAGCTAAAGCTCAATCAGTGCGGGTTGCCGAAGAAAATGGCGCTCGAGCTGTTCAAACCGTTCATCTACCACAAGCTGGAAGCGCAAGGTCACTGCACGACCATCAAGCAAGCCAAGGAAATGGTCGAGCAGCAGGACCCCGTGGTGTGGGACATTCTCGAAGACGTCATTCGCGAACATCCCGTGCTGCTGAACCGCGCTCCTACGCTGCACCGCTTGGGCATTCAGGCGTTTGAGCCCACGCTCGTCGAAGGTAAGGCTATCCGCATCCACCCTCTGGTCTGCACGGCATTCAACGCGGACTTCGATGGCGATCAGATGGCCGTGCACATTCCGCTGTCGCCGGAATCGCAGGTGGAAGCGTCTGTGCTGATGCTCAGTTCGCGCAACATCCTGTCTCCCGCGCACGGTTTGCCTCTCGCCGTGCCCTCGCAGGACATGGTTCTGGGCATCTATTACCTGACCAAGGCGCGTCCCGGCGCAAAGGGGGAAGGTCGCGTTTTCGGATCACCGGAAGAAGTGGTCCTGGCGCTCGAAGCCGGCGAAGTCGAGCTGCTCACTCCAGTACGCCTGCGCTTTTCGGGTGAACTGATCGATCTGACCACCGCCTATGACGATCAAGACGTGCCGCACACCGTTCCCGTGAAGATGGAGCGGCAATTCATTCAGACCACCGTCGGCAGAGTCATCTTCAATTCCCATCTGCCCAGCAATTTCCCGTTCATCAACGGCTTGCTCAAGAAAAAGGGCGTTCAGCAGTTGGTGTACTACGCTTACCTGCGCTTCGGGCTGGAAAGCACCGTGGTATTGCTGGATCAGCTCAAGGAACTCGGCTTCACCTACGCTACGAAGTCGGGCATTTCCATCGGCATCGATGACATGCTCATCCCCGGCGACAAGCCCAAACTGGTGGACAACGCCGAAAAGGAAGTCGTGAAGGTCATCCAGCAGTATCTGGATGGCGCCATCACCAACGGCGAGCGCTACAACAAGGTCATTGCCATCTGGGGCGACGTGACCGAAAAGGTCGCGGACGAGCTCTTCAAGACGCTCGAGAAGCAGGACCGCGAAGGCGCCATCAATCCCGTTTACGTTATGGCGGACTCCGGCGCGCGTGGTTCCAAACAGCAGATTCGTCAGCTTTCCGGTATGCGCGGTTTGATGGCCAAGCCCAGCGGCGAGGTCATGGAACAGCCGATTACCTCCAACTTCCGTGAAGGCCTGAACGTACTCCAGTACTTCATTTCCACCCACGGCGCCCGTAAGGGTCTGGCGGACACGGCCCTGAAGACCGCGGACTCCGGATACCTCACACGGCGTCTGGTGGACGTCGCTCAGGACGTGATCATCAACGAACGCGATTGCGGGACAACCGACGGCATTTACGTCGAGCCGATTATTGAAGCCGGCGTCGAAGTTGAACCGTTGCGCGACCGCATCGTCGGCCGCGTTTCCCTGGACAAGATCAAGGACTTCGAGGGTCATGTCATTGTCGAAGTGAACCAGGAAATCACCGAGGAACTTGCCAACCAGGTTCAAGACGCAGGCATTGAGCGCGTCAGAATTCGCTCCGTGCTTACTTGCGAGTCACGACGCGGAGTTTGCGCTCTGTGCTACGGCCGCAACCTGGCCTCCGGACGCATGGTGGAACTCGGCGAAGCCGTCGGTGTCATTGCCGCGCAGTCCATCGGCGAACCCGGCACCCAGTTGACCATGCGCACCTTCCACATCGGTGGAACCGCGACGCGTGTTTCCGAGCGTTCCACCCTTGAGGCGCGCAATCACGGCGTCGTTAAGTTCGTGGACCTGAAGTTCGTTCAGGGCCGCGGTGGTGCTTCCATCGCCATGAATCGTGCCGGACTCATCGCCATCGTCGACGAAAAGGGCCGCGAAAAGGAACGCTACCATGTCGTGTATGGCGCTCGCTTGCGCGTCAGCGAAGGCGAGACCGTCAGCCACGGCCAGATTCTGGCGGAATGGGATCCCTTCACCTTCTCGATTCTCACGGAAACTGCCGGGTCGGTGAAGTTCGACGACTTGCGCCAGGGCGTCACCATTGAAGAACAGGTCGACGACGTGACCGGCCTGTCTCAGTTGGTCGTCACCTTGCCCCCGGGCGACGAAAAGCACCAGCCGGCCATTCTTGTCCGCGATTCTTCCGGCAAGGTCCGCAAAAAGTACCTCATGCCGTCTCGTGCTCACTTGATGGTCCAGGACGGCGACGAAGTACAAGCCGGAGACGTGCTGGCGAAGATCCCCCGGGAAACCACCAAGACCAAGGACATCACCGGAGGTCTGCCGCGTGTCGTCGAACTGTTCGAAACGCGCAAGCCCAAGGATCCCGCGGTCATCAGCGAAATCGATGGCGTGGTCCGCTACGGCGATATCGCCAAGGGCATGCGCAAAATCTACGTCGAAAGCGACGATCGCAAGACGTCCAAGGAATACTCGATCCCGCGCGGCGTGCACATCAACGTTCAGGAAGGCGACCACGTTCGCGCTGGCGAAGCGCTCATCGACGGTCCGCTGAACCTGCACGACTTACTGGCCGTGCTGGGCGAAAAGTTCACTCAATCCTACCTGGTAAATGCCATTCAAGAGGTTTACCGGTTGCAGGGCGTGAACATCAACGACAAGCACATTGAAACCATCTCCCGGCAGATGATGCGCTGGGTCAAGGTCGAAGACGTGGGCGACACTTCCTTCTTGCTGGAAGAGCAGGTGGATAAGTTCCGCTTCCGGGAAGAGAACGATCGCGTGATCGCCGAAGGCGGCCGTCCGGCTACCGGCCGTCCGCTGCTCCTCGGTATCACCAAGGCCTCGCTGTCCACGGATTCTTTCATCTCCGCGGCAAGCTTCCAGGAGACCACCCGCGTCCTCACCGAGGCGGCGGTCGCCGGCAAGGTGGATTACCTCCGCGGATTGAAGGAAAACGTCATCATGGGTCGCCTCATCCCCGCGGGTACCGGTCTGGAGCACTACCGCAGCATTCAACTGCTTACGGAAATGCCCGCACCGGCTCCTGTGGAAGATATTCCAGAGGCTGCTGAACTCACTGCCGAAGAGGCTGCCGCTCTCGACTTCTTGCAGAAGGATACCGAAGCCGACGCCGCTACCGAGGGGTAGTACCATCATTACAAAGGGGTAATCTCAACTCCTGCATCCATAGCCTGAGAGCGCTCCCGAAGATTTCCGGGAGCGCTCTCTGTTTGTGTTGTTCGCGCCAGTATCATTCCAGCACCTCTTTACAGGGAATTGTTGCCCCCTCCTTATCGCATTCTTAGAATTACGTTGGACCTGGGTTCCGGATCGGGTACGGGGGCGGCCTTCCAAAGCGGGACTTAATGAATCGCCATGTCTGGGAATAACCAACGCTCCACGAGCACTGTTTCCGAGCGGCTCGAACACTTCGAAAAACGCCAGGGTGAGCTCTGGCGCCTTACCTTTTTTCTCCTGTTGGTACTTTCCGTGGTATTCGCGGTGGTATCCTGGGGCACCATCCGGTCCCTGGCCACCCGCTTTGAGGCCTTGCCAATCGGGTTGGTCGTGCTGGTACTGCTGTTCGGCGTCTATGCCTGGCGGCGAACCACGGAAATATCCGAACTGCGCGGGTTGGTGCGCGGTATCGAGCAGCGCGATGCGGCACCCCCCAGTGAGAAACAGCTCGATCAGCTGTTTTCGGTTATTGAGAAATCGCAGCAAGGCTATCGCGACCTGATCGACTCCTTCGACGATGTGCTCCTGGCCTTGACCCTGCAAGGCGAGATTCGCGCCGTCAACCGCAGTTTCGCAGACATGGTGGGCCTCTCGTTTCAGGAAATCATCGGCAAACCCTTGAAGGAATTTGTCGAGGAGGTCAACGGTGCCGGCGGAGAGATCATCGACCGGGCTATGCCGAAATTCCTGGAACGGCGGCACTGGAATGGTGCGGTGCACGTCCGTATAAAGGGCCAGAAAAACAGTTTCTATTTCGAGTGCGTGGCACACGCCATGGTTCGCGGCGACAGGGTGCAAGGCGTCACCGTCCTCGCTCGAGACATTACCTCGGAACGCCGGAATGAGGCGCGCTTCACCGAACTCTTTGAGACCTTGCAGGAAGGCATCTACATCGTCACGCCCGATGATCGCATTCTGGACGCCAATCCCGCCCTCGTTCGCATGCTCGGATACGAATCCAAGGAAGACCTCCTGGAACATGATCTGAACGATGTGCTGCCGGATAAGGAGCAGAGAAGGCTCTTGAGCCAGGAGGTCGATTCGCACCCGAATGTGCTCCAGGCAAAGGAAATAACTCTACAACGCAAGGATGGCAGCCCGCTGATCTGTCTGAACACCGCGGTGGCCGTGCGCGACATTCACGGAAAAGTTTCCCGCTATCATGGCGCCATCATGGACATAACCGAGCGCCGGGAAATCGAGCGCCGCCTCTACAAGCAACAGGAATTCGCACGGCGCCTGGTGGACAGTTTTCCGGACCTGATTCTGGTCCTGGACACCGCGGGGAATTACACCTTCACCAGCCCGCGCATGAAAGACGTGCTCGGCTACGAAGTCGAGGAAAGCGATGTCCAGCCATTGGGGGAGCGGACTCACATCGAGGATCGCGGGGCGTTGCGCAAACTTTTCGCCGAGATCGTCGCCGGCAAGCAGCTGTTTGCGTCATTGGAAATTCGTGTGCGGCACAAACTGGGGGAATATCGGCGCATCCGTTGCCATTTCAGTCCTTTGTGCGACGAGACCGGAAAAATCGACGGCGTGATTATTTCCGGGCGCGACGTGACCGAACTGAAGCGCCTGGAAGAGCAGCTCATTCAGGCGGAAAAGCTGGCGGCTATGGGCCAGATGCTCGCGGGAGTAGCCCACGAGCTCAACAATCCGCTTACCGCGATCCTCGGCGTGACCGAGCTACTGCGCGAGCGTTTCGGTATGGAAGAGAGCGCCCGCCGGCAACTCGATCTCACCCATCGCCAGGCGCGTCGCGCCGCCCGTATCGTTCAGAACTTGCTCGAGTTTTCCCGTCCGGCTGCGCATCAGAAAAACTCCGTCGACCTTAACGGAGTCATTGACCGCACCCTGCAATTGCACGAGCACTCCCTCCGCCAGAACAACATCGAGGTGGATTTCCAGCAGTTCTCCGGAGAAGCGCCGGTCGTCGGAGATGCCAATCAGCTGATTCAGATATTTTTGAACTTGATCAGCAATGCCGAACAAGCCATCCGCGAAGTCCGCGACCATGGCCGCATCCAGATTCGCATGGGTCGCATTGGCACCTATTTTTCCGTCACCATACAGGACGATGGCGTAGGCATTTCCCCGGAAGGCTTGCCTCGCCTTTTTGACCCGTTTTACACCACCAAGCGGCCCGGCGGCGGAACTGGCCTGGGCCTCAGTATCTGCATGTCCATCGTGCGCGAGCACGGAGGATCCATCGATGTCGAGACGCTGCCCGCAGGAGGGTCGGCATTTACCGTCTTTCTTCCGGCTGCGGGGGAAACCCCTGAAAATTCGGCAGCGGTCCCAGGCGCCGGCAGTACTGAGGCGGCCAACTCACGCACTCCAGGAGCGAGCGCTTTGCAAAACCACTCGGTATTGGTTCTGGACGACGAAGAGAGTATTCGCATGCTCCTCGAGGAAGGGTTGTCGGTTCAGGGCCTTCGCGTGGACACCGCCGCTACCGCCGAGCAAGCCGTCCAGCTCGTCAATCGCCGACCCTACGATGTCCTCCTCTGCGATCTCAACCTTTCCGCGGGCGGCGTGAACACCGGCGGGCGCGAGGCTGCCAGCCAAATCCGCAAAGCCGCAGGTTCCCATCCTCCCGTGGTTATCTTTATGACCGGGGAGATGATCGATACGAGTGGAGATCCCTCCGGCGCTCGCTTGCTGCAGAAGCCTTTCCGGATCTCAGAGGTTTTGGCCGAGCTCCGGGAGATTTTCGCGGCAAGTCCAGCCGGCAGCGGAACCATGAGAAACTCCTAATCAAGAACTGACGGTTTTCCGAGCCATCGGGCCTGATTCTTGGTAAGAAGCGTTACGTGCTGCTTGGGCTAAGTTGCTTAGGAAACGCCGTTTACCTTTTGTTCGCACCTCTGCTTTTCCCCTGGCTGGCGGACCCTGCCCATAAGAGACTGTTCTCATCACTCGCCGAGGGCGAAGATGAAGAAACTCTATTCCATAGACGGGCGCACTGCCTTGCTTCTGCTGCTTGTGTGCGCCATGTTGCCTCTGGTTTTCGCCGGTCGGCAGCGTACGGTTTTGCAACCACAGGTGCACCGGCTCCATGACTGGAGCTCGCGATATGCCCTCTACCCGCGGTTCGGCAACTTGAGCGCTCTGGAAGCTGCGCGCACCGATCCTCGAGCGCAGATGCGCTGGCGCGAGGTTGACCGGAATCAGGAGAACTCCTACTCCTTTTTCCGAAGGCGCCTCTTCTTCCGGCCGCCGATTCCACAGCAGCGCGCGGTAGGTCGCGACTGGAGCATTTCGCTCGGTACTGGCACCGTAGCTCCGGGTCAATTTCCCGCCAAGTTCACGTTCGATGTCACCGCGGCTCCGAGTTGCTCCACGGATTTTGTGGTCTTCCCCGTGAATGTCAACGGCAGTGCTACCCAGCCTAATCTGGTTGCCTTCAATAATTTATATAGTGGCACGGCCGGCGGCACCGGCATTTGTAATCGTGCCGTTGTCGCTGGTGATGTCGGAACTTCCGCCACAGTTCTGTGGTCCTACAATGTTCACGCGCTCGCCGCCGGCGCCGTTCCTACTTCGCCCGTAATATCCAACGACGCCACCGGAAGCAAGATTGCCTTTGTCGAATCCGCCGCGGGCAGTGCCGCGCATTTCCATGTGCTCGCCTGGAAGAGCGGCGATGGCAAAGTAGCGAATGTGCAGAGCGTTCTGACCCCCAAAGCTATCACCGCGTTTTCCGCGACCTCCCCTGCCGCGGCTAGCGGCGCCGCCACCGACCTCGCGCTAGGCACTGCCAGTGACACTATTTCTTCTCCGTTTATCGACTACGTTCGCGATCTGGCCTACGTCGGCAACGATCAGGGCACTCTCTACCGCATCAAGAACGTATTCTGCACCCTGCCTTCCTGTGCCAACGCCGCGCCAAGCCTGGACACCACTTGGGGAACTGCCGGCGCCGTTACTGTCGGTTCCGGTTCCTGCTCCGGCACCGCCAAATCGACCCTCACCGGCCCAGTCCTTGATCTGACCTCATTGAATGTTTTCGTCGGGTGCGCCGATGGCAGGGTTTACGGATTCACGTCCACTGGGGCGGCGCTGGCGACTCCCTTCATTGCGGTGGGCAATGGCGCCGCCACCGGCGGCGTCGTGGAATCTCCGGTCGTCGACGGCGTCAGTGGCTTCGTTTATGCCGTGAGCGGCACCGGTGCAGCTCCAAACACCGCCAGCGCCGTTCTCGTCCAGGCGAAGACAGACCTCAGCTCTCTGCGCGTCGCTACCGTTGGCCCCGCGGGCAAGTTCAATCTGCATGCGCCGGCTCCCAACGACAACTACTTTTCCAGCGCTGTGTCCACCACCTGGATCATGTATATCGGAGCTTACGTGAGCGTCGCTGGTAACAACACCGACCTCCAGCTCTATGGCGCCACGTTTGATGCCAGCCGGAATATGACTACCGGGACGCCAACCAATGTCTTCGATTTCGGCACGATCGAGGGTGAATATTCACCCCTCACGGAATTCAAGGCCGGTGCGACGGACCGTCTGTTCTTTGGACTCTTGCTTCCCAGCGCAACTGCTCTCAATTTTGGCGCATTCCCCATTAACACCTTCCCAACCACGGTTCCTCCCGGCCTGGGGCAAGGTAGCGGACCGAGCGGCATTACCGTCGACAATTCCAGTGCGAGCGCCCAGGCTTCCAGCGTTTACTTCGGCGTGCAGGCCTCCCACACTGCCGTCAAGCTGACGCAATCGGGGTTGCAATGAGCGTTGCTCGCGGCCAGCAGGTTGCCGGTAAAACGCCCCCGGAAACCGCCAAGCAAAAGAAACCGTACCGGAAGCCCGCTTTTCTCCATGAAAAGGTTTTCGAAACCATGGCGCTGGCTTGCGGCAAGATTTCCGCGACGCAGCGGCAATGCCGGTTCAATCGGAAGAATTCTTGACCTCACCACCGCCCATCATGGAAGCGCCTGTTTCGCGGGACGCCGCGGCATTGCATCTCGCCATGGAAGTCCTGCGTAAATCCGGCGAGGTGCGCTTCGTGGCCTTGGGTTCCAGCATGATCCCTTCGATCTATCCGGGTGATGTCGTGACCGTCCGCAGCGCCAAAGCCGACGACCTGCGAACCGGCCAAGTGGCGCTTTGCCTTCGAAGCAATCGCTTCTGGTTGCATCGCATCACACGCCGCTTCCCGAAGGCGGGGAATCTGTTGCTGGCTACGCAGGGCGATGCCTTGCGCCACGAAGACGACGGTGCGGACCACGCCGAAGCGCTCGGCCGGGTCACCGGCGTGCAACGCCGTGGAAAATCTCGGCTCTCCTCACAAAAATTGAGTTGGCCCTTTCGGTTTTTGCGCTGGGGCGTACGCCATTCGTCGGCGCTGGCCGGCACATTGCTGCGCTACCACGCTCTCCGCAACCGCCGGTGGGCCGCTTCGCCCAATCGGCACGCGGAGGAAACTCTCGGTAAGCCGCTGGAGTCTCTGTGAAACTCCCAGCGCCTTCCCTGGAGACAACCGCCGTCAGCCCCATCGTCTCCGTCACTGCGGAAATCGGCGGCATTCCCATCATGCTGCAACCTAGCGATCCGGATTTTTGCGAAGTGTTGGCAAGCCGCTACGCTGGATTTCTGAATCCGCATTCGACTCCTGTCTACCGCTTCGATATTCAGCTTGATCCTTCCGGTCAGGCTTCCGAAGAGGATGCCCAGGTATTCCGCGACGGTAAGCTATGGCACCTGCAGCGTGGCGATTTTCAGGCCACCTGGGATGGCCAGGCGGGCCGTGGTTGGGTTCGTCAGTGCCCCAATCCCTATTCCATTGATACCGTGCTGCGCATCACGCACTCGCTGGTGCTCGCGCAAGAAGGCGGTTTCCTCGTGCATGCCGCCAGCGCCATTCGCAACGCCCGTGCTTTTCTCTTTGCCGGTGTTTCCGGCGCGGGTAAGACCACCATGGCGCGGCTGGCGCCTCCCGACGCTACGGTTCTTAGCGACGAAATTTCCTATGTGCGCAAAAGCGGCGACCCCTACCGCGCTTTCGGAACTCCATTCGCCGGAGAACTGGCGCGCTCCGGCGCAAACACCTCCGCGCCCCTGGCGGCTTTGTACCTGCTGGAAAAAGGTACCGGCAATCGCATTGATCCGCTGGCTCCCAAGGATGCCGCACGTGCGTTGATGCGGCACATCTTATTCTTTGCTCATGAAGAGGAAATGGTCGCGCGGGTATTTGATTCCGTTCTCGAGTTTGTTTCCAACGTGCCGGTGGCAAGGCTGGTGTTTACCAAGGACAGCCGCGCCTGGGAGCTCATCTCGTGAAGCCCGTATATATCGCCCGAAGCACTGCCGTCGCCGCGCGCGAATTGGGTGGAGAAATGATCATCATGTGCGCCGCGGATTCCAGGCTTTTCAGCTTGAACGAAGTCGCTTCCGCGATTTGGCGCGCCGCCGACGGTTTCACGCCTCTTTCCGAAATCATCGAGCGCCATGTTTGTGAAGAGTTCGCCGTGGGCGCGGACGAAGCCTATCGCGACGCCGTCGAGCTCATCCATGAGCTCTCGGCTCACGGCATTCTGCGAGTTTCCGAACAACCGGTTGCGGAAGCCGCGGTCGAGAGCCTGGTCCGATCATGAGCCTCATGGCCCAATTGAATAACAAGGCCTTCGCGCTCGGTGTGCCTTTGAGCGTCCATTTGGACGTCACCTACCGCTGCAACGAGCGCTGCGAACATTGCTACCTCGAACATGACGGCGCCGGCGAAATGAGCACCGCCGATATCTTCCGCTTGCTCGAACAGTTGGCCGCCGCCGGCGTCTTCTTTCTGACCATCAGCGGTGGAGAGCCTCTGGTCCGGCGCGATTGCTTTGACATTTTGGAGCGCGCCCGCGCTCTTCGCTTCAACCTGAAATTCAAGACCAACGCCGTGCTCATCGGGGATAAGCAAGCCCGCCGGCTGCGCGAACTCAATGTCGAACAGGTGCAGATCAGCGTCTATTCCCATCGCGCGGAAATTCACGATGGCATCTCAAAATTGCCGGGTTCGCTCAACCGCACCATTGCCGCTGTGCGCCGCCTCCGTGCCCAGGGTCTGAAAGTCACGCTGGCCAATGTGCTCATGAAAAGCAATTTTTCGGACTCGGATGGCGTGCGCCGCCTCGCTGCCGAAGTCGGTGCCCATTACACCCTCGATCCCACCATTACTCCGATGATCAATGGCGACACTTCCTTGCTGCGTTTCCGCGTTCCCGGCGATGATTTGCGCCAGATTTTCCACAATGCCGACCTGGTTGGCGATGTCGAGGAGTTTTGCGCTCCCCCTCCGGCGATTGACGACGACACTCTGGAGGGATTTCCGTGCAGCGCGGGTCACACTGCCGGCTACGTTTCTCCGTTCGGAGACGTGTATCCCTGCGTGCAATTTCCCATTCGCTGCGGAAATGTGTTGCAGCAATCTTTCTTGGATATCTGGAAGGATTCTCCGCAACTCGCGGAAGTCCGCTCCATCCGCGGCAAGCACCTCAGCACCTGTTCTTCGTGCAGCCACCTCGGAGCCTGTACCCGCTGCCCCGGCCTCGCGTATATGGAAGGGGATATGCGCGGTCCTTCGTCGGCGGACTGCGAAAAATCCTATGTCCGCACCGGCATCGTCACCGCCGGCATGCTCGCCAGGCGAAATTTGCCCGGCGCTTCGGGCCTGGTTCAGATTCGTCCCGCCACTCCGCAATTTGCCGGCGTTTGATCGTCCCATCTATCCTGCGGATAATTCCGGCAGTAACGCGAAGTTCAATTTTTGCAATTCCTTCCTGAGTTGCTCGACCGAATGAAACTGGATCGCCTTCAGTCCCACCGCCCGTGCGCCGCGCACGTTCGCCTCCCGGTCGTCGACGAACAGTGCCTCCTCCGGCTTGGCGTCCACCAGCTCCAGTGCATGCTGAAAAATCGCCGCGTCCGGTTTGATCAGCCGTAACGCGTAAGAAAACACCACATGCTCGAACGAATCCAGCCACGCAAAATTCTTGCGGGCATGCTCCGCCATGTCCAGTTGCATGTTCGACAGTAAAACCGTCCGGTAGCCCGCCCGGCCCAGGGCGCTCACCCAGTCGGTCATCGCGGTGTTTACGCGGCTCCACATTTCTTTGTCCCAACCCCGCAATTGTTCGATGTGATCCTCGTCGACGGACACCTTGGCCTCGCGCGCGAACCTTGTCCAGTACTGCTCAGGCGTTTCCAGCCCCTGATCGTACGGGCCTCGACTCCGGTGGTAGACTTCGAGGAAATCTTCCGGCGCGATGCCGAGCGATTTCGCCATCCGGTCCATTAAGTCCGGCTCCGGAGAAAAACAGAGCACTTCGCCGTAATCCAGAATAATTGCGCGAATCGGTGATGCAGAGCGTCCCTCGTTCGGCATCGTGCCTCCCATCACTATTTTGCGGCCTGTCGCTGGATTCGTCCAATCGGTCCAGCCGTGCGAACACCGGCGTTGTTCCCGCGCGAAAACCGCCGCAACACCCTCTCCATGTCAGATGGTTTCAGTGAAACTCAGGCAGGAACGTTTCATTCGTGCCGCAAGGCGACCAGCGGGTCCACGCGAGTGGCCCTCCGCGCCGGCACTGCGCACGCCACAAAGGTCACCGCGGCCAGCAGCGCCGCAATTCCTCCGAACGTCAGCGGGTCCGCTGCGCTCACCTCGAATAGCATCGACCGCAAGTACCGCGTCAACGCCAACGACGCGAGCAGCCCCGCCGACAGTCCAAACAGCAATGTCCGCGTTCCTTCGCCCACGGCTATCCGGAAAATATCGCCGGACTGTGCTCCCAACGCCATGCGAATGCCGATCTCCTTGGTTCGCTGCGTCAACGTGTAGGCCATCACCCCATAAATTCCGATTACCGCCAGCAGCATCGCCATTCCTGCGAAGACTCCCAGAATCTTCAGCGCAAAGCGGCGCTCCGCCAGATATCTTCCGGTGACTTGCTCCATCGTGCGCACCCCGAAAACCGGGATGTTCGGATCAATCGCCTGAACTTGCGCGCGAACCTGGTCGCCGATGGTTGCCGGATCATTGTTGGTTCGCACGAAGACGGTCAGGCCGAATCCGCCTTGAGAAGTCGAAAAATAAGTACTCGGCGTGCTGGGGATGTCCAGACCCTCGGATTTCACGTCTCCCACAATACCTACGATTGTCGCCCACGGGCTCTGGGGTTGCGCCGCGTTGGTCTTGATCGCCTTCCCCAACGCTTCCTCGCCCGGCCAGTACCGGTGCGCCAGCGCTGCGTTTACGATCACTACCAGTGGGCCGGTCACAGTGTCCGTGTCCCGGAAGCCGCGGCCGCGCACCAGTGGTATTCGCAGCACGTCAAAGTATTCCGGGCTTACCGTGGCAATTTCCGCCACGGGCGCCTGATCCGATTCCATCGCGCGATTTTCGATCGTGAACTGCTGGCGAAATCGTGCGCTTCCCAGCGGCATGCTGTTCGGGCTACCCAATGCCGCGCGTTCGACGCCGGGCAACTGCGACACGCGGCGCACGATTTCCCGGTACAGCGCCGCTCGCTTATCCGCTGTGCGATAGGGATTTTGATTCGGATCATTGGGCACCGACAGCCAGATTTGGGCCGTCACCAGGTGCTGCGCGTCGAATCCGGGTTGCACCGACGTCAGCCGCCAGAAGCTGCGCATAAGCAATCCGGCTCCCACCAGCAACCCCAGCGACAAAGCGATTTCCGAGGCCACCAGTACCCGCGAAACCTGGATCTTTCGGCGGCCGGTATTCGATCCTCGCCCCGCCTCGCGCAAGCTGTCGATCTGATCTGCCTGGCCCGCTTGCCATGCCGGTGCCAGCCCGAACAGTACGCCGGTCAGCAGGGACAACAGCATGGCGAACAGCAGTACCCCTGTGCTGATTTGTGCTTCCTGCAAGCGCGGCAAATCCGCCGGGGCCAGTTGTAGCAGCCACGCTTTCAGCCACACCACCGCCAGCAGCGCGAACCCTCCGGAAATTGCCGCCAGCAGTATGCTCTCGGTCAGCAATTGCCCGATCAGCCGGGCGCGGCTGGCTCCGATTGCCAGCCGTACGGCGATTTCGCGCTGGCGTCCCATGGAGCGGGCCAGCAGCAGATTCGCCAGGTTTACGCACGCAATCAGCAGCACAAATCCAACCGCTCCCAGCAAGACCAGCAGTTCCGTTCGCACATTGCCGACCAGATCTTCCTGAATATCCACGAGTCGCAACTTCCATCCGGCCGCCGCGGGATATTCAACCGGGTATGCTTTCGTCAACTCGGAAGAAAACGCGTCCAGCCGCGCTTGCGCTTGCGCCACTCCTATGCCGGGCTTCAACCGGGCAATTACTCCCGGAATCATCCGAATCGCGCGACGCGGGGGCGTCGGAAACGGCGGAGCATTGAAATTCGCGGTGCCCCAGACGTCCACGCCGGTCGCCAGCGCCCGTCCCGGATGCTGGAAGTCCGGGGGCATCACGCCAAGAATCGTGTAAAGATCGCTGTCCATTCGGATTTGCCGGCCCACCACGTGGGGATCCGCGCCGAATGTGCGTTTCCAGAACGCATCGCTCAAAACTACTCCCTCGGAAAAGCCAGGTTGCGTGTCTTGAGGTGTGTATACCCGCCCAATCTGCGGCTTGGCGCCAAGCATCAGGAAATAATTGGCCCCCGTGACCATCAGCTCCACGCGTTCCGGATGTTCCGCTCCCGTCAAATTGGCGTCCACCTGCCAGATGGCGGAAAGATCCTCAAAAACTCCCGAACGATCGCGCAAGTCCCACAGCTCTGGCGCGGACAGACCCACGTCCTGGGTGTTCGACGTTTTCAGGTCGTCGAAAACTCGCACTAGTTGTTCGGGATGCGGAAACGGCAAGGGACTCAGCAGCACCGCATGCACGATCGTAAACGTAGCTACGTTCGCGCCAATCCCCAGCGCCAGCGTCAATATCGCGACCGCCGTAAATCCTGGGCTGCGTCGCAACATCCGCGCCGCATACCCCAGATTTTGTCCCAACGCTTCTATCCAGACGACGATATCCATGGCGCGAGTATCCTCTTTCACCAGCGTGGCGTTTCCGAAACGCAATCGCGCGTCTCGCTCTGCTGCTTCACGACTCATCCCTGCCGCAAGATTGTCTTGCGTGCGCATTTCCACGTGCGCTCGCAATTCCTCCTCCAGCTCGCTATCAAGCCGCCCTGGACGTCGCAGGGAACGCAGCCGCTTTAGCCACGACATATCGCCCTACCCTTCCGCCACCTGCAGTACGCTGGCAATTGCCCTTGTGAGTTGCGCCCACCGCGCCTCCTCCTCGGCCAGTTGCTTTCGTCCGGAGGGGGTCAGGCGGTAATACCGGGCTCGCCGGTTATTTTCCGAGGTGCCCCATTCCGCGTTGATCCACCCTTCCTGCTCCATGCGGTGCAGCGCCGGGTACAGTGATCCTTCCTCCACCCGCAGAACCTCGCTGGAGACGCGCTGAATATGAAGGGTAATTCCATAGCCGTGCATCGGCCCGCGAGCCAGCGTCTTCAGAACCAGCAACGCCAGGGTGCCTTGCAGCACGTCATTTCTTGCCGCGGTCATTCCGCCACGTCCCCATAGACAGCTATAGGTGTGTAGACGCAAGTTCCCAACAAAGTGTTTCCGCTCGGAAAAGGGGGGTGCTGGCCAGACCGCTGGTCCGGTCTAGCGCGATGCTGGTTTTTTGATGCTGGAGGCGGTGCCGCTTCCGTCGACTCCAAAATCCCAAACGAACAGGTTCATGCCATCGGGCAGAATCTCCGCTAGGGCGTACTCGCCGGGCGGCAATGGTTCGCCCAGCGTAAACCGGTAGACCGTCTTCGCCACTTCCCATTCCTGGAGCGAAAGAGTCTTGCGCTCTTTCCCGATGTTCTCCCCAAACAGGCTGCGGATGGATTCCAGGATACGTTTGTTGCCCTTTACCGTGGCGCGAATCAATTCTACTTCCGGACCGTTCAGCCCCTGGCGCGTTGTGCGGTCTAGTGTTGATGGGTCATCGGCGTCAGGCTGCACTTCTCGCAGGTAAAACTCCGGAACGGCCGCACGGACGCGTGTCGCGGCTTTCGCTCCCGGGATCTCAATATTACGTTTGCTCGGCACGATGGGAATTGGGGACAGGACTTGTTTCAGCAGCTGCTTCTTGTCCGTTCGGACCGCTGAACCCACCTGAGGGATAGGAGTTACTGACCGCCCTTCAATAACGAACATGCCTTCTCCAGGGGGCAGAAACACTCCCGGCGCCACTTGTAGGCTGGCATCGACGTCGAGCACCGTCTCAACCCTGGTCGCTTCTTCCTGTGTGTGGATTTTGCTGACCAACGCCGCATCAGCCTTTTGTTCCGCAGCCGCGGCTTTAGCGGTTGCGTCCCAATCCACCAGCGTGGCGGGTATCTCTTCCCAGGCTGCGCGCTCCAGGCTGTAGTAGCGCACGCGATCCCCGGTTCGCTCGTAACTGCGTACCAGTTGGAAGTTGCCGTCTTTCAGCACCAGCTTCTTGCCCCGCGCCAGCCGGGCTGCCGCCGCATCTTCCTGGGACTTATGGCTGCCCCCGGCGATGGGATCTTGTCTAACATAAATATTATCAGCAATATAGCCTGATGGTCGACCCGGCCAGGACACCAGTGCGAGCAGCAATAGGAACGTCTTCATAGTGGCAGGCATAGCACTTTCTTGGTTCCGATGCGTTCCATGCCCTCCCCGTTTGCCCGCGACGAGCATAGCTCCCCGCAAGCCCGCCAGCAACTGTCAACAGAACGGTCATGGTGTCAACAGGATGTCGTGAGGATGACCAGGCACGATGCAGATTCCCCCGCACTCAGAATCGCCAGCTAGTCTATTAAGGATGCGCACAAACAAAAAAGCTCTCCGGCAATGCCGGAGAGCTGACAATCGAGAGAAGTATTCGCGGACGCTTTAGTGCGTGCAGCGCGGAAACAGCGTAACCAACACCATCAGGTCCGAGAGCGTGAACAGCCACTGGTCTGCCTTAGCGCCGGCAGCTTCCGCTGCGCGAGCGATAAAACCTAGGTGGCGGCTCTTTGCGAAGTTGTGCAGGTGTTCGACGCAGATGCCGGTGAGCGTTGCAATTTCGGAGTCGGTGAAAATCTTCTGACTGGCTTTGACGGTAACCATGGCCTTGGGCCTCTCGATCTGTCCGCCGTTTTCGACTGTCCAGTTCATTGGATGCTGGATGAATCGTAACGGCTGCCAAATGTAAGAGCAATAGTCGTTCCGTTCTGCGAGAGTCTTACTTTCAGGCTAGTACGATGTGGGGAAAATGCTGTAAAAATGGCCATTATCCGACAATTTCGGTCAAAAATCGGCTATCGACGTTTCCCTGTATTCGTGCGGGACGTCTAGGTAAAAATGTCCTACTTTTGCAAACTCGCTATGGGTTTTGGTAGAGCGTCCACAATTTCGCGCATCTGTTTTTCATGCCGAAGCTGGTGTCCGGCAATCATCTGCAGCCACTCGTAGAAGTTCAAGGAACCCAGGAACGGATGCTGCCACCGGTACATACTAAGGTCGCGGCCACGCGTTTCTTCCATCAGCGCCAAGGTACGCTCGCGCACTTCCCGCAATTCCGCCAGCGCCGTCTCTTTCTCACGGACCAGCTCCGGATCGAGCGGGATGGGAGTCTTCCTGCGAATCACTCGGGCTTCCACGAGCTTCAGAGGAAGGTGAAAACGCCTCAGAAGGGACACTTTCTTGGGTGTCTTCTGCGTAATGCGGTCGGCGGAACCTATGATGGTTCGTTCGACCATGACGAGATGAGCGGTGATTTCAGCGGCGGACCAGCCGCCGCGGGGTGATGTCTTCCATTGCGGAGCGGGAATCGAGTCTGCCGCGCGTAACAAGCGCGTTTGCGCGTGGGCCAGTTTTTCGAGGATCGGCTCGAGTGCAGGCATGGTAGTTATACCGTCGCGCCACCCGCTGCTTCAAAAGCATGAGCGAGCTGGAGCACGCGCGATTCGCCGAAGGCCGGCCCAAAGATTTGCAGGCCGACGGGCAGCTTGCCGCAAATCTTCCCGCAGGGAACGGAGATGCCGGGAACACCGGCGAGAGATCCCGTAACTGTATAAATATCAGCAAGATACATCTGAAGCGGGTCGGCGGTACGCTCGCCCAGCTTGAACGCCGGGACGGGCGAAGTGGGCGTCACAATCACATCCACCTTGGTGAAGGCATCGCGAAAATCCTGAGCAATCAAGGAACGGACCTTCTGGCCCTTGAGGTAGTACGCATCGTAATAGCCGGCGGACAACACATAGGTGCCGAGCACGATACGCCGCTTGACCTCTGGACCGAAACCCGCGCCGCGGGTCTTGCGATACATGGAAATGAGCGAATCGTCCTCGACGCGTAGTCCGTAACGCACACCATCGTAGCGGGCAAGGTTGGAACTGGCTTCGGCGGTAGCGATGATGTAATAGGTCGCGATGGCGTAGTCGGTGTGCGGCATGTGGATGTCGATCAATTCGCATCCAAGTTTGCGCAAGATCTCGATCCCGCCGTCGATTTTTTTGCGCACTTCACCATCCATGCCCTGGCCGAAATATTCGGTGGGAATTCCAACGCGAAGTCCCTTCACCGGCTTTTCCGTTTCGGCGCGATAGTCAGGGACGGGTGCGGTTGTCGAGGTAGAGTCATGGGCATCGCGGCCCGCGATGACTTGCAGCACCGTGGCGACGTCGCGAACGTTCGTTGCGAAAGGGCCGATGCGATCCAGGGAAGAAGCGAAGGCGATAAGACCGTATCGCGAGACTCGTCCGTAGCTGCCCATCATCGCGGGAATTCCGCAGAGCGCGCCGGGTTGGCGAATGGAGCCGCCGGTATCCGTGCCGAGAGACGCGACCGCCAAGCCAGCCGCTACGGCAGCAGCCGATCCGCCACTCGAACCGCCGGGAACACGGTCGGTGGCTTCGGGATTGCGCACCGGACCGTAGGCGGAATTTTCGTTGGAGCTGCCCATGGCGAATTCGTCGCAGTTGGTTTTGCCGAGAATGACCGCGCCGGCGGCTTCCAGCCGCTCAACGGCCGTCGCGTCGTAGGGCGGTATGTAGTTCTCCAGAATCTTCGACCCGCACGTGGTGCGCACGCCGCGCGTGCTGATTACGTCCTTGATGGCGATGGGCACACCGGCGAGAGGGGGCAGAGGCTTGCCCGACGCGACCAAAGCATCCATCCGGTCGGCTTGGACGTAAGCCCTTTCGTGTGAGATGGTTAGATAGGCATTCAGCTCCGGGTTCCTGGCTTCAATACGCCCAAAAAATTCACCCGCAAGCTCGCGCGCGGAGACTTTCTTCGCGGCCAGTGCTTCCTTGACATTCGCGACACTCCAGTTTGTCGTCATTGATTCGTATGAACCTTGAATTCGATGTCCTGCAGCTATGAGCGGGTGTTACCCCCCTCAGCGCTCGATCACCTTGGGCACCCGGAAATACGGAGGCTCCGGGTCCGGCGCCTGCTTCAGGATTTCGCCGGCTATTTCGCAAGGATCAACCACATCCTCGCGGAGCGTTGCGTCGGCGGTCTGGTCGTCGGTCAGAACCTGCGCCATGGGAGCAACGTTGGCGGTGTCCAGTTCGTTCAGCTTGCCGATGTACTCGAGGATTTCGTCGATCTGATTGCGATAGGTTTCGAGTTCGGCCTCGCTGAGATTGAGATAGGCCAGCTCCGCGACACGCACGACATCTTCCCGGCTGATCTTCATCGGCTGCTTTCCACTTCCGCAGTCTTGGGAGGATATTTTTTTGCGATGTAGTTGTCTACGAGCAACTGGAAAGCGTCGGCGAGTTCGTCGTAGGTGCCTTCGAGGGTGACGTCTTTTTTGCCGTCGATGTACACGGGGCAGCGCGGGGCTTCGCCGGTGCCGGGAAGGCTGATGCCGATGTTGGCGGCTTTGGATTCGCCCGGGCCATTGACGATGCAGCCCATCACGGCAAGAGTCATGGTTTCCACGCCATCGTATTGCGTCTTCCAGATGGGCATCATGTCCCGAATATAGTTTTGAATGCGCTCGGCGAGTTCCTGGAACGTGGAGCTGGTGGTGCGGCCGCAGCCGGGGCAGGCGGTCACGCTGGGTGAAAAGGAACGCAAACCGAGAGCCTGGAGCAGCTCGCACGCGGCATACACTTCCTCGCGCCGATCGCCGCCGGGCCGCGGCGTGAGCGAAATGCGGATGGTATCGCCAATTCCATCGTAAAGGAGGACACCCAAGGAAGCGGCGGACCAGATCTGGCCTTTCATGCCCATGCCGGCTTCGGTGAGACCCAAATGCAGCGGCTGCTCGGTTTTGGAAGCCAGGTCGCGGTAGACGGTGATGAGATCGCGGGGCCGCGAAGTCTTGCAGGAAATGATGATTTGATCGTGGCGCAGTCCGGATTCGAGCGCGAGTTCGGTGGATTGCAGCGCAGAGAGTACCATGCAATCGTTAATGATTTCCTCGGACTCCTGGCCAAGGGCTTTGTCGGTGTTCTCCTGCATTTTGCGCATGACCAACTCTTGATTGAGGGAGCCGCCATTGACGCCGATGCGGACGGGCTTGCCGTTGTCGACGGCAATTTTGCAGATGGTGGAGAATTGCTCGTCGCGGCGCTGTCCGGCGCCGACGTTGCCCGGATTGATGCGGTACTTGTCCAGAGCGGCAGCGCACGCAGGGAATTTCGTGAGCAGTACGTGACCGTTGTAGTGAAAATCGCCGATGATGGGGACCTTGCATCCGGCGGCGAGCAGGCGCTTCTTGATTTCCGGAACGGCGGCAGCGGCCTCCGGGACATTGACGGTCCAGCGGACGATTTCGGATCCGGCCTCGGCAAGTTCGAGAGTTTGCTGGAATGTGGAAGCGACATCGGCGGTGTCGGTGTTGGTCATGGACTGGACAACGACGGGGGCGCCGCCACCGACGCGAATGTGCCCGACGTTCACACCGTAGGTCTTGCGGCGCGGGTGACGTCCCGCGACGGCATCGAAGCCTGCAATCTGGGTGAGCATGCTCACTTCATTCTAGCGTGAGGAGCGGCTGGGTTGAAAGAGAGCCCGCCCTCCCCCCCCCAGCAATTTCGTAAGTGCGGATAGTAAAGGACTTTAAGTCCAATGAATGGCCAAGTGCGGATGGCACAGGAGTTAGGCCTGGCGCCGACGGAAGTGCGGATGCTAAAGGAGTTAGCGAGAAATAAAGCAAGGAGGGAATTCGAAAGAGAGGATTGATGCAACACGGTTGATGATAGCAGAAAGGTAATCAGTTGTCAATCGATTAAAGGTACCAGGACCGACCAGGAAGCCTATATACCGTTCGCAAGAGGGGCTACAACAGTTCCGTCGGCCCGGATAGATACGCTTCCAACAGCGCTTACAGTAGACTGCACGGAATCCACGGGAGGATACGATGAAAGGATTCAAGCAATTTCTTTTACGAGGCAATGTGGTGGACCTGGCGGTGGGGGTAGTAATCGGAGCCTCGTTCGCGGGACTAGTGACCGCAATAGTAAAGGACTTGCTGATGCCCATGGTCTCGGCATTCGCCAAACTGCCGGACTTTTCGAATCTGGCGTTCACAGTCAACGGCAGCAAGTTTTTGTATGGCGATTTCTTGAACGCGCTGCTGGCCTTTCTGATCGCCGCGGCCGCGGTCTATTTTCTAGTGGTGGTGCCGATGAACCGGCTGATGGCGTCCTTTAAGAGACCACCCGATCCGGGAACGCGAGTGTGCGCGGAGTGCCTGAGCGAAGTGCCCATCCAGGCGCGGCGCTGCAAATTTTGCGCTTCGGTTGTGGCGTGAACTCCGTGCCGCGAGAGAATAGAATCACTCCGTTTGCGGCGGAGGTGCCGAGCGAGGCGTAGTCGCTTCCAGTTCCAAGCTGACCCGGCCGAGTCTCTCGAGTTGGTCCCGGAATGTAACCCAATACTGTGTCCCAACAGCGTCCAGAAACCTGGTGTGGGCTTCGCGCCAAGCGGGAAGGCTACGGGCTAACGTGTCTCGACCTTGCCTGGTTAGGGAGACAAAGCGC
Source organism: uncultured Acidobacteriota bacterium (assembly GCA_963819745.1). GTDB lineage: Bacteria > Acidobacteriota > Terriglobia > Acidiferrales > UBA7541 > Acidiferrum. The sequence continues at coordinate 156,409 of CAWFXG010000010.1, read as the reverse complement.
TGGCGCATGGTAGAGCGTTCGGAAACCTCCAGGAAACCGACCTGGTTGAGGAGGCGAAGGCTGCGGGTCAGCGTCGTTCTATCCATCACCAGAATCTGAGCCAAGCCGGAGATGGAGATCGGCTGATTTTTGGCGACGGCGACCAGGATGGTGAACTGTGTGGAACGAATGCCGGTTTGCAGGAAAGCCAGGTCGTAAAGGCGGGTGACGGCGCGAGCAGTCCTGCGAAAGTTGAGAGAGGCGCAGGAACCTGTGCCGGTAAGGTCGAGTTCCGGACATGGACGAGGGCGAGACATCTTGACTTGTATATACAAGTCAGAGTATAACTGGGCATAAGCATCTGTCAAGAAACTTAAGTGCATTGCCAAGAAGGTGTTACAGCGAACGATCCAGCAATCTTGTTCGGCAATGACTTGAGATAACCGGGGTGGGTATATGCAAGCGGGATTGGCACTCAAGCAGTCGGCGCTGCCGGAATCAGGGACCACGGAGACACTGTTTCCTTCGCGGTACCTGAAATTCGGACCTTTTCAACTAGATGTGGAGCAACATCAGTTGTTCCAAGACGGGCAGCCGGTGAAAGTGCAGGGGAAGGTGTACCAGGCGCTGGTGGCCTTGCTGGAGAGTCCGGGCAAGGTGGTGACGCGGGAGGAATTGAGGTCGCACCTTTGGCCAGCGGATATCCAGGTAAATTACGACGCCAACGTGAACACCACGGTGAATAAGCTCCGGCAGGTCTTGAGTGATACAAACGACCGGCCGCAGTTCGTAGAGACGATACCGCGACGAGGATATAGCTTTATTGCCAAAGTGGAGTATGCGGATCACACCGACCTAGGCATTGTCAGATCGACGGAGAACCAAGAACCGCAAACGCTGCGTCAGCGGCTGGGTGCGGGGATACTTTTTGGCAGCAGGGTAGGGAAGGTCTGGTTCGCGGCTGGAATTATCGCGCTGTTGGCGGCGGCGATGCTGTTCGGAGCGGCGCTGGCGCTCTATTCGCGGCGAGCACTTTGACCTGGCGCGGGCCGGCGCGGTAATTCGACCGTTTTTACCCAAGAGAATTCAGGAAACCACAACGCGTTGTCCGTTGGTTTCGCAGCAGCGCTAGCTGACAGCAGCCTGGCTGCCGAGATTGCCGCGAAGTCCTAGCGCTTCGGCATTTTCGCGCATGGCGGCGATGCAAAAAGCGATGTGCTCTTCGAGAGGAACGCCGAGCTCTTCGGCGCCTTTGCGAACATCGTCGCGGGAGACACCACGCGCAAAGGCCTTATCCTTCAAACGCTTTTTCACCGAATCCACTTCCAGATCGAGAATGCTCTTGGAAGGGCGCACGTAGGTGCAGGCGGTCAGGAAACCGGCCAGTTCATCGCAGGCGAACAAAGTGTGTTCGAGGGGAGATTGGCGCGGGACGCCGGAATAATCCGCGTGAGAAAGAATGGCGCGTACGATTTCCTCGGAGTAGCCGAGCTCACGGAGAATCCTGGCGCCTTCCGCGGGATGCTCCTTGTCCGGAGCGTGATCGCTGTTGGGCCAGCGTTCGTAGTCGAAATCGTGGAGCAGTGCGGTAATGCTCCATAAATCTTCGTCGGCGCGGTTCTTTTTGGCGTAGGCACGCACGCAAGTTTCGACAGCGAGCATGTGCTTGCGCAGGTTTTCAGACTGCGTGTATTCACAAAGCAACTTCCAGGCATCTTCGCGTGTGGGCATAGGTTCCTCTGACAAGGAAGTTAGCTTACCCCGCAAAGGCCGAGGATTGTAAGGCGGTTTTCGCAGCAAGCGCGAGTGCGCGAGGAGGAGGAGTTGGGCGAGAAGAATGAGAGAGATAGCCGGGAGCTGTCCCGAAGAACAGGCGAAACTACGGCGTAAAAGGGGAGAAGCGCGGCTGCAACACTAAAAAAAGTTCAAAAATACTCTTGACAGAAAATGGTGGAGTGAAAGATACTCCCCGTCGCGCCAGTTACTGCCTTCCCCCCGAAGCACGTTCCGACGTTCCTCTCCTATCCGCGCGCCGGACAAAGTCAGCGAGGAGAGCTGGTGTCCCTACAAACTGAAAAAGAAGCCATGAATTCCTTGGAACTGGATCGGGAAGTCATTCGCTGCAAGACATGTGGTTTGGTCCAATACCGCACGCGCACGGGAAACTGCCGACGTTGCGTGCGTGCCCTGCCTCAGCGTCTGGAGTTCATGATTCCTCCGGCTGCGCCAGCGGAAGAAGCAGGCGACGAGGCCATGCCGGAAAAGTTCGCGAATCGCGAAACGGTCGAGAATATCGGCCAGCGCATTCGCCAACTGCGCGAGTCTCGAGCCATGACCCAGAGCCAACTGCAATCGCGGTCGAAGGTTTCGCGGTCCTATTTGTCGCGCATCGAGAGCGGCCAAATGACCCCGAGCCTGGGGACTCTCGAGAAGATCTCGGAAGCGCTCAACGTAGGATTAAACCGGTTCTTCATTCCGGAATCGGATGGAGAGGCGCTGCTGGAAGATCCGTTCATTCAAGGGTTGCGGCCGTTCCTGCGACAGCTGGATTGGGAACAGTGGCAATCGATCCTGAAGAGGCTGCAGGCGATCAGCGACAACGTGAGCGCAACACCGGCCACGCTGCGCCCAATCGGTAATCCCGCGCGGCTGCCGCAACCAGCTTCGGGAAATGGAAACGGGCAGATCAGCCAGCCGGCACATTCGAACGGACACCTGATGACGCACGCGCACGGTCATCCGCAAGGGTACCCGCTACGGCGTCCCGCGGCGCCATTTGGCGCGCAGAGCAAGCCGTTGTTCCAGAGGCCGCTGGCGCGATAACCGTTTCGGTAAGGCAGGGCACACTTTGACGCGGCGCAATCGAGAGATTCGCCGCGTTTTTGTTTTCGGAGCGGAGTCCGCGCGTTTTTTACAGCTTTATAGGGTCTAGTTTGACTTTTTGGCGAAGCGGAAGTTGCGGATGCGGCCGGTGCTGAGCAAGAATCCCGCGACGTGCTGATTGGAATCCCTGGAAAAGCGGAGGGTTCCGACTTCGCCGGCAAAAGCGTCGCGAATCTTGGCATCCAGGGAATCCGGCTTGTGCTTCAAGCGCGTCAAGACCAGCTTTCCTTCCTGGAGGCTGATGCGATAGAGCGGATCGATTTCCTCGCTGGCATAAACGCCAACATATTCCTGGAGCTGCTCGAGATTGGGGCCGAAAGGGGCGACAGATTCGAAGGTAGTCGGTTTTCCACCGGCAAAGCTTTCGGCAAACCGCATGGGCAGATCGCCGGCCGCGGGCGAGAAGCGCATCTCAACCGAATCGCCCCAAGGCTGATCGGCCACGTGAAAAGTTTCGGCATCCGCGGCCTTCAAGACATAGGTATCGCCGCCGCGATCCATCTGCAGCTTGCCGTCTTTGACGAAAATCTTGACGAAGGAATCGTCCTCGCGATTCCAAAATAAGCCATTCCACCTGGCGATTTGTTCGGGAGTCAGTTTTGCGCCCGCAGTCGATGAGGGTGGGGAAGCCGCGTCGGGTGTCAGCTGCTTAGCCAGGAAAATGTCGGCCACCTGTTGAGCCAGGGCCCAGGGAGCGGTGTCGGCGGAGTTGCAGAGAACAGCAACGGAAAAGTGCTGGTCCGGGAATCGAGTCAACTCCGAGCGATAACCGGCATCAGCTCCGCCGTGGTCCACGGTGGGCAGGCCCTTGTATTTGCCGTGCACAAGGCCGGAGGCGTAATCGAGTTTTTCCCCACTGTTCAACTTTCCGGGTTCGAGCATGAGCCTGATGAACTCGGGATTGCCGACGCGCGGGTGATAGAAATTTTCGTCCCACAATTGCAGGTCTTCCACGGTAGTGTGCAAGCTGGTGGCGCCAACGGTGTCAAAATTCGTAAGACTCATGAGAAAGGGCGTATCTTTGCCGTGCTGCTCGTAGCCGCGGGCGTTGTGCTTGATGATCTCGCGGTGATCGTCGCGGAAATGCGTGTGGGTCATGCCCAGGGGCTCGAAAATGTTTTTGGTGGTGAATTCGCGCAGCGAAAGGCCGCTGACGCGCTTCACGATCAAACCCAGCAAAGTGTATCCGGTATTGCAATAGACGTGTTTGTCGCCGGGCTTGAAGTTGAGGTCCTTCTGACGGGTGACGACGGACATGACGTCGTCGTCGGTGATGAGGTCCAGGGAATAGCGCCAGCCGGCGAGCTCCAACAAGTCCCACTGGTCGCGCAGGCCACTGGTGTGGTGAATCAAGTGCTGAATACGGATGGTCTGGCCGAAGTCGGGCAACTCCGGGAGATATTTGCGCACGTCGTCGTCGAGCGAAAGCTTACCCTGCTGCGCCAGGAGCAGAATCGCGGCCGCGGTGAACTGCTTGGACATGGAGGCGACGTGGAAGACCGTCTCCGGCGCGTTGGGAACGTCGTGATCCAGGTCGGCCATGCCATAGGCATGCTTGTAGATAATCCGGGCGTCCTTGTAAACGCCGAGGGAGCAGCCTGGCGAGTCGCGCTTGGCCCACTTCTCGAAGACCTTATCGGTTTGTGAGGCAAGCTCCGGCGAGACGGATCGCGAGTCCGCAGTTGTCTGGGCGACGGATTCCAGGGTGGGGATGCAGAATACGAGCGCGAGGGCAGTGAGAAGGCAAAGTTTCAAGTGAGCCTCGGTGGTGCCATGGGATGCGAACCGCCGAAGGTTACCGCCAGGCTAGCTCGCTGTAAAGACAGAGAGTCGAGTTTAATCCCGAACGACGGCGACTTTGGCCGAAGGGACTTCCAGCCGCATCAAGCGATGGTTGTGATCGAGATACAAGATGAGTTGCAGGTCCGAAGTGGTGACGCGAAGGGCATCGTACGATTTTCCGGCAGCGGAAAGGGTTCCGGGCGAATCCAGTGAGACGGAACCGGGAGTGAGTTCCTGCGGAATCAAGACAGACAAGCTCTGCGTGCCCCCTTTGGCCCAATCGTACAAGCAAGCGAGGACGGCGTACTGGTAGTAAAGATTGTTATCCAACACGGCGATGCGAGGAGTGCCAAAGGTCATATCCTGCTGAAAAGGGTGAGCGCCCTGCATTTCCAGGGTGATTTTCGCGATGCCGTTGGCGAAGGCGATGTGGGCGCCGTTGGTTTTTTCGGCCTTGGCGGTCCACTCGTAAGCGATTGGGGATCCGTCAGGCTGCAAGGTGAGATTTCCGGTAACACGTGTCGCGGCGTTGTCGGGTGGCTTGATTTCGCTGGATCCCTTGGCAATCCAACCGTCGCCGCCGGGAGCAATCTCAAAATCTTCATGGCCAACGGTTTGTCCATTGAGCTGCACGGTAAGTTTCCCCTTGTCCTGGGTGAATATGGATGCGGCGGGAGTCTTTTTTTGAGCGATCAGCGGAAGAGTAGCCGCGAGAAGCGCGATGGCGACAGGCAGGAAGTACATTTTGCGTTTCATAATGGATTTACCTCGAACAGGAACTACGCAGAAAAGTGTGCCACAACCTTCCGGGCGCAAGGCGCGATCACGTGACGCATGCGCTCATAACGACACCTGGTTTTTGTGGAAAGGGAAGAGGCGAGTTCTCAGGTGTGAGGCTTATTGACTACCAGATGGGCTTCGCGGCTACCCGGCGCGGAGATAATAGCGCGGCGCAAGATCTCCGCGACGACTTGCGCAGGATCGCCGGAGCTATCGACGCGGTGGTCCGCGGACTGATACGAGGGGAGCCGCTGGGCGTATAAGGCGCGAAAACTATCCTCGTCGCGAAAGAGCGGCCTGCCGGTCATGGTCATGCAGCGGGAGAAAAGAATCTCGACAGGAGAATCGAGCCAGACCACCGGCACGTTGGACGCGCGAAGGAATTCCGGAGCGCCAGGCTGGGCGTAGGTGCCTCCTCCCAGCGCCAGAACGATGGATTCCTGCAATTCGAATACGCGGCCAAGCGCAGCGCGCAATTGATCCGCTTCGATCTGGCGGAAAGAGGGTTCGCCGAGACGCTCGAAGATTTCCGGGATGCGCAGACCGGCAGCTTGCTCGATACGATCATCGAGGTCAACAAAGCGCCAAGCAAGCTGGCGGGCCAGGAGCGTGCCGATGGTGGTCTTTCCGGAGCCCATAAAACCGGCAAGACAAAGCGTTTGCACGCGTGGGAGATTGGAGCGGTTGGCGGTGGGCTGGACAGGGCTGGACACGGATGCTGGCTAAACCTCGCAAAGCGCAGCAACCGGAAATCGGCGGCAGGTTGATGCGCAGAAGCTAATCGCGCTTAAGAATGCGGATTGTACCACTGTAGGAAGAGAGTTCGACTTTGGCCAGACCGCTGCCCACGGTGCCGAAGAGCCCCTTGGTGAATTTGGAGGCCATGTGGCGGACGCCGTGAGAGTCAGGCTTCAAATAAGACTCCGCCTGATTGTCGACCGTGCCGGTGGCGGTCTGGGCCTTGAGATCAAAGGAGTCGTTGCCGGAGAAATGGACTTCCACGAGGCCCTTGCCGCTGCGCATGGTGTAAATACCGGTGCGAATAAAGTCTCCGTCATAGAGGATGTTTCCGGAGGTGGTGAACAAGTTCACGTTGGTAAGACCGGGCTGAAGAACCTGAGCGCTGCCGCTAACCGAATTGAAATCGAGCTTGCCGGCGCAAAGGGTGCAGATCAGGCCGCCGCTGGTGGTTCGAACGACGATGTAACCGGAAACTTCCTTGAGGTGAATGTCGCCGGCGACGCTTTGCAAAGTCATGTCGCCCATAACCTGTTCGACGTAAATTAAGCCGGCCTGGGACTTCAACTGCAATTCGGTCTCTTCGGGGACGGTCAGCTGGAAATTGACCTCCAGATCGGACGGTTGAGCGGAAGGGTCGTCGACATTCGCGGAAACGTCGATGCGATCACCGGCATTCTCGGTCTCCAGGCTGACCTTGGACGAGGCCTGGGTGCCAGCGACAATGACTTCCGACCTGTTCTTGGAAGATCTGACCTCGATGCGGCCGTTGGCAACGTTATGGATACAGACCACCGGATGGCCTTTGACCGCGAAGTGCTTCTCGAAATGCTGGGGAGAAGCCAGGGCGGACGACCATGGCAGCAGCAATATGCCAACGCTTAGCAAGGGAAGGTGTCTGGGTTTCACAATTGACAGGCTCATGTCAGTTAGCGCTCCCTACGCGATCCATCATGGCCGACAATAGCTCGGCTTTCTGCTGATAGGCGCCGTTCAGGTACTCACGGGTGAGTTCATCTTGAGGCTGGTCTTTCACCCGCTGCTCACAATCAGCAATAAACTTGTCGACGATGTCGAGATTCTGACGCAGCGATACGTCCACGACGGAGGCATTGGCCATGGGAGCGGGCAGATTGGCCTCATCACTATCCAGGGCCATAGCCGCGTCGCTGTAGCTGCGGGCTTCCTCAGGCCGCTGTGGAGAACCGGAGAAGGGCAACAGGACAGCCGCGATGATAAACGCAGCAACGGCAGTAACGGCGAGTACGCGGCTTTGGAATAGTTCCGACCAACCGCGCCACCAAGGTGTATGGGCGTGGACGGGACGCTTAATGATGCCCTCTTCTTCGAGTTGGGCGGCTAAGGAGGTCCAAACATGGGCAGGAGGATCGACTTCCGCCGGAAGCATGTGAGCTGCGGCGACGATGGACGTGAGGTCGGCGACAAGATTTTTGCAGTTGACGCAGCCGAGAACGTGGGAACGGGCAGACTCCGGTAACGGGGTCCAGCCTTCCTGCTCCAGGACAACCTCTACCTCTTTACAAAGCATAGCCATGTACTCCACCACACCAACCGCCAATTTCGCGCTCTGTGGGAGCGAGAATCAGGGACGAATCGACGTTAATTCGTGAACTTACGCAACCGGGATTACCCTGATTGTAGCTCAATGACCTTGCCCCGTCTGCGTTTTTGCCGCGTGACGCACCTGGCGAGCCTGCTCGCGAACGTCTTCCTGAAGAAGGTCGCGGAGCCTGGTGCGCGCCTTGTGCAACTGCGACTTCGAATTGCCTACCGAGCACCCCATGATGCCGGCAATCTCATTGTGCTCATACCCTTGTACATCGTGAAGCACAAAAACGGTCCGATAACCCGGTGGAAGCTTGTCGATCGAGCGTTCCAAATTAACCCGGTCTACGGCGCCACTGAGGCGCAAATCGGGAGCCCCGATATCCTTCCGGGGACCCCCAGTTTCCTCGTCCGGTTCGGTGGTCTCCTCCAAGGAGGCCGCCGGGAGTTGTTTCTTGCGCAGGCGCATCAGAACGACGTTGACGGTCATGCGATGCAGCCAAGTGGAAAAAGCCGACTCCCCCCGGAACGTACTGATCTTTCGGAACAACTGCAGGAAAGCTTCCTGCATTAAGTCTTCAGCATCCGACGGATTGTTCACCATGCGCAGGCACAAGGCGTAGACGCGGCGGCCATGAAGCTGGTAAAGGAACTCAAAGGCTGCGGCATCCCCGGATTGGGCCAAGCGGATGGCTTCCGCTTCACTGGCCGGTCGAACGGGCTGGGAAGCGAAAGAATCGCTGGGCGGCCGCTGAACGGCCGGAGCGCCTGGATCATCTGGTCGGTTACGGGCCAAAGGTCCTAATGCGGCGCATCCACTCCTTCGGATGCACCGAATACCTCCGAGAGTTGTCTTCCTGAAGTAACCCGCCGCGGCGCAAAAATATGCGGCGCCAGAGTGCAGCCGAGGACAGGACCAAGCAGGGGTAAACCTGCCAGAACAGGTATTGTGACGCGATTGACACGATTCGTCCAGAAGCGGAAGTCAGGAATTCGAGAAGACGCGAAGGCGGTGGAACACGCTACGGCGGGACCCGTTCGATTCTTCGTGAAGCAGGCCACGAACGGTTCTCTGGAAGGTGCCAACCTGGTCCTCGGGAAGGGTGACCAGGAACGACTTTAGAAGGACGATGGCTTCCCGGAGGCAGGTATTAAGGTCATAGTGGGCATTGTCCAGGGTTTTCCAGTCCGCGTCCGCCTGCCGGAAAGGTCCACTAGCCAATTCTTCAGAGGTTAGCCGGTAGTCCCGGTTCAGCCCAGAGACCATTTCTTCCAAGGTACTGATTTTATGGAGAAACTGTGAGCGATGGGTAAGGAGGACGCGGCTGAGCAGGTCGCTCATGCGGGCGATGCGCTGCTCTTTAACGCCGTGAAAATTCTCGAAACAAAGGGGCGTTAGACGAGGGGCGAAACCGTAGTGCTTGGCGTGTTGGCCTAAGCCGTGAAGGACCGCACCGAGTGGAAGCGAGAGGCGGACGCAGAGGTCGCCGGTCATGCCAACGGCTTGCATGGACTTCGCGAAATCACCGGTCCTTTTAAGCTCGAACGCTTCGTTCAGCGCGACGCTGAACATGATATACGCGGTTTCCAGAAGCTCATTGAAGTTGGAAAATACTTGCGCTTTTGGAACCGGCAAATGTGCATACCAGTTTTCTCGAACTGAGGGGAGACCACGCGACCTGACCTTCAAGCTTTTCACCTTAGTTTGCAGAGTATAACCAAAAACGAAAAAACAGGCGAGAGGGTTATTCCCGACAGTTACGGGGAACGTCCGGGGGACTTCCTCCGCGGTGCGATTGACCAAGCTTTGGGCCTAAGTGCATGGAGGGAAAGCGGTTAACATCTAAATTTATTAAAGATTATGGTTCTATTACCAGACCGTTAACTTTAATATACGGAGCAGAAAAAAGATTGCACACCGGCGTTCGGAACGGTTTGTAGTGCTTGGCGACCGGTTGTGGAAAAAAGAGCGAAGAAGACGGATAGAGGCCGCAAGGTGCGTCTAACGTGCTTGTCTTGCTCTGTGATAGTACTGGCCGCTATACTCCGAAGCCACTCCACTCGAAAGGACTTGCCATTGCAATTTGAGCCGCGCGACCAGTTTGAACAGCGCCAAAAGAAACTGGAGCAAGTTCGCGCGTTAGGGCTGGATCCTTATCCGCGCGAATTTCGATGGACCGCCACCCCCGCGGAGCTCGTCGAGAAATTCGGTGGACACTCTGGAGCGGAGTTAGAGGGACAAAAGACAGAAGTCCGAGTCGCCGGCCGGATCGTCTCCTACCGACTGATGGGAAAGGCAGGCTTTGCGCACCTGCAAGGGGCGGGGAAGCGAATCCAGGTGTACGTTCGCAAGGATGTTGCCGGGGAGAAGGGGTTTGAGCTTTTCCATTTGCTGGATCTGGGTGATTCCATAGGGGTTCGGGGACATTTATTCCGGACGCGCACCAACGAATTGTCCATTTGGGTAGAGGAGTTATGGCTGCTGGCGAAGGCTTTGTTGCCACTGCCGGAAAAATGGCACGGCTTGACGGACGTGGAGCTGCGATACCGGCTGCGCTACCTCGATCTCATCGCCAACGAAAAATCGCGGCAAACGTTTGTGACGCGGGCCCGGATCGTCAAGGAACTGCGAAAGTTGTTTGACGCACGCGGCTACATTGAAGTGGAAACACCGATGATGCACGCGATTCCGGGAGGGGCTGCGGCGCGTCCTTTCGTAACGCATCACAATACACTGGACATTGATCTGTATCTGCGGATCGCGCCGGAGCTTTACCTGAAACGTCTAACGGTGGGCGGATTTGACCGAGTATACGAGATCAACCGCAATTTCCGGAACGAGGGATTGTCCACGCGTCACAATCCCGAATTCACCATGCTGGAGTTCTACGAGGCATACAGCAATTACCGTGATTTGATGGACTTCAATGAGGAACTGTTCGCGGAGCTGGCGAAATCGATCAGCGGATCTACAACCGTGCATTACGGGGAAGTAGATCTCGATTTCGCCAAGTTCGAGCGGCTTACCATGCGGGGAGCAATTGCAAAGTACTGGCCCGCCGAAGCCGGAGCTGCTCCGTCGGAAAGCGATCTGGCCAGGCCCGGTGGGGCGCAGGAGGCAGCGCAGCGCTATAACCAGTGGGCGAAGGGGAGTCGCTCCCGTTATGCGGCCGCGAAAGGCAATTTGAAAGACGGGGAGTGGACCGGCCTACTATTCGAAACAATCGCCGAAGAAAAGCTGGTGCAACCCACGATTCTGTATGATTTTCCAACGGAGATATCGCCACTTTCGAAGCAGAAGCCCGAGGATCCGTCATTGACGGAACGTTTCGAAATTTATGTCGCGGGCATGGAGATCGCCAACGGCTTTTCGGAACTGAACGACCCCGCGGAACAGGAACGGCGCTTTCTGGATCAGATGTCGGCCGGAGGCGAGGAATCGCCCAAGCAACTCGATATCGAGTATATAAGGGCACTGTGTTACGGAATGCCCCCGGCCGCCGGGGAGGGCATCGGCATCGACCGGCTGACGATGCTGCTTACCGACTCTGCGGCGATACGAGACGTAATCCTTTTCCCACTCCTACGTCCTGAGGCTTCCATCGAAGAGGCCAAGGAATCCGCTGAACCAGGCGAGAAGGTCTAAGGTCAAATCAGCGATGCGCTTTGAATGGTTCGTGGCGCGGCGGTACCTGAGGTCCCCGAACCGGCCGGCAGTGCTGCGGCTGGTGACGGCATTTTCGGTGTTAGGAGTTGCGGCGGGAGTTGCGACGCTGGTGCTGGCGCTATCGATGAACACGGGGTTTCGCGAGACGCTACAGGACCGTTTGCTGGGAGTGACCGCACATATTTCGCTGACGCGACCCGGATCCGGTGGCTTGCACGACTATGAAGCGATGGCAGTGAAACTGGCGTCAACCGCAGGGGTAATATCCGTGACGCCGGCGGTGTACCAGACGGTGCTGCTGTCGTTCGGGTCCGATGCCCGAGGGATGGTGACGAAGGGAATCGATCCTGGGAGGGAAGAACGTTCGGATGAAGCGTTGCAGCGAATCGTCTCCGGGCGGCTGGATTTTTCGGCTGACGCCGATGGCATCGACGGGCTGCTCATTGGAAAGCAGTTAGCGCAGGAATGGAAACTTGGTCCCGGCGACTATGTAACGTTGACTAGTCCACAAGGGCGGCTGACGCCTTTCGGGATGATTCCCCGAACGCGAAGGTTCCGGGTTACGGGTGTATTCGATTCGGGATTCTACGATTACGATGAAAACTGGTGCTTTTTGTCGCTACCTGCTGCCCAAGCGTTGGCAGGTGCCGGGGATATGGTTAATGTTCTGGAGTTTCGGCTGGCGCAGCCGGAGAAGGCGGTCGACATCGCTCGGGTTCTGGAACTGGAAGCTGGCCAAGAATACGCGACTAGCACCTGGATGGAAGCAAATCGTCCCCTGTTTCGTGCGCTGCGCCTGGAGAAACTGGTGACGGCGATTTTTATCGGACTGATTACATTCGTGGCGGGGCTGAATATCCTGGTGGTGCTCTCGATGACGGTTACGGATAAGGCTCGGGATATTGCCGTGTTGATGTCGATTGGCACGAGACGAACGCAGATACAGCGTATTTTCCTGTGGCAAGGGTTGGCGATTGGAGCGGCGGGCACGATAAGCGGCCTGATTCTGGGCTACTTATTCGCGTGGGTGGCTGGGACGTTTCACCTGATTCCGCTCGATCCACAAGTGTATGCCGTTGACTATGTTCCGTTTCACCCAGGCTTGCTGGACGGACTGTGGATCGCACTGGTGGCGATGCTGATCTCGGCGGGTGCGACCATTTTGCCGGCGCTAACCGCGGCGAAGATGCTACCGGTGGAAATACTGCGTTATGAGTGAGTAGCCGTGGAACTGGAGACCTGACTGGGCGAAAGAGAGAAAGGATTTTCTCGAAGCTGGAGCAGTGATTTGGCTGAAGATTTGCTCCCAGTCAGGTATCGAAAGCCGGTGGGAAGGTCGGGGAATCAGCTGCATGCCGGATGGGGCGCAGAAACCCTCCGGAAGTGTAAGAAAGTATTACAGTTAAACAGGGTTCAGTCTGGCGCGTTTCAGGCGGACAGCTGGATAGGGCACGGAAACGGCAGAAAAGGGAAACTCCTGGGCAATGTGGTGACACTTTTCGGCCCGTCGTCTCGGTACTGAGATTGCAGTTAAAGCATCTAAATAAAAGAGCCAGAAATTGCAAGGGGAAGTCGCCAAGGCGCGCAGAAGGGCTCGACCAACGAAATGATGGCTAGCAACTCCAGTCCGATGACCAGAACGGCGCCAGCGCCGCAAGCAGTGCTGGAAGCTCGCGGGCTGAAGAAGGTGTACGGAGCGGGAGCGCAAGCGGTACAAGTTTTGAGCGATGTAAATCTGAGTTTGCTGCCAGGCGAGATGGTGGCGATCGTGGCCCCATCGGGCGCGGGGAAAAGTACGCTGCTGCACCTGCTGGCAGCGCTAGACACGCCGACGAGCGGTACAGTATACTTCGCGACGAAAGCCATTGAAACGAAAGTTGACGCAGCGATAGCGGGATTCAGGAACCGCGGGGTCGGATTCTTGTGGCAGCGGCACCAGTTGCTGCCGGATTTCAGCGCAGCGGAAAACGTGGCCATGCCACTTTTGCTGCGCGGTGAAACGTTTGCTCCGGCGCTGAAAACGGCGCGGGAGTGGCTAGCCGAGGTCGGCTTGGAAAACCGAGCGGACCACCGTGCAGGGGAACTCTCTGGAGGGGAACAGCAGCGCGCTGCGATCGCCCGGGCGCTCGTCACCGGGCCGCGTGTGTTGCTGGCAGATGAACCGACCGGAGATTTGGATGAGCGGAATGCTTGGGCTGTGTTTGAGCTGCTACAGAGGTTGCACCGCACGCACCAGTTGACGTCGCTGATCGCGACGCACAACCTGGCGCTCGCCGCGCGCTGCGATCGAATTGTAGGGTTGGAGCACGGCATGTTGTGCGCTCGCGAGGCTTCGGCCGAAGCGAGAGGGGCCCTCGGGGGAGAAGCGAGCTAAAAGTGTTCGAACGCTATACGGAAAAAGCGCGACGCGTCATATTTTTTGCGAGGTACGAAGCCAGCCAGTATGGCAGCCCGTACATCGAGACCGAGCATTTGTTGCTGGGCTTGATGCGCGAGGACAAGGCGCTGGCCAACCGGTTCCTGCGGCAGCAGGGATCGATTGAATCGATCCGCAAGGAAATCGAGGCGCGCATCACGATCCGTGAACGCATCTCGACGTCCGTGGAAGTGCCGCTGAGCGCGGAATGCAAGCGCATCCTGAACATGGCCGGCGAAGAAGCCGAGCGGCTCGGGGTGAAGCACGTCGGCACCGAACATCTGCTGCTGGGAATCCTGCGCGAAGAGAAATGCTTCGGCGCGGAAATCCTGATGGAGCGCGGGCTGCGGCTATCGACGCTACGCGAGGAACTCGCGCGGACGACTGGCGAGAAAACCACGGCAGCGCGTCCGAAAGAGACATCGCTGCTGGCGGAATTCAGCCGAGATCTAACACAAGCCGCTTCAGAAGGCTCCCTTGACCCGCTGGTAGGGCGCGAAGGCGAAGTAGAGCGCGTGATCCAGATCTTGTGCCGCCGCACCAAGAATAATCCGGTGCTGATTGGCGAACCCGGTGTGGGCAAGACGGCGATTGTGGAAGGCCTTGCGCAGAGGATCTCCGACGGTGACGTCCCGCCGTTTCTGGCGGACAAGCGAATTCTGTCGCTGGATCTTTCGCTGATCGTTGCCGGCACAAAATACCGCGGACAATTTGAAGAGCGGTTGAAGACGATCATGAAGGAACTGATGGAGAGCCAGAACTCCATCGTGTTCATCGACGAATTGCATACTTTGGTCGGAGCAGGTTCTGCGGAAGGTTCACTGGACGCGGCCAATATATTGAAACCAGCCCTGTCGCGCGGCGAAATTCAGTGCATCGGAGCGACGACGCCAGGGGAATATCGCAAGTCGGTAGAAAAGGACCGGTCGCTGGAACGCCGATTCCAGTCGGTCAAGGTTCCGGCGCCGAACGAAGAAGAAGCGGTACAAGTAATCAGCGGCGTTCGCGAGCGCTACGAGAAATTCCACGCCGTCAGCTACACCGACGAGGCCCTGCGTTATTCCGTTTACCTTTCCAATCGCTACATTCCCGACCGCTTCCTTCCGGACAAAGCCATCGACCTGATTGACGAAGCTGGAGCGCGAGTAAAGCTGCGGCAGGCCAGCGTTCCCGAAGAAGTGGGCGAAGTGCAGAAGCGGGTGAAGTTCATCACCCACCGCATGGAAAGCGCGATTGCCGCACACGAGTTCGAGAAGGCGCGTTTTTACTCGGAAGAGGAACGCAAAGAGAAGGAGAATTTGCGGACGTTGCGGGAACGCTACAAGCTGGACGATGCGTCCACGGGTGTAGTGACGCGCGAAGACATCGAAGAAGTGGTGTCCCGGTGGACCGGAATTGGAGTCACTTCCATCAAGGAAGACGAGCAGCAGAAACTGCTGCGGATCGAGCCGGAACTGCACAAGCGGGTAATCAGCCAGGACAAGGCGATCACCGCATTAGCGCGGGCCATCCGGCGGAGTCGCGCAGGATTGAAGTCACCCTTGCGCCCGGTGGGTTGTTTCCTGTTCCTGGGTCCCACTGGCGTCGGGAAGACGGAAGTGGCGCGACGGCTGGCGGAGTTCCTGTTCGGTTCGGAGAAATCGCTGGTACGCTTCGATATGTCCGAATTCATGGAGAAGCATTCGGTTTCCAAGCTGATCGGCGCGCCTCCAGGCTATGTCGGCTATGAAGAGGGCGGCCAACTGACGGAACGCGTGCGGCGCACACCGTACTCGGTCATTCTGCTGGATGAAATTGAAAAGGCGCATCCGGATGTATTCAACATCCTGCTGCAAGTATTCGAAGACGGGCAGTTGACGGACGGATTGGGAAACACGGTTGATTTCCGCAACACCATCATTATCATGACTTCGAACCTGGGTGCGCGGCATTTGCAGAAGCGCACTTCGATGGGGTTCCAGTCCGGCGCAGATGAAGCAGGACTGAAGAGCATGGAAGACATGGTAATGACCGAAGTGAAGAGGGCGTTCAATCCGGAGTTCCTGAACCGCTTGGACGAAGTCATCATCTTCAATCCTCTCGGCGATGATGATCTGCTTCGAATTATCGATTTGCTGGTTGGGCAGCTGAACGATACGCTGATCCACCGGCAAGTGCAGATCGTGGTTTCGCCCGAAGCACGGCAGTGGATTCTCGAAAAGACATGCAGTGACCGCAACTACGGGGCGCGGCCTCTGCGGCGGGCTCTGCAGAAGTACGTGGAAGATCCGCTTTCGGAGGCGCTCATCCAGGGTGGAATTACCAGGCCAGCGACGCTGCAGATTTACGTCGCGGGGGAAGCTCTGGCGTTCCGGCCGGTTGGTGAGGCAACCCCGGTCGTCCACTAGCGAATCTGACACAACGCACGGATGGCCTCGATCGGGTCGAGGCTCACGGCCGGCCCACACCGGGTTCGGCGGGAGAAGAACAAGTTGGGTTTGGGGGCGCGGCCTTGATCCTCTCAGCGGCCGCTGAGAGAAAACTTTGCTCGCCGTTTGGGAACTTGCGGGTACCGGCTGGATGGTTGGCGGTGTTGTTTCTGTTCGCAACCATTTCTCCCGTCGCCGCGCGAGGAAGGTCCCATACGGCTGCCCTCCCGCATCTACATACCGCGCGCACGTCTTCCGCCGACACTGCAAGGGACGGCAAACACGACGATTCGATTCAGCAACCACAGGCGGAACAGCAGCCGGCGATAGTAGATCGCATTATTTTCCTGGGTAACCGCCGTATTCGCAGTGACACCTTAAAGGCCCGGATTTTCACGCGAGAAGGCGATCCCTACAACGAGGAAACTCTCCGGCGCGATTTTCAGGCGTTGTGGAATACGCAGTTCTTCGAGGACGTGAAGTTGCGAGTGGAAGACTCGCCGGACGCGCCGAATCACAAGAACATCATTTTCGACGTCAAGGAACGGCCGGTGATCCGGCGCATCCGTTACGACGGCATTCATTCGGTGACGGAGTCCGACATTTTGGATCGCTTCAAGGAGCGCAAAGTCGGGCTGAGCGTGGAGAGCCAGTTCGACCCGACCCGCATCAAGAAAGCGGAAGTGGTGCTGAAGGATCTTCTTGGCGAACACGGCCGGCAGTTCGCCAAAGTAACGCCACAGTACGAACGGATCGCTTCGAGCAACGCGGTGATCCTGGTTTTCCGCGTGGAGGAAGGGCCGAAGGTCAAAGTCGGACGGATCAAGTTCACGGGCAACCACGCGTTCAGCGACCGGAAATTGATTCGAGCGATGCGTCATGACCGTCCGTACGCGATTCCTTTGTACTTCATGGAAATACCGGTGCTGACGAAGACGTACGACCGGGAAAAACTGAACGAGGACCTGGAAGTCGGCGTACGTGGTCTGTATCAGGACAATGGGTATTTCAAAGTTGTGGTGCACGATCCGGTTCTCGAGAATATCGACACCACAAGTTTCCGCCTGGGAATTCCCGTGGCTGGCCGAACGCATGGCAAAGCGGTGAATATCACTATTCCGATCGAGGAAGGCGACCGCTACAAGATGGGGACGCTGAAGATCGTCAGCGCGGACCCGGACAAAGCATTGTCGCTGAAGGTCGAAGCGCTCAAGAGCGTTTTCCCGCTGAAGGAAGGCGATATCTTTTCCTCGGCCAAGATTCGCAAAGCGATCGAAGACTACGGCAAGGCCTACGGAGAGTATGGTTTTATCGATTTCACCGCCGAGCCGAGCCTGGACTTCGACGACGTGGCCAAGCGCATTGACGTGACCATGCGCTTCAACGAAGAGAAGCAATACTACGTGCGGCGCATTGATTTCAGCGGAAATACAACCACGCGCGACAAGGTGATCCGCCGCGAGTTGCTGCTCGACGAAGGACAGCTCTTCAACAAGCGCGCCTGGGAAATCAGCATCCTGCGCCTGAACCAATTGGATTATTTCGATCGCATCGAAGCGGACAAGGCCGTGGAAATCAAGCGCAATACGAAGGAAGGCACGGTCGACCTGAATCTGAAGCTGAAGGAAAAAGGCAAGCAGTCCATCGGGCTGCAAGGTGGCGTCAGCGGCCTGGCGGGAAGTTTTATCGGGCTGACCTATCAGACCAACAACTTTCTGGGTCTCGGAGAAACGCTGACATTTTCCGCGCAATTCGGCGACCTGCAGCGCAGTTTCCAGTTCGGGTTCACCGAGCCTTACTTGTTCGACCGCCCGATCTCGACGGGATTCACGATTTTCTCCAGCCGCTACAATTTCGATCAAGCCAAGCAAGAAGCGCTGCTGTTGGGGCAGTCCGTGAGCATCAACCCGCAGTTCGTGCAGAACTACACGCAAAACAGCACGGGTGTCACGCTGTTTGCGAGTTATCCGATCAAACGGCTTTCGTTCACGCGGGTTGGCTTGACCTACGGCCTTACACGGACGAATATCACGGCGTTCAACCAGGCTTCCTCGCTGTTGTTCGAACAGTTGCAGTTCCGCAGCGTAGCCGGACCGAGCGCGCTGAACGGAATCGTGTCGAGCACGCTGACGCCGACGATCACCTACAACACGGTGGACAACCCTCAGAATCCCCGCAAGGGCAAGAGCTATTTCTATCAGATGGCGTTTTCCGGCGGGCCCCTCGGCGGCAACGTCAATTCGATTACCAACGTTTTCGACTTCAAATATTTCCGCCCTATTTACAAGAGACGGAACGTGCTGGGCATCCATGCCACCGCGGCGTATACGACGGGCTATGGCGGGAAGGAAGTGCCACCGTTCAGCCGGTTCTATATGGGCGGCGAGAACGATCTACGGGGGTTCGATATCCGCTCCATCTCGCCGGTGACGTTCATTCCGACCCAGACGTCGCAGACTTTTACCTACACGGATCCGCGGGTGCTTTCTGGAAGCGGCACGCCGGTGCCAACGCGCATCACGGTGCCAGTGCTGATTTACACCGCGACGTTGCCGGGAGGCGACGTGCAGACAGTAGGAAATGTGGAATACCGGATCCCCATCGCGGGACCGGTTACGACATCGCTATTCTTCGACGGCGGAACCGACGGAATCCTTCGGCAGAGTGCGTTGAAACTCGATCCCACCGGACTTAGCAACTTGGTTCAACAGTTTCCCGGCGCCGACGTGAAACAGCAGCTGACCATCGCACCGCATACGAACTTCCGGTTGCGGGCGTCCACTGGCATTGAGTTTGGAGTGCAGTTGCCTATCGTGCAGGCGCCGTTCCGGATCTATTACGCGTATAACGTGAATCGATTGCACGAACAGATTCTTGCGCCCGCGCCATTCATCGACCCCAGCGAACGCGTGTTTCTCAATTGCCTGGCGAACCCGAATTCGAGCGGCTGCCAGGGCGGACAACCCGCGTTGCCGCCCGGCGTATATGACACTTTGATTGTGCCGGGGCTGAACCAACTGGTGAATAACCCCGGCCGGCTGAACTATTTCGAGCCGAAGACGACTTTCCGTTTTACGGTGGGCAAGACTTTCTAGGGCGCCAGCGAATCGTCCGGAGTGCGGGCGATGTCGGCAATCGCGCGTAAGGAAGTCGGGTCCACGATTATTGAGTGAAGCCGCTTGGGCGGCGTCAATGTGGGAGGCAGGGTTGATGAAGTCGCAAAAATTCTTGGGATTCGCCGCCATGGTGATGGCCATGGCCTGCGCGATAGTGTCCGGATGCGGAGGCGGGAGCAACGCCAACACGATAACCGTGGCAGTTAGCCCGCCGAACGTGATACTGGTGACCACGCAGACGCAAACCTTTTCCGCAACGGTATCCGGCGCTACGACTACCACGGTCACCTGGACCTGCACGTTCACTACGACCACTTCTACTACGGCTGCCGACGGCACGGTCACATCGACGACTTCCAGCGCATCGCCGTGCACCGACAAGACGGGAAACATCCCTGCGAGCTCCACCGACACTACGGTGATTTACACCGCGCCGACTACTTTTCCGAACGACCTCACCGGTTTGGTGATTACGCTGACGGCGACGTCCACGCAAGACACCAAAAAGACGGGAACCGCGACGATCAACCTGGATTCGGGCGTGCGCATAAACGTGACACCCCCATCAGCCAGTGTACCCACGAAGGAGTCGCAGCAATTCGTTGCGGGCCAAACGAATGATTCCAAGCCGGACGACGTTTCCTGGCTCGTAACGCAACAAGCTTCCACTTCGACTACACCGCTTCCGCAGGCGGCGTCTTGCAGCCCGGGTTGTGGAACGATTGATGCCAGCGGCAACTACACGGCGCCTTCGTCCGTGCCCACAACATCCGCGCTGACCGTGGTAGCGACCTCCAAGCTGGATACGGCGCGATTTGGGACAGCCACGGTAACCATCGCACAGGGCGGGCCAATCGCCTTCAAATCGATCTCGCCGACGGCAGTGGCGCTCGGCGGTATTTTTGAAGACATTAGCCTGGAAGCTACCAATGTGTCCTCGAAGTCCGGCTTCAATGTGATGCGTCCAGATGGAACGGTGGTGGGAGTGCCACCAACGCAGGTTAAAGTACTCATTCCAGAGCCGAGTACCACCACTCCGAATCCGACTTCGTCCGGCGCCAAAATCCGGCTGTCGCCAACGCAGCTTAATCAAGTTGGTGTGTATAAAGTGTCGATCACCGATCCGGTGGAACCGGTAACCGGCGGTCCCTTCTCCTTCCAGGTGATTTCGGTACAGCCGGCGCTGACCTCTTCGACTCCACAAAGTGTCTCCGAGGGGACGCTACCTGGAACCCAGGCGTTCACGGTGAACGGAGGCTACTTTGGAGGCGGAGGAAATCCGCCGGTGGCGCCGTTTGTATCCTTGTCGTATCAGGGCAATTCTTTGGCAATCGATCAAACCCACTCCAACGCGCGGCATCTGGCCGCGACATTCACGGGAGAAAATTCCGGGCCTCCGGGCTTGTATCCCATCACGGTGGTGAACAACAACACGGTTGCGCCCACGCCAAGGAGCGCGGTAACGAATATCTCCGTGTTCCCCGATTTCGAAGGCGCCAACCCGGCTAGCTTCGTGGGCGGCACGATAGCGACGGGGGCAACCCCAAGCGGGATGGCCGTCGATAGCGAGCTGGGCGTCGCGATCGTCACCAACGCAGCCGCCAACACCGCGCAGTTTTATTCGATCGGAGCAGGAAGTTTGACACCGTTGGGATCCGCCGTCCCGGTGGGCACACTCCCGACGGACGTCACGGTGGATGAACTGCGGCATCGGGCGATTGTGGTCAATTTCGGAAGCAAGTCGTTGACCGTGCTGCAGATTCCGACTCCGCCGGCCGCACCTTCCACTACGCCCCTCGCGACGATCAACCTTAGCGGTCTCATTCCCGCAACTGCCTCCACGAATTCCACGGCGCCACCGCCATCACCCTTTTCGGTGGGCGTTGATCCGGACACGAACCTGGCGCTGGTGGCCTTCGGCTCCACCAACGTGGGTTTCATCATTAACTTATTCTTGCCGGGCGTGGACAGCGGCGCCGCCACGTCGCCTAATACGTGTTTTGTTACCAGCAGCGTGCAGCACCTACCCTGCGCGGCGGCTTCCGTCACGCTTCCAACCGGCAAGTTTCCGCAGATCGCCATGGAGCCGCATGTGCATCTGGCGTTCGTAACGCCCGGCGCCGTCGGCGTTGGAGCCGGTCCGCTCTCGGTCATCGACCTGACACAGCCCAACGGCAAAACACAAATTGCGTCGGCTGCTCGCAGTTCGAACGTGGTCACCGTTACGACCGCTGCTGCGCATAACCTCAACCCCGGTAATCCGGGAGTAGTGCTCATCAACGGATTGCCAAATGGACCGAAGGGCACGATATTCAATGGCACTTACGCCGTTGCTTCGGTTGTCGACTCTTTGCACTTTCAATTCCTGGAGACGGCCCCGGACGATACCGTTTCGGGTAACTCCAGCAGCTTCGCTTTTTACGGAGCACAGAGCCTGAGCTTCACGGTGTCCAGTTCTCTGCAAGGCGTAGCCATTAACCCGATTACCCGGACCGCGGCGATGGCCGACCCCAATGCCGATGGAGTAACCGGAGCGCAAATCGAACTGATTAATTCCCTGGATCAGTCGGTGAGCTCAATCGACCTGCACGCCGAATGCATCGTAGGCTCGACTACCTGCAGCGCGCCGGAAATTGGCGCAACGAATGTCGCTTTCCAGCCCTATTCGAACGTATTGGTGGCTTTCAATCCGGTCCGCAACGAAGTCTCGCTGATCAATCCATCCAGCGCTGCAAGCGTGCGCGGCCGTTATTTCATTGGGCTGACCGGTCAGCAAGCCACGAACTCCATCACTGCGGCGGACGGAACCGTATTGACGATTTCGGGAGCAGTGGTGGTGGATCCCGACCCGGCCCACAACCAGGCGTTCCTGGTGAGCTCCAAGAGCAACAATATCCGGATCCTGAGTCTGGGCACGGTGAAGGCCACGCATATTCGGGAACTAAGCCTCACCGCCGGCCAGATTCCAGGGACGCGGCTTCGTCAGGCGACGTTGACGTCGGCGACCGCGCTCACCGGCGTTCGCATTTTGGGAACGGGCTTCGATAGTGCTTCGCAAGTGCGGCTGGATGGAACTTCGGTGGCCGGAGCAGGCGGCACGGTCACATTCGTAAGTAGCACAGAGCTGGACGTCACGATTCCTGCGTCCTTCCTGGCGGTTCCGCGTCGCTTTGCCTTGGACGTCATCAATAGCTCGGGCGTGCAATCCAACGCTACGGATTTTTCGGTGCTGCAAGCCATCGACGTAAGCAAGAATTGCTCCGCGACGAAAAAACCGCAGCCCGGTGCAGTCGCAATCGATAATGTGCGGGACCTGGCGTTAGTGGCCAATACCGGGTGCAACACCGTCTCGGTGATCGACATCAATCCGGTGGTCGGCGGCGCAACCAATCCTAATTTCGGCAAGGTACTGAGCACAGTCAGCGTCGGGGCCGCACCGACAGGCATCGCCGTGTCACCCCGGATGGGTATCGCGGCGGTAACGAACAACACCGCGGGAACGGTTTCGATTATCGACGTGCGCAATCCGGCCGCTGCGAAGGAGATCGTTCCGGACGTCACGGTTGGCACGCAGCCTACGGGTATAGCGATCGATTCCGACAATGGAGCCATGGTGGTAGCCAACACAGGCTCCAACACCGTTTCCGTAATCAATCTAAATGCATTGTTTACATCCCCCGCCGCAACTTCGCTGACCGCCCTTACGATCGCCACGGATCAACAGCCGCTGGCGGTCGCGATCGATCCGGAACGCGGGACGAACAGCAACGGCCTCGCCGCAGTGACCACTGCGTCGGTTTCCAGCTCCGCAAGCGGAACCACTACCATCGGCAGCGTGGATCTGATCGATCTGGGTGCTACCACTCCCGCGAAAACGTCATCTATCACCATTAACTCGCTGTCGGCATCGCCTACGGGTATCGTCTTCGACCCGACGTTGTCTCCGGCTCTGTTTTACGTCGCCTCCAGCCTGGGAAATGCCATCTCCTCTTTGAATCCAGACACTGGGTCGCAGGGTTCCACCGCCGTCGGCATCAATCCGACGTCACTGGCGTTCAATCCGGAGACGGGTACGATCCTTACGGTGAACACGCTGAGCAACACCATTTCGTTTGTCGACACACTGACATCGCCCTTCAAAACCCAGGAAACAATTGGGTTGAGCGGCTCCCCTCAGTTCTCCGCGGCTATCCATCCGCGGACGAATCTGGCCGTGCTGACCGACCAGGCGAACAATCGGGTGCTGCTGGTACCGATGTTGAACTAGGGTGCGAACAACGAATTGGCGATGGGGCGCGTCGAAATGCAAAGACACCCTGCAGGTTGGCGCTGCTTTGTGATTGCAGGGGATTGATAGAGTCGGCTATACTTCGGGGTTTGCGTAAGTCGTGCAGTGACCGGCTGGTACGGGGTACGAGTTCTAGCCAATCGTGAATTGGCCTACAAGGAGAAATACTGTGAATTCGAGAATGCTGGCTGCATTGCGGCCACACAAGACGTTGGTCCGGGTGGCCGTTCTGGCGGCTGCATGCGTGTTCGGCGGCGTGGTAGCCCAGGCGCAAGGTTCGGCTGGTGCTGCGGCTCCCGCGGGAACCAAGGTCGGGATAATCAGCGTGAGACAAGCCATCGCAGCTACGGCTGAGGGCAAGCAGGCTGGAGCGGAGCTCCAGTCGCAATTTGCCTCGCGCCAGACCGAACTGGAAGGCATGAACCGGCAAATCAATGAGTTGCGGCAACGAATCGACACCGGCTCAGGCAAGTTGAGCCCGGAAGAGAGCACCCGTCTGCAGCGCCAAGGCGAAACGCTTGCCCGGCAGATGCAACGAAAGCAGGACGAATACCAGGAAGACGTGAATGCGGCGCAAGCGGAAGTCTTTGATCACATCGGTCGCAAGATGGTTGACGTGCTGGACCGTTACGCGCGTGAGAACGGATACGTGGTGATTCTCGATTCGTCCGCGCAAAATACGCCGATCATGTATGCCTCCACCAACATAGATGTAACCCAGGAAATCGTCCGTCTATACGACGCGGCGTATCCGGTGAAGGCAGGAGCTGGCGCCGCGGGGACAACCAAGCCTGCGGCTACGCCGAAACCCGCGAATCCGCCCGCTGCGAAGCCGCAGCGCTAAATCGAATCGGACCGGTTGGTTTACCGGTACTTCTGAGCCCCGGAGCATTGCCTCCGGGGCTTTTCTTTTCCAGGCGGCCCGAGGGTTTGCTTTCAAGAATCGCAAGCAGCCAGTTAGGGTTGGTCTTGAAGAGTTTGTTTTGGAGGGGAAATGGCGTGCGTGCTATCCACGGAAAAGAGCGAATAATTGCTGAGCACATGTTGGTGATGGTAGCGTTTTCCGTGCAATTCCATGTACATCTCGGCGTGCCAAGGTAACCATAAAGTGGTGGCGCCGTGTTCGAACTTCACCGGCCCATAATCGATGATCAGGTGATCCCTCGCCAACTCGAGGTTCCGCACGGGCTCGCGCAAATCTGTCTCCAGATGGACAATGTCGTAGGTGTTGGCAGCGATCCACGCCCGCCCTTTCAAGGGCACCGGGAAAATTCCATGCTGGTTCTTCCAGGTCCGCAAGCGCGAAGGCACATCCGTTTTTTGCACGAAATGAATCTGCCAAGCGGGCTCTCCGCGCCAGCTTCCTAATCCCTCGCACTTATACACCACGTCTCTTTCGAATTCGGCGTCGAACAGGGAAACTCCCAGGCTGACCAGGCCTTCTGTGGCAAGCGAGGTCGGGAAGGAGCCGAGATCGCCACTGCCGTCACGCTCCTCCTCCAGGTAGAACGCGCCGTTTGGCATGTGGTGTATGAAAACCAAGTAGTTGAAATCCCGCGTCCTGGGTGGACCGGGATTTCCATAAGCGTCGACCTGGCGGTGTTCCACGTGTTCCGTGGCTAAGAACTTCTCGAAATTCTCGATTTGCTTGCGGGTGCGCACTTGCGCTCGCGCCAGGAGTTCGGGCAGCGAACAGGCCACGTCCGGCGCCAGCACATATTCTTTGGAGTCGACATCGGGAGGCGCCCAGGGTTGGAGAAGTGGAGCGGTCGCCGAGATGCCCGCCGGTGTCCCCGCCAGCGAGTCAGGAGGCGAATAACCAGCCGGGGTCTCCAGTGCAACCGGGTTTTCGAGATCGGCGAGATGATTCTTCGCATCGTGCGCGGCAGCCTCGTTCGGGAAATCCCGAATCACCGCCGCAAACGTTCTTCTGGCTTCATCCGTCTTGTTCTGGGCGGTAAGAATCTGACCCAGCAAAACAAGCACGGGTGGGGAGTGTTGTTTGTTCAGTTGAATAGCGCGCTCCGCGTGTTTTCGGGCTTTCTCATAATCTTTCTGGCCCGCGTAGGCGTACCCCAATAGAAAATGCAGGCGCCAATCCGCTCCATTGACTAACTCGGCCTTTTCCAGCGTCTTGACCGCCAGCGCCGGATCACCTCCGCGCAACTGCAACTCTCCCAGCACCACCAGCGCTCGCTCGTGGGTTGGATACAGCGCGATTGCCGCTTCAAATTTCACACGCGCCAGGTCGTAATGCTGTTGCGAATATTCCAGCATGCCAAGCAGATACTGAATGTCGGGATTGCCAGGCGCCATCTTGACGGCCTTGGTTAGGTGGACTTGGGCAGCCTCAAACTGCTTGCGCCGCATTTTGTCCAGGGCCTT
This sequence comes from uncultured Acidobacteriota bacterium, assembly GCA_963819745.1. GTDB lineage: Bacteria > Acidobacteriota > Terriglobia > Acidiferrales > UBA7541 > Acidiferrum. Next base: position 130,401 of record CAWFXG010000010.1, on the reverse strand, counting down.
GTCAATTTCTCCCTGAAGCTTCGGCGTCATCAGCGGCTTGCTGCCGGTTGGCATGGGCGCCTCACCTTCCGGCTGCAAGTAGACGTAGACCGTGTAATCCGCTCCGCCTGCCAGCACCGAGGCATGCTCCGTGGTGGTTCGATATCCAGTGGAACTGACTTCCAGGTCGTACTCGCCGGAATGAAGATTGGGGAACCTGGCGGCGGAGGAATCTTGTGTCGAAGCAACCAGGTGCAAATAAGGCATATTGGATTGCAGCTTGACGATCGCGCCCACTCCAAGAGGCGATCCCGTGGTTTCGCGCACGCTCACGACCAGCGTAACAGGAGATTCGCCTTGTAGTTCCTGAAGACTTCGCGTCGGCGCTTGGGTCGTGGTCCTTTGAGCTGGTGTCGACGCGCATTGAAGGACGCACAGGCCCACGACGACCAGGAAGCGAACCAGGATACCGCAACGTGTTGAATACATAGGGGAGTTACCCGTGATACGAACTGCGAGCCCTACCTGTCTCCGTCACATTACCGGGGTAGGCCCGCCTGGTCAATGCCAGCCGAATGCATCGCAGCCGAGGATGCATCCCCTTGGAGATTGCCGTTGCTTGCTGGAAGGGTGTACTCTCGCGCCGCATAGAGCGTGTACCTGCCAAGATCGCGCTCGCGGAGGAAATATGGGAACCGAATCCAGACGACCCGAAGAGCAGCGGGCGAAACGAGAAATGCACAAGCAACCGGAATCGCGAAAATTCGCGAGCTTGGACACGGGCGTTATCCCAGCCATTTCCTCCGGCCGGCGCTTCTTCCTGCAAGGCGCCGCGGCGGGCGCCGCCGTGTTGGCTATGCCAAGGTGGGCGCGTGGAGCCGAACCCGATTTGGCCGAAGTGCAGAAGGAGATCGAAAAGCGCCACGACGAGGCGGTCAAACGTCTCCAGGACTGGATCCGACAGCCTTCCATCGCCGCTGAAAACAGAGGTATGGCAGAAGGCTGCGAACTCGCCATGAACATGCTGCGCGAGGCGGGATTCAGCGGCGTCACCAAGATCCCTACCGACGGGCAGCCTGGCATCTTTGCGACGCTCGACGCCGGTGCACCGAAAACAGTTGCGCTGTACTACATGTATGACGTGAAGCAGGCCGATCCTTCCGAATGGACCTCTCCACCGTTTGATGCGGCGCTGGTGGACAAACCCGGGCTCGGGAAAGTCATAATCGGACGGGGCGCAGTCAACCAGAAAGGGCCGGAAGCAACTTTCCTGGCGGCACTGCACGCCTTGAAAGGCGCTGGTCGAAAACTGCCGGTAAATCTGGTGTTTGTGGCGGAAGGGGAAGAAGAAATCGGTTCGCCACATTTTCCGCAAGTCGTACGCAAGCCGGAAGTAGCCGCGGCGCTGCAGAAGTGTTCCGGTGTATTCATGCCCTTTGCAGCGCAGGATCTTGATGGGAAAGTGACCATCACGCTGGGTGCGAAGGGGGTGATCGAACTTGAACTGGTGTCCAGCGGCGAGAAATGGGGCAGGGGACCCAAGCGCGACGTGCACTCCAGCAATAAGGCCAGGCTCGATAGCCCGGCATGGCACCTGGTTGAAGCGCTGGCCTCGCTTGTCACGCCAGACGGCAACTCGCCGGCGATCGATGGCTACACGGCAAAGGTGCGGCCCCTCTCGGATGCGGACAAGAAAATGATTGCGGAAGCAGCGCGCCGCCTGGACGAGGCGACGGCAAAAAAGCAGCTAGGCGTCGAACACTGGGTTCACGACGTTGGCTGGCAGGAAGCGCTCGAGCTGCTGGTTTCGCGCCCGACCATCAACATCGAAGGACTGGTCGGGGGCTACACCGGACCGGGAGGCAAAACCATCCTGCCGGGCAAAGCCACTGCCAAACTAGACTTGCGCCTGGTTCCGGATATGACCGCAGCGGAGGCGCTGGCGGCGGTCAAGGGGCATTTGGCTAAGAAGGGATTTGGAGACATTGAAGTGAATATGACCGGAGGGTATGACCCGACAAGTACCGCGGCGGATTCTGCGATCATCCGGGCCAGCACCTCCGTGTACAAGCGGAATGGCATCGACCCGGTTATCCTGCCGAGGCTGGCTGGTTCCTGGCCCGGATATGTGTTTACGGGCGAACCGCTTAAGCTGCCGGCCGGTCACTTCGGGTTGGGCCATGGAAATGGGGCCCACGCGCCGAACGAATACTACGTTATTGAGTCATCGAACCCCAAAGTTCAGGGCATGGACGGGGCGGTGAGGTCACACGTAGAGTTCCTGTATGAGCTAGCCGCGACCAGCTAGGAAAGGCCCGGCAGCAGAGGCCGGCGGCAATTTCAAGGTCGCTTCCGGGATTCGGAAAGGCGCTTTCGCCCTGCCGGCCCTTACCTTGCTTTTGCCGTGCCGCCGGAATATACTCATAGTCGCTCTGAAGCAGGTCGCAAAGATGAGTGGGCGAAAGCCCACTTTTTTGTTGGGCCGGTTGGAGTGCACGAAATACCGGCATTGGCCGTGGAGTCTTCGCGTGGATCTGGAAAAAATCTGCGAAGCCGCCGAACGCGTAGCTCGTTCGGAAGGGCTGGAAGTCGCGGATGTGGAATGGAAGGTCGGCAAGCAACGGTTTCTGCGGGTCTACATTGACCGCGTTCCGCCTCCGGTAAAAATGTCCGCCGCGGATGGTCAGGTGGTCGAGATACCGGCGCATGATCCATTTCCGCAAGTCAGCCATCGGGACTGTGAGCGGGTCAGCCAGCAATTGAGCGTGATACTGGACGTGGAAGAGCTGGTGGACGGCAAGGCCGCTTACACCTTGGAAGTAAGTTCGCCGGGCATGGACCGTGCGCTGAAGAAGCCTTCGGACTTCGAGCGGTTTACGGGCCGGCTGGCAAAGATCTCGACCGCTGAACCGGTGGGAGACGCGAAATTTTTTGAAGGCCGTCTGGCAGGTTTGGCGGCCGGAAAAGTGCGCATGGAACTGAAAGGGCGCGAAGCCAGAATCGTGGAATTGCCCCTGGAAACCATTCGCAAAGCGAATCTGGTGGTGGAGTTTTAGAGACGCGCAGCGAGCTGCGGAAAATTCAGGAACGAACGGAAATGGCGAATCTGCTCTATCAGCAAATCGAGATGTTGAGTCGCGAGAAGCACATCGAGCCGGAAGTAGTGGTGTCGGCGATCGAAGATGCCATGGTGGTCGCCGCTCGCAAGTACTACAAAACGGAAGAAGACCTGCGCGCCAAGTTCAACCAGGAAACCGGCCAGGTCGATGTGTTCTCGGTTCTTACCGTGGTCGAAGAGGTCACCGATCCCAAGAAAGAAGTGAGTCTGGCGGACGCCAAGAAGAAAAATCCCGCGGCGGAAGTTGGCACGGAAATCGTGGCCGCGAAACCCACGGATGTTCTGGGGCGAATCGCCGCGCAAACGGCGAAGCAAGTGATTTTGCAGAAGGTCCGCGAGGCCGAGCGCGACACGATTTTCAACGAGTATCACAACCGCGTCGGTGAGCTGGTCACGGTAATCGTGAAGCGCGCCGAAGGTCCGGACCTGATCGTGGACATGGGGCGAACCGAAGCGAGGCTGCCGAAGCGAGAGCAGTCCAAGCTGGAAACCTACAATATCGGCGAGCGGTTGCGGGTAGTGATCAAGATGGTGGACCGCGCGGCCAAAGGGCCGCAAGTGATCGTCTCACGCGCGGACGCCAGCCTGGTGCAGCGCCTTTTTGAAATGGAAGTGCCGGAAATTTACGACGGGACCGTGCAGATTCGCCACGCCGCGCGTGAAGCGGGCGAGCGCACCAAAGTGGCCGTGGCTAGCCGGGACAAGGATGTCGATCCGGTGGGCGCTTGCGTGGGCATGAAGGGCATGCGGGTGCAATCGATCATCCGCGAACTGCGCGGAGAGAAAATCGACATTATCCCTTATAGCGAAGAGACGGTGGCGTTCGCGCAAAAAGCGCTGAGCCCGGCGAAGGTGACGCGAGTTCAAATTACTGACCCGGAAAATCGCAAACTGGAAGTAATCGTCGAGGATTCACAGCTCTCTCTGGCAATCGGCAAGAAGGGCCAGAACGTGCGCCTGGCCAGCAAGCTGATTGGCTGGGACATCGACATCAAGAGCGAGGAAGAAAAGCGCCGCGAAATCGAGGAGCAGATGACCGCCCTCACGGCTCCTACGACTCCGCTGACCGCACTGGCTGGGGTTGGGCCCAAGACGATCGAAAAGATCGAAGCGGCGGGGATTACCAACGTCGAAAAACTGGCGGGAATGACGCCGGAACAGTTGATGGAGATTCCCGGCATCGGCGACAAGATGGTGGACAAGATCTACCAAGCGGTCAACCGCTTCTACGAAGGCGGGGAAACCGCGGCCGAAGCTCCCGAGGCCGGTGCGGAAGACTCTACCGCAGTCGAGAATGGCGAGGATTCCGTGGAAGCAGCCTCTGCCGAGACGGTGGAAGCCGCCCGACCGGAGGAAAACACTTCTGCTCCGCCCGCGGAACCGGCGGAAACAGCCGAGGATTCCGTGGAAGCAGCCTCTACCGAGACGGCGGAAGCCGCCCAACCGGAGGAAAACATTTCTGCTCCGCCCGCGGAACCGGCGGAAACAGCCGAGACTGCGGATGGCGCCTCTGGTAGCGATGCGGAGCCCCAGGAAGAGAATAAAAACAAGGACGCATGACCGATACGAATCAGGTACGAATTAACGAGCTCGCGCGCGAGCTTGAGGTCAAGGCCAAGGCCATCATTGACCTCCTGCCGGGATACGGCGTTACCGAGAAGAAGACTCATTCGAGTTCCATCCCTGCCGACGTTGCGGTGAAGGTGCGCCAGCACCTGCAGGGAGTTGCAGACGCAGAAGCTGCGGCCGAGGCGGCTGCCAAATCCGAAAAGGAAGCGCGAGACGCGGCGGCAAAAGCGGCTCGCATGCGTCCGCCTGTTTCGTCCGCTCCGGCGGCAGCACCGCCAGCTCCGGCACCCGTGGCTCCGGTCGTTGCGCCGCCAGCTGCACCTAAGCCTGCTGCGGCTGCCGCTCCAGCGCCTCCGGTCGCCACAGCAACGCCGACAGCTCCGAGTGTCGCGCCGCGTCCGGTAGCTCCGCCACCTGCAGCGGCTCCGGCAACGGTGGTTGCACCACGCCCAACTCCAGCACCTGCCGCGCCTGTTGAGACTTCCACTCCTGCGGTGAAGCCGCCGGCTCCTGCGCCCGCTACTTCCGGCCAGCCCCTGCGGCCCAGCAGCCCTGCCGGCCCGACGACAAGCGCGCCGCAAACCCAACGCCCTTCAGCAGTTCCCCCGCGTCCCGGTGTTCTGCCCCGGCCGGGCTCTCAACCGCAAGGTGCGCGGCCAACGGCCGCGGCATCCGGGACAACTGCAGCCAAACCAACGACTCCCGCGCGTTCCCCGATGCCAACGGGCAATCGTGGCCCCGTCCCCGGTACAACTCCGGGCAGCCAGACACGCCAAGTCGGTCCGCGTCCGGGGCAACCGATGCGGCCGCAGCCTTCTGGCCAAGGCGGACGCCCATTTCCATCTCGCCCTGGAGGTCCAGGTGGACCAGGGTCGCCAAGACCTTTCGAGCAACGGCGTGGGCCGATGCCGACCGGCACTCGCCCTGGACCGCGAACACCGGGACGCCCAGGTATGCTCCCGCCGATGCCGGACAAGATGCCGGCCAAGGCGGAACCGGGCAAGCCGCTATACGCTCGTAAGCCGCCTCAACGCCAACGCCCAGTGGTGGATAAACGCGAGGCCGAGGGAGAACGGAAGCTTCATCCTACTCGCCAGCGCCCCGGAGCAGGTAACCGAGGAGGGGCCATGGCTGCGGTTGCGGCCCCCCCTGAGCCGCGTCCACCGCGGGATGTCACCATTACCGAGGGCATTACCATCCGCGAACTCGCGGAGAAGCTAGACGTCCGCGCCAAGGAACTCTTGAAGACGCTGCTGGACCGCGGCGTATTTGCCAGCATTAACCAGGCGCTGGATGTCCCCACCGCGACGACGTTGGCGGAGACGTTCAACGGAGTTGTCAGCGTGGTGTCCTTGGAAGAGGAAATGGTCCTCGAAGTAGCCAAGGAAGAAACCAAGGAGAGCTTGAAACCGCGGCCTCCGGTGGTAACCGTGATGGGTCACGTCGATCACGGGAAAACCAGTTTGCTCGATGCCATTCGCGAAGCCGACGTCGCGGCAGGCGAAGCCGGCGGTATTACGCAACACATCGGGGCATACAAGGTTTTGGTGAACGACCGTAACGTGGTGTTCGTGGATACGCCGGGCCATGAAGCGTTTACGCGCATGCGCGCTCGTGGCGCGAAGGTTACAGACATCGTTGTGCTGGTAGTCGCCGCCGATGATGGCGTAATGCCGCAGACCAAGGAAGCCATCGATCATGCCCGAGCGGCAAATGTTCCCATCGTGGTGGCCATCAACAAGATTGATAAGCCCGAGGCTCAGGTGGAGCGAGTCAAGCGGCAACTGGCGGACAACGGACTTCTTCCCGCCGAGTGGGGCGGCGACACGGAGTTTGTCGAAGTTTCCGCGAAGCAAAAAAAGGGAATCGAGAAGTTGCTGGAAACATTGCTACTGGTCGCCGACCTGCGCGAATTGAGGGCCAATCCGGATGCTCCGGCGGTCGGCACGGTGCTGGAATCGCGCGTAGACAAGGGCCGCGGCCCGGTCGCCACCATTCTCGTTCAGAATGGCACCCTGCGCCCGGGCGATTTCTTCATCGTCGGGTCAGTTTTCGGTAAGGTTCGCGCCATGTTCGACGATCGCGGCCGCCCGGCGAAAGAGGCGACGCCCTCGACGCCCATCGAAGTCCTGGGTTTGCAAGGCGTGCCCGATGCCGGAGACAACTTCCAGGTTACCGACGAAGCCAAGGCCCGCCACATCGTCGAGTTCCGTCAATCCAAGCAGCGCGATGCGGCCATGGCCCGATCCAGCGGTGCCCGCATTACCCTGGACCAGCTTCACGAACAGTTGAAAGCCGGTGACGTGAAGGAACTCGGCATCGTGATCAAGGCCGACGTGCAAGGCTCGGTGGAAGTGCTCACGGAAATGCTTCCAAAACTCTCCACGGATCAGGTCAAACTCAAGATCATCGGCTCGGGTGTGGGCGCGGTGACCGAGAACGATGTACTTCTGGCATCGGCATCCGGCGCGATCATCATTGCGTTCGGCATTCGCCCGGATCGCAAGGCCGCCGAACTGGCCCAGCAGGAGCACGTGGACATTCGCTCGCACACCATCATCTACGAAGTATCCGATGAATTGAAGAAGGCCATGGAAGGCCTGCTGGAACCGGTGCTGCAGGAAACCTATCTTGGCCGCGCCGAAGTTCGTAACACTTTCCGGGTAAAGGGATCCGGCACGGTAGCCGGCTGCTACGTTGTGGATGGCGTGCTGAAGCGCGACGCACAAGTTCGCGTCCTTCGGGATGGAGCGGTTGTCTATACCTCCAAGCTCAGCTCGCTCAAACGCTTCAAGGATGATGCCAGCGAGGTTCGCACCGGCTTTGAATGCGGCGCGGGCATCGCCAACTTCAATGACGTGAAGGTAGGCGACGTTCTGGAGTGTTTCAACGTCCAAAAACTGAGTGCGGCGGAAGCTGCCGCGCAGGGTGGCTCGGCCGGATCGCGAAAATAAACAGCTGGCTGGCGCACCCGCGCCGTGAATGATTTTTTCCGGGAGCCGTAGATGCCGGTTGGCCTGCTTACCCTCGAGCTGCACATCCCGGACGCTCAATCGCTGAAGGACAAGCGGCAAGTACTGCGTAGCCTGAAGGATCGGCTGCGAAGGGAATTCAACGTGGCGGTCGCGGAGCTGGAACATCACGAAGCTTGGCAGCGATCGGTCATCGGCGTGGTAACTTTGTCGAACGAAGAGCGCCACGTTCGGGAGTCGCTGCAAAAAGTTCTGGATCAAGCGGACCGCATTCTCGGTTCGTTCTTGATCGGCCAGAAGATCGAGATTGTCTGATGAGCGCCACGAATCACCGTCACGAACGCGTAGGCGAGGAAATTGCCCACGAAATCAACGCAATGCTGGCAGGCGAGCTGAAAGATCCGCGCCTCGAGGGTATGGTGGTGGTCAGCGAGGTCCGGGTGCAGCCGGATATGAAGCATGCGCGCGTGTTCGTGAATGTGCGGGGCACCACGAGGGAACAATCCGGTGCAATCAAGGCTCTGGAGCATGCTTCGGGCTTCATCCGCAGCGAGCTCATTGAGCGCCTGCAACTTCGGCGTTTGCCCGAGCTGCATTTCACGCTCGATCTGTCGCAGGAACACGTGGAACGCATCGAGCAGTTGTTGCTGCAAGTAAAGAAGGACAAGCCATCTTCCATTTCCTGATTGCGAACTCTGATTTTTGACGAAGATGCCGCGCCAGCCTCAGCCCGCGCCGTTCGATGGCGCCCTGGTAGTTGACAAGCCCACGGGCAAGACTTCTCACGATGTCGTGGATGCCGTTCGCCATCTGGCCGGTTTTCGCCAGATCGGCCATCTGGGCACGCTCGATCCACTTGCTACCGGAGTTCTTGTGCTGCTCCTCGGACGCGCCACTCGCCTGGTACAGTTCTATTCCGGACGGCGCAAGAGATACACCGCGGGTTTTCGCATCGGCTTCGCGACCGACACCTATGACTCCGATGGTGAGGCGCAGGGTCCGGATCTTGCGCCTGCCATACTGGATCCGGAAATCCTCGAGCGTCTGGCCGCGGAACGCGTTGGTAGATTCGAGCAGATGCCCCCGGCCTTCTCCGCCAAGAAAATTCACGGGCGCCCCGCTTATGAGTTGGCGCGCAAAAAGCAGCCGGTCGAGTTGAAAGCCGTGGAGGTGGAAATTTTCGAGTATCGTCTGCGAGAAATCGCGGGAAACATCGCGCGTTTCGAAATCGAATGTTCTTCCGGCACCTACATCCGTTCGCTAGCCCACGAAATGGGTCAAAAGCTCGGGTGTGGCGCGCATCTGGCGGAAATTACGCGAACCGCCGTGGGGGAATTTTCACTCGATCAAGCCATCCAGTTGCCGGAATTGGCGGAGCGGACCCGCGCCGGCCGGTTCGCGGATTCCCTGATTCCCCTGGAGAATCTCTTGCCCAGTTTTCCGCGAGTCAACGTTTTGCCGGTTATCGAGCGGCGTGTGCGTCACGGCAGCAAGTTCAATATTTTGGTCTCGCAAATTCAACCTGGCCGCCTGGAACCTCCGCCCGGCGCAACCTCCGAGCTGGATGGCGGGGCGCCGCGAACGCCGCGCCTTCGCGTGTTCAACCAGCAGAACAAGTTGATCGCCATTGCGGATGCAGTCGTGCCGCGGACGTACCAGCCCATCGTGGTCTTCGAGCCTTTGCCCTAGTTCGCAGGCCATCGCAAAGACGATTCACGCGAAACTTCTCCGCGATTTTCCGGGACATCCCTCACCCATCATCATGGCGGCGGAGGTTCGGATGGCAACGGAGGCGTAGGCGCGCCGGCGCCGCTGGATCCGCGGGTCGTACTGTCGCCGCGTCCGGCAAAGATGGTCGGAGCTTCCCGCAGCGGGGATCGCAACCTGCGTGGCGTCACCAGAATAAGAAATTCCGTATCGCGAGCGGTGTTGTTCTTGGTGCTGAACGCGTAATTCGCTCCGGGTATGTTCGCGAAGCCGGGCAGCCCCACGATTCCCCGCGTTTCTTCCTTGTCCAGCAGTCCGCCGATCAAGGTGGTTTCGTCTTCATGCACCCGAATGGTCTGGCTCAAGGTGCGATTGGAAATAATGGGAATCCCGTTGATGTTGGTCCCGGCCAGTGCGCGAATTTCAAATTCCATTTGTAAAGTGATCTCGCGGTTCGGATGCAAGGCAGGAGTAGCTTTCACTTTGACGCCGAGGTCGACATACTCCGATCCGGGATAGGGAGTTTGCGTCGGCGTGCTGCCTCCACTAGCAAACGCCGGAGAGTCTTGAATGACGGTTACTACTCCTTGATTCGTTGTCGTCCCCAGCGCGGTTAAAGCAACGTCCGGCAACCCGGCCGAGGTTAACGATGCACTGACGATCGCGGAGGGAGTAGCGGGAGTTGCAATTTCCAGCCGATTGGCAAAGGTGCCGCCGCCGAGTCCGACATATATTCCCAGCGTGCTTGGTCCCTGGTTGGTCACCGCCAGGGAAGGTACGTTTCCTCCGGTGAAGTTCGCGATCACTATACCCGACGGAGTCGGCGCGGTGGCCAGAGGTGACCCGGCAGCCGCCAGGAAAGTTCCATCCGCATCGGGGCTTCCCAGCAAGATAGAAATGGAATTGTCCACTTGATTCACAACCGCCAGGTCGGGCAAACCATCAACGTCAAGATCTGCCGCTGCGATGGCCACCGGTGTTTGTCCGACGGCTATCGGCGAGCTGGGCGCTTCCGTAAAACTCAGGTTGCCGTTGGTATCCACCGATCCCAGCAGAATGGTTACGTTGTTCGTCGTTTGGTTAACGATTGCCAGATCTGCCTCGGGTGCGCTGTTGCTGGTAGCCAGCGTCCTGTTGCGAAAATTGGCGGCGACCAGCGCCACAGGACCCTTTTCCGCGATGCTCGTGGTATTGGTCAGCGCAAACGGCGAACCCGGAAACGGTGTGAACTTTCCGGTTCCGTCGCCCTTGAATACGGAAATCGTGTTGTCGCCCCGGTTGGCAACGGCGAAGTCCTGTATTCCATCGCCGTTGAAGTCGGCCACGACCACGGCGCTCGGATCGGTCCCCACCGTGAAAGGCGAATCCGGCGCTTCCGTGAACGTTCCATCTCCGTTGCCAAGCAACACCGCCACATTGTTCGACGTCGAGTTCGCTACCACCAAATCCACTGCGGCGACCGTCACACCGGTGCTGGTCACAAACGTATTCCCGAGCGTTCCAGAAGCAATGCCAACCGGCCCGGTTTCCGAGAGGCGCAGCACGAACGGCGAATTGGCCTGGGCCACAAAATTTCCGTTGTCTTGATTCAACAGCACCGAAACGGAATTGTCATTCTTGTTGACCACCGCCAGATCCGGCAGGGTGGTGTTGCTGAATGCTGCTGCCGCAAGCGCGACCGGGTTGTTGCCCACGGCAAACGACGTTTCCGGAAACGACGTCGACGAGGGTATCCCCGTGAAGGAAATCTGGCTGTTTGTTCCTGTCCCCGTTCCCAAACTTCCGGAAAGCAAAGACAGCGTGACCGGGAAACGGTCACCCACAAAGAATGTCGCCGGCTTGCCGTCCTGCGCACGCATCAACACCTGGCGCCCGCTTTGTACCAGCGTCAAAGCATCGGAGAAATTCGCAGCCACCGATGGCAGCGTCAGCAGGAACGTCGAATGCCCTCCGCCAAACAATGTGAATGGCGGCACGGTGGAAAAGCCCTTGGCATTGAAGATCTGCCCGATCATGGTCAGTGCGGCCGCCAGGTCCGCGGACTGTGCCAGTGCGTTGACATCGTTCGGGCTGATCAGGAAGCTTTGCGCCGACGACGGCGGCGTGATGCCCAGTTGTTGCGCCTTGTTGCGGTCTACTTCCAGCAGTTCAATGTCCAGCATCAGTTCGCCGCGGGCTTTCTCGGCCTGCTCGATAATCTTTCCGGCCAAGGCCAGCCGTTCCGGAGTGTCACGCATAGTGATCGAGCGGCTGCGCGTATCCAGTTCCACATGCGTTGCGCCTGTGATTTCCCGCAGAACCCGGAGCAATTCCGTCATGTCTTCCGGCGCCGCTGAAGCTGGCAGCGGGAAGGTCTGCTCGGCCTGAAGGCCGAACTCCTTGCGCTTTTCCGGAGTATCCGGAGCCACAAACAGCAGCGTGGCATTGATCGGCCGCCAAAAAGTTCCTGTCTGCCCGGCCAGCAGCGTCATGGCGGTTCCGAAGTCCACCCCCTGGACGCGAAGGCGGATACTGCGGGGCTGTACGTCCGGATCGAAAGCTGCTTTCACCCCAAACTTGGCTGCCACCTGCTCATAAACCGATTTGGTGTCACCGCGCAAATCGAGATCCTGTTTGCCCTCTCCAGGCTTTAAACGGGGAACTCCCGCATATTGTACGAGTTTGACGTCTGTCTCCTCGGCCGTCATCCCCGACAGCTCCCGGATTCGCTCCGCAACGACTTGATTCCCTGGATCGATGCGCAGTGCCGCGCGGAGTTCCTCGATGGCCACTGGCAGCTTGCCGTCCAAAGCAAGCAGTTCCGCCTTTTCCGTACGATTGCGCACCAATCGAGAACGTAATGTGGCTCCTCGTGCGGCTATATTGGGATCGAGCGGCGCGTAGCGCAACGCCTCGTCGTAGCTGGCCAGTGCTTCGTCAAAGGATCCCTCGGACTCCGCTTTTTCACCCCGTTCCTCGAGCTTTTGCGCCCGTTTGGGATCGGACTTGATCTCCGTGTTTCGGGCTCCGGTGGAGGGCGATTGTCCGGTCGCGCTTGCGGTCCATAGGACACAACCGGCGGCCACGACCAAGAGCAGGGCGACGCAGGAAGATGTGGTTTGCGAGCGAGCCATAGCCGAAGGTATTCTAGCGTGAAGATATACGACCAGTGTGGTCCGGTTGACGTAAGTGTCGAATAAAGGTAAGCTTAGATCGCAGTTGCAACTGATTTACAACTGGTGAATCCTTGCTTTCCGCTTTGCTCATCTCTCTCCGCGAAGGCGTTGAGGCCGCTCTGGTTGTCGGCATTATCCTGGTCTACCTCTCCCGAACCGGCCGCGCTCATCTGGCGCGTTTCGTGTGGTATGGCGTTGCCGCGGCCGTCGCACTTAGCCTGTTTGTCGCACTCGCGCTGGAGCACTGGCGAATCAACGAGGACGGCTTTGAAGGTGTCCTCCTGCTCCTCGCTTCGGCCTTTGTCGTTACGATGATCGTTTGGATGAACCGCGTTGCGCGCCACCTTAAAAAAGACATTGAGCAGAAAATAGAAAGTTTCGTTGCCCGTTCTGGCGACGCCGCCGGCTGGGGCATTTTTCTTTTTGTGTTTCTGATGGTGGTCCGCGAAGGAGCCGAGTTAGCGCTGATCCTACGGGCGGTGGAGATCTCGACGGCGGGGCTGCAAACGTGGATCGGCACATTCTTGGGGATTGCTGCCGCTGTTGCTGTCGGTGTTTTCTTCTTCAAGGGTACCCTGCGCTTGCCGCTGCATCGTTTTTTCGCCGGCACCAGCTTGATCCTGATGCTGGTAGCTTTTCAGCTTGCTCTTACCGGCCTTCATGAGCTTAGCGAGGCCCAATGGCTGCCCTCCAGTCGGACCGAGATGGCCATTATCGGCCCGGTTGTCCGCAATGAGCTGTTCTTCTTTGTTTTCATTTTCGGTGCCGCGGCGCTGCTGGTTTTGCGAGAGTGGCAAGCGGTTTCCCACTCCCGAGCGGCGAACCAGGCTTCTGGAGAAGCCCAAAAGCGCTTGTTGGAGTCGCAGAATCGCCGCCAGCGTCGGTGGATGATTGCAGCCGCTGGAGCGTGCCTGGTCGTCATTCTGATTCTGACTGCTGATTTCATCTATGCCCGTGCCAATGCCGCGCCACCCGCCGCCCGGGTCCTTGCGCCAGCCGGCACGAAAGTTCGCATCCCGCTCAGCGAGGTTCAGGACGCCAACTTGCATCTTTTCACCGTGGAAGTAAACGGCCAGTCCCTGCGGTTTATGGTCATCAAGAAGCCGGATGGCTGGGGCACGGCCCTGGATGCGTGCCGGATTTGCGGCCCAGAAGGGTATCGCCAGGACGGGCAGAATGTGATTTGCCGGCATTGCGGCTCGGCTATCTACGTGCCAACTATCGGGCAGGCCGGTGGTTGCAATCCTATCGGCGTGCCTGCCGAAGTGGAAGGTTCGGACTTGGTTTTGACCCTTCCCGACCTTGCCAAGGCCGCGGCGGAAATTCCGAGATGAACTCTGGAGCGATAACGCCCTGAAACCATGTTCCTCCGTCTCGTTGCCGATTCGTTCCGGCGCCGCCCGCGCCGCAAGCTGTTAACCGGCGCGGCTCTTGCTCTTGGCATGGCCGTCGCGACGGCAACCATCAGTGTTTCGCTCGATGTGGGAGACCGGCTGTCCCACGAGTTTCGCAGCCTGGGCGCCAATTTGCTGGTGACTCCGCAGGCCGATTCCTTGCCACTCGAAATCGGCGGCGTGGACCTCCGTCCGGCTAATTCCGGCACGTACTTGCCGGAAGCCGACCTTCCCAAGATCAAGACGGTCTTCTGGCACAACAACATCACCTCCTTCGCGCCGATTCTTGAAACGCCTGTAAGGATGTGGTCGCCAGCTTCAAAGAGCGCCATGAGTCCAGGCGTCCTGCAGGACCTGACCGCCATTGGCACTTGGTCAAAACATACCGTGGCCTTGCCCGATGGCACCACCTGGTCGACCGGGATTGGCGGTACCAATCCCTGGTGGCGGGTCGAGGGCCGTTGGTTCCAGGAAGGGGCAGGCGAGGGAGTAATAGGTGTCAATGTCGCGTGGCGAAATCGGATAAACATAGGAGACTCGCTGAACCTAACCGCGGGTGATCATGCGATCAGCGTTGTGGTGTCCGGAATTCTCCGGTCCGGTGGACCCGAAGATGATGCCGTGATCCTGCCTATTTCCATTGTGCAGAAAATCGCCGACAGGCCCGGTCAATATCGCCAACTGTACGTCAGTGCCCTTACTAAGCCGGAAGATGACTTTGCGCGCCGTAATCCGGCCACCATGAACGCCTCGGACCTGGAGCGTTGGAGTTGCAGCCCCTACGTTTCTTCCATTGCTTACTCCATTCAACAAGTCCTACCCGGCTCGGAAGTGCGTGTAATCCGGCGTGTTGCCGAAGGGGAGGGCCGCGTCTTCGCGCGCGTGACCACGTTACTGTGGGTAGTCACTCTGGCCGCCCTGCTCGCGGCTGGGTTGGCGGTTGGCGCGTCGTCTGCCGCTTCCGTGATTGAGCGGCGCTCGGAGATAGGCTTGATGAAGGCATTAGGCGCTGGATCTTCTTTGGTCGCGCTATTGTTGGCGGTCGAACAATTGCTTCTGGCGTTTGTCGGCGGCTTGATCGGTTACGCGGTCGGAATCCTCCTGGCACGCGTGGTTGGGAGTCGAATCTTTGGCGTGGCTCCTCAACCTTCTTTGCTTGTTCTTATCGCCATCGTTGGCCTGGCTGGCGCAGTTACCCTTCTGGGCAGCGCTTTGCCGCTGCGTCGCGCGGCTCAATACGAGCCAGCGCCGATCTTGCGAGGCGAATGATGCCGGCGTACCGTGTCAGCAATCGCGCAATGTTCTGGCGAATCGTTCGGCGTCTGCTGACCGCTCAACGTGGCCGCCTGTTCGTCATCCTGTTGGCTCTTGGCGCCGGAGCGGCGGTCGCCGCTACTTTGCTGAATCTACAGGTGGATGCTCGGCGTCGGCTCACCACTGAATTTCGCGCTCTCGGTGCCAACGTTCTGATTGCGCCTCGCTCAGAGAATTCCGCCCATGACTCGGCGCTGCTGGACCAGCGCATCGCGGCTCTGCTCCCGCCGCAGAACGATGGGAACGAAGTTCTTACCGCACCTTTTTTGTACGGAATCGCTTCGATCCGGCGCCTGTCGACATCGGATGCCACGCCGGGGAAGTCCACGCCGGCGGTGATCGCGGGCTTTTCCGTTTCGGCGGGCTCCCGGGAGATCCCTCACGGGTTGGACCGGATCCTGCCGTCGCAGGTTATTGCTTCTCAAGACGTGGATTCACTCCATGCCAGAGTGTGCGAAGTCGGTCAAACCTTGGCGAGAACACTGGATCTTCATCCTGGCGCAAGGGTTACCCTGGAAAGTGGTGATCAAGAGCTACTCTGCTCCATCTCGCAGGTGCGCAGTTTTGGCGGTTCCGAAGATAGTCAGCTTTTCCTCGATCTCTCTTCCGCGCAAACCCTGCTGAGGTTGCCGGGAAAACTCAGCGTGATTCAGGCTAGCGTGGCGGGCAAGCCGGCTTCCATTGATCGCTATATCTCAAACCTCGCGGCGATGATTCCCGACGCAGAAGTACGTCCCATTCGGCAGTTCACAGAAGCGGAAGCCACCATCTACGGGCGGATCAGCGGCATTCTCGATGCCACCGTGGTCATCGTTCTGGTCCTGACTGGGCTGTGCGTTATGGCAGCCATGACCAACGTCGCTATGGAACGCAAGAATGATGTCGGTTTGATGAAGGCGATTGGCGGCTCTAATCGCCGCGTTCTTCGCCTGTTCCTGATGGAAGCGGCGCTGCTGGGACTCTTGGGCGGCGCAATCGGCGCCGTAGTCGGCATCTTGCTGTCCATGGGGTTGGGTAAAGCCGTCTTCGGCATAGCGGCACAGCCGCGCCTGATTGTGTATCCTGTTACCGTGAGTCTGACTGTCATAGTAGCGATTGTCGGCGCATATCCTCTCAAGCGTCTCACGCACATTCGTCCTGCCGCGGTGTTTCGAGGGGAAGCATGACGCCGCCGGTCATCGTCGAATCGCTTGTCAAGCGCTACGACTCCCTGCGAGCCGTGGACGATCTGAGTTTCACCATTCAGCCCGGCGAGTGGGTCGCGCTTATGGGGCCCTCTGGCTCCGGTAAGACTACCCTCGTCAACATCCTCGGGGGGCTCGATAACCTTACTTCCGGGCGGGTTTCCGTTGACGGCGTGGAGTTGGCCAAGCTCGGCGAAAACGACATGGTGCGCTACCGCGCCGAAAAAGTCGGGTTCGTTTTCCAGCAATTTCACCTCGTGCCCTACCTGACAGCTCTGGAAAATGTCATGCTGGCCCAATATTTTCACAGCGTTACCGATGAATCTCAGGCTGCCAGTGCTCTGCGCCGTGTCGGGCTCGGTGATCGGCTTTCCCATCTTCCCGCGCAACTCTCCGGAGGAGAGCAACAGCGGGTTGCCATCGCTCGCGCGCTCATCAATGACCCCAAGCTCATCCTGGCAGACGAGCCCACCGGAAATCTGGACGCCGCCAATGAAGCCATTGTTCTCGAAATATTTCGCGAGCTTCATCGTGCGGGTCACACCATCGTGATGGTGACGCACGACCCGGAAATTGCACGAAAAGCCGATCGCCGGATAGAACTGGCTCACGGCAAGCTCCACTTCGATACCGCGCTGCACGGTCCTGGTCATCCGCTCAACTGTCCTTTGGCCGATTCCGCGGACTGTTGCACCACGCCAACAACGGACGATCAGATCCGTTTCGACCATCTGTTGGAGCAAATCTGGGTCTGCGGGGAAGAGGGCCGCGTCGCCAAGGCTGACGATCTCCGCGCCACCGGACCTGCCGGTCATTTGCCTATCGTGCCTGCCGATCCTTCCGTCAAGGTCCTGGGGCGAATGGCCGATTTGCGACTGATCGAAATGCAGAATGGCTCAGTCTGCCTGACACCCGAGGGCAAGGGCCGCGCGCGGGACGTCGTCCGCCGCCATCGCCTCGCCGAGCGCCTGTTCAAGGATACTTTCGCGGTAGATGACTCTGAGGCGCACACCCAGGCTTGCAAATTCGAACACATTATCAGCCCGGAGCTCGATCAGCGCATCTGTACGTTCCTGGGCCATCCCCAGACGTGTCCCCACGGAAACCCTATCCCGGCTGGTGCTTGTTGCAACGGAAGAGGCAAGTCGTGAACGCCTTCCGGGAGGCCAGCTTTTCCTTTTTACGGCGCCGGCGGTAAACTGTCCGCTCCCAACTTCACGCACATAAATGCCCGCTCCTATCGATCCTCGCAAACGGCCCGCTTCCGTCAAGGTGCACGTCAGTTCGAACGCGGGTGTGGACATCACCTGGAATGATGGCCATGCCAGCCACTACGACTTTCCCTATCTGCGGGAGGAATGTCCTTGTGCCACCTGCAACGACGAACGCGAAAAAAAGCGGGAATTCGGTAACGCTGCCGCACCTGTATCCTCTCCGGCCTTACCCATGTTCAAGCCCAAGCCCCGCGCGCAATCCGCCACCACCGTCGGCAACTACGCGATTCAAATCAGCTTCAGCGACGGCCATGCTACCGGGATCTACAGTTACGACCACCTTCGCAGTATTTGCCCTTGCGCCGAATGTGCCGCAGCCTTCCGTGTCGCGGCAGGTTAATCGCTTTACCCTTCCTCGCCCTTTTTCCCCATTTCCTCCGCAACTGGACTTCGCCTCGAAAAAATGCGAGCATTTTACCCTGCAGGTCACATCACCCGAACATGAGTAACCCTCCTAGCAGCCCTGCTGCGAGTCGCGGCCGGGGCAACGGCATCCCTCGCGTCATCGTTGCCACCACTGCGCTCCTGACGTTTATCTCCTTTTGGCGCGCCGCTGCCATCGTTCTGAACGACCTTGCTTCTTCTGCCTATTACGCCGGTGGTGAAGCAGAGGCCTACATCGGCAAGACGGCTCCGTGGTTCATTCTGGCCATCATGGTCTTCTCCTACGCCGTTCGAGCCGTGTACGTAGAGAGCTGCAGCATGTTCGTCCGCGGCGGCGTATACCGCGCAGTTAAGCAATCCCTCGGCGGCACTCTGGCGAAATTCAGTGTTTCCGCCCTGATGTTCGACTATGTCCTGACCGGGCCCATCAGCGGCGTGGCCGCCGGGCAGTATCTGGCGGGTCTCCTCAGTGAGCTGTCGGTGTACCTGCACCTGAGCGGGCCGTTTGCCCCGCGAGCGGTAGGCACCATCGCGGCTGGCTTCGCAATGGTGGTCACCATCTACTTCTGGTGGCAGAACACCAAGGGCGTTTCCGAATCCAGCGAAAAAGCCCTGCACATCATGAAGCTGGTTACGGTCATGGTCGTGGCTCTGATCGGCTGGTGCATCTATACCGCGATCGTCCGCCACTCCTCTCTGCCTCCTTTTCCTTATCCCAAGAATATCGTTTTGACTCCTTCCGCTCTGGGATGGCTCATCCATAGCCCGCTGCCTCACATGTTCGGCATCATCGCCATTTTTGTCGCTCTCGGTCATTCCGTGCTGGCCATGAGCGGCGAGGAGTCGCTCGCGCAGGTTTATCGCGAAATCGAGAGTCCCAAGCTGCCCAACCTCAAGAAGGCTGGGATGGTGATTTTCATTTACAGCCTGGTCTTTACTTCGTTGGTTTCGTTTTTTGCCGTGATGATCATTCCCGATAACGCCCGGCAGGGTTTCCTGGAAAATCTGATCGGCGGCCTGGCCATGAATCTCGAGGGGCCCTTCCTGGTCCGCCTCATCTTTCACGGCTTCGTGGTCGTGGTCGGCACGTTGATTTTGGCTGGCGCGGTCAATACTGCCATCGTCGGCTCCAATGGTGTACTGAACCGTGTTTCCGAAGACGGCGTGCTCAGTTCCTGGTTTCGGCAGCCGCACCCGAAATATGGCACCAGTTTCCGCATTATCAACATCGTCGTCGGTTTGCAGTTACTCACCATTCTCATCAGCCGGGGCGATGTCACCTTTCTGGCGAACCTTTACGCGTTCGGTGTTATCTGGAGTTTTGCCATGAATGGTTTGGCGGTGCTGGTACTGCGCTATACCAGTCCCGGCCATCGCGATTTCCAGGTTCCTTTCAATCTCACCTTGGGTGGCGTACAGATTCCCATCGGGCTGGGCCTGATCACTCTCACGCTATTTCTGATCGCCATCGTCAACCTTTTCACCAAGCCGATCGCCACCATGGCTGGCGGCGCCTTTTCAATTTTGCTGTATATC
Source organism: uncultured Acidobacteriota bacterium (assembly GCA_963819745.1). GTDB lineage: Bacteria > Acidobacteriota > Terriglobia > Acidiferrales > UBA7541 > Acidiferrum. The sequence continues at coordinate 110,815 of CAWFXG010000010.1, read as the reverse complement.
GTTTTCACGATTTCCGAGCGCCAGGGTCGCCACGGTGGCGTGGCTCATGTGGAAATGGACCAGTTCAACCTGGAACTCGAAGGCGAGCTGAGTCCGGAAGCGGTGGGGGCGCGTCCCGGCAACATTCTCGTTCCGGTCAGCAACCACTTCAATCTCTATCACCTGGGAAATGTGCTGGATCGCATCAAGCCGGGCCGCCGCGACGTCGTTCTGTTGCATGTGCGCCTGCTGCGGCGTTCCGCGTCTGGCGAGAACGAATTGGAAGCGGATCAGCTCTTCGGCAGCATCGAGCAACACTTGTTCTCGCAAGCCCTCTCCATGGCGGAAAAACGGGGCAAGTCCATCCGTTTGGCGGTGGTTGCCGCCAACGACCTCTGGGATGGTATCCTGCGCGCCGCCACTTCCTTGCAGTCCAGCACCATCGTCGTCGGCCATTCCGCCAAGGAGACCACCGAAGAACAGGCGCGCCAGATTGGTGACGCTTGGGAAAAGTTAGGCGACCAGAAACCTCAATTTAACCTGGAAATTCATCTCCCCAACGGCGACAAGATTTACAAGGTGCTTGGGCCGCACGCTCCCAACCTCACCTCCAATGAGGTTTTCTTGCTGCATCGATTGTGGTTGCGCTTCAGTGAGGTTCTGGCGCGCGAGGAACTTCATCACCACGACGTCGTCCATTTCGCTTTGGAAGAAGTGCAGAAGGAAATCGACGATGGCAAGGAAGACGACGTCGTCCAACGGCTACGCGCGCACCTGGAGACCAACTCCAAGAAGCGCAAGCCGAAACCGAAGCCCTGAAATTTCACCGGTGCTTGGTGGTTTTCCGCTCGACAGTCTGCCCGGCTCCTTCTCTCAAACTATGCCAATTGCGTTGTGCAATGCCCGCACCGCTTCGCCGCCAGGGGTATGGCCATCGCGCACTGAGGGCAGTCCTTGGTCGTCGGTGCCGCAGGCGCGGCTGCCGGCTTGCGCGTCCATCGCGTTACCATCTGGATGATGATAAACACGCAAAACGCTACGATCAGAAAATTGATGATGGTATTCAGGAAAATGCCATAGTTCAGAGTCGGCGCTCCCACTGCCTTGGCCGCCGCCAGGCTGTCGTAACTCTTGTCGCTCAGATTGATGAACAAGCTGGAGAAGTCGACGTGACCCAGAGCTCGGCCGATCGGCGGCATCAAGACATCGTCCACCAGCGATGACACGATTTTGCCGAACGCGGCGCCGATGATGACACCGACCGCCAAATCCAGCACGTTGCCGCGCATCACGAATTCCTTGAATTCTTTCAGCATTTTCTTTCTCCTCAAAATGTGTAGTGGTAGTGGGCTGCCCGCTTGCGCGGTGAGTTAGTTCCGAGGCGCCGGATTATAGGATGGCCGGGTTAAAATCGAAATGGAAAACTCCCGGCGGCTTCGTCAGCGTCCACGCAAAACCGCCACGCAACCCGCCAGTCCGCGAAGGATCAGGATCGCTCCGCCCACCATCAGCAGGCGTCCTACCCACGCAAAAGGGACCCGCGAGATCACCAACATCACCGCTCCGAGCACGGTCATCGAGATGCCCCTTATCCAATCCTCCATACTCGCTCGGCGCCTACCGGGCCGGTACAGCGCTCGCAGGCCCCACAGGATCAGTGCCAAACTCGCGATCAGCCACGGCAACCGCCGCCGGTCAAAGAAGATTTGCCCGCTGGCTCCCAGCCACACGACCAACGCCCCGAGAAGCACAAAAATAATCTCGATGAACGTTCTCGTCAGCTTTTCGGGCGTTAGCTTTGCCACGGCTCCGGTTACGGGATGCGCTCGATGCGCACTTTGTTCAACGTCACTGCCGTCCGCGGGCGGTCGCTGCCATCGCGAGGCAAGTTCGAAATCTTGTCGGCCACATCCTGGCCTTCCACCACTTCTCCAAAAATCGTGTGCTTGTTGTCCAGCCACGGCGTCGCTGCCACCGTAATGAAAAACTGGCTTCCGTTGGTTCCCGGACCGGCATTCGCCATGGAAAGCTTGCCCGCCTTGGAATGCTTCAACGAGGGGTGAAATTCGTCTGCGAACGTGTAGCCCGGCCCACCTCGCCCCGAACCCTCCGGGCAGCCGCCCTGGATCATGAATTGTGGAATCACGCGGTGGAAAATGAGGCCATCGTAGTACGGACGCTTCGTTTTCCCGCCCGTTGCGACATCCCGGAATTCCTTGGTTCCCTCCACCAGGCCGATGAAATTTTCGACGGTCTTGGGCGCCTCCTTCTCTAGCAGGCGGATTACGATGTTCCCCTGGGATGTCTCAAAAATCGCATACGTGCCTGCCGCTCGACTCATGCTTTCTCCTTTTAAATAGCAGACCTATCGTACACGAGGGCCCCATCGCGGTGCCACCCGCCTTGGCAGGTGGCCTCTCCGCAAGCCTCCTCCATTTGGAAAAACTTTCCGTTCACACTCCCGGTCCTCTAAAATATTTCAGACACCTTGGAACTTCCATGAAGACGCTGAGCCATCCCGAAGATCGTGCCGAAATCCTTCAACGCCTCTCAAGGCTGCAGCCGGAAAGTCTTCGGATCTGGGGCAAAATGTCCGCTCACCAGATGGTCTGCCACCTCGCTGACTCATTCCGCGGTGTCATGGGTGACAAGCCACTTGCCATCGTTCCGGGGAAGTTAGCGCGCGGGCTGACCAAATGGGCGGCGCTGAAGCTGCCTATGCAGTGGCCGCACAATCTGAAAACCGCACCGGAAATGGCTCAGGAAATCGGTGGCACCAGGCCCGTCGAGTTCGCCAAAGACCTCCAGGATCTGCAAGTCCTCTTTCACCGCTTTACTGCGCAGCCGCGCGATTTCTCTTTTCGCCCGCATCCTTTTTTTCTGGAAATGTCCGAAAGCGAATGGATGCGCTGGGGCTATCTCCACATGGATCATCACTTGCGCCAGTTTAGCCAGTGACGTCTCACGCATCGCCTACGGTGCCGCGCTTGCGGGCAGAAAATCGCAGCCGCACATAATCCGCCACCCAGTTCCCGCTGGCGTCGCAGAGTTGCGGGCGCAGCTCTTCCTGTACCTCCGCGAGGAATGCCGGCTGTTCCGTCGCCGGCAGCTTCTTCGTGAAGCTTTCCGCAAAAGTTTCCAGCCAGCCGGTGACATCGCCAGGCAACGGCGTCGGCCTGGGAATGAGCGCGATATATTCGATCGCGAATCCCGTCCGTTTCAATCTGCCGCCATAGTCTTCGGTCGTGGGGAAGTACCACGGGTTGGCTGCCCCGCCGTCTACTCCTCTTCGGCTGAGCGCATCGACCAGCGCCCTCTTGATCTTTGCTACGCACCCATCGCCGCCGCATTCGGCTACAAATCTTCCACCGGGTCGCAGCGCGCGCCACACTCCGGCAATAACGCGGTCCGCGTCCCGCATCCAGTGCAGCGCCGCGTTGCTGAATACCGCGTCGAACTCGTTTTCAAACGTCAATCGTTCGCCACTCATCTCACGCGCATCAAATCCCAATTTCCTCGCCGCTTCTACCTGCGCCGCACTGGCATCGACGCCTACCACGTCGCAGCCTATCGCCTTCAGCTTCGCCGTCAGCACTCCGTCGCCGCATCCGAGGTCCAGAATGCGCTCCCCGGGTTGAGCGGCAAGCAGCTCCAGAACCGCGCCTCCCAGATCAGAGACAAAACGGGCGTTACGCGCGTATCTCTCCGGATCCCACGTTTGTGCCTCTGTTTGAGTTATCTTCGACGTCAAACTCGATCTCCTACCAGCCCTTCTGTTTTCGCAATTCCGTAATGTGCGCCGTGTGATGCTTTCCGTGCCATTCATAGAGAAACAGCAGCCAGTCGATATTTTTCTCGCCGTGGTCCGGGTGAATCAGCGGGCGTCCGAAATCCGCGTCCTGCAGCGACCTCCACAAACCCACCCACCGCTCATGCAGCGCATCCAACAACTTTTGTGACATTTCAATCGGTGCTGTCTTGGCATCCCGCAACTCCGCCCAGCGGGCTTCGTCATAAGGCCGGATCACCGGTTTATCCTCGGTCAATGCCAATCGCAATCTCACGTAGGCGTTCAGATGACTGTCGGGAACGTGATGAACGACTTGCCGCACCGTCCATCCTCCTTCCCGGTAAGGCGTGTCGAGTTGCGCCTCGTTGAGGCCCTTGACCGCTTCGCGCAAACGCCCCGGCGCGGCAGCGATATCCTCGATGGCTTGCTGCCGCCGTGCTGGTGTAACCCCCTGCGGCCCCTTGAATGTTCCGATTGGATACCGTGCGTCCATACTTTCTCCCTTCCACAGCGGCCTTCTCCAGGGCACTATAACGGCCTCCTTCCTGCGCGGTCAAACGCCGCTAACCTGAATGTTGTCTCCAATTTGGCCGCCATCTTCCGGGTCGTGGACCTGAGAGTGTTACAATACGCCTCCATTGCACCGCGATGCCGTGATGCGGAATCTAATAAGCGATTGAGGAGTTTTTCGTGGAAAACGTGGTCATTATTGGCAGCGGGTGCGCCGGACTCACTGCTGCTATCTACTCGGCACGCGCCAACCTCAAGCCCTTGATTATTGACGGGCACGAACCCGGCGGCCAGCTCTCCCTGACCACCCACGTCGAAAATTTCCCCGGTTTTCCCGATGGCATCATGGGTCCGGAACTCATCGAAAACATGCGCAAGCAGGCGGAGAAATTCGGAACCCAGTTCAAGGCTGGCGTAGTCAGTGAAGTGGATCTATCTCGACGGCCCTTCAAAGTTACTGCCGGCAAGGAAACCTACGAAACCAGGACTCTTATTGTTGCCGCTGGTGCTTCCGCTCGACTTCTCGGTTTGCCCAATGAGCGTGAGTTGATCGGTCACGGCCTCTCCACCTGCGCCACTTGCGACGGCTACTTCTTTCGCAATAAGCCCATCGCCGTGGTTGGTGGCGGCGACTCCGCCATGGAAGAAGCCAACTTCTTGACGCGCTACGCCAGCAAAGTCTTTCTCATTCATCGCCGCAGTGAGTTCCGCGCCTCGAAAATTATGATTGACCGCGTCAGGGCCAACGAAAAAATTGAGTTCGTCGTTCCGGCGACAGTTGAGGAAATTATCGCGCCCAGTGGCTTGGTCGAAGGCGTGCGTGTTCGCCATCTGGATTCACAACAAATAACCGACATTCCCGTTCATGGCGTCTTCGTCGCCATTGGCCACGACCCCAACACCACCGTGTTCAAAGGCAAGCTGGATATGGACTCCAATGGGTATCTCATCGCCAAGCACGGCAGCTTGACGCAAGTGCCCGGCGTCTTTATCGCGGGCGACGTGCAGGATCACCGCTATCGCCAAGCCGTCACGGCGGCGGGTTCCGGCTGCATGGCCGCTCTGGACGCCGAAAAGTTCCTGGAAGAGCACAAGCACAGCTAGCTGCGCTGGCACACTCCCGCTTCGCACGCCATAATCGATTCGCATGCTTCGTTCGACTCTCCTCAAGCTTTCCGATAGCCGCGGCTTTGCTCACTGGGTTACTTCCAACGCTGCCACCCGGCGCATGGCCCGCCGTTTTGTCGCTGGCGAATCTCTCGATCAGGCCATTTCCGCCGCTCGTCAATGCAACACCGCCGGCAAGCTCGTCAGCCTCGACTATCTCGGGGAAAACGTGGCCACGACTGCGGATGCCCAGCGCGCACGGGACGCCTATCTCGAAGTCTTCGACGGCATCGCCCGGGAAAAACTCAACGCCAATGTTTCTTGCAAGTTGACCCAGCTCGGCCTCGATCTCAGCGCCGAATTTTGCGAGGGCTTGGTCTTCACCATCGTGGAGCGCGCCGCCGCTTGCGACAATTTTCTTCGCGTGGATATGGAGGGCTCGCTCTATACCCAACGCACCATCGAGCTCGTCAAGCGTATCCGCTCGCGCATCCCCGCTGTCGGCACCGTCATTCAGGCGTACCTTTATCGAACCGAAGGCGACATTCGCGATCTTCTGGGTTACGGCTGTCGCATTCGCCTTTGTAAAGGCGCCTACAAGGAATCTCCCGACGTCGCCTTCGCGCGCAAGCAGGACGTGGACGCCAATTATGTTTCGCAGATGCGCGTCTTGCTCAGCAGCGGGATTTACCACGGAATTGCCACTCACGATCCTCGCATGATCAGCGAAACCATTCGCTGGGCGGCGGAGAAGAAAATCACCAAGGATTCCTTCGAGTTCCAGATGCTCTACGGCATCCGTACCGACCTGCAGCGCCGCTTGGTCAAACAAGGATTTCGCGTGCGCGTGTACATCCCTTATGGCCGCGACTGGTTCCCCTATTTTATGCGCCGCCTGGCGGAGCGCCCCGCGAATCTTGGATTCCTGGTGCGCAATTTCTTCCGTTCCTGATCGCGCAGCGTGCTTAAAGCTTTCGGCAAACGGTCACACCGTCCCGCAGTGGAATCAACACCGGATACAGCTCTTTCGATTTATAGACCATCCGGTTGAGCTCCTGTACGCCCCTGGTGTCGGCGTCTCCGTCTGCCGCGGGACGCGCCGCTCGGCCGCTCCACAAAGTGTTATCCGTCACGAACAATCCGCCACGCTTCAATTTCGGCAGAGCTGCTCGAAGCGCATCCGGGTACTGGTGCTTGTCCACATCGTTAAAGATAAAGTCAAATTTTCCCGGCGTTTTTCCGAGCAGCGCCATCGCATCCCCGGTTTGCACGCGAATCGTCTTCACTACGCCGGCCCGCTTGAAATAGCTTTGTGCTCGCCGCCCGTTTTCCTCGCTCCCATCGGTGTAAAACACCTGCGCCTTCGGTCCGGCTGCCCGTGCCAGCCATATCGTCGAATAGCCGATGGCCGATCCCATCTCAAAAATGCGCTTCGCCCCCGATACTTGTACCAGCAGGCTCAGCAACCGCGCCACCGCCGGACCGATGATCGGCACGCGATGTTCCTCCGCGTACTTCTCGATCTCCTGCACCACCGCGTCCCGTTCGGGCAGCAACGCGTATAAGTATTCCTCAACGTCGTCCTGGATATATCCACTCCGCAGGTTTTCGCTTCGAATCACAGTTCGTCTCCTGGCTTCAACGCGTGTATTTCCAGACCCGCGATGTCCCGTGTTTCCGTCTTCAATGCCTCCGGCGTCCCGGTCAGTACCGGAAAGGTCGCATAGTGCATCGGCACCACATGCTTCACTCCCAACAACCGGATCGCATAGGCGGCTTCTCGCGGACCCATGGTAAACAAGTCGCCGATCGGCAGCAGTGCTACGTCGGGCCGGTACAGTTCCCCCACCAGCTTCATATCCCCGAACACGGCCGTGTCTCCCGCATGGTATACCGTCACTCCCCCCGGCATCCGAATCACTAAACCAGCGGGCTCGCCGCCATAGATATGCTTCCCGCCTTCTTCGATCGAGTTCGAGTGGAAAGCATGCGTCATGGTAACCTCGAATTCACCCAACTTCTGCGTCCCGCCTTTTCCCATCGGCCGGACTTCCTTGTCGAATCCCTTGCTTCCAATCCATAGCGCCGTCTCGAAGATCGCCGCAATCTGTGGTTTGTGTTGTTTCGCCAAGGCCAGCAGATCGCCCAGGTGGTCGCTGTGGGCGTGCGAAAGGAAAATCGCGTCCAGCTTCGATACCTTTTTGAGCTTCTCTGGGCACGCCGGATTCGTCATCACCCACGGATCGACCAGAGCGACCTGGCCCGACCCCGTAGTCAATGAAAACGTGCTGTGCCCGTAATACTGGATCTTGTTGCCCTTCAAATCGAGCATGGAGGCACCTCTGCCTTGATTTTCTGATTTCCGGCCAGAGTAGGAATTTAGACTCTTACTTGCTCTGCGTAGATGCGCCGGCTTCTCCGTCCGCGGAGAGCAGCGTACGGATCGCCGCTTCATACGTCTCGCGGCTGCTCGCGCCTGCCAGGTGCCCGATTTGTCGGCCGTCCTTGGCATAGAAAAACGACGCCGGAATCGCCCCGTTCCATCCGGGTAGCACCGCTTGGATGAATTCCGCTTCACCGCCGCTCTTCTTGCGGTAATTCGGAAACACCGGTTTGTATCGCGCAACGAACCGCCGCAGCAGGATCAGGTCGCCATCTTCGTCCAGGCTCACGCCGATGACTTTCAGCCCTTTTGGCGCGTACTCCTTGATCACTTCATTCAGCATCGGGAACTCGTCCCGGCACGGCTCGCACCAGGTCGCCCAGAATGTTACCAACACCGGTTTTCCCCGGTATTCCTGGAGCAGCTTCCGGTAACCGTCCGCGTCGATCAGCTTCGGATCGCTGGCGACCCTCGTCTGGCCCGCTGTCGCGCAGGCGCAAACCGCTAACAGCAATCCGACCAGGATGTTCCGCCTTGTCATAACTACTCCATTCTATCCGTATGTCTCCAAGTTGGAAACTCATTCGCTCTTCCCGTACAATGAACCGTACGCTTTACTCGTCTTGTTGCTCCCAACAAGGTCGTGGTATAAGAAAATTTCCGCCGGTCGAGTCGTTTGACGGCCCACGTCACCGGTTCGCGGTCACCTACGAAGGAGCTTCGAATGGCTTATGTGATAGCTGAGCCTTGCATCGGCACGAAAGACACTGCTTGTGTCGACGTCTGCCCGGTCGATTGCATACATCCTCGCAAGGACGAGCCCGAGCACGAAGGCGTCAAGCAGTTGTACATCAATCCCACAGAGTGCATCGATTGCGGCGCTTGCGTCCCGGTCTGCCCCGTGACCGCTATTTTTGCCCTCGAGGATCTGCCGGAGAAGTGGTCCAGTTTTACTCCGGTCAACGCCGACTTCTTCGCCAAGAAATAGCCTCCTCTTTTGTTACGGGTCTTGTCACGGGAGTTTGTTACGAACTTTCGCGGCAACTTCGCCTGCGACGCCATCGCGCGTTTTCTGTTTAGCCCCAGCTTCGGATGCTCGCTGACCCGTGCCTGTCGCGCCTCCGCTTATCTCCTTTGCATCTAACCCGGGGTGCGTGTTTCGCGCACACCCGCTCGCCGCGAAATGTTTAAATCCGCCCTGCGAGTTATTCTGTGCCTTAGGAGACTTCTCCGCCCTCGTGTCTTCCAATCTCCATCTGGTCCTTATCGTTCACGCGCACCAGCCCTGCGGAAATTTTGGCAAGGTTTTCGAGCAATCCTTTGCTCGCTGCTATCAACCCTTCCTTGAAGTTCTCGAAAAGCATCCGGCGGTTCGTGTGGGTCTGCACTATACCGGTCCGCTGCTCACCTGGATCGAAGCCCATCATCCCGATTACTTCGACCGCCTTCGCGCCTTGGTCGACTCCGGTCAGGTCGAACTGATCGGCGGCGGTTTCTATGAGCCAATCCTCATCTCCATTTCCACCGCCGACCAGCACGAACAGATCGTCCGTCTGGCGGACTACATCGAGAAGAATTTCGGCTCACGCCCCTCCGGTGCCTGGCTGGCCGAGCGCGTCTGGGAACCTCAGCTCGCTTCCATTCTCGCGGAAGCTGGCGTCGCCTACACGCTCCTGGACGACATCCACTTTCTTTCTGCCGGGTTCGAACCGCAGGAGCTCTTCTCCGATTACATTGCCGAGGACCGCGGCCGCACCATCCGGGTCATTCCCGGCCAGAAGTCCCTGCGCTATCTCATTCCATGGGATTCCGTCGCTAACGTGCTCGCCAATCTGCGCCAATCCGCCGATGAGCATCCCGGCGGAGTCTCTGCCATGGGCGACGACATGGAGAAATTCGGCGGCTGGCCCGGCACTTTCGAGCTTTGCTACAAAACCGGCTGGCTCGACAGTCTATTTTCGGCCCTTGAGGAAAGCTCTTCCTGGCTCACCATTTCCACGCCGTCTGCCTACCTCGCTGCCCATCATCCCGCGGGTCGCGCGGACTTACCCACCGCTTCCTACACCGAAATGATGGAATGGGCCCTGCCCACTCGCACCCGCGAGCGCTACAACGCCTTGTTGAAGGAGTTTGCGGACCGTCCCGAGGTCCTGTCCTTCCTCCGCGGCTGTCCTTGGCGTGGATTTTTCCGCAAATACCCGGAGTCCAACTTGCTCCACAAAAAGATGCTGCGGGTTTCCTCTCGCCTGGCTGCCGTGCCGCGTCGCCGTTCCGGGTCCAAAGCTGCCGCCGAGCTCGACACTGCCCGCGATCTTCTCCTGCGCGCCCAGTGCAACGATGCCTACTGGCACGGTATCTTCGGCGGTCTGTACGCTCCTCACCTTCGCACCGACCTTTGGCGCAACCTCATCCACGCCGAGTCTCTCGCGGACAAGCACATGCCGGGCGCGCTTGCTCCCCGCGTTGAAACGCTGGATTTCGATGGCGATGCCATCGACGAAATTCTCTTTTCCTCATCGCAATATCAGGCGCTACTCAAGCCCTCCGATGGAGCTACTTTTGCCTCGCTCGATTTTCGTCCCACCCATTGCACGCTCATCAACTCCATTTTCCGCCGGCCCGAGCCTTATCATGCCCGCCTCCGCGACCCCAACTACAAGCCTCCCACCTCCACCTCTTCCGCCTATGAGCAGACCAAGGTTAAAGAGGCTGGACTCGAGCGTTTTCTGCGTTATGACCGTTGGCCTCGCCATGCCTTTCGCGTTTTCCTGTTCGATCCCGCGCGCACTCAGGCCCAATACGACAGCCTCGAGCTCGGCGAAGATCCCGGTTTCGCCGCGGGTGAATTTCAGGTGGTCGCCTGTTCCGAACACCATGCCGATCTGCGACGCGAGGGTCCCTTGGCTCTTTCGGGCGATCATTCGTCCCCGGTTCACTTGGTCGCCGTAAAACATTTCTCCCTCGCTTCCGCGCCACGCGGATGCGAAGTCGCCTGCGAGTTAACCCTTACTTCTGATCTTTTGCCGGAACGGCCCCTCGCGGTAGGCATCGAAAGCGTCGTGAATCTCCTGGCGCCCGGCGAGCCAGACCGTTTTTTCGAGACATCCGATGGCCGCCAGAATCTTCGCTTTAGCGGAACTTCAGCCGGGCCTGCTTTGCGCATGGAGGACGGCTGGCAGCGCTTTCGCATCGCCTTGCAAGCGCCCGCCGCCGAAGGTTTCTGGATTTCGCCGATTGAAACGGTGTCGGAATCTGAGGAAGGCTTTGAGCGCGTTTACCAGGGATCGCAAATTCTAGCCGTCTGGCGACTCGATCCGGCGCCGCGTTCGTGGACGGGCCGGCTCATTTGGCGGATCGAGCGATTCTGAGAGAAATTGTCTGGTTCGGCCCGCTCAGTGGAGGCGCCCGAGCTTTATCTTCCTACTCGCTTACCAGCAGGTTCTGTGCGAAAGGCCATTCCTCATCGATCCACTGGCCTTGGCAGCGATAGCCCGTACGCCGCGCCATGCCCGCCACCTCTTCCACGCGATACTTGTGCGAGCTCTCAGTCCAGATCGTCTCGCCTTTCTCCAGCACCACTCCCAGGCCGGCTGCGGCCACCTCAATCTTCTGCTTCTTGGTGGAACGTAAGTGCATCTCGATTCGTCTTTCTTCCCGGTTCCAGCGCGCTTCGTGCTGGAATGCGTCCAGGTCGAAGTTCGCTTTCAGTTCCCGGTTAATACGCGCCAGCAGGTTCCGATTGAACGCCGCCGTTACTCCTGCCGGATCGTCATACGCCAGAATCTGCCTTCGCACGTCCTTTTCTAGGTCCGTGCCTAACAGCAAAGCGTCTCCCGGTTCCAATATCTCGCGCACTTCGCGCAAAAATTCTTCCCCGGCCTGCCGGTCGAAATTCCCGACGGTGCTGCCCAGGAACAGCACGAGCAAATGATCTTCGCCCGCACGGGTTCGCGCCACCGCTCGTAATCCGTCCAGGTACGGCTGTTCGAATCCCACGATGCTTACCAGGTCGATCTGTCCCAGTTCTTTTTCGCACGCCGCCAGCGCGGATGGCGAAATCTCGATCGGAAAGTAATACGTCTTCTGCCGCCGCGAGAGAGCTTCCAGAATCCATTTGGTTTTCTTTCCGCTGCCGCTGCCCAATTCCGCTACCTGCACCGGGCTTGGCAAGCACGCCACGATTTCTCTCGCGTGCTGCTCCAGCAGACGGGCGTCCGCTCGCGTCAGCCCATATTCCGGCAGGACGCAGATCGCCTCGAATAGCGCGGACCCCAACTCGTCATACAGATACTTGGACGGAAGTTCTTTCTGTCCGGTTCGCGTCAGTCCGTCGCGGACTGCTTCCGCAAATTCGGACACATGCCGTACGGGAAGGGAATGGGTTCGCACTTCGGGGCTCCAAGTTTGGCTTTTCAGTCCTCGACGCAACGAAACGTCGCATACACGTACGGGTAATGAGGCTGGAACCAGTTGCGGAAGGACCGCCGCAACATGCAGGCGGCGGTGCGGGGAGAGCCGCCCTTCATCACGTAATGCTTACCATCGAAGAAATTCGCCGAATATCCGGGATAGAACGCCATCGGTGAAAATCCGGGAAATGGCGCGAATTCCGTCCGCGTCCACTCCCAGCCGTTTCCTACGATGTCATGCACCCCGAATGCGCTGGCGCCTAACGGATAGGACCCCACCGGGCTCGGGTCCCAGTGTGCAAAATCGAAGTTTCCGTAACGCTCGCTGGGCTGTTCCTCTCCCCACGGGTAGGTGCATTCCACGTTATCGTCCGACGTCCCATAGGCCGCGCGGTGAAATTGTTCTTCCGTCGGCAGCTTGCGCCCCAGCCACTTCGCGTACGCTCTCGCTTCCGCCTGGCTCACGTACACCGGCCAGTCCATGGGAAGCTGGATATCCCCGAACATCGTCCGTTGTAGCAACAGACTTCCGGATCGCCGCCAGAACGAAGGTTGCTGGATATTCTCCTTCTGCTTCCATGCCCACGCGGCATCGTCCCACAGCGACCTGTTCGTATAACCGCCGCTCTGCATGAACAGCAGGTAATCCCGGTTGGTCACGTTGTAATTGTCGATAGCGAATTCCGGCACGAACACGTCCTGCGCATCCTGTTCGTTGTCCCAACCGAATTCATCGCCGTTTACCCGCTGCAGGCCCAGCGTCGCGCGGCCTGCCGGAATCTCGATCAGGTGCGATTTTGCGCGCGGAGTCTTCCACACCACTTCGCGCTTCGACGCGATCTTGCGGTCCGCCGGCAGTTGGTGAAACATGTACGCCAGCGTTTCCGCGTGCATCAGCCGGTGCTCTGCCGCCACCTCCAGCATGTTCATCAATTGCGGATGTCCCTCGGCGGGCTGTGCCAGGGCTCTATCGATTGCCCCGTCCAGCTCCTCCCGGATTCGCGTCGTATACCCCTTGATTTCTTCCCGTTTGGGCCAGTCCGCGGGCTTGTCCGTCGGCAAACCGCCGTCTACCGGATCGATTCCAAAGGCAAATAGCCTGTCGAAAGAACTGTTAAACGCCGACAGCCCGAACGCCCGCTGCGCCAGAAGGTTCCAGTCGAACGCTTCCACGTGCCCGGTATAAAAAATGATTCGGTGTCGTTCGGCAATTGGCCGGTCGTAAATCGCCTCTTCGCGCACGATCGCGAATAGGTCGTCGGTCTGTTTTCGCGCATCCGCCAATCGATGATGAATATTACGGCGGGTTCGGACTGTTCCGGCCAGTACTCCCATGAAGTATCCCCTTTGGTTTGGATGCCGGTAGTTTTTGAAAGTTTCGCCAATCTCTAGGCGTTTGGAGGGGCGTCTAGACTAAGATGGTCCCTCGCTCGCGCTAATCATGTCAATCGAAATGAATGCGAAACCTCAACCCCGGGCCGAAAGTACCATTGAATTTTCTGCCGTTACATACCGTGTTGGCCGTACTCCTTCCTCGCCTCTGGTTTCCTCCATCTCTTTCCGAATCGCCTCCGGCGAGACCCTCGTTCTGCTTGGTCGCAGCGGCAGCGGCAAAACCACCCTGTTGAAGCTCGTCAACCGCATGCTGCAACCCTCCAGCGGCGACGTTCTTGTCCTCCGCAAGTCCACTTCCGCGTGGGATCCCATCCAGCTTCGTCGCAGCATCGGCTATGTGATCCAGGAGGCTGGCCTTTTTCCCCATTTCACCATCGCTCAGAATGTGGCTTTGGTGCCCACCCTCTTGCATTGGGATCGCGCTCGTATCGACGCTCGCGTCTCGGAACTTTTGGCCCTCGTCGGACTCGAACCCTCGCAATTTGCCGCTCGTCTGCCGCACCAGCTATCCGGTGGCCAGCGTCAACGCGTTGGCGTGGCCCGCGCTTTGGCCGCTGATCCTCCCATCCTCCTCATGGACGAGCCTTTTGGCGCGCTCGATCCCGTCACTCGCGCCGAGCTTCAGCGTGAATTTGCGTCGCTGGCTCGCCGGCTGGGCAAGACCATTCTTTTCGTTACCCACGATCTTCGCGAAGCACTCCTGCTGGCCTCGCGCATCGTCCTCCTCCAATCCGGACATATCGTGGCCCAAGCCTCGCCCTCTGAATTTCTTGCCCTCGACCATCCCGAGGTTCAGGCCTTCGTCTCTTCCCTCGACGCCACCTCCACCTCTCCTGCGGGCCCATCCGCATGAGTGTCTGGACCTTCTTCCTCCAACACCGCATCGAGATTCTGGAGGCCACTCTTACCCACCTGGAGCTGGTCCTCATCGCCATGTTCTTCGCCATTGCCATTGGCGTTCCCATGGGCATGCTCATCGTGCATCGCCCCGCCCTTCGTACTGTCGCCTTGGGTACCGCGAACATCTTTCAGACCATTCCCAGCCTCGCGTTATTTGGCTTCTTGATTCCGGTTCCGTTCATCGGCGGCATTGGCGCGCGCACTGCTATCGTCGCCTTAATCCTGTACGCCTTGCTCCCGATCCTCCGTAATACCTACGTTGGCCTTACGGGTATCGACCCCGCTGTTCTGGAAGCCGCCGAGGCTATGGGCATGACCCACTCTCAGATCCTGTGGCGCGTTCGCCTGCCCTTGGCTCTCGGTGTCATTCTTGCCGGCGTCCGTACCGCCACCGTCATCACCATTGGCGTGGCTACCATTGCTGCTGCTATCGGGGCAGGCGGCCTTGGTACTTTCATTTTTCGCGGCGTGGCCATGGTCAGCGACTCCGTCATTCTCGCCGGTGCGATTCCTGCCGCCCTGCTCGCTATCGTTGCTGACCTTCTTCTCGCCTGGCTGGAACGCCGCCTCCGCGTCATCCACTAGCATTCGATCATTGGGCCTTCATGCCGTGCGCCTAAGCCGTCCGTTAAGTTTTTCCCGGCCGCCCTTCCTCTTTTTCTTCGCGCGTGAGACATTCTGTGCCTGATGCCTTTCCCTCGCCTCCGCTTACATTTCGTTGCCTGGTTCATGCTTCTGTTGCTTTTCTTCGCCGGTACCGGATGCCGTTCTTCCCACCCCAGGATCATCGTCGGTTCCAAGTTCTTCACCGAGCAGGTTATCCTTGGCGAACTTCTCGCCCAGCACATTGAGGCTCGCACTGGCGTCCCCGTCGAGCGCAAAAGCAACCTCGGCGGCACTCTGCTTTGCCAAAAAGCCCTGCTTTCCGGCCAGCTCGACGTTTATGTCGAATACACCGGAACCGCTCTCACCGCTGTCCTCAATGAGCCTCCTTCGTACGACTCCCGCGAGGTCTATAACCTTGTCAAACAAGGCTATTCCCAGCGTTTCAATCTGGAAGTTACCGAGCCCCTGGGCTTCGAAAACACTTTCGCCATGGTGGTTCGCGGCGACGACGCCTCCCGCCTGCACCTCAGCAAGATTTCCGATATCGTCCCCTTCGCGCCGCGCTGGCGTGCCGGGTTTGGCTATGAGTTCCTCGAGCGTCCCGACGGTTTTCGCGGGTGGAGCGAGCTCTATGGTCTGCATTTCGCCGCCGCGCCCAGCGTCATGGATCTCGGCTTGATTTATCGCGCCTTGGTCGAAAAGAAAGTCGATATTGTCGCCGGCAATTCCACCGATGGACTCATCAACGTCCTGGGCCTGGTCTCCCTGGACGATGACCGCCACTACTTCCCGCCCTACGATGCCGTTCCCATTGTTCGCCGTGCCGCCCTGGCTGCGTTCCCCCAGTTGCGTTCCGCGCTCGCGGATTTCGCCGGCGCCATCTCCGTCGATGAAATGCGCCGCCTCAACGCCCAGGTCGATGCCGACCAGCGCGACGTCGCCTCCGTCGTTCGCGCCTTCCGCGCTTCCAAAGGCCTCTAACGGCTTGCGTTCGAAGCAGTCGCGTAATCGGACCTCGGGACCCAGTTTCCGATAACCGCGTTTTCCAGGACTTGGTCCTTTCGCCGTAATGATCACGGTTCACAGGGCCGCGCGCTTGCCGGAGGCGACGGAGACTCGCTCCGCGCTGCCGGCCAGCAAATCCATCCAGTCGCAGATCGCCGCTGTGTCGTCCGTGCGCTTACTGCTTCGCGGCACTCGCCGCCGTAGGGTGCGGCTCGCCGAAGTAGGGAAAATCCGGGCGCATCAGCCGCATATCGGGCGCCACCCCATCGCCGAGCGCCGTGTTCGTGACCAGCGTGAGAATTACGTCCATCACGTCGTCGCTGAGGCCGCGGCCGTTGAAGGCGGCAAAGCTGAATGAGGCCGGCGTGTCCAGTTCATACGGCAGGACTGATGGGCAGAGGCGCGCCAGGAGTTGCGTGGCGTACGCGGATGGATCGGCCGCTGAGTGGGCCAGCGCGATGACTTTTTCCACGAAGGCGCGCATCGGTTTGGAGAACAGCGCCACTTCGTCCGCCGGGACCCCGCGGTTGTAGTTTTCCGATGCGTCGTGCAGCGAAGGATCGGAGAGCAGCATGTGCGTGATCATCGGCAGGCCCCAACGCGATACCTGCACCTCCGGCGCGTGCCCGTAGAGCGAGGCGGTGGCCCAGGCGTGCACCACGCCTCGGCCGATCAGGCTGCTGGGGACCTCCAGGACGATGGCGGTCACATTGTTGCCGCCGAAGAAGTTATGGCCATTCTGGAACGCCTCTGGGGCAAACCGGTTTTCCGACCACAGAGCTGTTCGGAAGGCGCCGAAACCGACGCCATTGGTGGCGAACAGGTCGGGCGCGAGGCCTGCGTAGGCCAGGCAGCCCTGCTCCGCTTTCACGACGCCTCCTGTATTCCCGGAAATGATGAGTTCGCCCGCGGCGCCCTTCCGAGCGTCCGCTCCGGTGGCGCGCCGGACCTCGAAGCTCTGAACGTGCCGTTGCCCGCCGCCATCGGCGTGGGTGGGCGCGCCGAACTGGACCTTGAAGGTGACGTCTTCGCGATGATCGCGATCCGTGTCGAACCGAAAGGCGTACACACCTTCGTCGCGGAAGGTGTCTGGCGCGCCGACGCCGGCGTTCGGATTCACGGTCAATGCCATGACCGTCGTGCCCGGGCGGCCGCGAAACAAGTAGAAGTCGCAGACGTTCATGCGGGGATCTTTTTTTGCGGTAGGCGTATCGAAATGATGCGACATGGCGAATCTTCTCCTGAAGGTTGGATGCGAGGCCAAAAGTTCGATGCCCGGATGCGGGCCCGATGGGGCGATCCCTTGACATCCTCAACCTCATCAGAAGATTTTTCAAGTTTGGAATGGAAACGAAGCAATTCCCAAGCCCTGATTACTCGGGTGGTTTCAATAGGTCGATGCAACACTCAACCCGAATCCACAAAGCGCTGAAAACAAACACCAAAATCGCTCGCTAGGGTTAGATCAGCCGGAACGCCACCTTGGCTAGGTTTTGACCGAGTACAGCCAAACGGATCGGCTGGCCAGGGAAAGTGTTGTCCGATCAACCGATCAGATGGTGTTGCATCGACCACCTGAGCCGGCAGCGTTAATCAGGCGTGACTGCTGCATGGAACGATCCTGGCCGTTCGACGACGGCGAAATTCGAGTACCGCTACCAGTTGGCGGGTATAATCGCCCAAATCAAATTCACTGTGTCGCATCTACACTCAGTGCAACACGAAAGCTATCCGATGCCCAACTCAAACCGCCGGTCTAACCTCATTGCATTAGCACTGGAATATGCAGCTTTGGCCCTGCCGGCAGCTCGCGGCTTGCTGTTGCTATCGCTGACATCCGCGTCGGTGTGTGCACAACACACAATTAAGGGGCAGCGGCACGCATTGAAGGCCACGCCGAATACTGTGGCCTACGGACACTACTCGGCAAAGACTGCTCCGGTCCTTCGAGTGAAATCAGGAGACATCGTAGACGTCGAGACGGTGATTACTTCCAGCCCGAAGGAGCTTGAGGGCGCGGGCGTGCCCGCGGGTGATATAGAGCAGTCGCTTCGGGACATCGAGGATCAGGTGCCGCAGGGGGAGCGAGGGCCGGGCGGGCACATCCTGACTGGGCCGATTTACGTCGAAGGCGCGGAGCCGGGCGATGTGCTGGAAGTTCGCATTCTCGGCGCGAAGCTGAAAATTGCTTACGCCTACAATGGCTTTTGGCCGGGCTACGGTTATTTGCCGGATGACTTTCCGTACGACAGGATCAAAATCATTCCACTGGACGAAAAACGCATGGTGGCGCACTTCGCTCCAGGCATCGAGATTCCACTGCATCCTTTTTTCGGCAGCATGGGTGTCGCGCCGCCGGAGAGCGTCGGAAAATGGAACAGCGGTCCGCCGTGGATCATGGCGGGGAATCTTGACAACAAGGATCTGGTGGCGGGGACTACGCTGTACATTCCGGTGCATGCCAAGGGGGCTCTCTTTGAAGTGGGCGACGGGCATGCCGGTCAGGGCGACGGCGAAGTGGACATCACGGCGTTAGAAACTTCGCTGATCGGTACGTTCCAATTTATCGTGCGCAAAGACGTGCACCTGAAATGGCCGCGCGCGGAGACGCCAACGCATTACATCACCATGGGTCTGAACGATGACTTGAATGCGTGCACTACGATGGCGGTGCGCGAAATGATCGATTTCCTGGTGACGGAGAAGCATCTTTCCCGCGACGACGCATTCATGCTGGCGAGCGTGGCGGCGGATCTGCACATCACGGAACTGGTAGATGGGAATAAGGGTGTGCACATGATGATCGCAAAAAGTATTTTTGTCAGTGCAAGGAAGTGAGCCACGTTTGAGAGAGGCCTCTCTAGGGGGGATCATCCCCTGCGACTCCTGGTAAGTCGTGTCGGTTCAAACGGTCGATGCAACACCCTCTGATCGGTTGGTCCGACAACACGTTCCGTGGGCAGCCAATCCGTTTGGCTGTACTCGGTCAAAACCCAGCCAGGGTGGCGTTCCGGCTGATCTAACCCTAGCGAGTGATTTTGGTGTTTGTTTTCAGTGCTTTGTGGATTCGAGTCGAGTGTTGCATCAACCTATTGAAACCACCGCGCTTACCAGGACCTTCAACACCCAGCCCCTTAGTTTTTCTCGCCATAGTAGACTGCCTAGTCGATGTTTTGCCCCGAATGCAGAACCGAATACCGCCCTGGATTTACGCGCTGTGCGGACTGTGACGTGAATTTGGTGAGCGAACTTCCACTGCCGCCCCCCGGAGTGCGGACGCGCGACTGGAGGCCGCGGTCAACTACGTACAGAGAGGGGCGCAAGACGGTTCACTGGTGGGTTTTATACAAAAAGCGGACTGGCAGTTGGCCATGGCTTTCAATTGCCATCCATTTCACCCACTGGGTTGTGGTTCTGTGTGGTGGGGGAATACTCGTCTGGTGGTTCATCGAACACCACCTGTCGCGGTGGCAATTCTTGGGAGCTTTTGTGCTGGTGTCGGTACCGTACGGAATTGTGGAGAACTGGGCAAAGAGGCGAATGAAGCTAAATTATCTGCGAAGGAGGAATCATCTGCCAAAATCGCAAAAGTGAACGTGCCGGCTCCTTTGCTGACCGAACCCAAAACTCACTTTTCCGATTGATGTCATAACGAGGTCGGCCTCACGACGAGCCGAGTAGACTGTTCGGTGTTCACCCTACAGCGCTCGGGACGAAGGAGGCCGAATGCGAATTATAGGATGTGATCTACACGCTCGCCAGCAGACATTGGCGATGCTGGATACGGAAACCGGAGAGGTTGTGAATCGAACATCTGCGAGCTCTACTGCTGCACCGCCATCAGTGGGTGCGTCTGCGCACGCGCATCCAAAACGCGCTGCAGGCGATTGCCTTAGCGAATGGATTGCGACGCGGGCCCAGTCTGTGGAGCTACGACGGGCAAGCAAAGATCGCCTTCTTGCCGTTGCCGCCGCACGCCTCTTCTCGACGGAGCGCGTTGCAGGCCCTGTACCGCAGGATGCAAGAGGAAATCGAAAACCTGACCGAACAAATCGCCGAGCAGGCCAGGCAACGCTGCGGTGCGCAGCTGCTCCTGACCCATCCGGGAGTCGGGCCGGTCACTGCGCTGGCCACGGATGTTTTCCTGGGCGATGCACAGCGCTTCGCCGATGGCAAGGCACTGGCCAGTTACGTGGGCCTGATTCCACGCGAATATTCCAGCGGCGCCAGGCAACGGCTCGGCGCCGTAACCAAGCAAGGCAATCCGCTGTTGCGCTTTCTGTGGAACGAAGCCGGCGCTCACGCGGCGCGCCGCGATCCCGAGCTGCAGCGGTTCTATCGCCGCAAATTGATGCAGAAGGGGCTGGGCAAGGCGCGCGTGGCGGTGGCGCTCAAGCTGGGTATCCGACTGTGGATCATGTTGCGTGATCAGATCGATTATGAAGAGTTCTGTCGTCGTGGACAGAAGCACTGCGGTGCCGTCTGTGCGGGGATGCCTGAAACGCGGTTTGCTGCGCCTGGTCAGCGTCCGATTGATTCGGCTACCCGCCTCCCTTCGCCGAGAAGGGAGTTCGCATAAGTCATCATGGTCCGTCATGACCGAAGAGATGGTTGGTGGGCAACACCGCAGCGATGAAGCGACACAGATCCGAGCCTGTTAGGGTGAACACAGTGCAGGCCAACGATCGCAGCGATCACGAACTACAAAGCACCACACGGGTGTGTCCCGAGGAGGCCAACACCCAAGAAAAACTCTTGCCACGGCCGACCTCATTAGAGAAACCGCGTTTTCCAGGACTTGACGACTCTGGAGCGCCGTTTCCCTCAGCGCGCACCAAAACTGAGCACGAGAAGTGCGAAAGCCACTACAAGTCCACACGTTCTGACGAAATGATAGATATCCCACCGATGCTCCTGCGACCTCCAGTCATCTGGAACGGATGTCGGACTCCATCTGGCAATTCTGTTATTGATGGGTACGGGAGTAACGAGCGAGAACACGACAGCGAGGACTTGAATCGCGAACGCGATTGCTGCGAAGCGCCAGGCGGACTCATTCAGGTGCTCGAACGGTAGCAGCAGCAAAAGATTGAGAACCGTACAGCCCGCCATCCAAAACGGCATGACGCGTCCCAACAACGCAGCAAGAGACGATCGAACCAACACATGCGTCTCCAGCGGTTGTCGGTTCAGCACCGGGTGGCTGAACAGCGCTACATTCAGTTCACTGCCACACATCAGGCCAAAGACAAGCACCGTGCCCATGTGCAGTATCATGCGCGTACCTCCAGCTTGCTTGGATGCCGCACAAAAGCCATTGGCTGCGATGCGGAAAGTCATTGCAGGAGATTGCGGTACTGGGCCGCCATTTTTCCGGTAAGCGCGTTAATCAGGACTGTCAGCCCCGCTAGAGGGGCAGCCTCTTATTTTGCCTCGAGACTCTTTGCTTACCGGGCGACGACCTGGACCCAACTTGCGAAGGAATGCCAAACGGCGGTTTTGCCGATAGGCATCGATATCTGCTGCAACAAGATGACAAAAACGCTCGCCCAGATTGTCGCGCGATGAACTTTATGCGTGGACCACAAGTCGTAAGCTACCAGCATGAGCAGGAATATGTACGAGAACAACATGGCCCTAGGCGGACTCCCAAGCACTATGGCCAGAGGCCACCGGGCAATCGCGGCAACCGCCAAAGAGATCGTGGCGACGATAATGAGTCGCTTGTGCTCTGGAGGATTGAAGCGAGAGCGGAAGGCGAAAAAAATCAGCGTCCCAAAAATCAGCATTCCCGTTAGGGGGATGATGTAGAAATATTTTGGATCACTGCCTGGAGGTCCAGCTTCCCTGACAAGTGAATCCGTCGCCGCCAAAACACCGACGACTACCATAAGAACGGCTAGCAGGAATCCAACGATGCCGAGACGGCGATGGATGTCCACACGATCGGCAAACACTAAAGAGGTTTGTACCACCAATAGCAGAATCCAGCAGGAGAACGCTGCTCCATGCAGATGAACGATCCGAGTGGGTAACGGCGCTCGGAATATTCCTGCGAGATAGTATGAACGCGCGAAACCCACAAAGACAGTTGCCAGCAAAAGCACGGCCATGGCCGAGAAAAAGAGATGGTCGTAACGACGGCCCGGCACGCTCCCGGAAGGCTTCGCAGCGCTGCTCGGATGTGCAACGGCTATGGACATCGCATCCCTCTTAGCTATGTTTTTTTAGATCTCGGAAAGTTGGCTGTAGTGTAGGTCAGTTGATCGTGGATAGATAGTCAAACCAGCTTGCCCAGCGATGAACGCTTAACGCCCCCCCCAGCTCCTGGGAAGTCGCATTATCGGACATGTCCTTTCGGCTCTGCTCCACACCGCTCTAACGGTTCCGGCCCTCCGTCTTCATGCCACAGGACCCTCCGGAACCTCCCGGCGCCAGCCCTACCAGCCCAATTGCCATCTTGACTCCCGGGCATCAACTGTCGTATAATTATCATTAGGTAATTTATCGCCTAGGTATCGCAACTCCATCATTTTCCTTGCTAAGTCCTTTAGACTACGCACTTGCATAAGTGTATCAATCTAAATAGCTTTAAGTCCCTTTAGACTCCGCACTTATGAGAAATGCAGGGCCCAAGCTAGTCCAGAGCCAGCACTTTCAAGGTGCTTTGTTCGACGGCGGCTTGGCCGCGGCTGCCGCCTCGGACAAGACATAGGCTTGAATCGCGCGCACCTGGTCAGGTTGAAGCGCGTCGTGGAAGGAAGGCATGCCGCGCGATTCACGGGATCCTCCAAGCACAATGGACTGGAATTGCCGGTGGGTTTCCGCAGTGGCATAGCGCAGATCAGGAATGCTGGAGCCGGAGACGACACCCACTCCGTGGCAGTAAAAGCAGTACCGCATGTAGAGAGTACTGCCTTCGCGGATGGCGGCCGGCCTTGCGTTCATGTGAATCGCGGGCGACGGAGGCTCCGTATGTCCGAAGGGCGGAACTTCCAGCTTGGCATTGGCGCCCAGCGAAAAAGTAAGGACGCGGCCAAACCCGCGCTTGATCGGGCCGTTGCCCGGGATATTTGCTAGTCCTGCGGCGCCTCCCCAGCCAACCATCAGGGTTACGTACTGCACTCCGTCCAGGAGATAAGTGACGGGCGGAGCCATAATGCCGGTGCCAGCGTCGAACTCCCATAGCTTTTTCCCGTCGGTCGCGCGATACGCGCAAAACATTCCATCGGACCGGCCCTGCAAAACCAAATTGCCGCCCGTCGCCAGCACTCCGCCGCTTTCGACTAACGGAAGATCGGCGCGCCACACTTCCCGTTGCTCCACAGGATTCCAGGCGATCAGATGACCGGTCGGGGGCGGAGCTGCCGACAGCTTGGCCAGCATGGGTCCATCGTAGGCGGCATCCTCGCCACGATTCCAGAGTGTAGGATTCGACTTCCACTTCTTGTCGGGCGCACCCAGGAACACCGAGCCTTCCCTGGCCGGCACGTAAACAAGACCTGTGGTGGGATGAAATGCCATGGGATACCAGTTATGTCCGCCACTTGGTGACGGGGAAACCAGCACGGCCTGCAACCCGTCGTGCGCGCTGGCCGATTCCTGCGGGCGTCCCGTCTGAGGATCAACACCGGTCGCCCATGTGATGCCATTGACGAACGCTTTCGCCGAGATGAACTCGCCGGTCTGGCGATCGAGCACGTAGAAGAATCCGTTCTTCGAGGCCTGCATGATGACCTTGCGTGTACCGCCGCCGATCGGCAAGTCCGCCAGCATCAAAGGCTGCGTGGCGTCGTAGTCCCAGTTGTCGCCCGGAGTCACCTGATAATGCCAAACCAACTCGCCGTCGCTTGCGCGGAGCGCCAAGATCGAAGCCAGGTACAGATTGTCGCCTCCGCCCGGGCTGCGCAGATCTCGGATACCACGCGACTCCGTTGCCCGTGCCGGTGTAAACGAGATCGAGGTCGGGATCGTAGACGATGGAGTCCCACGGCGTGCCTCCGCCGCCGGCCACCCACCACTGTCCGTTCCACGTTTTCGCGGCGGCTTCCATGGCCTTGGACTCGAAGCCCAGTGCGGGATTGCCCGGCACGGTGAACGTACGCCAGATAAGTTTTCCAGACTCGGCATCGTAGGCGGAAAGGAAGCCCCGCACTCCGAACTCGGAGCCGGCATTCCCGATGAGCACCTTGCCCTTGGCGATTCGCGGAGCGCCGGTAATCGAATAAGGCTTGGATTGATCCACGGTGATGACATCCCACACGGGTTTTCCGGTCTTGGCATCCAGCGCGATCAACCGTCCATCCAGCGTGCCGAGATAGACTTTGCCGTTGTAAAGCGCAACTCCTCGATTCACAACGTCGCAGCAAATCGTCCGGGCACGAACACGAGGCACCTGGGGATCGAAGGTCCAGAGGACTTCGCCAGTCTTGGCGTTCAGCGCATAGGCCACGCTCCACTCGCCGGTTGTGTAGATCACGCCGTGCGAGACGAGCGGTGTTGCTTCCAGTCCTCGCGTCGTGCCGAGTTCGTGATCCCACAGCAGGCCGAGTTGGCCGATGTTTTGTTCGTTGATCTGGCTCAATGGGCTGAATCGTTGCTCGTCGTTGGTCCCTCCGTACATGGTCCAATCGGTCGCAGTGGCGACGGCCGCCGCGGGAGGGGATTTCTTGCAAGCGCCCAGGACGAGGGCCAGTAACGCGACGAATAGCAGCCACATGTTGAAGCGAATCTTCATCGGGGTCTCTCTCGAACAACTCGATTCACTTTCCTTTAGCTTCGATCTAGCCGGGTTGCGCGCTGGTGAAGGAGAATGCGGTGATTAAAGACTGATATACGTGGGGCGTCAAGCACCGCAGCGCTGCCCAGCCACCCCATTTCTTTACGGATGGACATACGCCAGGTTATCGAACTCCACGTCTTTGCCGTTCTTCAATTCAAATC
Organism: uncultured Acidobacteriota bacterium; assembly: GCA_963819745.1. Lineage (GTDB taxonomy): Bacteria > Acidobacteriota > Terriglobia > Acidiferrales > UBA7541 > Acidiferrum. Next base: position 85,788 of record CAWFXG010000010.1, on the reverse strand, counting down.
GTACCGTTGTACTTGCGTCGCTCCATTCCGTCCGCAGCCGCCGCAATTCTCCCGCCTTGAGCACGAAACTCACTCCGGGATTTTCCGGTGAGCTTACCGTGATCGTGGCCTCGTTCGTTCCGCCGTTGTAGGCGTCGATTCCCGCGAAAATCCTGCCTTCCGCGAATCGAAAACCCGCGCTCTCGCTTTCCGGCTCCTGCAATCGCACATGACCCTCTGGTTCCTGCAACCTCAGATGAAAGGTTCCGAATTTTCCGCCGGGCGGCGCGATCTTCCACTCTCCCGGACTCCACAGCAACCACGCCGCGGGATATTCGCCGCCAAGCACGGTCCCCGCCGCCAGATGCGGATCGTCGAACGTCACCAATCGCTCCGTCATCCGATCGCTCTTGCCCTGCACGGAAATATCTCTGGCTCCTTCATGCCGCACTCGCAAGACACCCGTAGCCTCATCGAAAACGTAGCCGGCCTGCGACAAGTCCGTCCTCCGCTCCAGTCCTTTACCGTTCGCGGTCACTTCCGCCGGCGCAAAATTCAGCCGCAACACCTCCGTCGCGTCCGCATCGAACGTCGAATAAGTCACCTCGCCCTTTCCGTAACCTATCTTCGTCACCGGCGAAAGTCCTCCCAGTAGGTGCGACTCTCCCTTCGGCGCCCACTCCGGAACCGCCCAGAACGCGTCCATCACGCGTCGCGGCCCGTCCGCAAATTCATCCGTAAACCACCACTGGTAGCTGAACGGCGCGTGCGCCTTGCCGGGCAATCCCTGAAAATACGTCACCCAGTTGTAGGAGCGGTACGCGGCTTCCTTGTAGGCCGCGTCTCCGGTCTTTGCGTAATAAAACGCTTCTACCGCTGCCAGCCGCGCCGTGTGGCTGTCGCAGCATTGGTTCGGCAGATTGCAGCAAAATTCCTTGCCGCTCCCTTGTTCCGTCGTCACCGTCGCTCCATGCACCACGTACTTCGGCCAGCGCGGCGTCGTCTTCACCCATTCGATCAGCTTTCGCGCGTGCTCTCTCCACTCGGCGTCCTTTTCCGGATGCAGAAGCAGATAGCGCGCCAGCTCCAGCGGAATCACGTTGTTCATGTTCTCCATGTTCGGCCCGACATCCTCGAAATACCCCACCCACACGTTGTTGGTCATCGGATATTTCATCAACCACGCCCACGCGCCCTCGCGCACTCGCTGGTACGCCGCCACATCGCCCTGCCCGATGCGAATCAGCTCATCGAACAGCATGATCGGCTCGACCACATTCGCCGAATACACGCTCATCCCCGGCCCGCCCTCCGCTTTCCCGTCCCGCGCATAACACCGGAACGCCCAGGGCGAATTCTTCTCGTCGCCCGCCTTGAAATTCTTCGCCAGTGCTTCCGCGCACCGGATTGCCGCGCGCAGATATTTCGTGTTTCCGGTCATCTCATACAGCCGCAGGTACCCGTATCCGTCCTCGCCCACCACGTGCGGTTCCACGAAATCCTCTCCGTGATGGCTCCATCCGGTGTACCGGCGCGACCCCGGATTCGCCGACGGATACGGCACCCTTGCCCACGTATATCCTTCGGGTGTTAACCCGTTCTCCAGTTCGTAGTCCACGAAGTTTTCCAGGAATTCCAGCGTTCGCACATCGCCGGTATACGGGTACAGCCGCTCCATGAATCCTTCCATCATCGCCCGCAGGTATCCCGTCGAGTTCACCCACTTCCAGTCCGGATACATTTCGTACGTGGTCCGGTCGAAATCGAAGCAACAGAAAAAGTAGGGCAGCCTCTGGCGGTTGTACTGATCCCACAAAATCGTCCATTGCGTCAGAACATGGGACGCGTACGAATATCCGGTATCGTTGCCCATCGGCCACGGCAGCAGCTTTCCCTGCGCATCCAATTCCACCGCGCGCCCCGCGATCGCCGGCTCGTCCACCACCGAGGTCACCGGAAATTTCTGCTGCGCCATCGTCACGCTCGCGCACAACAGCCACGCCATCGCAATTCGCACCCTGTACATCCGCGTCTCCTGCTTACCAGCCCGGCGAATTCTTCCACTTGTCACCACAGCGGTCAACTTGCCTCTACCCCATTCCCCTCTTGACACCTTTCCTTCATCGGCGTTTACTCTCCGTATACGTGCCCCCAATCGACCGGGGACCTCTCTCCCAGGAGGACCTCATGCGCTCTCTCAGCCGTTCTCTCGTGGTTTTGTCCATCGTTGTCCCGGCATTTCTGACCGCTCCCGCAGCCCGTGCCTGGGGCTGCAAGGGCCACCAGACGGTAGCGCTTATCGCCGAAAAGCACCTCACCGCCGACGCCAAGAAGCTCGCTGCCGATCAACTCGCCGTTGACCCCGATCGCCATTTGAGTCCTCTTTTTGCATGCGGTTCCCAGGGCCTTGACACCTTCGCTGCCGCTTCCACGTGGGCCGATGCCGTTCGCGATCCCAACATCGACGCCGGCTTCCATTTCATCGACATCCCGCGTGACTTCCCCGCTTCGTCAATGTCCGCGGTCTGCGCCGGTTCCACCACCAGCTGCGTCACCGACGCGATTCGCCACCAGAAAGAGTTGCTCGAAGACAGTTCCACCGATCCAAAGGTGCGGGCCGCAGCCATGCGTTACCTGATCCACCTGGTCGGCGATCTCCATCAGCCCCTTCACTGCACTACCAACGGCGACAAAGGCGCCAACTGCGTTCCCGTCACTTACTTTCATACCCAGCCTCATCACCTCAAGGCCACCGCTCACGAGCCCCATCCCGACCCGGACACCTACAACCTGGAGCTTCACGGCATCTGGGACAAGAACATCATCGAAAGGGACATGAAGGCTGCCGGCGCCACCACCGTCCAGGCGTATGCCAATTCTCTCGACACCGCTTTTCAGGATGATTTCACCGTTTGGGAAGAGGAGGGCATCCAGATTGACGATTGGGCGTGGGACAGCCACGAGCACGCCGAAGATGTGGCCTACGGCGATCTACCCAAGGTCATCGCCATCGACGCCCACCCCGACGCCAACGTCACGAAGTGCTCCCAGAATAATCGCGTTGGCAATCGCATGGCCCTCAAGCATCTAGTCCTGAGTCAGACTTATCAGGATGACACTTCGCCCGCCATCCAGGAGCGACTCGCCATGGCCGGCATCCGCCTGGCCATGATCCTCAACGATGCCGCCGCGCACGTGCACTGAGAACTTTTTCGCCGCTGGCCATCAGTGCCCGGTGGATGTTCATCTATCGTGGATATTCATCGATATTCATCGATATTCATCGGGGGAGATGGAATAATCTGCGCATGCTTTCGCGCCTCGTCGCACTTGTTTTTCTGGTCGGGTCGCCGCTCCTGGCCCAAGCTCCCCCGGAGTGGACCGATCCCTTTCCGGCCCATCGCATCGCCGGCAATCTCTATTACGTGGGCAGCAAGGATCTTGCCTCCTACCTCATCACCACTCCCAAGGGCCACATTCTCATCAACAGCAGCCTCGAATCTTCTCCTTCGCTGATCGGCGAAAGCATCGAGTCCCTCGGCTACCATCTCGCCGACGTCAAGATTCTTCTCATCAGCCACGCCCACTACGACCACGCTGCGGGCAGCGCGCAAATAAAGAAACTCACCGCCGCTCAGTACATGGTCATGGATTCCGACGTGCCAGTGATCGAATCCGGCGGCGCGCAGGACTTTGCCTACGGGGACAAGCCGGATTGGCGCTACCCGCCCGCAAAAGTCGACCGCGTTCTCCATGACGGCGACAAGGTCCGCCTCGCCAACGTGGTTCTCACCGCCCACAAGACTCCCGGACACACCAAGGGATGCACCACCTGGACTCTCACTGTCGTCAGCGGCGGCAAACCCTATCATGTCGTCATCGTTGGCAGTCCCAACGTGAATCCTGGCTATGTGCTGGCCGACAATCCAGCTTACCCATCCATCGCGGAGGACTACGAGACCACTTTTCGCGTCCTGAAATCCCTGCCCTGTGACATTTTTCTCGGAGCTCACGGCGGCTACTACGGTATGCGCGAGAAATTTGCTCGCCGCAAGCCGGGTTCCGCCAACCCATTTGTCGACCGGGCCGGTTACAAAGCCTTCGTCGCCGATCGCGAAGCCGCTTTCCTCGCCGAGCTCCATAAGCAAGAAGGGCCATAACGAGACAATAGGCACGGAGCGGGCGGGGTAAGCCCCGCCCTTACAAAGCGTCAGGTGTGTTCTTATTTAGAACCGGAACTTCAAGGGCTCCGACCTTGCCAGCATCCATCCGCGCTCGTCCAACACCTGCATCTCTGCTTGCGCTTCCTCTTTTTTCCCTTGAGCGCCCAATTCAAAGGTCAACACCGACCGTTCTTGCCCGCAACTCGCCGCTTTCCGCAACTCTTGAGGAGCCGTCCCGGCGCCTTGCCGCAAGAGCAACACTACATCCACCTGCCCAACTACGTTTTCGCACCGCAGCGGTATCTCGATCTCTGCGAGACCGCTCTTCGTTTCCGCGTGCAATTTCCCCAAAAACGCCAGCGCTGGTGCTGTCCCGCCGGGCGACTTCTCTGGTTCCGGCCACAATCTCGCAAATTCCGCCATGGCCTTACCGTACTTCCTTTTCAGATTGGCCTCGCGATCCTTCCAGCCTGGATGCGTGGCCAGGAACGACTTCGGCTGGGTATCCTGGATCTCCATCAAGTGGTACAGCGCCATCACAAAATCCGGATGAAATCCTGCCTGCGCCATCAAGTTCAGACTTCCAGCGTCCGCCTCAATTTCGAGGTCCCGCGACAGCGCCATCACCTCTTCGCTCAGCGCCATCTCCGAGCTTCTTGGCCCCGCGGCGAACGCTCCCATTTCTACGCGGCCCCACCCGGACGACGCGCCCTTCAGTGATTCCTGGTAAACCACGCGTTTGCTCCAGTGGTGCTGCATGACGTGCACCATTTCATGGGCCAGCACCGCCGCCCACAGGCCCGCCTGTTCGCCGAGCATCTGCGCCATCGCCCGGTCCACGAAGATGGCACCATCCGGAAGCGAAAACGCATTTCCCGACCTGCCTTCCAGGATTCGCAGTTCCCAGACTATGCCGTGGCTGGCCTTCGTATCTTTAACTTGTTGCAGGAGCTCATAAAACACACGCGCTGCGATGCCCGCTGCTGCGGTCGCAGACACACTCGTCTCATTCAGCCGTTCGCGGTATTGCGCCACTAAGGCGCTGCGGGAATCGTTGCTTGCCGGGTTCTTCGGAGAGGGAATCTGTTGCGCGGGCATGCCGCTTGCCCAGCTTAGGCAGGCCACCAGCAGGACACTTCGCAAGCCGAACATGCCGGTCCTGGCCGTCATTGCAACCAGCCTCGCGGCCCTTGCCGCTAGCGAACGCTTACCGCCTGCGCAGGCCGCGCTCGCTTCCTTGCTACCCTGCGGGCTACCAACTGCGGGCCACTGTAACACGTCCTTAACATTTCCGTAATCCCCTGTTCACATTTCCGTTATGGTCGCAAAAACTCGCTCGCCAGCACGGGTCCACCCGCCCGCGCCTCTCCGTCATCATTTTTCTCTATGCTCCACCCGCGATGTTTGCGTTGGACGCTTTAGGCGCCTTCTGCCATTCTGCTGATGTCAATTGCAATATGTTCAGTGGTTGGTAATCTCCAATAGAGGGAACCTCGTAGTTCTCATCTGGTCTTCCGTTAGTTCACCGTCACTAACGTAGTATTCGCGACCTCGCGGTCGTCCCTTTTCCATCTGTCGAATCCGTTTTTGCTGTTGCGGCGTTCGGTTTGCGCCGCGGTTCTCAATCTATCGCTGGAGGATGTTTATGCAAATTTCCATTAGAAGGTCTACGCGTATCCGGTTGTTGTGGAGGATTGTTGTGCTTGCCGTTTTCGCGCTTGCCGCCGGCTCGATTCCGGCCTCGGCCCGCGAAATGGCTCAGGGCGAATTTCAGCTTTCCACCGCTACCCGTTTGGGACGTGCCATTCTTCCCGCCGGGCAGTACGTGTTCACCGTGGAAACCGTCGGCCTCATCGAAAGCTTCAGTTCGGTCCGCAATTCAGTCGCACAACCCGTCGTCTTCGTCGTTCGCCGCAAGGACGACGGCACAGCGTTTAACAGGGTGTTCGCCTTTGCTTCTTCGCAAGCGTTCCATCCCGGGATCCCGGCCGGACTCAATCTCTTTCAGGAGACCACCGGTGTCGAGGTGCGCTCGCTCGTTCTGGAGAACCTCGGCATCGTGATCGATTTCACGTCCGGCAAGAAAGAGTTTCCCGTTCAGGCCTCGCTCGTTCGTACCCGTCTTGCCTCGGGCAAGGATTGATTTCTCGTTCTTGCAGTAAGTGGATGCTGGGATCGAGCGTTGCGCCAACCCGCGATGCTCGATCCCGGCACTACGCGATCTCTCTTTACCACTCATTTGTAACGAAGTCGGCCCGCTCGCGGTCTAATATCGCGGAATGATGCCCCGGGAATTTCCGATTTCGAAGCGATGAGGAACCTGAAAATGCCACCCACTACCAACCGCGGAATTGTCGATTTACAAAGTGCGCACTCGGTTGAGGACACGGTTGCCACCCTTAGAAATATTCTCGATTCCAAGGGGATTACTCTTTTTGCGCTCGTGGATCATAGTGAAGAGGCACAGAAAGCCGGCATGACCATGCGACCCACGAAGCTCCTGATCTTTGGCAGTCCACGCGCCGGAACGCCGCTCATGCTGGCCGCGCCCAGCATCGCCATTGATCTTCCGCTGAAACTTCTGGTCTGGGAAGATGAAGCCGGAAAGGCCTGGATTTCGTATAACAGCCCGGATTACCTGAAGGACCGCCACGATTTGCCCGCGGATCTCTTGCCGAATATCGCGGTTATCGAAGCGTTGGCAGCCAAAGCTGGCGCGGGGAATGCCTGAGTGGCTGTGGGAAAACCGAAATCAGGAAAAGAGATCCCGTTGTCGCTTTAAAACTGGCGCGAAGAGGAGCTGCCCGTATCTACTTTTTGGTTCCGACCCGCAGTGCGAACCACGCGCGCAACGAGTCTGCCGTGCGAAATGTCATGGAGTTCAATTTTGCGGGCACCGTTTCCCAGAAGATCGTTGCGCTGTCCGTCAAGCTGTCGATGCATATGCGCTTGTGCACGTCCGATCCCGTGTCCGCTGTTGCATTCCGGAACCACACCGCGCTGCCTCCTTCCGATTCGCCAGCTTCCAGGAAGCCGTTCTCTCGCGCAATATTCTGAAAATCCTGTAGTTTTCCCATAGTCGTTACAGTTTACTCCCCTCTGGTCGCCAGTAGTTTTTTCCGTCGGCGACCTGTTCGAGATTCGCGCCTGGCTCGATCAAGGCGGCATATCATCGCTGTTGCCCAGCCGATGTTCCTCGCTACCTCGTCACAAAATACTCCGTGGGCCCCCTGCTCACCTGCTTGCCCTCTGAGTTATGCTAAAGTCTCGGTTTGGAATTCGGAGAATTCTCATGCCCATTCCCAAAGAGCTGCTGGACATCCTGGTTTGTCCGGCCTGCAAGACTCCGGTCGTCCTGGCTGCGGATAATTCCAGCCTCAAATGTCCTTCCTGCCGCCGCGTCTACCCGATCCAGGATGAGATCCCGGTCATGCTCGTGGAAGAAGCCACCATCGCTCCCGAGTGAGCGCACCCCTTGAAAATTTCATGACCAGCCCCATCTCTACTTTTGTCCCACGGTTGAAGCGTCTGCTTCCACGCCTGCGCGGTCCGCGGATCGGGGTTCTCGGCGATCTCATGCTCGACCGCTACCTCTGGGGCACCGCTTCACGTCTCTCTCCCGAAGCCGCCGTCCCGGTGGTGGATTTCGTCGAGCAGAGCGAATGCCTCGGCGGAGCGGGAAACGTTGCCGCCAATCTAGCGGCCCTTGGAGCGCGTGCGGAAACTTTTGGCGTCGTCGGCGCGGACGAACCCGGTTCCGCGTTACTCCATTGCCTGAATGCCGCAGGTATCGGCGCCAAGGGTGTACTCGCCGACTCCACGCGCGTCACCACCGTCAAGACTCGAATCATCGCTCGCCATCAGCAAGTCGTGCGCGTGGATCGGGAACGCCGCGAACCTCTTCGTGCGCAAACCGAGGAAGGCCTCCTGCGTTCTGTTTTTTCCGCGCTCAAACGGCTGGACGGCCTGGTACTTTCCGATTACGACAAAGGCCTGATTACCGACTCTTTTGCGGACCGTGTCCTCAGCGCCTGCCACCAGCGCAAGGTGCCGGTGTTCGTGAAACCAAAAACTTCGCGCCTCTACGCTTATCGTGGGGCCCGCGCGATCGTCTGCAACGCCAAGGAAGCGGGATTCTTTGTCACCCGCGCCCTCGGCGATGAAAAATCCGTGGAGCAAGCCGGGCGAGCGCTGCTTGCCCACTTTGGTTGCGGCGCGGTGCTCATCACTCGCGGCGAAAAAGGCATGACTTTGTTTGAGGAATCCTCACCGCGCCACCTGAATATTCCCGCAACCAGTTTTGAAGTCACCTATGCTCGCGTGGGGCAGCCCGGCGTTGACCGCGGCGCAACGGGACGCCAAGTTTTCGACGTCACCGGCGCCGGCGACACGGTCCTCAGTGTCCTGGCGCTGGCCTCCGCCGCAGGCGCGCCACTACCCGAGGCCGCCGTCCTGTCCAACCTTGCCGCCGGCGTAGTGGTGGGCAAGCTCGGCACCGCCACCGTCAACCCGGATGAACTGCGCCGCGCGCTGGAAGATTTCTCCAAATTTTTGGGCTGAATGATCCGCTGGCGGTCGGCCTACGGCGGAAACGACAACGACTTATCTCTCGACACGACCCACACCGCCACCAAGCGCGTCTTGTGGCTGTTGGGATCGGTCGCATCCGGCATCGGGGAAAATGGGCTGAGCGCCACGCTGATCTGCACCGCGTTGGAGCCGGGCGGCGAATCCGCACGCACGATCTTGAAGCTTTTCACCGGGCCGTAGTAGCCGTGGGGTCCCCAGTCGGCCAGGAAATCTTCCATGCGGTAGGTCGGCAGCGGCTTCCACAATTCGTAGGCCTTAGGGGTATCGCCGGCGACGACCGCGTCAAAGAAATGTTCAGCGGCCTTTTTCTCCGGATAGAAGCGGAAGATCCACCAGAGCAGGACGATGGCAAGCAGCGTGATGACCGCCGCGGCAATCGCCATGGGCCGCGACTTGTGAACGGTATACGGGGGTGGTTCGAGCAAGGACACGAAGTTTCTCCTGCTGCCCGTGGGCGGGTACTAAGAACCTAACAAAATTCGCGCGCGGTAGGAAATGTTTTCCGAACCGGGCCGGAGTCAGCGACCCGGCGAGCGCGATTTCTCCGGCGAACAGAGACAATTCTATCGCGAGCAGGGCGATGGCACTCGCGAGCGAACATCGTACCGGCGTAAAGCGACACCGAGACTGCCATGGTATTAGAGGAAAAATCGCGGAAAAAGTTCCCGGCAGCGATGCAGGTTTTAGCCCTCGAGAGCTCCGGCGGCGCCTTCCGGCAGCTCGATTTCGTATTTCGTTCGAGCTTTCTCGCGATGCTGTTCGAGAGCGAGTTCGATGAGGCGATCGATCAGTTTGGGGAAGGGAATGCCTGTGGCTTCCCAGAGTTTGGGATACATGCTGATGGAGGTGAAACCCGGAATGGTGTTCACTTCGTTCAGGGAAATTTTTCCGCTGCGCTTTTCCAGAAAGAAATCCACGCGCGCCATTCCAGCCAGCTCCAGGGCGCGGAACGCGGCCACCGCGAATGCCTGGATTTTCTTGACCTCAGCGGGCTTGAGTTTTGCGGGAATCAGGAGTTGCGTGCCTTCTTCCAGGTACTTGGCGGCGTAATCGTAAAACTCGCGGTGCGGCACGATTTCGCCGGGAATAGAAGCTTTGGGATGGTGATTGCCGAGCACGGAGACTTCAATCTCCCGGGCCACCACCGCGCGCTCCACCAGAATTTTCATAGCGAATTCCGCCGCGAGGTCCAGAGCGGGAGCAAGCTCCTTGCGCGAATGCACTTTGGTCATTCCGACGGAAGATCCGAGCGTCGCGGGCTTTACGAACACCGGATACTTGAATTTCTTTTCGATTTCGCGCTGGATTCGCTTGGGGTCGTGTTCCCATTCGTGGCGATGCACGGTGATCCAGGGCACCACGGGAATCTTCGCGGCCTGCAGAAGTTTCTTGGCGACGTCTTTGTCCATGCCGATCGCCGAGCCGAGGACGCCCGCACCGACAAACGGCAGCCCGGCCAGATCGAGCAGACCCTGGATGGTTCCGTCCTCGCCGAAAGTGCCGTGCATGACAGGAAAAATGACGTCGAGTTTTTGGCCGCCACCTCCACCATTCAAGGGCACGAGTGCCGCGTCAGTGGGGTCGGCGGTCATCATCACCGCCTGGCCTCCACGCAAAACTTCCGGCAGCATTTTTTGCGCGCCCGCGCCGATGCGCCAGTGGCCTTCCTTGGTGATGCCGATGGGCACGGCTTCGTATTTGGCGGAATCCAGCCCGCGAATAACCGAAGCCGCCGACGCCAACGAGACTTCGTGTTCGCCGGAGCGTCCGCCGAAGAGCACGCCGATTTTCAATCGTTTTATTTCCGGATTCACGAGGGATATTTTCGCAGAAAACGAATCTTACTTGGCAAGCGAGCCAGCGCAAATTTCCAGAATCAAGAGAGCAGGCAGTGCAAGCGGGAGAGTCGTCGCGCCGTTCGGTCATCAACTCGGTCTGGAGGACGGCGTCGAGGATGTCAGTCCGAGGGGGAGACCAGGGAAGCGAGGCGTTTGGGAGCGGTGAGCAGATAACTGCCGAGAAGGAGCTCGCGGACTTCCTCCCAATCGACCTTGCCAAGGTCGAGGCGCAGCGCGACCCAGCCACGAGACGCCAGATATGCGGGCAGGTAATAGCGCCGAGGCTGGGCTTTGACGAGGGCGGTGTTTTCTCCCGGCAGAACTTTGCAAGTGACCGCGACAATGCCGTCGCCATGATGGTCGTTCAAAAAGTAGGCGAACTTTTTCTTGCGAACGGTGAAAGAGGCGTGGGAACCGAGAATTTCGCGTCCCGCTTCGGGCAACGCCAGGGCAATCTTGGAAAGCGGTTCGAGATGGGGGTGCCGAGGCGACTTTCCGGGCATACAGGAACTCCGAACCAGACGATAAGCCATTTTACAAATGGGCGAGCGGGAGGAAAGAGAATTCGCGGCGGCGCCCGCTGGTTCCCGATGCGACAGAAGAGACCTCGGTTCCAGCCATGTGACATTCCGAAGGTTGCGTCGTCTATGTCCATAACGGATAGGTGTACGTGGGAGGCCGGCAATGGCGTTCTGGGAAATGCTCGGAAAAGATGCGCAATACGCGCTGCGTTCCTTGCGGCGGGACGCCGGATTTTTTGTGGCGGCGGTATGCATTATCGGGCTGGGGGTGGGAGCGTGTTCGACGATCTTCAGCGTGGTAAACGCCGTGCTGGTGCGGCCGCTTCCATTCCACGAGCCGGAGCGGTTGGTGTGGGTAGCGAATCACCGAGACGATACCGCGGATATGTCCGAGAAGACCACCCAGGTGAATCACTTTCTGGATTTGCGGCAACAGAGCCAGTCGTTTTCCGACATGGCGGCGTATGTGCCATTTTATGGCGTGGGGGACAACAAGCTGACCGGCGAGGGCGAGCCTGAACGATTAACGAGCGTGCCGGTTTCCCAGAATTTCTTTGCGGTGCTGGGCGTGCGGCCCCAGATGGGGAGATATTTCAGCGCCGAGGAATCCAAGTTCAACGGGCCGAAAGCGGTGATGCTGAGCAATGGATTGTGGAAAAGGCGCTTTGGAGCGGACGAGCATATTGTGGGGCGCGCGCTGACGCTGGACGACGAACCGGTGACAGTCGTGGGAGTGCTGCCGGCTTCCTTCGATTTTGCGACGATTTTTGCGCCGGGAAGCCAAATCGACCTGTTTTCCCCATTTCCGCTGACGGAGGAGACGAACAAGTACGGAAATGAATTGTCGATCATTGGCCGGTTGAAGCCGGGGGCGACGGTTCCGCAGGCACAGGCAGAGGCCAGTGTGTTGAGCGAGCGCTTCCGGACAGAACATCCGGAACGGAACGATTTTGTGCCCAGGCTTTCCGCGCTGGCGACGCACGTGAGGCGAGGTTTGCGGCCGGCGCTATTGACGCTGGCAGGCGCAGTGGGCGTGGTGATGATGATTGTGTGCGCCAACCTGTCCAATTTGCTGCTCGCGCGGTCCGCGGCACGACAGAAGGAAATCGCCATCCGGGTGGCGCTTGGAGCGGAACGCAGACACCTGGTGCAGCAGATACTGACGGAGAGCGTGCTGCTTTCTTGCAGTGGGGCCGCGCTCGGCGTGATTCTGGCGTTTGCGGGGGCACGCGGGTTGGCGCATTTGAGCGCGGTCAGCATTCCCATGCTGGCGGACGTGAAAGTGGATGTCACGGCGTTAGGGTTCGCATTGCTGCTAGCCGTAACGACTGGCTTAGCATTTGGGCTGGCACCGGCGCTCCAGGCATCGAAGATGGCGGTGCAGGAGGCCTTGAAGGAAAACGGCCGCGGAACAAGCCATGGAAAAGGTCATGCCTGGATGCGAAACATTCTGGTGGTGGCGGAGATATCGCTGGCGTGTGTGCTGCTGACCGGGGCGGGGCTGCTGGTCCGCAGCTTTCTCAGCGTGCTGGACGTGAACCTGGGATTTCGTCCCGAGCAGGCGGCGGCCCTGCGGATCGATCCAAGTTCGGCATACAAGACCCAGCAACAGAAAAACGTGTATTACACGGAGGCGCTACGGCGCGTAGCGGAAGTGCAGGGGATTGAAGGCACGGGACTGTCCGATGCGTTGCCGCTGGGACACAACCGAAGCTGGGGCGTGGCGGCGAAAGGCGTGCAGTATACGCCGCAGACGTATCCGGTTGGATTCCCGCGAATTATCAGCGAGGGCTATTTCCACGCGATGGAAATCAAGCTGGTGGAGGGTCGCGATTTTTCGCAGCGGGACGATCTGGGAACTTTGCGGGTACTGATCGTGAACGAGAGGTTGGCAAAAAATTTGTGGCCGGGGGAGAACCCGGTCGGGAAAATCGCCCACGTAGACGTGGATCGAACGGTGGTGGGAGTGGTGAGGGATGTGCGGCACATGGCGCTGGAGGAGGGATCGGGAAACGAGTTTTATATTCCGATCCGGCAGACGCAGGACTATGGGTCAGTGGACATGGTGGTGCGTAGTTCGATGCCGACGACGCAGTTGGCATCGCGCCTACGGGAAGCGTTGCGGCCCATCGAACCAAACCTGCCCACGGGGAATTTGCGGACGCTGCAAACGATGGTTGACCGGGCGGCGTCGCCGCGGCGATTCGTGGTACTGCTGCTGGGAGGATTTGCGGCTTTCGCGCTAGGACTGGCGTGCCTGGGCATCTATGCGGTGATTTCGTATTCGGTGAATCAGCGGAAAACGGAAATCGGGATACGCATGGCGCTGGGAGCGTCGCCGGGAATGGTGCAACGATTGGTGCTGGGCGAGACGCTGCGGCTGGCGGGGATGGGAGTAATGCTAGGGCTGATCGGGGCGCTGGTGGTTACGCGGCTGTTGGCATCCCTGTTGTATGGAGTGAGCTCGACCGATCCGCTTACCTTCGCGGGGGTAATCGCAGTGCTGGCCATCGTGGCCGGAGCGGCGGGGGCGGTGCCGGCGATGCGGGCAGCGCGAATCGAGCCGATGGCAGCGCTGCGGGAGAGTTAGCGAAAACAGTTCGTTGCTGTGACGATGGCGATAATGCTCGCCGAAAAGTTGGTTTGCTGCTACTTCACGCCCTTTTCGGGATCCCAGGAGCCTTGCAGGCGGCGAATGTAAATGATCTGGCCGATGTGATAGGCGTTGTGGGCGCCGATGTGGGCGACGAGGGAAGCATTGGCTTTTAGTTTCGCTTCGTCGGCGGATTCAACGGCCTTTTCCCAGGCAGTCATGACTTCGTCGAGTTGCTTGACGGTGTCGGCCCACTGTTTCGCGTCGAATTTATCGAAGGTCTCTTCGTTGTTTCCGCTGAACTTGGACTGGGTTTCGCCCTTGAATTTCTCGAGGGACCGCGAGTTCCAGAAAACCAGGTGATAAGCCAACTGGCCGATGGAGTGATTGCCTTTGCCGTCGCGCCAACTGGCCTGTTCGGCGGTAAGCCCTTCAACGGCGGTATTCGCGGGAACAAACCAGTCCTTTACGTTGTGCGTGGTGCGAAGCTGCTCGAGCAGAACGCCCTTGAGGGTCTGCGGCGGTTGTTGTTCTTGAGCGAAAGCGGGAATCGAAAACAGCAGAATGGCCAAGGCAAAGCAGCGTTTCATTGGGATCAATCCTCCGTAGTGGTGGAAGTATACGGCAGCAGGACCGTTCGATGACAGCGAGCTATTGCCGGTTGGGATGGGCGGCCCTCGGAAGGGCGGCCTTACAGGATTTTTTGGCCGAGGGCGGAGAGGACCAGCTCAACGCCGAGCAGGGCGGTGCGATTGTGTTCGTCGAGGATGGGATTGATCTCCACGACCTCGAGGGAAACCATGGCTTCGCTGTCGGCAATCATTTCCATGGCGAGATGGGCTTCGCGATAAGTGACGCCGCCGCGAACCGGAGTGCCGACGCCGGGCGCGTCAGTGGGATCGACGAAATCCATATCGAGGCTGACGGCGACGCCCGCGGTGTCGTCCATGGCGTATTTGAGGGCTTCGGACATGACGTCGCGCATGCCGCGTTCGTCGATATCGCGCATCGTGAACACGTGGATTCCGGATTTCTTGACGATCTTGCGCTCCTGGGCATCGAGGTCGCGAGCGCCGACGATGACGATATTGCCGGGTTCGGCTTTGGGCCGGAAGCCGAGCAGATCGACGAGTTCCGGAGCGCCATAACCCATGATGGCGGCCAGCGGCATGCCGTGGACATTACCGGATGGAGAAGAGTCCGGAGTGTTCATGTCGCCGTGGGCGTCCAGCCAGAGGTAGCCGATTTCCTTCTTGTCCTTGCGGAAATGCGAGGCGACGCCGGCGGCAACGCCAGCGGCGATGGAGTGGTCTCCGCCGAGAACGACCGGGAGGAAATCCTCGGACAGGGATTTCTCAACGGTGCGGGCAATGTCCTGGCAAGTCTCGGCGATTTCCTGAAGATACTTGGCGCGCTTCTCGCCGACGGGCATTTCTTCGGGTTGCTTGACTTCCATGTTGCCAATGTCTTCCACGGTGTGGCCCAGCTTTTTGATGGAGGCCTGCAGGCCAGCGCCGCGAAGGGCGGAGGGTCCCATATCTACACCGCGGCGGCTTTGGCCGAGGTCCATGGGAACGCCGATGATGCGAACTTTTTGAGGCATAAGTTTGTGTCCGTGATCCGTCCCAGGCGTCCGAAAACGGCGTCAAAGCGCGCCGCCACTTGCGACGCAGCAACACGCCCAAACGAAGCGCCAAAAGACCACTTGCTTTGGTCCAGGCGGAGCGAGCCCCGCCTGCAAGGTCGGAAAGAAGCTGACTACCCGGGATTAAGGATACACGCGGTAGAGCATTCGGGGAAAGGGGATGACTTCGCGGATGTGCTCCACGCCGCAGATCCAAGCGACGGTGCGTTCCAGACCCATGCCGAAGCCGGAGTGGGGGACGCTGCCGTAGCGGCGGAGGTCCAGGTACCACTGGAAGGCGTCTTCCGGTAAGTTGTTGTCTTTCAATCGCTTAACAAGTAGATCGTAGTCGTGGATGCGCTGGCTGCCGCCGATAATTTCGCCGTAGCCCTCGGGAGCGAGCATGTCGAAGGCGAGTGCCAAATCGGGACGCTGCGGATCGGGCTGCATGTAAAAGGCCTTGATGGCGGCGGGGTAGCGGTGGACGAGGACAGGGCGGTCAAATTCGCTGGAAACGATGGTCTCCTCGTCTCCGCCGATGTCGTCGCCGAACTTGGCGGGGTTGCCGTGCTTCTGAAGTACCTTGAGGGCGTCTTCGTAGGAAATGCGCGGGAAGGGTGGCTTAACGTTCTGCAGCTTGGAAATGTCCCGCTTGAGCGTCTCGAGCTCGCGGGGTTTGTTCTGGAGGACGGACTGAACGATAGCGCTGACCAGGCCCTCGGCGAGCTCCATGGCTTCGTCGAGTTCGACGAAGGCGGCTTCGGGCTCGAGCATCCAGAATTCGGTGAGGTGGCGGCGAGTCTTGGATTTTTCGGCACGGAAAGTGGGGCCGAAGGTGTAGACCTTGCCGAGCGCCATGGCGGTGGCTTCGATATAGAGCTGGCCGCTTTGCGTGAGATAGGCTTTCTGGTCGTCGATGTAATTGACTTCGAAGAGCGTGGAAGTGCCTTCGCAAGCGGCGGGGGTGAACATGGGCGCGTCGGTGAGGGTGTAGCCCTGGCTGTCCATGAAGGCGCGAGCGGCGCGCTCGGCTTCGGCGCGAATGCGGAGGATGGCGGCCTGACGGGGCGTACGCATCCAGAGGTGACGGTGGTCGAGGAGGAAATCAACACCGTGTTCCTTGAGCTGGATGGGATACGGCTGGGATTCGGAGACTTTCTGAAGGACGTTAACTTGCGTGACGCCGATTTCGTATCCACCCGGAGCGCGTTGTTCGGCGCGAATCTTGCCGGTGACGATGACGCTGGATTCCTGAGTGAGGCCCTTGAGAGCGTCGAAGGCGGCAGGATTTTCCTTGAGGGAGACGACGCCCTGAATGATGCCAGTGCCATCGCGGAAAATAGGGAAAAGGAGCTTGCCAGACTCGCGGAGATTGTAAAGCCAGCCGCGAATGGTCACTTCCTGGGAGTCGTGTTTACCGGCGGAGTCGATGGTGATGTAGGTCATGGTCGCGAAGCAAAGAGTTTAGCAGAACGCGGCGGGCGGATGCCCGAGCCGGAAGTCAAAGTGGCGGGCGATTGCTTGACTGGCGGGACGTGCGGTGCTACAAAGTCACCACCTTTCAGTCGGCCTATCATGGCGAGAGCGTTGCAAGCCTGCCGCAACGTTGGCGCTTCTCCACTCCTATCGATCACTTGTGAAAGGCGCAGGCACTGACCTTCTAGAGGAGAAAAACAGAAATGAAGAAACGTCTACTGGTGTGCAGTCTGGCCATGTTGTTGGGTTGCGCCATGAGCGCGGCGCAGCAGGCAAAAATGGAGCCGCTAACTTTCTGGTATGAATACAGCGTGAATGCGGGCAAAGAAGAAGATTTCATGGACCTGATAAAAACGGTTGGCGCGCCGGTTCGAGACAAACTCATGTCCGAAGGTGTGGTGCTGGCATGGGGCGTGCAAGCTCCACTGATCCGCGTGCCCGGAGCGGCGACGCACGTTATCTGGTACGCGGTCGGGGACTGGTCCGGGGTCGACAAGGTGGACACCGCGATGCGCGCGCAAATCGCGAGGATGACTGAGGAGGGGGCGAAAGGCGCGGGCGGGAAAAAAGGAGCAAAGCCGGCAGGAACGATCATGGAGCGGCTGCGCGAAGACGTGGACATGAGCAAGACCCACGACTATCTGACCCGGGACATCGAGTTCGGAGTGACGCAGGGTAAGGCTCCGGCGGATCTGTTGCCGGTGTCGCGATATAACTTCGTGAAAGTGAAGCCCGGGAAAGGACCGGAATACCGCAAGGCCTGGGAGAAATACAACAAGCCGGTGCTGGAGA
This sequence comes from uncultured Acidobacteriota bacterium, assembly GCA_963819745.1. Classification (GTDB taxonomy): domain Bacteria; phylum Acidobacteriota; class Terriglobia; order Acidiferrales; family UBA7541; genus Acidiferrum. Next base: position 68,212 of record CAWFXG010000010.1, on the reverse strand, counting down.
AGCTGATGGCCGACGGTGTGGTTTTGGTTTACGGACTGTCGGTGGAAGAGGTGAGAACGGAAGGCGATTTTACTCACTATACGTGGTATGACACGAAGGACCTGGCATCACTGGAGACGGTGCGGGCGGCGTTCGTTGCAGACCGGGAGCGCAGATCGCCGGAAGAGCAGGAAGCGATCACACACTTGTTTATCAGCCTGATCGATCCCGATGCGTCGCGAGCGGAAGTGGAAAGGTCCATCATTTTCCACGTGGGCGGGCCTAAATAGCAGGGAACTGGAGGTCGTGAATTGTACAAAGGCCGGCGGAGTCGCCGGCCTTTTCTTTTTCAGTGCGATGCGTGGCCAAGCGCTAGAAGGCCTCTTCGAGGCGGTCGTAGGATTTGCGGGCGGCATCCAGTTGCTCGTGGAGCGAGGGAGCGTCGTGCCCGGCTTTTTCTTTCGGTTCGAGGACCAGGGGAAGGTCGGCCACGCCCGCGGACTTGAGGGTAGTGACGGCGGCGGCCCAATCGATCGAGCCCAGGAAGGGAAGGAGGTGCTCGTCTTTTTCGCCGTGATTGTCATGAATATGGGCGGAGACCACGGAATCGCGCAAGGAAGCGAAGGAGCTTTCGACGCGATCGGCTTCGTCGCCGTCGGACAGGTAGGCATGGCCGATATCGAAATTGAATTTGAGATTGAGTCGGGTCTCTTCGACGAAATTGCGGAGATAGGCAGGAGCGCCCATTTCGCTGGTGGTGTTTTCGATGCAAATGGTGACGCCGACATGGTGGGCATGAAGGATCAGGTGTTCGAGGGTGCTGAAGGCGGCATCGCGCTTGCGCGGGTCGGAGGTCTCGCGGCTTCCGCCCATGTGAAAGATCATGCGGGAAAAGGGCATGGATTCGGCGACGTCAATGGCGCGCTTGAGCTCGTCCATGGCTTCGATGCGGCGAACGCGCTCCACTTCACAGATGGAAAGCGGCAGGCCGCCCTCGCGGGTGGAGCTGAGGTCGCGGCTGGTTGGAGCGTGAAGGGAAGAGAGCGTCAGGCGATTGACGGCGAGCGCCTGGGCAATTTCCGCGACTTCGGCCCTGCTGGTGTAGTCGAAATGAGCGCGCGAGCAGAAAATTTCCAATCCATGAAAGCCGGCCTGCGAGATTTGCGCGAGCAGCTCGCGGTTAAGTTTACGCGAGATAAAAAGATAGCTGGAGAGGAGGCGTTGCATGGTGAGCCCGAATTATTATCCATGAGATCTTTGGGAACCGGGATGGAAACGTCAATGAGTGGTGCGAGAGAGAAACGGGAAGGTCCGGCAGGGGTAAGGCTAGAAGCAGGAAAAAGGAAGATCAATAGCCAATCGCGGAGCCGTGATCGCGGGGATCGGCAGCGCCGGATCGCTCGCCTGTTTTCCGGTCAATGCCAATGGCGTTGACCAAGCCGATGTGGCCGCGGCGCTTGGTGGCGAAACCTCGGGCTTGCAGAGCTTTCTCCATGGATTCCGGGAAATTCTCCTCCATGAGGACTTGATCCGGCAGCCATTGGTGGTGAAAGCGCGGGGCGTTGATGGCCGCCTGGGCGTCCATGCCAAAGCGCATCCAGTTGAGAATGCTCAAAAGTGTGGACGAGATGATGGTTGGGCCGCCCGGCGAGCCGGTAACGAAGCTGAGCTTGCCATCGCGCAACAGGATCGTGGGGGTCATGGAGCTGAGCGGGCGATGGCCAGGCGCGATGGCATTGGCGTCGGACTGAATGAGGCCAAAAAGAGCATTGGGGACGCCGGGCTGGGTCGTGAAGTCATCCATTTCGTCGTTGAAGAGAAAACCAGCGGTGGAGGCGACGTGGGATCCGTAACTGTCGTTGAGAGTATAGGTGCTGGCGACGGCGTTTCCCGCGGAATCGACGACGGAGAAGTGCGTGGTGTGCGGCCCATCGTTGAAGGTGACGGCGACCGGTGCGGCGGGAACCGCGGAAACTCCGCAGGTGTGAGGCTTGCCGGCCTGCACGGACTTGCTGGAAGAGGCGTGTTGCGGATCGATGCTGGCAACGAGCTCCTTGGCGTAGCAGGGATCGGTCAGGCCGGCGACCGGTACGTCTGAGTAATCCGGATCGGCGAGATAAGCGGCGCGGTCCGCGAAGATGCGGCGCATGGTTTCCGCGACCATGTGCACGCTTTCCACGTCGTCCCAACCCCTTAGCGGAACATCCTTGAGCATATTGAGAGCTTCGATGATGGCTACGCCGCCGGAACTGGGCGGAGGCGAGGTGAGAACTTCCCAGGTGTGGCCATCGCTTTCATACTTGGCACGCAGGACCTCGCGAACTCGCGGCTTGTACGCCGCGAGATCTTCGGCGGTGATCAGACCTTCATTGCGGGTCATGTCGGCGACGATCTTGCGAGACGTCTCACCGGTATAAAACTCGGCAGAACCATTTCTGGCGATACGCTGCAGGGTGGCAGCGAGCTCCGGCTGACGGAAGGTATCGCCGGCATGCAGCATTTTTCCGTCATTGAGGTAAATGCGCCGGCTCACCGGGAATTTCTCGAGTCCGGGTCTTTCCTCTTGCAGTTCCGCGGCGAGTTTCTTGCTGACTGGGAATCCTTGTTCGGCCAAGCGGATGGCCGGAGCCATGACGTCGGCCAGTTTGAGGGAGCCAAGAGTTTTCTGCGCCAGTTCGAGTCCGGCCACCGTGCCGGGGACGGCCACGGAGCGGTAGCCGAGTACGGAGGCTTCTTCGTCGAGCTTTCCGTCCGGCTTGATATACATGTTACGGGTGGCTCTGCCGGGAGCGACCTCTCGATAGTCGAAGAAAGCGGAGCGGCCTTCGGCGAGACGCACCAGCATGAAGCCACCACCGCCGATGTTGCCCGCCGCAGGCTCGACGACCGCAAGCGCGAAGGCCACGGCGACAGCGGCGTCAACCGCGTTTCCGCCGCGCTTCAGAATTTCCACACCGGCCTGAGAACCGAATTGCTCGTCGGTGGCGACCATACCGTGGCTCGCACGAACCGGTTTATCGGGCCAGCGCTCGGTGGACATTTGGCGAGCGCGGTACTCGGCGGCGGACTGCGCGCGCGCCGGATCACGTAGCGCCGACGCAACCGCGAAAGGCAAAACCATTGCGATCAGGCAGGAAAGACGACGGGATTGCATGGACACCAAGAGACACTACGGGATGGAAGAAAAGCCGTCAAGGTTGAAGGGGAGATCCAAATCAATCCAAGTCACACAGACGGCACCGAAAGTGATATTGTCTTAGCACCACAGCGGCTCCCGGCCGCTCGCAATACCTTCCGACCGGAACGAGGTGGGAACCTCGAGGCAAATAAGGCTATTGTGCACATGCCCCCAATACCTCCGGAGAAAGAACCTTTGACCGGAACTCGGCCGGAACATGGTGTCGAATTCTACGAAGCTAACCTGTTTCCCGCGCATAGCGTCGCCCGATATTTCCATGCAGGGTTGGAGAACGGCGAAGGGGCATTACTGGTTGCCACTGCCGAGCACGCAGCCCGGGTCAAGATGTACTTGCGGGCATTTCCTCACGACCTGGACAAGATCGAACGAAGCGGCCTCTTGTGCTGTATCGACGCGAACGAGACGTTGGCGGCGATGCGAGGTCATGGGTCACTGGACGAGAGAGCATTCGAGGCGGTGTTGGATAAACGGCTGGAGCAAGCCGTTGCTTCGTCGCCGAGCGGGCGTATACGGGCGTTCGGGGAATTGGTCAATTTGTGTGCGCTGGACCACGATTTGCGCTCCGCGATGCAATTGGAGCGATGCTGGAACCAGCGAACGGGTGACTCGATCCGGCAGCGGTGTGCTTATTCGTTGGACACGCTCCGCAGCAGCACTCCGGAGGGGTTATACGCGTTATGCGATCTGCATGACGACGTGTTGCCTCGCCGGTCACGCCCGGGGAGCCGAGACTGGATAGGACTCTTGCTGTTGAGGTCGCGCGTGCTGCAGCGCGAGCGGGCTTCCCGGAAGATGGCAGAAAATGCGCTCGCCTCCTGGGAAGGGGAATACGCGCGGCTGTTCGATGCGCATGTGGCGGCCTGGTGCGAGTGGATGGAACGAAATCTGGAGGAAAGCCACAAAACGGAAACAAACTTGACTCCAGAGTTCGCAAGCGATCTCGAGCGCACCCTGGAAGCGTCGCTGAAAGAGATTGTGGCGGCCTGCGAGCAGGCCAGCAAAGCGCGGAAATCGGCGCCGGCCTGCGGACCGGAGTGGAACAAGCGCACCGGCGAAATTCTCGCCCACGGGAAATTGACGTATATCCTTCTCAAGCTGCAGAAATTTCTGCGGAGCGATTCATTCTGACTGAAGCTCCGTCGAGCCTGGGAGTGAATTTCCGAGCACAGCGATTCCATGCCCAGCGCCGTGTAGTCTTCAACGACGGTAGTGGAAAAGTTACCGGAGACGCGCGAAGCCGCTTGTGATTTAATCCACGGCGCGATTGGGAAGGGGAATCTAGAGCGATGAATTCCAAGCGAGGCATGCAGCTTGCGGTGTGGATCCTACTGGCGGTGTTCGCGCGCTGCGCGATGGCGCAGGGTGGGCCGCCCGCGGACATGGACGCGTATGTGACACGGACGATGAAGACGTTTGAGGTGCCGGGAATCGCAGTGGCTATCGTCAGAGACGGCAAGATGGTATTCGCGAAGGGATACGGCGTGAAGAAGCTGGGAGAAGCGGCGCCAGTCGACGAGAACACCTTGTTTGGAATCGGGTCAAACACCAAGGCATTCACGGCGGCGGCTTTGGCGACGCTGGTGGATGAGGGAAAGATGTCCTGGGACGATCCGGTATACGAACGGCTCAAGGGCTTTCAGATGTACGACCCCTATGTAGCGCACGAGATGACCATCCGGGACTTGATCACGCATCGCAGCGGGATGGGCCTCGGAGAAGGCGATTTGCTGTTCTGGCCGCACACCACGTTTACGCGCGAAGAAATCATCTATCGGCTGCGATTCATGAAGCCCGCATCGAGTTTTCGAAGCAAGTTTGCGTACGACAATCTGCTGTATATGACCGCCGGGCAGATCATTCCGGCGGTAACCGGCACGACGTGGGACAACTATGTTCGAGAGCGGATCCTCGTGCCGCTGGGCATGAAGACTTCCAACGTAAGCACGACGGCATTCCGGCCGGGGGACGACTATGCGTTTCCGCACTCGAAGGTGGACGGCAAACTGCAGAGCATTCCCTTTCAAGAGTTGGACAACGCCGGCCCGGCAGGATCCATCAACTCCTCGGTGGCGGAGATGTCGAAGTGGGTTGAGGTGCAACTGAATCGCGGAAAATTTCCGGATCGAGATGGAAGGTTGTTCAGCGAAGCGGCGTCGCGAGAAATGTGGGCGTCGCAGACGATTCTGCCGGTCAGCGAAGGCGTGACTGGACCATTGGCGGCGTTGCAAGGACATTTCCGGTCCTACGGTCTGGGGTGGTTCCTGACCGATTACAAAGGCAGAAAGCTGGTGGGACACAGCGGAGGCGTATCGGGCTTCGTCACGCGTGTGCAGCTGGTGCCGGAAGAGCATCTGGGAGTAATTGTGCTGACCAATGCGGAAGAGGGCAGCGCAATGGATTCCGTCCTGTTCCACGTTCTGGACAGCTACCTGGGAGGGTCGACGACGGACTGGACCGCGGCGTTTAAAGCCAAGGATGACGAGGACCGCAAGCAAGCCGCGGAAATCATGAAGAAGGCTTCCGCGGGGCGCGCCGCGGACTCGAAGCCATCCCTTCCCCTGGAAAAGTACGCGGGAGTCTACGAGGATGCCTGGTACGGTCCGGTAACCATCAAGCTGGATAAAGGCCAAGCGGTGTTTACGCTGGACCACACGCCTGCCGCCGTCGCGGACCTGGAGCACTGGCAATACGATACCTTCAAGGCGCACTGGCGGGATCGCACGATGGAAGACGCTTTCCTGACGTTTTCCCTAAAGCCGGATGGCAGCATCGACCACTTCACCATGTCGGCGGTCTCGCCGCTGGCGGACTTCAGTTTTGATTATCAGGATTTGTACTTTACGCCCGGCAAGAAATAGTTCCGGGGATGGCGCGCGTGCTAAAGGGGAACCGCACTTAACGCCCGCACTGTTTCTGCCTATTCCTCGCTTAGGAATTCAACCGAGGCGGGCGAGGGCAAAAGACCAGCCAGGGTACCGCGCTCGATTAATTCGGTGACCGCCCGGCGGCCGCGCTCGCCGTAGCCCAACGTCCACTTGTTCACATACATGCCGATGAATTTATCCGCAAGGTCGGTCTCCATGTCGCGCGCGAACTGCATGGCGTAATTGACGGCTTCTTCGCGGTGGTCGAGACCATATTGCACGGAATCGCGGATCGTGCGAGAGATCTGGCGGCCGACCTCCGGTCCGAGCGCGCGGCGGACGGCATTCCCGCCGAGGGGAAGAGGCAAGCTGGTCTGTTCTTGCCACCAGGCGCCCAGGTCAAGCACGCGATGCAAGCCCAATTGTGGAAATAGCAATTGACCTTCGTGAATCAACAAGCCGGCTTCGACGGTTTCGTTCTGCACCGCGTCGAGAATCTTGTCGAATGGCATGACCACGGCTTCAAAGCGAGGTTCAAACAGCTTCAGCGTGAGATACGCGGTGGTGGTGAGGCCTGGAACACCGATTCGTTTGCCGGCAAGGTCATTGTGCTTCATGGATTTGGAGGAGACCACGATGGGGCCGTAGCCTTCCCCAAAACTGGCGCCGCAGTCCAGCAAAACGTACTTATCCCGCAGCGCGGGATAGGCGGCGAAGCTGATGGCGGTGACGTCGTAGGTTTCCCGATGCGCGGCGTCGTTCAGGCTTTGGATGTCCGAAAGCACATGGGTGTACTTGAAACCGGGAGTGGAAAGCTTGTGGGTGGCGAGGGCATAAAACATGAAAGCGTCATCGGAATCGGGCGAGTGGGCCAGCTTGATTTCCAGGGTCTGCGGACTAGCTGTCGAGCTCGACATGGGTTCTCTCGCTTCGCTTTCCGTTGGCCCGGATTTCCATGGCTCCGAAGAGGCGCCGGCGCCTGAGAGGGCGGCCGGGAGGCAGGAAGGGATTAAGCGGCGACAGCCAAGGGACGTAAGCTTCGCACGCAGCCGGGCAAACTTTTCGAAAAAGAGCCTAGCACATCGGAATGCTGCTAACAATGAATCGGGGCAATGGCTAAAGGGCGGAAACGATGTGAGCGATGGCGTCGTCGTAGGTGGCGCGGCCGTCGAGGTAAGGTTGCCAGAACTGCGTGAGCAGCGCGAGGTAGGACTCCCACCCGCGCTGGTAGAGCCGCTCGCGAATGGCATAAGGAGTATAGGTTGGGTCGGCAGCGCCGGTGCTGGAGGTGGCCATGACCGGGCGGATGACTTCGCCGGTGGTGTAGAAAATCAGAGCGTGCCAAAGATCGCGTGGGACGGGTTTGTCGCGCTGGCGGCATTCCCGAATAATGGCTTGCTGCACGGGCTCCGCGATGCCGTGAGAGGCCTCGTGAAAGAGCACCTCGAGAGCTTCGCTGCCCTGATTCCGCGAGTCCGTGGAGGAAATGGTAAGGCGCAGAGGGTCGAGCGTGGTGTATGCGCCGGCCCAGTTGGCATAGGCGGAGACGTCCACGCGGATTTTTTCGATGGGCCAGCGGGTCTGGTAAATGTCGGCAAGGCGCTGGGCAAGTCCGAGGCCCTGCTCGCGAACGAGCGGAGCGACACGGGCAATCCAGGCGCGATTAGCGCGATCGTGGTCCGGCCATTGGTGGGTGCGGTAAACGCGCCCGGCGGATTCCAGGACTTGCGTCAGCTTGACCGGTAAGCCGGCGTCACAGGTCTTTTTCTTGGCGCCGGAGAGCTCATCGCAGGTTTCGAAGTCCCCAAGCTGATTTTTGAGCAAGATGAGCTCGGTGGCGAATAGAAGATCCTTGTCGGCATAGTTGGCTGCGTAGTAGGCGACCGCGTCGTTCCAGGTTTGCCGGTCGGCAACGCTCCACGCCGTGCGCGCCTCGGGTGAAACGTGCAGCGTGGCCCCCGGCCCGGGAATCTTGGCCGGATCACCGCGACGATCCTGCGAGCCGCTGGCGCGGACGCGGGCTTCCTGGTAGAGCGTGTGGTGAAGGTTGATCCAGAAACCGCTGTGGAGCTCGAAGACCGGCAAGGGTCCGTACTGGGTGTCGATTTGCCGCGCGGACGAAGCCGTAAGAGGGAAGAGAAGCGCGAGCCCGATCCGCAGGACGTTCCGTCGAGTGAGCATCAGGCGGACCATTTGGTAGAGCCCGATGGTATCGCCAACGCGGGCGGAGAACAAATGCCACGTCCGGGACATTCGGAGAGAACGACAAGCTTCTAAGGATGGGTAGAATCGGGAGCGCTATTGGTCGGGCTGGGCGGCTTCCTGAAGCCATCGATCCAGAATAGCGAGCTGCTCCGGCGTCAAATTATTCGCGAAAGCTACTCCCATGCCCAGGCCTGGGCAAACATACATTACCCGCGCCGTGGTGCGAAAGACGCCATCATTGCGCATGAGCCGTAGCTCCACCTGGGTTCCTACGGAAGGGGGATTCACCGTGTCGATATAGCAGCCGTTGCGGCTGACCTCGGAAGAGCGACCACTGAAAATTGTGGAGTCGCCGGGTGAACGCACTTCCGTGACAAGGTGCAACGGAAAGCGCGGAGACGCGCGGCGATTGGAAAACGACTCGGACATAGCGGTTGAAGCTCTACATATTATTGTGAAAGCGAAGGGAAACGTGGGCAAGAGTATTGGCGGCCCGCGAGTCTTAGTCGTAAATGACCGTAGGAAACAGGCGACTACTCGATGGGCGCGTCGGAATCGCTGCCGACCGTACCTTGATGGTCGGCCCCATGCAGGCCGCCATCATTGTCGCGGAAGAAGGAGCGGAGGCCGGTGCGGCCGTAGGTCTTGGGAGTAGCGGCCAACTGGTACTTGGCCGGAGCGCCGAGCGTGCTGCCGCCGGAAACGACGTAGCGGAAGACATAACCGTCCTTGACGCCGGAGGCGAAGTCCGCGTCGATCAATCCTGCGGCGTCCGCGTTCGCCGCGCCATGCGCGGGAGGGCCCAGCCTGGCAAGCGTTTCCGGCAGCCGGGCGTAGGTGCGGCGATAGGATTCCACGGCGGCCGCGAGGTTTTTCAGGTTGCCGATGGCGGTTTTTTCTGTGGCGTCTATTTCCGCGGCGTCCCATTCGGCGGCCAGAGACGGAAGATCAAGCAACAGCAAGCCCACGGAAAGCAGCTTCCATTGATTGTTTTCGCGTACCAGTCCCATTTTTACGTGCATGACATTGGCGCCCGCGGAATCGGTGGCATCCCGAATCTCGACGGGAACAAACGCGAGGCTTTCCGCGACGTCCGCGCCGCCTATCTGGATTTCGGCCGCACCGTTGGGAGTTTCGCAGCGGATGATGGGGCGGCCGGAGGGAGCGGCAAGGACCGAGGGCTTGCCGGCATCGTCAAGCAGAACGAATCGCTTCATGAGCGAGATCCGAGCAGTGGATGTGAGGCGAGCGAACGATGCAGCGTTGCGTTGGGTCAGCGATTTGGCGAAGTCGAGCTCGTTATGCGCGCAAGCCGAAGTCATGGCCTCGCGAAGAGCTGCCAGCGGGCCGCCCAAAATTGCCGGGTTGGAACTGGATTCCTGAGCAGTGGCGAAAGTTCCCGGGAGAAATGCGGCCAGGAACATCGCGCAAGCAGGAGCGAAACGGCGAGTGCTCTGTCCGCGGCGCAAGTCAGTCCTTTGCAGCGCCAAGCAGCGAGGCGAGATTCTGGGTGAAAACGGACCGTGGGATGACCTGGCTGCAGCCGGCGGCGCGCGCCTGCGCTGCGAGATCCGTTTGCACGTGAGACAGGAAAGCAATCACGGGTAAGTCAGGTTTGGCGGCACGCAAGCGCTCGACGGCTTGTATGGGTTGGCTACGCGCATTGAGATCCACAATTACCAGCTTAGGTTCCGGATCCATCAACGAAAGAAGACCTTCCGCGTTTGCGGCGACTTTGACTTCCACGCCGAGATGTTTGGCGGTTTCCGCCAGCTTCATCTGAAAAAACAGGTCGTCCATGAAGGCCACGACTCTTCCCATGATCCAGATCCTCCGCTGTAACGAGTGGGAATACGCCCACGCCAAGTATTATGCGCGGATTTACGATTGCGTGCGTCGCCGGCGATAGGCAGCGGCTCCGAGCCATTGGACTCTAGGTACAGACGCGGATCCCGCGGGAAACGATGCTTCGTGCCGCAAACAGTTCTACAGGTAGAAAGAGGCAGCCGGGAAAATCGCTAGTGGGAATCACCCGCTTTGTGCGCGCCGACGGTTTTATCCGGTATATCGCCGAGGCGGCCTTTGACGCGGTCATATACGGAAACCTGACTGACGGAGCCCAACGCCTCGTTATAAAAAGTCGGCACGCCCAGGGCGGTGCGCAGCTCCTCGTTGAATTTCCGCAGGTTGGCGAGATGGGTAGCCAGCGCCGGCAGCTTCAGTCCGTCGTCGGTCAACAGAAATTTCTGATAGCCGGCGTCCCACAGGCGCGTGAACTGCCCCTTCAGCATGATGGTGGGAAGAATGGTCATCTGATACTGATCGTCGGTGCCTTTGCGAAATTCCGCTCCGCTGCCATACTTTTCCACGCGCACCACGCCGCGCGTACTGCCCACGGAAAACCCCAGAGCCGCCAGACTTTCGATGGTCCGTGGCGAAAATCGATCTTCGACATTCCACATAGTGGGCATCAGATTACGATGTACACCCGCGGGTGTAAAGACCGCGGCGGCCGGTGAGGCGATGGCACGTCCGCGGGAGCCGTTTGCGCGTATACCTCGAGGCTAGGCGGTGGCATCCAACTAAGAGTAAAATAGCGACTTTTCCACGACACAAAGGGCTTCCCCGGAGGACAACACGGGCAGCCAGGGACCGCACCGGTACATGTCGGCCACAAAACACAGCGCGCCTCCGGCTTATGGCTCCACGGACAAATTGGGGCCGGTTGGGCGATCCGTCCTGAAAACTATTGGCAATACTCCGCTTCTTCGCCTGGAGCGAATCGGACGCGATTTCCCCAATGTCGAGTTTCTGGCCAAGGCGGAATGGTTTAATCCCGGTGGGTCCATCAAAGACCGGCCGGCGCTGAGCATGATCCAGGCGGGCCTGGCCAGCGGCGCGCTTCGCCCCGGCAAGACCATTGTGGACGCCACCAGCGGTAATACCGGGATCGCCTATGCCATGATCGGAGCCGCGCTGGGGCATCCCGTCAAGCTCTGCTTGCCGGACAGCGCGTCCCCGGAGCGCAAACGCATCCTGCATGCGTTCGGCGCGGAATTGGTGATAACACCCGGCGATGAGGGGACCGACGGCGCCATTCGCAAGGTCCAGGAGATCGTGGCCGCCGAGCCCGAAAAATATTTTTATCCGGATCAGTACGGCAATCCCGCAAATTGGCAGGCGCACTATCGCCATACCGCGAACGAAATTTGGGAGCAGACTGACGGCCGAATTACGCACTTTGTGGCGGCTCTGGGCACCAGCGGCACGTTCATGGGCGCTACGCGCCGATTGCGAGAGCTGAATCCGGCGATCCGTTGCATCAGCCTGCAGCCAGATGCCGCTTTCCATGGGTTGGAAGGATGGAAGCACATGGAGACGGCGTTGCGCCCGGCGATTTACGATTACACGCTGGCGGACGAAAATCTCGCGGTGGGCACGGAAGAATCGTATGTCTTGCTGAAGCGGTTGGCCAGGGAAGAGGGTTTGCTGGTCAGTCCGAGCGCGGCGGCCGCATTGCTAGGGTGTTTTGCGGTGGCCCGGCAGATTCCCGCGAGTGAGCATGCCGTGATCGTGACGGTCTTTGCCGATTCCGGAATGAAGTATCTGAGCGAGAAATTCTGGGATGAATAGCGTGTTTAAGCCGGCGCCCGCATCTTTCGCGACTTCGGTGCGTCTGACACTAGGGATATGACGACAACCTCGAAACTATCGCTGAGCAGGGAACTGGCTGCGCAAATCCGCCAGCATGGCGCGGAGACCTACCCTCACGAATGTTGTGGCGCCTTGCTGGGTCGCGATGCCGTCGACGGAAAGCCACGTGAAGTCCTGGGCCTGTTCCCGCTGGTAAACCGGCGGGACGATTCGCCACGCAATCGCTTCTCGGTGACTTCCGAGGACGTGCTCGCGGCCGAAAAATCAGGTCGCGAGCAAGGATTTGACGTGATCGGGTGGTATCATTCGCATCCCGATCACCCGGCCAGGCCGAGCGAGTACGACCGGGACCATGCCTGGCCCTGGTACAGTTACATCATCGTGAGCGTGGCTAGCGGTGCTCCGCAGGACATGACTTCATGGCAGCTGAAGGATGACCGTACGGGATTCCTGCCGGAGCAATTGGAAGTGCATCAGGGAGCGGCTGTTTAGATTTCCGGAACTCTGGTCGATGAGGAGTGCAGGCATGGCAGTAAAAGTTATGATTCCGACGCCTTTGCGGGTATATGCCGGAAAGCGCGATTCCGCCGAGTTCAGCGCTGCTACCGTAGGCGAAGCGCTGGGGCATCTGACGACGCAGTTCGCGGATTTGCGCAAGCATTTGTTTACCGAGGACGGCAAGCTGCGCAGCTTCGTCAACGTGTATGTGAACGATGAAGATATCCGTTATCTGGCCAAGGAAAATACGCCGACCAAAGACGGCGATACCATCAGCATCGTGCCTTCGATTGCCGGCGGATCCACCGCCGCCCCTCGCTGTTGACCCAGACTCCGCCGTAAGTCCCCAAGGTATCGCGCAGCAACTCCGGAATCGGAATCGCCGTCATTTCATCGAATGAAGTTTGTAAGCGAAAGGGTGCGAGAGGAACGCCATGGCAACGAAAACTCAGCCGGTCAATGGGCAGCCCGCTGCGGCTTCGCTCTCCAACGAAGAGATTCTGCGCTACAGCCGACACCTGATCATGCCCGAAGTGGGGATGGAGGGGCAGCTCAAGCTCAAGCGCGCCCGGGTACTGACGATCGGCACGGGTGGTCTAGGCGCTCCGCTGGGGCTGTACCTGGCCGCTGCCGGCGTAGGCCATCTGGGACTCGTGGATTTCGACGTTGTCGACTTCACCAATCTTGCAGCGGCAGGTGACTTTCACCTCCGAGGACGTCGGGAAATCCCAAATCCGAAGCCGCGAAGGCTCGTCTTTCGGGCTCAACCCGGATATCGAGATCCGTACCTATGATACGAAGCTGACCAGCGACAATGCACTGGAATTGTTTCGCGGACTTCGACATCATCGTGGACGGCACCGATAATTTTCCAACGCGCTTTCTGGTGAATGATGCCTGCATTCTGCTGGGCAAGCCGAATGTATACGGTTCGATTTTCCGGTTCGAAGGGCAGGCGACCGTCTTCGGATATCCGGACGGGCCGTGCTATCGCTGCCTGTATCCTGAACCGCCCCCGCCGGGCCTCGTGCCTTCGTGCGCCGAGGGTGGCGTGCTTGGCGTGCTTCCCGGAATCGTCGGGTCGATCCAAGCCATGGAAACCATCAAGCTGATTCTGGGCACGTGGCGAGCCTCTGGTCGGGCGCCTCCTGCTGTTCGACGCTCTGGCGATGAGCTTTCGCGAACTGAAGTTGCGGAAAAATCCGAACTGCCCGATGTGCGGCGAGCATCGCAGCATTCACCAATTGATTGACTACGATGAATTCTGCGGAATGCGAGGGGAGGAAGCGCCTGTACCCGATCTGTAAGTCCCGGAAATGACGCCGCGCGAGCTGAAGGCGCGAATCGATCGTGGCGACGATTTGTTCGTGCTGGACGTGCGCGAGCCGCATGAATATCAGATTTGCAACATAAATGGTAATCTAATCCCGCTCGGAGAACTGACGCGCCGCGTCAACGAACTCGACACCTCGCGGGAAATGGTCGTGCACTGCCGCAGCGGCAAGCGCTCCGCCGAAGCGATCCACTTTCCCGCAAAGCCGGATTCCGAAGAATCTGGAACCTGAAGGGTGGCATTCTGGCCTGGTCGGATGAAGTCGATCCGACAATGCCGAAGTACTGACTCTCACGGCAGCGATTAACTCTGCGAATGTGCGGTATCATCTATCGCGGTCGGCAGTCCGAAGGCTCAAATAGGAGAGTTCATGGCGGGGACGAAAATCACGGTGAACCACAATGGTTCGCTGCGTGTGGAAGGCGATTTCGAGATCGTCGATCCGGAAGGCAAAGCGTACGGTTTGGCGGGCCGAACCACCGTGGGACTCTGCCGCTGTGGGCACTCCGCAAATAAGCCCTTCTGCGACGGTTCCCACCGAACCGGGGGCTTTGCCGATGCAGTAACCGCAAGGGACCTGCCTCCGCCAAAACCCAAGGTCTGAACCGTCCCGAATTAAGCCTCTTGTGCCAGAACGACCTGAGACAGTCTCAACCTGAGACTGCGGGTTGTCCTAGTCAATACCTGCTCCCCTGAACAGTAAGTGTCCAAAACTGAAATAGATAGCTAGGCATCTTCTGCCCAAACCCCCTGAGACGGCGTCTCGCGATCCCGCAGCCTTGGAACTCCATCTCGTTTTAGCCCACCACTAAGTCTTTTTATTATAACACTTTACGGAAAGCTGTTTTTTGTCGAGAAGGGACTTGAACTTGCATTTATCGGCAGTTGTCTGGCTTTCCTTGGCATTTGGAGGATTTCGTGGGCGGTTGGGGCAAAATCGTAGGGTTTCTGGGGCTAACGGCTGAAGTGCACGATGATGCCCTTGCTTCTGATGGCGCCCCCGCTACGGATACCACATCGGTCCTGGCTGACCTCCTTCGTAAGCATCGACCTTACTTGACGGTTGCCGCGTATGGCGTGCTGGTTGTCGCTTTCTTCGGAATGATTGCCTACCTGCGCTATGCGGGCGTTTCCGGATCTCCCCAAACTTACCTCTATCTCGAAGTCGGCGGGACGTTAATCAGTTTTTGCTACGCCGCGAATGCGCTGGTGCGCTTCCGCGGCACGCATGACCGCACCGCGCTCATCCTGGCATTCGGATTCGTGCTGTCGGGAATCATCGAGACGGTCGGCTACTTTGGGCTGGATCAGCAGATTCAAGCTGGCACTGCGCTGAATAACATACCCATGGGCTGGATGGTGGGGCGCACGCTGCTGGCGGTGATGTTATTGGCGGCGATCGCGGTGGAGCGTTACATGCCGACCGCCCGCCAGCCTAGCCGGGAAACTGCCGGCGCGCTCCTCGTGGTTCTGCTGGCTGCATATCTGACCAGTGCGGCATTCTTTGCCGCGCCGGCCGCTCCGGTAGCGCGGACGGGCGCCATCTTCTCGCGTCCCTGGGACTTGTTGCCGGGGATTCTCTTTTTCGCCGCGGTTGTCCTCTTCCGCAAACAGCTCAATAACAACCGATCCACCAGAAAAGGCGGGATGCTTTACGAATATTCGTTGCTGGCAGTGGCCTCACTGAACTTTGTCTGCCACCTCGCTGCCACATTTTCCCGTCAGCTTTTCGATGGCCCATTCTTCGTCGCGGAACTGTGCAAGACCGGAAGCTACGCGATCATCCTCTCCGGCGCGCTGCTGGAGCAGGCCCGCCTTTTTGAACAAGTCCGCTCCATGGCGGTCAGTGATTCTCTGACCGGTTTGGCGAACTACCGCCGGTTGATCAGCGTTATCGAAGCGGAGCTGGACCGGTCTCGCCGGACGCAGCGGCCCTTTAGCGTCGTTCTTCTGGATATGGACGGCCTGAAGACTATCAATGACAAATACGGGCACCTTACTGGCAGCCGCGCGCTGGTGCGCCTCGGCAGGATTCTGGCCAGCCATTCCCGCGCGATTGATACGCCCGCGCGATACGGTGGAGACGAATTTGCCTTGGTTCTACCCGAAGCCGCCCGGGACGTCGCTACTCGAGTCGTTTCGCGCGTCCGCGAACGCCTGGCCGCCGAAGCGGAAGCCCCGGCGCTCTCCGTCAGCGCAGGTGTCGCAGCATTTCCCGAAGACGGCGATACACCGGAAAAGCTCTTGGGTGCCGCCGATCGCCGCTTGTATGGAATGAAGAACAGCGGTGCCAGCGTAAAAAATCTGACGCGCATTGCCGCGTGCTTGTGAGGATGAGCCTCCATCATGCCTCCCAAGACCGACTTCACCTTTGCGCGCGCCGAACGGCGCATTCCGATGGAGATTCCTGTGGTCCTCGACGGCCATCGCAACACGCCCGGCGTGGAATCCACTTTTACCGAAAATGTGAGCGCACGAGGCGCACGCGTGGTGAGCACGCGGCGCTGGAACAAGGGCGAGCCCCTTACGTTCGTTTCGCGCTCCGGAGAGTTTCGTTCCCTGGCCCGGGTAGCTTACTGCCAACCTTTGCATGGCGACGGTTATGCAATTGGCGTGGAGTTCCTGGATCCCGCGGGACGATGGGTTGTTCAATCACAAAGCTAGCATGACGCGACGGTTGAGCGGATAGGAGGGGAACGCCTGGAACGGAAGACAAATAACTGGTGCAAACAAAAGTATAGGAGTTGAGGCGCCGAACGGAAGAGAAGGCCGTCCGGCGCTTCATCCTTTTTAGGGCAACATTTCTTCCTGCTCTTGCGCTCTACAGCTCCGCTACCTTCAGTTCGACGTCCGCATGTTTCCAGGCTGTTTCGAATTGCGACCTTACCCACTCCGCATCCGCGTCCTTGTGCTGCGCTGTAAGGCTATGCATCAATCCAAAGAGTGCTCGCGGATTTCGCGGATTGCGCTGCAGATCGTCCCGAAATACCTTTTCCGCTTCGCCGGCTTGACCGGCAGCGAGCAGCGCCCCTCCAAGCGACTCGCGCACCGGGTAATACCAGTCGGCCGGCTCGTCGTAGTTCAGCGTGTCCTGTATGGCCACCGCCCGGCGCCAATGCGCAATGGCTTCTGTCATATTCCCGGCAGACGCGGAAATTCGCGCATCCAGGACGTGTCCTGCCAAGGAAAGAAGATCTCTTGCCGTATTGAAGCCCACGAGAGGCGTGTCGCCTGGAATTCCTTGCGTTTCCATTGCGAACAAGGCCTGCTCTGCACGCGCTTGCTCGTTCTGTTTGCGGGCCGCAAAAGCAAGGGTCCGCGCGTATCTCCACATGGAATGCGTCGCTGGCAATTCTTTGGCTGGCTCAGGAGCGGCCAGAATGGCGTCCCATTTTGCAAAACGGGCGTCCACCCACAATGGCGTCATGACGAAGGCGTCCAGCATGGGCATTCCCTCGGCATGGGGCAAAAGGCGCGTGGCCAAGCCGTCCGCCGCTGCTTTGGCTTCCACGTAGCGTCCTTCCATTGACGCCGAGGAAGCCAGGAAGTGCTCGTTGTGGCTGTGATACATCAAATCGTACAGGCTGCCTTCTTGTTCCGCTTTGCGTGCGTACACTTTGTCGGCTTTGGCGGCCTCTACGTTGCAGCGAACCGCATCGGAAAAGTCACCGGTACGCGCATAGATATGCGCGGGCATGTGCACCAGGTGGCCGGCTTGCGGAATCATGTTTTCCAGGCGCCGCGCGCTGGTCAGCGCGCGCTCTGGGTGATCCGACGCTTCCAGCGCGTGGATATAAAAATGATTGGCTCCGGCGTGCATCGGATCGCGCGCCAGCACCCGTTCCAGTTGAGCGACGATCTCTTCCGTGTTGGGCGCCGCCTTACCGTCATTGCTCCAGAGCTTCCAGGGATTCAGGTCCATCAGACTTTCGGCATAGAGCGTCCCGGCGTCGAGGTCATCGGGATATTTCTCGGCGAGCCGCTTCATGGCCTGGGCATAATCCTGCGCGAGCTTCGGGTAATCCGGTTTGGCCTCACCGGAGAAGCGAGTAGCCAGAGTATTGACGTAGTCGCGCTCGGCTTCGGGACCGTGTTCCGCCAGCTTCACCGCTTTTTGCAGCGTCTCGTGCGCCAGTTTTTCCCGCTCGCGATCGACGTCCTGGTTGTAGTTGGGACCGATTGCCATACCGATGCCCCAAAGTGGCATCGGCGACGCCGGATCGAGTTCTGCGGCCCGTTGGAACGCGCGCTGCGCTTCCTCGTGATTGAAGCCGTAAATGAACGTCAGCCCCTGGTCGAAATATTCCTGCGCTTGTTTGCTGGTCGTGGCGATCGAATGGTGCTGACGGCCAACGGCGGTTAAACTGAGATCCGGTGGGCGTGCGCCCGTATTTTTATCCTGAGCATGACCGAGCGACGCCAAAGTCATTGCCAGAATGCCGCCGGTCAGCAAGCGCATTGTTCCCTTCATGAATCCTCCACGAAATCGCCTGCGTTGGTTTGCGAATTTTGCTCCGCGAGCGCCTGGCGGCGCCCGGACTTGCTTGCCGGAGTATACCGCAAGTAGTGGGTCAGGCTAACGGTGCCGGCGGACCGCCATCCGGTTTTTTCCGCAATACTTGCTCATACACGCAGATCGTCCCGGCGACCATGTGCCGCGCGGAGAAATGCTCTTCAATTCGCCGGCGGGCTGCCTGACCCATGCTTCGGGCGCGCGCGGGATCGTTCAAAATCGTGCGAGTTGCCGTGCACAGCGCGGAGACATTGGCGGCTTCCACCAAGAGTCCGCTTTTGCCGTCTTCAATAATTTCCCCGAGTGCACCGCGCAGAAAAGAAATGCACGGAATTTCGTACGCCATCGCCGCCAGCAGGGAATTGTTGAGCGCCTCGAAAAACGACGGCAATTGGAAGACATCCAAGGCGGCATAAGCATTTTCCACATCTTTGACGAAGCCCGCGAAAATCACCGCATCGCCTACCCCAACTGCTTGGCCAGCGACTCCAGAGCCGGGCGGCAAGGTCCGTCGCCAGCCAGCAGCAATCTCGCGCCGGGAAACTCTTTGCGCGTATCAACCAGCGCCCGGATTAGCCATTCCTGGCCTTTGTCCGGCAGAAGCACGCCGACACAACCAAGCAACGGCGTATCGGCAGGAACTCCCCACCGCTCGCGAGCTGTCCGGCGTTGGTCCGGAGTGAAGCGTTCGGGAATCTCGGCGCCTTCGTACACCACGGTCAGCTTTTCGCGCGGTGCGCCCGACGCTACGGCTTGGCCGGCGACCCAGTGGGAATTGGCAATGATGCTTGCTGCCGCTTCATAGCGCGCGCGGGCGATGTGGCTCTTGCCGATTGGGTAGCCCACCCTCCGCGAAATCACCAACGGCACTTGCCGGTGAACGCGCGCCAGCCACGCGGCGGAAACGGCGTGTGCTTCATTTGCGTGCACTAGGTCATATCGTCCGCCGCGCAGCAGTCGCCGGAGGGTGAGCGCCGCGGGAATGCGGAATCCGCCGCGCGACACAAAATGTACGGGCACACCCGCCGCGGCCGCCCGCTCTCCCAGTGCGGAACCTTCCGCTGCCACAAGTTCCGGGCGGTGGCCATGTGCTCGCAGACCCTTCAGAACCAACAATGCCTGATTTTGTCCGCCACGCCACGCCGTCTCCAGGTCTACGAGTAGCGGTTTCACGTCCCGGCACCCGATTTTCCGCGAGTCGCGGCCACCAGCGTGCCCAGCTTGCGATATTTCAATCGCACCGATCGTGCCGCCATTTTGGCGATCAATGCGCCGCGCCGTCCATCCAGGAAACCGCCGCGCAGCACGAAGTTCTGAAACCAGCTCCACGGCGTGGCAAACCACAAGGCGCCCCGCCAGTTGCGCTTGCCTTGAGCAAACATTTGTTGCGCGGCCAGCGTGGTGTAGCGATCCACGTTGCCGCTGTGCTCCGCGAAGGACCGCACCGTGTAGTGCAACAAGTCTCCCGCCAGGCGCACCGGCTCACCTTCGAATTGCAGCGATTCGTGAATGATTCCGGAAAATTCCACGGCGTCGCGCCGGTACAGGCGCCGCTGAAAATCGGGATACCACCCGGAGTGGCGCACCCAGGCCCCTAGGTACCAGGTGCGGCGGGCCATCTCGTAGACCGTAAACTCCGGTGGATGCTTCTTCCATTCCAGGATCGAAGTCTGCAGCGCGCTGCTCAATTCTTCGTCCGCGTCGATCGAGAGTATCCAGTCGTTGGTGGCACACTCGGCCGCGAAGTTCTTTTGATCCGCATAGTTGGTCCACGCGCGGAAGAAAAACGACGCGCCGTGTTGCCGCGCGATCTCCTCGGTGCGGTCCGTGCTTCCGGAATCCACCACCACGATTTCTTCGGCGATTCCCGCCAGGGAAGCCAGCGCCCGGGGTAGATTATCTTCTTCGTTCAGCGTGATCAGGCAGGCGGACAGGCGATTCATCGGCGACGGCGCAGGTGCGGTCCGTTCGCGGCCAGTATCTCACAGGGCGCCTGCGACGCGCCGCTTTGCATGATGCTATCGCACTCTTGGGTGCGGTTAATCTGTCGCGCGTCAGCGCGGCTGGATATTGAGGCGCAGACGCGTCTCTCCGATCCGGAATTCCGCGCCATCCTGCAGCAGCGCCGCGCGAACCCGTTCTTCCTCAAAGAAGGTGCCGTTCGTGGAATCCAGGTCGCGCAGGCTTACCCGATCGTCTCGCACCTCAAGAATGCAGTGATGCCTGGAGATCTCCGGATCTTCCAGTACGATATCCGCGCCCTCCCGGCCGATTACCACCCGCGGCTTATTGAGTTTGTGCACCTTTCCTTGCCCCGGCCCGGCAGTCACTGTGAGCGAGACGCGAATCGTCCCCGGAGGCTTCGATGCATCCTCCTCCTCGAGGATAGGAGTGCTCGATCTACCCGAGCCCGCTCGGGCAAAGGAAGGCAGAGGCGAGATCACCATCGTCGCGTCGGGTCGCCGCTGCGTTTCCACGATGGTGACTCTCCTGCACTTCGAGCAGTGAAATTGCACCTTCGGATGCGCATCGACGTCGGAGTCCCGAAGCGCATGAACCGTGCCGCAGTGGGAGCAGGTCGCCTGCATGGCTGGAAATTTAGCATGGCCCCTGCGCTTTGCCTCGTTCCACTGCCGGTCGCATTGCTGCAAACGTAACGGCTCCCGCCAGTCGCCCTCGCCACGGCCTCGGCGGGATGTGTGCTACGATTACATATTCCAATCCAGCCTGGGGAGAACGCGTTTTGCCTGAGCATCATCTTTCACGCAAGGAATTGAAGCAGGACAAGATTCACGACGCCTTTGAGCATGGCGCCGAGGCGGTCTATTCGCACAAGCAAGTTGCGATCGTCGCCCTGCTTGCGATTCTCGCCGTGGCGGTTGTTTATGGGGGTTGGACCCTTTACAAGGAACGCCAGACGGCTGCGGCTTCTGCCGGCTTGGATGAAGGGATGCGGGCCTATTCGGGACGCATTGCGGGTTCCGCCGATTCCACGCCAGTCGCCCCTGGTGAGCTTACCTTCGGCAGTGAATCGGAGCGCTCGACGGATGCCGCGCGAAAGTTTCTGGCAGTGGCAGACAAGTATCCCAACACCAATCCGGGACGCCTCGCCCGCTACTACGCGGCGTTGTGTCAGGAAGATCTCGAGCAATTTAACCAGGCCCAGGAGAACCTGAAAAAACTCTCCTCCGGCAGCGACAAGGAACTTGCCAGCATGGCGCAGTATCAAATCGCCGTGATTTATGGGCGCACGGGAAAAATTGACGACGCGGTAAAGATTCTTCGGCCCCTTGCAGACAAAAATTCCGTCTTCGTGCCGCGCCCGCTGGTGCTCCTGGAGTTGGCTTCTTTCTTGCGCCAGACCAAACCGGCGGAAGCCGCGACCGTGTACCAGCAAATCAAGAAGGAATTTCCAAGCACGGCCATCGCCGAGGAAGCCGACCGCGGCTTGGATACTCTGGCCCCGAAATCCTGATCCGCGCGGGTTCCCGCTCTGCGCCGGAATGCTCCACGGAGTGGCCCATCCAACGATTAGCGAACAATCTCGCGCCTTGGGCGATGCACGAAGCCGATTCGCGCGGCCGCCGTGTTCCCACCCCTTTACACCCGTACCGCGGCGAATACGCACGAGACCGCGACCGCATCATTCATGCGCGTGCTTTCCGCCGCCTGGAAGCCAAGACCCAGGTTTTTACCGTGCGTTACTCGGACCACTTCCGGAACCGCCTCACGCACACTCTGGAAGTCTCGCAGATCGCCCGCACCGTCGCTTCCGCTCTCGACCTCAACACCGAACTCGTCGAGGCCCTCGCTCTGGTTCACGATATCGGCCACCCTCCCTTCGGCCACGCCGGCGAGCGCAAGCTGAACGAGCTGATGCGGCAGTGCGGCGGCTTCTTCGATCACAATCTTCACGCCCTGCGCATCGTCGAGCAATTTGAGCAGCGCTATCTTGATTTTCCAGGTCTGAATCTCACCTTTGAGGTGCGCGAAGGCATCCTCAAGCATTCCCGGGACTACCCGCCGCAAAAATTCCCGCAATTCGCGGAATATTTGCTGGACCTTTATCCTCCCCTTGAAGCCCAGCTGATCGATGTTGTCGACGAAATCGCTTACAACACTGCGGACCTCGACGACGCCCTCGAAGCGGATCTGCTCGATCTTGAGGCTCTCTCCAGGGAAGTTTCTTTTTTTGGCGAAATCTATGCTCGCGTGGACAGCTCTCACCCTTCCGGTCGCGAAAAGCTCAAATTCAACGAAGCTCTCAAGCAAACCGTGAACATGCTGGTCACCGATCTCATTGAAAATACCCGGTCCTCCGTGGCCGTGGCCGGGATCGTTTCGGTGGACGATGTACGGCGCGCGCCTCGCCGCTTGGCCGGCCTGAGCGAAGCCTGCGTCTCGCGCAATGCCCAGCTCAAGCGCTTTCTCTTCGCACACATATACGATCGGCCCGCTATCACGGAAGATCGCGACCGCTCGGTTCGCTGTCTCGAGGAACTGTTTGCCTACTACCTTGCGACCCCCGGTTCCATGCCGTCCTTTTATGAAGAGCGTGTGCAGTCCGATCCCAGGTACGTGGTTGTCTGCGACTATATTGCCGGCATGACCGACCAGTTCCTTCTGCGGCAACATCGCGAGCATTTTGGCGCCACAACAGGCATTGCGCTTGGCAGTCCAGGCGGTTAAAAGACTCATCAAGGAGTTCTTCCCATGAACCGCACGCTTCGCCCCCTTTTCCTTGCGGCAATCCTTTCCGTTTCGATCACATTTATGTTCTGGCACGGCCGTTCGGCTTTGGCCGCTCCGGCAGCGGATCCCGCCGCTTTGGTCAAGGTCGACCAGGACTTCGACGCCGCCACGGCAAAGCTCGGCCAGGCAGGGTTCGCCTCGTTTATTTCCGACGATATGACCACCATCCGGGAAAATACCGACATCGTTCGCGGCAAGCCCGGTTTCCTCGAAGGATGGAAAAAGATCTTGACCACTCCCGGCGTTCATCTTCGCTGGCAGCCGCAGTTAGCTCGCATTTCGGACGATGGCACGTTGGGCTTTACTGTCGGCACCTACCAGACCACCAGCCAGGAAAACGGCACTCCACGCCAGGAAGGCTCCGGGAAATATGTCACCATCTGGCGCAAGCAGCCCGACGGTTCGTGGAAAGTCATTTTCGATTCTGGAGTTCACGACGACGTTCCCGCCGCCAAACAAGGGACGGTCAACTGATCCCGCTCCGGATTTTCCCCTCGAGTTTTGTCTAGGTACAATGCCTGGGACGGCTGGGAGCTCTCCCGGCTTTCCGGAGAGATGACGTGTTCAAGGACTTTCGAGATTATTGCCGGCGCACGGTTTGGCGGAAACTGTTTGCCGTAGCGCTGTTTTCTCTTGCTGCCGTCATTTCCTCTCCGGCGCAAACCCTTCCGTTGTCCGCCGCGAAGCCTGCTTCTTCCCCGGCGGCAGAGGTTCCCGCCGATCCTCTCGGTCGGACTACGCCTCGTGGCACGGTGGTAGGCTTCATCCGGGCCGCTCAGGCGGAAAACGAGGAGGCGGTACAATATTTCCAGCCGCCCGGCAGATCGCACCATGAGGCGCCCGGCGAGGAACACGAACTCGCCGCACAGTTGCTTACCGTCCTCAATGCGCAGTTCTCAGGTGCCCTCGATTCCATCAGCAACGATCCGAAAGGCCGGCTGGACGATGGCCTGCCCCCAGATCAGGAAGTTGTGGGAGGGTCGCGTGGTCTTAGTGAGTCGTTTCCGTTGTACCTCGTTCGCCAGGATGATTCGCACGGCAACAAGATCTGGTTGATCTCCCGGCAGACTCTCGCGCAGGTCCCGGAAGTCTACGATTCTCTGCGCTTTCTGCGGATTGAAAAGCGGCTGCCTGCTTTCCTCGTAAAGCTCCGTCCGTTGGGCATGCCGCTATGGCAATGGCTGGCTACCGTCCTGTTTGTTCCTGTGGCGTTATTTTTCGGCTGGCTGGTGGCCTGGCTGACACGTTGGGCTTTGCGGATGATTCGCCGGGCGCGTGGTTTGGAAGATTTGCCTGTTGAGCCGTTTCATCGTTTCGGTCCGGAACCCCTGCTATTTGCGGCCCTGTTTCACTACGCTTTCGTTTCCGTCATCGGAACCTCGCTGCTCTATCGCCAGTACTACCAAAACATTCTATGGGTTTTTCTGGCTTTTGCTTTTTACTGGGCCGTTACTCGAGTTACCCGTCGCGTTTCGCGGGACATCTGGATGAGTCTCACCAACCGCGGCCGCCTTGCGGAGCGTTCGCTCGTCTCCTTGACCCGCCGCGTCCTCGACGTCGTGATTTTCCTGGCCATCGCCTTGATTGTACTGCGCTCTGAATTCAACTGGGATCTCAGCGCCGCGCTCGCCGGCTTGGGAATCGGTGGCCTGGCCATTGGCCTCGGCGCCCAGAAAACTTTCGAGAACTTGATCGGCGGCATCGCCATCCTTATCGATCGCGCTCTCCTGGTCGGCGACCCTTGCAAGATCGGCGATCAACAAGGCGTCGTCGAAGACATCGGGCTGCGCTCCACGCGTTTGCGCACGGAGAACCGCACGCTGGTTTCCATACCCAACGGCACGGTCGCCACTGCGGTACTTGAAAATTTCAGGTTCCGCGACAAAATTCTCAGCCGGCAGCTCGTTCGCCTGCGCTATGACCTCTCCCACGATCACGTGCGTTACGCCCTCGATCAACTCCGGGACATGTTGCTCAAGCATCCCAAAGTGGAAGCTTCCACTGCTCGTGTCCGCGTCTTGAAGCTCGGCGACAACGGCATCGAAGTCGAAATTTATGCCTTCATAATGGACCGGGATTATGGCGAGTATCTTGCCGTTCAGGAAGATTTGATCTTGCAGGTGATAGAGACCCTCGAACGGACCGGCGCGGCGGTGGCTCTGCCTACCCAGACTACCACCGTAATTCGCGACGCGTGGGTGGACCCGGAGAAAGCCGCTGCGGCCAAGGACGCAGCGCAGAAAAATCGCGAGTCCAGCCCGCGCCCCTAGCGCCCTCGTAACTATTGGTCGAAAGTATTGCAGGCCGCAATGGACCCGCTGTCCAGCCCCTTGCGGAACCAACTCATGCGCTGGTCCGAGCTTCCGTGCGTAAACGAATCCGGGCTGACGTGCCCAGTCGACATCCGCTGCAGCCGGTCGTCGCCCACCGCCGCCGCTGCTCCTAACGCGGACTCCACATCCCCAGACTCCAGCAGGCCGCGCTGTTGCGTCGAGTGCGCCCAGATTCCGGCAAAGCAGTCCGCTTGCAGTTCCAGATGCACCGAAGCGGAATTGGCTCCGCGTGAATCGCCTTGCACTCGCCGCTCGATCCCCAGAATGTTCTGCACATGGTGGCCGATCTCGTGCGCCAGCACGTAAGCCTGTGCGAATTCGCCCGGCGCTCCGAAACGTCGCTTCAGTTCGTCGTAAAAGCCAAGATCGATATAAACCCTTTCATCGCCCGGGCAATAAAACGGTCCGGTTGCAGATTCTGCGCTGCCACATCCGGACTGGGTATAGTCGCGGAAGAGCACCAGCTTGGCGTGGTGATATTGTTTTCCGGACTGTTGTGGAAGGATTTGCGTCCAGGTATTTTGCGTGTCGTCCAGCACAAAGGAGACGAATTGCACCAGCGGCTTTTCCGCTGCCGTGCGTGCCGGGTTCGGCTGTGAGACGGTTGCCGGGCCGGTACCCGCGCTTCCTCCGCCCAGCAACGCAAAAAAGTTTTGCTTGAAGATCAGGCTGAGGACCAGCAGCACGATGGCCCCGCCGATTCCGATGTGCATGCCCCCAAACTGCATGCCGCCCCCGCCGCCACCCGTTTCGTCGCGACGATCTTCGATGTCTTGGCTTTCACCACCGGGTGTCCAGCGCATGTTTCTCTCCCGAAGCCGCTCTCGGGATGGTAACACCGTCGTGGCACGAATATCCCCTCGGCTTTCCAACTACGAGCGTCTCTCAGGTTATTTTTGGTGGACTGTCCCAACACTGACCAGGAAGCTCAGCGGCATGCCGTTGGAGAGTGGGCAATTCCCAGCGGCGGCTTATGGCTTGACGGCTACCGGTGAAACGTTGGTCCCCGTTTGCGTGAACCCGAAGGTAATCAGCCATTCGCTCGGTGCGTTCTGCCCGTTCATTTTGGCCGGAGTGAAGTCCCATTTTTTTGCCGCTTCCAAAGCAGCGTCGGCAAAAAAGCGGCTTGGTCCACGCGAGGAAAAGTCCGCTGCCGAGACCGCTCCCGATGGGTCAACGCTGACCTTAACCACAACCTTTACTGTCCCACGGATGGTGCTCCGCGATTTTTGCGAGATCTCCGGCAAAACCTGGTTCAACACTTCTCCACGGGACACCGGGCCCGCCGGCGTTGCCGCCGGTTGTCCAGCGTCCAGAACGCTATGTTCAACCGGTGCGCCCGCAGCCGCCCCATGGATTTTTTCCTTTTCGCTCGCCGTCTGCACGGAGTCCTGCTCAGCGTGCTTCGCGGAACCCCGTCGTGCCTGCGCCGAGCTTAGCTCCGTTGTCTCGTTTGCTGCCTTTGCCTGCGCTTTC
The DNA here is from genome assembly GCA_963819745.1 of uncultured Acidobacteriota bacterium. Lineage (GTDB taxonomy): Bacteria > Acidobacteriota > Terriglobia > Acidiferrales > UBA7541 > Acidiferrum. The sequence continues at coordinate 41,406 of CAWFXG010000010.1, read as the reverse complement.
GGTTGCGGCTTGGCTTCCGCCGGCACTTCGGACGTCGCCGTAACGGTAGGTTGTGGCTCCGCTGCCGGCGTACTCCGTTCTTCTTGCTGCGATGCTTCTGTGCCGTGATTGCGCAGTCGGGGAATTGCCAGCGCCGCGGAAACGATCACCACCAGCGCCATTCCCACGACGATGTAATAAGACCGCGCCGACGCGCCGATCATCGGTATGGTGTCCGACTGTCCTCGCGGGCGCGCTACCGCCTGATGCTGGAGCGCATGCCTTTGCGACGCAGGTGGCGGCGCTACTTGTGAGAGCGGAACCGCCAGGGGATCGATTGGTTCGCTGATTCTTGGCGGCGCAGGTGTCTCGGTTGTCTGCCTGACGCTAGTTGGAGCCAGCACCTTCGGCTCCGGAAGCGCCGGATTCGAAACGTGCACCGGCTGTGCCGCTGGCGAATGCGGGTTCAGCCGCCGCGCAACATCGGCGATACTCCAGCGTTGTTTCGGATCATGATGCAGGCAGTGCCGCGCGATATCCAGAAACGGCTCGGGTAGCGTTGCGGCCGCGGCGTGCCCTTCCGCGGCGCCTTTTTGCATATCGGACGCGGCGTATGCTTTTTCTTCCGACGCTAGCCCGTGCAACTCCAGTTCTTCTGGCGGCACGGCGCGTTGCGTCAGTGCCTCCATCAGCGTCACCCCTAACGACCATACGTCGCTGGCTGGCGTGACCTTTGCGTTTACTCCTTCCGGCGGCGTATACGCACTGGCTTTTTCTCCAACCGCACGCGACTCACCTTCGCGTACCAGCGTGTCGCAGGAAAGCTTTAACTGGTCGTCTATCGCCAGGACGTTTCCCGGTTTCAGATGACCGTGCACAAACCCTTTGCCGTGAAGGTAAGTAAGTGTTTCCAGGAACGGCTCAAGCATGTCCTTGGCTTCTACCGGACTCAGCGCGCGCTGCGGCAGGAATTGCGCCAGATTTTCGTCGGCGTATTCCATCACTACATACAGCAGATCCATTCCGGCCAGTTGGCAGCGTCCGCAATTAAAAAGCTGGATCAGGTTCGGATGCGTGAGCTTGATCGATTCCTTCCAGCGCAATAGTTGTGCTTCCGCGCTCGGGGGATCGGCTTGGATGAATTTGATCGCGGCTTTGCTCTCGTCATCGCGCTCGGTCAGGAACACCACGCTGTGGTCCGATCCCCCGAGATGCCGTCGTAACTGGAATTGGCCGTCAATGATCTGGCCTTCCCACTGTCTCCAGGTATCGGACATGGTGCACCCCCGCTGCTAGGAAAGATTCTCACCTATTGTACTCTTGCCTCATTATTCGCAATCCTGTCCCGAAGTGCAGGGTCGGCATTTGGTTACGAGGTCAGGCCCGCCTTCAATTCAAACGCGCAATCGTGGCGGCCCGCTTACGAAGGGGCTTCCTTTCTCATAAAACCGTAACAGCCGGTGCGCCGCTCGCGTGATACCGATGCGCCTGCTTCTCCGGATCTGCCCCAGCACGCTCCTGCCTGAAAACAGGGGCGATGCGTCCCTTTCTTGCTGCTCCCGTTCCTCGCCGAGCCAAAGTTCTCCGGCCGCGCACAGATCGACTCCGTCCAGCTTGCGGTCGATGCGCAATGCGGCCGCCAGCCGCCCCGGCCCGCTGGTCAACTCCGTAAGAAGCTCTCGCTTTCGGTGGAGTTGCATTTGCTCGATGCCCAGCAATGGTTGCAGCGCGCGGATCAGGATTCCACCCCCTACTCCCTCCCGCTCCGAGGTCACGTTCAGCATGAAATGATTGCCGTAGCTGAAGTATACGTAAGCATGTCCAGGTGGTCCGAACATCGCTCCGTTTCTTGGCGTTTGGCCCCGAAAATGATGCGCTGCCGGATCGCGCGGTGGGTACGCTTCCGTTTCCACGATTCGTCCGGCCAGCACCCCGCTTGCCAGCTCGCGCACCACTATTTTCCCGATCAGGAATTGCGCCAGCGCAATCGTTTCTACCGGCAGCTCGGACCTCCTCAGCCGCCGCACCGTTTTTAGGTTCTTATTTTCGGCCACTGTCCTGAAGATATCTCCCACGCTGCCGCAGGCGCAATACTTTCTGGCTGCAGCACTCTGCCTTGTTCGCCTGCAACTAACTGGAAAGCGTTCCCCCGCATCCAAGCCTCGACGGTATAGTCAGCCTGACCACAATCCCATCGCTTTGCCAGGAGAGAGCATCATGCCAAAGATGAAAGTAGCTCAAGTCACCAAGCCCGGCGCGGACTTCGCCATCGTCGAGCGCGATATTCCCCAGCCGGGACCCGGCCATGTCCGCATTCAGGTTCAGGCCTGCGGCATCTGCCATAGCGACAGCTTGACCAAGGAAAATCTGTGGCCGGGCATTACCTTTCCTCGTATTCCAGGCCATGAGGTCGCCGGCATCATCGACGAGCTCGGCGCGGGGGTTGTCGGCTGGAAAAAAGGCCAGCGCGTCGGCGTCGGATGGCATGGCGGCCAATGCAATACCTGTCTGCCATGTCGCCGCGGTGATTTCGCGAATTGCCAGAAGCTGAAGATTCCAGGCATTAGCTATGACGGTGGCTATCAACAATTTATGGTCGCTCCTCTGGAAGCCTTGGCGGCCATGCCGGAATCTCTTGCCGCGGAAGATGCCGCACCACTCCTGTGCGCTGGCATCACCACCTTTAACGCCCTGCGTCATAGCGGCGCGTTGCCCGGTGATCTCGTAGCCATCCAGGGCATTGGCGGACTTGGCCATTTAGGGGTGCAGTTTGCCGCCAAGTTTGGCTACAAGGTAGCCGCCGTTGGCCGTGGCCCAGAAAACGAAGCCTTGGCCAGGAAACTGGGAGCCAGCGTCTACATCGACGGCAAAGCCGTCAAGCCTGCCGAGGAATTGCAGAAGCTGGGCGGCGCAAGGGTCATCCTGGCTACCGCGCCGAATTCCAAGTCCATGTCGGAACTCATTGATGGCTTGGGTGCAAACGGCCAACTCGTGGTCGTTGGTGCCACCATGGATCCCATCGAGGTCACGCCTATCCAATTGATCCAGGGTCGCCGGGGAGTGCAGGGCTGGGCCTCGGGCATTCCCACCGATTCCGAGGATACTCTGCGTTTTTCCGAGCTGACTGGCGTTCGTCCCATGATCGAGAAATTTCCTCTGGACCGCGCCAACGAAGCATATGCCCGCATGATGAGCGGCCAGGCGCAATTTCGTGTCGTTCTTACCATGTAATCCGAATCCGGCCGATGGCGCAGCCTAATCGGGCATACAGCAAACACCCTACTTTTCCACAGCCTTACTCGCTGCAGAAGTCGGAATCCATGGAATCGAAAAAATGGCAATTTAACATCTGGGCTGGTCGCGTTACTATTAGCGCAGTACCTGTTGTGTCCGCTGGACGAAGCCGTCCTCACTTCTTCCTAGCCGGGCCAGGGTAGTCCTCTGGCTATGTGTGGCCGGGATCTCGATGAAACTCGATAAGCGCGCTATCGTCAGGAAAAGAACCCAGCAGTTGGTGTATGTTGAGCTTGGCCGCGACAACGGTGGCGTCATGCTCAACCTCACCGAGCATGGCTGCGGCTTTCAGGCGATTTCTCCCGTCAAGGTTGGCGAAACACGTTTTGCCTTTCAGATCAGCGGCGGGCGCCGCATCGCTGGCGATGCCGAAGCGGTATGGGTCGACGAACTGGGCATCATGGGTGGTCTGCGTTTTCTCAATCTGGACGCGCAGCCTCAGCAGGAAATTCGCCGCTGGCTGGTGGAAACCAATGCCGCCGACGAACCCGGCGACGGTATCGAGTCCAACTCCATCCCTCCGGTTTCTTCCGAGCCTCCTCCTTTGCTCCGGCCACGTCGCGAAGAAATTTCTTCTCCTCCGCCTCCTCGCGACTATCGCCCCACTAGTTGGCCGCCGGCGAACCCTCACGTTGCCGAAGAGCCCCCGGTTCATCCCGGCTGGGGCAATGTTCTAACCGGCGCTTCCGCGGTCATTGACGATCGTCCGCGTTTTCCGGCTTGGACGGAGGAGCCCGCCTTCGAATCGGGGCATCGCAAATCCGTTGCGCTCTGGCGTGGCATTGCTGCCATCGCCATCGCTGCCGCTCTCGGCGCCCTTCTGGTCGCCTATCAGCACGAGGTCGGTCGCTCCCTGATTTGGCTTGGCGAAACTCTGTCCGACAAGACCCGCGCCTCCACAACTTTTACGCCTCCGGAAAAAGCAACTCCTGCTGCGACCGTGCCCTCGACCGCTGCTGCTACCGATTCCGTCCATGAAACTCAGATCCCTGCGGCCCAAAAATCTTCGAGCTCTGCGCCCCTCTCCAGCGAGGATCCTCTTACTCCTGAGACCGCGATCGGGTCTGGCGTGCCCTCCAATTCTTCGTCTTCAGCGCAAAACCCCTCTGCTGCCAGCCCTGCCGACGGAGCTTCCGAATCCGTTTTGGAACGCCAGTCCTCCCAACGGAAACCGGAACCGCTCAATACCTCGGACTCTGTCGAGTCACTTTGGGGTGCGGTGCAGGGCGGCTCTGTTTCTGCTGAGATTTCTCTCGCCGAGCGCTTCGTACGCGGCGACGGCGTTCTCAAGAACTGCGATCAGGCTAAAGTCCTTCTTCGCGCTGCCTCCCGCCGGGGCAGTCGCGAAGCTACCTTGCGCCTCTATCAGTTGGAATCGGAAGGTTGCCGCTGAGCGTCTAAACTCCGTACTAGATCCAAGTCGTGCCAAGAAAGCACGCGGTAATTAAGCTATTCGCGCCCTTTCCTTGACTTGCCAGGCCAGCCCCTCAATAATGAGATTGGCATGAGCATAAGCGCCGGAGGCGCAGAAGACATGTTCCTTGACGTCAAGGATCTTGCCGTCCGCAAACAGGTTATCCGGAAGCGTTATGCCCCGGGCAGCATCGATTACCAGACCTCGGAAATCAAGCAAGTCGAGCCGTTACAAGTAAATGCGACTGCCGAGCTGCTTGAGCGACAGATCCGCATTGCCGGCCAGATTGAGACCAAGGTTGAGCTCGTCTGTGCCCGTTGCCTGGAGTCCGTGATTGATGAGGTCAACCGTTCCTTTGACCTCTTCTACAGCCCTCTTCCCAAAGGCGTTAAGCCGGAAGAGGCTCGGCTCAAGGACGACGATGCGGAAATTGGCTTTTTTGAGGGTGAGGGCCTATTCCTGGCGGACGTTTTGCGCGAACAGGTGCTCTTGGCCCTCCCCATGAAGGTAATTTGCCGTAGCGATTGCCGTGGCTTGTGCCCGAATTGCGGCGCTAACCTGAATCATGAGGAATGCCGCTGCGAGACTCATGCCTCGGACCCGCGGTTGGCCCCCCTGGCTCGCTTGAAGCAGGACTGGCTGAAAAAACAATAGTCTTTCAGGGCCGAAAGCCCATAATATCCAGCCTACTGAGCTGGCAAGAGGAGTAGTGCTATGCCTAACCCTAAACGCAGGCATTCTAAACGACGGACAAGTACACGGCGCGCGCATGATTTTCTCACCAAGCCTGCGCTCGGCAAGTGCCCCCATTGCCATGAGACCAAGCAACCTCACCAGGTTTGCCCTCATTGTGGCTATTACAAGGGTAAGATGGTTCAAGACAAGTCCGCCTGACCGCGGCCTTATCCTCCACTTCTGCTTGGTGGCTTTCCCGGATTTGCCTAGGTCGAAATCTCCATGATCACTATCGCTGTCGATGCCATGGGTGGAGACCACGCGCCCCGCCCCGAAGTCGAAGGAAGTGTGCTGGCTGCCAGGGAATTTGGCGTCCGAATTTTGCTGGTCGGACAGCCTCAAGTCGTCCGGGCGGAGTTGGCCAAACATGCTGTGCCTAACTTGCCTATCGAGATCGTTCCGGCCGCCGAAGTCATCACTATGAATGACCACCCGGCGCAGGCTTTTCGCCGCAAGAAGGACAGTTCGGTCCACGTCGCGGCTCGCTTGGTTCGCGAAACCAAGGCCGACGGCTTGGTCAGCGCCGGCAACACCGGCGCCGTTATGACCGTCGCACGATTTTTGCTTGGCACTTTGGAATCGGTGGATCGCGTCGCCCTCGCGGCTCCCTTTCCCAATGCCAAGGGAGGAGTTTCCGTCTTGCTTGATGTCGGCGCCAATGTGGACTCCAAGCCCGAGCACCTCGTGCAGTTCGCAGTCATGGGTGAGGTCTATTATCGCGCCACCTTTGGTCACCGTCGCCCTCGCGTCGGCCTTTTGTCCGTCGGTGAAGAAGAAATCAAGGGCAACGAATTGACTCGCGAAGTCTACACTCGCCTCAAAAAGAGTTCGGTGCACTTCGTCGGCAATGTCGAGGGCGGAGATTTGTTTTCGGGAGAAGTCGACGTCATCGTTTGCGACGGTTTCGTTGGCAACATCGCGTTGAAGATTTGCGAGGGGTTGGCATTGCAGATTTTCGACGTGCTGCGCAGGTCGCTCAAGAGTTCGCTGGTGTCGCAGTTCGGTGCGATGCTGTCCCAGGGCGCATTCAAGGGTCTGAAGAAGAAAATTGACTACACCGAGTATGGCGGCGCGCCTCTGTTGGGTGTCAGGGGTGTTTGCGTGATTGGCCACGGTCGTTCCAATGCCAACGCCGTGAAAAACGCCATCCGCGTTGCCGCGGGCCTGGCCCGCGCCAACATGAATCAGAAAATCGAACAGGGGCTCTCGGTCGCTGGCGTTTACGCCTGACCGCGGAGACGAGGAACTCACGATGGGGAAAATTGCTTTTGTGTTTCCCGGGCAGGCTTCGCAGTACCCGGGAATGGGAAAAGAGCTTGCCGACGCTTATCCTGTCGCGCGCGCTGTCTTTGACGAAGCCGACAAGGCTCTCGGCTTTTCGATTTCTCAGTTGTGCTTCGCCGGCTCCGAAGACGATCTCAAGCTGACTGCCAACACCCAGCCCGCCATTCTCACCTGCTCCGTGGCCATCTACCGCATCCTGGCTGAGAAAGGTGTCGAGCCCGATTTTGTCGCGGGTCACAGCCTTGGCGAGTATTCCGCCCTTGTTGCCGGTGGTGCTCTGGGCTTTGCCGACGCCGTCCAGTTGGTCCGCAAGCGCGGCACTTACATGCAGGAAGCCGTCCCGGCCGGCGAAGGCGCTATGGCTGCCATCCTCGGCTTGTCTCCCGCCGTGGTCACCGACGCTTGCAAGCGGGCCGCGGAAGGCCAGATTTGCGCCCCTGCCAATCTCAATTCTCCGGAGCAAACTGTCATCTCCGGGCACGCCGATGCCGTCAAACGCGCCGTCGAGATGGCTTCTCAGCTCGGAGCCAAGCGCGCCGTGATTCTTCCGGTCTCCGCTCCGTTCCACTGCGCTCTGATGGCCCCGGCGCAGGCTCGCCTCGAAAAAGATTTGCGCAAGACTACCTTCCACAATCTGCGCATTCCTCTTGTCACTAACGTCGATGCCGATTCGGAAACCAGCGCCTCCGAAGCTCTCGACGCCCTCATTCGCCAGGTCACCATGCCCGTTCGCTGGGAAGAATCCATGCGCGAGCTGATCGAGCAAGGCGTCAACACTTTCGTCGAGGTAGGTCCCGGCCGCGTGCTCACCGGCTTGATGCGCCAGATTGAACGTTCCGTCGGCACCATGAATGTCGAAGACGAAAAGAGTCTCTCCGGCACCTTGGACAAGATAGCGCAAGCCCGCGCGGACGCCGCTTAAGCATGTTCAGCCTGAAGGACAAAGTCGCCCTCGTCACCGGAGCCTCGCAAGGCATCGGTCGCGACACTGCGCTTGCGCTTGCCGAGGCCGGCGCCAAGGTCGTGGTCGCTGCTCGCAGTGTAGAAAAACTCGCTACGCTCGTTTCCGAAATCGAAGCTGCGGGCGGTTCTGCTTTTTCCGTCACCATGGACGTTGCCGACGCCGCCCAGGTCCGGGCCGGCTTCCAGCAACTCCTCGCAAAATTCGGTCGTCTGGATATTCTCGTGAATAATGCCGCCATCACCCGCGATGGCCTTGCCATGCGCATGAAGCCGGAAGACTGGGAAGCGGTCATCAAAACCAATCTTACGGGCGCCCATTACTGCATTCAGCAGGCCCTCCCGGTTATGATGAAAGCTCGCGCCGGGCGCATCATCAACATCAGCTCCGTTGTCGCGCAGTCCGGTAACGCCGGCCAGGCCAACTATGTTGCCGCCAAGGCGGGTCTCATCGGCCTCACCAAGGCGATTGCCGTCGAAATCGCTTCGCGTAACATCACCGTGAATGCCGTCGCGCCCGGTTTTATCGAAACGCCCATGACCGCGGTCTTGCCGGACAAAGTGAAGGAAGAGCTGAAGACGCGAATTCCGCTCGGCCGCATGGGAGCTCCTCGCGAAATTGCCTCGGCCATCGTTTTTTTGGCGAGCGACGAAGCGGGCTACATTACCGGTCACGTTCTCAACGTTAACGGTGGCATGCATTTGACATGAACAGGCTCTTTCCCGGCAAAAGTTGACCTTGTCCGGGTGCCTCACTAGAATGGGCAGGTTGTCACTATGAGGTAGAACGGCATTACTCAGTGTTTCGCGGCCGAGCGATTTCGTTTACATTACTCGATCACGTTTTCAGCACCAGCGATAGCAGATCGCGGAGGACATGGAATGGCCAGCGTGGAAGAACGCGTTAAGCAGATTATTGTCGAGCAGCTCGGCGTCGATGAAGCGGAGGTTACGCCCACGGCATCCTTTGTGGACGACCTCGGTGCCGATTCGCTGGACCAGGTGGAATTGGTCATGGCCTTCGAGGAAGCTTTTGGCATCGAAGTGCCTGACGAAGACGCCGAGAAAATGACCACTGTCAAGGATGCTGTCGAATACATCGACAAGCACTCTAAAGGGAAGTAGAAGCCGCTGAGCCTTACCACCTCATTTGGGAGCAAGCATAGTTGACTCGCCGGGTCGTTGTTACAGGCGTGGGGCTGGTCTGCGCGCTGGGAATCGGCACGGAGGATACCTGGAAGAATCTCCTCGCCGGTCAAAGCGGCGTTGCCACCATTACGCTCTTCGATACCACTGGATTTGACTGCACCATCGCGGGCGAAGTGAAAAACTTCGATCCCTTCCGCTGGATCGAAAAAAAAGAACTCAAAAAAATGGGCCGCTTCATCCAGGTCGCTCTGGCCGGCGCGGATTTTGCCGTCAGGATGGCGAACTGGACGCCGGAACAATCCGATCTCGACGAAGTCGGCGTGTACGTCTCCTCCGGTATCGGTGGGTTCGACATCATCGAGCGTGAACATTGGAAGTTGGTGCAGGGCGGTCCCAGCAAGATCTCCCCGTTTTTCATTCCCTCCGCGATCGTCAATCTGGCGTCTGGCCACATTTCCATTCGATATGGCGCCCGCGGTCCGAATTCCGCCACCGCCACCGCCTGCTCCGCTTCCGCTCACGCCATTGGCGATTCCTTTAAGATTATCGATCGTGGCGCCGCGGAAATGATGATCTGCGGCGGCACCGAAGCCACAATCACCCCTATGGGTGTCGGCGGCTTTGCCTCCATGCGCGCCCTCTCCACGCGCAATGATGATCCCGCTCACGCCAGCCGCCCCTTCGACCTCGGCCGTGACGGTTTCGTCGTCGGCGAAGGCGCCGGCATTCTAATTCTGGAATCGCTTGAGCACGCGCAAAAACGCAATGCTCCTATCCTCGCGGAAATCGTTGGCTATGGAATGTCTGGCGACGCGTATCACATAACCCAGCCCGCGGAAAATGGTGACGGCGCTTTTCGCGTCATGCGCGCCGCTCTGAAAGACGCGCACTTGCGGCCCGAGGATATTGGCTACGTGAACGCCCATGGCACTTCCACTCCATTGGGTGACGCCCTCGAAACCATGGCTCTCAAGCGCGTCTTCGGCGACCGCGCCAAGCAGGTTCCCGTGAGTTCCACAAAGTCCATGACCGGACATCTGCTCGGTGGTGCTGGTGGTCTCGAAGCCGGCATAAGCGTTCTGGCTCTCCGCGATCAGATTTTGCCTCCCACCATCAACCAGGAGATTCCCGACCCTGCCTGCGATCTCGACTACGTTCCGAACCACGCGCGAAAAGCTTCTGTCGAGTATGCTCTCTCCAACTCGTTCGGATTTGGTGGCACCAATGCTGCCCTGATTTTTAAGCGCTGGAGCGGCAAGTAACTTTCTCCCTGCGCCTCTTTTTTGAAATTGCCTGGCCGCAAAGGAACGTCCCGTGAAAATCGTCGTCTGTATCAAACAAGTCCCTGCAAAAGACGCCCCGCTCACCATTGCCGGAAACTGGATCAAGGAATCTGACATCGGCTTCGAAATGAACGAGCCCGATAGTTACGCTCTGGAAGAAGCTCTGCGCCTCAAGGAAAAACACGGCGGCGAAGTCATTGCTCTCTCCATGGGTCCGGAGCGCGTCAAGCAAACCGTCAAGGAAGCTCTGGCCAAGGGCGCTGATCGCGGTGTGCACATCTCCGACGACAACTTTGCTCAGCTCGATCCCCTGGGTTCCGCAAAATCGCTTGCCGCCGCGATCCAGAAAGAAAACGCTGACCTTGTTCTCACCGGCCTCCAGAGCGACGACCACGGCTTCGGCCAGACCGGCGTCCTCCTCGCCGGCGTGCTCGACCTGCCGCACGCCACCATCATCATGGCCATCGAAGCACAGGACGGTAAGCTGCGCCTCAAGCGCGAGCTCGAAGCCGGCTGGTTCCAGCACATCGAATGTCCGCTTCCTGCCGTGCTCTCCATCCAGTCCGGCATCAACAAGGTGCGCTATGCCACGCTCAAGGGCATCATGGCCGCCAAGAAAAAAGAGATTGCCAACATTACCCGCGAATCTCTCGGGATTGCCATCGAACCCACCCAGCGCGTCGAAAGAATTTACGTTCCCACCAAAACCAAGAAAACCGAGTTCCTGACCGGAACTCCCAAGGAAGCCGCCGCCAAGCTCGTCGAAAAGCTCAAATTTGAAGCCCGGGTGATCGGATGATGAAAATCCTGGTCGTCGCCGAACAACGGCAAGGCAAGTGGAACAACACCAGCTTTGAAACTCTGGCTGCCGCCCAGCAGATCGCCAAAGACACTTCCAGCACCGTTTCCGGCGTTGTCATTGGCAAAGGCGTCTCCGCGCTTGCCGCCGAGCTTGCCTCCAGGGATCTCGCGGAAGTCCTGCTCCTTGAACACGATCTTCTCGATGCCTACACGCCGGATGGCTATTGCGTTGCCCTCAAGCAACTCATCGAATCCGCCAAGCCCGACCTCGTGCTCTTCCCGCACACTTACCAGGTCCGCGATTTCGCTCCCAAGCTCGCCGCCCAGCTCGGCAAGGGCATGATTGGCGACTGCATCGGCTACCGCAACGAAAACTCCAAGCTCGTTTTCGTTCGCCAGATGTTTCAGGGCAAGACCTCCGCCGATGTCACCTTTCAAGGCTCCGCTCCCTGGTTCGCTTCCTTTCAGGCTGGTGCTTTTCGTTCCGATCTCGTTGCCACGCATCCCGGTGGCAAGGCGCCCGTCAATTCCGTCGCCGTCGATCTCAAGCCCGAACAAATTCGCACCAAGCCTTTCGAGCTCTTCAAGGAAGCCAAGTCTGCAGTGGATCTCACGCAAGCTCCCTTGATTGTCGCCATTGGCCGCGGCATCAAGGCCCCTGAGAATATTCCTCAAGCCGAAGCTCTTGCCAAGGCTATCGGCGGAGAAATCGCTGCTTCGCGTCCCATCTGTGACGAAGGCTGGCTCCCCATGGAGCGCCAGATCGGCAGTTCCGGCCAGACCGTCGCCCCCAAGCTCTATCTCGCGCTCGGAATCAGCGGCGCCATCCAGCACGTCGTCGGCATGAAAGGCGCCCGCACCATCGTCGCCATCAACAAGGACCAGAACGCTCCCATCTTCGAGATCGCCGATTACGGCATCGTCGCCGACATCTTCGAAATCATGCCCGCCCTCACCGAAGCCCTCGAGAAGGCCAAACAAGGCTAGTTCCTCCACGTCGGAGGTGAAATTGGGCCCCTTCTGTTTTTTAGGATCATTCGCCAACTTGGTACTTCTGAAGAATTTGCGAAGCTTCGCTAAGCGACCTGCGAATCTCGATTTGATAAGATTGTAGAAACTCCATGACCGTCCAGCGCGAACAACTCGATGCCGACGTTCTCATCGTCGGCGCAGGCCCCGCCGGCCTTTCCTGTGCCTTGCATCTCGCCAATCTCATCAAAAAGCACAACGAGTCCGGCGGCAAGCCCGAACTATCCGCCGAAAATATTTACGTCCTCGAAAAGGGTCGCGAAATTGGCGCCCACCAGCTTTCCGGCGCCATCATGAATCCCAAGGCTCTCGCGGAACTGGTTCCGGATTTCGAAAAATCCGCGCCCCTCGATACTCCCGTCACCGACGATGCCGCTCTGTTTTTCACCCAGGGTTCCTCCTTCCGGTTTCCCATAACTCCTCCGCCTTTCAAGAACAAAGGGAATTACGTCATTTCTCTCAACAAGATGGTGAAGTGGCTCGGTGGCCTCGTCGAGCAGGCCGGTGTCAATCTCTTCACCCAATTCGGCGGCGCGCAACTCCTCCACCAAGGCTCCGGCATCGCCGGTGTGATCACGGAAGACAAAGGCCTCGACAAGAACGGCAAGCCCAAGGACAACTTCACGCCTGGTTATGAGCTCCGCGCCAAAATTACCGTCCTCGCCGAAGGTCCGCGCGGCTCGCTCACCAAACAGCTCGTCGCCAAAAATAAGCTCGACAACATCAATCCGCAGATCTACAGCATCGGCGTCAAGGAACTCTGGGATGTCCAGCCCGGTCGCATCCAGCCCGGCTATGTCGCGCACACGCTCGGCTGGCCCGTCACCTCCGATATGTATGGCGGCGGCTGGATCTACGGCCTTTCCAACAATCGCCTTTCCATCGGCCTGGTCATCGGTCTCGAATATTCGAATCCGCAGTTTGATCCTCACGAAGCTTTTCAGAAATGGAAAACGCATCCCTTCGTCAGGAATATTCTCGAAGGCGGCAAGCTCGTTCGTTATGGCGCCAAAACCATTCCTGCCGGTGGCTGGTATTCCATGCCGCGCAATTATGTGGACGGCGGCCTCATCATCGGTGATTCCGGCAGCTTTCTGGACGCGCAGCGCCTCAAGGGCATCCACATGGCCATGAAGAGCGGTATGCTCGCCGCCGAAACTATTTTCGACGCGCTCAAGACCGGCGACACTTCCGCCCAGGCTCTTTCTGCCTTCCCCAAAAAAGTCGGGCAAAGCTACATCAAGAAAGAGCTTTGGGCCGTCCGCAATTTTCACCAATCCTTCAAATACGGCCTCTACGGCGCCTTATTCCACAACGCTTTGCAGTTTGTCACCGGCGGCCGCGGCCTTATTGATCCCATGCACGCCCACGCGGGTCACGAAGCCTACAAGAAAATCAACGGCCGCCCGGCCCCCGAACGCTTCAAGGGCGACGGTAAACTCACTTTCGACCGCCTCACCGACGTCTATCACTCCGGCACTCGTCACGAAGAAGATCAGCCTTGCCATCTCGTCGTTCACGATCTCAACGTCTGCTCCTCCAAGTGCGTCGTCGAATACGGCAATCCCTGTCAGTATTTTTGTCCCGCCGCTGTTTATGAGATGGCCAAAGAGGGCGCGGGCGTCAAATTAAAAATCAACGCCGCGAACTGTGTTCACTGCAAGACCTGCGATATCGCGGATCCTTACCAGATTATCGATTGGGTTGTCCCCGAAGGGGGCGGCGGCCCGAATTACGAAGGCATGTAGGCGCCTGCACGTAGGCTGAATAGCCCGGCGCGTCCGGATTTCCCGCGCGCATTCCTTACGAAAATAATCGCCGGAAAAACGCCCGTACTCGCTGCACTACTGAATCGTTCGTTTGCGACGCTACCGTTGGCGCAGCTGCACCCGGTTTCGGGGCGGCGCTCTGTTGTGCTACCACTGGCGTTGCCTCGCCCTCCACGCGCCCCTGAAAGATCAGCGTCGGCCGCACCCGCACTCGCCGCACCAGCAGGATCAGCTTCGGATCGAAATTATCTCGCTGCACCTTGGCTTTCGCGTCGTACGCCAGCGGCGGCATGAACACCTGGTACACCGGCTCTTGTCTCACCGCCGGTTTTTCCTCCGGCGGAGCCGCAACCACCGTCTTGGGCGCTTCCGCATCCCGTTTCTTGATCTCTTCCGTCGTCGCAAGCCGGCTCAGTTCCGGCGCTGGTGCAATCGGCGCATCTAATCTCACTTCGCAGGCGCACTGCCCATTGTTGTCCCGCAGGTGTTCGATTTGCCCGTTCGCTACCACCACGTCTCGACCCTGCGGCACGATGATGCTTTGTCCCGTCAGTTGCTGCTCCAGTTTCAGCGCTCCGATCGACGTTCGAATGCACATCGCTCCCATCGTGTCGAATCCCACAAGAATGTCTTGCGGCCCGTCGCCGATCGAAATCGGCTTCGCTTGAATCTGCGGCGTGTACACCGTCAGCGCCGGCTCCCGCTCGATTCGCGCATGAACCGTTCCGTTGTCCAGCGCCACCGTTAGTGCACCGCCAGCCTTCAGCACGGAAAAGTGCGCCGGTCCGCAGATGACGATCTGTCCGCCTTCCACCAGGCTCACGCGCGCTTGTCCGGATTTCACCGTTACGTCGTTTCCGCTGCGCAGCACCGTGCGAATCTGCCCGCGCACCACCTGCACCAGCATCGGCCCTTGCACCGAGATTGCTTCGCCTTCAATCGCGCCCACCGTGTCTTCGGCCGGCTTGTCTGGCACCGCTGCCGCTACGCGCATCAGTCCCCAGGGCATGGCGCAGGCCATAGCACAGGCCATCGCTATCAGCCCGGAAGCATTCCGCGATTGATTCTTGCCGATTACCGGGGACAATTCCGCCACTCCCATCCAAAATCCGGCTCGCGATCTCTGCTCTTGCGAGCGATTTTCCCGCGGCCCACCTATACTATACGCCGATGGCAACACCCGACGCAGCCGCTGGTTCCTCCAAAGAAACGCCTGCCGAACCCCTCGGCCTCCATTACGACACGCGCCTTCCCGATCTTCCCTGGTCGCGCCGCGTTCAGATTCCCATCATCGCCGCTGCCGTTTACGCCGTGATTCGAACGCTCGGGCCGACTCTGCGTTACGAAGTCCTCGGTTGGCAGCACGCCGAGCGCGTTTATGCTTCCAAAAAACGCTGCGTCTTTGCTTTCTGGCATCGCGTCATCATTCCCATCGCTTGGTGGGCCAGGGATCGCGGCATCGTCGTCATGAACACCACTGCCTTTGACGGTCAGTGGACTCGCAAGGTCATTGAGTGGCTCGGTTTCGGCACCGCTCAGGGCAGTTCATCTCGCGGCGGTCTGCGCGGTCTCGCCGTCATGGCTCGTCGCCTCGCCGAAGGTCTCGATTGCGCTTTTACCATCGATGGCCCGCGCGGTCCTCGTTATGTCGCCAAACCCGGCCCGGTCATGCTCGCCAGGAAAACTGGCTGCCCCGTCCTCGTCTTTCATGTTGGCGTGGATCGCGGCAAAACGTTCGAAAAAACCTGGGACCTTTTCCTTCTGCCCAGGCCTTTCGCCCGCACCGTCTTGCTTTTCTCTCCGCCCATCTTCGTTCCAGAAAATTCCACTCCCGAACAGCTCGAATCCAAGCACTTGGAAATGCAGCGCGAACTCGAACGCGTTCGCGACATCGCCGAATCCTGGTTCTCGCTCACCGAAGCCGAACGCGATCTCCACCGCGCGGAGTTCTCCCGCTGAGCGAACCTCCCGCTCGCTGACCATCCCGCTCACTCATGCGCTTGCTCGCTTTGTGATCTCGCCCACACTGTAGGGGCGGGGCTTGCCCCCGCCCGTCTCTAGATCTTGACGCGTATCCTCGCGCCTTGCTCGCGCGTCTCCTCTAATACGGCCGGTCCGCCGGTCGCTCCCCCAACTTCACCGGTATCTCCAGCTTCTTCCCGCCTCGATACAAAGTTAGCGTCACCGACTCTCCCGGCCGCTTGCGATTCAAAATAATGTTCATGTCCAGTGGGTTCGCGCTTTTTTGCCCATCGATCGCCACAATCACGTCTCCGCCGATCGCAATCCTTTGCATTCCCGCCTGCACCACCCGGTCCCCGCCGTGCACGCCTGCCGCTGCCGCTGGTCCGCCCTTCGCCACCGTTTCCACCAGCAACCCATCCTGCACCGGCAAATCCAGCGCTTGCGCCAGGTACCCGCCCACCGAAATCGTTTGCACTCCCAGGTAAGCGATGTGAACCCGCCCCTCCGTCATCAGGTCGTGCGCGATGCGCTTCGCATTGTTGATCGGAATCGCGAACCCGATTCCCGCAGTTGTTCCCGTCGGCGTATAAATCGCTGAATTGATCCCGATCACCTCGCCCCGCGTATTGATCAGTGGTCCGCCGGAATTTCCACGATTGATCGCCGCATCAGTCTGGATCGCCTCGTCGATCACCGTGGTCTGGCTCGTTTGCACCGTGCGTCCCAGCGCGCTCACCACTCCGGTGGTCAGCGTGCTCTGAAACCCGAACGGATTTCCGATCGCCAGCACTTTTTGTCCCACCTGCAGCGCCGACGAATCGCCCAGCGCCAGGACCGAAAGTTGCTTCCCCTTCGGATCGATTTTCACCAGCGCCACATCGTTGCGCGGATCAGCGCCGATAAATTTCCCCGGATACCGTGACTGGTCGCCCAGCACCACTTCGATCGACTGCGCTTCCTGCACCACATGAAAATTCGTCAGGATGTAGCCTTTCTCGTCGATCACGAATCCCGATCCCGCTCCCTCCACCGGCACCGGATCCTGAAAAAAATCGTACTCCGTCGCTTTCGTCAGGATATTCGCCACCGCCGGCGACGCTTGCCGGTAAACGCGCACATTCAGTGCTTCATCATCCGTCAGCACCGCGTCTCGCGCCGCCAGCGCTGCTGCCGTCGGATGCTCATCGCTCACCCGCGTTGCCCCCACTTGCACCGGTTGCCGCTCTCCATACCGTGCCCCCACCCAGTACGCTCCCAGCGCGATCGCCGCCACCACAATCACCGCTCGCGCGGCGTTGAAACTGTTCTTCCCAGTCATACCTGCCTCCGGTGGCTCAATATCCAATGTCTGGCACAGTCTTCAGCCTGCGCCCCTATACTTTCCTTCTTGCAGTTGGACGGCCAACGCTTCCACTTGTCTCCACGTTTCCTCCAGCGTCCCGGAACAATCAATCGTATGCGTCGCGTGTCCCAGCTTCTCCTCCACCGGCAACTGCGCTTCCATTCGACTTCGCGCCTCTTCCTCGCTCATTCCGCGCTCCCGCAGCCGCTCCATCTGTTGCTCCGGCCGCGACCACGCCACCACCAGTCCGTCCAGCGCATCCTCATAACCCGCTTCCACCAGCAACGCCGCTTCCACGAACGCCGCCTTCTTCCCCTTTTCTTTCGACCATTCTTCCAACTGCCGCTTCATCCCTTCCTTTACCAGTGGATGCACAATGGCGTTCAGCCGTTCCAGCTTGGTTCGATCCGCAAAAACGATCGCCCCCAGTTTCTTCCGGTCTATTCTCCCGCTCGCATCCACAATCGACGAACCGAACTCCCGCACCACATCCTCATACCCCGGCGTTCCCGGTTCCATCAGTTGGTGTCCCAGCGAATCCGCGTCCAGCACCTCGAATCCGATTTTCCGCAGCATCCCCGCCACCGTGCTCTTCCCGCTGGCGATTCCGCCCGTCAACCCCAGCTTTACCATCGAGAGCTCATCGCGCCCCCGCGGTGTGCGGAGCCGCTTGTGCATTCCCGCTTCGCCGCAGTCTCGCCGCCCTCACGGTATTGCTCATCAGCATGGTGATCGTCATCGGCCCCACGCCCCCCGGCACCGGCGTCAACGCTCCTGCGACATTCACCGCATCCGGATGCACGTCACCTATCAGCACCGCTCCCTTGGCGTGGAATTTCTTCAACCGCGCCGGAAAGTTTCGCAGCAGGCTTGCCGCCTCCTGCGCATCGGTCACCTTGTTCGTGCCTACGTCGATCACTGCCGCCCCCGGCCGGATCCATTCCGCTTTTACGTACCCGGCCTTGCCCATTGCCGCCACCACAATGTCCGCTCGCTTCACTACTTCCGGCAGATCCCGTGTTTTCGAATGGCAGATCGTCACCGTCGCATTCGCGTGCATCAGCAGCAGCGCCATCGGCTTGCCCACAATGTCGCTTCTTCCCAAAACCACCGCGTTCGCGCCTTCGATGGCAATTCCATTTCGCCGCAAGATTTCCATGCAGCCCGCCGGCGTGCACGCCACCAGCCCCGGCCTCCCGCTCACCAGCCGCCCCAGGCTCACCGGGTGAAATCCGTCCACGTCTTTTGCGGGATCGACCGCTTCCAGCACCCGCTTCGTATCCACTTGGGACGGGAGCGGCAGTTGAATCAGGATGCCGTCCACCCCCTCGTCGCGGTTCAGTTGATCCACCAGCGCCAGCATCTCCTCCGTGGTCACGCTCGCCGGCGGCGTGTGCATCCAGCTCGCCAGCCCCAATTGCTCGCAGGCCGCGATTTTCGACTTCACATACAGTTGCGATGCCGGATTCTCTCCCACCAGCACCGCCGCCAATCCCGGCCGCATCCCGCTCGCGGTCAGCTGCGCCACCTCGCTTTTCAGTTCGCCAAAAATCTCATCGCGGATTTTTATTCCGTCGAGAATTCGCGCGGTCATCGGGGCTCGCTTTCGTAGGGGGAAAACGCAAGGATAACACAAGGCCACATGGCCAATATTTCTGCTGCCTAGGGCCTCGACGGGATTATTCTTCGCGCAGAACTCGCATCGGGTCCACGCGTGCCGCACGCATCGCGGGAATGAAAGACGCCAGCGTGCCTACCGCCAGCACCAGCAGGAACACTCCAGCCAATGTCTCGGGGTCCCAGGGCGACACGCCGTATAACATCTCCGCCAGCAAGCGAACGCCGGCAGCTGTCAGGGCCGCTCCGCCCAAACATCCCACTATCGTCACGCTCAGCCCTTGCGACAGGAACTGCGCCAGGATGCGTCTCGGCGCTGCTCCCAGCGCCAGACGTAAGCCGATTTCTCGCTGCCGGCAGTTGACCGAGTAACTCAGCGTTCCGTACAGACCCACGCACGCCAGCGCAATCGCCGTCGCCGCAAAGAATGTCAGCAGAATCGTGCGCAGCCGGTTCTCGCTGAACGATGTCCCGATTACATTGGCCAGCGAATCGATATCGAACACCGAGCGCGCCGGTTCCAGCTCGTGAATCTTCTGGCGTATCGTCTCGGCCAGCAATTTCGGCTCACCTTTTGTCCGCACCAGGAAATAAGATGTCGGCTCTCCGTCCATGCACCAGTAAATCGTTGGTTCCGGATTGTGATTGAGTCCCCGTTCGCGCGCGTCACCCACAATGCCGCGGATCTCCGCATTGTCGCTGGGTCCTTGAAACAACTTCCCGATTACATGGATGTGCCGCCCGACGGCTCTCGATCCGCCCGAATACGCCTCGGCAAAGCTGCGATTCACCATGACCTGCACGGACTCGAATTCAATGTTGGATTCGCCTTTGGCGCCGGTCGGACCGCTTTTGAGCACAGGTTGGCGGCAAACTTGGCCCGCAAGCAGTGGTATTTGCAGCGTGGAAAAGTAGCTCGGTTGAACGAACCGGCTGTCCGCCGTCATTTTGCGCCGCTCGTCTCTTTCCCCTTCGTGGAACTGCAGCTCGGTCGGATACTCCCACGGCACGCTGGGCAAGGACAGCGAAGTCGCCGCGTCTTCCACTCCCGGAATCGTCCGCAATCCGTCGATTGTTCGGTTCAGCCGCTGGGTGAGGCGCGCATAATCCGTGGTCTCGGCATACGAGCCGCTCACGTGAAACGTAAGTACGCGATTCATTTGGAAACCCGGCTGCACGCGTCCCAATTCTTGAAAAGTTCGCAGCAGCAAACCTGCGCTCGCCAGCAGCGTAATCGCCAGCGCCACTTGTACGCCCACCAGCGTGTACTGCAACGTGTTCCGCCCGCTCACTTGTGTTCGGCTGGATTGCGCCAGCGAGCCGGCGATGCTCAGCCGTGTACTCCGCAGCGCCGGAGCTAATCCGCAAAGAAACGTCACCACCGCCGTGCATGTCAGCGCGTACGCCACGATTCTCCAGTCCAGCCGGATCTCGTTCACTCGCGGCAGACTGGCCGCCAGCGTGCCAAACACCTTCGCGGCTCCCTGCGCGATAAGCAAACCCACCGCGGCTCCCGCTGCCACCAGCACGAACGTTTCGGTCATCAGTTGCCTCACGATCGTCCTTCGCGACGCCCCCAGCGAGATCCGCACCGAGATTTCATGCAGCCGCCCGGCTCCTCGCGACAACAGCAACGTCACGATATTGGTGCACGCAATCAGCAGCAGCAACGACACCGAGCCGAACAGCATCCACAGCGACTTTCGCGAGTCCGCTACCGTCACTTCTTTCAACGGCTCGATGACCACCGCCATATCCACGTCCGTTTTCGGATACGCGCTCCCGAGCTGTGCCTGCACCGTAGCCAGATTTGCCCGCGCTTGCTCCAGCGTCGCACCCGGTTTCAACCTCCCGATCACCAGGTACCACGTCGATTCCCGGTTTTGTGCATAAGGGGAGTCCGTGGGCACCGGGCTCCACACGTCCACATCCGGATCCGGAAACTGGAAGTTCGCGGGCATCACTCCCACGATCGACACCACGAATCCATTCAGATTCAATTTCTGCCCCAATGTGTTCGGATCGCCGCCAAATCTCCTCCGCCACAAGCGGTTGCTGATCAAAGCCGCGTTGGGACCTCCAGAACGTTGCTCCTCGGCGCTGAAGTCGCGGCCTAGCGCCGGAAAAATCTCCCACACTTGCAGGAATCGCGGCGCCACGAACGCCTGCTTTAACTTCTCTGGCAGCGGGCCGGACGTCTCCGAGCTGTTTTCCGTGTAGTACCCGGTGATCGCTTGAAAAGTCACGTTGGACCGGTTCCAGTCTTCCAGCCGCGCTGGCGCTACTCGCGTCATCGGGTCCTTCACCTTGGTGTGCTCTTGGGAGAGTTGCATCAGTTGGTCGCCGTGGGGAAACGGCAAAGGCCGCAACAGCACCGCATCCACCGCGGAAAAAACCGCGCTGTTCGCTCCAATTCCCAGTGCCAGCGTCAGGATCATCGCGGCGGAGAAGCCCGGAGACCTCCGAATGAAGCGCAATGCCGCCTTGAAATCGGACATCATGCTCTCGATCGGCCCGATGCGATGCACCTCGCGCAGCTCTTCTTTGATTTGTTCGCGTCCCCCGAATTCCAGCAGCGCCTGGCGTCGCGCTTCTTCCGCCGGCATTCCCGCGTTGATGTTCGCCTCCGTCACCTCTTCGACGTGAAAGCGCAGCTCGGACTCCAGCTGTTTGTCCAGCGCGCGCCTCCGGAAGAAATCGCTCCACCAGCTCATCGCATCCCCTTATCTCGCCGTTTGCAGGATCATCCCTACCGCTTCCGCCAGGCGGTTCCAGTTGTCCGCCTCGCTGGCCAGTTGCTTTCTGCCCTTGGCGGACAATTTGTAAAACTTCGCCTGCCGGCCCTTTTCGGATTCGCCCCAGTCCGCCTCCATCCACCCGCGTTTTTCCAGCCGGTGCAGTGCGGGATACAGCGAGCCCTGCTGGACCTGCAGCACTTCCTTGGATATTTGACGAATGCGTTGCGAGATGCCGTATCCATGTACCGGTCCCAGTGCCACGATCTTCAGGATCAGCATGTCCAGCGTGCCCTGCAGTAAATCCGATTTCTCGATTGGCATTCTATCTCCTAGACGTTCTACCTATAACGCCTCAATAGGTAGATTGTCAAGGAGAGCAGATTACAGCACCGCCGCGAACGTCGTGGCGGACCTTTAGGTCCGGTCTTCAGCCCGCACGGCTGCCCTAGGTCCCGCTGTTTGGTACCTGGGTCTTGGGGTGGATGTTACTCTTGCTGAGGATAGCCATGCCTGCGGAACTTTCCATTTGCCCACCTTGATTGAGGTTTAATAACCTCATGCTTGTTGACCTTGGTCCTGATCGCGAGCGGATAAACGCCTTTTATCTCTGCCTGGCTTAACCGAAGGTCGCTACGGCACTTCCGCTTACTTGGCTAACCAGGAGTTTCAAAGAAGAATGGAACTTCTCTTCATTCGAGGATATATAGCCTGTGACAGACTGGTTCGCACGTCCCGTCCTACACGTGACCGACATTGAGATCTCCCTCCACTTTTATCTTGACCGCCTCGGCTTCACGAGCCCTTGGCGCTACGAGCAGGATGGCAGAGCGCACGTCGCACAGGTCGACCGCCAGGGCTGCGCGCTTATCCTGGCTGACACCTGGCCGGACAAGGTTGGCAAGGGGCTGATGTTCATTTCCTTAAACGTCGAGCCGCTGGCGCAGGTCGCCGCGCTGGACGCGTTGCGCGCAGAACTTGAGGCCAAGGGCGTTTCGGTCAAAGAAGGTTCGTGGGGCTACCGTCTCCTGGTGGTCGATGATCCCGACGGTAATCAGCTCTTCTTCAACTACCCGAGCGGGACTCCGTCCGGCAAGCCTGTTGCAGATACCGCATAATAGTTGGCCTGGATTAGCATGCCGGCTCCGCATCACTGGAATCTGCGCAGACCCTTTGTGCGAAAACAGTTTTTCTCGCTCTACAGCAGCCTAGGTCCAGATAACGCGGTATCTCTAATGAGGTCGGCCGTGGCAAGAGTTTTTTCTTGGGTGTTGGCCTCCTCGGGACACACCCGTGTGGTGCTTTGTAGTTCGTGATCGCTGCGATCGTTGGCCTGCACTGTGTTCACCCTAACAGGCTCGGATCTGTGTCGCTTCATCGCTGCGGTGTTGCCCACCAACCATCTCTTCGGTCATGACGGACCATGATGACTTATGCGAACTCCCTTCTCGGCGAAGGGAGGCGGGTAGCCGAATCAATCGGACGCTGACCAGGCGCAGCAAACCGCGTTTCAGGCATCCCCGCACAGACGGCACCGCAGTGCTTCTGTCCACGACGACAGAACTCTTCATAATCGATCTGATCACGCAACATGATCCACAGTCGGATACCCAGCTTGAGCGCCACCGCCACGCGCGCCTTGCCCAGCCCCTTCTGCATCAATTTGCGGCGATAGAACCGCTGCAGCTCGGGATCGCGGCGCGCCGCGTGAGCGCCGGCTTCGTTCCACAGAAAGCGCAACAGCGGATTGCCTTGCTTGGTTACGGCGCCGAGCCGTTGCCTGGCGCCGCTGGAATATTCGCGTGGAATCAGGCCCACGTAACTGGCCAGTGCCTTGCCATCGGCGAAGCGCTGTGCATCGCCCAGGAAAACATCCGTGACCCAAGACAGCGGAAGGAATCGAAAGGATTCGGCGAGCCAAGACAAAGCATGGACTGTATTCGGCGGCAGCAATCGCAGAGCGCAAACGATTTCGGGACACGTTCAAGGATTGCCGGGAAGTGGTATTAGCGGCCAAGAGGCTTCTACAAATAAAGCGAACTTGCCGCTGAACAACGCCGGGGCTCTACTGTATTGAACTAAATGGCTTTACGTGGAGGGCCAATCTCCCGGCTGTTGCGGCACCGGTGCCCTGATCTTCGCTCCCCGCGCCCGGAGCCGTGGCTCCCTTACGTCTTTGCGTCCATCAAACCAACTCTAGGGCGAAACCGGGAGTCGCCGTGCGGGCTGTTTATCAAACAATTGGACGACAGTGGGGACAGCGGGGGGCTGAATGACGGCGGGGGGCACGCAAGAAAATGGGGAAACACCTCATGATCGGCGACATCTGCACGCACTCCTGCTGGACTAATTCAAGCCGGTCACGTCATCCCCAGTCAAGCCGCAGTGTATGTCCATAAGAACTCCGTAGGAGGCACGAATCTAAGTGCGATTGCGCGAGTTCTGTAGAGCGGACGCTGCCTTGCGGGCGATTAGCAAGAATCCTTTGCTGCGGGCATCTTGCTCCAGAGTGCGCAGGTGAGCTCTTCCATCACCAAGTTTGTTAGATCGCAATTCCATCTCTCCTAGCATCAAGCGGACTTCCAATTCATAGTTGACGTAATGATGCTGACTGACTTCATCCAGCAGAGCCGGGAGCGTCTTGCTCGCTTCGGCTGTTTTACCCGATTGGTCAAGCACTGAGACCAGAGCAAGCTTCGCTTCGAACGTGGCGATAAGATCGCCACCTTTCTTGGAGAGAGTCAGAGCACGACCAGCTGCCGCATTCGCCTCGACTAACTTTCCCTGAGCAAGCAGAGCTCGCGTCAAATCAGCGTAGGATTGTGCACCCAAATCCGTCACACCCTGCTTTTCAAAGGCCGCCGCCGCTCTTTCAACCAACGGCTGAGCCTCGCCGCTCTTATTGCGCTCGAGCATCACCTCCGCTAGTAACATCTCGCTCTCAGGAGTGTGGAGGTCGTCTTTGAGTTCTTTTCGGAGGGCGATCGTCTGTTCAGCCGTGGTTTGGCTCTCTTGGAGCCGATCTTCTATCGACAAAATCTGGGCCTGAAAGAACAGAGAAAACCCGAGCCCCCGTTTGTGTCCTGTCGCTCGTTGTATCGCGATAGCTTGCTCAATATTCCGGTTCGCCGCAGCGATATCCCCGGTCTTGATCTGCACTCCTGCAAGATTCGCGAGGGTAACTGCCGCATTATTCTTGTCCCCCTGTTTTCGAAATCCTTCGAGCGCTTCCTCTCCCCTGTGAACTGCCGAATCTAAGTCACCCAGAGCATCCAGCACATTTGCGAGACTGCTCAGATCCCGTTCCGTGCCATTTCCAATCTCTCGATCGATCTTCAAGGCATGTTCTTGGGAACGCTTTGCCTCCGCCAGCTTGCCTTCGTCGTAGAACAGGCTTCCCTCTCGCGACAGTGAGTTAGCCAGTTGCTGCTGTGCGCCGGTCGTTCGAAAGCCACGCACCGCGTCCTCATAAGCTTGATGAGCGGCAACGTTATCACCCTTCGCGTACAGAAGGTCGGCTAAATCGATGGCCGCCACAGCCGACTCACGCGGATTACCGCTCAGCGCAAATAGATTGCGTGCTTCCAACAGGGACTCTTGCGCCTTGTCGTATTCGCCCAGCTCTATCCATGCTCGGCCTTCTCGTTCTCTGGCTTCTGCCACAAGTAAGCGACTCCCTTGGAGTCGGCCCTTTTCCGCCGCTGAGGCCGCTATCTGCTGCATCCTCCGGAAATCACTGAGCGCTTCGCATGCATTGGTTTCCGCGAGATCAATTCGAGCATCCTTGCTTTCCGGCCCGGGAAGTGCGCGCAGACGCTCCAGCGTGCTAAGCGTGTCCTGGGCATGGTCGCCTTCGAGCTCCGCCCACGCCAGACGAAGCCCGTATTCAATACTGTCGGGGAAGAAGTTGTTAAGCGTCTTGTAAATCTCTGCTGCTGACGCGAAGTCGCGGTTAAGTTCTCGATACTTGCCTTCGATCGCAAGCCGTTCTTCGCGCGACAACCCTTCCGACAGATCGAAAGCTTTTTTTGCTTCGTCCCGTGCCCTCGAATCGTAGCCGAGTGACGACCAACTTTCCGCCAGCGCCGCGTGAGACAAGGCGTGACTCGGATCCCTGGCAATCGCTTTCTCCAACAGCACGCGAGCGCTCAAAGCGTCGAAGACGTGGAGTTTCGCGAGTCCTTCCGCATAAAAACGCGCAGCCTCCGGCTCCTTAGGAATGGAGATCCGCACGGCGCTTATAGCCGTCGGGGCCACTGCGCTTACTCCCAAGCTCTGCCGCAGGTTCGCTCCGCTCCGGGAGGCCAATTCCGCTATATCAACTTCCGTTCCGTCTTGCGACATAACTCCGACCGTTTCTCCCGTGCGAGTGTCCTGGAGCTGCAGGTTCACTCGCACCTTTTGTCCCGGATCCTTTCCCGTCGCAAGGTATGAACCCAGCACCACGTAGTCGGCATTGAGATGTGCCCGGATCTTCTCGAGCGTTTCACGCCCATAACTGTTGGCCGTCGGAAGAGTCAGGTCGGACTTCAGCCGCGCAACATTCTCGTCTGGTATGACCCTTAGTTCCTGTCCGGAAGCCAGTTCTGTATTCAGCGTTTCTTGCAACGCTGTGGAAATCCATTCCTGTTCCGGCTTGCCCGACAGATTCTGTAATCCCAGCACGGCTATGGAGGGGCGCAGCTTTGTCGCAGAAGCGGAACTGTCGAGCCGCCGGGATGCAGTGTGATTTGAATACCCGATCATCCCTGCGATCACCGATATGCACACCACCCCGGCAATGAGCGGAACCCATTTTTGTTTCCACCAGACTGGCGCACTTCCGCCGGACTCTACATGCGCAGAAGGAGATGCAGGCACCACCGCCAGTCTAGGCTTAGTCTCGTCTTCCGTGGAGATCTCGGCCACAAACCGATACCCCTTGCCGCTGACGGTTTGAATAAACAGTGGTTTGCCGGGATCGTCGTCCAGCACCTGACGGATTTTGCGGATCGCTCCGTTGATGCTGTTGTCCGTGTCCACATAGACGCTGTCGCCCCAGATCCTTTGTGCAATCTCCTCACGGGTTACTAGCTCCCCCCTTCTCTCGATGAGCAGCCACAAGATCGCCATCGGGGTAGGCTCAATTTTCAGATGTCTGCCCGAGCGCCGGAGTTCGTACGCGCGTGGATCGAGTTCGAAGTTCTCTCCAAAGCGAACCGGCTTTTGGACTTTCTGGGACTCCAGGGCCACGGCTACTCTCCAGGCGGGTGCGCGCAATTCTAGCGCGAATCGTGGATTGAGCAATATCCCCAATATTTTGAATCATGTAGAAGAACAGAAAGGATTAAGGTCTCGGCTATTGAACGCTGGGTGGCACTCCGGCCACTATGCGCCCACAGGCCAGTCGAGTCTTGCTACCCGGCGGGCCATATCGATCCTTAGCTTTCTGAATTGAGGAAACGCCCATGCCACTTTCAGGAATTCCTGCGATCCTAAACGTGCTCCGGGTCTCCGCCGCGACACTTTCACTGCGTGTGAGCCGTTCGGCTGCACCCCTCAAGATTGTCTCCTGCGCATTTTGCCTGACCGCGGTTTTGTTGAGTTCGCTGGCAGCCGCCCAGGGTGTCTTCATTCCCAGGTTCGCTGTCTTTTCCGATCCCGCCGGACAGTTTGCCAACCTAGATCTTGCTGGCCCTACCGATACATCCACCAACCCTTTCTTTAAGGATATGGGCACAAACGGCCGGGCCTGCGTCACCTGCCATCAGCCCAGTGATGCTTTCTCGGTCACCCCGCCTCATATTCGCCAGCGCTTTTTCGCCACTCGCGGCACCGATCCCATCTTCCGGCCTGTGGACGGCGCGAACTGCGACATTGCCAATGTCTCGACTTTCGAAGATCGCCTGCGCTCTTACAGCCTGCTCCTCACTCGGGGCCTCATTCGCGTTGGCATCTCGGTTCCCGCAAATGCGAACTTTAAGGTAATCAGCGTGTACAACCAGTACGGCTGCAATGCCACCGATGTGATCTCCATGTACCGGCGGCCGCTTCCTACCACGAATCTTCCCTTCCTCAGCTCCGTGATGTTCGACGGCCGCGAATCCTCGCCCGCAACCGGCACCACGAAAATTCTTTTTAACAATTACCCCAAGTCACTCATGGACGATCTGGCCCATCAGGCTTTCGACGCCACTGTGGGCCACGCGCAAGGTGACGGATCCCGCCCGACCCCCGACGAGGAGAAACAAATCGTCGATTTCGAAACGAAATTGTTCACCGCGCAGACGCGCGACTTTTACGCCGGCGATCTGGATTCCGACGGCGCAATGGGCGGGCCGGTGCCGCTGTCCCAACAGCCTTTCTTCATCAGCGTCAACTCCAGCGTCCATTTCTTGCTTCCCGCATTCGAACAGCCCGGCGGATTGCTCAACCCGGGCGACAGCCAATTCTCGTCCGACATTTTCAACCTGTACGACAAATGGGCGCAGGACAAAGGAAGAGATGGTTATGCGGATAGGCGCGAAAGAGCTCGGCGCTCCATCCTACACGGAGAGCAATTGTTCAACAGACTGCAGATTCCGATAAGCGGCGTGGCGGGAATCAATGATGATGTGACAGCTGGCGGCTTGGTTGCCGGAGGTATTCCGGTCCTTCAAGGCACTTGCGGCACCTGCCACGATACGCCGAACGTGGGAAATCATTCATTTCCCACGCCGTTGGATATCGGCACCGGCGACCCCAGTCCGACGGATCGCTCTGTTAACCTTGGCGGTTTGGACGTCAGCTACCTGCCTGAAATAACCGTTTGCAAGATTGACCCGACCAATGGCGCGACAACCGACAACTGCAAGACGACGACGGACCTCGGACAGGCCCTGATTGATGGCAATTTCGATCACGTAGGCAAAATTAAGGGACCTGTGCTTCGAGCCCTTGCCGCCCGCGCGCCTTATTTCCATAACGGCTCGGCCGCTACGTTGCGCGATGCCGTCAATTTCTACGATAAACGTTTTAGCCTTCATCTCTCGGAGCAAGACAAGGAGGACCTCGTCTCATTTCTGAAGACCCTCTAACGCACGCGGAAGCCCAGACAACTCATCCCGTTCTATGGCAATTGCAGAGAGACTTTCCGTCGATGCTCAACGGGAAACTGGCGCTACACATTGGAGTGGGGACGGCGGAGTCGGGACGGCGGAGTGGGGACAGACGGGACGTTTTCTGATCGCAGATGGTACACGCTTAAACCTCTAGAACCTCTTGGGTGGCCTAGCTTGGCGGGTTTTGCAAAGTGTGGGCCCCTCCCCTTCGCATTGTTCTACGGACGCTCACAATTCGAACACCAACGCACTCGCCCTCTGCAATCGCCATTGACATGTGTACTATTTCGTGATATTCTCTGCTTCTCATTTCGGCCATCCCGCATGCCCGCCCGTCCCGATCGCCATTCCGCACCCCAGGCCGAACCTCCCCGCCCGCCCCTTAAGTCCATTAGAATCAATACTTACACAAGTGTATCAAAACAAAGGATTTTATCCCCCTCTACAATGAACACTTATAGAAATCCCCGGGGCCTGGAGTACCTTCTTGATTACCTCCCCTCCTCTCCGCTTGTCGGTACATAATGAGCGGCGCATTCAATCCCTGTCAGGCACACCACCATGGCACCATCCGATTCTGATCGCCGCTCCCTCGAACGCCAGGCCCAAGCCGCCGGCCGTCTGCCTCCCGGTCAGTCTCTCACCCTCAAGTGGCCGGTCCTCCACTACGGCAGCATTCCCCGCTTCGACCCCGCCCGGTGGGACTTTCAGATTTCCGGACTCGTCTCCGAACCCAAACGCCTGAGCTGGGAACAGTTTCGCGCCCTTCCGCAAACCGAAGTCACCTCCGATTTTCATTGCGTCACGCGCTGGAGCCGCCTCGACAATCGCTGGAAAGGAGTGCTCTTCACCGAAGTCATCAAACAAGTTGCTCCCAAGCCGGAAGCTCAATTTGCATCGGTCCTTGCCGAAGAAGGCTACACCGCCAACGTGCCCTTGGCCGATCTGCTGCTCCCCAACGTTTTGTTTGCCTTCGAGCACGACGGAGAACCGCTCTCGGCGGAACACGGCGGTCCGCTCCGTCTGATCATCCCCCACCTGTACGCCTGGAAAAGTGTCAAGTGGGTGCGCGGATTCGTTCTACTCGACTTCGACCGTCTCGGCTTCTGGGAGCGCAACGGGTATCACGCCTACGGCGATCCCTGGAAAGAGCAGCGCTACTCGGAACCTTAACCAGTCAACGGCGGCCCGGCATGCGGTAAACTTTCAGGCCACTGAGGGAGGCTTCATGAAAATCAAAAAGAGCTTAGGCCTGCTGTTACTTGCCGTAACCATCGTCGCAGTCGGTGCTGTTCAACGGATTGCCGCACAGCCGGAACCCCAAAAAGACGCCGTGCTCAAGGCTGCGGAGATCGGTCCCAAGATTTTTCCCGACAAGTTTTTTTACCGCGGAAAGTCAGGCACGGTGCAGATGCGCAACACCGCTGCCATTCACTTCGGTGACGACACCTTTGTCCTGGCTGGACTCGTGGATACCGCGGGCTATGGCAGCAATCTCAAGGAAAAATATCAGGGTTGCCTGATTACCGAGGTCCCGCTTGAGATTGGTGGCCACACGCTCAAGCCCGGTTCGTACGGCATCGGTTTTGCCACCGGCTCGAAATTCGTGGTCAGCGACGTTGGCGCCAACGATCTCTTGGAAGACGCCGGCCACCGTGACCCCGAGCTCAAGGGCCCGGTGCCTCTGCAAATTGTTGCCGCACCCGAAGCCGGCACGTTTCGCCTGTATCTCGGCCGCGACTTCGTGACTTTGAAGCGCGGCAGCTGATTCCCCGGCGGCGCGCTGCCGCACAGAAAGTGAAGTCCGTTATTTCTTGCCTCGCGTGGGGTATCGCTCGATCCAGTTCGGCGGCGCAGTCTACTTGGCGGCAAGGAAATGCGCGATAGCTTCGTTCACGAATTTTTCGTCGGCCGCCGAGCCTCCCGCGCCGGCCGTATGTCCCCACAGCGAGGGAATCGGCACCAGCGAAACGTGCGGCATGAACGCGGCTTCGTAGCGCGCGTCGCTGACCGGAAAATACAAATCGCTTTCCGACGGCATGTACAGGAAGGGAACCTTGATCGAGCGTAGCGCCTTCTCCACATCGCCGTTGAATCCCGGCGTCGCTCCGACATCGTGTTTCTCCCAGGTGCGCGCCTGCAGAATCAGGTTGTTGGCATCAGCGCCGGGAAGGAAATCGGTGCGCGCGTTTTTCAGCACCTGATCGAAAGTGATTCCCGGCGGAGCATCCACGCGCCATAGCTCGCGCCGCCACCATTCCTGCGAATATAGCCATGGTGTCCAGATCAAGCCGAACTCCTCGATGCCTTTTTGCGGCTGCGCGGTGTAGTCGCCATTCTGGAACGCCGGGTCCATGGTGATGGCGAAGATTTCGCTTTCCAGCCGCGCGATTCCGTGGCCATAGGTTTTCGCGGTGCCGCACGTGGCTACGATGCGGTCGGCAAAATCCGGGTAGCTGACCGCCCACTGAAAGGCCTGTTGCGCTCCCATGGAGAAACCGACGATGGCGCGCAGATGCGTGACCTTCAGTTCTTCGGTCAGCAAGCGATGCACCGCTTCGACATTGTCGCGAATGGTGGTCACCGGGAATCGCGGGCCGTGAAACGGTTCGGGCGTATTGCTTGGCGAAGAGGAATGCCCGTTGCCGAACAGTTCGGTGGCGACGATGAATAACTGCGAGACGTCGAGGGCGTGACCCGGCCCCAGCACCCATTCGTAGCCGTGATAGTCCGCCATGTAGTGCGAAGGCACCAACACGACGTTGTCTTTGGCGGCGCTGAGATGCCCGTAGGTGGCGTACACCACGCGCGCCTTCGGCAACATCACCCCGCTCTCGGTGCGGAAATCGGAGATGACGAATTCATGAGCCGCGGCGGGCGGAGCCGTTGGCGTCGCGGGTTTCGCCGCGGATTGCGTCGCGGGTACGGGCTGCTGCTGCTGCGGCGAACTCTGCGCGGGCGCCTGCGCCAGCAGGGATGTGTGGGCGAGCAGGAACAGGAGCGCGAGTTTCTTTTTCATCGGCATGAACGTGACGGAGAAAACCAGACAGCCGGGCGACCAATGTGCATGAGACCTCAGGAGTAAAAACGGCGCGGAGTATAACACGCAAGAGTGGAAGGTGAAGCCAAGGAAAGGGCTACGGTGCACAAGGGTGTGGCCACTAAGAGACCGTACAGCGAACGCAGTATTGGCGATCCTGTTCCGGGACACTCAGACTAGGGTGCCCGTCAAGGCGCAGAATGCCCAAGAAGAAAATCTTTATCGTCGAGGACAGCAAGTCGATGCGGCATGCCCTCTGCGCGGTCCTGGAAACCGAGGACTTTACGGTGTGCGGCAACGCCGCGAATGGCGTCGAGGCCATCGAAAAGGCGCAGCGAGTTCAGCCGGATTTAGTGGTACTGGACTTGTCCATGCCGGTGATGAGCGGCGCGGAGGCCGCTCCGCTGCTCAAGAAGCTGATGCCGACGGTGCCGGTAGTTCTGTTTACCATGCATGAGGATTTAATCAGCAAGGCGTTTTTGTCGGCGATTCACGTAGACCGCGTAGTCGCCAAGCCAGACGGCCTGACGGAGTTGATAATCTGCATGCGCGATGTGCTGAAGATTACAGACCAGGGGCCAAACCAGGGCTCTGGAAATTCCGCTCGGCCAGGCCATTCGTACTGATCGGCAGAATAACCCACCCAACGAACGATTAAGCTTTCTGATCAAGAGAGGCGCAAGCGGGCAGCGAGCTGCCCGCTTTGAATTGGTATGCCTGCTTGGAGCTAGTAGATGTCGTATTGCTCCCAGTGGAGGGTGGCGTCGGACTGGATGATGACGTGTTTGTGCGAGGTTTGCTCGAGTTCGTCCATGAGCATGGACTCGCGGGTCTTGAGCGCTTTGGCGATTTCCGGGTGAACGCGCAGAGTGAGGTTGGGATTTTCGTGGTCGGCGGCGGCCATTTTGCGGGCCTCGGCCTGGATTTCGTAGCAGAGCGTGGGCACGGACTTGACCATGCCGGAGCCGGTGCAATACGGGCAAGGCTGGCAGAGCACGCGCTCGAGAGCCTGCTTGGTGCGTTTGCGGGTGATGCAAACGAGGCCGAACTCGTTGAAGGAAAGAGCCTTGGAGGGCGCTTTGTCCTGTTCGAGGGCCTGTTGCAGCGCGCCGAGAACGCGTTCGCGGTTGCGGCGCTCTTCCATGTCAATGAAATCGACGACGATGATGCCGCCGAGATCGCGCAAACGGATCTGGCGGACGATTTCCTTGACGGCTTCGAGGTTGGTTTTGACGATGGTGTCCTCGAGGCGCGTGGAACCCTTGCCGACGAATTTGCCGGTGTTGACATCGATGGCGACGAGCGCTTCGGTGTGGTTGATGACGATGTAGCCGCCGGACTTGAGCCAGACCTTGGCGCGAAGAGCCTTGTCCAGCTCGTGCTGGATGCCGAACTCCTCGAAGATGGGGGTTTCCTTGCTGTAGAGCTTGACGCGATTGACCAGCTTGGGCTGGAAGCGGCTGACAAATTCGACGACTTTGCCGTATTCCTCCTCACTGTCGATCCAGATGGCGGTGAAATCGTCGCTGACGTAATCGCGGAGGATACGCTCGACGAGGTTGAGGTCGCGGTGCAACAGCGCGGGCGACTTGCGCTCCTCGCTCTTCTGCTTGATTTCGTTCCAGGTCTTGCCGAGGAAATCGATATCGGTACGAATCTCCTCATCGGTGGCGCCGCCGGCGGCGGTGCGCACGATGAAGCCACCGGGATAAGCGCCGCGAGCTTCGCCAACCAGACGGCGGAGGCGCGAACGGTTATCGGCAGAGGCGATTTTTCTGGAAACGCCGATGTGATCGATGGTCGGCATGTACACCAGGAAGCGGCCGGGAAGCGCAATGTGGCTGGTGATGCGAGCGCCCTTTTTGCCGAGCGGTTCCTTGGCGATCTGGATGACGACATCCTGACCGGCCTTAAGCATTTCGGAAATTAGTTGCGGACGGCGGGGCGGCCCGGAACGGCCTCCCTGGTAGCCGCGATCGTGGTGTGGTCCGCCGCTGGGGCGACGCTCGAAGCGTCCACCGGGGCGACCACCGCGGCGGTCGGGACGTCCGCCGCCACCAGATCGATTGTCCCTGCCGCGATCCCGGCCTCCACCACTACGGAAAGGCCGCTGGAAGCGCGAGCGCGGATTGCCACCGATGCGGGCGGAATCACGCGGGACAAAATCTTCGCGCGGACCGCCAGCGGGCCGCGGAGCCCGGGTTTCCCCGGGAAGAAGGATGGAATCATCGACGGCGGGAGCGGGCTCGGCGAAATGGCTGCCGGAGGACTCGGTATGTTCGTGCCCGGAGGAAGCTTCATCGTGATGCCCGGTGTTGTCATGATGCCCGGCGTCGTCGTGCTCGCCAACTCTGGCGGCGTGCTCGGCGCTTTCATGAGCGGCGTCGGCTTCCGCCTCGGCGAGCGCGGAAGCGGAAAGGTGCGAAGGATGTTCGGCGTGCTCGGCGCTTTCATGAGCGGCGTCGGCTTCCGCCTCGGCGAGCGCGGAAGCGGAAAGGTGCGAAGGATGTTCGGCGTGCTCTTCCTCGGAATGCGGGTCGCCGTTGTCGGACGATTCCGCAGAGTTTTCGTTTTCGGAGTCGTTATCTTCGGACTCTTCCCGCGCGTTTTGTTCGTCGACGCTTTCTTCTTCTTCGGATTCTTCTTCTTCGGATTCTTCCTGTTCGGCGTCTTCCTGGTCGGCGACATCCTGGCGGGCTGATTCGGCGTCGGCTTCCTCGGATTCTTCTTCCTGTTCTTCGTCCTCTTCTTCTTCAAAAACCACGCCCGAAGCGAGCGAGCCGGTGGCCTCGCCGGTGCGGGCTTCCTGCTTGGCTTCGATCAAGCCGGAGGAAAGAGCGACCGCGTCATCTTCGCTCACAGGAGCGTCGGAGCGGACGGAGTCGGAGGCCGCGGCGGATTCGCCGGCTTCGTCCGTTTGCGCAGCAGAAGCTTCGGCGGAAGGAGTTTCCGCGTCGGGGCCGGACTCGGCCAGGAGCCAACGGGGAAGTCCCCCGGTGGAACGGCGCGGGGCGCCAGCAGGCGGCAAACCGGCAGCGCGAGGAGGCTGCGGTTCGTCGATGTCGATGACGGGCTCGGGAAGTTCGCGTTCCACAACGGGCGGCGCCGAAGCGGCAAGCGGCTTGTTGCGGTATTTGGCGAGGGATTCACCGGGGAGCAAGATGGCGTCTTCGGCGCCGGAAGGAGGAGCGCCGGCGGGGCGACCGCCTTCGGAGCGGCGATTGTCAAAGCCGCGGTCACGATGCTCCTGGCCACGATGCTGCTGGCCACGGGGCTCGAAGCCGCGAGAATCATGAGGACGCTGTTCGCCCTGCGGCGAGGCGTACTTGGAGGGCGGAAGATTGCGGCCCTGAGGAGCACCGCCTTGAGGACGACCGCTACGGCGGCGTCCACCGCGACGACCCCAACGGCCGCGACCACGATCTCCACCGGCGCCACCGCGGTCGTTGCCGGCACGATCGCCACGGCCGAAATCTTGACTGCCCTGGCCGCCGCGATTGTCCCGCGGACCGCGATCGGAGCGAGGAGCGTAGCGCTGGGTGGGATTATATTGATTCCCGAAATTCTGCGGAGCGGAAGCGTTGGATTCCGGCTGGCGCTCATCGAGATTTTCGGCGTGTTCGTCGTGCGCAGCGGGGGCTTCCGCAGAGCGGTGGTAATCGGCGCGATTGCCTTCTTCGAGAGGATCCGGAGGCTGCGCTTCGGAGGCCGCAAAATCGGAATGTTCGTCCACCACGGAAGCGGAGGAATCGGCGCCATTCCCGTGGGAGAGCTCCGTTTCCGGAGGCTGACCGAGAGATTCGCCGGGCAAGACGATGTGCGAGGCGTCCTGAACGGGGGCTGGGCCGTGAGCGTCACCGGGTCCATGACCGTGGTCGTAGTCCTCGAGATTTTCGAACACGTCGCTGACGTAGAGAAAAGCATCGCCATCCAGGCCGATGTCCACGAAAGCGGATTGCATACCGGGGAGGACGCGGGTGACGCGGCCTTTGTAGATGCTGCCAACCAGCGCGAATTCTTTTTCGCGCTCGATGTAGATTTCGACTAGCTGACCTTCTTCCAAAATCGCGACCCGCCGTTCGTGGGAGGCCGCGGAGATAACCAATTCTTTCGACATGAAAACTCCTTGATGTGGGAGAGCCCGGCGGTGCCGGGATCCCCTTCGTGCGAGGCCGCCCAGCAGCTCACCGAAAAGGTGGCCGCAGAGCGGTGGTTGGGACGCATCGCCGCGGGCGCAAGCCCGTCGGAGGTCCGGAAAAGCGGAGCCGGTCCCGAGAAAGCCGGGACACACGTAGGCGACACCAGTAGAGAGGCGGCGCGAAGTTCGAAGCCGGAGGGGTTGACCCGGCAGGGGTCAACAACCGCGAAGTACATCCTCATGCCATCGAGGCTAGTCCGTTGCCGAGAGGGGCAAACGGCGGACGATGCTGTCCTCACTCGTTTATTCCTGCAAAACAAACCCGGCGCGGTGCTTACAAAAACAATTACCAGCACTCGGGACTGGCGAGGAGCTCAGTTGACGAACCGGCGCAGCCGGACATTCATCACCAAACCGATCGCCAGGAAAACAAACAACGTGGCCGAACCCCCGTAGCTCATAAGCGGCAACGGGATGCCGGTAACCGGCATAGCGCCGATAACCATGGCCACATTCACTAAAACGTGAAAACCTAACGCCGCAGCGACGCCCATGACGAGGAACATACCGGCGCGATCTTTGGCGCGCTGGGCGTTCTGCACGAGGCGAAGCAGCAGCGCCATGTACAGCCCTAAAGCAAGCAGCACGCCCTTGAATCCCTGCTCTTCCGCCCACGCCGACATGATGAAGTCGGAATACCGTACGGGGATGTAGCCTAGCTGATTCTGGCTGCCGTTGCCAAATCCTTTGCCCCAAAATCCGCCGGAGCCTACGGCGATTTTGGACTGCAATAACTGGTAACCGGAACCCTTGGCGTCATCCTCGGGGTGCAAGAAGGAGGTGATGCGTTCCCGCTGATAGGGCTTCAAAATGTGCTTGCTCACCGGCGGATAGAAAACGCTTCCAATCAATAAAGCTCCAGCCAAGGAAATCACGGCTGCATGCTGCCACTGCAAGCCCCCAAGGAAAGCGCCGACAATCAACAACGGCACGAGCACCATGGCCGTGCCCAAATCCGGCTGCTTGAGAATTAATGCGAGCGGCAGACCCACCAAAAGCCCTGCTTTGATTAAATCGCGCAGGGAAAGCTGATCGGTACGCACTTCCGCAAAGAAGCGCGCCAACCAGACGATTATAATCAATTTTACGAGTTCCGACACCTGAAAAGCTTCGCCGAGGATGGGAATCCAGCGCTTGGCCCCGAAACGGGTGTGGCCGACGAGCAGGACGGCAACCAGGGCGACGATACCGATCAAATAGAGAATCCAGGCCTGATCGAGGATCAGGTGATAGTCCAGGCGGGAAAGAGCAAACATGGCGATGAAGCCAAGGACCAGCCAGCGAATCTGCTTGGTGTGCATGCCAACCAAGGCGCTGCCGTGCGTGGCGGAATAGATTTCAATGACGCCGAGGGTGCAGATGGCCAGGAGAATGGCCAGCAGCCACCAGTCGTAGTCTCGAGTTCCTGTCGCGTCGTTCATAAGTCCTTCACGGCGTCGCGGTAATTACTCGCG
Organism: uncultured Acidobacteriota bacterium; assembly: GCA_963819745.1. Taxonomy (GTDB): domain Bacteria; phylum Acidobacteriota; class Terriglobia; order Acidiferrales; family UBA7541; genus Acidiferrum. Next base: position 4,279 of record CAWFXG010000010.1, on the reverse strand, counting down.
AGCGGCATTGGCGTCACGGCGGACCGGCAAGTGCTGGGCCGCTTCCTGTTGCCGGACAACGGGCTGCGGCTGAGGCCTGGTTTCCAGGCCGCCTGCGGCCGGCTTTCCGTCGGCAGTGATGCGCCCGTCTTTCTTTTCCTTCTTGTCGTAGTAGGCCTTCACGATATCGCGAGCCACCGGGCCGGCGGCCTCGCCGCCATGCTGGCCGCTTTCCTGGACGAGGACGGCGACGCAGATTTCCGGGTTGCGCCTGGGGGCATAGCCGACGAACCAAGCGTTGTCTTCAAACTTTTTCTGCTTGCCGATGCGGTTGCGGACGTCATAGCCGATAACCTGGGCGGTACCGGATTTTCCGCTCAATTCGATGCCAGCGAGCTTCAAGTGGCCGCCGGTGCCGCCGGGCTCGTTGACGACGCCATACATGGCATCGGTAATTTTTTCGACGGTGGGCTCGGAGATCGGGAAGCGCACTTCGGAAACGTTCGCCGCGTCTTTCAAGAGATGAGGCTGCTTGAAAACACCGCCGGAGGCGATGCCGCCGATCATGCGGGCCAGTTGCAGGGGAGTGGTGGTGACGGCGCCCTGACCGGTGGAGACGGAAATGGTTTCGCCGGCGTACCACTTGCGATGAAAAACGCGCTCGACCCATTCCTCGGAAGGCATGAGGCCGGCTTCCTCGGAGGGAAGGTCGATGCCGGTGCGGTGACCGATGCCGAGCTTATCGCCATAGTAGGCGAGGCGGTCGATACCGAGACGCATGCCGACGGTATAGAAGAAGACGTCGCACGATTTGAGAATGGCGTCGTGAAGATTGGTGACGCCGTGGGACCTGGCGCCGGTTTTGGCGAAGTACACCCAGCATTTGAACTGGCGGCCGTAGAAAGTGCCGTAGCCCGGGCAGAAGGTGGTGAAGGATTCCTGGGGAACCTTGTCCTCGAGCATGGCGGTGGCGGTGACAATCTTGAAAACGGAGCCGGGAGCGAGTTGGGCTTGAATGGCGCGATTCAGAAGCGGATGGAGAGGATCGTCGTTGAGTTCTTTCCACTCTTTGGCGGAGATGCGAATGGCGAAATCGTTGGGATCGGGAGTGGGGCGGCTGACCATGGCGAGAACTTCGCCGGTGCGCGGGTCAAGGGCGACAACGGAGCCGGGGCGCTGGCCGAGGGACTGTTCGGCGACAGTCTGGAGATCGAAATCGATACTGAGCTGGATCTGCTTACCGGGAATGGCTTCCTGGGTGGGCAGACGATCGACTTCCTTGCCGACGCTGTTGACGATGACGCGACGCATGCCGTCGGTGCCCTGGAGGAGGTCGTTGTACTGGCGCTCGAGGCCAGTCTTGCCGGCAAAGTCACCGGGACGCAGCTTGCCATTGCTGGCTTCAATCTGCTGCTCGCTGACTTCACCGACGTATCCACTGGCGTGAGCCATGAAGCCGCCCGGCAAATAACGGCGGCGGTGGACCATGAGCATTTCGAGCAAAGGAATATCGGCGCGGTGCGACTCAATGAAAGCGACGTCCGCCTGGGTGGCTTCCGGCTTGACGATAATCGGCTGGAACTTGGGGAGATTCCTGGCGCTATCGAGCTGGTCAGTGAGATCGGCGAGCGAGACGCCAAGGCCTTCCGCAATGGCGGGAAGACTCTTGCCGACGAGCGTGGGATCGTCACGAAGCAGAAGGACGCTGAAAGAAGGATAGTTGTCGACGAGCACGCGGCCATCGCGGTCCAACATGCGGCCACGAGGAGCAATCACGGGAATGGTGCGAACGCGGTTGCGCTCGGCCCACTGGCTGTACTTGTCAGAATCGATGACCTGGAGTTTCCAGAAGCCGATGAGCAGGACGCCGATCATGCCCACGATGACGTAGGAGACCACGGCCAGCCGCGCTTGCGGCAAACGATTATCGTTACGAAACCAGTACGACACGAAAACCCCGCGCGAGAATTACTTCGCGGTATCCAGCCACCGCGGTGATGGGCGAAAGGCTGCCCGCTCCGAAGCATTTCGGAGCCTTGCTCGCGACTCAATGTAGTTGCGGACCGGGCGCGCGCTGCGCGAGCCAAGTCTTTTTCCACGTTACGCTTGGGGCCGTAAAGTCGCAAGCCGTCCCGACGTACAGGTTCCTGCGGGGTACTAGGGGAGGGGAAATCGGCTATTCGTGACGGAGCGAAACCATGGGGTCGCCCCGAAGGGCGCGCCGGACGGGAATGTAGCTGGCGAGCAGGGCGATGGCGGTCAGCAGCATGGAAACACTGATGTAGGTGAGCGGATCATGCGGAGTGACACCGACAAGGAAGTCCGTGAGTAGCTTGCCTACCGCGAAGGCCGCGGGCAAGCCGAGGAGTAGTCCGGCGGCGACCAAGAAGGCACCCTGGCGGCAGATCAAGCCGAGAATCTGGCCTGGAGCGGCTCCCAGGGCCATGCGTATGCCGATTTCCGCGGCGCGCTGCTCCACGGAATAGGCCATGACGCCATAGACACCAATCACAGCCAACAACAAGCCGAGCGTGCCCAAAGTGCCGGCGAGTCCGGCGGCCACTTTGAAGAGCAGCAATCCATTGATGCCCTGAATGGCGCGCGACATGGTGCGGACGCCACTTACGGGCATGGCGGGAGAAATGGAGCGAACGAGTGCGAGAATGGCCGGCACGGTGGACCGGGACTGGAGGGTGGTGCGGACCTGCAAGGTTTCGGAGGAGAGATAGTGTTGGGTGAACGGGACGTAAAACGCTTCCAGGAAGGCGCCGTAGGTTTGTTCGATGCGCGTGTTGGCGACGAGTCCTATGATGCGCACCGGATGCGCGGGGTCATCGCGGCGGATGAAGCTCTTGCCGATCAAGTCTTGATTGGGCCAGTAAAGATCGGCCATAGCCTGATTGATAATGGCGACTTGCGGCGATGAGGCGTTGTCGGACTCCTGGAAATCTCTGCCGCGGAGGATCCGGATCCCCATGGTCGCGAAATTTCCCGGGGACACGGAGGTGCGGATGGCGTGCGGCAGCGGATCTTCCTTGGCGAGCGGACGTTCCGGAACGTCGAAGTCGTCGCCGAGAACCGTTTCGCCGAGGGGAATGGAAGATGCGAGACTGGCCGACGCAACGCCGGGAATGGCGCGGACGCGCGCGAGGAGCTCCTGGTAGAAGGCGATTCCCTGAGCCTGGTCGTAACCCAATTGATGGGGATCGAGGGACAGGTTGAGCACGTCGCGTGGGTCGAAACCCAAGTCAGCCTTCTGGACATTGTGCAAGCTGCGCAGAAAAAGTCCGGCGGCGATCAGCAGCGCCAAGGAACCGCCCACTTGGAGAGCCACCAGAGCACTGCGCAAGCGCTGGCGGCCGATGACGGAACCGCGTCCGGCCGCGTAGAGGCGCTCGCGCAAGTTGCCGAATGAAACGCGAAGCGCCGGGAAGAGCGCGACGACGACTCCGGTGGCAACGGCAATCAGCAGCGCGAAGACGAAGACTCGCCAGTCAAAAGGGAAGTTCAGCACCACGGGCAAATCCGTTTCGAACGACAAGCGCGTCAGGAGATGACTGGCGTTAAGCCCGAGGAGTAAACCCGCCGCTCCTCCGGCCAAGGAGAGCAGCACGCTCTCCGTGAGTACCTGACGAATGAGCCGGCCGCGCGAGGCGCCGAGGGCGGTGCGCACAGCCATTTCGCGCTCACGAGCGATGGCGCGGACGAACAGGAGATTGGAGACATTGACGCAGGCAAGAACCAGAACGAATCCGGACAGCAACAAGAATAGTCCGGCAACTTTGGGCATGACGGACGGATGATTCATCAGTCCGGGTGGACGCAGATGAATCACTCGTAAAGCGCTGGGCTCGCCGGGCCTTGGATATTGTTGCAGCAGGCTTTGTCCGACGATGTTCAGAGCGGGCCCAACGCGCTCCGGACGGTCGCCTGGCTTGAGGCGGGCCAGAGCGATCAGCGTGCGATTCTTGGGATCGGTAAGGAAATCCGTCGAGCCACCCGAATCCACGGTAGCCATGCCAAGAGGCAGGTATGCTTGCATGGCCACGACCGGAGTGACCCCTTCGAAGCCCTCGGGAGCGACGCCGACGATGGTTACCGGGTAGCCGTTGATGGCGGCTTTCTTCCCGACGATCGAAGGGTCTCCCGCAAACCTGGATTTCCAGTAGCGATACCCAAGCACCGCCACCGGATCGGCGCCCGCCGCATTCCCTTCCGAGGGAAGAATCAAGCGGCCCAGCGCGGGTGAAAGGCCAAGCAGAGTAAAGAAGTTTCCGGTTACGAATATGGTTTGGACCGG